>NZ_OZ243890.1:1260000-2520000 GCF_965213555.1 Acuticoccus sp. | reverse complement strand
CGACTGTTTATCAAAAACACAGGGCTCTGCGAAGTCGCAAGACGACGTATAGGGTCTGACGCCTGCCCGGTGCCGGAAGGTTAAAGGGAGGTGTGCAAGCACCGAACTGAAGCCCCGGTAAACGGCGGCCGTAACTATAACGGTCCTAAGGTAGCGAAATTCCTTGTCGGGTAAGTTCCGACCTGCACGAATGGCGTAACGACTTCCCCGCTGTCTCCAGCATCGACTCAGTGAAATTGAATTCCTCGTGAAGATGCGAGGTTCCTGCGGTCAGACGGAAAGACCCCGTGCACCTTTACTATAGCTTTACACTGGCATTCGTGACGGCATGTGTAGGATAGGTGGTAGGCTTTGAAGCCAGGGCGCCAGCCTTGGTGGAGCCACCCTTGAAATACCACCCTTGCTTTCATGGATGTCTAACCGCGGCTCACGCCCGGGACAGTGTATGGTGGGTAGTTTGACTGGGGCGGTCGCCTCCCAAAGAGTAACGGAGGCGTGCGAAGGTGGGCTCAGAGCGGTCGGAAATCGCTCGTTGAGTGCAATGGCATAAGCCCGCCTGACTGCGAGACTGACACGTCGAGCAGAGTCGAAAGACGGCCATAGTGATCCGGTGGTCCCGCGTGGAAGGGCCATCGCTCAACGGATAAAAGGTACGCCGGGGATAACAGGCTGATGACACCCAAGCGTCCATAGCGACGGTGTTGTTTGGCACCTCGATGTCGGCTCATCGCATCCTGGGGCTGGAGCAGGTCCCAAGGGTTTGGCTGTTCGCCAATTAAAGCGGTACGTGAGCTGGGTTCAGAACGTCGTGAGACAGTTTGGTCCCTATCTGCCGTGGGTGTCGGAGAATTGACAGGATCTGCCCCTAGTACGAGAGGACCGGGGTGGACGCACCTCTTGTGGACCTGTTGTGGCGCCAGCCGCATTGCAGGGTAGCTACGTGCGGACGGGATAACCGCTGAAAGCATCTAAGCGGGAAACCCACCTGGAAACGAGTTCTCCCTTGAGAGCCGTTGTAGACGACAACGTTGATAGGCTGGATGTGGAAGCGTGGTGACATGCGCAGCTTACCAGTACTAATAGCTCGATCGGCTTGATCACTCTCATTACCCCATGCCCATCGGGGGGCGTCCCTCGAGATGACCCCTCGCACGATCGCCGTAGACCATCGTCTACGGCGAGCCCCTTCCCGATCCTCGGGAGGGCGGATCGACCAGTTTCACGAACGAACGTCCTCTGCCGGCCTGGTGGCCCTTGCGAGGGGCCCCCACCCGATCCCATTCCGAACTCGGCCGTTAACCCCCTCAGCGCCGATGGTACTCTGGCTCAAGCCACGGGAGAGTAGGTCGCTGCCAGGCCTGCCGAGGACGTTCGAAACCTTCTCTTCTCCTGTGGGCTCTATTCCGGACTCCGCTATTCCACCCCGCGACGGCCTCCTCATGCATGACATTGGGTGGCGGCGGGGTTGGGCCGTTTGTCCTGCCGATGCAGGTTGCGGATCAAACATGCACTAGCCCCTGCGACGGATCGATTGAGGTCCAAGGGCAACCCTCGAGCAGCTCGGTTTGCGGGCTCACCGGTCGCCCTCGACCCCATCCCAGGAGGAGCGCCCTCGCGGGTGTGGCATCGCACGGGGTGAGGTGGAATTATCCTTGTGGTGAAGCTGAAGCGCCCCGGAACCGTCCGGACGGCGGAACGTGTTCCATGCAGGTCCGGGCGCGGTTGTGGTCCGATCGGTCCAGGTCGAGCTTCTCGCCCATGTCCGGTTGAGCGAGTGGAGCTTCCCGGCCGGGGCGGATGGCGAACGGATCGAGCGGCGTCGTCGGCGCGGTGCGCCGGCACCACCCGCGCCAAGCTGTCGTGCTCAGTGGCCGGCGGAAACGGGGTGGCCGTCGCGATCGTCTAACCGCGCAGCTGAGGGACGCCGGAGGGTCACGCTGGGCCGCGCGAACCCTACAGTTCGCCGCGCTCCCCCTTCTTTCCGGAGCTGCACACGATCTCATCGGCGTTGACGACAGTCCTCCAGCTCGCCTTCCCGTACGCGGGCAGAACGCTCATCGCTAACGCCCTACGAGGCGGAAGGCTGTGAGACGGGCCATCCGCAGCCGACCCGCGCCCACCATACGGATGATGCGGGTTGAGCCGAGCTTGCTTCTTCCAGCAAGGTACCGGAGCTTGCGCGCGCATCCCGATGGGAAGGGCCGACAACATCCGCACCAACATGCCGAGAGCTAAGAGCGCTTTTGGCTCACGCAGCCGCCGTTCGAGTGCCTCGCGACGCGGCTGCCTACCGACTTGCGAGGCGAGCCAAGGGTCGACGATCGTGGCCTCCTCATCGGGACCATCCAAGTCCTGAGGTCGGGCTGGCGCCGAAGGGACGCGCCGCCTCGAGTAGCGTTACGACCGTTTCGTGCGGTGCGGCGTGGAAGGGCGTCTAGGTCGACGGTGTGCACGCTCCTGCAGTCGTCTGGCGGACCTCTCGCCGCGCCTCGAATCCGGTCCTCCGCGGTGACTGCACGCCGTTGCGCCGCTCATGGCGAAAGGGGAGCGCCACCACGCCATCGGTCCCCAGGCGACCGGACCTCCAAGATGCATGCCCCGACCGATGGCCAGCGCTGGCCGGTCGCCTTCCCGCTCGACCGATGGCCAGGCGACCCGCTGCAAGGTTGCCGAGACCCTCCTAGGGGACATGCCGGCGTACGGCATCAAGATGATACGCCGGACGGTCGAGGTTGACGGCGCTCCGCCCGACTTCCCGCCGAAGACCAATCGACGTCGGAGAAGCTGTGTCTCAGCCATCCCTCTCCCGCGACCGCAACGCCATCGAGCGCACCTTCGGGTGGCTCGAAGAACCCCACCGCTTCGCCACCAATGCGACCGGCCGCGACCAGACTTTGCGGCACCGTCTGCCCCGCTGCGACGGTCGGGCTATATGGATGTGGGTTCCGACCGGTGAACCGCGCGCAGCCCGTCCAAACCCACCCATCTGCCCGGACGCTCGCCCTACGTCTTCGCGTCTAGGGGAACCCAACTCGGGATGCATCTTGGACTGCATCGACGACGTCCACGGGGCGAGCGTGAAGCTCTCAAGCACCGTGCAGGATGTTCAGAGCTCGGAGCGGGTGGGTGGCTGGGACGCGGCTTCGACGCCCCGCGGACCGCGGACCTGTCCGCGCCTGCTGACGTCGCACCGGAGGCACCTGTCCAGCTCGGACCGGCGGCTGCTGCGGACGCGCCGCGGGGCGCTGCGGAGCGGCACGGCGGTCCGTCGCGTTGTCGCCGCGGGACGCCGTATTTATAACCCAATCCGACGCGTGGCACGGCCCGCTCCTTTCACCCGGGCCCTGCCACATGCTGCGAAGGCACAATGCTCCCCATGAGGCCAACCCAAGCCCCCAAACGCGAGACCGTCACGCGGACGGCGGAGCCATCCACCCCGCGCGTGGACGGCGTGACGCTGTGGGTGGACGGAAGACCGCTGCGGTGCCGCAAAGGCGAGCCCGTGGCGAGCGCGTTGATCGCGGACGACATCAGGTACCTGCGCGACAGCCCGACCGGGGGCACGCCACGCGGCGCGTTCTGCATGATGGGCGCGTGCCAGGAATGCGTCGCCGACGTCGATGGCACGCTGCGTCAGACCTGCCTCGTGCCGGTTCGTGACGGGATGCGCGTCACGCTCGCGAAGCGATCGTGAACGCGCTCGCCCCGCCGCCGGAAGCGGCTGCGCAGGTCGTCGACGTCGCGGTGATCGGCGCGGGCCCCGCGGGCGCGAACGCCGCGCTGGCCGCCGCCGAGGCCGGCGCGTCGCTGGCGCTCGTCGATGAGGCGCCGGCGGCCGGTGGCCAGGTGTGGCGCGCCCCTCCCCCCGGCTGGCCCGAGCTTACCGGGGCCGAGGGAGCTGCTGGCGAGGCGCTGCGCCGCAGGGTGGGCGCCGGTGCCATCAAGCTCCTCCTCGGCCATCGGCTGTGGTCCATCGCGCGGCTCGAACCCGGTCCCTTCCGCATCGACCTGTCCGCCGAGGGCGGTCCGAGGACGCTGCTCGCCGAGCGGATCGTCGCCGCCATGGGCACCACCGAGCGCGTCGTGCCTTTCCCCGGCTGGACGTTGCCGGGCGTCATCGGCCTCGCCGCGGCGACGATCCTTCTCAAGGCATGGGACACGCTGCCCGGTCGCCGCACGGTGGTGGCCGGCGCGGGCCCCCTCCTCCTCGCGGTCGCCGCGGGCATCGTGAGGAAGGGCGGCACGGTCGCCGCCGTCGTCGACCTGTCGTCCCGCAGCGAGTGGCTCGGCGTCGTGCCTGCGCTCGCGACGCGGCCCGACCTTGCAGCGCGCGGCGCCCGGTGGTGGGCCGCGGTCGCGCCGCGCGTTCCGATCCTCCATCGCCATGGCGTGCGCATCGCACGCGGCGCGACGTCCGTCGAGGCGGTCGAGGTGGGACCGGTCGATGCCGCTGGCGCACCCGTCGGTGAGGTGACGACGTTCCAAGCGGACAGCCTTGCAGTCGGCCATGGCCTCGTCCCGGCCAGCGAGCTGACGCGCTTGCTGCGCGCCCGCCACGTGTTCGACCGCGCGCTCGGCGGCTGGCGGCCGGACTGCGACGCCGACGGCCGCACGTCCGTGCCGGGGCTCTACGTCGCTGGCGACGGTGCGGGCGTTCGCGGCGTCGACGCCGCCGTCGCCATGGGGCGTCGGGCGGGGGCGGCGGCGGCCGGAGCGCCCCCGCGCGCGGACCGCGACCGGGCCGTCGTCGGCCGTGCCATGTCCCGCCTCACCGCGCTGCGCCCGGCGATGGTTGCCGCGGTCCCGCACGACGCGGTGGTGTGCCGCTGCGAGGACGTCACTCGCGGCGCGATCGACGAGGCCGTCGGCGCCGGCGCGCGGGACGTCAACCAGCTCAAGCACTTCACGCGTTGCGGCATGGGCCCGTGCCAGGGCCGGATGTGCGCCGACGTGGCCGCCGAGCTCCTCGCCGTCGCGCTCGCCGGCCGGACCGACGCCACGGCAGTGGACGCAGCACGCGTGCTGGTCGGCCAGTGGACCGGCCGAACGCCGCTGCGTCCCGTCCCCCTCGAGGATCTCGTCGGCGACTACACCTACGCCGACATCCCCGTCCCGCCGCCGGCACCCCTGTGACGGCTTCCTTCGACACCGCGGTCGTCGGCGGAGGCATCCACGGCGCGACGGTGGCGCTGTTCCTGGCGCGCGCGGGCCAGCGCGTCGTCCTGCTCGACCGCGGCGCGCTGTGCCGCGAGGCGTCGGGCGTCAACGCCGGCACCCTCACCATGCAGATGACGCGCGTCGCGCTGATCCCCTACGCGCTGCGCGGCCACGCGATGTGGCGGACCGCGCGCGATTGGCTCGGCCACGACGTCGGCATGGTGACGACGGACGGGCTGTCCCTCGCGTTCACGGAGCGCGAGGCGGAGCTCCTCACCGAGCGGGCGAGGCTGCGTAGGGAGGCCGGCGCGCCGATCACCATCGTTTCGACGGATCGCGCCCGCGAGGTCGAGCCGGGGCTGTCGCGCCGCCCGCTCCTCGCCGCGCACTGTCCCGTGGACGGTTACACAGCAGCGTACCTGACGGGGCGTGCCTACCGCAGGGCGCTCGTTGATGCTGGCGCCGACCTGCGCGAGGACACCGAGGTCGTCGGCGTCGAGCCCTTCGGTCGGGGCTACGCCGTGCGTACGGCGGTGGGGGAACGGGTGAGGGCCAGCCGACTGGTCCTTGCCGGCGGCGTGTGGCTGGAGCCCATGGCGGGGTGGCTCGGCGTGCGCCTCCCCATCAAGACGCTGATCAACCAGCTCGCGGTCACCGAGCGCCTCGCACCGGTCATGCGCACCGTGATCGGCATCGCGAGCGGTCTCTTGTCGCTCAAACAGTACCCGAACGGCACAGTGGTGATCGGCGGTGGCTGGCAAGGCATCGGCGACCGCGAGCGCGGCGGGCACACGCTCCACGCCGACCGGCTGATCGGCAACATCCGCCTTGCGTGCCACGCGATCCCCGCGCTTTCCGGCGCCCGACTCGCGCGGGCCTGGGCGGGCCTGGAGGCGGAGACGGCCGACGCGATGCCCGCCGTCGGCCCGCTGCCCGGCTATGACGGGGCGTGGGTCTGCGGCAGCGTGCACTCCGGCTACACGAGCGGGCTCGCCATCGCCAAGCTCCTCGCCGACGCGATCCTCGGCCGCGAGCCGGAGCTGCCGCTGTTTCCGGTGGACCGCCTCGTCGGCGAGGCAGCCGCGTCCGTGCCGGTGCTCGAACGGGAGGACCACCAGTGAACCAGCCGTCCCGCTGGCGCGGGGTGATGCCGGCCGTGCCGGTTCCCGTGCGCGAGGATGCGTCGCCGGACCTGCCCGCGTTCGGAGCGCTCCTCGGCTCGCTGAGCGACGAGCGCGGCATCACCGGCTTCCTGGTCAACGGTCATGCCGGTGAGAACGGGACGCTGCCGCTCGCCGACCAGGTGGACGTGGCGCGCGAGGCCGTGCGCGTCGTGGCGGGGCGCGTCCCCGTGGTGTCGGGGGTCAACGTCGCGTCGAGCGCCGCCGCGACGCGCCACGCGGACGCCCTCGCCGAGGTCGGCGTCGACGCATTGATGGTCTTTCCGCCCGACGGCTGGGCGCTCGGCGCCGAGCACGACGCCGTCCTCGCCCATCACGCGGCGATCGCCGCCGCCGGACGCGACCTCCTCCTGTTCCAGGCGTCGGTGAAGGCCGGGGCGATGGCCTACGGTCCGCGCACGCTCGCAGCGCTCGCGACGATGCCCGGCGTCGTGGCGGTCAAGGAGGGATCGTGGGAGGTGGCGGCCTACGAGGCCAACCGCCGGCTCGTCCGCGAGGTCGCCCCGCACGTCGCCGTCATGGGGTCGGGCGACGAGCACCTCTTCACCAGCGCCGTCGTCGGCAGCGAGGGCGCCATCGTCAGCCTCGCCGCCGTGGTGCCAGCGCCCATCGTCGCGCTGCTTGACGCCGTGGAGCGTGGCGACCTCGCCGCCGCCCGCGCCGCGCACGAGCGGATCTACCCGCTCGCCCTTGCCGTCTACGGCGTGCCGCCGGGCGGCCGCGCGACGCAGCGCCTCAAGACGCTCCTCCGCGTGCAGGGCCGGTTCGCGAGCGACCGCATGGTCCCACCCGCCCAACCGACGCCCGCCAAGGAGCACGGTCGGTTGGAGGACGCGCTGCGGCACGCCTCCAGCGCATAGCGCGGTCGGTGGCGGCGCCGAGGCTCGCTGCAGCCCTTGCCGGGCAGCCCCTCGGCGCTCGCGGTGCGCGGCGAACCCCCCCGGCCTCTATCGGGTTAGCTCGCAAGAGCTCATTCGAAGGACATCCCATGCGCAGATCGCCCCTCGCCATCCTCCTCGCCGCCTTCGTGGCCACCGCGACGCCCTGCCTGGGACAGGACGGGCCGGTCGTCGTCGGGGCGCCCGATCGTCCGCCGTTCGCGTTCACGGGCTCGGACGGGGCTTGGCAGGGGATCGCGATCGACCTGTGGCGCATGAGCGCGGAGGAGCTCGGCCTCGCCTACGAGATCGTGCCGCTGGAGGCGGACGGCGCCGGGGCGCTCGGCGGCGGAACGGTCGACGTCGCGCTCGCGGTGGACGCGACGGCCGAGGGGGAGGCGTCGGCGGACTACCTGATGCCGTTCTACACGGCCACCCTTGCGGTCGCCTCGGAGCGCGAGTTCGTCTTGGCCCGCGTGCTATCGAGCCTCTTCAGCATCGAGTTCGCCCGCATCGTCGCAGCGCTCAGCGTCCTCCTGCTCGCCGTCGGCGCGGTGGTGTGGGCGTTGGAGCGACGGCGCAACGCCGACCAGTTCCATGCGCGCGCGCTGCCCGGCCTCGGCGACGGCTTCTGGTGGGCCGGTGTGACGCTCACCACCATCGGCTACGGCGACAAGGCGCCCATCACCTTCCTCGGCCGCGCGGTCGCCATGCTGTGGATGCTGATGGGCCTCGCGGTCTCAGCTGCCCTCACCGCCTCGGTGATCTCGGTGGTCAACCTCGAGGCGGGCCGGACGCTCTCCGTGCCGGCGGACCTTGCGGAGCGGCGGGTCGCCGTCGTGGAGGGCTCCTCCGCCGGTGCTTACCTTGCGAGCCTCGACGTCGACGTGACGCCCGTCGCCTCCTTCGGCGCGGCGCTCGACGCGCTCGCCGGCGGCGCCGTCGACGCCGTCGCCGGCGGCGCTCCGGAGCTGCGTAGCGCCGTCGCGCGCTCGGGGCTCGAACTCACCATCTCGACGACGACGCAGGACCCGCAGTACGTCACGCTCGCCCTCGCCTCGGAGGCGGACGAGGCGCTCTTCGAGGAGCTCAACCGCGCCATCCTGCGGCGCATCACCAGCGACGAGTGGTGGGCGCTCGTCGAACGCTACCTGCCCAGCGAGTAGGAGCAGGCGGCGCTCACCCATCGAGCGGTGCGACCGGCGGGGACAGCGCCACGGTGTAGTGCAGCGCGTCGGCGGTGACGGCGCGCACGAGCACCGCCTCGCCGGTGCGGCGGCCGAACCCCGGGCGCTCGATGGTGACCTGCACCCGGTGCGCCCTGCTGGGTCCGGTCGCCACCGACCTCACCTGCGGCAGGAGCAGCGCGAGGGCCTCCCCGGCGAGCCCCCGCGAGCGCGCCGCAACGACGCGCTCGACCATCGCCGGCGTCGCCCCGGGCAAGGCCGCGAGCACGGTGGGCGCGGCGCGCGAGGGATCGACGGTGCCGTCGGGGTTGTGGACGGTGACGAACGGCGCCAGCGCCCCCACGTCCGTCGCCGTCACCCCGAGCACGAGGCCGAGCTCGGCGACCGTCCTGAACGGGGCGTCCCGCGGCGCCCGCCCGGGCGCAGCGCCGTAGTCCGGAGCCTCGGCGCCGCCGGGCTGCGCGACGAGGTCCGCGTCGCGCCAGTCGACCACCCGTGCGGCGAACACCTCGGGCGCCATCGTGGTTCGCCGGGCCGCCCGCCACAGCCCGGCGAGGAGCTCCGGCTCGGCCCCGTTGAGGTCGACGAACGCCGCCTCCGTCTCCACGGCGAGCCGCACGATGCCGTCGTCGAAGCGGACGACCTCGCCGTCGAGGGCGCCGAGGGGTCGGCCCTGGCCGTAGAGCTGGTACCCGGCGATGGCGATGCCCGCCTCGAACAGGGCGTCGAGCACAAGCAGATCGAGCGCGAGCCGGGCCGTGTCGGTGGCGCCGCGCGCGGCGAGCGTGGCGGCGCCGACGACCGCCGCCATCAGCGCGAGCGCGGACAGGACAGCCACAAGGACGAAGCCCCCGACGCGGTCGCGTCGGGGGGTCGGTCGGCCGTCACTCGTCATCGACGGGCGGCCGTCGTGAGCAGAACGCTTCGGCGGTGGCGGCGCACCCGGCCTCGGCGTCGACCGCGAGGGTGATGCGGTCCGCGAACGTCGCCTCGCCGAGCCTTACCAGCACGGTATCCGGCATCGTCCGCGACGGCGGCCAGACGCTCGTGACGAGCTCGGCCCCGCCATCGCCTGCGGAGGCGTAGGCAAAGTCGATCCGCCCCCGCACCGCGGCGACCTCCACGGCAGGGCCGAGGGCGACGTCGTCCATCCCGCGGGCTGCGGGATGGAGCGGACCCTCGGCGCGTAGGAGCTGCGTGCCGGCTGGGTCGATGACGGCCTGGAGGACGACGAGCGTGCCGTGGCCCTGGGCGCCGTCCTGCGCGAACGTGAGCCGGTCCGCTGTCCCCTCGAACACGAAGTCGCCGTCGCGCCCCCAGCGCGCGCGCACCGCGGCGGCGACATCCCGGCGCAGCGCCGCGATGAGCAGCGCGGTAGCCTCGGCGCGCTCCGCCCGCGCTGCGGCCCGCTCGCCTGCCGCCGCCATCAGCGAGATCGTGGCGGCGAGCCCTGCAAGGATCAGGCCGGTCAGCACCATCGTCGCCAGCGCCTCGACCATGAGGAAGCCGTCGCGCCGACCGCGCCGCCGTCGGGCAGTCACGGGCTGCGCGGCACGACGCGCACCGTCTCCACCTCGAGCGGTCGAGCGCCTGGAACCGACACCGCGAAGCGCACCCGGAGCGGCGTCCAGTCGGCAGCCGCGGGGGACGGCGTCTCGGCCGGCGGAAGCGCCAGGGCCTCGAGCGACATCGACCAGCCACGTCCGCCCATGGTCCCGCTCCGCCGCTCCGGGGGGGCGACGGGGCCGAGGGGCGCCGCGAGCAGCGTGCGCGCCACCCGCTCCGCACCCACCACCTCCTCCGCGCGGCGGGTGCCGGCGGTGGCCGAGACGAGGCCGCGGTGCACGCCCACCGTCACGACGGCCAGCACCGTCAGCGCGACGAGCACCTCCACGAGGGTGAAGCCGGCGCGCCGGCCTCCGCGTCCTGCGCAGCGTCGCCTCACCGCACCACCTCCACCGCGCCGGTGTAGGGGTGGACGCGCACGACCCGCTCGCGAGCGCCCGCGACGAGCCGCACCACCGCCACGGAGGCGCGTCCGTCCGGCGAGAACTCCAGCCGCGGGACGCCGACCTGCCACCTCACCCCATCCGCGAGGTCGAGCCGGGATGCGCCCGACACCATCGACCGGTTGGTGACGTCGACGACCACGGGCGCGCCGGAGCGCACGGCGGCGTTGCGCCGACGCTCCAGGAACGTCGCCACGGCCTCAGCCTGACGGTGCAGCGCCGCGGCGCCGCGCGAGGTCGTCGCCCAGGGCAGGACGAGGCTCGCGACCAGCGCCACCACCGCGAGGGCAAGGAGCGTTTCGACGAGGGTGAAGCCGTCGCTACTGCCCCGCGACGTCATCCCCGCCGCCCTCCCGTCCGTCGGGTCCCATGGAGGCGAGCACGTAGCGCCCCCCGTCGGGCGTGTAGTCGTAGGCGTTGCCCCACGGGTCGAGCGGGACCGCGCCGTCGCGCAGGTAGGGCCCCGACCACCGGTCGGCGGCGCTGGGCCGCTCGACGAGGGCTTCGAGCCCTTCGCCCTCGGAGGGATAGCGCCCGACGTCGAGGAAGTAGAGGTCGAGGGCGGCGCCAAGGGACGTGATCTGCAGCGCCGCAGCGCGCTCGCGCGAGCTCGTCAGGTAGCCGAGCACCCTCGGGGCGACGAGCCCCATGACGAGCCCCAGGATGACGAGGACGACGAGGAGCTCCACGAGGGTGAAGCCGCCGCGGGTGTCGCGCCGACGGGCGCGGGAGCGATCGGAGGATGCCATTGTCTACGCGATCCTGCCTTCTGCCGATGACGCTACACAAGAAGGTCGTTGATGCCGACGAGCGCCGACATGACCGAGATGATGACCCAGGCGATCAACAGGCTGACCGCGACCATCAGCACCGGCCCCAGCACCGCGGTCAACCGGGCGAGCGCGGCTGACAGCTTCGCCTCGGTGAAGGCGGCGATGCGGTTCGCGCTCGAGGCGAGCTCGCCCGCCTCCTCGCCGACGCGCAGCATCTGGACGACGTGGCGCGGCATCAGCCCCTCCCGCGCGAGCGCGTCCGACAGGCGCCGGCCCTGGCGCACCTCGGCGAGCACGCCGTCGAGCCGCTGCGCCGAGGCCGGCAGGCGCAGCACGCCCCGCACGAGGCGCAGCGCGGCGGTGATGTCGACCCCATTTCCGATGAGGACCGCGAGCGTCCGGCAGAAGGTCATGGTCTCGTGATGCGCGACGATGGCGCGCGTTCCCGGCAGGCGCGACAGGAGGACGATGCCGAGCGCCCGCCCGCGCCCGAGCCGACTCGCGACAAGGGCGCCGGCGAGGAGCGCCGCAAGGCCGAGGCCGAGCGCGTCCGCATGGTCGCGGAAGGCACGCGACAGGTCGAACACGAAGAGCGCTGCCGGGTCGAGCTCGTCGCGGAAGCCTTCGATGGCTGCCTCGAACTGGGGGATCACCGCGCCGAGCACGAACGCCAGGACGCCGAGCGCCGCGACGACGAGGAACGAGGGGTAGGCGAGCGCGCCGATCACCCTCGTGCGCAGCGCCTCGGCACGGCGCCGCTCGGCGGCAAGGCCATCGAGGGCCTCCGCGAGCCGGCCCGCAGCCTCCGCAACGCGCACGGTCTCGACGTACACTGGCGGGAACTGCGCCGGGTGACGAGCCAGCGCCTCCGAGAGGCTCGACCCGGCCGCGATCTCGGACTTGAGGCTGCGCACGAGGCGCTGGAGCCAGCGCCGCTCCTCGAGGTCGGCGAGGATCGCGAGCGCCTCGTCGAGGACGACGCCGCCGCTGAGGAGCATCGCAAGGTCGGCGGTGAGGGCCGTGACGTGCTGCGGCCGCGGTTCAGGGGCGAGGCGAGCGAGGACGCCGCCGGAGGAGCGCACGGGCCGCGTGCGCAGCGACGTCAGGCCCGCGCGGGCCAACGCGTCCGCGGCATCGGCGACGGACGCTGCCTCGATGGCCCCGTCGGAGACGTTCCCGGCGGCATCCATCGCGAGGTACTCGAACCGCGTCACGACTACGCCGTTCGCCCGATGAGGAGCCAGGTCAGGAGCGCGCTCGGCGCCAGGAGCGCGCCGAACGGCAGCTTGGTGGTTCGCCCCACGGGCCGGCCCGTCGCCGCCAGGGCGAGCGCGAGGAGGAGGCCGGTGACGCTCGCCGCGAGGAGGGCCAGCGCGAAGCCGAGCGCACCCAGCAGCAGGCCGAGCGCAGCGGCGAGCTTCACGTCGCCGAGCCCGAGGACGTCCTCGCCGCGCAGCCGATACCCCGCCTCGCGCACGAGCCACAACGCGCCACCCGATCCCGCGACGTCGATGGCGAGGACGAGGAGCAAGCTCGCGTCCACGGGCATGACGACGGCTCGAGCAAGGAGCGCAACGCAGGCGGTGAGGGCAACGGCGGTGTCCGGGATGGTCAGCGTCCGCAGGTCGTGCCACGCGATCAGCGAGAGCAGCGCCGCCACGGCCGCGACCACCAGGCCATGCGCCGGCAGCGAGCCGTCGGGCGTGGCCGCGACGAGCATCGCCGCGGCGCCGGCGATGCCGACCCCGGCGAGGCGGCCCGCCGTCGCGCGCAACGTGGTCACGGCTTCACCACGCCGATCGGCGCATCGCGGCCACCGATGATCGGCATCCTCATGCGCAGCTCCTCGGCCACCGACTGGGCGTCCTGTCCGGAGCGGATCACCACCGGCCTGATGAGCACCACGAGCTCGGTCCGCTCCGACCCGCGCCGGGTCTCGGAGAACAGCTTGCCCACTCCCGGCACGTCCTTCAACAGCGGGATGCCCTGATCGTCCAGCGTGCGACGGGCCGAAATCATCCCGGCGAGGAGCACGGTCTGGCCGCTCTGCACGGAGATCGCGCTCGTGACCCGACGGCGCGAGAACGTCGGCGTGAGGCTGTTCGGATCGCCGGTGACGGCGGAGATCTCCTGGGCGACGCGCATCGTCACCGCGTCGTTGTCGCCGATGCGCGGCGTCACCTCCAGGATGATGCCGGTGTCGCGGAACTCCACCTGGTTGACGATGGGCGCGTCGACGTCCTGCACGCTCTGCGCCTGGCGCACGGTGACGGGCACCGAGTCGCCCACCTGGAGCGTCGCCGTCTCGTTCTCCACGACGACGAGGGACGGTGAGGACAGGATCTCGACGTCCGTGATGGCGTCGAGGGCGGAGATGATCACGTCGGGGTCGCTGTTCGAGCCGACGACGAAGTTGAAGCCCGGGATCTGCTGCTGCAGCGTGTTGGCGACCTCGGTGAACAGGGACACCGAGCCGTTGTCGGCGTCGAGGCCGATGCTGCCCGACTTCACGAAGTACTGGACGCCGAACTCCAGCGCCTCGGTCAGGCGCACCTCGGCGATGGTCACGTTGATCGCGACCTGCACCGGCGTCGCGTCGAGCGTCTTCAAGGTGGCGAGGATCTGCGCGAAGGTCTCGCCGTCCGCGTAGACCACGACGGCGTTGTTGGCGACGTCGGCGCTGACGCGCACCGCGGCACCGTCGCCGCCGCGCGTGGTGAGGTCGATGGTGCCGGGCTCGGCGTCGCCGTTGGCCTCCGCGACCAGCAGGGCGGCGTCGGCGAACCGGTCCTCCGAGTCGGGGGCGGCAAAGCCTGCCACGTCGTCCCGCTCGTCGCCGCCGCCGGCGAGCGGGCGGCCGGCCTCCGGCGAGCGGGACGTCACAGCGTCGGCCTCGAACAGGCTGGCGACGATCCTGGCGAGCTCGGCGGCGTTGCGGTGCTTGGCACGGTAGACGAACACGTTGTCGCGCACCGCGCTGTTGGCGACGTCGAGCCGGCGCACCCAGGCGGCCGCCCGGCGGACGAGGGTGGGGTTCTTCGACAGCGCCATCACCGCCTTCAGCCGCTCGATGGCCTTGAACTCGATCGCTCCGGCGGCCTGCGCCTCGGCGCCGCCGGCGGAGAAGATCTCCTCCAGCTCGTCGACCACCTGCGCCGGCTCGCTGCGCCTCAGCTCGAAGATCGAGACCGTCTGGTCCTCCATCCAGTCGACGTCGAAGGACAGGATCGCCTCCACCGCCGCGCGCCGCGCCGCCGCCGAGCCGCGCACCACGACCGCGTCCTGGGCGAGGTTGACGCGCACGTCCTCGGACGGCACCACGAAGCCCTCGAGGATCGGCGATATGGCCTCGACGGAAACATGCCGGAGCGGCACCACCGAGATGCCGTAACCGGCCCGCACCCCCGCACCGTCGACGCGGGCGACCCGGGTGCCCGCCGGCGCGATCGTGTAGCCCTCGCCCGATGGCAGGAGCGCAAGACCCTCGCCCTCGAGGAGGTTCTCGAGGATCGCGAGGAGTTCGTCGCGCCGCACCGGCCGGACCGACGAGATCGTCACCGTGCGCGACAGGTCCACCCCGGTGGAGTAGTTGAGGCCCAGCGCGTCCGACAGGATGGAGCGCACGACCTGCGACAGCGGCGCCTCGTCGAAGTTGAGCCGGTAGGTCGCTGCGCCGGACGCGGCGTCAGTCGCCCCGTCGTCCGGGACCCCGGTCGCGCCGTCGGTCGTCCGCCGAGCTGGGCCGGCGGTCTCCTGGAACGTCTGCGACACGCCGACGCCACCGTCGATGGGCACGAGCCCGTCCGCCGTCTGCGGCGCGGTGGCGCGCGGCGAGCGGGCAGCAAGGTCGGAGAACACCGGCTCGTTCTGGAACGGACCGTTGATCGCGGCAGGGGTCCTCGCACAGGCGGCCGCGAGCGCAAGGGCCGCCACGAGCGCGAGGCGGACGAGGACCTGGATCATCGACGCTGGACTTGTCCTTGACCCACGACGTCTCCTTCGGCGGCGGTTGGCGACTCTCGGCGCTGAGGCGGACATGCGCCCGCGCGATCGCCGCGAGCCTATACCGTGTGCGCGAGTCAGCCGTTAACGCAAAGCCCCAAGACGTTGCTTTCACAAGCGTGCCGCCGGTATCTTGTGATACGGTCGTGACGTGCCGATGGACGTCGCCGGTGGCCGCACGCGGCCGGCAGCCGCTCGGCACGGTGAGCTCGCCCCATGCGTTGGATGCGGCGGGCGGACGTGGGAGTATCGGCGTGGGTGTGGAGTTGGCGGCTGGCCCGAGCGCGCTCGAGCGCGTCGAGCGCGTCGACGACCTCGAGGCAGCCTGGCGTGCGGAGGAGGCAAGCGGCGACGACCTGGCGGACGCCGCGGCCCGGCACCACGGGCTCCGGCGGCTCGGCTCGGCGGAGTTGGCCGCAGGGACACCGCGGTTCGGCGACCTGTCGCGGCGTTTCCTGCGCGAGGCGAACCTGTGCCCCCTGGAGCTCGGGGACGGCACGCACCTCCTCGCCGTCGCCGACCCAGGGCGACGCGACGCTATGGAGGCCGTCGCGCTGGCGCTGGGCCGCCCGCTGCCCCTCGCCGTCGCATCGTTCGAAGACCTCGCGCTCGTCTTCGAGCGCGGCGAGCCGGCCGCAGCGGCCCCCGCGGCGGAGCTCGCACCCGCCCTCGAGGACACGGTCGACACGCTGCAAGACCTTGCTCGTGGCGCACCCATCGTTCGCCTCATCGACGACCTCCTGGAGCGCGCCGTGGAGCTCGGCGCCACCGACGTCCACCTCGAGACCGAGCGCGATCAGCTCCGCGTGAGGCTGCGGGTGGATGGTCTGCTGCGGGCCGAGCCCGCCCTGCCCCGCCACCTCGCACCGGCGGTCGTCTCGCGCATCAAGATCCTCGCCGGGCTCGACATCGCCGAGCGGCGTTTGCCCCAGGATGGGCGGGCCAACGTGCGTGTCGGCGCGGTGGAGGCGCAGGTGCGCGTCGCCATCATGCCGACGATGCACGGCGAGACCGCGGTGCTGCGCGTCCTCGTCAAGGACCCGCGGCTCCTGGAGCTGTCTCGCATCGGCATGGAGGAGGCGGATCGCGATGCGGTGGGCGCCCTGCTCGCCGAGCCGCACGGGCTCGTCGTCGTCACCGGTCCCACAGGGAGCGGCAAGACGACCACGCTCGCCACCGCCCTCGGCCTCGTCAACGACCCCTCGCGCAAGATCGTCACCGTCGAGGACCCTGTGGAGTACGAGGTCGCCGGCGTCCACCAGACGCAGGTGCGCCCCGCCATCGGCATCACCTTCGCGAGCGCACTGCGCGCCTTCCTGCGTCACGACCCCGACATCATCATGGTCGGCGAGATGCGCGACGGCGAGACGGCCGCCATCGCCATCCAGGCGGCGCTCACCGGGCACCTGGTGCTGACGACGCTCCACACGAACAGCGCGGCGGACGCGGTCGTGCGCCTCGTCGACATGGGGGTCGAGCCGTACCTCATCGGCGCGACGCTGCGCGGCGTCGTCGGCCAGCGCCTCGTGCGCCGGCTGTGCCTGCGGTGCCGCGCCGAGCGGCCGGCGGACGACGTGGCCGCAGCCCTGCCGGCCGGCGCGGCGCGGCTGCCGCCGACCGCCCGGACCTTCGAGGCGAGGGGGTGCTCGGCGTGCGGCGGCACGGGCTATCGAGGTCGTGTGGGCATCTTCGAGGTGATGAAGGTCGATCCGGGACTGCGAGCACTGATCCGCGGCACGCCGGACACCGACGCCCTGCGCGCCGCCGCGAGGAACAACGGCATGCGCACGATGCTGGAGGACGGCCTCGGCAAGGTCGCCGCCGGGGTGACGACCATCGACGAAGTCCTGCGGACCGTCACATGACGGACACCGCGTCGGCGCAGCCCGGCGGAATGGCGCCCTCGAAACAGCTCGACGACGGTGGCAACCGTGGCGCCTTCGATCGCCTGCTCGACGCGTTCGCCGAGGTGCTCGACCCGCTGCTGCGGCGGACGGGCGCCGCCGCACGCCTCGTGGCGGTGGACGGCGACGACGGCCTCACGCTGTGGCGCGTCTCAGGCCGGACGGTGGATCGCCTCGGGCGGGTGGACGAACTGTCCGAGCCGGCCGAGCGGACCGTGAAGAGCTGGGGCGGCCGCTCGGTGGAGCTCCGGCTCGGCGAGGGCAAGGTGCTGCGGCGCACCGTGCGCCTGCCGGACGCGGCGCGCGACGTGTTCGCCGCCGTGCTGCACCATCGGCTCGACCGGATGACGCCGTGGCGTGGCGATCAGGTGCTGTTCGGCTACGAGGCGGCGGACGTCGCCGAACCGGATGGGCACGTGGCGGTCGACGTGGTGGCAACCTCGCGCGCCATCGCCGAGGCCGCGGCCCGCCCGCTGGCCGGGCTCGGCCTCACGCCGACCATCCTTGGCGTGGCGGGCGCCGACCTCGCCCAGCCCGTCGCCGTCGACCTCTACCGTGGCGCCGCCGACCCGAGCCGCCGCCGATCGCGCCGTCGCCTCAAGGTCGCGGTCGTTACGGTGCTCGTCCTCCTCGGCGCGGCGGCGGCGGGGTCCGCGTGGCTCGCGGCGCGCGCCGAAGTTGCCGGCGACGCGCTCGGCGACCGTGCTGCCGCGGTCCGTCGCGCCGTCGTCGAGCGCTCCGGGGCGCAGGGGGCCGCGGACCCCATCGCGACCCTCCTCGCCGCGAAGTTGCCGGACCGCTCCATCGCGCTGTTCGTTGACGGCCTTGCGACCGTGCTGCCGGACGACAGTCACCTGACGGCGCTGTCCGTCGATGAGGCCAGCGTGCGCCTCACCGGGATCTCCGACGACGCACCGTCGCTGATCGCGGTCCTCGAGGGAGCCGACGGGCTGACGGACGTGCGCTTCGCAGCTCCCGTGGTGCGCGACGGCGACGGCCGGGACGCCTTCGACATCCTTGCCACGCGCGCCCCCGCGGTGGGCGAGCCGTGACCCCCTCGTCCCAATCGAACACCGCGCTGCGCCTCGTGGCCGTCGCAGCGTTCGTCGCGCTCCCCCTCGTCCTCGCGGGGTTGATCGCGGGGAACCTCACCCGTGCCGCCGAGGGGCGCGCGAGCCTGGAGCGCCGTGCCGTCGAGGTCGCGGCCCTCGAGGCGAGGCTCGCACGAGCAGGACCGCAGGACGGCCCCCTGCGTGCCGACGGCGCGCTCCTGTCCGGAGCCTCGCGCGCGCTCGCGACGGCGGCGCTGCAGCAGCACCTCGTCGGCATCGCGGCGGACGCCGGCGCGCGCATCGTCGAGGTACAGGACGCGACGCCGGACGAAGCGGAGGACGGCGACCCCGACGGGTCGACGCCGGGTGTGATGGTGCGGCTGACGTTCGAGGCGACCAACGAGGCGCTGCTCACCGCGCTCCACCGCATGGAGGTCGGCACGCCGCTCGTCGTCGTCGGCGCGCTCGAGGTCCGCCCTACCGGGACGTCCGACGCCCGCTCGCAGGATGACCCGCTCCTGCGCGTCGAGGTGACGGTGCGCAGCGTGTGGGATCGGCGGGGCGCGTGAGGCGGCATGCCGTCATCAGCGCGGTCGCTCTCGCCGGTCAGTTGGCAACCGCGGCCCCGTCGGCCACGCAGGTCCAGGCCGACGCCGCGCCGGCGAACCCGATGGCGAGCGTGCCGTCGTCGGCGCTCGAGGCGTTCCGCGAGCGGCCGCTGTTCAGCCCGACGCGGCGACCGCCGCAACCCGCGCCTGAGCCCGAGCCGCAGCGCACGGCGCCGCCACCGGCACCACGGCCGAACCTTGAGCTCATCGGGGTGATCGAGATCGCCGGGCGGTCCATCGCCATCGTCAACAACCTCGGCGCGGGGACGACGATCTCGTTGGAGGCGGACGACTCGCATGCGGGCTGGCGGGTCGAGGCCATCGACCGCGCGAGCCTCACGCTAGCGCGGGAGGGCCGGACGGAGACGTTCGCGTTGTTCCAGCCTGGGCGCGAGCGCAACACCGCGGAGGCGCCAGAGGCCGCGCGCGTCACCGCCGGACGGGCGAGCCTCGCCGACGCCTCGAGCGACACGCTCCTCAAGATCCTGCGCGGCGAGATCACCATCGTCGACGAGTGATCGACCGCCGCGCCAGGGCCGAGGGACGGCGCCGAAGCGCCGCCGCCCCTCGGCTGACGATCAGTTGTCGTCGTCGTCGTCGTCGGCGTTGCCGCTGAAGGCGTCCAGCGCGCCGTTGATGCCCTGCGGGAAGAACCCGCCGCGCTTGCGCTTGCTGAGGTAGACGATGTCGAGCACCTGCCGCGGCGTACGGCCGTAGATCAGCGCGTTGTCGTCCGTCGGCACGATGTTGGAGCGGTTGCGCGTGCCGATGCCGCCGTCCCGGTTCGAAGGGCCATCGAGCGAGTCGCGCGCGTCGGAGATCCGGTTCGCCTCAACGAGGAGGCCAAGGCCGCGCATGGTCGTGCGCACCAGGCCCGCGTGGTAGGCCTCGGTGCCGAGGAGGCCCGCGGCCGCCGACAGGATCGCGGGATCCTCGATGAGCGGAGCGGCGCCCTTGTAGGCGGTCACGCCCACGTCCTCGAAGATGAACGCGGCGAGGAGGAAGTTCACCTCGTTGGTGAAGGGGTTGAAGTTGTTACCGAGCCCGGCCGCGCGGGACGCCTGGTTGAACGAGCGCTGCAGGTTGATCGCCGGACGGGCGATCGCCTGGTCGCCCGTGGCTGCGCGGAGGAACTTGACGTGCGCCTCCTCGTCCATGGCGATCTCCTCGGCATAGAGCCGGATGTCCTTCGTGTCGAAGGACACCTGGGCGCCGCCGGTGACCGGGCCGAGCTCACCCTCGCCGTCGATGTCGTCGTTGGACAGCCCACGACCGAACGCGGCGCGCAGGTAGAACTCCGCCTCAAGGTACTCGAGGTTCAGCGCGAAGTTGAGGATCGCGATGTCGTTGATCACGCCGTCCTGGGCACGGGCGGTGCGGACGGACCCGCCGATCCCGCCGGCCAGCGCCGTCGCGCCGACCGCGCCGACGCCGACGCTGCGCAGGAACGCACGGCGACCTGCGTCGAGGTCGATGGTGCGCGCGCCTTCGTTCTCCGTCACGATGACGGCGCGTTGCACGGGGGTGTCAGGTTCACTCATTGCGATCTCCAGTAAGTGCACACAGGGTCGAGCCACAACTCCAGGGCGTAGCGCGATCCTGCCGGCACCGGCAACCCCTGGGCAAGGCTCTTTATGACATACGTAACGAGTGCCCGTTTGGTTGCTGGCGGACGAAAACACATTCCCGATGCCCGACGCGAACGAAGCGCTGGAGGCAACTAGGGGTGAGCTGAAGCGTCCGAAGCCCCAGGGTTACTGCAGCTTGAGGGGTTCCGCCAGGCAGCTGTCGCCGTCGCCGAACGCGTGCAGACCAGCGTCGATGGTGCGACGGCAGCATGGGCAGTAGCGGCGTTGGACCAGGCGCTCCTGCGGGCGGTCCAACGCGCTGGCTGGGAGGAAGATGAGCTTGCCGTCGTCGTCGTAGCCGGTGCGCGGCAACGGTTCCATGTGGACCATGCGGCTGCCTCCCTCAACGTTGAAGCCCCTGCACCACGCCGCTACGGACCTTGCGAAGCGTGACGCCGACGGACCGTCCCACCTTCAGACACCGGAACCCTAAACCATCCTCACGGGCCGAGCCGTGAAACTATCGTTTATTGGCTAAGGACTTCGGACCGCAATGGGGCTCGCGCGTGGCGACATTGCGGCGAGCTCGGAAGTTCAATGTGCAGCGGCGAGTGCCGGCGATGGGCCCTCAGTCGAGCCGCATCATTGCTGGCGGATGCAGGGCACCTGCGCCTCCCCGCGCCGAAAGGGGCACGAAGGGGCTGCGGCCAGCGTCCTGCGCGAAGTAGGCAGCAAGGTCCGTCGCCGGGACACCTCCTTCGGCCGCGCCGGTCATGCGCTCGGCGAGCCAGCGGGCCACGAGCGGAGCGGCGACGCTCGTCCCTGCGAGGGCGACCCGGCTGCCGCTGCGGCTGCCGGCGGCAAGGGTGCCAGGGCGGAGGATCGACCGGTCCGCCACGGCGGCGACGTCCGGCGCGCGGTGGTGCGGCCCGGCGGTCGCTGAGTAGGGCGCCATGCGCGCTGCACACGGACCGTGCACGTAGCCACCCACCACGACGGCGCAGGCGGCCGTCGCCGTCGCCGTACCGCTCAGTGAGCCGGCACGACGCACGACCCCCGCAGGCGGCGCGTCAGGGTCGACGTCGACCAGGAAGCCGCGCCCGTCGGTCGACGCGTAGGCTCCGTCGCGAAAGGTCGACGGGCGGCCGTGCGGTGCATGTCCCAGCGGAGCGTCGTCCCGCTGGATCCAGGCCTCGATGCAGGCACCCGCGGGGAGCTCAGCAGACACCTCCACCCGCCATGGGCCACTGGGCGCGGGCGCGCGTGACGTCGCGTCCGGCTCGGTGGGCGCGAGGGCGAGCGTCACCCGCGGTCGCGCCTCGTCGTCGCGCCAGAAGGTGGGCCGATCGAGCGTCGCCCGCGCGATGATGCCCTGCCCGCCATCCCCCGGCCAGCGCCGCACGAGGACCTGCGGGCCGTCGGCGAGGGCGACCTTGGTGAGCGGGCCCCCAGGCGCAGCGATCCGCAGCGTCGGCACGGCACCCGCCGGCAGCCAGACCTCGAGGAAGCTCGACGTGCCGTCGCCCGGCGGCTGTACCCAGTCCACCGCAAGGCTGGTCCGCTGCCCCGGCCGGGCCTCCGCCGCCGCGCACCCTGCAGCGAGGTTGCGGTTGCCGCTCGGCACGACGATGCGCACCGGCCCGCCCGCCGGTTCGGCCTCGTGGTGCGACACGAGGTGGTCCATCGCCTCCTCGATGATGTGGCCGCCGTCGTGCGGGCCGCTGCCCGTGCCGAAGCTGAAGTTGACGACGAGCGGGACCGGCCGCCCCACCGCAGCAGCGATGAGCCGCGTGCGGTGCAGGACGTAGGACAGCGCAGCGACGAAGAACGGTCCCAACGTGTGCCCGGAGGTGTCCCGCGTGACGAGGGCGGGGAGCTGGACGGCGATGATGCGCGTGTTCGGCGAGGCCTCGCGCGGCCCGGCGCCGGCGGCAAGGTCGAGGATGTGGGTGCCGTGGGCGGCCCTGCGCGCGACGGCATCCGTGCCGGGCCGCGCGTAATCGAGGAGGCCGAGCCGCCGCAGCGCGTCCTCCTCGTCACAGGCCTCGCGCCGCGCGGCCTCAACCTCGCCGCGCACGAGCTCGCGGCCGTAGGCGACGCCGGAGCCGGCGCGGTGGACCCCGTCCTGGAGCCAGGCGAAGTCGACGCGCGAGCCGCCGTCCGCCGCAGCGAACCTCTCGTGCGCCACGTTGATCGCATCGTCGATCACGGCGACCACGACGAGTTCGTCCGGCGTGAGGCCGTCCGGGCGCTGCCATCCCGGCGCGGGGCCGGCCTCGCCGATGCTGCGCTCGCGCAGCGGTGCGGGGAAGACGAGCCGCTCCGCAAGCGCGTAGCCCGCCCCGAGCGACTTGCCCGACGGCTCGCCCCGCACGAGGCGCGTGTGACGCTCCCAGCCATCGCCGTGCGCCGCGGCCGAGACGGCGATGAGGTGGGAGAAGTCGCCCTCGGCCTCGCGACGCTCGCGTCGCTCGAGCGCGAAGTCCGCACCGTGGCCGAGCGCCCACTCGCACGCGGGGTCGAGCTCGTGCGCGCGCTCCGGCAACATGGTGTCCGCCTGCCATGCGCCGATCATGCGACCGCACCGCAGTTCCACTCGGCGCGGGCACGGTCCCACAGCCAGACGAGCGGTCGCGAGCGCGCCGCGGCGAGGTCCACCGCGGCGCCGTCGCGGGTGACGACGCCGTCCGCCGCCGGGTCGGGGGTGCCGCCGTCCTCGAGGTAGTCCGCCCAGCGGAAGTCGAGGCGGCCGACGCCTCTCCCGTCGAACAGGCGCGGCGTCACGCCCCCCGTCCCGGTGGCGCGGGCGACGACCACCTCGGTCAGCGCCCGGCCGAGCACTAGCCCCGCCACCGAATCGACCGGGAAGTGAACCCCCGCCACGGTCCGGTTCACCGCGATGCGCGCCGCCTGGCGCAGCAGCATGACGCGGGTCGCGCGATCGGCCTGCATGAGCTCGGCGAGGACGAGGGCGATGGCGAAGGCCTGCGCCGCGTGTCCGCTCGGCAGGGCGCTGTGCCCCGGCGTCGGGATCATCGGCTGCACCTGGATCGAGTAGGCGTTGGGCCGCACCGCCGCGATCTGGTGCTTCACCATCATCGCGACCTTGCCGACGAGGCTGCGCATTATGGACAGGATGTGCAGCGTCATGCGGTGCGCCTCGTCGTCGAGCGGCACGACGAGGCCGTAGAACGCGAGGGGCAGTTCGATCTGCGCGCCGATCTCCGCGGCCCGGTCCAACCGGAGGTCGGCGTACTCGAGCACGAGCTCGGTCTGGATGCGGAAGTCCTCGTCCGTCGGGCGCACGAAGGTCGCGATGGGCGTGCGGCAGACCTCGAACGTCGCCCCGCGCTGGGCCGGCTCGGCACCGGTTGTGGCGAACAGGGTCGCCGACGTCTCCGCCCGTCCGTCAGGACCCTCCGCGAAGCCAGCGCAGGCGAGCCCGCTCACGATGTCGGCCTCGATGACGAGCCCGCGCGTCTTGCCGGACCAGTGCGCCATGGCAGCGTCCGATCCGCCCCTGAGCGGCGCGGCGAGGACAGGGTCCTGCGCCGGACCGATCAGCCCGTCGCGGGTGGTCATCAACGCTGCGGTGAGCCCTGCAGAGCCGTCGCCGGATTGTCCCACCAGCCCCGTCAGGCCAGTCAGTCCCGTCAGCCCGGTCAATCCGGTCAGCCCGGTCAGTCCCGTCAAACCCGTCATTGCCAATCGCCCTTGTGCTTGGAGCTAATGCCGTCAGTGGAGGGGAACGCCGGTGCGCTGGAACACTTCGGCGAGCCTGCGGCCCACCTGGTACTGCGCGGCCGGATGGGTGGAGAGGTACTTCTCCACCGTAAAGCCCGGCTCGAGGCGCAAAAGCTCGTTCGCCGAGCGACGCGCCTCCTCGTGCCGCCCGAGCATCTCGAGCGCGTAGGTGCGGACCCGCAGGGTCGAGGTGTGGCGCCGGTTCGCGCGGAGTGACAGGTCGGCCAACTCGAGGGCCAGCTCGTACTCCTCGTTCGCGGCGTGCGAGCTCGCTGCGATGGAGTCGAACCAGTAGCGGTGCGGGTCGAGCGGGGAGAGCACGCGCGCGCGCTCGGTGTGGCGCACCGCCTCCTCCCCTTCGTCGCGGAAGGTGTGGAGCGCGCCCTTCATCAGCCAGGCGAGCGCGTTGTTCGGGTCGATGGCGAGCGCTTCGGTGTGCAGCGCGAACGCCTCGTCGAGCTCGCGCAGGTGATGGTGGACGAACCCTGCCACCGACAGGGAGAACGAGCACGACGGGTCAAGGTCGAGCGCGCGGGCGACGCAGCCCTTCCCGGTCGCCGCGTCCCGTTGCGGGTCGACGCTCCAGCCCTGGTGGATGGACAGGACGTACCACTTGGCAAGCCAGGCGTGCAGCATCGCCTCGCGAGGCGCGCGGTGCAGGACCTCCTCGAGGCACTCCCGGGCCTTGGCAAAGCTCGACAGCGCCATGCGGTGCATGAGCGCGATCGCCGCCATCAACAGGCGGTGGCTCGCGACGTCGGGCAGCGGCGTGACGCCCACCGGCGCCAGCGACTGCTTAAGGATCGCGCGCACCGTCGCGTCGGCCACCAGCTGGATGACCTCGTCGCGGCCGGCGAAGAACGATGGGATCGTGCCCGAGAAGTCGCGCGTCCACTCGAGCTCGCCGGACTCAAGGTCGACGAAGTCGACGTCGAGGCGGAAGGCCTCGCCGCACAGGCGGACCTGGCCGCTCACCACGTAGTCCGCCTCGAGGAAGGCGCGCACGTCACAGATGTCGGCCTGCCGCAGCCGCCGGTCGCGGCAGGACAGGTGGCTGATGACGCGCAGGTAGGGCGAGCGCGACAGCGAGCGCGTGACGTCCTGGGCGATGGCGTCGCCAAGGTGACGGCCCATGCCCTCCTCGTCGAGCCCGGCGAACGGGATGACGGCGATGATCGGCGCCACCCGTAGCGCCGGCACGGCGGGGACCGGCGCCCCGGCGGACGCCGTCGCTCGGACGCCGTTGCCGTGCGGGGCCGGTGGCGACCGCCGCGCCCCGTCGACCCATGCCCTGAAGCCGGGCTCTGGGATCTCGAGGCCCTCCAGGAACGTCCCGTCGAAGGGCGCACCGACGAGGTCGACCCGGTCGAGCCTGAGCCCGACCGTCTCGTTCGTGGTCACGAACAGCGTGTCGAAGTCCTCGCCGAGGAGGCGACGCAGCGCGGACAGCGTCTGGCGCAGGCTCGCGCGTCCGTGCGTCGTGCCGGACAGTCCCCACAAGGTGTCCTGCACGAAGGCGCGGGTGCGTCGTCCGTCCGGCGCGGTGGCGCACAGGGCGAGCAGCGCCTTTGCCTTCGTGCTGCGAAGGTCGAGCTCGCAGTCGGCACCGACCCACGCGGCGAAGGGGCCGAACATCCTGATTCGTAGGGACTTGCGCGCCTCCATTCCGCGATCGCTCCGTTTCTCGTCGAAGTTTCTGGCAATGTCCGGCATGAACATACCTTAAACTCGTCGCCGGAAAATCGGGTTCACGCTTTTTTTGCGGCGTTTAAACGGCGGGCACCTGCGGTTCTTCCGTAACCTCTTGAGCAACTTCGCAGTGCAAGAGGAGCGCGATGCGGATCGAGCGGATGTTCTTTGCCCCGGACACTTCCGGCGGAGGCGGCGACGACGGACGGCGCGGCCTGCCGAGGCCCGATGCCAGCGCAAGGGAGCTGCGTGACCTCGCCGACTTCTCCGTGCACTGGGTCGATCTGAGGGCGCGCCTCGGGCCGCTCCTTGCGGACGGGCGCCTCGACGAGGAGGACACCGCGATCGTGAGCTGGCTCGTCCTCCTCGCCGATAAGGTCTGCCCGTTCCGGTCGGACGCCGACCCCTAGGGTCTTAGCGCTCGATGCCGGCCGCCTCGGCGCGAGCGAGCTCGCGCAGGCGCGCGCGCACGATCTTCCCCGTGGTGGTGAGCGGCATCTCGTCGAGGAAGCGGACCACCCGCGGGTACTCGTGCGCGGCGAGGCGCGACTTCACGTGCGCGGCGATGTCGGCGGCCAGCGCGTCGGACGGCGCGTGGCCCTCGGCAAGGGTGACGTAGGCGGCGACGACGGCGCCACGCAGCTCGTCCGGGTAGGCGACGACGCCGGCGAGCGCCACGGAAGGATGGTCGAGGAGGCAGTTCTCCACCTCCGCGGGGCCGATGCGGTAGCCCGCCGAGCCGATCACGTCGTCGTCCCGTCCGACGAACGCGAAGCGGCCGTCAGCGCGCACGCCGCGGTCGCCGGTGATGAGCCAGCGACCGTCGGCCCCGTCGACGAACTTCTGCGCGGTCGCCTCTGGGTTGTTCCAGTAGCCGAGGAACATGACGGGGTCCGGCGCGCGCACCGCGATCGCCCCCTCGACGCCGTCCGCGACGCGCTCCCCGCGCTCGTCGAGGACGTCGACCTCGTGGCCGGGCACCGCGCGGCCCATGGCGCCCGGCGTCGGCCGCTCCAGGGAGGCGCACGAGGAGACGACCATGTTGCACTCGGTCTGGCCGTAGAACTCGTTGATCGTGGCGCCCAGCACGCGCTGCCCCCACGCGATGAGGTCGGGGGCCAGCGCCTCGCCGCCGCTCGCCACCGAGCGCAGGCGGAGCCCGTAGCGTTCGGCGTCCGGCACACGGCGCATCATCTTGAGCGCGGTGGGCGGCAGGAACGCGTTGCGCACGCCTTCTGCCTGCATCAGCGCGAGCGCCGCCTCGCCGGTGAACTTGTCGAAGCGGCGCGCGACCACGGGCAGCCCGTGGTGCAGCGCCGGCATCAGGACGTCGAGGAGGCCGCCGATCCAGGCCCAGTCCGCGGGCGTCCAGAACCTGTCGCCCTCCTGGGGCAGGAAGTCGTGGCTCATCTCGACGCCGGGCAGGTGGCCGAGGAGCACCCGGTGGGCGTGCAGCGCTCCCTTCGGATCGCCCGTCGTGCCGGAGGTGTAGAGCAGGATCGCGGGATCCTCCGAGCCCGTGTCGAGGGGGTCGAACCGATCGCCCTGCGATGCCATCGCCTCGCCGAGGTCCTCGACGCCGTCCGCGGCGCCGTCGACGCTGAGGACGACGGCGAGCTCGGGCAGCACTGGGCGCAACCGCGCCAGCGTGCGCACGCCGGCCGAGTCGGTGACGACGGCGCGGGCGCCGGAGTCGGCGAGGCGATGGCGCAGCGCATCCTCACCGAACAAGGTGAAGAGGGGGATCGACACCGCGCCGAGCTTGAAGGCGGCGATGTGGGCGAGCGCGGTCTCCACGCGCTGGGGCAGGAGCACGCCGATCCGGTCGCCGACGGGGCCGTGGCAGCCGACGCCGCGGGCGGCGAGCGCGCCCGCCAGGCGGTTCGACCGCGCCTTGAGCTCGGCGAAGGTGGTGATGGTCGTCCCCGACGAGGCGTCGACGATCGCCGGCCGGTCGGGCGCCGCATCCGCCCAGCGGTCGCACACGTCGACGCCGATGTTGTATCGCTCCGGGATCGCCCAGGCGAAGCGCCGGCGGACCTCGTCGAGAGTCGCGCCGCGCGGCAGCACGTTAAGCCGCCGGCTCCAGCGCCACGATGACGGCGCCGTCCTCGACCTGGTCGCCGGCGGCAACGGACACGCCCGCGACCGTCCCGTCCCGCGGGGCGCGCAGCGTGTGCTCCATCTTCATCGCCTCGAGGACGGCGAGCGCCTGGCCCTTCGTGACGGCCTCGCCCGGCGCGACACGCACGTCGCGCACGAGGCCCGGCATCGGCGCCGCGACGACGTCGCCAGCCGCGGCCTCGGCGGCGCGCTCGGATGCACTGTAATGCACGAAGCGGTGGACCTCGCCGTCCCAGAACATCGTCACCGCTCCCGGCTCGCGCGCCACGAACGCGGTGCGGACGCGGCCGTCCGCGAGAACGCGTACCTCCTCGTCGGTGCCGCCCACCACGGCAAGTTCGGTGTCCCCGGTGGGGCCGGCGACCTTAAAGCGCCGGCCACCGAGGTCGGTGACGAGGAGGTCGATGCTCCCGTCCGCTCCCTCGAAGCGCGCCGACTGGCGGGCGTGCCCCCATGTGCGGAAGCCCGCCAGCGCGTCGAACGGTCCGCCCGCGCAAGATCCGAGGCGGCTAAGCTGCGCCAGCGCCGCCACCGCCATCGCCCCCGGGGATGCCTCCGCCGGACGCGTCAGCGCCTCCTGGTCGCGCGCGATGAGCCCGGTGTCGACCTCGCCGGCGGCGAAGCCCTCGTGCTCGGCGAGGCGGCGCAGGAAGGCGGCGTTGGTCGCGCATCCTGCGATGCGCGTCGCGGCAAGCGCGCCGGCGAGCCT
This sequence comes from Acuticoccus sp., assembly GCF_965213555.1. GTDB lineage: Bacteria > Pseudomonadota > Alphaproteobacteria > Rhizobiales > Amorphaceae > Acuticoccus. The sequence goes on along the minus strand of NZ_OZ243890.1, from coordinate 2,491,415 downwards.
CGCCAAGGCGGACGCCCGGTCGGGCCCATGCACGATGAGCTTGGCGATCATCGGGTCGTAGTGCGGCGTGATGCGGTCCCCCTCCACGACGCCGGTGTCGACCCGCACGCCCTCCCCCTTCGGCAACCGCAGCGTGGTGAGCCGCCCCGTGGCGGGCAGGAAGCCGCGCGCCGGATCCTCCGCGTAGAGCCGCGCCTCGAACGCATGCCCGGTGAGGACGAGGTCGTCCTGGGCGAAGGGGAGCGGCGCCCCGTCCGCCACATCGAGCTGGAGCGCGACGAGGTCGAGCCCGGTGACCATCTCGGTGACCGGGTGCTCGACCTGGAGGCGGGTGTTCATCTCCATGAAGTAAAACTTGTCCGGCGACAGCCCTTCGGAGGCGTCGACGATGAACTCCACGGTCCCCGCGCCGACGTAGCCGATCGCCTTGGCCGCACGCACCGCCGCCTCGCCCATCGCGCCGCGCATCGCCTCGGTCATGCCGGGCGCAGGCGCCTCCTCGATCACCTTCTGGTGGCGTCGCTGGAGCGAGCAGTCGCGCTCGAAGAGGTGGACGACGTTGCCGTGGCGGTCGCCGAACACCTGGATCTCGATGTGGCGCGGCGTCGCGACGTACCTCTCCACGAGGCAGCGCGGGTCGCCGAACGCCGCCTCCCCCTCGCGCTGCGCGGCGGCGAGGGCCTCCGCGAAGTCGGCCGGATCGTCGACGCGGCGCATGCCCTTGCCGCCGCCGCCCGCCCGCGCCTTGATGAGCACGGGATAGCCGATCCGCTCGGCCTCCACCGCGAGCGTCGCGCCGTCCTGCGCGTCGCCGTGGTAGCCGGGGACGACGGCGACACCCGCCTCCTCCATCAGCGCCTTGGCGGCGTCCTTCAGCCCCATGGCGCGGATCGCCGAGGCCGGGGGGCCGACGAACGTGAGCCCCGCCCCCTCGACCGCCTCCACGAAGTCCGGGTTCTCCGACAGGAAGCCGTAGCCCGGGTGGATGGCGTCGGCCCCGGTCGCCAACGCCGCCTCGAGGATGCGCTCGCCCCGCAAGTAGCTGTCCGCGGGCGCCGCGCCACCGATGGGCACCGCCTCGTCGGCCATGGCGACGTGCTGCGCCGCCGCGTCCGCCGCCGAGTAGACCGCGACGGTCGCAAGGCCGCGGGCGCGCGCGGTGCGGATGATGCGGCAGGCGATCTCGCCACGGTTGGCGATGAGCAGCGTCTTCATCACATCCGGAACACGCCGAACCGCGTGTCCTCGATGGGCGCGTTGAGCGTGGCGGCGAGGGACAGGCCGAGGACGTCGCGCGAGGCCGCGGGGTCGACGATGCCGTCGTCCCACAGCCGCGCGGAGGCGTAGAGCGGGTGGCTCTGGCGCTCGAACATGTCGACGGTCGGCGCCTTGAACTCCGCCTCCTCCTCGTCCGACCAGGTGCCGCCGCGCCGCTCGATCCCCTCCCGGCGCACGATGGCGAGCACCCGCGCGGCCTGCTCTCCGCCCATCACCGCGATGCGCGAGTTCGGCCACGCCCACAGGAAGCGCGGCTGGTAGGCGCGGCCGGCCATGCCGTAGTTGCCGGCGCCGTAGGAGCTGCCGATGAGGAGCGTCACCTTCGGCACGGCGGTGGTGGAGACGGCGGTGACGAGCTTGGCGCCGTGCTTGGCAATGCCCCCCGCCTCGTAGGCGCGGCCGACCATGAAGCCGGTGATGTTCTGCAGGAACACCAAAGGCACCCTCTGCTGCGAGCACAGCTCCACGAAGTGCGCGCCCTTCATGGCGCTTTCCGCGAACAGCACGCCGTTGTTGGCGAGGATGCCGACGGGGATGCCCCAGATGTGGGCGAACCCGGTGACGAGGGTCTCGCCGTAGCGCGGCTTGAACTCGTCGAAGCGCGAGCCGTCGACGATGCGGGCGATCACCTCGCGCACGTCGTAGGGCACGCGCGGGTCGGCGGGCACGACGCCGGCGAGCTCGGCCGGGTCGTAGGCCGGCGGCTCTGGCGTCCGCCGCGCGACCGACGGGGCTGCCGGAGGCGCGCGGGTCTCTACGGCCCGGCGGGCGAGCTCCAGCGCGTGCAGGTCGTCGGCGGCGAGGTGGTCGGCGACGCCCGACAGGCGGGTGTGGACGTCGCCCCCACCAAGGTCCTCGGCTGAGACGACCTCGCCCGTCGCCGCGCGCACGAGGGGCGGGCCGGCGAGGAAGATGGTGCCTTGCTTCGCGACGATGATCGCCTCGTCGCTCATCGCCGGCACGTAGGCCCCACCCGCCGTGCACGAGCCCATGACGACGGCGATCTGCGCGATCCCCTCGGCCGACATGTTGGCCTGGTTGTAGAAGATGCGCCCGAAATGCTCGCGGTCGGGGAACACCTCGTCCTGGTTCGGCAGGTTCGCACCGCCCGAATCCACGAGGTAGACGCACGGCAGGCGGTTCTCCCGGGCGATCTCCTGGGCCCTCAGATGCTTTTTGACGGTCACCGGGTAGTACGTGCCGCCCTTCACGGTGGCGTCGTTGGCGAACACCATCACCTCGCGGCCGGCAACGCGGCCAACGCCGGCGATGGCGCCGGCGGCGGGCACCTCGCCGCCGTACATGCCGTGCGCGGCGAACAGTCCGACCTCGAGGAACGGGGAGCCAGGATCGAGGAGCCCCTCGACGCGGTCGCGCGGCAACAGCTTGCCCCGCGACAGGTGCCGCTCGCGCGCCGCCTCGCCGCCCCCGGCGAGCGCCCGCTCCGCCGCCTCGCGCACCACCGCGCCCTGCGACGCCATCGCAGCCGCGTTGGCCGCGAACGCCTCCGAGCGGGTGGAGATGGCGGAGGTCAGGACGGCCATGGGGTCTCCCGGACGAGGGCGTTGAGCGCGAACCCCGCGCCGACGAGGAAGGCGACGAGCGCGGCGAAGGCGAGGGGGTGCGGTGCAACGTCGAGCGCGCGCGGGGCGGGTCGGTTGGCGGACTTGGACGCCCAGGACAAGTGGAGGAGCCAGCCCGTCAGTGCGGCAAGGATCAGTCCTGTCGTGAACCCAGCGAAGGCCGGCGCCACCGCGGCACGCGAGATGGGTCGCACCGCCGCAAGCGCGGGCAGGAGGATGAGGCCGGCGCCGTTGAGCGCCAGCAGCGCCCGGTTCAGCATGAGCGCCATGGCGAACGCCTTCCCTTCGGCGCTGCCCTCCCCTGCCGAGGCGCCCGGCTCGCTCATGGCCACCTTCCCGTCACGACGCCGAATCCGGCTGTGGGATCGAAGCCGGCCCGGCGGGAACGACATCGAAGTCGTCCGACGCTGCGAACCAAGCGGGATCGGCAGTTTCGTCTATGGAGCATCGCTCGGCAAACGCGAAGCATGCTTCCTCCCGCGAGTTCGGCGAAGGCAACCGAGTTCCGGCAAGGTCACGCCGTAGCCTTGTAGAGCTCGCGGCCGATGAGCATCCGCCGGATCTCCGACGTGCCGGCGCCGATCTCGTACAGCTTGGCGTCGCGCAGGAGGCGGCCCGTCGGGTAGTCGTTGATGTAGCCGTTGCCGCCGAGCGCCTGGATCGCCTCGAGCGCCACCTGCGTCGCCTTCTCCGCCGCGTAGAGGATGCAGCCGGCCGCGTCCTGGCGCGTGACCTCGCCGCGGTCGCACGCGCTCGCCACCGCGTAGACGTAGGCGCGGCACGCGTTCATCGTCACGTACATGTCGGCGACCTTCGCCTGCATGAGCTGGAACGTGCCGATGGGCTCGCCGAACTGGCGGCGCTCGTGGACGTACGGCATCACGACGTCGAGGCACGCGGCCATGATGCCGATGGGCCCGGCGGCGAGCACCACGCGCTCGTAGTCGAGCCCGGACATGAGGACGGCGACGCCACCGCCGACCTCGCCGAGCACGTTCTCGTAGGGCACCTCGCAATCCTCGAACACGAGCTCGCAGGTGTTCGAGCCGCGCATGCCGAGCTTGTCGAGCTTCTGCGCGGTGGAGAAGCCCGCCATGCCGCGCTCGATGAGGAACGCGGTGATGCCGCGCGGGCCGGCCTCCGGGTCGGTCTTGGCGTAGACCACCAAGGTCGAGGCGTCCGGCCCGTTGGTGATCCACATCTTGGTGCCGTTGAGGATGAAGCGGTCGTTGCGCGCCTCCGCGCGCAACTTCATCGACACGACGTCCGACCCCGCGCCGTGCTCGGACATGGCGAGGGAGCCCACGTGCTCGCCGGAGATCAGCTTGGGGAGGTAGCGCTCCTTCTGCGCGTCCGTCCCGTTGCGCCGGATCTGGTTGACGCAAAGGTTCGAGTGCGCACCGTACGACAGCCCCACGGAGGCGGAGGCGCGGCTGACCTCCTCGATGGCGACGCAGTGGGCGACGTAGCCCATGCCGGCGCCGCCCCACTCCTCCTCGACGGTGATCCCGAGGAGGCCGAGGTCGCCCATCTCGCGCCACAGCTCGTTGGGGAACTCGTTGCTGCGGTCGATCGCCTCGGCCTGGGGCGCGATGCGATCGCTCGCGAAGCGGCGGGTCGCCTCGCGCAGCGCGTCGACGTCCTCGCCGAGGGCGTACTGCATGGTGGCGTCGAACAAGGCGGTCCCTCCTGCGCCGGCCGGCCGGCCGCGACGGTGGCCGAGGTTGAAACGATCGGCAAACTCTCGCAAGACTTCGGTGGCTGGCGGCACGGGACCAACCGGACCGATCGTCGCTGCGCAGGGCGGCCGGACAACGGGCCGACGCCACGATGGGGCCGCTGGGGCAGCATGGGGGGAACACGATGGACGCCGGCGCGCCGATCCTCGAGGCCCGCGACGTGTCGCTGCGCTTCGGCGGGGTGCGCGCGCTGTCGAACGTGTCCTTCGCCGTCGCCAAGGGCGAGCTGTTCTCCATCATCGGCCCCAACGGCGCCGGCAAGACGTCGATGCTCAACTGCATCTCGGGCCGCTACAAGCCCACCGACGGGGACGTGCTCTACCGCGGCGCCTCGCTGCTGAGGCGCTCCATCAACGACCGGGCGCGTCTCGGCATCGGCCGCACGTTCCAGAACCTCGCGCTGTTCGGCCACATGTCGGTGCTCGACAACATCCTCGTCGGTCGGCACCACCGCATGAGGAACAACGTCCTCACCGGCATGCTCTACTGGGTCGGCGGCGCACGGCGCGAGGAGCTCGCCGAGCGGCGCCGCGTGGAGGAGATCATCGACCTCCTCGAGATCCAGCACGTGCGCGGCGAGCCGGCGGGCACCCTCTCCTACGGGCTACGCAAGCGCGTGGAGCTCGCCCGCGCCATGGCCATCGAGCCTGACCTCATCCTCCTCGACGAGCCCATGGCCGGCATGAACCTCGAGGAGAAGGAGGACATGGCCCGCTACATCCTCGCCCTCACCGAGGAGTTCGGCATGACGACCGTCATGATCGAGCACGACATGGGCGTCGTCATGGACCTGTCGGACCGGGTCATCGTGCTCGACTTCGGGCGCAAGATCTCCGAGGGCACGCCCGCCGAGGTGCTTGCCGACGAGCACGTCAGGAAGGCCTACCTCGGCGAGGAGGACGACGTGCTCGACGCACTCGCTGCCGCCGAGATGGAGGAGGCGTGAGCGCCCTTACCGTCCGCGGCGACGAGATCGCCTGGCCCGAGCCGCCGCGCGACGTCCGCGACGCGGCGGCGCTCGACACGCTGCCGAAGCTCCTGCGCCGCAACGCCGAACGGCACCCCCGCGCCATCGCGCAGCGCGAGAAGGAGTTCGGCATCTGGATCGCCTACGATTGGGCGAGCGTCGAGCGGCACGTGTCGCGCATGGCCGCGGGGTTAGTCACGCTCGGCCTCGAGCCCGGTGACGTCGTCGCGCTCATCGGCGACAACCGGCCGGAGTGGGTTTGGGGCGAGGTCGCCGCCCACGCCTGCCGGGCGATGAGCCTCGGCGTCTACCGCGACGCGCTCGAGGATGAGGTCCGCTACCTCTTCGGTCACGCCGAGCCGAAGATCGTGGTGGCGGAGGACGAGGAGCAGGTCGACAAGCTCCTGGCGCTCGGCGACGCCATCGCGTCCGTCACCACCATCGTCTACACCGACGACCGCGGGATGCGGAAGTACGACGACCCGCGCCTCCTCTCCATCACCGCGCTGGAGGAGAAGGGGCGTGAGCGGCTCGCCGGGACGGCCGACGCGTGGGCGAAGATGGTGGAGGCGACGCACGCCGACGACGTCGCGATCCTGTGCACCACGTCCGGCACGACCTCGCGGCCCAAGCTCGCAATGTGGACGAGCCGCGCCTTCCTCGGCCACGTCGCGACCTACCTCACCGCCGACCCGCGCGGCGCCGGCGACGAGTACGTCGCCGTGCTGCCGCTCTCCTGGGTGATGGAGCAGATTTACTCGGTGGGCTGGAACCTCCTCGCGCGCATGACGGTGAACTTCGTCGAGGACGAGGCGACGACCATGCACGACCTCAGGGAGATCGGTCCCACCTTCGTGCTCTTCTCGCCGCGCGTTTGGGAGAGCGTCGCCGCCGACATCCGCGCGCGCATCATGGACACCTCGCGCTGGAAGCGCGCGATCTACCGCTGGGGCGTCGATCGCGGCATGGCGGCCGCGGCGAGGGGCAGGCGCTCGGCGCTCGCCGATGCGCTCCTGTTCCGTCACCTGCGCGACCGGCTCGGCTTCTCCCGCCTCACCTCGGCGGCGACCGGGGGCGCGGCAATGGGGCCGGACACCTTCCGCTTCTTCGAGGCGATGGGCGTGCCCTTGAAGCAGCTCTACGGGCAGACCGAGGCGCTCGGCGCCCACACCATCCACAAGACCGGCGAGGTGGACAACGAGACGGTGGGCTACCCGATGCCCGGCGTCGCGCTCGCGATCCGCGACCCCGATCCGGAGGGCCTCGGCGAGATCCTCGTGCAGCACCCGCACATGATGTCCGGCTACTACAGGAACGAGGACGACAGCGCCGCGAGCTTCGCGGACGGCTGGTTCCAGACCGGCGACGCCGGGTACCTCACCGAGCGCCGTCAGCTCGTCGTCATCGACCGCGTCAAGGACCTTGCGACCACCTCGCGCGGCGTGCGCTTCTCGCCCCAGTTCATCGAGAACAAGCTGAAGTTCTCGACCTACGTCGCCGAGGCCGTCATCCTCGGCAAGGACCGGCCCTACCTCGCGGCGATGATCTGCTTCCGCTACCCGATCCTCGCCAAGTGGGCCGAGGAGCGGCGCCTGTCGTTCACCACCTACTCGGACCTCGCCTCGCGGCGCGAGGTCTACGATGTCCTGCGCGCCGAGGTGGAGCGGGTCAACGCGACGCTCCCCGAGCAGCAGCGCATCGCCAAGTTCCTGCTGCTCTACAAGGAGCTCGACGCCGACGACGGCGAGCTCACGCGCACCAAGAAGGTGCGCCGCGGCTTCATCGCCGAGAAGTACGCGGACATCATCGAGACGATCTACTCGGGCGCCGACAGCGTGCACGTGGACACCGTCATCCACTTCCAGGACGGCTCGAGGCAGCGCGTCGTCGCCGACCTTGCCATCGAGACCTTGATCGACGTTCGGCCCGAGGCCCGCGAGGCGGAGGCGGCGGAGTGAACACCGAGCTCCTCGTCCAGCTCCTGGTCAACGGCGTCATCGTCGGCATGCTCTACGGCGTCGTCGCGATGTGCTTCGTCCTCATCTACAAGTCGACGCAGGTGGTGAACTTCGCGCAGGGCGAGTTCGTGGTGTTGGGTGCCTGGACGTGCCTGTCCCTCGTCATCTCACTCGGCCTGCCGTTCTGGCTGGCGTTCGTGTTCTCCCTCGTCTTCATGATGATCTTCGGTGTGCTCGTGCAGGTCGTCCTGCTGCGCCCGCTGGTGGGCGAGCCTGTGATCTCCGTCATCATGGCGACCATCGGCCTGTCGATCTTCATGCAGGCGCTGATGAACTGGATCTTCGGCAACAACGCGGTGCGCTTCCCGCAGGTGTTCGACCAGGGGACGGTGACGATCGGCGGGCTCAACGTCGAGACCGCCTACCTGATGAGCCTCGTGCTGTCGCTCATCGTGATGGCGCTGTTCTTCTGGTTCTTCCGCTACTCGCGCTGGGGGCTCGCGATGCGGGCGACGGCGTTCAACCAGCAGGTGGCGCAGTCCCTCGGCGTGTCGGTGGGCCAGGTGTTCGCCATGGCGTGGGCGATCTCGGCGGTGGTGTCCGGGATCGCCGGCGTCGTCATCGGCCTCGTCTCGGCGGTGTCGAACAGCCTCGCGATCATCGGCATCAAGGTGTTCCCGGCGGTGATCGTCGGCGGGCTCGACTCCATCGTCGGCGCCATCGTCGGCGGCCTTACCATCGGCTTGTTGGAGAACCTCGCCGAGTTCGCCGACGGCCAGTACCTCCAGTGGGGCAACATGTACCAGGTGGCGCCGTTCTACGTGCTCATCGTCATCCTGATGATCCGCCCCTACGGCCTGTTCGGCACCCCGGACATCGAGCGAGTGTGAGATGCCGCGCGTCCTCCACCGACCATCCCGGCGGAAGATCCACCGGGATGGTCTCCTCCCTGAACCGACATTCAAGCGGAGCCGACACCCGCAGGACCGCGCGGAGCGGCCCGGGGGTCGAGGCCGAAGAGCGAAGCGCGGCTTGAGGCTCACCCCGCTCCGCGCGAGCCCTTGGACCGGAGGACGGTGTTCGGCACGGCGCCGATCCGCGCCTTCCGCAGGCGGGGTGCAGGCGTAGTGGCCCACGTCCCCAACCCGCGGCCGGCCGGCGACTTTCGCACGAGCTATGGCGCCGACCAGACGCTGTTCAGGACGCGCCTCGAGGGCCGCGCGACGGTGCTCATCGTCGCCGGGCTCCTCCTCGTGCCGCTGGTCGCCGACATCGGCGTCCTCTCGCAGCTCATCCTCATCGGGATCTACGGGATCGCGGCCCTCGGGCTCAACGTCCTCGTCGGGATGACGGGGCAGATCTCGCTCGGCCACGGCGCTTTCTTCGGCTTCGGCGCGTTCGCCTCGGCGTGGATCGCGAGCCAGGGGATCCCGGTCCTCCTCGCGATCCCCCTCGCCGGCCTCATGACGACGGCGGTGGGAATGATCTTCGGCCTTCCCGCAGCGCGGCTCAAGGGGCTCTACCTCGCCATCGCGACGCTCGCCTCCCAGTTCATCCTGCAGGACTTCTTCGCCCGCGCGGCCTGGTTCACCGGCGGGCCCTACGGCTCGCTCGCCGAGACCGCCTCGCTGTTCGGCCTCGCGCTCAACAGCGACCAGCGCTACTTCTACCTCGTCCTCTTCTGGGTCGTCGTCTCCTACATCGCGGTCGCCAACCTCGCCCGCACGCGCGACGGACGCGCGCTGGTGGCGGTGCGCGATCACTACCTGTCGGCCGAGATCATGGGCATCAACCTGACGCGCTACCGCGTCATGGCGTTCGGCATCTCCTCGTTCTTCGCCGGCATCGGCGGCGCGCTCTACGCGCACTACCTCGGCTTCGTATCGGCCGAGGGGTTCACCATCCTCCTGTCCATCGAGTTCCTTGCCATGATCATCATCGGCGGGCTCGGCTCGGTGGCGGGCTCGATCCTAGGCACCGCGTTCATCCTGCTCCTGCCCCAGGTGATGGAGGTGTTCGCCGGTGCGCTCGCCGCCCTGTTTCCGGCCATCGCCCAGGGGTCCGCCTACATCAAGCAGATGTCGGTGGGCGCGGCGATCATCCTGTTCCTGGTTCTGGAGCCGGAGGGCCTCATCCACCGCTGGCGGCGGATGCGGGCGTCCTGGAAGCTGTTCCCGTTCTCGCACTGACGGGCGGTTCTCGTCGGCACGCGAACGCGTTAAGAGGGCGTGCGGGGTGCGGCGCCCGCGCCTCGGACAACATCAAGCCGCTGTTGGGAGGAGTGAATGAAGGCTTCGTTGAAGATCGCCGCCGCCGTCGTGGCAGCGAGCGCGACCGCAGCCGCGGCGCAGGACTCGGTGCTCGTCGGCCACCTCGCCGACTACACGGGCCCGACCTCGTTCGTCGGCAAGCAGTTCGGCCCGGGCGTCGCCGACGCGTTCAAGCAGATCAACGCCGACGGCGGCATCGACGGGACCATGGTGAACCTCGACACCGTGGACTACGCCTACAAGGTCCCCGAGGCCATCGCGCTCTACAAGCGCTGGGTCGCCGACGGCATGGTCGCGCTGCAGGGCTGGGGCACGGCCGACACCGAGGCGCTGATCTCGTTCGTGACGCGCGACGAGATCCCCAACGTGTCCGGCTCCTACTCGGCGCACCTCACCGACCCGACGGGCGCGAACCCCAGCACGCAGCTTCCCGCGCCCTACAACTTCTTCTACGGCCCGTCCTACTCCGACGCGTGCCGCGCGCTCGCCCAGTGGGCCGCGAACGACGCACAGGAGAAGGGGATCGAGAACCCCACCTTCATCCACACCGGCGACAACCACCCCTACCCCAACGCGCCGAAGGAGGCGTGCGCCGAGTACGCCGAGGAGCTCGGCCTTACGGTGGCACCGCCCGTCGTCGTGCCGCTCGCGCCGGGCGACTTCAAGGCGCAGTGCCTTACCATCAAGAACTCCGGCGCGCAGTACGTCTACATGGGCAACCTTGGCGGCTCGGTGGTCTCGCTCATCAAAAGCTGCAACACCGTGGGGGTCGAGGCGACCTACATGGGCAACCCCTGGGCCGGCGACTACCAGACCGTCGAGGCCGCCGAGGCGCAGAACCTCATCTTCCCGTCCTCCACGCCGTTCTACGGGGCGGACGTGCCGGGCATGGAGCTCGTCAACACCATCCTCGAGAACGGCGGTGGGCAGGTCGGCGAGCGTCCCACGCACCACTACATCCGCGCCATCTGCGCCGCCTACTACATGAAGGAGGCGATGGAGTGGGCGAAGGCGAACGGCGGGCTGACCGGCGAGAACATCCGCGACGGCTTCTACCAGGAGACCGAGTGGGTGCCGGAGGGCCTGGAGGGCGTGTGCGGCCCCGTGACCTGGACCACGGAGGACCACCGCGGACTCGTTGAGGTGACGATCAACTCCGGCTCGTTCGTGGACGGCGAGGCGGAGATCGAGGAGGTCGACGTCATCACCCTCGAGCGCCGTCCGGAGTGGCTCGGCCAGTGAGGCACGCCGGTCCGGTGCCGTCCGCGGGACCGGACCGCGACGGCAGAGCGCCGTCGTGACGCTCGCTGAGCCGGCCGCGCCCCCCGCTTCCGCCGCGGGCGACGACCTCCTCGCGCTCAACAACGTCGAGGTGGTGTTCAACGACGTGATCCTCGTGCTGCGCGGCATGTCGATGGCGGCGCGGCGCGGCAAGGTGACGGCGCTTTTGGGGGCAAACGGGGCCGGCAAGTCGACGACGCTCAAGGCGATCGCCGGGCTGCTGCACACCGAGGACGGCGAGGTGACACGCGGCACCGTGCACTACGACGGCGCCGACGTGACGCGCACCGCGCCGGACCGCAAGGTGCGCGACGGCCTGTTCCTCGTCATGGAGGGGCGCGGCATCGTCCAGGACATGACGGTGACGGAGAACCTCAGGCTCGGCGCCTTCACGCGCCCCTCCGCCAACATCGGCGAGGAGGCCGCCGAGGTGTTCGAGTTCTTCCCGCGCCTCAAGGATCGCCGTGGCCTCGCCGGCTACCTGTCCGGCGGCGAGCAGCAGATGCTCGCCATCGGTCGGGCGATGATGGCCAAGCCGAAGCTCATCCTCATGGACGAGCCGTCCATGGGCCTGTCGCCGCTCCTCGTGAAGGAGGTGTTCGGCATCATCCGGCGGCTCAACACCGAGCTCGGCCTCACCATCCTACTCGTCGAGCAGAACGCCAACATGGCGCTGAAGGCCGCCGACTACGGCTACATCATGGAGAACGGCAAGGTCGTGCTCGACGGCACGGGCGAGGCGCTCGCCGACAACGAGGACGTCAAGGAGTTCTACCTCGGCGGTGGCGAGCGGCGATCGTTCAAGTCGGTGAAGTCGTTTCGCAGGCGCAAGCGGTGGCTGTGACCGGGCGGGTCCGTCCCGTCGCGGCGCACGATCGATGGGACGACGGGTCGAAGAGGTTCCCCCCATGGGACGACTGATGCGGGCATCGGTGTTGGCGGCCGTCGCCCTCGCCAGCTCGTCCGCCTTGGCGGACGTGTCCATCGCGCAGTTTCCCCTCGCCGAGCACCCCGCCGGCGACTACGAGCGCGCGGCCCGTGAGTTCGAGACGGGCGACAAGGCCGAGGCGACGTGCCTGTTCTACCGTGGGCAGTACCGCTTCCGCGTCCACCTCGCCGCGCGGCCCGACCTGCCGCCGAGCGGCGATCCGGCGCTGATGGCGAGCCTCAACGACGTGCTCGGCCGCACGATCAACGAGTGGGCCGGCGGCGATCCCGACGTGTGGGTCGACGCCATGGAGTGCGCGCTCGACTGGGTGCAGGCGAACGACGACCCGTTCACCCCGAAGGCGAAGTTCGCGTCCGCCCACGAGGCGTCGGCGGACGGGCTCGCCGGCCTAGTCGAGACCGTGCGCTCGTCGAAGGAGGAGATCCGCGCCGAGCGCGCGGCGCGGGGGCTCGAGAACCGGTGAGGTCGTTCGACGCGCTGGAGACGCGCGATCCGGCGGAGCGCGAGGCGGCGCGACTCGAGGCGCTGCGCGACGTGGTGCGCGACGCCAAGGCGAACGCGCCGCACTACCAGCGGACCCTCGCCGAGGTCGATCCCGACAGCCTCACCTCCCGCGAGGCGCTGGCCGCGCTGCCCGTGCTCTACAAGTCCGACCTGCCGGAGCTGCAGGCGGCCATGCCACCGTTGGGCGGCCTCGCCACGCGTCCCGTCAGCGCGTTCCGCAGGCTCTACCTGTCGCCCGGTCCCATCGCCGAGCCGGAGGGGGAGACGCCGCACTGGCGCATGGGCCGCGCGCTGCATGCCGCCGGCATCGGCGCGGGCGACGTCGTCCTCAACGCGTTCGCCTACCACCTGACGCCGGCGGGCGCGATGTTCGACGCGGGCGCCGCCGAGGTCGGAGCGACGACCGTGCCGGCCGGGGTCGGCAACTCCGACACCCAGGCGGACGCGATCGGCCACCTCGGCGTAACCGCCTACGTGGGCACGCCGGACTACCTGAAGGTCCTCCTCGAGAAGGCGGACGCACGTGGCGTCGATGCCTCCCGCCTCACGAAGGCGCTGGTGTCGGGCGGACCCTTGTTTCCAGAGCTTCGCGAGGGGTACGAGGCCCGCGGGATCGCCGTGCGCCAGTGCTACGGCACCGCCGAGCTCGGCCTCATCGCCTACGAGACGGTCCCCGGCGAGGGCCTCGTCATGGACGAGGCGGCGCTCGTCGAGGTCGTCCGCCCCGGCACCGGCGATCCGCTGCCGGACGGCGAGGTCGGCGAGGTCGTCGTCACCACCTTCAACCCCGACTATCCGTTGATCAGGCTCGCCACCGGCGACCTGTCCGCCGTGCTGACGGGACCGAGCCCCTGCGGCCGCACCGGCCGTCGCCTCAGGGGCTGGATGGGGCGGGCCGACCAGACCACCAAGGTCCGCGGCATGTTCGTCCACCCCCGGCAGGTCGCCCGCGTCCTCGCCGCGTTCCCAGAGGTGCGTCGCGCGCGCCTCGAGGTCGGCGGATCGGGCGGGCAGGACACGCTGACGCTGCACGTCGAGGGCACGGGCGAACCGGGCCTCGCTGAGCGCCTCGCCGAGGCGGTGCGGGCCGAGTGCCGCGTGCGCGGCGAGGTCCGCTTCGTGCCCGAAGGCAGCCTGCCCAACGACGGCAAGGTCATCGAAGACGTCCGCCCACCGACCGGGTGACACGATGCGGCTCGGCTTCAGCGTTGCGGCGTCCGAGCGCGCCGACCAGCCCCAGCCGACCAGCTTCGCGCACGCACGGTCGCGCGCCACCTGCGCCAGCACTTGCAGGGATCGCTGACCGAGCTGCCATGGATGTCCCCTTGGATCATGCCTGGCTGCTCGGTGCCGGGCGGCGCCGACCCTGCCACTTGCAAGGCCCGAAAGCTCGCGCCACTACGACGCATCTGTGCTATTGTGCCACCAGCGGCGGGGACCGCCCGTCGGACCGGAGGAACCTGATGGTCGACAGCGCCCGTCCCATGTCGCCGCCCGTGGTCGCCACCATCGAGCGCGACGCCATTGCACAGAGCCTGCGCGAGGGGTTCGCCGACTTCATGGCGCGGCCGACGACGGCGATCTTCGTCATCGTCGTCTACCCGTTCATCGGGCTCCTGATGTACCGCTTCGCGTTCGACCGCGACCTGCTGCCCCTCCTCTTTCCGATCGCGTCGGGGTTCGCGCTTGTCGGTCCCCTGTCGGCTGCAGGCCTCTACGAGATCAGTAGGCGCCGCGAGGCTGGCGCGCCGCTCGACGGGGTGACCGCGTACGGGATCCTGTCGCGGGACAAGCTCGTGCCCCTCGTGCTCGTCGGCGCGCTCCTGCTCGTCATCTACCTGGCGTGGATCGGCGCGGCACAGGCGATCTACGGCGCGACGCTCGGCAACCTGGTGCCAGAGTCCGTCCTCGACCTCCTCGCCGCCGTCTTCACCACCACCGAGGGATGGACGCTGCTGGTGGTCGGCTGTGGCGTCGGCTTCGTGTTTGCGCTCGTGGTGCTCGCCATCGGCGCCATCTCGCTGCCAGCCATCGTCGACCGCGGCATGGCGCCGGCCGAAGCCGTAGCGCTGTCGGTCAGCGCGTTCGTCGCGAACCCGGGTACGATGCTGGCCTGGGGCTTCGTCATCGCGCTCGGGCTCGCGGTGGCCTCGCTGCCGCTCTTCCTCGGCCTCGTCGTCGTCCTCCCGATCTTCGGGCACGCGACGTGGCACCTCTACCGGAAGCTCGTGCCGCGATGAGACGTCCGACGGTCGGTCAGTCCTTCATGGGGTCGTGCCCCCAGTTCATCAGCGAGTAGCGCCAGCGGGAGCCCTCTACCTTCTCCTTGTCCTTCGGACCGCCCTGCTTCAGGTGGCGGTGAACGTAGCCGACGACCTTGTTCATGGCTTGGTAGTCGTCGTCCGAAAGGTCGGCCTGCTTCTTGCGTTTGATCTCCACGATGCGATGGCCCATCTTGTGGCCGACCGCCTCGCCGTCGTCGTCCTTCTGGCCGACCGACTGCGACTCGTCGGTTTCGAGCCAGTCCTCCAGCTTCTTCGGCGCCATGTTGACCGCGTCCTTGAACTCGGAGCGGATGGACTTCTTCTCGCCGTCATCCATGGTCAATTCCCTCAACGCGTCGCATCGGCGATGGCATCCTTGAGCTCGGACTTGGTCGCCGAAGACTTCGTCCGAAGGTCGAACGCCTTCGCGAGGTTCTGCAGCTCGGCCTTCGACAGGTCGGCATCGTCGCTGCTCAACGCGTCGACGACGGCCGACTTCAGCTTATCCTTCGACATCTTCGAGCGACCCTCGACGTTGAGCGTCCGCGCGGCCTCCATGAGCTCGTCCTTGGTGGGTTCTGGCCCGCCGCTTCCACCTTCGGCGTCGTCTCCGTCGCGGTGCTTGGCGGTCTTCTGCGCCACGTCCTCGGGTTGCTTGGAGTGCTGCTTGCCCTTTGCGCTGTCCTTGCGCTTCTTGTCGGAGGTGCGCTCGTACTCCTCGTCCGACAGGTCCTCGCGCGCCTCCTTCGGCAGGTAGCGCTCGCCGGTCTCACGGCTCTTGCCGCCCGACTTCGTGCCCCAGTCCTCCTCGGTCCACTGGTGGAGGTCGTTGTCCTCGGACTTCTCGCCCTCGTAGCCACCGCCGCGCTTCTTGTACTCCTGGACCGCCAACTGCGCCTTGCGCGCGGACCACTGCCCCTTCTCGCCGCCCTTGTCGGACTGCGTGATCTCCTCCTTCACCGTTTCCCAGAGCTTAGGATCGGTGCGTTCGGCCTTCGACATCGTGCCTCTCCCCTTCCCGTGGAGCGGCAATCGCAGCGCTCCGGGGAGGTTCCGGAGTGCGACCTTGCGAGCCGGCCTCAGGCGCTCGCAAGGCGAAGTCGGCGTGGCGGCGACAAGGCGTCGGCAGCACGCGCGATGCCTCCGGCGTCGATGCCGTAGTGCGCGTAGAGGTCGGCGATGCGTCCGGTCTGGCCGAACCGTTCCACCCCGAGGGCGGCGACGCGGTGGCCGCAGACTGCGCCGAGCCAGCTCAGCGTCGCAGGGTGCCCATCGATCACGGTGACGAGGCCGCAGTGCCGTGGCAAAGCGCCGAGCAAG
This sequence comes from Acuticoccus sp., assembly GCF_965213555.1. Classification (GTDB taxonomy): domain Bacteria; phylum Pseudomonadota; class Alphaproteobacteria; order Rhizobiales; family Amorphaceae; genus Acuticoccus. The sequence goes on along the minus strand of NZ_OZ243890.1, from coordinate 2,475,302 downwards.
TCCTCGATGGCGCACGATCCACCCTGGCCGTCGGCCCGCAAGCGCTGGGCGCGTCGCCAGTCGGCGTGCGCCTTGTCCGCCGAGGTCAGCACCAGGACGCCGACGTCGCGGCGCCCCTCCGCGATGAGCGCGGCAGATGCGATGGCCTCGGGCGCCACTACACCCTGGACGCAGACGACGATCTCAGCGCTCGGACCCGGTTCGCGCAGCCAGTAGGCGCCATCGAGGACGGCGCGGCGCAGCGCCTCGGTCATCGTCCGCCGAGGCTGCTCCACGGGACGGGTCGACAGGCGGAGGTAGGTGGCCTTCGGCCCGTCAGCCTCGTCGTCGGCCATGCGGGCGAACGCGTCCTCCATGACCACGGCGAGCTCGTCGGCGAAGGAAGGCTCGTAGGCGAGGAGGCCGTCCTGGCCCATGCCGATGAGCGGCGTCGAGATCGACTGGTGCGCGCCGCCCTCTGCCGCCAGCGACACGCCCGATGGGGTCGCCACCAGGAGGAAGCGCGCGTCCTGGTAGCAGGCGTAGTTCAGTGCATCGAGGCCGCGTGCGATGAACGGATCGTAGAGCGTGCCGACCGGGAACAGCCGCTCGCCGAAAAGCTCGGCGGACAGCCCCGCCGCGCCGAGCAGCAGGAAGTGGTTCATTTCGGCGATGCCGAGCTCGATGTGCTGCCCCTCTGGGGAGAACTGCCACTTCTGCGCGGAGGGGACGCGCTCGATGCGGAAGGCGTCGGCGATGGCCTCGCGGGCGAACAGGCCGCGCCGATTGACCCACGGCCCGAGGTTGGTCGAGACCGTCACGTCCGGCGACATGGTGACGGTGCGTCGGGCGAGCTCGCCGTCGCCCCGCGCGAGCTCGTCGAGGATCTTGCCGAACGCGGACTGCGTGGCGATCACCTTGTCGGTGGGCGCCTTCATCGTCGGGACCGATAGGCGCTGCCCCTTCTCAGGACGAACGCTGCTGGAAAAGTACGGCGACGCCGCCACGAACTCGCGCACCGCCGGCTCGTCCATGGTAAGGCCCGCGGCGACGTCCCACTCCTCGCCTTCAGGCACGCCCATGGCGGACCGGAACGCCGCCATCTGCGCCGGTGTCATCAAGCCGGCGTGGTTGTCCTTGTGGCCGGCGAGCGGCGTGCCCCATCCCTTCACCGTGTAGGCGATGAACACCACAGGGCGGTCGTGGTCGATGCGCTCGAAGGCATCGACGATGGTGTCCAGGCAATGTCCGCCGAGGTTCGCCATCAGCGCGCCGAGTGCCGCATCGTCCCGTCGCTCGAGGAACGCGGTGACCTCGCCCTGATCGCCGATCTCGTCCATCAGCCGTCGGCGCCAGGCAGCCCCGCCCTGGTAGGCGAGGGCGGAGTAGACCGGGTTCGGGCACGCGTCGATCCAGCGGCGCAGCGCCTCCCCGCCCGGCTCGGCGAACGCGGCGCGCTGCATCGCCCCGTGCTTCAGGGTGACGATGTCCCACCCGAAGGCGCGGAACACCTTCTCGATGCGGTCGTAAAGACCCTCGCGGACGACGCCGTCGAGGCTCTGCCGGTTGTAGTCGATGATCCACCACGTGTTGCGCAGGCCGTGCTTCCAGCCCTCCTGCAGGCACTCGTAGACGTTGCCCTCGTCGATCTCCGCGTCGCCAACGAGCGCGATCATGCGCCCGAGCGGGCGGTCGGCGCTCCAGCCCTTCGCCGCGACGTAGTCCTGCACCAGCGAGGCGAACGCGGTGGTGGCGACGCCGAGGCCGACGGAGCCGGTGGAGAAGTCCACCGTCGGCCCGTCCTTGGTGCGCGACGGGTAGGCCTGGGCTCCGCCCCAACCGCGGAACGCCTTCAGCCGGTCGAGGGACTGGCGGCCGGCGAGGTACTGGATCGCATGGAACACCGGCGAGGCGTGGGGCTTGACCGCGACGCGGTCCTGCGGCCGCAGGACGCGGAGGTACAGCGCGGTCATGATCTGCACCATCGAGGCGGAGGAGGCCTGATGCCCGCCCACCTTGACCTCGTCCGGCTCGCGCAGGTGGTTGGCCGCGTGGATCATCCACTGCGACAGCCACAGCACCTTGCGCTCGATCTCCCGCAGCCGATCGTCCATGGCGCCCTCCCCGTCCCTCTTCGGAGTATAGGCCGATGCGGCAGGTCCTCTAGGCCATCGAACTCGGCAGGACGGACCCGACGAGGAACAGCGTCGCGACGAGACCGATGGAGGCGCCCGCGACCAGCTGCAGGGCGGGCGCTGCGATGCCGACGCCCCGTGCTCCGGCGGCGAACAGCGTCGCCCCCCGCGCCGTTGCTGCGCACATCGCGACGAGGCTGAGGAAGGCGCCGGTGCCGAGCGCCATCGCGAACGCCCCCAGCGCCCCCACCGCGAGGAGGTCGAACCGCCACGCTGCCACGAGGACGATGACCGCACCGGTGCATGGGCGCAGGCCGATGCCGGCCACGAGGACGGCCGCGTCGCGCCAAGAGGTGAGCCGCTCAACGTCGGCGGCGGTCGGCCCGTGGCGATGGCCACAGCCGCAGTCCTCGTCCGCCTCGACGTGATGCCCACACGGACCGGACGACAGGGCCCGCCGCTGCCAAGCCCGCCTGAGCCCGACGACGCCACGATGCACGAGGATCGCGGCGATGGCGAGGATCGCGACGTAGCTGAGCGGCACGAGCACGCGATCGGTCGCGACGCGGGCCCATCCGGCGGTGATGTCGAACAGCGCGAAGCTGCCGTAGACGAGCACGATGGCGGTGAGCGCCTGCGACGCGCTCGCCGCGAGCGAGAGGGCGACGAGCTGGCCCACGCTGGCCCGCGTCGCGATCCCCGCCCCGGCGATGAGGAACTTGCCGTGCCCTGGGACCGCCGCGTGCATGAAGCCGTAGGCCGCGCACGCGCCGACGAGACCGGCCGACGCGAGGACCCCACCCTCGAGCGACAGGAGACGCTGGAACAGGTCGTAGAAGGCGCGCTGCTGGGCGGCCGCCCACTGCGCCGCCTCGACCAGGCCGAGGCCGGACGAAAGCGCCGCGGCGACCGCCGTGAGGCCGACCGCCGACAGCACCACGGCGAGCACGGTGCCCAAAAGGCCGCGGCGCGGCGGAGCGAGCCGCGAGCCGACGGCCGGCACGGATGTGAGCGACACACGGCCCATCGTCGGCGTCGCGCGACGGGTCGCGGCGTTGTCCACGGTACGCATCACCTCCCCGGTCCGGCCGTCGGCGGCCAGGCGCCTCCAACAACGCGCCGCCAGCGCCTCTGCGTTGTGCCGCATCATGCCCAGTACTGTCGAGCCCGCTCGTCGGGACCCGGCAGCGCGTCCACGTAGAGCGTACCCCCACGCAGACGCCGGTCTACGCCGCGATCTGCTCCAGCAGGTGCGCGTCGCTGGCGCCTTCGAGGAACACGGCGTCGGGCTCGCCGCTCCTCGCCGCACGGACGACCGACGCCACCTCGTGAGCGGACGGCTCGCTGTGGGGGACGGCCCCTTGGAGGGCGACGAGGCACAGCCCGTAGGCGTGCGGGAGGTAGGGCAGCGCCGCGAACGTGCGCCGGGCCTCGCGGTCGAGCGGTTCGACATTGCGCGTCGCGTTGGCGCGGCAGGACGCCGTGCCGCCGGGGTCCGCTCCGGCGAACCCCGCCTCGACGGCGCGGACGTGAAGGACTGCGTTGGCGAGGTCCCGCCCCGCGTGCGGGTCGAGCGCCTCACCTTCGCGGCCCGCTTCCTGCGCGTGATCCGCCTCTTGCTACTGCTACGGCGGCTCCAAGGGGAGCCAGAACTGCTGTGTGCTCGATGACGGGCTCGCGGCGCATTCCCCTCACTCCGAGATCCCCGAACTGACGCGCACCCTACGAGATGGCAGTCACCTGGACGTGCGAGGCCGACGTGGACGCCGAGCGCGCCACCCGCACGACCATGGCGCTGCAAACGCCTCCCTACAGCACCGCGCCGGCCAGCCCGGGACCGGCCACTGCCGACCGGACCTTCCCGCCAATCAGCCCACCTTTCCCTCCCGCGGGCTCAAAGGGCTGGCGTCCACGTCCGCGACGTTGCGCGTGGCAACGCTCGCCCACGACGTGTCAGTTCGCTGCCACCGTCGGGCGAACGTGCGCGGGCCGCCCGTGGTCGGTGATGAGGACCGGCTCCTGCGCCGCCGCGCGCGTGGCGGCGCTGGCGTCCTGGTCGGACTGACGGCCCGAAAACGTGGTGGGCGCGGTCCCGTCCATGGAGGTAGGGACGAACCTACGATCTTCATTTGGCGTGGTCAGGCACGGAGGTGGCATGTCAGGAGAACCGCTTGTTCCGCAGATCCGCGCACGTGACCATCACGCGCGCGACCACCGTACCCGTCTCTCCGTGAACAGCGCCGCGTCGCCCCAGGCCGTGCGACCGGGAATGGGACCGTAGAGACACGTTGGATCCGGGGTCCATGCTTCTCCATCATGAGCAGGGTGTTGAGGAAGTTGCGTGGACGCACGTACGGGCATGTGCCTCCTGCTCCGACCCCCGTCGTCGCGCGACGCGGCGAGCCTGGGCTCATCGTCAGCGATCACGGCACGGAGGCCACCTCGCATGGACCCATGCTGCCGCATCGGCTGGCACTTCATCGCGCCCGGCAAGCCGATGCAGACCGGAACGTGCGAGGCGTTCACCGCCCGCATGGGCGACGAGCTCCTGAACGAGACCTGTTCTTCTGCCCGAAGCGCCGCGCCACGATGGGTCGCAGACTACGATCTCAATGGGCCGCATTCGGCGTTCGGGGACCGCACGGCGGCAGCCTACGCCGCCCAACTGACCGCAAGGGACGTTCGGCCCCGCGTGACGGAGGCGCGACACCGATCGCCCATGGCTCCGCCGGCGCAACAGCCCCCACCTCAACGAAGCTGCTATCCAAGGGACGCTAAGCTCGCCGCCCCCGCACCAGCCGCGCCAACCAAATCAGCAAGCACCCGCCGAGCACCCCGGCCACCAGGTAGCGCACCCAGCCGTAGCCCAGCTCCAAGTCAGCGACGTCGAGTAGGAAGTTGAGGACGGCGGCGCCGACGATGCCGAGCAGGACGTTGCGGATGAGCCCCATGTCGGAGCGCATGACCTTCTCGGCGATCCAGCCCGCCAAGCCGCCCACCACGATCGCCGTCAGCCAGCCCACGCCATTGAGGTCCATCACCAACACCCTTCGATCACCGTCGGCTGCAGCACGCCTCGCGTGCGACGCTCTGCGATCTGCGATCTGCGAGAGATAGCTGCTGGCGCAGGCGAAGTCATGACCCACGCGCGACGCGTCGAGCGAGGGTCCGGAGCAGCAGCCTCGGTCCATGGCAGCGCTCGGTCCACGGAGCGCAACGCGAACGTCCGGTGCCCCACCGGACGCGCTGCGATGGCAGGGCCGTCCCGACCGGTGGCATGTCGACGATCCTAACATTGGGAGAATGCGCTAAGACGCCTGAAACAGGACGCATCCGATGCCCGACCGCCCCCACCCGACCGAGCGAAGCGTCGCCGTGGGATCCGTCCGCTTCGCCGACCACCTCCCCCTCGCGCTCATCGCCGGGCCGTGCCAGATGGAGTCGCGCGCCCACGCCCTCGAGATGGCGAGCGCGCTGAAGGAGGTAACGGCCCGCCTCGGCATCGGCCTCGTCTACAAGACGAGCTTCGACAAGGCCAACCGCACCTCGCTGTCGGGCGTGCGCGGCATTGGGCTGGATCAAGCCTTGCCGGTGTTCGCCGAGATCCGCGAGGGCCTCGGCCTGCCCGTCCTCACCGACGTGCACGAGCCCGCTCAGTGCGCTCCGGTGGCCGAGGCCGTCGATGTCCTCCAGATCCCGGCGTTCCTGTGCCGGCAGACCGACCTGCTCCTCGCTGCAGCCGCCACGGGGGCCGCGGTCAACGTCAAGAAGGGTCAGTTCCTCGCGCCCTGGGACATGAGGAACGTCGTCGCCAAGCTCGAGGGCGGCGGCGCGACCCGCGTCCTGCTTACCGAGCGCGGGGCCTCGTTCGGCTACAACATGCTGGTGTCGGACATGCGCGCACTCCCCATCATGGCAGAGACCGGGTGGCCGGTGATCTTCGACGCGACGCACTCGGTGCAGGCGCCGGGCGGGCTCGGGGGCGCGTCGGGCGGCGACCGGCGCATGGTCCCGGTGCTGGCGCGCGCGGCGGTCGCCGTCGGCGTCGCCGGCGTCTTCATCGAGACGCACCAGGATCCCGACAACGCGCCGTCCGACGGCCCCAACATGATCCACCTCAAGGACATGGAGCCGCTCTTGAGGGATCTCATGGCCATCGACGCGCTCAAGCCAGGCCGCATGATCTGAGCCGCGACCGGCGCGTGGTCCCGGTGCTCGCGCGCGCAGCGGTCGCCGTCGGCGTCGCCGGCGTCATCATCGACCCCGCCAGCCTCCCGACGACGACCGTCCGACGGCCGCGACACCCAGCCGCTCATGGGGGACGTCATGGCCATCGGCGCCTTCGAGCCCAGCTGCCCACGCCGCACGAGCACAGCCTGTCTCCGCGGCCGCGGACCCGCGTATGGTCCCCCTCGCCGCTCGGCTCGAGGGGAGGCGCGATACGTCGGCCGCCGTAGGGTCAGGGGCTCGGCCGGAGCACGGGGGTGACACGGACGCCCGCGGTCCCCCTTAGGTCCCGTCCGGTCCTCCCCGCTGCGAAGGAGGGGGGAGGATACCGCCGACCACGACGGCACTGTTCCCGTCCGGTCGGATCCGGTTGCCGCTTCGACGCCGTCGGAGACGGGGCACATCCCGCCTTCGGGAGGCCCGCGGCGAGGTGGGCCTCCGAGGGACCCGATCGAGGCGAGGCGGGACGCACAAGCATGGCCACCTTCCAGCCTACGAGGTCGCGCCCGCGGGTCCCGATCACGGGCCGGTCGTCCGCGCGCCGCGCACCCGGCGGGTTGGTCGGCAAGTGCGGCTCGATCGCCGCCTACGGGCGATCGCCGGCCCCAAACTCATTCGCCAGAACGCTCCCCCAACACGTCGCGCTGACGCGGCATGATGCGATGAGGCCCGTAGGAACGGGTGGGGGCCGGAGCCTAGCCCTTAAGCGCCTCAGGGATCATTCACGTGCTCAGGAGCGGCTGCCGCTGGAAAGGCCTGCCGGCGGTCCAGGGCCCGCGCACGACGGTCAACAACCGTCGGCACCACTGGTCGCAACGCCCGTCCTGGCAGGGCCTCTTCAAGGCGCTGCGCGAGGTCGGTCCCGGCGACGCGCACTGCATCGATCCCACCAGCGCGAAGGCGCACCGTTCGTCCGCCGGCAGGAAAGTGGGGCGCATGGCCAGGATGTTGCCCGCTCGCGCGGCGGTCGCTGCACAAGATCGACGTACCGACGGACGAACGCGGCCATCAACCGCTCGTCGCCGAGCAGAACAACGACCCTACGCCTTTCGTCTGGACCGCCGACCCCAACCTGATCATCGCCGCCGTCAAACGTGGGCACCAAGTGTTGGACACCATCCACTAGGCCACACACTCATCAACGAGGCTGGCAGGATTTATTCCCCCTCGCACATCGTCGGGTGTGCGAGGAGGGGAGGGATGGCGCGGTTCGATCTGACGGAAGCTGAGTGGGCGATCATTGAGCCTCGTCTGCCGACGGATGTCCCGGGGCGTGCCGCGGATCGACGACCGCAGGGTCCTCTCCGGCATCTTGTAGTGGCTCAGGATGGGCGCGCCGTGGGCCGACAGTTCCGAGCGCTACGGCCCCAACACGACCCGCGACAACCGCTTCGTCCGATGGCGCAAACGGGGGAGGTGGGAGCGGATCTTCCGAGCCGTCAGAGGCCTGCGACGGCGACCTGCAGATGATCGATTCGTCCTCGATCCGCGTCCATCACGACGCCGCGAACGGGAGAAAGAGGGCGACACGCTCTGAGGAGTCGCTCCCAAGGCGGGCGACCACGACGATCCACGCCCTTCTCGACGCCGACGGACTGCCGATCGCGCTGAAGCTGACCGAAGGCCAGGCGCACGACGGCCGCAGCGCTCGGGACATGCTGGACGGGATCGGGGCAGGCCACATCCTTCTCGCCGACCGGGCCTACGATGGACGAGCTGCGCCGTGCCCTGACCGAACGAGGCGCATGGGCCGACATCCGTGCAATGCCGAACCGCGAGCGCCGTCCGGCGTTCAGCGTTTTCCTTTGTCGGTGCCGCAATGGTGCCAAGCGCTTCAACAAACTCGAGCACTTCCGTGCCGGCGCCACGCGCTACGACAAGGCCGGCGGACAATCCTCTCGCATCAGGACAGCTCGCCTCGGTCCGCAGCTGGATCGCCGCTCGCGAGGCTGTGACCTAGGGCCCTTCTCCTCCGCGCGCACGCGGGCGTCTGCAGCACCCCGGCGCTCGATCCGGCGCATCCGGACGGCCGTCATCGCTTGAGTGGCGCAGCGTGATCGGAAGACGAGTCGTTTCAGCCTGTCGAACACCAGCGGACGCTCCGAGGGCCGCTGATCCAGTGGTGTCGGGCTCTCGGTACCGCACGCCGCCCAGCGGCTGCCGGTGGGGACGGTAAGCAGCTCGGCCGACGGAATGCGACGTCCGACGATCGACGCGATGAGGGTCCAGGGGTGTCCTTCTGCCCCGGTTGCTCGACGCTAGGACGTGGACCGGCGCGCCTCGCCCCTCAACCTCCTCGCAGACTACGACATCATTTCCGACATTCGCGCCAAGGTGCACGGCAAATAACGATGGCTGAGCGTCAGGGCACCGTCCTTACAGAGGGGCGGACATCGGTGGGCGGGGCGATGGGCACCTCGTCGCAGACGAGGACGTCGGGATCGGCCACCAGCGCCCGCGCCACGGCCACGCGCTATTGCTGCCCGCCGGAGAGTTCGCGCGGGCGACGGCTGAGGAGGTCCAGCGACAGCTCGTGCCTCCAGGGCGGGGCGACGGACTTCTCCCGCGCCCGCGGCCGTGTCGCTGAAAGAAAGCTGGGCCGGACGGCCGATGACCGGGACGCGGCCGTGGTAGCGCTGGTCGAGCGGGTGGAGTTGTCGCCGTCGCTCTTGGCGCGCTTCCCCATCAGTTGTCCAGCGGGCAGCGTCAGCGGGTGACCCTTGCGCGCGCACTCATCCCGTCCCCAAAGTGTTGGTGGGAGACGAACCGCTCTCTGCGCTCGACGTGTCCGTTCAGGCGCAAACCCTCGATCTCCTCGCCGGGATACATCGTAAGACCGGGCTATCCTCGTTACCCGCGACCTCAAGGTCGCCCGGGAAATCTACGACACCGGTTGCATGCTTCAAGCGAGCCACATCGTGGAGCAAGGCACCGCGCCCAGCGTGTTCCACGCGCCTCACATCGTCTACATGCAGCGCCTGGTCTCAGTCTCCGACGCCACGGTTCGCGCCTTAGCGAGAGTCGACGCCGGCATTCGATCGTCGCTGCAGCGGCGCAGGACCGGACGCGCTCCCACAGTCATCGCCGTCGCATAACGCTATACAAGGCGCTGGTTGAGACAGAGCTCCGTCCCGGTGGCGATGATGGTGACGGTGATGCGAGCGCAGGCGGGGACCGTGCGCATTCCCAGCGCCGCTAAGAGGGAAACGTGCTCCGCGTCGAGCACCGTCCCCACGACACGGCGAGATTGCCGAGCGCGACGACTTCGCCCCGGCGGCGAAAGCTCGCGCCGATTCGCACGCGGTCCGACAAGCGGATCGCCCCGTCGATGACATGCACGTGCTCCTGCATCACCACGGACGACGTGTCGGGCGGGATCGGTGCACCGGTCAGGATACGGATGGCGCCCTGCCCTTCTGCGCGTGCGCCCGCGCGACGGCGACCGCCGATCGGGATCGCGGCGCGATCCGCTTCGGATCGCCTTCCCGCAGCGCATAGCCGTCGACCGCGGCATGATCGAACGGCGGCAATGCCATCGGCAAGGTCCGCCGCGAGCGTGCGCCCGCGAGCGTCGACGAATGCCACCGCCTCCTCGCCGGAGCGCGGTGCAAGCCACTCGCCGACCAACGTTGGAACGTCCTCGACGTGGAGGGCGACGTCGGTCCGGCGCATGCTCGCCGCGTCGGGGAGGAGGCGGTGAGCATTGGGTCCCGTGGGAAACGGGCGCGCCCAACGGAGACGCCCGAACGTGGCTACGAGTAGGTCGCCTCCTTCGACTTGAAGGACAGGTGCGAGACCGCCGCCGGCGCGTCAGCGATCTTTCGGATGTTCCTCCGGGTCTGCTTGTAGTTCGGGATCACCAGCTCATTCACACCGGCGTTGACGACGTTGCGCTGAATGCCGGTCGGGTAGGCGAACAGCATGAACGTCGCGCCGCGCCGTGCGGTCGGGTCGGGTAGACCATCGCCTGTGTCGAGCCGGAATCGTTGTAGACCTCCGCGAGATCCCCTTCCGCGACGCCGACATCGGCCATGTCGTCGGGGTTCATCTCGATGTAGGGTAGGGCCAGCGGTCCATGACGAGCTCGCTGCGATCGTCGAGGTAGGCGGACTGCCACACGAGGTTCGCCCGGGCGTTGTTGATGAGGTAGTCGTAGCTCGCGCGCTGCTCCTCCTTGCCGGGGGCGCGCAGGCCGCCCCATTCGGCGACGCAGAACCGCGCCCGCCCGTCGTCGGTGGAGAAGTTGCCGTCCGTGTAGAGCCGCTTGGTGCCGACGATCTCGCCGTTCTCGAAGCCGACCGCGGGCTCCTGGAAGCCGTTCGTCCCCATCGCGTGCAGCCGCTCGTAGGTGACGTGCTCCCCGCCGGCGGCGTTGGCGTGGTAGCCGTCCATGAACACGTCCTCGTTGGTCTGCCAGTCGAACTTGCCGGCGAAGGCGCCCGCCCGTTCGGCGTTGCCGAGGTCGCGGAAGGCGCGCTCCAGATGGTTGGCGATGCGCGCCGTGATCAGCCCGTCCGCCATCGCCCGACCCGGCGGGTCCATGTAGCGCTCGGTGAGGCGCATGCGCCGCTCGCCGTTCATCGAGGTGAGCGGCACCTCGCCCGAGGTCGCGGCCGGCAGGATCACGTGCGCCGCCTCGCCGATCTTGGTGGGGACGATGTCGACGTCCACCACGAAGAGGCCGCCGTCGCGGATCGCGCCCATGATCGCCTCGACCATCGCCTCGCGATCGCCGTAGGGGACGCTGTTCATGGCGTCCTTCACCTTGTCGGTGCGGGCCTTGTAGACGCGCTTGAACTAAATGGCGTTGAGCGTCCTCTTGTAGTGATCGCAGCCACAGATGTGATGGACGCCGCCCCCGCCCTCGATGAGGAGACGGTCGACATAGGGGGGCGGGCGGCCGATGAAGGCGTCCGACGGCCTGACATAGCCTTCCTGGTGGCCGCCGAGGCGCACGCAACCGCCGCCGGGACGGCCGATGTTGCCGGTGGCAAGCGCAAGGTTCACCAGGGCGCCTTGGGCTCGGCGATCCAGCGCGCGGCACGCTCCATGTCCTCAACCGAGAGGCCGGTGATCTCCGCCGCCTCCTCGAGTGACGTGCGGTTCGCCTCCAGCGCAGTCTGGAAGTCGGTGAGCGGTGCCACCTCGCCCTTCACCGACGGCTTGCGCGGCAAGGCCGGCGTGCCCTCGCCTTCGCTGGCCTCGCGCTGGGCCGTGTGGGCGTCGATGAAGTCCTGGTCGATCCAGCCCCGATCGGCGACGAACGTCAGGAGCGCGTTGAGGAGCACCATGCCGGTGCCGGGGTTCACCGCCAAATGCAGGACCTTGTCTGCGCCTGCCTCCAAATCGCAAGCGTTCACCGAGACCGTGCGGCGCGGATCGACGAAGACGATCCTCGCGCGCTCGTGCGCCTCGTCGGGCAGCTCCTCGCGCTGCTGCTGCGTGTTGCGCTTCTCGGAAAAGCCTATCTCGGCCATGCGCCCTCCGCGGGGCGGGCCGAGGCCGGAGTTCACCACGCAACAATAATCCGGGTTGATGACGAGCTGGACGTTGCGCCCGTCTTGGCGGACGCCTCTCGGGCGTCCTTGGATACGAGGAGCAGCCGCGGGTCTGTTCGGACTACGTCAACGATCCACGCTCAGCGATCGTCGATGGGCTGTCGACGATGGTGGTCAACGGCACGCAGGTGAAGGTCTACGCCTGGTACGACAACGAGTGGGGCTACGCCCGGCGCCGCAGGACGTGCGGGACAGGGGCCTCGTCCCCGTCCGCCTCCAGGCGGAAGCGCGCCGACGTCCGCCATCGGCAGGCGGCGGCGAGCGCGCCGACGTCTCCGCCCCGCTCCAGACGAACGTCGCCATCGCCCCGCCGATCAGGATTTCGGGGTCTCGGGAGGGTCGGTCGCCGATGCGCCTCCATGAAGCCGAGGCAGGCGAAGACCTGGCCCGGATTGGCAAGGTCCACGGGGATCTCACTGACCGCCATCGGGCGCCTCCCGTGCCTCGCATCGCCCTTCCGCCGACGAGCATCGTGACGCTGGCGGTCTTGTCCCGCTTGGCGATCTCCGCTGCGACCCTGCGCGCCAGATCGCGGCTCGATAGGGACAGCGACGCGGGCCGGCGCCGAACCGCAAAGTGCCATTGCCTGCTGCGCGATCGTCTTCCCATCCGGCTTGGATGGCTCGCGGATGGCCGGGCGCTTGCTGGCATTCACCCGAGCCTGGACGACGGGGTGCCTGCCATCGTCCGCATCCAGCGTGAAATCGGGTGTGTTCGTGCCCGTCGCCGACAGCGTCGTCAGTTTGACCCCGTTGTCACCGGTCATAACCTCGAGCGTGCGCAGGAGTGCCTCGAAGAGTGCCGCGAGATGTGCCTCATCCAGGACGAGAAGCGTATCCATCCCGAGGAGCCCGGCGTGGAACGAGCGCATTGCGCGGCTCACGCCGTAGCCCGAAAAGAGGAGCCGGGAGCCGATCATGTCGACGGTACCGACGACGACGGCCGGATGCCCCGGGTCGGCGAGCCATTCCCTGTTGTCGGCAAGGTTGCCGCGTAGGGTCGAGATGGGGGGGACATCTGCCGACGGCGTCAAAGGCGTTTCGACAAGACGCTCGGCTTCTCGCGTGGCCGGGTCGACCACGGTGCGACGGTCGACGACGTAGACGAGGCGTCGGGGGAGCGGCGCCCGGTGGTTCAGCGACCAGATCGCTACCACACTCGTCTTCCCGAGGCCGGTCGGCAGGTCGATCGACTTCGGTCGCCGGCCGGCGCAGAAGCGCTCGTAGAGCCGCCGTTGCCATGGCAGCGGCTCATGACCCGTCAGGCGGAGGAAGGCTTGACCAAACGACAGGGCGCGGTGGTCCCGCGACGTGATCCCTGGCACTACGCCGATGGATCGACAGCGATCAGCGGTGACGCCCAGGTCCTAAATGGAGTTGTCTGCACGCAAGGGTTGGTCCTAGCTGGCAAGCTGTTCGATGCAGCCGGCAGCAACTCTCGAGCGGGCGCGCTTTGTTCAGACCAATCGTTGTGAAGGTGTGAAACCGGCCGTCGGAGGTGGGTGTAAACCTTCGCTTCAGCAAGCTGCGCCGCTGTGGCGCCCCGTCGAAGCACCAGGAGTGCTTCATCAGCGACCCCACCGTCGAACTCATTGGTGCCGGCTGAGGGACTCGAACCCCCGACCCCCTGATTACAAATCAGGTGCTCTACCAACTGAGCTAAGCCGGCGTGCGATTTGTGCAACGTTATCGTGCCCTCGCACGGCACCGTCAACGTTGCCCGTTGCACGGGACGGCGCGTTGCGACAGGGTCAGCCCGCCGCGGGAGCGTCGTCGGAGGGATCATGCGGGCGTTCGTCACCTTTTTCGCGTGCGTCCTCCTTGCTACGGGCAGCGCGTCCGTCGTCCATGCAGCGGACCTCGGCTTCGATCACTACACCGGAAAGCCCTACGGCGCGCCGCGCCACTTCGGCCGGTACGAGCCGTGGTCGGTGCGCGAGGAGCGCCCGCCCCGCAAGGGCTACTGGTACTTCACGCAGCCGGTGACGCCGACGGTCAACTTCCTTCTGCCGCTGAACCGACGCCCGACGGTCAAGCCCTACACGCCCGCCTGGTACGCGTACTGCGAGGCGCGCTGGGACACGTTCAACCCGCGCACGGGGACCGTCGTCACGCCGAACGGCGTGCGGATGTGCTTCTGACGCACGCCAGCCGGCTCATCGGGTGAGGAGCCGCGCCTGCGCGGTGTAAAGGGTGATCGCCGCGGCGTTCGATACGTTGAGCGACGCGAGGGCGCCCGGAGCCTCGATGGCGGCAACGACGTCGCATGCCTCGCGCACCCCCGGACGCACGCCCTTGCCCTCCGCGCCGAGCACGAACGCCCAGCGCGCGGAGGGCGTGAGGGCGTCGAGCGGCACATCGGCCTCGCTGTCGAGCGCAGCGGTGGCGTAGCCCGCCTCGCGCAGCTCGCCCAGGGCACGCGACAGGTTGGTCACCACCGCGATGGGCACCAGGTCGAGGGCGCCGGACGCCGACTTGGCGAGCGCCCCGCCCTCGGAGGCGCTGTGACGGCGGGTGAGGACGACGCCGTCGGCGCGGAACGCGGCCGCCGAGCGCAGGATCGCTCCGACGTTGTGCGGATCGGTGACGTGGTCGAGGCACAGGACGAGGCGCCCGTCCGCGAGCGCGTCGAGCTCCACCGTCGGCAGCGGCGACACGTGGATCGCCGCTCCCTGGTGCACCACGTCCCCGAGCAATCGGTTCAGCACGCGCACGTCCACCTTCTCAGCGACCACGCCGCGCGGCAGGGGCTCCAGCCGCCGTAGCGCGTTCGTGGTCGCGATGAAGCGATGCACCTCTCGGCGCGGGTTGGCGAGCGCCGTGCGGACCGCGTGCAGGCCGAACAGCCAGTAGGGCTCGTCCTCGTCCGCTCGTGCCATGGCGCGGCCCCAAGCCTCCCGTCGTTGACATTGGTCCGACCACGGCCTACCACGCCGCCTCGCGCGGGAGGGGTGCCCGAGTGGCTAAAGGGGGCGGACTGTAAATCCGCTGGCTATGCCTACGTTGGTTCGAATCCAACCCCCTCCACCAGCTGAGACCATCGCGGTGGGGCTAGTCGAGGATGTAGCCGACGCCGTGCACCGTCCGAATGGCGTTCGGCCTGGTGAGGGCCAGCTTCTTGCGCAGGCCGGACACGTAGACGTCGATCCTGCGGTCGAGCGGGTCGCGCAGGCCAGGACCGACAACCTCACGGTAGAGCGTGTCCCGGGACAGGACGCGGCCGCGACCGTGGAACAAGCACAGCAGCGTGCGGAACTCGGCGTCCGAGACGACGGCTCGGCCGCCGCTTTCGTGGAACACGGCGCGGCGCTGCTCGTCGATGGACCACGGCCCGATGTTGGCGCGCTTGTCGTCGCGTGACCGCGTCAGCTCGCGGATGGTGCGCAGCCGCGTGGCGTGACGCCGCAGCCGTACGGCGAGCTCCCGTGGGTGGAACGGCTTCGCAAGGTAGTCGTCCGCGCCAACCTCGAGGCCGATGATCCGGTCGGTGTCGTCGGCCCGTGCCGACAGGATGATGGTCCCGACAAGGGGATCGAGGGACAATCGCTTGACGAGGTCGAGCCCGTTGCCGTCTCGCAGCGTAAGGTCGAGCAACGCGATGATGACGTCGCTCGCGCGCAGGACGTCCTCCGCGGCGGCCACCCCGCTGGCACCGACGACGCTGAAGCCTTCGCGAGCGACGATCCCCTCGACCAGAGTGCGCGCGTTGACGTCGTCGTCGACGACCAGCACGAGCTCTCCCGCGGCGGGTCCATCAGTCCCCTCGCTGTGCCGCTCCCCGTCCATGCGTTCCACTCCGCCGTCGCGTCCCAGCTTCGACGCTGCGCCCGCGGGCCGAGGTGCCACGGCAGCGGCGCCGCAGGTCGTTGCAGCGCTTCGGCGACGCGCGAGCCAGCCCCTCCAACTTGGCGGAAGTTGTCCGATCCTCCAACAACTTTCTGCAACCTTAGGAGGAATAGCCGGGCCCTGAACGTCGATCGTGTGTTCACGACTGGACCTGTCGTCCGCCGCGCTCGCCGAGTCCGGGACGAGCGCCGCCATCGCGGTGGTGCAGACGGAGATCGTTTCCGTCCCTCACCCCGGAGGCGCGACATCGGCTTCAACATCGGTTTGGATGCGGTCGAGGTGGCAGGAACGACCGATGGCGACGCCTTACACGAGGCGGACTGGCAGATCCTCCATTGCGGCCGGCACAGCAGGCAGACGAACACCTGCGTGTAGATCGCGTCGAACCGCTGCCGTCCGGCCGAACCGCACGTTCCCTGCAGCGACGCGAGCCGCGACCGGACACGCGGTTCTGCCCGCACCTTACGGCTTGAGCGATGTCCGACGGACGCAGATCCGACGGCTGGCCCGTCTCTGGGGGGGCCGTCGGTGCGCCGGTCAGGCCGTCGCGCTCACCAGGCGCGGGAACCGCATCGTGTTGCTCGGCGTCGACACGGGAAGCTCGCGGTCGGTGATGGCGGGCTCCGCATAGTCAACGAGCCGCGCCAGCGCCTCGGGGTCCGGCAGCATGAGCATGCGCTGCTGCGTCTGCACGAAGCCGTCGCGTCGAAGCTGCATGAGCGTGCGGTTGACGTGGACGATGCTCAGGCCCAGCGCATCGCTGAGCACCTGCTGGGTCACCGGCATGTGGAAGGACGTGGCGTCCGCGAGGGAGACGAGGGACAGGCGGAAGCGCAGGTCGAGGAGAAGCAGCGCCAGGCGCTCGTAGGCGGACTGGCGGGCGAGGCGGCTGACGCTGGACAGCATCGCCACGTCGTCCATGGCTAAGCTGCTGCGCACGGCCGCGCAGACGGGATCGTTGAACGGCGACCTCATCACGTGCTCGCGCAACGCGCCGATGTCGACGATGGTCGCGTCGGTGAGGCACTCGATGTTGCACGGCACCACCGGGTTCGAGTGCCATGCGAGGTTGATGACGTCCCCGGGCAGGACGAAGCCGAGGACTTGACGGCGCCCGTCGCTCAGGATGCGCGTGCGCAGCAGCCACCCCGACACCACCGCGAAGGCCCGCCGCGTCCGCGAGCCCTGGTGGCAGATCTCACTGCCGCCGCGTCGAACCTCGAGGAGGGTCTGCATCGCTTCGATGTCGTCGACCGTGTCTCCGTCGCATTCGGAGAGCGCACACAGGCGGCGCGTCAGCGGCTTATGAGAGTCGACCACGTTACATCCCCCGATGCGGCAACCCGGGGCGTTCAACGAGAGGTGCAGCGCAACGTTTTGCCTGCGCGTCCCCGATGCGTCCAACGCCCGTACCGTAAAGCGTTGATTGACGATAAGGTTCAAGTATCGTTTCGGCCAGACCGCAAACTGCATGGCAGAAACACGCGTACCGTGGCCGCCCGACACCAAACTTGAGGTGTGTTGCTGACCAAGCCACCGCTTAAGTTCAGATGTTGTGCGGCGGCCGCTCGTTCTTTATGCAGCGGCACCGTTCTTAGGCGTTCCTGCTGCGAGCCGCAGATCAGGTCCTTAAGCCACCGATCAGCTTGCGTGACACCGTGCGGCCGACGTTCTGAAACGGCTTCTCGACGAGGCGATGGCTGAGCGCCGACATTGCAACGGTGATGGGTAGGCACACGATCCCGAGGGCGACGTTCGCGGCGACCGCGGAGAATGGGTCGAGCTCCTGTGGGAGGTACGGCGCAACGGCGTAGGCAACGGCAAACAGCACGCCGAAGTGGATGAGGTAGACGCTGTAGGACACCTTCCCCAGGAACGCGAACACGCGGGTGTTGAGCAGGCGCTTACCGATGCCGCAGTAGACCGCGCACACGAGGACGGCAGCCGCACCGCTGATGAGGAGCACGCGGGCCGGCTCCACGTGGACCCACGGCCGGTAAAGCCGCTCGGCTGCTGCGGCGAAGCCGATCGCCGCCACCACGACGGTCACGACCGCGAACGGTCCGACACGCTCCATCAGCGCCTCGACGCGCGGAGCGACGAGCGGGATGAGCGCCCCGAGGTAGAACGAGATCAGGAACACGTGGAAGCGGACCGGCTCGAGGTTGGCGAACGCGAGTGCCGACAGGGCGACCAACATCGCAGCGACGATGGCGGGCGATCCGCGCAGGACGTAGAGCAGCGGAAACACCAGGGAGGCGAGGATCTCGATGCGGATCGTCCAGGTGGGCGAGTTGAGGCTGTTCGACCAGCCGATCGCGTTGAGCACCAGCTCGCCGAGCCCGGGCTCGTGACGATAGTACGCCTGCATCCAATCCGTGCCGGTGCTGAGCGGCTCGCGTGCTGCGATCATCAGGTGCGCCACGACCGCCAGCAGGGCGACGAACGCGAGCAGCGGCATGATGCGGAACAGGCGGCGGACGTAGTACCCGACCAAGCCACGTCCGCTGACCGCGCCGGCACGGTCGAGGGAGAGCGTCAGCACGGTGCCGCTGAGGACGAAGAACAGGATGACCGCGTTCGGTCCGTTAAACACCGCCATCAGCGCGTGCAGCGCGAAGAGCGCGGGGTCGGACACGTCCATCGGTGTACGGTGCGGCTCACCGTGCAGGCCGACTTGGAAGACGAGCATCGCGTGGTACAGCACCACCAACGACGCCGCGATGCCTCGCAGGCTCTCAAGTCCGACGGAGAAGCCGGCTGGCCGCGCACCAGCGATCTCGCCGTGCGCCTGTCCGCCGGATCGTGTCGCCGTCGGGGTCACATATGGATGATCCAACGCACTACTCCCCGCCGGCACCGAAGGTCAGTCGATCAGGCGCTACCGTGGCATCCGGGAAGGTGCGTTTACATTTGATGGCTTGGTTAGGCTTTTGTAAATTGATCTAAAACACATGTAGCTCGTTATTCATTGATATTACTATAGCGATGGTCGCTGTGGGCGGTCGATCGCGACCGCTGCGGCTCAACGGCGCCGCCGTCGCCCGATCTCGCCTTGGTCGCTCACGGCTGTAGCTTGCCCTCGCCCGTCTGGTTCGGTGGCGAGTCGGTGATTCTGCAAATCAGTCATCATGTTGCGTGACGTTTGCGTCTCGTGTAAACCAATACACAGAAGCGCCACACATGTGAAGGTGGCGAAGGGTTTCGGTCGTTCACCGCCGATTGCGGGTTGGGCGATGGCAGGGACAGTCTCGGGCAACGCTGCAATGGCAAGCCTCTGCAAGTGGTGGATATGGCAGTGAAGACGGTGACGATCGGCCTCAATGAGGTCGAGGCCATGGCGCTCTCCGGCAGCTACCTCGTCGAGGCACGCAGCGAGGCGTCGGGCGATGCCAACGTGGCGGCCAAGGGCGGCAGTGGAGCAGGCGTCGCAAAGGGCACGTTCAGCGGCTCCGCCGGGACCTACTTCCTGGACATCGGCTACTTCAACGAGTCCGATGGCGCCTCCCCGTACACGCTGGCGATCAACGGCACGGTGGTCGAGAGCTGGACGGGGCTCGGCGGTGCCGGTGCCTCCGGCACGCTGATGACGCGACGGATCGGCGTCTTTCTCGAGGACGGGGACGTGATTGCTCTAACCGGACGGAAGGAGTCCGGGGAGTACGCACGCCTCGATAGCCTCACCATCGTGCCGGACGATGGCAGCGGCCCCGCACTGCCGACGATCGCGCTCGGCACCATCGAGGCGGAGGACCTCGACCTTGGCGGAGACTACGTCGTCGAGGCGCGATCGGGCGCCTCCGGCGGGGCCAACATCAAGTCGACGGGGGTCGGCAGCGCCCGCGGGCGCTACGAGGGCGACGACGGCGCATTCAACCTCGTCGTCTCCTACTTCGACGAGAACGACGGGCAATCGAGCTACTCGCTGTCGGTGAACGGCACGGTGGTCGACACCTGGGCCGGCCGCGGTGGATCGGGGGGCGCGGGCGTCCTTACCACGCGCACCATCGCCCTCGACCTTGCCGACGGCGACGTCGTCTCCCTCACCGGCTCCAAGAACGCCGGCGAGTTCGCGCGCATCGACAGCCTGACCTTGGAGGAGCGGGGCACGACACCGCCCCCTCCGCCGCCTGGGCGCATCGCCCTGGGCCTCAACGAGGCCGAGGCGCTCGACCTGTCAGGGGCCTACGCGGTGGAGTCCCGCGCCGAGGCGTCCGGCGGGGCGAACATCAAGGCGTCCGGGACGGGGACGGCGAGCGGGGTCTACGACGGTGCCGACGGCGCGTTCGACCTCGTGGTGTCGTACTTCAACGAGAGCGACGGCGCCTCCGACTACCGCCTCTCCATCAACGGCACCGTGGTCGCGACGTGGAGCGGCGTCGGCGGCTCCGGCGGCGCCGGCGTGCTCACGACCCGCACCGTCCCGGTGACCCTCAAGGACGGCGACACCATCGCGATCACCGGCTCCAAGGACGCCGGCGAGTTCGCGCGGGTCGACAGCCTGACCTTGAAGGCGCGCAGCGACGCACCGCCGCCGGAGCCCGGCCGCCTCGCGGTCGGCCTCAACGAGGCGGAGGACCTCGACCTTGCGGGGGGCTACGTCGTCGAGCCGCGCGCCGAGGCGTCCGGCGGCGAGAACATCAAGACCACCACCAGCGGCACGGCCTCCGGCGTGTTCGAGGGCGCGGCAGGGACCCACCGGATCGACGTCTCCTACTTCAACGAAGGCGATGGGGCTGCCGTCTACACGCTGGCGGTCAACGGCACGGCGATCGACAGCTGGAGCGGCGTCGGAGGGTCGGGTTCGGCGGGGGTCCTCGTCGGCCATGCGACGTTCGACGTCGACCTCGCGCCGGGCGACGTCGTCACGCTGAGCGGCACGCGCCGGGACGGTGAGTTCGCCCGCGTCGACACCATCACGCTGACGCCGACGGATGCGACGCCGGACTTCGACCCCAGGGACTTCGACGTGTTCGCCTTCCTCGGGCAGTCGAACGCGGAGCGGCACTTCTCGCGCGCGTCCGGCGACACGAGCCCGGGGCCCCTCGGGAGCCAAGTCTTCGCGGACACCATCGCCGCCGAGACCGGCGTCACCCCCACGGTGATCGAGGCCGCGCGCGGCGGCTCCGGCTCGAACCCGCTCGCCGACCCCCGCTCGTTCTGGTGGAACCTCGAGACGGACCGGCCCGGACAGCCGCTCCTCGAGGCGGTGTCGGCGATCCGGGCGACCCTCGACGCCGGCGCGGACCTCGACGCCATCATCTGGGCGCAGGGCGAGGACGACGCGCGCGCCATCTTGAACGACTTCTCCAACGGGGCGGAGATCGTAGATGCCATGGAGGCGGCGACGCTCAAGGTCTTCCAGTACCTGTGGGCGCGGTTCGACGACGTGCCGATCTTCATCCAAGAGCTCGGTACGTTCCCGGAGGGCCCGGGCACCTGGCTCGGCGACCCCGTGGGCGCCATCGACGCGGTCCGCGACGGGCAGGACGACCTGATCGCCGCCGACGGCAGGGTCTACCTCGGTGCGTCGACGGCGGGGCTGCCGGACTTCGACACGATCCACTTCAACGTTGAGACGTACGGGATCATCGCTGAACGATTGGCTCAATCGGTCGTTGACGTTCTTAGTGACGGCGGTATGGGTCTTGCCTGACCGCGGAGCGCCATGAACATCCTCTTCGCCACTCAGCACCCGCACATTCCGCAGATCGCCGGTGGCGCGCAGTCGAGCGTGCACGAGCTCGTGCCGGAGTTCCTCGCGCACGGGCATCGGGCGGCGATGCTGGCGGGGCTGACGACGCGGGGCGTCCTCGGGTTCAAAAGCCGGGTGCGCCTCAAGCTCGGCCGGTCGCTCAGCGTCGTCGACGACGGTCTCGGCTACCGCGTGCACCGCGCCTGGGATCCGGTGCAGGCCGTCGACGAGGTGGTGCGGCGCGTGCGCCCCGACGTGGCCGTCATGCAGTCCGGACACCCCGTGCCGCTGGCCCGAGCGTTCGAGCGCGCCGGGGTGCCCTGCGTGATCTACCTGCGCAACGTCGAGCTCGACGACCTCGGCGGCGATCCGAGCACGCTGCTCGGAACCCGCTTCGTCGCGAACTCGCACTTCACCGCCGCACGGTACCGCGAGCTGTTCGGTCTCTCCTCCACGATCGTCTACCCGCTGGTTCGCGCCGAGGCTTACCGGACCGAGACGAGCCGCGAGAGCGTGGTGTTCGTCAACCCGCACCCCTTGAAGGGCCTCAACGTCGCGCTCGGTCTCGCCAGGGCCTGCCCGGACATCCCGTTCCACTTCGTCGAGGCGTGGACGTTCGACGGCGACGCCCGCGAAAGGCTCCTCGCGCAGGTCGCCGCGCTGCCCAACGTCACGCTGATGCCACGCACCCGCGACATGCTCACGGTCTACGAACGCGCCAAGGTGGTCCTGGCGCCGAGCCAGTGGGAGGAGGCGTTCGGGCGGATCGCCGCGGAGGCGCACTGCAGCGCGATCCCCGTGCTCGCGTCGCGCATCGGTGGCCTGCCTGAGGCCGTCGGGCCCGGCGGACAGCTCGTCCCTCCGGATGCCCCGATCTCCGATTGGGCGTCGGCGCTCAAGGCCATGTGGCACGACGAGGCAAACTACGCCCGGCTCACGCAGGCGGCACAAAGGCACGCCGAGCGTCCGGCGCTCGACCGTGCGCAGCAGGTCGCGACGCTGCTCGACATCTTCCAACAGGCCATTGCCGGGATCCCGGCGCGCGACGACCGCGCCTCCCAGGCCGCGTAGCCCCGTTGTGCGGATCCTGTGCGTCACCGCGCATCCGCACGTGCCCCAGATCGCCGGCGGTTCGCAGTCGAGCACCCACGAGCTGGCGCAAAAGCTCATCGAGCGCGGGCATGAGGTGTCGGTCCTCGCCGGCATCTACCACAAGGACCTCGTGGGGTACCGGACGCGACTTCGCCTCAGGCTGTTCGGGCGCGGCTTCGTCCGCGACACGCTGCCCGGCTACCCCACGTACCGCCGTTGGTTCGTCTGGGACGACCCGGCCGATGTGCTGAAGGCGGTGCGGCCGAACGTGGTGCTCGTCACCTCGGGCTACCCGTTCCGCACGGCGAAGGCGTTCGCGGCGGCCGGCACGCCGCTCGCGGTCTACCTGCGCGACGTCGAGTTCCACAAGCTCGGCGGCGACCCCCGCGACCTGCCGGACGACACGGTCTACCTCGCCAACTCGGAGTTCACCGGAGCCAAGTACCGTGACGTGTTCGGCATCGACCCGATCGCCGTGCCGCCCTTCGTGCTGGCCTCCAAGTACGCGGCCGACACGGTCGACCCGCGGAACGTCACCTTCATCAACCCGCACCCCCTCAAGGGCCGCGACATCGCGTTCGACGTCGCCGAGCGCTGCCCCGACATCCCGTTCGTCTTCGTGGAGGCTTGGCCCCTCGACGCTGAGCAGCAGCGCATCAACGCCGCCCGGCAGAAGGCAGCCCCGAACGTGACGATCGCCCCACGCACCCGCGACATGCGGTCGGTGTACGCGAAGGCACGTGTGCTCCTCGTCCCGAGCCAGTGGGAGGAGGCTTGGGGCCGCATCGCCTCCGAGGCGCACTGCAGCGGGGTTCCTGTGGTGGCCTCCGCGCACGGTGGGCTCGTGGAGTCCGTCGGCGAGGGCGGCGTGCTCATCGCTCCGGACGCGCCCATCGACGACTGGGTCGCCGCGGTCCGCCGACTGTGGGACGATGACACCTACCACGCGGCGATGAGCAAGGCGGCGCGGCGGTACGCCGAGCGCCCCGAACTCCAGGAGGAGCGCCAGATCGGCAACGTCGTCGACGCCCTGACCCGAGCGGTCGAGCGGTACAGCACCGCGGCCGGTCGACCCGCCGTCGCCTCCGCCTAGGAGCTGGCGGCACGAGAGGTCGGCGGCCGCCACCCGACCATAAACACCACCGCGCCAGCGACCACGTCGGGTCCTAAGGTTGGTTGCGCGGCCGCGATCCCCTCATCAGCGTGTGAGGCGGCCGACGAGGCGAGGCGCTCCAACGGTCGGCACCGCGTCGCACCGGCGGGCTTGCCATGCGCTCCTGACCGACCGTGCTGCGCTGCCGTGGCGAACGCGCATCGGCGACCGACCGCACGCACCTCAGCGCGAGCGCGTGCGGTCCGTCGACAGCGAGCGCTTCGCGATCCTGATCACCGTGTCGCCGACGAGACGGCGCACGAGGAGCTTCGCGGACCGGACGTTGGTCAGCGGCGTCTTCGCCAGCACGAAGCGCCGCGGCAGCGTGGCGACCTGCTGGCGCAGGGCGATCGGATCATGCTGGCCCGGCCGCAGAAGGTTGAAGCAGCAGGTGCACAGCACCGGCTTGCCGGAGGCGGCGACGATCTCGAGCGACTGGTGGTGCTCGCTCTCGACGAACAGCAGCGCCCTGCTCCTGGCGTAGACCTGCCCCTTGTAGCTGCCGTGGGCGCGCGAGCGGCGACGGGTCTCCATGTCCGGCAGGTCGAGCATGACGAGCTTGCCGTACTCGACGCCCCACTCCTTCAGCCAAGCCTCGGTGAGGGCACGGTACTTCTCGAGGCGGCTGGTGACGAGCGTGCCGACCGGGCGCGTCGGGATCGCGAGCGGCCGCGCCTCGCGGAGGAAGCGCTCGTAGTTCAGCCCGTCGTCGTTCTCGTCGGCGGTGGGGTCGTGGCAGAGCACGCCGTCGATGTCCATGCACGCGTCGGCGAGGATCGCGTGGTGCATCACGTTCCACTGGAAGAAGCGCGGCTGCCCCACCGCCTCGAGGACGTGGTCGGCGTCCTTGTGGTCCGTCCCGTTGCCGAACACCGCGACGAAGGTGACGTCGTCGCCGTGGCCGGCCTCTTCCACCTGGCGGCGTGCCTCGCGCATGGCGGTGCCGTGGAAGATGCTGTCGTCGATGACAACGACCCGCCGTCGCTCGCCAGGAGCTCGCACCCGCTCGGCCCGACGGCGCGTCTTGCCGACCGCGAGCACGCGACCCTCGCAGTACCCGTCGAGGTCGGCGAGGGGCGCGTTGATGGTGAGGCTCATCAGGGTCGCAGCGAGCAGACCGCTCCGCGGCACGCCGACGACGAGGTCGATGTCACGGGGCAGCCGCCACATGCCGGCTTGGATGGCAGCATTCATGTCGGCGATGGATCGGTACTGCATGGGCTCAGCTCTACCTCGACACAAACAAACCGTATCGGCCCAACCGAAGACGCGGAGAAACGTTGCTGAGAGCCGCGGCGACCATCGTTCGCTTGGAAGGCCAGAGCAAGAGAACGGATCCGTAGGCTAGGTAGCACGTGAAGGTGAGGCCCGCGAGCGTCAGGAACGAGGACGGTGGTTCGGTCGACCTGAGCAACAACAGCATCCCCGCCGACGCGCCGAGGGCGATGACGTGCGGCAGGACACAGGGCAGGAAGTCCCTGAGCCGCACGGGGCCCACCTTCAGCGCAATGGTGCACGCCAGCGGGAACCTGATGAACGTGTCGGCGATGGCGTACGCGCGCGCGACGCCCACCGCGCCGTCGCTGACGCCGATCGCGAACGCCGTCAGGATGATCACACACTGCGCCGCGCCGAGCGTCAGGTAGTCCTTGCCGCGGCCTTGGCTGAGGAACAGCCACGACAGGGTCGTCCCCATTCCCTGCTGTAAGCCCGCGATGCCGAGCCACGCGAAGATCGGCGCGGCGGCGAGCCAGTCCGGACCGAGCAGGACGAGGAACACCATGTCGGCGTAGAGCACGGCGACGAGGACGGCCGGTTGGATGAGCGCGAGGAGCCCCGTGAGGCAGGTGAGGTAGCCGGACCGGTAGCGCTCACCATCGTCCAGCGTGCGCGAGAGGTAGGGCACCATCACGCGGCTGAGCGGGTTGCCGACCTGCTGCAGCGGAAACAGGAGGAGCTTGTACGCCCTGTCGTAGAGCCCGAGCTCGACCACCCCGTGGATGCGACCGATCAACAGGTTGTCCGCGTTCCGCGACAGGAAGTTGAACACGTTGAACGCGGACACGCTGGAGCCGAAGCCCACGAGGGCGTTGAACTGGCCGGCGAAGTCCACCCGCCCAGGGCGATAGCCGCTGACGATTAGCGCGGCCGTCGTGCTCGTCAGGCCCGAGGCGAGCATGGAGGCGAAGAGGGCCCAGTGGCTGCGCGTCGCGAGCGCCACGGCGACGCCGACCGCGAACCCGACGAGGACCGCGGTCACGTCGATGAGCGCCATGCGGCCGAAGTGCATACGGCGGGCAAGGAGCGCCATGGGCTGGGACTGCGTGCTCCAGACGACGACGAGCCCGCCGAACGCCATGGCGAGCGGCACGACCCGCGGCTCGTCGAAGAATGCCGCGAGCGCCGGACCCGAGACCGCGAGCAGCGTGCCGAGCGCGGAGCTCAACGCGAAGGTGATCCAGAACAGGCCGTTGACCTGCCCCTGCGTAATGTTCGGCCGTTGGATGGTCGACTGGTTGAGGCCGAGGTCCTGGACGAGGCCGATCAGCGCGACCGCCGGGGCGACGAGCGCGACCAGTCCGAAGTCCTCCGGGCTGAGCAGGCGCGCGAGGACGATGCCGGAGGTGAAGGAAACCACGATGCGGCACGCCTGCGCCGCGCCGGTGACGGCGATGCCCGCTGCGGGCGTCATGGTGCGAAGGAAGGCGGGCGCGGCGCGGTCCGGCCGAGGCGTGCCGCCGGGTCGAGGCGCGAGATCATCGAGGCGTCGCGAGGCTCCCGTCGCGGGTGATGTCGGCAACGTTCGGCCAAGGTCACGGCGGCGAAGCCGGTCGAGCCGTCCGTCAAGCTGTGCGTGGACGCATCCGTCCCCCCGCCCGTCATCGATCGCAAACGTCGTCGGGTGCCACGCGGTCGAGGCCTCGGCCATTCGTCGGATGCCCCATCGAACACCCGGCTAAGGAGTACATCCTAACATAGAATCTCAGGTTGGTCTGCCACTCAAAGATGGCGCCTCGCCGCGCCGTCGCGGTGGTGGTTCGCGAGCCAGTCGCGGAACGAACGCTGCCGGGACGGAGGGGCGTAGCCTTCGGCCGGAGCTGCTGACGATGGACCAGGAGATGTTCGCCGGAGTGGTGCGCCGGCGGGGACGCAAGATGGGCCGCGCCGTCAGTCGGCCTGGGGTGCGGCGAACGCGGTGGACGACAGCGGCCCCGCACCGAGGCGCTGCCGCGCCAGCTCCGAAACCGCGCCGGACGCATCAAGGTCCGGCGGCTCGACGAGAAGCACGTCGCCGGCCCTCAGCTGCGCCTCGAGGTCGACGACCTCCGTCGTCGTCCCAACCTCGGTGGTGCGGGTGACCTTGTAGACCGGTGAACCGGTGTCCCGCCCCTCGTTGAGCGCCTCGATCGTCGTGCCGAACCGAGCCGCCTCGGCGAACAGCGATTCGGCGGTCTCCAGCTGCACCGCGATGGAGTTGAGCTCGGTGCGGGTGTTCTGCAGCTCGGTGATGATGGCGACCCTGCGATCGCCGATGAGGTCGAGGCGGTCGCGCTCGGCTTCGCTGATTTGCTGCTCGGCGGTGAGGATCGTCGTTTCGAGCTCCAAGAGCCGCGCCTCGAGTTCGGCGAGCTCCCGGCTCACGTCGTTCGCCGCGCTGCGCCGCGACAGGCCGCGCTCCACGAGCTGCTCGACGCTCGCCTGCTCTTCGCGGGTCGACGACAACAGCTCCTCACGCAGTGCCACCTCCTCGCGCAGCTTCTCGATGCGCTGCTCGAGGAGCGCCTTGAGTTCCTCGATGGCGGCGAGCGAGGAGTTGAAGTCGTCGCGGCGCGCGATGAGGATCTCGCGCTCCACCTCGAGAAGCTGATCGGCAAGCTCGACGTCGGCGAGCTCGGCAGGGGTCGCGACGACGTCCTCCCCCGCAAGCTCGGCCTCGAGCCGCGCGAGCCTCGCGAGCTCGCGCCAGCGCTCCACCTTGAGGAGCCGGTGATCGCCGAGGGCGCGCGTGGCATCGCGCTCGGTGCGCGAGAACAGCGTCTGCTCGCGCGGCGGTCCACCGGCGAGCGCCACCGCCTGGAACACCCTGAGGCCAGGGCGGAACTCGTACTCGCCGGGCGACTCGACCGCGCCGACCACGAAGAACGGGGCATGCTTGACGATGTTCAGCGACACGTAGAGCCCGTCCGCAATGCCGAGCTCGCGGCTTAGGCGCCGCGCCACCTCGCGCGCCAGCGCTCCACGGGTCATGCTCGCGGCGTCGACGGCGCCGATGAGGGGCAGGCCGACGCTGCCGTCACCGCCGATGCGGTGCTCTCCGGTGAGCCACTCGACCCCGACGAGCTCGCCGGTGCTCGGGTCCCACCGCGCCACGCTGAGGGCCAGCGTGTCGAACGGGCTGAGCATGTAGCCATCGAGGCCGTCGCCCGCACCGGCCTGCGCCGGCTCGACCGCCCCGGCGCGCGGCGTCGTCCCTTGGGCGAGCGCCGGAGCGAGGACGACCGGGGGGAGCAAGGCCACGGAGACGGCCAACACGGTGAAGACGCGACGGCAGAGCGCCGCACGGCCTCGGGGTCGCTGGCTGTCCGACCGGCTCCATGACGTCATTCAATACGCTCCACGCGCCCGCATCACCGCGGGGATCGTCTTCGTCACGATCATGATATCACGACCGAGCGACCACGTCTCAGCATAGGTGGTGTTGAGCAGGACCTTCGCCTCGTAGGTCGAGTCGTTGCGCCCACTGATCTGCCACGGGCCGGTCAGACCCGGACGGACCGCCAAGTAACGCTCGCGGTGCGCGCCGTATTGCTCGAGCTCGGTGGGCTCCACTGGGCGCGGCCCGACGACGCTCATGTCGCCGCGCACGATGTTGATGAGCTGCGGCAGCTCGTCGATGCTCGACTTGCGCAGGAAGCGGCCGAGCCAAGTGACCCTCGGGTCGTTCTTCAGCTTGTGCGTCTCGGCCCACTCTTGGGCCGCCCCGGGGTCCCGCTCGAGGAGCTCGCGCAGCGCGACGTCGGCGTTGACCACCATCGTGCGCAGCTTCATGCACGAGAACGTCCTGCCGCCACGGCCGACCCGGTCATGGCAGAAGAACGCGGGCCCACCGTCCTGGAGGCGGATCGCGAGCGCCGCGAGCGCGATGAACGGCGAGGCCACGATGAGTGCGGCGCCGCCGACCACGACGTCGAAGCCGCGCTTTACGCCACCCCCGACAACCGGGTCCGCCTCAGCCTTCGCGCGTCGCAACCGAATCGTTGCGATGGCGGCCGGCAGCCGAGTAATACGCAGTGCTCCTCGCATCCGCGCAACCGGAGCCCGGGACAACCGCACCGCGGCCGCGTGTGAACGACGCACCGGCACGCCGATGGCAGTCGTCAGGTCCGACACTGGGTCGCGCCCCTCGCCAGCCATCGAGCCGATGGTTTCCATGCTCTTCATCTGAACCAGTCCATGTCCTCAGGCTGCCGGCCGCTTCGCTCAGACCGCGGACGATCGGCCCACAGCCCAGCTGTAGGGGTCACGGATCGGCAGCTATTGCGTGACCATGTCACCCAGGCGACGAGGCCGCGCTGTATCAATCGTTAAGTCTCTGGCGACATCGTGGCAGTTTTTTGCGAACACGATGGAACCATAACAACTTATACGTTTGGTGACGGTCGACAAGAAACCTTAGACGTTCTACGCGCGGTTCACTCAGCGTTCATGACGCCGCCAACAAGTCTTCGCTCTTGTCAGACCTGACCCGACAAGAACGCAGAGCTCGGCCTGTTGATGCGCACCGAGCAGCCCCGAGCACGGATCGACGACGACGCCATCCGGGCTCCGTAAGCCGGTTGTCGAGCAGAGCGTGGACCCGACCGAAGAGGTCGTTTAGAATTATTGTTGAAATAACGAGAGGTTAATCACGTCGGTCATCAACGGAGGCGTTGAAGCACCGAGTCTTGTCCATTGGATGACAACGCGGATGACCTCGGCCAACCCGCCGAGGTCAGCAGCAACACGTTCAGGCCTTGTTCAAGATGACGCCGGCGAGCTTGCCCTGCCACTGGCTCGCCTCCGCGACGTCGCGTACTTCGCTGGCGCTGGCGTGGCGACGGCGGTTCACGATGACCGCGGTCGCGACGTGGGGCGCCAGCGCTGCCGCCTCGCGACCGATGCTCGCCGCGACGCCGTCGAAGATGATGTAGTCAAAGCTTGCCCGGTAGCGCTTGATCTCGGCCGTGATCCCCTCGGTCCCAGCCTGCACGATGCCCGCGAACGGACGCGCCTTCGGCGACAACGGCAGGACGTACCACGGATCGGCCCCGACCTGCGGAAGCTCGTCGACCTCGGGCCTACGCTCGCCTTCGACGTTGGAGGCAAGGTCCATGGAGGCGTCGGGCCGCAGGATGCGCGTCGCCGCGAAGCTGTGCGGGTCGGCGTCGATGAGCAGCGTCCTGAACCCGTGTTCGGCCAGCATCGAAGCGAGGTAGATGGACAGCGTCGTCTTGCCCTCGTTCGGGCGCGCCGACAGGAACGCCACCGTCCGGCCACCCTGCCGCGGGTTGTGCTCGTCGATGGCGAGCTTGACGGACCGCAACGCAGCCGAAAGCTCCGCCGGAGGCCGGTGCTGCGGCGGCTTCCTGCTGCGCCGACGCAGCGGCACGAGGCTCGGCGAGGACGCCTTCGGGCGCAGCCTGCTGCGCGGCACCACCGCGACCAGCGGCTGGCCGATCATCTGGCGCACGTCCTCCTTGGTCTCCAGCGCGTCACGGCGCACCTCGCGCAACGCTCCGAGCCCCGCGCCGAACACGAGGCCGAGGAACACCCCGATCGCGAGCGAACGCGACTTCGACGGGCTGCTCTCGCCCTTGGGCAGGTTCGCCTCGGTGATGACGCGAGCCGCGACGAGGGGCACCGACTGCTGCTGCACCGCCTTCTCGAGCCGCGTCAGCGCGTCCTGGTACATCTCCGAGAACGTCGTGTTGGTCTGCTCGAGCTGACGTAGGCGCGACAAGGTCTCCTCGCCGGCGGTCGAGTTCGTCATCGCCGCGGTGAGGCCTTCCCGCAGGGCCACGACGCGGCTGTTCGCAGCGTCGTAGGCGTTCTTCGCGGCGACCACCTGGCGTCCGAGCTCCTCCCGGATCATCGCCTCGGTCTGCACGAGCTCCCGGTCGAGCCGGAGCGCCTCCGGGTGGTCCGTGCCGAACTCCTCGACGATGGTCCGCCTGCGCCGCAGCGCGCCGAGGTAGGCGCCCTTGAGCTCCTCGACCGCCGCCGATGCGCGACCCTCGCCGGACGGGGTCAAGGCAGCGAGCGCCTCGTCCGCCCCGTCGTCGAGCACGGCGTTGGCCTGCGACCACACCGAGCCCGCGCGGGCCGCCTCCGCCTCAGCGAGGATGAGCTGGCTCATCACCTCGGAGAGCTGCTGCTCGGACAACAGGCGGCTGCCGACGGAGATGAGGTCGTTCACGCGGCGGAAGCGCTCGAGCTCGCGCGTCGCGTCGACGCTCGCCTGTCGACGGGTGTCGACGCGCCCGCGAAGCCAGCGCACCGCGCTCTCGGCCGCGCTCGCGTTCGCCTCGAGTTGGAAGGCGAGGTAGGAGGCGGTGTAGGCCTGCGCGATCTCCGCTGCGAGCGTCGGGCTCGGCGCCTCGTAGGAGAGCTGCAGCACGTAGCTGCGGCCGACGCGCTCGACGACGAGGTTGCGCCGCAGCGTCTCGGCGAGGGCGCGCCTCGGGTCGAGCGGCGCCTCGGCCGCCGCCTCCGCCGCGACGTCCGGCTCGGCCGACATCGCGTCGATGACGCCGCCGACGAAGCCGCGCGCCGTGCCGATGACGGCTGCGATCAACGTCGGCTCGGTGTCGAGGGCCTCGGCGCGCTCGGTGAGGTTCGTGCGATCCACCACGCGCAACGCGAGCTCGTGACTCTTCAGGATCTCCACCTCGCTCTGCACCGACGCGTCGCCGAGCGCGGCGCTCGGCAGCGACGAGACGAGGTCGAGGAGCTCGGCGCGCTCCTCGTCGAGCAGGACCGTCGCCGAGGACGTGTAGAGCGGCTGCGCGGTGACGACGTAGGCGACCGCCAGCGCAATGCCGACGATGACGCACAGGGCCACGAGCCAAGCCTGCCGCCTCACCATGCGCAGCACGAGGCCGAGGTCGAGGTACTCGCCGGTGCCGCCGTTCCTCCCCCGCGCCTCGGCCGCCGACCAACCGACGTAGCCCGGAGGGACGGACGCCGGCAGGGGAGCCCCGGCCCAGGGCTCGTGAGGATCGCGAACAATCGTCATTCGGTGTCTCCCCGCGCCGTGGCTTGCGGCGCCGCCGCAAGCACCGTCCCGTCGAACAAGGTCCTGGGCCGGCGATCCCTGGACGATGCGTGGCGCCCATCCCACTTCGCGCGCCCGAGGTCGACCACGACGCTCGGACCATGCGCTGGATGGGCGGCGAGGTAGGCCGCCGCCCGCGCCATCCCGCCGTGCCGCTTCGCGTCGAGGAACGCGCGCAGGTGGTAGCGCCGCGCGGTGTTGGCCCGGTGGGCGAGGACCGCCACCCGCTCGCAGCCGGCGAGCCGGTGGTCGCCGAGCAGCGCCGTGTCCACCTGGCACAGCCGCGCGAGGTCGGCCGTGCGGTGGGTGCCGCTGAGCGACCCCGCCCGCTCCACCGCGTGGTAGCCCACGGCATCCACGAGCTTGTAGCGCGCCCCGGCGAGGAGCGCGCGGGTGTAGAGGTCGTAGTCCTCGCCGAGGCGCATGTCTGGCGCGTAGGCGAGGCCCGCGCGCTCGAGGAACTCACGGCGCATCAGGGGGTGCAGGAAGCCCAGCTCGCGGCGCCCGCGCCCGCGCCGGGTCATGTTGCCGCGCACGAACCCCTCGAGGTCGAGGGTCGTCACCGCGGCGGGACGCGCCATCGGTGGGAGCGCCGCGTCGGTGAGGTCCTCCTCACGCACGAACGCGATGTTGTCGGCGATGAGGTCCCAATCCGGCACGCACAGAAGCTGCGAGAGCCGGCCCGGCGCGAAGCGGTCGTCGGCGTCGAGGATGGCGATGACCGGCTCGTCGGAGCGCGCGATCGCCGCGTTGCGGGCTGCCGCAGGGCCGCCGTTCGCGCAGAGCACGTGGACCGTGAGGCGCCCCGTTCCGTCGTCGGCCGCGCGTGCAGCTTCGGCGGTGCCATCGCTCGAGGCGTCGTCGACGACGATGACCCGCGTCGCCTCGGGCTGCATCAGCGCCGAGCGCACCGCGCGGGCGACCGTCCCCTCAGCGTTGTAGGCTGGGACGATCACGCAGGTGCGGCGCGCTTCGGACGGCGCGACGGGTGCGGCTGGCGTCATACGTTCGAACTAGCCACGGCCGACAAGCACCGCCATGTCCCTCGGCTCCCTCGGCCGCGCTGGGCGACCGAACCATGCCACGTCCTCGTCACGCTGGAGGCTGTCGGCAAGGCGGGCGCTTCCGTCATACCTTGGCACATCCTCAGACAGGTTACCGCCACGGACCACAGTCGCCATAACAAAAGTTGAATGATCCCGGCGGGTTGTTGCACCGCACGTTGCTTGCCCATGCGGCAGGGTCGAGCAGGCTGTCAAATGTTGATGCACGGCCAAGCCGGCGCCGCCATATAGTTGGCACTCCTCAGACGACACGAGCCCCGACCACACGCCAGGGGCGACCCCTCGACGAACGACGAACACTTGGGGCACGACCCTTGCGGATTGCATATTTAGTACATGACCTCGGCGACCCTGCCGTGGCGCGACGCGTCGACATGCTGCGGATTGGTGGCGCGAATGTGGCACTGCTGGGCTTTTACCGTGGCGCATCCCCGCCGGCAACCGTTGCTGGCGTCCGCCCCATCGCCCTCGACCGCACCGCCGACGCCGCGTTCACCCAACGCGCGATGGCCGTCGCAAGCGCCCGCGCCTCGGCGGGGCGGCTGTCGCGCACGCTCGGCCCGGTCGACGCCATCGTCGCCCGCAACCTCGAGACGATGCCGCTCGCCCAGGCGCTGAAGGCGCGCGACCCCTCCTCCCCGCCGTTGACCTACGAGGTCCTCGACGTCCACCGCCTTCTGCTCGGGCGCTCCGGCCGGGCGCGGGTGCTGCGCACCGTCGAGGGTCGGCTCGCCGCCGCTGCGGACCTCCTCTTGGTGAGCTCGCCGGCCTTCGTGGAGGAGTACTTCGACCCGACGTCGGCGGTGCGGCTGCCGACGCTCCTCGTCGAGAACAAGGTGCTGAACGCGCCCGAGCCGCTCGCCGCGCCGCGGGCTGCCGGGCCGCCATGGCGCATCGGGGTGTTCGGCGCGCTGCGCTGCGCGCGCTCCCTCGAGCTCCTCGGCACCCTCGCCTCCGCCCTCGACGGACGCGTCGAGGTCGTCATTCGCGGACGCCCGTCGTCCGCGGTGTTCGACGACTTCGAGGACACGGTGGCACGATGGCCGCACGCGACCTACCACGGGCCCTATGCGAACCCGGACGACCTTCCGGCGATCTATCACGACGTGCACTTCGTATGGGCGATCGACTACTTCGAGGCGGGCGGCAACTCGGAGTGGCTGCTGCCCAACCGGCTCTACGAGGCCGGCGCCTACCGCGCGGTTCCGCTGGCGCGGCGCGGGACGCAGACGGCGAGGGCGCTCGAGGCCTGGGGCTTCGGCATGGTGTTCGGCGACGACCTCCAAGAGGAACTCGTCCGCACGTTCTCGACGCTCCACGAGGCGCGCTACCGGGCGGAGGGCGACCGGGTCGCAACCATCCCGCGCACCACCTTCGTCGCCACCGACGCGGACTGCCGGGCTCTTGTCGAGCGGCTCGCGACTGCGGGCGGCGGGCAGGCGATGGCGAGGGCGTCATG
Organism: Acuticoccus sp.; assembly: GCF_965213555.1. GTDB lineage: Bacteria > Pseudomonadota > Alphaproteobacteria > Rhizobiales > Amorphaceae > Acuticoccus. The sequence continues at coordinate 2,440,781 of NZ_OZ243890.1, read as the reverse complement.
ACCGCGCCGCTCGTCGTCATGCGCGCGAAGGCGATCCTCGTCGTCATCCCCACGCTCAACGAGGCGGCGCACATCTCGGGGCTGCTGAAGCAGATCCTGACCAACGCGAAGGACCTGCCCCTGCGCATCGTCGTCGCCGACGGCGGCAGCGAGGACGGGACGCTCGAGCAGGTGGAGGCGATCGCCCGACAGGAGGCGAGGGTCGACCTCATGCACAACCCGCAGCGCATCCAGAGCGCCGGGATCAACCGCGCCGTCGAGCTCTACGGGGAGGAGGCCGACCTCCTGATCCGCATCGACGCGCACAGCGTCTACCCCGCGGACTACTGCCGTCAGCTGGTGCGCGAGGCCGAGGCAACGGGGGCCGACTCCGTCGTGGTCGGGATGCGCACGGTGGGGCTCGGCTGCTTCCAGCGCGCGGTGGCCGCGGCGCAGAACGCGCGGCTCGGCAACGGCGGCTCGAGCCACCGGAGGGACGCGTCCGCGGCCTACGTCGATCACGGGCACCACGCGCTGATGCGCATGGCGGCGTTCCGCCGGCTCGGCGGGTACGACGAGACCTTCACGCACAACGAGGACGCCGAGTTCGACGCGCGGCTCACCGCGAGCGGGGGGCGCCTCTGGCTGACCGACAAGGTTCGACCGATCTACTTCCCGCGCTCGACGGCGGGTGAGCTCTTCCGCCAGTACCGGCGCTACGGCCGTGGCCGCGCACGCACGCATGTCAAACACCGCAAGCCGTTGAAGCTGCGCCAGATCATCCTCGTCATGGTCGCGCCGTCCTCCCTTGCAGCCGTCGTGGCGCCGCTGGCGATCGCGCTCGGCCTGCCCTGGCTCGGTGCGCTGATGGCACTCCCTGCGCTCCTGTGGCTCGCCGCCTCGCTCGGCTACGGCGCGGTCCTCGGCCTCGTGCAGCACGAGCCTTGCGTGCTCCTGTCCGGCCCGGCCGCCGTCGTCATGCACTTCGCGTGGTCGCTGGGGTTCGTCGAGGGCCTGTTCGGGATCGGCCGCCGTTGATGCCGCAACGGTCGCCGCACATGGCCGAGCGGTCCGTCGACGTGTGCGTGTGCACGTTCCGGCGCGAGAGCATCGCGGCGACGTTGCGCTCCCTCGCGCACCAGGAGCTCGGCGGGGTGCGGATGCGCGTCATCGTCGCCGACAACGATGAGCACGACGGCGCCCGCGAACGCATCGAGGCCGCCGCCGCGCGCGAGGGGGTCGCGCTGACCTACCTGCACGCGCCGGCACGCAACATCTCGCTGGCGCGCAACGCCGCGCTGGAGGCGGCAAGGGCGCCATGGATCGCCGTGCTCGACGACGACGAGACGGCGGCTCGAGGCTGGCTCGCCGCGCTCCTCGATGCCGCCGAGCGCACCGGCGCCGAGGTGGTGCTCGGCCCCGTCCGGGCCAGCTACCACGACGACGTTCCCGAGTGGATGCGCCGCGGCGACTTCCATTCCGCCGAGCCGCCCACGCGCGGCGGGCAGATCCAGACGGGCTACACCTCGAACGTCCTGTTCCGACGGGATGTGGGGCCCCTCGAGGGGCAGCGCTTCCGCCTCGACCTCGGGCGCAGCGGCGGCGAGGACACCGAGTTCTTCCACCGCGCCTGGCGCGCCGGAGCGAGGATCGCCTACGCGCCGGACGCGGTGGTGTGCGAGCGCGTGGAGCCGGGCCGCGCGACCCTGCGCTGGCTCGCGCGGCGACGCTTCAGGTCGGGCCAGAGCCACGGCATGTTGATCGCCGCGTCGATCAAAGGCCCGGGGGGCAGGGCGCGCGAGGTGGCGCTGGCGCTCGCCAAGGTCGGAGCCTGCGCCGCGGCCGGCCTGGCGTCATTGCCTTCCGCGGAGCGCCGCGCGTTCTGGCTCCTGCGCGGCGCCCTCCACGCCGGGGTCCTGTCGCGGCTCGCCGGCATGCGCAAGCTGACGATCTACGGGGGCGAGGATGCCGTCGCCAGCCGCTGACGTCACCGTCGCGATCGCCGCCCACAACGCGGCCTCGACCATCCGCGCCGCGGTGGACAGCGCCCTCGCGCAGGAGCGCGTGCGCGTCGAGGTCATCGTCGTGGACGACGCTTCGCAAGACGGCACCGCGCAAGCGGCGCGCGCGGTCGGCCACGGGGCGGTCAGCGTCATCGCCCTACCGGCCAACGTCGGGCCAGGGGGGGCACGCAACGCCGCCTTCCTCGCCGCTCGCGGCCGATGGGTCGCCGTCCTCGACGCGGACGACACCTTCGCGCCGGACCGGCTGGCCCGCATGATCGCGCTCGCCGAGCGTGAGGCCGCGGACGTCGTGGTCGACAACCTCGAGGTCGTCGGACCGGACCGTCCGTCCCATCCGATGTTCGCTCGAGGGCCGCTCGCGCGGCCTGGCGTGCTGACGCTCGCCGCGTTCGTGCGCGGCAACCACCCGTTCACCGGCGCCTTCACGCTGGGCTACGTGAAGCCCGTCGTGCGGCGCGAGCTCGTCGAGCGGACCGGCGCCTCCTACGACACCTCGCTCAGGATCGGCGAAGACTACGTCTTCCTCGCCGACCTGCTCGCCGCCGGCGCGCGATGCGTGGTCGATCCGACGCCCGGCTACCGCTACGTCCGCCACGCCGCGTCCACCTCCGCACGGCTCGACGCCGCGCACGTGGCCGCGATGGCCGCTGCGGACGAGCGCTTCGTCGCCCGCCACCCTGCAGCGCAGCTTGCTCCGCTCGTGCGCGAGCGGCGTCGTGCGCTTGAACGGGCCGAGGCCTTCGTCACGGCGCTCGAGGCGATCAAGCAGCGCGACGTCGCCGGCGCGGCGCTCCCGCTCGTTCGACGGCCACTGGCGCTATGGCACTTCCGCTTTCCGGTGACGGCTCGAGCCCGGCGCCTCAGCCGGTGGGTCGCAGGACGGCGCCGCCAGGCCGACTGACCGGCCTCGACGGCGCGTCCTCGGCGAGCGGCACGGGCTCGCCCTCCATGAGCTTCATGGTCGAGTAGTACAGCAGGAACGTGCCCACGGTGTAGGGCGTCAGGAAGTCGATCTCCACGAACGAGCGCATGAGGAGGAGCGCGCCCATCGCCAGCGTGAGGATGAGGCCGGCGGTGAGGCGCCCGCGAAACACGGCTCGCACGGCCAGCGTCCAGTAGAGCACGAGCAGTCCGACCAGCGCCGCAAGGCCGACCAGTCCGAGCCCGACCACCGCCTCGATGTACGTGTTGTGGAAGTGGAACCCGGTCCGCTTGGTGATGTAGAACTCGTCCCAAAGCCGCTCGGCGTGGGCGAAGCCGTGCGTCCAGAAGGCGTTGTAGCCCATGCCGAGGATCGGGTTCTCACCGGCTGCGATGATCCCTTCGCGCCACAGGTACGTGCGGCCCGTGAGCGTCGCATCCTTGCCGAAGACGTTGAGCACGCCAGCGAACGCGCCGGCGTCGAGCGCCGCCGCTGCCACGCCGACGAACAGGACGCCCCCCGCGCAGAGGACGAGGAAACGCTGCGTCGGCGGGGTGCGGCCGGCGGTGAACAGCGTCACCGCGAAGGCGAGCGCCACGATGATGGTCGCGACGGAGGTCGCGGACTGCGTCTTTAAGAGGACGAACGCGGCGAGCGTCACGACCGCCGCGGCGAGCACCTTCTCGGCGAGGAAGGGCGCACGCATCAGGACGAGGACGACCCCGAGCAGCACGCCCAAGGAGGCGTAGAACCCGAGTTGGTTCTTGGAGCCGAACGCGCCGACGAGCGCGTAGGTGCTGTCGATGGCGTCGTACTCGTAGCGTCCGATGTGGAGCGAGTAGGCGATCACCACCGCCGAGCCGACGAGCCCGCCGAAGGCGAAGCTGCGCACCGTAGTGACCCGTGCGGCGATCACAGCGCAGGCGATCGTCGTGCCGTACTGGATCGCGTTGCGCAACGTGGTCGACGGGTTGTCCGACCACAGCGTCGAGGCGATGGCGAGCCCGGCGAACGCGCAAACGATGGCGACCGCCCCAACGTTGCGCAGGAGGAGGCGCGGCTCCACGGCAACCGGCAGCGCCCAAACCCCGTAGAGCGCCAGGATGGGAAGCTTGCCGAACCGTGTGGAGTACGCGAACGCGAACAGCGAGACGGTGATTGCGAGCGTCGTGTAGAGCCAGTTGTGCGGAGGGGTCACGACGATGCGCTTGGGGAACTTGACCATGGCCATCGGCTGCTCGCTCCGTCGATCGTCCTTCCGGGCGCACCCGAGGCTACGCCGCGGCATCCTGAGCCGCGACCTTGCGGCTGACAACCCGCATCGCCTAAGGCGGCTGACAACCCTAAGGCGACAGGCGGCGCGCGAGCGTCGAGGCGATGTTTCGCACCGCGTTGGCGCGCAGACATGGCTGCGGTGGCTCGCGCCGCTCAGCGGCTGGCACGCCGTGCTCGGCAGCTCGTTCGCCTGGGAAGGCGGGCGGTGCAGGGCGAACGAGACGGCTCAGCTTGTTCGGGAGCCTAACGCGGGCGCCGCACCGCTGAGGCCCTGCGGCACGCCGTCGTGGCCACGACGACGCGCGAGGACGGCCTTACGGGGCCCCGCTCAAGGGCTCACCCGCTGTGCAGCCGTTGAGCAGGTCGCCCCGCGCCAGGATCGGCCCGACGCCCTAGAGCGGTTTGGGGTTAGGTGGAACCACCTAACCCCAAGAAGACCGCTCCTAATCAAACAGCTAGAGCATCTTATCTGGGTCTGAGGAGACCCAGGATGCTCTAGCTGCGATCCCCTAAGCGCTCCCAGTCCTCGCGGCAGCTGATGGATCGAGGGAACGCGCAGGCCCGGCCGAGCGGGGTGTAGGCCACCCAGTCGACCTCGGTGGTGACCGGCAACGCGCCGCGCTCGAAGGAGCCGAGCCACCCTTCGCTCCGCTCGGTGCCGTTCCAGATGTGGAAGAACAGCTTCTGCCGCGCCTGCGGCAGCGCATCGCCGGTGACCTCGTGGATGAGCCGTCCGTCGAGGTACCAGCGCAACGCGTCCTCGCGCCAATCGATGGCGAAGTGCAGGAAGTCCGCGTGGGCAGCGACGGGCAGGGGCAGCTTCTCCTCGTGGCCGCCTTGGCCGTCCACGAAGTAGTTCAGCTGCACCTCCCGTGCGCGCCGCCCGATGATCTCCACATCGATCTCGTCGTGCGGGTTGCCGTGCGTCGGGCCGGTGTAGGTGAAGAAGCCGAACACCAACCCGCTCCCCTCGGCCGCACGCACGCTGGCCTCGAACAGTCCGTGGCCCAGCGCGTTGCGCGTTTGGATCTCGCCGCACAGGACGTCGCGCTCGAGCTCGGCCTGTGCAGGAGCCTCCGAGACGGTGAGCACCAGCGTCCCGTCGGCGACGCGGACCTGGCTGTCATGCCACACGCACCCCTGATGGTCGCCGTTCACCCAGCCGCTGGAGACGTACCAGCGGTCGCGGTCGAGGTCCGCGAACGAGTCCACGAACGCCTCGTCGGCGACGGAGCCGAGGCAGCTTGCGCCGAGCGCTGCGATGGCGAGCGCGGCGAGGAGCGGAGCCTTCGAGGCTGGCGGAACTGACATAGGAGTACCCTTCATGACGGCCGATCGGTGCCGGGAGGATGCCTGCTGAGGCCTGCCTCACGCTGTCGTGCCCTTTTGACGTGATCGCGCGTGCGGCGGTTCGTCATTTGATAACGCTTTGTTCGGACGACGCGTCGCACGTTCGTTCGCTGGTCTGACGGCCGATGGCGACGTTCGAAGCCCGCGCGCGGTCGCATGTTGCGACACCAGCCCCAGCACAGCCTCCCACGAGACGGCCGGCGCACCCGTCGTGGGCGTGCGCCTCGCCTGCCTAACACAACTCATAGTTGCAGTCAGTTCGGTAAGCTGCGGGCGGCGTCACGTCAGCCCGAAGCGTGCACGGCAGCGGCTAGCCCCCACGGTGGCGGTGCGTGTCTACGAGCAACCCCTTGGGAAGGTCGTGACGCACTCGATCTCACCCGTCGGCGATGGCGAGGCTGCCACGGAGCTTGGCGCAGCGAAGTGGGATCGCCGGATCAATGTTGAGCACAACCTGACTACAACTTATGGTAGTTAGAGGATCACCCTTGCCCGGTGCCCGCATCCGGGGACCGCTCCTCCCGGAAACGCCTCGCTCCCCGCCATGACTTCGGACGGAACCACCGTTCCGCCCACAACAGGTCATGCTTCAACGACGCAGGATCACAGTCGATGCCAACCTCGACCGAGCCGTTTGACGAAGACTTCGACACGTTCGATCGCAGCTTCTGGTACGTCTCGGACTTCGTCATGTCCGAGGAATGGATCCACAACACGTGGGCGGCCGATCACGTCCGTGCGGGGGACGGGGTCCTCACGTTGGCGCTGAGCACGCAGGACCGGGATGGCAAGCCGTTCACCGGAGCCGAGGTACAAACGGTCAACCGCTACGCCTACGGCCGCTACGAGTTCTCGCTGCAGGCGTCCGGGGAGGCTGGCGTCGACACGGGGTTCTTCACCTACACCGGCCCGTACTTCGGAGACGTGTGGAACGAGATCGACTTCGAGTTCCTCGGCAAGGATCCGACGAAGGTCCACGTCGGCTACCACTACGACGGACGCTCGGTCGTCAGTTGGGTGGACCTTCCCTTCGATGCGTCCGAGGACATGCACACCTACGCGTTCGAGTGGGAGCCGGACGAGATCCGCTGGTACGCCGACGGTGCGCTCATCTTCGCAGTCGACGCGGACGACGTCTCGGTGCCGATCCCGAACCTTCCGAGCAAGCTCTACATGAACGTCTGGACCGGCATCGAGGGGTGGCTCGGCACCCCGACGTTCGACGACGCGACGTCATCAAGCTTCAGCGCCGTGTCCTTCGCGCCCTACATATACCCGGACTACGACGTCACCTTGACGCTGATGGACGGCGAGACCGACCGCAACGTCGCGGTGCTGACCGACGGCATGGTCGTCGAGGTCGATGCGAGCGACCCCATCTTCACGATCGTGGCGAAGGCCGGCGGGGCGGGCATCGGCAGCGTCACATTCAAGCTCACCGGCGACGCGACGCACACGAAGACCGAGAGCTGGGCGCCGTACGCCCTGTTCGGCGACCATGCCGGCGACCACTTCACGGGCAACCTCGGCGTCGGCTCCTACACCCTCAAACTGATCGGCCACTCCGAGCGCAACGGCGCAGGGGACCGCCTGTTCAGGGAGAAGATTGACTTCGAGGTCCGCGCGGCAGCATCGGCCTCCGCGAACCCAGACCCCGTGCACTGCGCAATGGGGGAGGAGCCGCTGGAGACGGTAGGATCCCGGCCGGCGCCACAGCCCCGGCCGGCGATCGGCACCGCCCACGGGCGCGATAAGGAGGCGCACTCGGAAGAGGCAGCCGACCTTAGGGTCTTCCTCGTCCACGCGGAGCGGAACGAAGTCCTCACCGAACTCGTCGGCGACACTCGCCTCGACTTCGACGCGCTCGGCACGCGCGAACTCGGCGTCATCGTGAAGGCGAGCGCGGCCGTGAAGAGCATCGCGTTCGACCTCGACGGAGCTCTGTCCGTCGAGCGAACGGAGGACTGGGAACCGTACTCGTTGTTCGGCGACCATGCCGGCGACGTCTACGGCCGCACCTTCGAGGAGGGCGACTACATCCTGTCCATCTCGGCCTACGCGAGGGCCGGTGGTGGCGGAGAGCGTCTTGCCATGCTCGACTTCGACCTCGCCTTCATCTGAGGCCAATGCGAACCGGCGCGATCGCCTTGCCTCGGCGTGCGGCTCGCCGCCGGCTGACCCAACTCCTCCGAGCGGACCCAACCCGCGTGGCAAGGACGGCTGGCAACGCGTGCCTGTTGGCCGGTGAAGGTCGGCGCTGGCCAGGATACGACGTGCCGAGATTGCGCGCGTCGCCAGCCGTCGCCGTGCTCCATCAACGCCTCGGATGCTGCAGGAGCCTCGGTGAGACGCTGGACCCTCAGGGCCGGCAGCGGCAAGCGCGGCTCGCTAGGGTCGTGGCCCCGCCGCAGCTCGGGCGAGGTGCGGATGGCGGTGACGGTAAGGGCGGCGAGGAGGTTGCTGGAGCGCCGATCGTAGCGCGTGGTAAGGCCGCAAGTACCTGATGCAGTTGAAGAAATCGCTCGGGCGACGCAGGGCGGGATGGTGGCCGACGCGCCGCGAGTGGTGGCGTCGTCGCAGCTCGCGGTCGTATCCTCAGCACGGTCGGCGATTGCGCCCCCGGGTGGGGGCGTGCCGGACCTCGACCTCGGCTTCGCCACAATCGAGTGGGTGGACCGGTGGCAGGTGCTCCGCGGGCCTCGGGTTCGTGCTCTTCACGCAGTTCGTGCCGAAGGGGCTCGCCGGGCTGTTCGATGCGTTGCGCCTGCTCGCCCGTGCGCGCCTCACCCGGCGAACCTCTGGCCTCACGCCGGGCTCGTGGGATGGCCGAGTGAGTGTGCTCCTCGAGGTCGCAGGCCTCTCGGTCTCATCCGATGGCTTATGTGCCATCAACGACGTGTCGTTTGAGATCGAGCAGTCCGAGCTGCGCGCGATCATCGGGTCCAACGGTCCGGCAAGGCCACCCTCATGGACATCTTGACCGGCAGGTCAGGCCCCGACACCGGCCCCGTCAAAGGGGGCGAGCGCAACATCTCCGCGCTGCGCCTGTCGGAGGCGCAGATCGCACGCCCGGGCATCGGTCGAAAGTTCAAGCCGTTCGGGGAGTAGAGCATCTTCGACAACGTGCTCATGGCCCTCGACACGTCGTGCGGGACGTGGGCAAGCCTGCAGCCTGTTCTCCCGCTCACGACGGGCAGGACACGCCGTCGATCGCGCGCGGCATCGGCCTCGGAGGACCGACGTGCCAGCGACCTGTCACAAGCGGCGGCTCGAGATCGGCATGCTCCTCGCGCAGGATCCCCAGCCCCTCGGTCGACGAGCTTGCGGCGGGCATGGGCGCGGGCGATCGGGCCCACACCTCGCAGCTCCTGCGTGAGGAGAGCTCCCGCGCCGGTATTGTGGGGGAGCACGACATGGTGTTCGTGCACAAGTAGCGCGTGCCTGTGCTGGCGTGACGAGGTCGAGGACCTCGCCGATGCGGTCCCACAGGTCGTCGATGGGTTCGCTCGGCGGCCTTGCGCAGGAGAGCCTTGATCCTAGCGAACGCCATCTCGATCGGGTTGAAGTCGGGGCTGTAGGGCGGGAGGAACATCGGATTGGCGCCGGCGCTCTCGATCAGATCGCGAACGCGTCTGCTCTTGTGGCTGCCGAGGTTGTCCATGACGACGATGTCGCCCGGCGACAAGCGCGGCGCGAGAACCTGTTCCACATGGGCCTCGAACCCGACACCGTTGATCGCGCCCGGCCCAGGACCATTGGCGCGACGATCCCGGCCAGCGAGGGCCCGGCGACCAGCGTGGTCGTCTTCCAGGGGCCGAACGGCAGCGCCATGCGCAACCGCTCGCCCCGGGCGCAGCGGCCGTGGGTGCGGGCCATCATCGTGTTCGTCCAGGTCTCGTCGATGAAGATCACCTGCTCCGGGTCGAGCTCGTCCTGACCGTCGAACCAGGCGCGTCGGCGGGCACGGACATCCGCACGCGCCTGCTCGGCCGCGTGGCCGGTCCTTGTTTACGCGTGATCCCGTGTCGCCTGAAGAAGCGCGGCAGGGCCGGAGATGGAGACCGTGCCCCCGGTCTCGCCGAGCCGGGCCTTCAGCGCCACCAGAGTGATGTCGCCGGTCTCCTCCAGGATCGCCAGGATGCGCGGCGCGTGGGCTTCGGTGACATGGGACCAGCGGTCGCCCGCCTGGCGCGGCACGAGCCGGTCCGTCGCCACTCCTCGTACCATCGGATCGCGGGGGACGGGGCGACGTCGAACCGTGCCGCAGCCTGGCGACGGGACATTGCGTCGTCGATGGCGCGCACGACGCGAAGGCGAAGATCATCAACGAGCAGCTTGGGCATCACGGCTGACCCTCCACCGCCAGCCATGACGGTGGATCAGACTTCCCCTGATTCGGAATCCCAACCCGATACACAACGAGCGCGAACTACTCTAGCGGCGCGTTGGCTCACGTCACGGTCCGGAGGCGTGCCGACGCCCCGGCTCCATGGTCTTGTATGTTTACTCGAGCGCGCCGTCCGTGCGGGACGCCAGACGCTGCCACGCGCGAGCAGGAACCTTGTCGCGAATGGTCGCGGGAGGGGACAGGCCATGCAGTCCCCGTAGGGCGGCGACGACGTTGTCGCGGCTCGCACCCCACTGCCTCACAAGCTTGTAGTACGCCATCGCGTAGGCGAAGGGCAGCTTCCACCAGGCCCAACGCCGGACGAACGGCATCAGGTTGCGGCAGGTGAAGTACACCGACAGCTCGCTCGCGTGCCGGTCGACGGTGTGGGAGCCGATGGACGCTCCTGCGCGATGGTGAACCACCGCGTCCACCGCGACGCCGAGCGGCAGTCGGCCCCGACGCAGCTGCCAGTCGATCTCCTCGAAGTACAGGAACCAGTGCTCGCGCATAGGTCCGACCTCGGCGAGGAAGTCGCGGCTAACAAGCATGCTGACGCCGGGGATGTAGGCGAGCGTGGCGGGGTCCGGCGGACATGCGGCCCGCGCCGACGCGCCGATGTTGACGCTGACCGCGGTTCCAGCGAGCCGGTGCAGGCGACCGCCATCGGTCTGCACGACGTCGGGACGCGCGTGATAGACCACCCGCGCGCCGATCACCGCATACTGACCCATCGACAGGGCGTGCCGCACGAGCGCGAAGGGCGTATCCGGGGCGACGACGGTGTCCGGGTTCAGGATCCAGACGTGATCACACGTGGGATCGGCGGTGGCCACCGCGAGGCCGCGGTTGACGCCGGCCGCGAAGCCGTCGTTGTGCGCCGCGCGGACGAGCGTCAGGTCGCAGGCGGCAGGGGAGGCGGGCCCTGCGTCGGTCCGCGCCTCGAACGACAGCCGCCGGTGAGGGCACCGCGCCCACCTTTCCACCACCCCGGCGGTGCCGTCCGGTGAGGTGTTGTCGACGACGATCATGCGCAGCGCCGGGTAGGTGGTGTCCACCAGCGAGGCGAGGCAGTCGGTGACGAAGTCCGCCGCGCGGTAGGTGACGAGCACGACGCAGAGCGTCGGCCAGCCGCCCACCGGCGAACCGCTGCCGCCACCCGCTCGGCGTGCGCTCATCGGTCCCTGTGCCTTCTCAGCCGGTGATGACGCCGATGTCCGGCGACTGTCCCATGGCCTGCATCCGCGCTAGGATCTCGTCGGCGTAGAGCCCGTTGGACACGAGGACGACCTCAGGTGCCAGCGCACCGAGGGCGTCGGGGGAGACGACCTCAACCGCACTGCCCGGCACGTAGAGGCCGTGCTTGCGCGGATTGAGGTCCACCATGGCGATGAGCGAGCCGTAATCGACGGCGTTCGCGAACGCGATCCCCTTGCTGCCGGCACCCCATACGACGGCGCGTCGCTCTGCGCCCAGCCGGTCGCGCCATCGGGCGACGGCCTCGTCCGCGCGCGCGCCGAAGGTCGCTGCCTCGGCTAGGACGGCCTCGACCCTGCTCGGGACGAACGCCGGCTGGTCCGCCGCAGGACGCGCCTCGACCATCAGGAACTGGTCACCGTAACCGGTCGTGATGGCAGACGGCGCAAAGCCGCTCCGGCGCAGCAGCGTCTCCATGGCCGGCGCGGTCCAGTAGGTGACATGCTCGTAGATCACATCCCACAGGGAGACGCTGCGCAGCATCCAATCCGCATTCGGCACCTCCACGTAGAGGGCGACGTCCGCGTCCCCGACCTGCGCGCGCAGGTCGCGCAGCATGGTGAGGGGGTCGCTGAGGTGTTCGATCACGTGGCGACACAGCACGGCGCGAAACGGCATGTCGAGCTGCGCGGCGTCGAACAGCGTCGGGACGATGGCGATCCCCTCGCCGGCATAGGGGCTGACCCGCTCGGCCATCGACGGATCGAAGCCCACCGCCCGGGCAACGCCGTGCCGTCGCGCGAGGTCGAGCATGTAGCCGTCGCCGCAGCCGATCTCGACGAGGGTCTGCCCGCGCAGGCCGTGACGCTCGACGAGCCCGGCCATGAGCGCGTCGGCGAACGCGCGGAAGCTCGGCGAGTGATGCAGCGCGTTCTCGTAGCTCGTGGCGTAGGCGACCCGCGCCTCGTCGAACGCTCGATTGTAGAGGAGGCCGCAGCACGGACATGCGACGAGCTCGACGTCGCCCATCGGCGCTGCGCGCGCGGTGGCGGCATCGGCCGCGAGCGCGTTGCACACCACGGGGACGCCCTCGAGGCGCAGCACCAAGCGGTGGTCGGACGTCGCGCAGGCCGGGCAAATGCTCACGCTCACAGGGCGACGAGCTCCGCACTGAGGCCGAGGCCAGCAAGCTGCGCGGCGATCTCCTCACGGTAGACGGCGTTCATCGCGATGACGGTGTCGGGCGCGGCGTCGACGAGTTCTTCGGGAGCGCACACCCGGTGACCGGCGCCGGCGAGGTGCTTGCCCTGCTTGTGCGGGTTGATGTCGACCACCGCGGCGACCTCCTCGTCGAGGCGGCAGGTCGTCAGGAACGCCACCGCCTTCGAGCCGCCACCCCAAAGTGCCACGCGCTTGCCCGCCCGCGCGCGCTCCGACACGAAGTCGCGCCAGCGCGCGCGCACCCTCGCGACGTGGGCCGGGAAGGCGGCGGCGTGGCGCCGCAGCTCGGCGAGGTCATCCTCCTGCGCAAGGGGCGTGCCCGCGCCGCCGACCCTCGCGTGCTGGATGATGTATTGGTCGTCGAAGTCGAGGTGGAGCCGCGTCACGTCGAGCCCGGCCGCGCGAAACAAGCGGGCGTGCGAGCCGAGCGTGAAGTAGGAGCAATGCTCATAGTAGATGTCCCAGAACGCGCCCTCGACGAGGACGCGCGCGACGTCCGGCGTCTCGAAGAACAGCGCGCCGTCGTCCTGCCCGTCAAGCACCTCGCGGACGTCGGACATGAAGTCGCCGACCGCAGGCACGTGCTCTAGCGTATGTCGACAGACGATGAAGTCCGGCGGGGCGGCGACGGACGATGGCGTGAAGTACGCCTTCACGAACGCGACGTCTCCCTCCACGGCCGTCGCGCGGCCCGGCAGGAAGCCAGGGTCGATCCCGGTCGCACGCGTCCCTGTGCGCCGCGCGAGCTCGATCAGGAAGTCGCCCTTGCCGCAGCCGATCTCCAGCGTCCGTCTGCCGGAAAGCTCGTAGGTGGCGGCGATGTCGTCGATCAGGCGCGCGGCGAACCTGTTGAACGTGTTCGAGAAGTGCTGGCTCTCCTCGGTCGCCGCCCCGTAGTCCACCCGGGCGAGGTCGAAGATCGCGTTGAACACGAGGCCGCACGCGTCGCAGAACATGAGCTCCATGTCGCCGCGCGGGAAGGCTCGTGCCTCCGCCTCGCTGTCGAGGAGGATGCAGCTCTGCACCGGGATGCCTTCGATCCTGTAGATCGCCGACACCTCCCGAGAGCCGCACGCCGGACAGCCGCTCATTCGGCGGCGACTGCGCCAGCCGCGCGACGGTCGGCCGCAACGCCCTCGACCGCGGAGATGACTTCAAGGTCCGGGATCGGCACGATGAAGCTGCCCCCCGCCTTCAGGTAGGCGGCCTGTTGAGCGACGATCTCGTCGCGAAAGTTCCATGGCAGGATGATCGCGTAATCCGGTCGATCGCTGAGAAGCACCTCGGGGTCGCGGATCGGCACGTTGACCCCGGGGATGAACCGGCCGTGCTTGTGCGGGTTGCGGTCCACCGCGTACTCGACCACGCGCGCGTTCAGCCCAAGGTAGTTCAGCATGATCGTGCCCTTGGCGGCGGCGCCGTAGGCGGCGATGCGGCAGCCGTCGGCCTTGAGCGCCCCGATCAACGCGCGCCCCTCCTCGCGGAAGCGCCGGACGCGGGCGCCGAAGTCGGCGTAGGTGGCAGCGTCGTTGACGCCCTCAGCACGCTCCTCCTCCAGGAGTGCGTCCGCCGCCGCGCTCGGTGCCCCGGAGCGGCGGAAGGTCAGCCGCAGCGAGCCGCCGTGGATCGCGACGCGTCTTGCGTCCACGAGCTGCAGGCCGTGGCGCGCGAACAGGGACCGCGCGCTCTCCACCGAGAAGTAGCAGCGGTGCTCGTGGTAGATCGTGTCGAACTCGCAGTGCTCGACAAGGTCGCGCACGTAGGGGAACTCGACGACGACGGTCCCATCGTCAGCCAGCAGCTTGGCCATCGCGGCGACGAGGTCGTTCTGGTCGGCTACATGCGCAACGACGTTGTTGGCAATGATGAGGCTCGCCCGGCGACCCTCCGCCACGAGCGCCTCGGCGAGCGCGGTCGTGAAGAAGTCGATGCGCGTCTCGATCCCCTTCGCGATGGCGGCCTCTGCCGGATGGCGGGCCGGGTCGATGCCCAGCACCGGGATCCCGCGTTCGGCGAAGTTGGACAGCATGTAGCCGTCGTTGGAGGCGACCTCAACGACGAGGCTCTCGCCCGACAGGGGCTGCGTCTCCATGAGGTCCAGCGCGTGGCGACGAGAGTGCTCGAGCAGCGCGTCGGAGTAGGAGGAGAAGTAGTAGTACCCCTCGCCGAACATCTCCTGCGCCGGTCGCGTCTCGAGGAGCTGCACGAGCCCGCATGACGGGCAGTGCGCCGCCCGCAGCGGGATGCGCCCGGCCGAAAGGTCGGTGGACGGCGCCTCAAGCAGGCCGTCCGAGCGCGGCATCGGGCCGAGGTCGACGACGGGTCCGAGGCCGACTTCCGCGCAGGACGCACAGGACGCCGCGGCAGCGTCGGCGCGGAAGGCGGCCTCGTCCGCCTCATCAACCCCCTCGAGGGGGGCGACGTGCGCGAGCCGCTCGTCGATGACGTCCTCGGCGATGAGCTTCTTGATGTGGCCGATGCGCTGGTAGGTCGGTCCCTCGAACTCCTCCAGGGTGAGGCGAGCCTCACGGTAGGCGTCGTAGAGCGAGCGGGCCCCGCGACGGGCGTCCCACTGCGGCTCGAAGCGCGGCAGGACGCGTCGGATCTTGTCGCAGTTGACCCGGTAGGAGCGCTTGTCCGGTCCCGCGTCCTCGGCGAACGTGACCTCGCAGCCCGGCACCACCTCGGCGACGATCTCGGCCAGCTCGCGGATCTGGTAGTTGTGCTCGGTGACGCCGACGTTGAACGCCTCGTCGAACACGGCGTCGCGGGGCGCCTCGAGGACCGCGAGGAAGGCCCGCGAGATGTCCTCGATGTGCGTGATCGGCCGCCACGGCGTGCCGTCCGACTTCATGTGGATGTTGCCGGTCGTCACCGCCCAGGCGACGAGGTTGTTGAGGACGAGGTCGAAGCGGATGCGCGGGCTCACCCCGTAGGCCGTGGCGCTGCGCAGGTAGGTCGGACAGAACGCATCGTCCGCGAGTTCCGCAAGCCCCTGTTCGGATCGCACCTTGCTCTCGCCGTACGGCGTCACCGGGTTGAACGCCCCGGCCTCGTCGATGAAGTCCGCGCCGCCGGCGCCGTAGTTGGAGCAGGACGAGGAGAACACGAAGCGCTCCACCCCTGCGGCCTTGGCCATGCGCGCGACGTGCAGCGTCCCCTCGAAGTTGATGGAGTGGGTCGTCTGCGGCCGGAAGTCGCCGAGCGGGTCGTTCGACAGCGCGGCGAGGTGGACGACCGCGTCGAAGCCGAGGAGGTCGCCGACGGTGAGGTCGCGGATGTCCCTGCGGAGCGTGCGCACCTTGGGCATCGGGCCGCCCGGCGCGAAGGTGCAGCGCTCGTAAAGGTCGCTGTCGAGGCCTGCAACCTCGTGGCCCGCGGCCTCCAGCATCGGTGTCAGGACGGTGCCGATGTAGCCCTTATGGCCGGTGACGAGGACGCGCATGGTCAGGCCCTCTCCCACGTCGCCCAGGGCCGCTCGCCCGAGGACCACAAGGTCTCAAGGTTGTGCTTGTCGCGTAGCGTATCCATCGCCGCCCAAAAACCCTCGTGCTTGTAGGCCATGAGCTCGCCGTCGGCAGCAAGGCTCTCCAGCGGAGCATGCTCGAACATGACGTTGTCGCCTTCGATGTAGTCGAACACGCCTGGCTCCAGGACGAAGAACGCACCGTTGATCCAGCCCTCGGAGGTCTGCGGCTTCTCCTTGAACGAGACGACCTTCTCGCCCTCGAACACCATGTGGCCGTAGCGCGCCGGCGGACGAACCGCCGTCACCGTGGCGAGCCTGCCGTGGGAGCGATGGAACGCAAGGAGCGCGTCAAGGTCGACGTCGCTGACGCCGTCGCCCCAGGTCAGCATGAACGTGCCGTCCCCAAGGTAGGGCGCCAGGCGCTTGATGCGCCCGCCCGTCAGCGTCTCGTCCCCGGTCTCGATGAGGTCGACGCTCCACGGTGCGTGCTCGCTCTCGTGGCGGATGATCGGCGCGTTGCCTCCGACGTTGATCGTCAAACTGCCGGACAGCGCGCAGTAGTCGGCAAAGTACTTCTTGATGTGGTCGCCCTTGTAGCCGAGCGCGACGGCGAACTCGTTGTAGCCGTAGCGCGAATAAAGCATCATGATGTGCCAAAGGATCGGGCGGCCGCCGATCTCGACCATCGGCTTGGGGCGCACCGATGTCTCCTCGGCCAAGCGCGTCCCCCTGCCGCCAGCAAGAATTCCTACCTTCATGACCGCCTTTCCGATGGCTCTTGGGGGTCCGCGACGCAACGCGACGGCGGGACCGGTCGTAACGTTTCAGCCCGTATGCCTTGCGTGGGCCTTGTCCCGCGAGCGGGAGGACGCCCAAGGCCACAGGCCGATGCGCCGCTTGGGCCGTGGGGTGACCGCGTAGGCGTGCTCGCCCGGACCGTAGTACTCGTTGAAGAACGTCTCGTCGGTCATGTTGACGAAGGCGATGAACCGGTTCGACCGCGGCTTCGGCAACAGGTCCAAGGAGCGCCGGGTTCGCTCCATCGTCGACTCTCCGTGCCGAACCACGAACACCACGTCGTCCACCGCGCGAGCGATGATCTGCGGATCGGAGGTCAGGCACACCGGCGCGCTGTCGATGACCACGAAGTCGTACTCGGCGCGCAACGCCTCGATGAGCGTGCGCATGCGTGCCGAAGCCAGGAGCTCGGTGGAGTGCTGCACGGTTTCAGTGGTGGGAACGACGTAGAGCCCGGTCTGCGCGTCGTGCACCATGATGTCGTCGAGCCCCGCGCGCCCCTCGAGGTAGCCGGACAGACCAGCGTTGGTGGCACGGGCCTCGGCCGCATAACGTCCGGGACGCCGTAGGTCGCCCTCCACGAGGACCGTGCGGCGCCCGGCGACGGCACCCTGGGTGGCCACGGCGAACGCGATCGTCGTCTTGCCCTCGTGCTTGGAACCCGAGGTGACGAGGATCGTCCGCGTGCCGTCGCCGTCCGGCTCGAACAGCGTTGAGGCGAGCAGCCGACGCATGGCCTCGTCGAACAGGATCTGCGACGGCAGCCGGGTCTGGCTGCGCCGCGTGCGCCGGCCCCTGCCGTCGCGGATGGGTTCCAGGCGCGGGGCTCCGATGACGGCGTCGAAGCCGAACGGAGCCAGCTGATCGGCGTGCGAGATGCGCCTGTCGATCACCGCCAGCCCGCCGACCAAGGCGAACCCCAACATCAGCGACCCGAACCCCGCGGCGGCGACGAACAGCCCGTTGTCGAGGCTCGACGGGCTCTGGGGCACCAGCGCGGGCTGGATGATGCGCACCGCGTCGGCCTCGATCTGAGCCACCTGACGGGCCCGCTTCAGGCGCTCGAGGAGGTTCTCGTAGAGCGCCCTGTCGGCGGCGACCTCGCGCTGCAGCTCGCCGAGCGCCGAGGACGCACCCGCGGCGCGCGCGGCCTCCGTCTGCAGCTCGCCCTCAGCGTCGACCAGACGTTGGGTCGCCCGCTCCACCGCGAGCTCGGTGCGCTCGACGTCCGCTTCGAGCTGGCGCACCAGGCGCTGCTTCTCCGCGAGGATGTCTGCGTTCAGGCCGTCGATCTTCTCGTCGGTGACCCGAACGAGCGCGTGGTCCGGCCCCACCCGGGTCAACAGCTCCCGGCGCTGGCCGGTCGTCGCCGCACGCAGGGCGACGAGCTCGCCCATCACGGCCGAGCCGAACACCTCGGTGTCGACGCGCTCGTCGTCCACCGTGCTCCGCGCCTGCTCGAGGCGCTCGCGGGCGAGCGCCTCCGCTGCCCTTGCCTCGTCGATGGCGCGCACCAGGCGCTCGAGCTGCAGCGCGTCGGCGTCGACCGCCGAGGTCAACCCGTTCTCGGCGCGGAACTCCTCGAGCGCACGCTCGGAGTTGAGCAGGTCGTCGCGCACGACATCGACACGCGCCTCGAGCCACTCGACGGCGCCGCCGGTGCCGGACCGGAGGCGCTCACGGCGCTCGGCGGCGAAGGCGCGCGGGACCTCGTTGACCACCTGCGCCGCCAGCTCCGGGTCGAGCGCGGTGAAGCTGATCACCGCAATCTCCGAGCGCATGTCGACGTCGACCTCGAGGTCCTGCGCGAGGCGCGCCACCGCCTGGCGGATGCCGCCCTCCTGGTTGCTCGGCATTGGAACGACGTTCACGCCGTCGACGAGGTCGCCGCGGCCGGCATCGCTCGCGACGCGCGCCTCGGAACGACCGACGGGCGGGTCAAGCACGGTGAGCCGGGCCAGGTGCGTGCCGCCGGTGCCCGGGACGGCGGTGAGGATGGCACCCTCGGCCGCGACCGCCTGCGCCTCGCCCGGTTGGCCCACCAAGTCACGCAACCGGCCGACGAACGCGGACGCGCGGGACTGCAACTCGTCCGGCCGCTCGTGCAGCTCGAGCTGCTCCGCGACGCGGCGCAGGATGGGCACCGACGTCAGCACCGCCACCAGCGTGCGGGACTGCTCCGACACGTTGCCGGGCTGCTGGCCGACGGTGGACCAGGCCGAGTCCGCCGCGATGATCGCCGACTCCTGCTCCCCGAGCCAGACGATGGACGTCGCGGTGAACTGCGGCGGCAGGTAGCGCACGACCGCGTACGTTCCCCCAGCCACCAACGTGGCAACGAGCATCACGGGCACCAGCCGCCGTCGGCAGGCCGCGACGATGCGACCGATCGGGAGGCTGTCAGAGCTCGGGGTGCGGTCAGGCGTCATGGTGGAGGCGGACCCGGACGAGGGAAGGTTGCAGGACTAAGACGAGACTTAGGATCAGCCTCGGTCGATCACCACCTCGATGAGGCTGATGACCTTGTTCTTCAGCGCCGGATCGCGACACGCTGCGAACATGCGCAGGAGCTTGACCGTCGAGGCGTCCTCGAGCGCGGTGGAGAAGTTGCTGCGCGCCTCGCTGGCCGGCAAGTCGACATCGTCCGAGGGCAGCGCGCTCACGTCGCGAAAGAAGTACTGGATGGGCACATCGAGCACCCGTGCGATCTCGACGAGGCGGCTCGCACCGATGCGGTTCGTGCCACGCTCGTACTTTTGGAGTTGCTGAGCGGTGATGCCGAGCCTGGAGGCGACCTTCTCCTGGCTGAGGTCGAGCTCGATCCGGCGCATCTTCACTGCCAGCCCCACCTGCGCGTCGATCGCCGTCGTGGAACGGGGTTGTACGACGTCGCGCCGGACGACCGGCCGTGCGTCCTCGGCGATGGGTTGCGCCACCATGAGCCATCTCTCCTTCTCTGCCCACAAGGGCGACGGACGACGTCACCGTGACGCCACCCCAACTCCAGCGCCTACGCTTCCCGCGTAGCGCCGCACAAAAGCCTTACAAACGCCCAGCTTCATCCAGCAAACGCACCTTGCGGTTGCGGTCTCACAACCCAAGGAGCTTACCCGACACCCCGTCAGCGAAGTTCCTACTTAACGTGCGGTTTAGGAATAGTGCGATTGCACTAGATTGTCGAACATTTGCCGCAAACCGGATGCACCCTTCGGATCCCTTTAACCTACTTGAACGCTCAGTCTTGCCCGAGGGGTGGCACGTGGCATCAACGATGCCGGGGGCCGCCGGTTCAGCCGAATAGCTTCTTTCTCCAACTCGAGATTTGCCATAGCCACGAAGCCGCCACAATCAACCCCCGTGTGATCCGGTGGGCCAGTTCATCCCCGACCGTGCCACCCCGGCGCGACCGGAACCCCGTCATCGGAGCGAGGCAAAGAACCTCACGATCTCCACCTGTCCGTGCAGGCCGGTCTTCTGTGTCAAGCTCGCCAGCTGATTGCGGACCGTGTTGTACGAGACGCCGTAACCAGAGGCGATCTGCGGCATGGTCCGCCCGCTGAGCAAACCCTCCAACAGCCGCTGCTCGCTCGGCGTGATTTTGAACGCCGCCAGCGCCTCGTCATTGACCCCAGCGAACGAGCGGTGCGCGATGCGCAGCGCGATCAGGACCGACGGTCGCGCGATCCCCTCCGCACGCCGCTCCGCTCGCGTCACCGGTCCGTCGCGGTCGGCCTGGCGCACCACCTCCGCCACCACGAAGTCGCCGTCCGAACCGAGGAACGCCGTTCTTCCAGCGATATCTCCCGCTGCGACGAGCCGGTTGACCAGCCGAGCCACCGCCCCGTCACCCATGCCCTGGAGCAGCCCGGAGCCGGACCCGTCGCACTCAACGGCGCCGAAGTATTGCCGAGCCCGAGCGTTCGCCACGACCCGCGTCAGCTCGTCGTCGCAGACCATGGCCGGACCGTGGACGAGGTCGAGGAGTGGGCCGATCTCGCCATCGAGCTCGTGCAGTCGCCGCAAGCGCAGCCGTGCGACCGTACCGAGGTGCGGGGTCAGCTCATGCAGCTCCTCGACGAGGCGGGCCCGGTCCGCCGGGGGGCCGTCGGCGGGCTGTGCCGCCGACAGGAGGAGCGTCAGTCGCGCGGACGTGTGGACGATCGCGGTGTCGACCTCGGTCAGCCCTCGCCTGGCAAGACCGCTCGTCCGGTCCGGCACCGAGGCACCCGACGACGCCGTCGCCTCGACCGACCAGCTTACGACCTCCCCCTCGCGTGCGCTGGCAAGCTGTTCAGGGTCGGCGGACGTCGTGTCAGCGGCAAGGCCCTCGGCGGCCTCGGGGAACGCGCCCGACTGCCATGCGAGCGTGCGCCGTCCGCCGCGGCGCTCGACGAAGTAGAGCGCCGTCACCCCCGCAGGGTTCAGCCCATGCAGCTGCGCCATGACGCGCTCGAGCGCGGCGTCGTCGAACACCGCGTCGTAGACCCCGAGCCGATCACCGCGCCTCGTCGCGCTCACCGACGCCCTCCTGCGCCCCACGGCGATCGTCGTACACCGCTCGCCTTTAGATTGCCACGCACGGACATCTGAACGCAACGTTGTTCGACGGTCTCGCGCGCTCACGCTACTCCTTCCACCATGGCACAGCTCGCGCGGCATGAGCGTGGCCCTGCCGCGACAAAGCTGTGAAACCGGCGTGAAACCCGTCGCCGGTTCTGCCGACGCGATCGACGCGATCGACGCGGCAAGGTCCTTGAAGGGCGTCGGTTCGGGCGACAAGCTTGATCTCGAAGGATGGATCGGCGGGCGGACACGGGGCGCGAGCGTCCGCACCAGGATGGGACGCCGACAACGGCTTGGATCGCAACCTTCCATGGCAGCGTTGAACGATGGCTGAACGTCAGTGGAGGGCTGACGCGCGCTGGCGGCCTCCGCGCTCCCGCCGCGAACGAGCCACGCCGGAGACGGCTACGACCCCGCGGCACGAACGCGGCGCCGGTGTCCCGCACCGCCCGCGCGTGCCAAGCTCCATGCGGTCCCGACCGGTTCCCTCACGACGGCGCCGATGCCACCATCGGCCATCGAGGAACGCGGAGCGCATGCATGGACACGATACCCGACCGGCCGCAAGCCGATCTCAACGGCCGCTGCGCCCTGGTGACCGGCGCGAGCCGAGGCATCGGCGAGGCGGCTGCGCGGGCGCTCGCCGCCGCCGGCGCGAGCGTCGCCCTCGCCGCGCGCTCTCTGGGAGCCTGCGAGCGCATCGCCGAGGAGATCGAGGCCGAAGGCGGGCGCGCGAGCGCCGTGGCGTGTGACGTCGCGGACATGGCGAGCGTGCAACGCGCGGTGGACGTGACGGCCGAGCGCCTCGGTCCCGTCGACATCCTCGTCAACAACGCCGGGCTCATCGAGCCCATCGCACGCCTCCTCGAGAGCGATCCGGACGAGTGGGGCCGGACGGTCGACGTCAACCTCAAGGGGACCTACCACGCGATGCGCGCCGTCCTCCCCGGGATGCTCGAGCGCGGCCGCGGGATCGTCATCAACATCTCGTCCGGCGCGGCGACGTCGGCCCTCGAGGGCTGGAGCCACTACTGCGCGACGAAGGCGGGCCTCCTGTCGCTGACCCGCTGCGCGCACAAGGAGCTCGAGGGCACCGGCGTGCGCGTCGTGGGCCTCAGTCCGGGGACGGTCGCCACGTCGATGCAGGTCGCGATCCGCGCCTCCGGCATCAACCCGGTCAGTCAGCTCGACCCCACGGCGCACATCGCGCCGAGCGACGCCGGCGCGGCGATCGTCTGGCTGACCACCGACGCCGCCCGCGACTACGACGGCACGGACTTCGCGCTGCGCTCGCCCGAGGCGCGTGCGCTGGTCGGTCTGCCCGCCCGAACCTGACCGCGGCTCACCTCGCCTCGCCTTGCGGTCCGCCAGCTGGTCGGCCTAAGGTCGAGCCAGAAGAGCGGCGCCAGCCGTCACCTGATCAGGGAGGACACGATGTTGATCCGCACCATGGCGGCCGCGACGGCTGCGGCGGCGCTCACGCTGACGCCCGTGGCGGCGAGCGCCCAGCAGATGCTGAAGTTCGCGCATGTCTACGAGGCGAGCGAGCCCTACCACACCTGCGCCGTGGAGGCGAGCGACCGGCTCCTCGAGGCGACCGACCAGCGCTACGGGATCGAGGTGTTCCCCGCCTCCTCGCTGGGCAAGGAGGTCGACATCAACGAGGGCCTCGGCCTCGGCACGGTGGACATCATCTACACGGGTCAGCTCTTCGCCGGTCGCGCCTACGGGCCCATTGCCATCGGCGGCGCGCCCTTCATGTTCCGCGACTACGAGCACTGGGACGCGTTCCGCAACTCCGACCTCTTCGAGGAGCTGTCGCAAGGCTACACCGACGCGACCGGCAACCACATCGTGGCGACGACGTATTACGGCAACCGGCACGTCACCTCGAACAAGCCGATCATGACGCCGGCGGACATGGCCGGCCTGAAGATCCGCGTGCCGAACGCGCCGCTCTACATGATGTTCCCGCGCGCGGCGGGCGCGAACCCGACGCCCATCGCGTTCGCCGAGGTCTACCTCGCCCTCCAGCAGGGCACCGTGGACGCCCAGGAGAACCCACTGCCGACGATCCAGGCGAAGAAGTTCTACGAGGTTCAGGACCACATCAACCTGACCGCCCACATCACCGACGCCCTCCTCACCATCGTCGGCGGGCCGACCTGGGGTTCGATGTCCGAGGAGGACCGCGAGGCGCTCACCACCGTGCTGCAGGAGACCGCGGAGTGCGCCACGCAGCAGATCATCGACAAGGAGAACGAGCTCGTCGAGTGGTTCCGCGGCGAGGGCGTGACGGTGAACGAGGTCGACCGCGAGCCCTTCCGTAAGGCGACGATGGAGCTGCACATGGGCGACATGGCCACCTGGGACCAGGAGACCTACGATCGGTTGCAGGCGATCGAGTAGTGCCTTCGGCGGGGCCGAGCACGGCTGCGATCGCTGCCGCGGACGGAGCGCCCGCCTTGCGGCGCGACCCTCGGTCGCCGGAGGCGCGCCGTTGACCGGGTTGGCCCGATGCGAGCGCCTTCCACTTCCGTTGAGGGCCACACGCCCGAACACACGTCGGAGGGGACCATGCGGATCGTTCGTGCCGCCGTCGTCATCATCACCTGCGCCGGCGTCGCCGGATGCACGGGCACCGTCCCGCGCAGCGGCGGCGGCCAGCCGGACATCGTGGTCGCCAACCGGAACTGACGGCGCCGGACGGCCGCGCCTCCCCGCCCTGGAGGGTGCGCGGTGAGCCACGTGGGGCCGCCGCCGTCCGATGGGGACGAGCCCATCGACCTGTCCGACCTCAGGTGGGACGACGCGCCCGTGCTCGGCGTCTTCTGGCTGCTCGCCGCGGTCGTCTTCCTGCAGTTCTTCACGCGCTACGTGCTCAACAACTCGCTCGGCTGGACCGAGGAGATCGCGCGCTTCCTGCTAATCGCCGTGACCTTCATCGGCGCCATTATGGCGGTGCGCAAGTCCAGCCACATCGCGGTGGAGGTGGTCTACCGCTGGCTGCCGCGCCCGCTGCGCCGCGCGCTGCAGACGCTCGTCGACGTCACCGCCATCACCTTCTACGCGGCGCTGACCTGGTTCACCGTCCAGCTCTCCCAGCGCACCTTCCAGATGATGGTCTCCATCGACGTCCCCAAGGCGTGGGTCTACTGGGGCGTCGCCGCCTGCTTTGCCATCATGACGCTCTACGCGGTGATCGTCGCGGTGCGCCACCTCGCCACCGGCACCAGCCGCCTGATCGACCCCGAGCGCCACGCCGCCACCCCGTTGCTGGAATGATGGCCCAAGATCGGTTGGCCGACCCGAACGTCGCGGACACCGTGCTGCGGGGGTGCCGTGACGTACAACGTTGGTTTGCGCAGCTTTCGACCTCAGACAATCCAGCCCTGTTGAATGCTGGCTTCGACACGTCCATCGCTTTGATCGACGGCTTGGTGGCGAACTAGATGGCGCTAGCCCTCCTCTTCGGCCTCCTCTTCGGCGGGATATTGCTCGGCTTCCCCGTGGCGATCGCGCTTGCCGGGTCCTCCGCGGTCTTCATCCTCGTCACCGGGCAGGTGCCCGAGATGGTCGTCGCCCACCGCATGATCAACGGCGTCGATTCCTTCCCCCTCCTCGCCGTCCCGTTCTTCATCCTCGCCGGAAACCTCATGAACACCGCCGGCATCACCGAACGGATCTTCGAGTTCGCCAAGGCGCTGGTCGGCTGGATGCGCGGCGGGCTCGGGCACGTCAACATCGGCGCGTCGGTGATCTTCGCTGGAATGTCGGGCGCCGCGGTGGCCGACGCCGGCGGCCTCGGCGCCATCGAGATCAAGGCGATGCGCGACGCCAAGTACGATCCGGGCTTCGCGGTCGGCATCACGGCGGCCTCCTCCACCATCGGGCCGATCATCCCCCCGTCGCTGCCCATGGTGATCTACGGCGTGGTCGCTGGCGCCTCCATCGGGCAGCTCTTCGCGGCGGGCTTCATCCCAGGCCTTGTGATGGCGCTCGCCCTCATGGTCATGGTGACGTACTACGCGCGGGTGCGTGGCTATCCGCGCGACCAGCGCTTCGCGCTCGGCCGCCTCGGCGCCGCGTTCGTCCGGGCGTTCCTGTCGCTCCTCACGCCCGTCATCATCGTCGGTGGCATCCTCACCGGCGCCTTCACCCCCACCGAGGCGGCCATCGCGGCCTGCGTGTGGGCGTTGATCCTCGGCCTCGTCGTCTACCGCACGCTCACCTGGCGGCGCTTCCTGCGTGTCTCCTTCGACACCATCGAGACGACGGCGGTCGTCCTCTTCATCGTCGCCGCAGCGTCGATCTTCGCCTGGGTGCTGACCTCCAACCGCGTGCCGGAGCAGTTCGCCGCGCTCGTCCTGTCGGCGTCGACGAACCCCGTCGTTGTCCTCCTCCTCGTCAACCTGATCCTCCTCATCGTCGGCTGTTTCCTCGAGACGGTCGCGGCGATCACCATCCTCGTTCCGGTCCTCCTTCCCATCGCCGCCTCGGTGGGCGTCGATCCGGTGCACTTCGGCGTCATCATGGTGCTGAACCTCATGATCGGGCTCCTGACGCCCCCCATCGGCATGGTGCTCTACGTCCTGTCGCGCGTCGCGGACGTGCCGTTCGAGCGCTGCGTGACCGCCACGGCGCCCTTCCTCATCCCGCTCTTCGTCGTCCTCCTCCTCGTCACCTTCGTGCCGGCGCTGACGCTCTTCCTGCCGACGCTGATCTACCGCTGAGCCTTTGGAGCGGACGATCCGCTGTGCCTCCGCGCCCGCCGCGTTCGAGGCGACGCTCCCTACCCCGGCGAGGGTCTTGGCGCACGAGCGGGCGGCGGTCGCCCTGATGTCGGACGTTCATCGCCGATCGCCGCCCTCGCCCCGCTGCCCTTCGCGCTGACCTGGCTCGACGCAGGGGACGCTCGGCTGCGTCCCACGAACGGCCCGGCGTGGTGCCGCCGCCTCGCCTTGCTGGAGGCCGAGGTGACGGCTGCGCCGGACGAGGCGTTCCCGGTCGTCGTGACGCACAGCCACGCCGTCGAGTTCGAGATCGTCGCCGCGGCCCTTGCGCCGCCCCTCCGCTTGCTTGGCCTGATCGGATCGGCAACCAAGCGGGCGACCTTCGTCCGGCGCCTCGCGGGACGCGGTCTTGACGCGGCCCGGCTCACCTGTCCCATCGACGTGTCCATCTGGGAAAGGAGCCCCCAGTGATCGCCGCCTCCGTCGCCGCTCCGCTCCTCGCGGTCGACCGCGTCCGCCCCGCAGGTGCCGCGCGGTGAGCGGCGGCATCCGATGATCCTGCAGCGCGGTCGACTGCGGCCGTTCAGCGGCACGCTCACCGGCGAGGATCCGTTCCGCGTCATCGAGGACGGCGCCGTCCTCATCGACGACGACGGCGAGGTCGTCGATCACGGCGACGCGCGCACGATGATCGCCGTCCATCCCGACACGACCGTGGTGCCGACGGATGCGCTGCTGACGCCAGGTCTCGCCGACGCGCACGCGCACTACAGCCAGACCCGCATCCTCGGCACCTACGTGGGCGGTCTCCTCGAGTGGCTCGAGGCCGTCGTCTTCCCCGAGGAGGTGCGCTTCGCCGACCCCGCCTATGCGCGCGCCGTCGCCCGCGAGTTCCTCGATCGCTGCGAGGCGGCCGGCACCACCGACGTGACGGTCTACGCGACGTCCCACCCGGCGTCCGTGGACGCGCTCTTCGCCGAGGCACAGGACAGGACGCTGCGCGTCACCGCCGGCCTCGTCATGATGGACCGCAACGCCCCCTCGCCGCTCCTCACCGCGGCGCAGGAGGTCTACGACGAGAGCCTCGCCCTGATCCGTCGCTGGCACGGCGCGCAGGATGGGCGGTTCACCTACGCCATCACGCCACGCTTCGCGCCGACGTCGACCCCGGCGCTCCTCGAGGCCGCCGCCGCGCTGTGGCGCGAACACCCCACGTGCATCATGCAGACCCACCTCGCCGAGAGCGAGGCGGAGGTCGCCTGGGTGCGTCGGCTGTTCCCCGATGCGCCGGACTACCTCGGCGTCTTCGAACGCCACGGCCTCGTCGGCCCCGGCGCGATCTTCGCCCACGCGATCCACGTGAGCGACCGCGAGGTGGGCCTCCTCGCCGAAGCCGGCGCGACGGTTGCGCACTGCCCGACCGCGAACCGCGTCCTCGGCTCCGGCCGCTGTGACGTCGCCCGGCTGCTCGCTGCGGGTGTGGAGGTCCGCCTCGGCACGGACGTCGGCGCGGGCACCACCTTCGACATCATGGAGGTCGCAGCGGAGGCGGAGGGCGTCCCGCGTCGCCGCCGCTCCTTCTGAGCGACGCTCCCCTCGGCCCACGCGGCAGGGACGGCCCTCTCGCCGAGCGTCCTGCCGGTCATGTTGCCGAGCGGCATCGCATGGGAGGCGACCGCCTTGGGCGACGATCCCCTCGCGATGCCGCCTCGACAGGGATGGGGTGGGCAGCGGGGCTCCCTTGGGCAGCGCGGCGCGTAGCTCTCCCGCGTGTACCGAGTCGGCGCTTCGGGCATCGCGACGGGGCGACCGTGTCCTTCTGGATGTGGTAGAAGCCACCGCCGTGCACGCTCCAGCTCTCCCCCCGCACCCCTTCAGGCCCGTTCGCCCGGCGCTTCAGCGAGGCGCCGAGCGCCCTGAAGTCGAACGAGGTGCCGATGCAGGTGATCGCAGCGACGACGTGCGCCCAGCGGATGAGGAGGCCGCCGAGCTCCTCGACAGTGCCCAACGCCCGCTCCCACGGTCGAACGCCCGCCCCCGCACGCAACCTCCCCGATGCGAGGCCAACGGAGCGCTGCCGAGGCTCCCGCGAAGCGTCCGGTGAGCCGGGCCATGGACCGCGAGGCGTTCGTCGTGCGCTACGGCGCGCTCTACGAGGACAGTCCCTGGGTCGCCGAGCGGGCGTACGACGGCGGCGCGGCCGAGGGCGGCGACCTCGGGGCCGTGCTGCGCAGGGTCGTCGAGCGAGCGGGGAGGGACGCGCAGCTCGCGCTCCTGCGGGCCCATCCCGACCTCGGCGCCAGGCTCGGCAGCCTCAGCGAGGCGTCGGCCGGCGAGCAGTCCAGCGCCGGGCTCGACCGCTGCAGCGCGGCGGAGCTCGAGGAGCTCGCGACGCTGAACGCGCGCTACGTCGAACGCTTCGGCTTCCCGTTCATCATCGCCGTGACGGGGCTCGATCGGGGGGCGATCCTCGATGGGTTCCGTCGCCGGGCCGATGGCGCGCCGGACGAGGAGTTCGCGACGGCGCTCGAAGAGGTGCACCGCATCGCCGCCCTGCGGCTGGCAGCGCTCGATGCGGAACCCGACGTCGCCCGCACGCCTGTCGCGTACGACGAGGTCGTCCGGCTCGCCCACGCCGCGCTGGTGCGGCATGGGGCCGACGATGCGCACGCTGCGGCCATCGCCCGGAACGTCGCGGCGGCGGAGCGGGACGGCTCGGAATCCCATGGCCTGTTCCGCGTGGCGGGCTACGCGAGGGCGCTGACGAGCGGCGTCATCGATGGTCGCGCGGTGCCCCGCATCACCGCAGGGGATGGCGCGGTGCTGCGGATGGACGGCCAGCGCTGCGCCGCGCCGCTCGCCTACGAGACGGCGCTGCCCGAGCTTGCCCGACGGGCCCACGACAAGGGCATCGCGGCGCTGTCGCTCACCAACGTCGCGCACTTTGCCGCGCTGTGGCCCGAGGTCGAGTGGCTCGCCGGCGAAGGGCTCGTGGCCGCCGCGTGCACGGCGAACTTCGCCTACATGGCGCCGTTCGGCGGGAGCCGACCCATGCTGGGCACGAACCCCTTCGCGTTCGCAGTGCCTGGCGACCCGCCGCTCGTCGTCGACATGGCGACCTCCGCGATGGCGCGCGGCGACGTGATGATCGCAGCACGTCGCGGTCGTTCCGTGGACGCCGGCGTCGGGCTCACCCGCGATGGGACGCCGACCACCGATGCCACGGCGATCCTTAAGGGGGCGCAGCTTCCCTTCGGCGGCGCCAAGGGCTCGGCGGTGGCGCTCGTCGTGGAGTGCCTCGCGGGCCTGTGCGGCGGACCCTTCAGCGACGAGGCGACGGATGCCAGCGGCAGCGGCGTGCCCGTCGGCAGCGTGTTCGTTGCAGCCCTTGCCCCGGAGGCGCTCGGCGGACCGGACGCGCTGCGAAAGGCTCAGGCGTTCCTCGAACGGCTCACGCGTGAGCGCGGTGTGCGCTTGCCTGGCGCCCGCCGGCACGCGAGGCGAGCCCACCAAGGCGACCTCCACGTCGACGAGGCGACGCTCGCAGCCGTGCGCCGCCTCGCCGACCCATGAGCGTCAGGCGGCGCGCCGCTCGTAGTGGCCGTCCGACTCCAGCCCAAGCGCCGCGGCGATGTCGATGCGCGACAGCGCGATCTTCTCACGCTGCTTGACGGCGTAAAGGTCGTGCGCCTCGGCGAACTCCTTCGCCGCCTGGGTCACGCCCGGCCAGCAGCCGAAGTCGTCCGCGATCAGCGTGCCCTGGGGTGACAGCAGCGAGAAGTAGTTGTCGAGGTCGCGCCGCACCGCCGCATACTCGTGGTCCCCGTCGATGTAGATGACGTCGGCGACGACGCCGAAGTGCTTCAGCACCGCATAGCCCCCGTCGGAGGAGGCGGGCAGCGGCGTGATGAGGTCCTCGACACCCGCGTCGCGCACGTTGCGCGCGAAGGTGGCATAGAGCTGCGGGTAGCCCCCTGCGAGCCGAAGCGAGTCCTTGAGCTGAGGCTCGCGGGTCCAGGCGATGGGGGCACCAAGCCATGTATCGACGCAGACGACCTCGCCGTCGATGCCGAGCTCGCGCATGAGCTGCGCCATGTGGATCGCCGAGCCGCCCTTCCAAGTGCCCACCTCGATGACGAGGCGCGGGCGGTAGTGCGTCAGCGCCGCCCGGAAGATCGCATGATCGAAGCCCCAGCCGCTGAGGTCAGGCGCGACCCCCTCGACATCGGCATCGAGGAGGGGTGGCCCGCCGTGAAGGTGATCGCAAACCCGTTTCATCCTGCCCCTCCAAGGTCCGTCGTGAAGCGCAACGCGGCAGCGGGTAGAACGGTCCTGCCGACGCTCGAGCTTTGCTGGAATCCCACCACGAACGACCGATCTGCGGTCCATCACGCCCCTGCGCAAAACCAACCGACCTTTCGCAACGTAAAGCAGTTGATGCTTGCGTCATGGCGCTACCGCATGTTGACTGATCGGTTCAGTCAACGTGCCTTATCAGCACGTCGCGGGCGAGCCGGAGATCGAGGCATCGGACGGTCGGTCTCCTCCAGAGGGTCATTCGGAGTTCGCCATGCGTGGGACGCAAGCCTTCTGGAACTCGCAGCTCGAGAACGCCGTCACGGTGCCGGACTTCGCCGCCTGGCAGGACCGTCACGGCGCGTTGTCGGCGGAGGCGGACCGGCTCGGCCAGCCCGAACGCATCGCGACGGGCGCGGGCGAGAACCAGGCTGTCTGGCGCACGCCGCTGGGTCGAGCGGACGTCGGCCTCGTCTTCGTCCACGGGGGCTACTGGCGCCGCTACAGCGCGGACAACTTCTCCTTCGTCGCCGAGACGGCGGCTGCAGCGAAGGCAACGCTCTACAACGTCGACTATCGCCTCATGCCGGCCGCGCGCATGGCCGACCTCGTGGACGACACCCTCGCCGCGTGCAACGTCGCCGCGAGGGCATGCGAGCGTGTCCTTCTGGTGGGCCACTCGGCGGGGGCCCACCTTGCGGTCGAGGCGGCGCTGCGCGCCGACACGCCGCCGAGCGCGGTCGTCGCTGTCAGCGGGCTCTACGAGCTGGCTCCGCTGCGCCATGCCTTCATCCAGGACGAGCTCCAGCTCACACTAGAGGAGGTGGAGGCGTTCTCGCCGCAGGACAGGGTCGGCGACCTTGACTGCCCGCTGCACCTGCGGGTCGGCGCGGACGAGACCGTGGAGTTCCGCCGCGCTTCCGCCCGGCTGTTCGACGCCGCCATCGACGCAAGGCGCGAGGCGACCATCGACTTCGTGACGGGACGCCATCACATGAGCGTCGTCGCCGACCTCGCTGACCCGCGCACGGCCCTATCGCGGCTAGTGCAGCACCTCCTCGCGTGACCGAGCTCAGGTGGGATCGAACAGCCCGGGTGCCTCGGTCCGGGCAGGCGGGGGCACCAGGCCGAGGTGGGCGAACGCCGTCGGCGTGAGCAGCCGGCCACGCGGCGTGCGCTGCAGGTAGCCCCCCTGCAGCAGGTAGGGCTCGACGATGTCCTCCAGGGCGTCGCGCGGCTCCGAGAGCGCGGCGGCGAGCGTCTCGATCCCTACCGGGCCACCGTCGTAGTGCGCGGCGATGAGCGTCAGGTAGCGCCGGTCCAGTGCGTCGAGCCCAGCGGCGTCGACGTCGAGGCGGACGAGCGCCGCGTCCGCAACGCCCCGGTCGATGGAAGCCGCGCCGTCGACGGCGGCGAAGTCGCGCACGCGGCGCAACAAGCGGTTCGCGATGCGCGGCGTCCCGCGGGCCCTGCGAGCGATCTCCCGCGCGCCGTCCTCGGTCAGCTCGGTCCCCATGAGCGCGGCTCCGCGGCCCACGATGCGGCACAGGTCGTCCACGTCGTAGAACTCGAGGCGAAGCGGGATGCCGAAGCGGTCGCGCAGCGGCGTCGTCAACAGGCCGAGCCGCGTCGTCGCGCCGACCAAGGTGAACCGCGCAAGCTCGATCTTGACCGAGCGCGCGGCCGGTCCCTCGCCGATCAGGAGGTCGAGCTGGAAGTCCTCCATGGCGGGGTAGAGGATCTCCTCCACGTGGGGCGATAGCCGGTGGATCTCGTCGATGAACAGGACGTCGCGCTCTTCGAGGTTGGTGAGGAGGGCGGCCAGGTCGCCGGCCTTCGCGATCACCGGCCCGGACGTGGAGCGGAAGCCGACGCCGAGCTCGCGCGCCACGATCTGCGCCAGCGTCGTCTTGCCGAGGCCCGGCGGACCCACGAGGAGCACGTGGTCCAGCGCCTCGCCACGGCCCCGTGCGGCGCGCACGAACACGTCGAGGTTGGCGCGGGCCGCCGGCTGGCCGACGAACTCGGCGAGGCGCTGCGGGCGCAGGGCGCGGTCGTGGTCGCCGTCCTGCGCCTCGGCGGAGACGGCGCGAAGGTCCCCGGTCACGCGGCGAGCGCCCTCAGCCCGGCCCGGATCAGCTCGGCCGCGCTCGCCTCGGGCCGAGCGCCACGGGCAGCGATGAGTGCGCCGCGGGCGTCCGCCTCGGCATAGCCGAGGTTGACGAGGGCGGACACGGCGTCGGCGAGACCGTCGTCGCTGGGCGTCGGCGTCGCCCCCGATGCAATGGTGACGGCAGGTGTCGGACCCTTGCCGGCGAGCTCGCTCACGATGCGCTCGGCGACGCGCTTGCCGACGCCGGGCGCGCGGGCGATGGCCGCCCGGTCGCCGGTGACGACGGCCGCCGCGAGCGCCTCCGCCGGCAGCACGGAGAGGACGCCGAGCGCGACCTTCGCGCCGACCCCCGGGACGCCCTGCAGCAGCCGGAACCATTCGCGGTGCGCGCGATCGCGAAACCCGTACAGCCGGATCATGTCCTCGCGCACCAACGTCTCGATGACGAGTGTCGCGGGCTTGCCGACGCTGTGGCCTCCGATGTCCCGGTTGGTCATGAACACCTCGTAGCCGACGCCCGCGACGTCGAGGACGATGACCCCGTCGCCGGTCTCGACCACGGTGCCGTCGAGGCGGCCGATCACGCCGCGGCCCGTCCGCTCGCTGCGCTCCGGGAGCGGCGATGGCTGGCGTGGCAGATGGCGACGGCGAGCGCGTCCCAGGCGTGCTCGGTGTCCCCACGGGCTGCGGGCAGGAGCATCGTCACCATGGCCTTGATCTGCCGCTTGTCCGCCCGCCCGGCACCGACCACGGACTTCTTGACGAGGCTCGGCGCGTACTCCGAGACCGGGATCCCTCGCACCGCCGGCACGAGCAACGCGACGCCCCGCGCCTGCCCGAGCTTCAGCGTCGCCGCGCCGTCACGCGACACGTAGGTGGTCTCCGCAGCGGCCTCGTCCGGCGCAAGGTCGGCCACCACCAGCGACAGCCCGTCGTAGAGCGCAGCAAGGCGCGCGCCCAGCAGCGCCTCCGCCGACGACCGAACGGTGCCCGCGCCGACGAAGGACAGCGACGGACCCTCGACGGCGATGGCGCCCCAGCCAGTGGCGCGCAGTCCCGGGTCGAGGCCGAGGATGGTGACCATGGCGCTCCCTTCGCGTGGCGCACACTATCGGCGCAAGGTGAACCGTCCGTCACCACCGCGGCGCTGCGTCCCCGAGGGCATCCCCAACCGTGGCGCCCGCCATCGTCGCGGCGCGGGCGAAGCCGGCGACGAACCGCTCCGCGCTGAGGGCGCTGGCGCACCACGCCCCGGCGGCGCGGCCCATGGCCTTGCATCGGCTCGGGTCGAGCGCCTCAGTCAAGGCACCGCGGAGCGCATCGTCGTCGCCGGCTCGGAAGATCGTCCCCACGGGCGGTCCCTCCCGTGCAGCCAGCGCGATGTGGCCTGCGCTGCCGCACTCGTCCGAGACGATCGCCGCACAGCCGCGCGCCATCGCCTCGAGGGGTGCGACGCCGAGCGGCTCACGCCGCGCCGGTAGCACGCACAGGTCGTGCGCCCGGTAGAGTGCGTCCATCGCGGCGAACGGCGCGTCGGGGACGAGGCGAACGCGCCCGGCGAGCCGTCCCCCGGCGGGGTAGGTGCGGAGGCGCTTCAGGAGCGCAGGGTCGGGGTTGCCGATGGCGAGGCTCGTCGAGCCGGCGAGCGTCAGGGTGAAGGGTCGGTCGATGGTCTCGAGCACCGCCAACAGCCGCTCGACCTCCTTCCGTGCCTCGGCCAGCTTGGCGACGCACAGGATGCGCACGGCGCCGTCCGGGGCGTACCCTCGGCGCGGATCGAAGGCGCCGGGCAAGGCCGGCGGGAAGGGTGTGAACACGGCTCTCGGGTCAGCCCTTGATGCCGCTCGACCGGGCAGGCCGTGCACCGGCGTCATGCGCACGACCGGCCGGCCGCGCAGCACACCGAACGCGCTGCGGACGGGACCGCGCGAGCGCAGCAGCGGGGTCAGGTCGTAGCCGAGCAGCGGCCGACGCGTCAGCGTCGCGGCCAGCGCGAACGGACGCGACAGGCCGGCCGCCTTGCGCACCACCACGAGGTCGGGCCCAATCGCGCGCAGCGCCGTGAGGGCGTCGCCCAGTCCGGCGGATGCTCGAACGCAGACGTCGACCCCGTCCGCCGTGCCCCGCCCCCGGTCCCTGACAATGAGGCGGACCGTGACGCCGCACGCGCAAAGAGCCGACAGCGCATGGGCAAGGTTGGTGTGGAACGAGGGGAGGACGAAGAGGACGTTCACCGAACCGTGCGTGGGGCCGTCGGCACGGCCTCGCGCACAGCCCCCATCGCCTCGTCGTACAGCCGCACCATCCGGTCGACGAACCATAGCTTGGCGCCGAGGACGACGACGGTGCCGGCCACCGTCGCCCACGGGTCCAGGACCCACAGACCCCACGCGAGGATCGGGACTCCGGCCGCGATCACGGCGGTCAGGACATTCGCCATGCGGCGATGGTGGTCGGCGATCGCCTGCTCGCGACGACCGAGCCACAGCCGCTTGCTGAGGACGCCGCGCGAGGCCCATCCGTCACCATGGAGCGCTCGAGCAGGCGGCCGTCGTTCGCCGCCCGCCCCGCCTTGGCGCTCGACCGACCGGCATACCGGACATGCCACGGCCGCCCTCCTTCGTGCTGCCGAGGGTCGCGTGGAGCGTCAGGCGGCGGCGAGCTTCTCCGCGACCTCGTCGGAGACCTCGTAGTTGGCGAACACGGTCTGAACGTCGTCGTCGTCCTCCAGGGCGTCGATGAGCTTCATCAGCGTCGCCGCCCTCTCCTCGTCCACCGGCGTGTTGGTCTGGGGGCGCCAGACGAGGGAGACCGAGCGCGGATCGCCGAGCCGCTCGCTGAGGGCACCGGACACCTCCGCGAGGTTCTCGAACGCGCAGGTCACCAGGTGACCGTCGGCGTCGGACACGACGTCATCCGCGCCGGCCTCGATGGCCGCCTCCATGACGGCGTCGGCGTCGGCGACCCCCGCGTCGAACTCGACCTCGCCCACCCGGTCGAACATGAAGGCGACTGAGCCGGTCTCACCGAGCGCGCCACCATGCTTCGAGAACGCGGCACGCACCGCGCCTGCGGTGCGGTTGCGGTTGTCGGTCAGCGCCTCGACCAGCACCGCGACGCCTCCGGGGCCGTAGCCCTCGTACCGCACGGCCTCGTAGCTCGCGTCTTCGTCGCCGGCTGCCTTCTTGATCGCCCGCTCGATGTTGTCCTTCGGCACGGACTGCGCCTTGGCCGCCTGGATGGCGAGGCGAAGCCGCGGGTTCATGTCCGGGTCGGCCGCGCCCATCTTCGCCGCCACCGTGATCTCACGGGACAGCTTGGAGAACAGCTTGGACCGCCTGGCGTCCTGCGCGCCCTTGCGGTGCATGATGTTCTTGAACTTGGAATGGCCGGCCATGATCGCCCTCGTCAACGCGCCATGAACTTAGCCGTTGTCGGCGCCGAAGTGTAGGCGCAGGACGATGCGTCGCCAGCCTTCCCGGACGCTTGCCAGAGGGCTCGCAAGCGCCCCTTCGAACGCTAGTGCAGCACGCAGGCTTCCCGCTGTGGGGTGTCGATGCCCGCAATGGCACGGTACACCCGCATCCAGAACCGCGTCTCGTCCACCTTGTCGTCGAGGAGGCGATCGCAGGCGATCGCAACGGCGGTCATCGCCGCATTCTCCCCGTGCAGCGCTTCCATCATGTACTTCGCGTCCGACACGGCAGCGTCGTCGTAGCCCTGTCGGCGATCGAGCAGGCTGCGGACCATGGCGAGGTGGTGGTCGTTGAATGGTGACGAGCTCATGGGCGCCGTACCCTCCCTCACGCAAACATCGCTTTATGCTGTTGTTTTGTAACGCGTTAGGACACCGAGCCCTATATCCCCAAAGTGGGGAGATGAATGATCGGTGAACGCATGGTGCTCGTGACGCCGTTTCATTCTGTGTTAACATAGCGAGTTGTTGGCGATGCCCAGGACGTCGATATGGCGCACCCGCGAGAGCTGCAGTCGGGCGAAGCGAGCAGGCCCCTCCCGCCGGCCGCTCGAGGCTCAGAACGAGGTCGGACGTCTTGTTGACCGCGCTCGCTGATCCCGCGCTCGACGTCAACCGCGCGCTTGGTGCCGTGCGTGACCACTTTGGGCTCAAACATGTGACGAGTGTTGTGGCCCGCTTTGGGTCCGATCCGGAAAAGGATCCCTTCGTCCGCACGACGTACTCGGCGGAGTGGTTGGGGCGCTACTTCGTCCAACGGTACTGGTCCATCGATCCGATCCTACGCGCCGGCTTCAAGCGGGCCACCCCGTTCGATTGGTCTGAGATCGAGGTCAGCACCAGCAAGGTCGCAGCGTTCTTTTATGATGCTCAGCGCCACGACATTGGTGCGAGTGGATACTGCATTCCCTTGACGAACAAGTGGAACCAACGTGGCATCATGACGGTCTCGAGCGACCTTACCGGCTCAGCATGGACGGTGTTCACTCAGGCACACCTTTCTCAGTGGCTGGAAATTGGTTCGGTGCTGCACCGGAGATGTTGTGAGGAGCTGTTCGCCGAAGTTCCACCTACGCCAAAGTTGAGCCCGCGAGAGAGGGAGGCGCTTTCCTGGGTCGCAGAGGGCAAAGAAGTCCCCGACATCGCGATCATCACCAACCTATCCGCGCATACGGTCAGGACGTACCTTAAGTCTGCGCGAATGAAGCTCGATTGCGGGACGATGGCACAGGCGGCGGTGAAGGCAGAACGTCTCGGCATTCTCCCGACCAGCATCGCTTGAGCAGGGCGAGCGTCGGGCGTCCAGCGACCCGATCGTCGGACCGGATCGCTGTCTTGCTTAGCTCGCCAAACACTCGTGCCCCGGGACGGGCAGCCTCATCAGGCAGCGTCGCGGTGCATCTCCTCAACCATCGCGGCCCGTGGCGGCTCCGACAGGACCGGACCCTGGATCCCGAGATGTGCGTACATCCGGTCCCTCACCGCCCCCGAACATTCAGAGATGCCTAGGAGAACCTCGACGCCGAAGTCGTCCGACTTGCCGACGATGTCGAAGGGCTTGCCGATACGCCGCCACATCCGCCACCGCAAGCGATCGAAGTTGGCGACGTACGCCTCGATGCCGGCGTCGACGCCGAACTCCAATGAGCCGGTGTTCATCATTTTGAGGATCTGCATGCACTCGCTGCCCCGACCGTGCCTCCGCAGCAGATCGTCGTCCATGCAGAACCGCGTGAACTCCCAGATCGACGGGTCGATGAAGCCCGCTGCATCCGGGATCGTCTCTGAGAAAACATCCGACAAGAGCGTGGGCCCGCTCATCGGCATCATCCGGACAACGCTGTAAAGGTAAGCGCCAGCTGGATCCGTGTGCATCAGGTACACAGGGTTCATGTCGTCATAGGCATCCCTTTCTTCAGGCCCGAAGGTCTCGACCCAACGCAGCTCGTCACCGAACACCTTCTTTCGGAGGCGAAACATCTGCGCGATGAGGTCCGGGTGGTCAGTCTGCTGGTGTGGCTGGAGGATGAAGTACATGGCACAGCTCCCTTCGCAGCACGATCGCTGCAGTGTGGGATCCTAGCCCGCCCCGACTCAAAGTTGTTCCATCAAAAGCTTGATGGAACGTCCACCCGCCCAAGTTTGCCCCGCGTTCCCGCGCTGCTGCTCACGAGCGCTCCTGCCAACCGGGTGGAACCGCACCCTCGAGGTCGCCGCCGACGCGGAGCGGGGCGATCCACCGCGCAAGGCCCGTCGCGTCGTCCGTCTCCACCGCGACGCCGCACAACGTCGCCGGTCCCGTCGCGGGACCCATGCGCTGGCCGGGCACCCGCTCGACCATGCGGCGCATGGGCTCCTCCTTCTCCATGCCGATGACGCTGTCGTAGGCGCCGCACATGCCAAGGTCGGTAATGAAGGCGGTGCCTCCGGGGAGGACGCGATGATCGGCCGTCGGACAGTGGGTGTGCGTGCCGCAGACCAGGGAAACGCGGCCGTCGAACAGGTGGCCGAACACCTGCTTCTCGCTCGTCGCCTCGGCGTGCACGTCAAGGATCGCCGCATCCACCTCCGAGCCGATGGCGTGCTGCTCCAGCGCCGCCTCCACGAGGCGGACGGGGTCGTCGAGCGCCTCCATGAACACGCGGCCCATCACGTTCGCCACGAACACGCGGGCGCCGTTGCGCGCCGTCACCATGGTGGCGCCACGGCCCGGCGTGCCTGGGGGGAAGTTGATCGGCCTCAGCAACCGCGGCTGGCGAGCGATGAAGACGAGCGCCTCGCGCTGGTCCCATACGTGGTTGCCGGTGGTGATGACGTCGGCCCCAGCATCGAGGAGGCCCTGGGCGATCTCCTCGGTGATGCCGAACCCCCCGGCCGCGTTCTCCCCGTTGATCGCCACGAAGTCCACCGACCAGCGCTCCACCAGCCGCGGCAGGTGGGTCGCCACCGCGGTGCGTCCGGCGCGGCCGACGACGTCGCCGAGGACGAGCAGCCTCACGGGTGCGGCATCTGCGGGGGATGGCGAGGCGGGCTCATGCCACCGACGTCCGCCCTCACGACGGCGCCGTCAACCTCGCGCCCCCGGCGATCTGTCACGCCCCGACCGTGCCGCTGCTCGCCACGATCAGTTCCTGCTCGGTGAGGATCGCCCAGAGCTGCGCGTCGTGCGCCTCGACGGGCAATGCGTCGACCTCCTGAGCGGCGTAGGCGAGGCCGACGGCGCGAACGCCCGGGTGCCATGCGAGGTAACGGTCGTAGTGCCCCTTGCCGTAGCCGAGGCGATCGCCGCGGCGCGTGAACGCGAGCAGCGGCACGAGGAGGAGCTGCGGCGCGACGCGCGTGCCGCCGGAGGGCTCCCTCAGGCCGAACGGACCCGGCACCAGCTCGTCGCCCTCGCCCATGACGAGGAACTCCAGCCCTTCCCGACCGACGCGCGGCAGCGCGATGCGAGCCCGGACGCTGCAGACCTTGAGCAAGGGTCCGGGATCGATCTCATCGCGGATCGGCACGTATCCGGCGAGGATCTCCGCTCGCGGCAGGACGGATGCCGCCGCCGCGAGGGCTTGAGGGGCGTCGCGCGCCGCGAGCGCTGCGATGGCACGGCGCTCGCGGGCGGCGCGCCGTGCGCTCGCCTTGTCGGTCACGACGTCCATGATCGCACGCCCACCGTTCTTTGGGAGGACGCCCTCTGACCGTCCACCCTTGCCGCCTAGGGTCGCAGCGGCGCCCCCACCTTGCGCTCCGCACGGGCAAGGCCGAGCTGCCGCTCGCGAAAGATCACGAAGATGCCGGCCATGATGACGATGGCGGCGCCGATGATGACGTTGATCGTGGGCAGCTCGCCGAACACGGCGTAGCCGAACGCGACCACCCAGATCATCGAGGTGTACTCGAACGGGGCGATGAACGAGGCCTCGGCGTGCTGATAGGCCTTCGTCAGGAGGAGCTGCCCCACGCCGCCGATCACACCGATGAGCACGAGAAGCACGGCGTCCGTCGCCGATGGAACGGTCCAGGTGGGCAGCGTCGCCAGGGACAAGGCGGATCCGGCGATGAGGAAGTAAAGGACCACGGTGATGGTCGGCTCACGCGTCGCGAGCTGCCGCACGAACACCGACGCGAGCGCCATGAACACGGCCGCGCACAGCGCGAACAGCGCGCCGAGCGCCGCGGCGTCGTTGGCGACGTCGAACCCTGTACGGATCTGCGGCAGCAGGATCACGATGACGCCGAGGAAGCCGACCGCGACCGCGGTCCAGCGGTAGACGCGAACGCGTTCGCCGAGGAGGAAGAAGGCGAACACCACCATCATCAATGGTGCAACGTAGACGATTGAGGTCGCCTC
This sequence comes from Acuticoccus sp., assembly GCF_965213555.1. GTDB lineage: Bacteria > Pseudomonadota > Alphaproteobacteria > Rhizobiales > Amorphaceae > Acuticoccus. The sequence goes on along the minus strand of NZ_OZ243890.1, from coordinate 2,400,634 downwards.
GGGGAGCGACAGGCGCTGCAGCGCCGCGAACCACATCCCCATGGCCACCATGCCGATCACGGCGCGGCGCATGTGACCCCAGAAGTACTCGGTGCGAAGCGCGTCGTGCAGGTGATGGGTCCACAGGACGATGACGAGGACCGGCAACAGGCCGAAGAAGTTGCGTGCGAACAGGACCTCGCCGACCGGCACGCGCTCGCCGACCACCTTCACGAGGGTCAGCATGATGGTGAAGACGAAGGCGGACAGGACCTTCCACATGACGCCGAGCGCGGCGTCGGAGGTCCCCGAGTGGGTGAGGGTCATCGCCGCACAATCGTTCGCCGCGAACGCCTTGGCAAGATGATCGGAACGCGGCGCAGGGTTGCGTCTGGCGCCGGGCAACGCGTCCGCGTGTCGGTCGCAGGAACACGCCCCTTGCGTGCCCGGTTGTCCCAGCGATCAGGAGCCGTGCGATGACCCGACCGACCTCGCTGCAAAGACTACGCGCCGCCATCGAGGCGACGCCGGTCGAGGGCACCCCAGCGGAGCGGCGCGAGGCCTTCGAGCGCCTCGCGGGCCGAGGCCTTCGAGCGCCTCGCGGGCCCTCAGCCGTACGGCGAGGCGATCACCCTCGGCGGCGTCGAGGGCGTCGGCTGCGGCGAGGGACCGTCGCTGATCTGATTCCACGGAGGCGGGCCGCTGTTCGGCTCGCCGGAGACGCACCTCTCGCTGGCCAGGTCCACCGCGCAAGCAGGGGTGAGGGTGCTCTTGCCGCGCTACCGGCTGGCGCCGGAGCACCCATGGCCGGCGATGCTGGACGACGCGCTGACGGCGACGGAGGCGATCGCCGCGACGGGTCCCTACGTCGTGGGCGGCGTCAGCGCCGGCGGCCACCTTGCGCTCGCAGTTGCCCTGCGGAGGCCGCCGAACCTGTGCGGGGTCGCGCTGTTGTCACCCAACACCGACCGGAGCGGGCTCAGCCGGACCCGCGAGCCGCTGTCCAGCGTCGACCCCATGAACGACGCCGGAGCGGACGCCGAGCTCACGGCCTTGGCGTTCGGCGATCGCGACCCCGCCGACCCTGAGGTGTCGCCCCTCCTGGCGGACGTTGCCGGCCTCGCGCCGCTCCACATCGAGGTGGGGTCCCTCGAGGTGCTCCTCGACGACAGCCTCCTCCTGGCGCGAAGCGCCGCGATCCAGGGGTTGCCGTTGACCTCATGGTGACGTCCAGCCTGTTCCACATGGCCGCGCTCTGGCCGGAGGCCGATCGCCGCGCTCGCCGCATGCTGCAGCGCATCGGCGAGTTTGTGGTCGAGGTCACGCGCTAGGCTCGAAACGTGAGAAAGCGCGCCGCACCGCGACGCGCTTCCCTCGGCTCTGCGACGCGTAGCGCTCGTTCAGAAGCGCTGTGACACCTGCCCCTCGAGGTCGGTGACCATCTCGCTGACGCCGTACTCCTCCGACAGCGTCTCCACCTCACGCATGAGGCCGGCGAGCGGCCCATCCTGGGGCACGAAGGCGTCCTCCGGCATGCCCTTCAGCGCGGCGATGAACTCCGCGTAGTCGCCCTGGGCCCAGGTGTCGGTGAGCTTGGACGGGTCGCCGGCGAACAGCAGCGCCTTGGAGCACATCGCCGGCACCGTGCGTGTCTCGCCGAGCCCGAACCAGGCGAGGTCGTAGGGCGCCTTGCGGTTGAGATAGAAGTCGTCCGACGCCTCCGCGACCGCGGGCGACAGGATGCCCATCACCGTCATGCCGACATCGAAGGCAGCGTTCACCATGCCGTCGGTGGGGTTCGGGTAGGCGTAGAACACGCCGACCGCGCCACGGGTCCCACGGACGGCCTCGAAGATCGCCTCCTGCCCGGACGCGTAGCGGAAGTTCGGCTCGATGCCCTGGAGCTCGGGCTCGGCAGCGAACGCCTTGCGGATGAAGGCCTCCGACCCGGAACCCTCAGGGACGACGAACGTAACACGGCGCGCGTTCTCCACCACCGAGCGCCAGTTCGGCAGCCTCGGCTCGTTGGTGAAGGCCATGGCGCATTCGCCCGGGAGGTCGTCGCGCACGATCTGGGTCGCACCCGAGTTTACCGCATCGTACTCGATGCCACCTTGACCGATCCCGAAGCAGATGTTCTCGGTCTCACCTGCGCAGGCGTTGGCGTTGGCCACCGCACCACCGGACGGGACCCGGCGCACCTCGTAGCCGTAGGGACGCGCGAGCTCGCGGAGCTGCTCCTCCACCGCCTGCCCCATGCCGTTGTGGTACGTGGAGCCCTCGCCGGTCGGCGCGCCCCCGGTGTGAATGACGATCTCGGTCGTCTGCGCCGCCGCCGCCGTGGTCATCGCGAGCACCGCCGCGCAGGCCAGCAGTCGTGTCATCCTTCAATTCCCCTTGGCACACTTGCTGCCCCAAGATGTAAGCGCGGCGGGCTGTGATACAAACGCCGCACCGACGGGAGATGGGATGACGACAGCCGAGCGAGAGGCACGCCTTGCCGCGGCGTTGCGCCAGAACCTACGGCGACGCAAGCAGCAACGGCGGGACCGCGACGAACGGCGGGCGGACACGGCGGAGGCTCCCGCTGCGGGCTCGGCCGAGGTCGACGCGGCCCGAAAGGACGATCAAGGCTCGAAGGAGTAGCCGAGCTGGGCGAACAGCCGCTCGCGTCCGCGGCCGCTTCGATGTCCCGTCGCGACCGTTGCGAGCGTGGGCGGCGCAGCGCAGTCCGTGCCGACCGTCAGCAGGCGGCGGCCCCCTCGACCTTGCCCAGCGACTTGCTTCGCCGCGAGTTCCCCGACTTGCGGACGAGCATCACCGCCGCACGTCCCCCGGAGGCAGGGCGAGGCGCGCCACCGACGACCGCCGCGCGACCCCGCGGTCGGCAGCGGGCTCCTTGTCTCGCGCCACGAGCGGCCCTTCGCAGGCGTTTTGGATGGCGAAGCGGCGTTCGGAGGCCGGCGCGAAGGCTTGGACGTGCCGCCGCCGTATGCGCGCTCGCGTATGACGAGGGCGCGCCCTCGCTGCGGGGCGGCACCCGGCGGTGCGCTGCCCGGATACCCCAGGCGGCTCCCCGTCAACATCGAAGTGTTGCAGGCAAACCCTAACAGCCCACGGGCGGCCACGCGTAGCCCGTCCCGTTCGGGTCGAGGAGGATCGTATGGAGACCGACGGCGCAACGGGGACGGACGCAACGGTCATCGACGGCGTGCTCGCCTGGCTCGCGGTCCAGGGGATCAACATCGCCACCGCGCTGGTGATCGTCGTCGTCGGTTGGATCGTGGCACGGCTCATGCGCCGGTGGGCCGAGCGCGCCATGGAGCGGTCCGACCGCATGGACCCGCTGGTAGAGCACTTCCTCGGCTCGCTGCTGTACTACGGCGTGCTCGCGATCGTGCTCATCATCGCGTTGAACCTTGCTGGGGTGCAGACCGCGAGCCTCATCGCCGTCCTGGGCGCGGCATCGCTCGCCATCGGTCTCGCGCTCCAGGGCTCCCTCACGTCCCTCGCCGCGGGAGTGATGATCATCCTCATGCGTCCGTTCAAGATCGGCGACTACATCGAGGTCGCCGGCCACGCCGGAACCGTCAGATCGATCTCACTGTTCCTGACCGAGCTGTCCACCTACGACAACATTCAGAAAATCATGCCGAACTCTGAGGTCTGGGGATCAACCGTCACGAACTACTCGGTCTACCCGACCCGTCTCCTCGACATCGACGTCGGCATAGACTATGAAGACGCGATCGACGCGGCGCTGTCTACGCTCCGTAAGCTTGCGGAGGGGCATGACAAGGTGCTGGCCGAGCCGATGCCCGACGCCTTCGTCGCCGACATCGGCGAATCCTCCGTCGAACTTACGCTGCGCGTTTGGGTAGCCGCATCGGACTACTGGCGGGTCAAGCGCGAGCTCACCAAGCGGGCGAAGGAGGCGATCGAGGCCGACGGCATGTCGATCCCCTACCCGCACCGTCAGCTCGTGGACGCCAAGCCACGCGCCCCGGCCGCCTGAGCGAATCGCTTCCCGCAAGGTATCGGCGACGGCACGCGGCGTCTTCGAGCGCGCCGCCAAGCGTCCCAACGGCTGGCGGAAGGTCGTTGGGACACCGACGCCGTGTCTGGGCTCGGAAGGTGGTCAACCGGCGAGGCGTCTTGTCACGGCGGCCGGTCCGGCGCGGCCTCGCAGGTCGTCCGCGCCAGCCGTCGTCGTCGAGGCGGCGTCGACCTTGGAGAGGCCGTGACCTTCGCCTCCGTGACGCCGGGCTCGGCGTCGATCACGCGGGAGATCTTCCCCATCCGTTTCGGTGGCGTCGGCGCACCGCGTCGAGACCCTGCTCCGACGTTCGGCCTTCAGGCACCGTGCCGCGGACCCTTGCCACTCGGTCGTCGCGCCGTCGGCCGCGGCGTGCAGGATCACCCACCTGCCGTGTCACCCGAAGATGGAGCCAGCGTCGCAAAACCTGTCGGCCCCGGGAGCGACACGCCGGCGGTCCAACGCGCTGCAGGGCTGGTGGCGCGGGCGCCGCCCGCACCCCGCCGCGCCGGTTGGCGAGGGCCGCCACAGGCCGTGGCGTCTCCCGCGCGATGGGCGACCAGTGAAGCATCGCCGCCGCGGGTCCGTCGCTGCTGCGCCTGAGATTGGCGCTGGGATCGGTCCGAGGGCGCATGTCCCTCGCCGGAACGCCGATCGCTGGAAGAGCTCGACATCGCCGGTGCGCCGCTGCATCCGTTGCATCCGTTGCATCCGCCCAAGGGTGACGCGTCGTCGTCCGCTCTTGCGACGCATGAGCCTGGGGCCTCGCTCGCCGTGCCGTCCGTCGAGGCAGCGCTCGACCGGCATCGCCGCCTCGACCCGCGGCGGGTCTCAGTCGCAGCGATGGACGGTACACCTCTCCCGACGTCGGCCGCCGACAGTTGCCCCTGAGGAGGCATGGCGGCGGACGGTGCCCTCGATGGCGAACCCGACGCACCGGCGGCAACACAAGGTTGGGGCCCCTCCGCTGAACCGCTGGCAGCCCAAGCGCATCGGATGGCGTGCCAGCAAAGACATCGCCCATCGAGCGTCTCCGGTGGGCTCGATGGCCGCCCGAACTTCGAGGACTGCGCATCACGGCGATCAGCGAGGCGCCCGGGCGCCCTTCGCGCGAGATAAGGCGCCTCGAAGTAGGGGATCGAATGCGCCCGTCCTGAGCGGCACGCAAGGGCAACATTGCCTCCGCCTGCTCATGATGCCCGCACACCCCGTTCTTCCGTCGACGGACTGGGGCACGATCTGCCGCGCTTCAAGCTACGGCCCCTGGGTGCCAACCATCCTGCTCCAGCCTCGAGCATCACGGTCTGCGACGCGTGCCCCAGCAGTGCTGTGCGAGGGCAGCGTTCAAGGCAGCGCAAGCCACAGAGACGGCCTCCGCGACAGCCGCCGGAAGTGCCCGACTCCCTCCGACAGTCGGCCGCGGGGCGGTTCTGCCGAGCTGCTGGAAGCGCCGGACCGCTCGCACATTCCACGACGATGGCCGCACCCTCCCCGACGCTGGACGCGCGCGTCCCACCGACACGCGATCGCCCCGTGCGATAGGACGATGAACCGGTCCCTCCCGCTCCAAGCCATGATCACGCGTCAGGCATGCGCCGGGCTTGCGCCGTGACCGCGTTGGCGGGATGCTTCGGCTGCTGACCGGAGCCCGCTTATGACGGCGACACTCGAAGACCTTGCAGGCCTCGTTCGCGACGGCACGACGCTCGCGATCCCGGCCGACTACGCCGGCGTCTCCATGGCGATGGTCGGCCCGATCATCCGACGCAATGCGCAGGACCTGCACCTCTACTGCGTGCCGACCAGCGGCATCCAGGCGGACGTGCTGATCGGCGCAGGCTGCGTCACCACCATCGAGACCAGCGCGGTCACGCTCGGCGAGGCCGGCGGCGCACCGGCGTTCAACCGCGCCGTCCGCGAGGGGCTCATCAAGGTGATGGACGCCACGTGCCCGGCCATCCACGCCGGCCTCCTCGCGAGCCAGAAGGGTGCGCCCTTCGCCGTCATGCGCGGGCTGATCGGCTCAGACGTCCTTGCCCATCGTCCGGACTGGAAGGTCATCGACAACCCGTTTGCGGCCGCGCCGGACCCCATCGTCGCGATCCCCGCGGTGCATCCGGACGTCGCGTTGTTCCACGCGCCGGAGGCCGACCGGATGGGCAACGTGCGCATCGGCCGACGGCGCGAGTGCGCCAGCATGGCCTACGCCTCACGCACGACCATCGTGACGGTCGAGCGCATCGTCGACGGCGACCTGTTGGCCGACGAGGCGACGGCGGCGGGCGTCCTGCCCGCGCTCTACGTCGACGCCATCGCCGTGGCGCCGCGCGGGGCCGCGCCTTGCGGCCTGTGGGGCGAATACGGCACCGACGTCGCGGCCATGAAGGCCTACGCTGCGGCTGCCCGCACACCGGAGGGCCTCGCCGAGGCCATCGGAGCCATCACCGGCCGCGTCCCGGCGTGACCGAGGCCACCCCTCGCGAGGTCCTGATCGGCACCATCGCAGAGCTCCTGTCGGGCGTGCGGCACGTCGCGGTGGGCGCCTCCTCGCCGATCCCGGCCGCCGGCGCCATGCTTCGCCGTGCGCTCGACGAGGCGGCGGGGGAGCGCGTGCGCCTCTCGGTGCTGGGGTCGGAGCGGCACAACTTCTTCACCAACGGCTCGGTGGAGCTGTTCGACGCCGCCGGGCAGGGTCGCGTCGACGCCTTCTTCCTCGGCGGCGGGCAGATCGACGGGTCCGGCAACATCAACCTCGTCGGGACCGGAGAGTACCCTGAAGTCGGCGTGCGCTGGCCAGGCTCCTTCGGGTCGGCGTACCTGTACTACGTGGTGCCGCGCGTCATCCTGTTCCGCGAGGAGCACTCGCCCCGGGTCCTCGTGGACAGGGTCGATTTCGTGTCGGCGCCGGGCACGAGCGAGGCCGGCATCCACCGTCCGGGCGGACCCCACGCGCTCCTGACGGGCAAGGCGCTGTTCGACTTCGACCGCGAGCGCGCCCGGTTCGTGCTGCGCTCGGTCCACCCCGGGCATTCGCTGGAGGAGGTGCGCGCCGCCACCGGCTTCGCGTTCGACCACGCCACCGCACCGCCGACGACACCGACCCCCGCGGCGGCCACGCTGCGCCTCCTACGCACGCGCGTCCTCGATGAGCTCGCCGAGACCTACCCGGACTTCGCCGGCGCGCTGCACGAAGCGCTCACCGCGCCGGCATAGCTGCGGGTGGATCGTCCGCGTCACCTCTCCGCGCCCACGCGCACGGCTGCCTCGCGCGGTTCGACGCGGGGCGAGCGGCGGTCCATCACGAACGGACCGGTGCCGAGGTAGGCGCCCTTGATGCGCCAACGACCCTCGATCCTGTCGCCGGCGGCGTCGAGGATCCCGGAGTAACGGACCGCGTAGTTTAGCTTCGCCCCCTCGTACCGCTTCACGAACGACACCTCGTTCCCGACGACGCTGCCGCGCAGCACGGCAGTGAGCTCGTGTGGCGCGCCGTTGTGGAAGGTGTCAGGCTCGACCGTGCTCCCGGTGATCGCAGCGCCCGCTTGCGCCAACCTGGCGACGAACGGCGCCGGCTCGAACTCAAGGGCGTCGTAGTCGTAGACGCCGGTCCAGTCGCCGGTCAGCGATGCCATCGGCCCAACGCGCCGCGCGTGCGCCGGCTCGTCAGAGCGACTTGACGATCTCCTCGACCATCTTCTTGGCGTCGCCGAACAGCATCATGTTGTTGTCCTTGTAGAACAACGTGTTGTCGATGCCGGCGTAGCCCGAGCCGAGGGAACGCTTGACGAACAGCACCGTCTTCGCCTTGTCGACGTCGAGGATCGGCATGCCGTAGATCGGCGAGGACGGGTCGTCGCGGGCGGCGGGGTTCGTCACGTCGTTCGCGCCGATGACGAAGGCGACGTCGGTCTGGGCGAACTCGGAGTTGATGTCCTCGAGCTCGTGGACGTCCTCGTAGGGCACCTGCGCCTCGGCGAGGAGCACGTTCATGTGGCCCGGCATGCGGCCGGCGACGGGATGGATCGCGTACTTCACCTCGATGCCCTCCTCCTTGAGGACGTCGCCCATCTCGCGCAGCGCATGCTGCGCCTGCGCCACCGCCATGCCGTAGCCCGGCACGATGATGACCGAGCCCGCGTTCTTCATGATGTAGGCGGCATCCTCCGCCGAGCCCTGCTTGACGGTGCGGTCGCCGAGGTCTCCCGCGGGCCCCGCGCTCTCCCCGCCGAAGCCGCCGAGGATCACCGAGATGAACGAGCGGTTCATCCCCTTGCACATGATGTACGACAGGATCGCGCCGGACGAGCCGACGAGCGCGCCGGTGATGATGAGCGCGGTGTTGCCCAGGGTGAAGCCGATGCCGGCCGCCGCCCAGCCGGAGTACGAGTTCAGCATCGAGACGACGACGGGCATGTCCGCCCCGCCGATGGGGATGATGATGAGCCCGCCGAGGACGAGCGCCGCGGCGACGATCCCCCAGAACAGGAAGCGCTGCTCCAGGATCGCCCCCTCCGCCTGCACGAACAGGATGACAAGGACGATGAGCCCGATGAACACGGCGGCGTTGATGAAGTGGCGCAGCGGCAGGAGGATCGGCTTGCCGGACATGCGACCGTCGAGCTTGGCGAAGGCGATGACCGAGCCGGTGAACGTCAGCGCGCCCACCGCCACGCCGATCGCCATCTCCGCTAGGGACAGCGACTTGATGCGGTACGGCGTGCCGATGCCGAACGCCTCAGGGGCGTAGAGCGCGCCGGCGGCGACGAACACCGCGGCGAGCCCGACGAGGGAGTGGAACGCTGCGACGAGCTGCGGCATCGCCGTCATCGGGATGCGCCGAGCGATGGTGGCGCCCACGGCGCCGCCGATCCCCACACCGATGATGATGAGGATCCACCCGACGATGTCCGGTGCGCCCACCCACAGCGTGGTGAGCGCCGCGATCGACATGCCGATGATGCCGTAGAGGTTGCCCTGACGGCTCGTCTCGGGGTGCGACAGGCCACGCAGCGCGAGGATGAACAGGACGCCCGAGACGAGGTAGAAGATCGCGGCGAGGTTGGCGGTCATCGTTCGGTCCGTTTCTTGTCGGGGCCGGCGCCGCGCGTGCCCGGGCGAGGCCTCACTGGTCGTCGAGCGGGGTGATGGTGCCGCGCGGGAGCTCGACGCCGGCGAAGCCCGGATAGGTCTGCTGCAGGATCGCCGCCTGGTTGGGGTCGTCGAGGCGCAAGAGGTACCACGTCCCCTCGTCGAGGAGCGCCAGCGTGGCGTTCTCGAACCTCATCCGGCCCACCCCCTCGGCCTCAACCACGGTCGTCGTTGGGAGCAGGAGGTAGGGTGTGCCGTCTTCCAGGGTGCGCCGCTCGGCATCGGTGACCCTCATGTCGAACTCCTCGAGGGTCGCCTCCTCGAAGATCTCCTCCATCTGGTCGACGACCACCGCGCGCAGCGTCGCGACGTCGATGCCGTGCTGCTCGGCGATGGTCTCGTAGATCCTCGGCGGCACGATCGACAGGACGGTCTCGAAGTTCCGCCCATCGATGGCGGCGTTGAACTCGTCGACCCGCTCGACCAGCGCGGCCTCCTCAACGCTTGTGAGGTCGCGCGCCGCGGCCGGCAGCGCCAACAGCAGCACGAGCGCTGCGGCAACGACTGGTCTCATCGGTCGGCTCCCATCGGTTGGCGGGCGCGGTCGCCACCGCGGCGTGTGATGGCCGCGGGCGTGGCGCGCGACGGCGTCATCGCTTCTTCTTGTACATGCCGAGCATGCGCTGGGTGACGAGGAAGCCGCCGAAGATGTTCACCGAGGCGAGGATGAGCGCGACGAACCCGAAGGCCTTGGCCCACAGCGCGCCGTCCGCCTCGGACAGCGAGACGCCGGTGGCGAGCAGCGCGCCGACCACGATGACCGAGGAGATCGCGTTGGTGACGCTCATGAGCGGCGTGTGGAGCGCCGGCGTCACCGACCAGACCACGTAGTAGCCGACGAAGATCGCGAGCACGAAGATCGCGAGCCGGAAGATCGTGGGGTCGATGGCGCCGCCGCTCGCGGCCGACGCGGCGACGGCGATCGCATCCGCCTCGAGCGCCGCGACGCCGGCCGCGTCGGCCGCCGTGGCCGACGCGCGCAGCGCCTCCGCCGCGTTGGTGGCCGCCTCGGCGGCGGCGGTAGCCGCGGTGGCCGCCTCGCTGGATCGCGCGGCCGCCTCGGCGGCGGTGCGAGCGGCCTCAACGGCGGCGGCGGCGTTGTCCTCGTTCATCGTCTTCCTCGTCCTCGGCGCCCCGGGTGGTGACTGGCGGGCCGCACCGGGCGGTGGTTGGGTGCGCCGGGCCGCTCGTTAGGCGGCTGTGCCCGGCGCCGAAGGTTTGGTGCTAGGGCCGTCCTTGGCGTTGCTGCCCTTGGGATCGGAACCCTTGGGATCGGAACCCTTGGGATCGGAACCCTTGGGATCGGAACCCTTGGGATCGGAACCCTTGGGATCGGAACCCTTGGGATCGGAACCCTTGGGATCGGAACCCTTGGGATCGGAACCCTTGGGATCGGAACCCTTGGGATCGTCGCTTTGGGGACCGGCGCCCTTCGCGTCGGAGCCTTTGGGATCGGAGCCTTTGGGATCGGCGCCTGTGGGATCGGCGCCTGTGGGATCGGCGCCTTTGGGATCGGCGCCTTTGGGATCGGCGCCTTTGGGATCGGCGCCTTTGGGATCGGCGCCTTTGGGATCGGCGCCTGTGGGATCGGCGCCTGTGGGATCGGCGCCTGTGGGATCGGCGCCTTTGGGATCGGTCTGCCGTTGGGCGGAGCTCGCCTCGGCGGACGGGCCCTTGCCGGCCGCGGCGGCCGGCTGGGCGGGCGCCGGCGTGGCGCCGGGCGCCGGCTTGGGCGGCGCGTCGCCGAAGTTCTGATGGACGAGGGCGCCGTCGCGCGTGAGGAGCGTCGCCGTCAGGAGCTCGTCCTCCCAGTCGGGCTCGAACGCCTTGGTCTCCTTGTCGAGGAGGACGGTGTCGACGAACGTGTAAAGGTTCTTGGCGTAGAGCAGCGACGCGGTCGCGGCGATGCGGCCCGGCACGTTGCCGTAGCCGATGATGGTGGCCGGCCCCACCGTCACCACCTCGCCCGCGACGGAACCCTCGACGTTGCCGCCGCGCTCCACGGCGAGGTCGACGATCACCGAGCCCTGCGGCATCGAGGCGACCATGTCCGCTGTCACGAGCTTCGGCGCAGGCCGGCCCGGGATCAGCGCCGTCGTGATCACGATGTCCTGCTTGGCGACGTGGGAGGCGACGAGCTCGGCCTGCTGGCGCCGGTAGTCCTCGCTCATCTCCTTGGCGTAGCCGCCGGCGGTCTCCGCCGCGCGGAACTCGTCGTTCTCCACGGCGACGAACTTCGCGCCGAGGGAGGCGACCTGCTCCTTGGCCGCGGGACGCACGTCCGTCGCAGAGACCGCACCGCCGAGGCGCCGCGCCGTCGCGATGGCCTGCAGCCCGGCGACGCCGGCTCCCATCACGAACACCTTCGCGGCGGGCACGGTCCCAGCGGCGGTCATCATCATCGGGATCGCGCGATCGAACGCGGCGGCGGCGTCGATGACCGCCTGATAGCCGGCAAGGTTCGCCTGGCTCGACAGGATGTCCATGGACTGCGCCCGCGTGATGCGCGGCATCAGCTCCATGGCGACGGCAGCGACGCCCGCGTCGGCCATCGCCTGCAGCCCCTCGCGGTCGCCGTAGGGGTCCAGCGCGCCGATCACGAAGGCGCCGCGCTTCATGGCCGCGAGCAGCTCCGGCCGCGGCCGGCGCACGACGAGGACGACGTCGGCCCCCTCCACCGCCTGCTCGGCGGATCCGACGATGCCAGCGCCCGCCTCCTGGAACGCCTCGTCGGTCACGCGGGCGGACGCGCCAGCGCCGCGCTCTACGACCACCTCCGCACCCGCCTTGACGTAGCGCTTCACGACGTCCGGGGTAGCGGCGACGCGTGTGTCGTCAGCCTCGGCGGCAACGGCAATCTTCAACGCAAGCCCCTTCGACGGATGTTTCTCGGATGCCGGACTGGCCGGCGCAGCGGAGCCGGGCACCGGCTCGGCCCGGCCAGCGCCTCCCGTCGCCGCCACCCCGACGCCCGTCCAGCGGACGTCCTACAGGAGGAAGACTGCCATGCCGATCAACACGAGCGCAACAACGCCGACGGTCCACTTGATGAGGTTGAGGAACGTCTCGAACGTGCGCTGATGATCGTCGATGCTCGTGCGGGGCGCCTCCGCATCCCCCTCGACGGTCTGAGTGTGCTCGCCGGACATCGCGTGTCATCCCCCTGCGGTCGGCCAGCCTTCTAGTCGCCACGCTGCGCGCTGGCAAGAAAGCGAGGAGCGCCGTACCCTTGCGCTCGGCCGCGCCGGCCGCTCTGTCCTTCCCCTTCCCCAAACGTAGCCGACGATCCCATGGAAGCCGTCTCCGTCCTCGTCAACCAGATCGACATCATCGCGCGGGGCGCCGTCCGCCTGCTGCCGATGCTCGTCGTCGCGATCCTCGTCCTCGCCGCGACCGGGGTGTTCGCGCGCGTCGCAAGTTCCGTCGCGACGCGGCTCGGCGCACGGGCGCGGTTGCGCCCGTCCCTCGTCGCGCTGTTCGCGCTCCTCGCCTCGATCCTCGTCTGGTTCGCCGGCGTCCTGATCGCGGCGGTCATCCTGTTCCCCGACCTCACGCCGGCCTCGATCCTCGCCGGGCTCGGCATCGGCTCGGTCGCCATCGGCTTCGCCTTCAAGGACGTGTTCGAGAACTTCCTCGCCGGCGTCCTCATCCTGTTCCGCCGCGAGATGAGGATCGGCGACTTCGTTCACTCCGGGGACTACGAGGGCCGGGTCGAGCGCATCACCATCCGCGAGACGCACGTGCGCCAGACCGATGGGCAGCTCGTCATCATCCCCAACGCGACGCTCTTCAAGGAGCCGCTGCGCATCATCACCGACCTCGACGTCCGCCGCACGACCATCATCTGCGGCGTCGCCTACGGCGAGGACGTCGATGCCGCGCGCGCCGTCATCAAGGCGGCGGTGGAGCGCTGCCGCACCGTGATCCAGGACGACAACGAGGTGCAGATCTTCGCCCAGGGGTTTGGCGCCTCCTCCATCGACTTCGAGGTGACGTGGTGGACGGGCTCCACGCCCGTGGACGTGCGCCGCTCGCGTGACGAGGTGGTGGCCGCCGTCAAGCGCGCACTCAACGAGGCGGGCATCGAGATCCCGTTCCCCTACCGCACCCTCACCTTCAAGGAGCCGCTGCCGCTCGCCCGCGCCGACGGCTCCGACGCCGCTGGAAGGGTCGACGACGCGGCGTAGCGCTGCCGCTCGTTGCGGCGGCGTGCCCGGTCAGACAGGACGGGGCACCCGCGGGACGCCGCGCGGCGCCTCGAGCGGCGCAGCGTGCCACCCGCCGCGCTCGGCCGCGGCGCGGTACGTGGCGTCCAGGAAGGCGAGGAGGTCGTCCCGAGGGGTGTCGCTCCGTGCGAGCGCCTCGTAGGGCAGGAGGAACTCGCCCAGCGTCTCGTCGTACCGTGCCGCGGCCGGGGCCACCGGCATCGCGCCGAACCCTTCGGGCGTCGGGTAGGCGTAGGCGTACACCATCGCCTCATCGACGCCACCACCGCCCGGCCAGAAGCCGGCCGACGAGACCTCGTGGGAGTACGCCTCCCAAGTCACCGCGTCGGGGAGCGCAGCCATGCCACCGGGGTGGCGCGGCGCTTCGCGTCCAGAGAAGCGCGTGACGGCAAGGTCGAACGAGCCCCAGAACAGGTGGACGGGCGACACCTTGCCGAGCCAGCCCGAACGGAACTCCTCGAGCACGCCGGCCACGGACGCCAGCGCGCGGTGCCAACGGCGCACCTCCTCGCCGTCGTAGGGCCGCCCGTCGCAGTCCTCGCGGAACGGCGTGGGGTCGGGCACCTCGTTCGGCGCGCCGTCGATCGTGGGGGTGCCGCCGACCGAGCGCACGGCATCGCGGAACCGGTCGAAGAAGTCCGCCACGGACATCGGCCCCAGCGCGACGTGCGCGCGTTGCCCGCCCATCGCCTCGACGATCACCGCGCCCTCGTGGACGTCGAGGCGAACCTCGGTGGGAACGGCCGGGTCATGGATGGTGCCGGTGGTCAGCCCTCGCGGCGTCGGGTAGAGCGTCGCATGCCAGGAGTGATTGATCCACGGCGTGTGCGCCAGTCGGTACTTGCCGATGATCTGGCAGTAGAGGTGCAGCGCGCGACACGTCTCCTGCCACGGTGCGTAGGGGATCTCGGGCCAACGGGACATCGGAAGCTCCTCGGTGGAAGGCCCGTCTTACCGGACGGGACCTCGGCCCGCACCCCGAAGCCTCGTTGGCGGCCTCGCGAGCGTGCGGCCACCCTCGTGGCCGCTGCGCCGCGAGGTCGGCCGCCGCCACGGGGGCCGCTGGGCTACGGGCGCCGCCCGGCATCAGCCATCGACGCTTGTCAGATCGGGGCGAGGCCGGGCCGCACGACGCCCTACGGACCGACAAGGTCCTACATCCCCTTCCCCAGAACGCAGCGAACGCGAGGAGGAGCGTGCGGCGGCCGGGTGCCTGCCGCGGACGGCGTCCGCCGTCGGCGGTGTGGTCCACCGCGCCGTCGGTGAGGGGCGTCGGGCGAACCGTCGGCCATGGCGAGGAACCTGACGGGGATCGGGAGTAGCGACGCGGACCCGCGCCAGCGCCTTACCGCCCCAGCCCGCCGCTGTCCCTACCAGCACATGAACCCAAGTATCGACCTCGGCTGGGGCGGCCGTGGGACCGACCCGGCCGACCGAAAACGCCGCACCGTGGGCTGTCCCGCGTTGCAATTGCGGCCACGGCGCGCAACTTAGCTCGCAGTACGCAGGATGAGGCGCCCGTGACCAGCCTGACGATGCCGAGACCGGACGACAAGGTCCTCGCCCGGCGCGCCGAGATCGTGGCTGCGCTGCGCGCGATCGTGCCCGGCGAGGGCACCGTCGACGACGAGGTCGGCATGCGCACTTATGAAATGGACGGGCTCACCGCCTACCGTCAGATGCCCTTCGTGGTCGTCCTGCCCGAGACGGTCGACCAGGTCGCCGCGGTGCTGAGGTACTGCCACCAGAACGGCATTCGCGTCGTCCCACGAGGCGCCGGCACCTCACTGTCGGGCGGCGCGCTGCCGCTCGCCGACGCGGTGCTCGTCTCCATGATGCGCTTCAACCGCATCCTCGACATCGACTATGACAACCGCACCGTCACCGTGCAGCCCGGCGTGACCAACCTCGCGGTGACCCAGGCCGTCAGCCACGAGGGGTTCTACTACGCGCCCGACCCCTCCTCGCAGATCGCCTGCTCCATCGGCGGCAACATCGCCGAGAACTCCGGCGGCGTGCACTGCCTGAAGTACGGGCTTACCACCAACAACGTGCTCGGCCTCGAGGTCGTGACCATCGAGGGCGAGGTCCTGCGCATCGGCGGCAAGCACCTCGACCAGGAGGGCTACGACTGGCTCGCCTTCATGGTGGGCTCCGAGGGGCTCCTCGGCGTCGTCACCGAGGTCACGGTGCGCATCCTGCGCGCGCCGGAGACCGCACGCGCCGTGCTCGTCGGCTTTCCAAAGACGGAGGACGCCGGCCGCGCGGTCGCCGCGATCATCGGCGCGGGCATCATCCCCGGCGGGATGGAGATGATGGACCGCCCGGCGATCCACGCGGCGGAGGACTTCGTCCACGCCGGCTACCCGCTCGACGTCGACGCGCTCCTCATCGTCGAGCTCGACGGACCGCAGGTGGAGGTCGACCACCTCCTGGAGCGCGTCGAGGCGCTGTGCCGCGACAACGGTGCGACCCACGTGCGCGTGTCCCAGGACGAGGAGGAGCGCGCGAGCTTCTGGGCCGGGCGCAAGGCGGCGTTCCCCGCAGTCGGCCGCATCTCGCCGGACTACCTGTGCATGGACGGCACCATTCCTCGCCGCGAGCTGCCTCGCGTCCTCAAGGGGATGGCCGAGCTGTCGGACAAGCACGGCCTGCGCGTCGCGAACGTGTTCCACGCCGGGGACGGCAACCTCCACCCGCTCATCCTGTTCGACGCCAACGAAGAGGGGCAGCTCGAGCGCGCCGAGGCGTTCGGCGCCGACATCCTGAAGCTGTGCGTCGAGGTGGGGGGCTGCCTCACCGGCGAGCACGGCGTCGGCGTCGAGAAGCGCGACCTCATGGGCGAGATGTTCAACGAGGACGACCTCAAGCAGCAGCAGCGCGTGAAGTGCGCCTTCGACCCGAACCACCTACTCAACCCCGGCAAGGTGTTCCCGGTGCTGCACCGCTGCGCCGAGCTCGGCCGCATCCACGTGCACCGCGGGCGGCTCCCCTTCCCCGACATCCCGCGGTTTTAAGATGAAGGTGACGCTCCCTGCGGCGGTCCTCGGTGTGGGCCTCCTCGTGGCGCCGGCCGCGGCCCAGCAGGCGGCGCAGCCCACGGACTACTTCAAGACGGCCGGCAACTTCCTCGCCAACTGCGACGCGCGGGCGGACGCGGGCGGCGAGCGCCCCCCCGAGAACTACCTTTGCCTCTCCTACGTGTCGGGGCTCATCGAGGGGTACACCGTCGCCGCCATCGCCAACGGCAACCTGCGCCCCTACTGCCTGCCGCGGCCGGTCACCCTGGTCGAGATGATGGACCTGATGGCGGTGGCCATCGAACGCGGTGCGCCGCCACAGACCCCGACGGCACAGGTGTTCCACAACATCCTCGCCGTGAGCTTCCCCTGCGACCGCCCGCCGGGCCTGCCGAGCGTAGCGCCGACGGACGATCGCAGCGAGGTTGGCATCGAGCGGCCCGACCCCGCGTCGATCGAGGAGCCCGGGCGTCCCGCGGCGCCCGGGGCATCGGTCGACGGCGCGTCCGAGGAAGCCGCCGACGACCCAACGCGCCCGCTGGTTCCGCCGACGGTCGCCAACCCCGGGACGGAGCCACCGGTCGGGCTTGGGGTCCCCGTGGACGGGCAGCAGGGCGTGCAAGCGCTCGAATGACGTCGACGCTGCGACCTGCGACGAACGGGGAGGTCGAGGACGCCGTGCGATGGGCGGTCTCCGCCGGCGAGCCGCTCGAGGTCGTTGGCGGTGGGACGAAGCGGTCCATCTCCCCACCAACCCAAGCCGGGTACACACTGGAGGTCGCCGGGAACGCTGGCATCGTCGCCTACGAGCCGGAGGAGCTCGTGCTCACCGTGCGGCCTGGGACGACGATGGACGTGCTCGCCGAAGCGCTCGAGGAGGCCGGACAGATGTTCGCCTTCGAGCCTCCCGACCTCACGGCGCTCCTTGGCGGGGAGGGCGCGGCGACGTTCGGCGGCACTTACGCCACCAACCTCTCCGGCCCGCGGCGGCTGTCCGCCGGCGCGGTGCGCGACCACATGCTGGGGCTCGCCGCGGTCTCGGGGCGCGGCGAACCGTTCAAGGCCGGGGGCCGCGTGGTCAAGAACGTCACCGGCTACGACCTCGCGCGTGCCCTGTGCGGCTCCTGGGGCACCTTGGCGGTCGCCACCGAGCTCACGGTCAAGGTGCTGCCGCGTCCGCAGGCGGAGACGACCGTGGTGCTGTCCGGGCTCGAGCCGGCCGGCGCGGTGGCGGCGATGGCGCGCGCGATGGGCTCGCCGACGGACGTCTCGGGCGCCGCGCACCTGCCGGCGGACGTCGCGCGCCTGGTCGTCAGCGAGGCAGCCGCGGCGGCGACGCTGCTGCGCGTCGAGGGGTTCGGCCCGTCCGTCGCGGCGCGCGTCCATGCGCTCGTGGCGATGTTCGAAGGTGTGGACGTCGCGACCGTCGAGGCCGACGCCTCGCGCGCGATGTGGCGCGCGGTGCGCGACGCGACGCCGTTCGTCGGAACCGGCGGCGTCGTGTGGCGCTGCTCGGTGGCGCCGAGTGCTGGCCCGACCGTCGCGGCCGCCGCGCCCGTCGGCAGCCGCACCTACTTCGATTGGGCCGGTGGGCTCGTGTGGATCGAGGCGCCGGCGGACGGGGACGGCGGTGCCACAGCGATCCGGGGCGCGGTCGCGGCCGCCGGCGGCGGACATGCGACGCTGCTGCGTGCGCCGGCCTCCCTGCGCGCCTCGGTCCCGACCTTTCAGCCTGCGTCCGATGGATTGCGCGCCCTCGCCGATCGGCTGCGCAGCGCGTTCGATCCCCAGGCGATCCTCAACCCCGGCCGGATGGCCCGCGCGTGAGCGAGCGCCCCGTCGACGACTAAGGGGTCAGACCGCCGGGGACGCGCAACGCGCAGCGCACCACGACCGTTGGGAGTCCGATGACGGACAAGCGTCCCCCCACGCGCCAGCGGGCGAGCGTCCCACGGTCGGGCCGACGGGTGGGGCCCACCCTCGAGCCCGTGACGGGCGAGGCGCGGTCCCGTCAGGAGGGCAACCCACGCACGCGGGCGCGAGCCCCCGTGGCCTCGCGGCGGGGGCGCGTGCCCATGGGTGAGGCCAGCGAGGTCTCCGCGACGTTGGTCTACGCCGCCTACCTCGCGAGCCCCGCGCTCCCCATCGTCGCCATTGTCGGGATGCTCGTTGCGACCCGCACGCTGCGTCGCCGTCCGCCGGTCTGGCTCGCCTCTCACGGCGTCTACCAGGTGCGCACGTTCTGGGGCGCCCTCGCCGGCTACCTCTTGACCCTCGCCCTCGGCGTCGCCGGCATCGACGTCCTAGTGTACCCGCTGGTCGCCCTGTGGCTCGTCGCCCGCTCGGTGCACGGCATCGTCCGCGCCGCGCGATCGCAGGGCATCGAGGACCCCTACGCCTTCTTCGTGTAAGGCCGTCGCGCAGGCGGCGCGGACGAAGGAGCGCATTCCTCCCCACCCCAAGATCGCGTAGCGTCCCTGCCATGCAGACAAACTTCACCGGCGAGCAGCTCCAGGATCCAGCGATCCGCACCGCCGACGGCATCCTGCGGGCGTGCGTCCACTGTGGGTTCTGCACCGCCACCTGCCCGACCTTCGTCCTCCTCGGGGACGAGCGCGACAGCCCGCGCGGGCGGATCTACCTCATCAAGGACATGCTGGAGAAGGATCGGCCGGCGACTGCGGCGGATGCGCTTCACATCGACCGGTGCCTGTCCTGCCTCGCCTGCATGACGACGTGCCCTTCGGGGGTGCACTACATGCACCTCGTCGACCACGCGCGCGCCCACATCGCGCGGACGTACCGCCGTCCGCCCGCGGACCGTCTCCTGCGCACGGTGCTGGCGAAGGTGCTGCCCTACCCGCGCCGCTTCGGCCTCGCGCTGCGTCTTGCTCGGCTGGGACGCCCGCTCGCCGGCGTCCTCAAGGCGCGCGGGGGTCGGGTGAGGCCGAGGCTCGCCGACCCCAACCGTTCCGACAACGAGAACCTGCCGATGAAGGGCGTCACCGCTCCCTCGGCGGTCAACGAGGCGCGCACGACGGCGCCGCGCGCGGACACCCTCGCACGGCTAGGTGCGATGCTCGAGCTTGCTCCGGCACGCCTGCCGTCCCGTCGCCAGCGGCCGCGCCCGGCGACCTTCGCCGCGCCGCAGCGGGGCATGCGGGTCGCGCTGCTGACGGGGTGCGCGCAGAGCGTCCTCGCACCGTCGATCAACGAGGCCACCGTGCGCCTGCTCAACCGAGCCGGGGTCGACGTGGTGCTGCCCCGTGGCGAGGGATGCTGTGGCGCCCTCGTCCACCACATGGGCCTCGAGGCGGATGCGCACGCCGCCGCGAAGGCGAACATCGTCGCCTGGCTCGGCGAGGCAGAGCGCGGGCTCGACGCGATTGTGGTGACCGCCTCGGGCTGCGGCACCACGATCAAGGACTACGGCTTCATGCTGCGCGAGGACGCGGCGTGGGCCGAGCGCGCCGCGCGCGTGTCGGAGCTCGCCAAGGACGTCACCGAGGTGCTCGCCGGGCTCGACCTTGGCCCACCCGCCCGTCGCACCGACGCCGTCGTTGCCTACCACTCGGCGTGCTCCATGCAGCACGGCCAACAGATCCGCCGCGAGCCGAAGGCCCTGCTCACCGCCGCAGGCTTCGCCGTGAAGGACGTGCCCGAGGGCCACCTGTGCTGCGGCTCGGCCGGCACGTACAACATCATGCAGCCGGGGATCGCCGCGCGCCTCAAGACGCGCAAGCTCGCCAACATCGCATTGACCGGGGCCGACATCATCGCGACCGGCAACATCGGCTGCATCACGCAGCTCGCCGGGGAGCGGCCGGTGGTCCACACCGTCGAGCTGCTCGATTGGGCCTATGGGGGGCCCGCACCCGCGGGGGTTGCCGACCAACTCCAGGGCGCGGACGGGCTGGCCGTCATCAAGCCGGCGTGATGCGCGGCGGACGCTGAGAGGCAGGCCGGCAAGGAAAGGGCCCGGCGAACCGGGCCCTCGGGGTCGTGCGGGATCGGGCGAGCGGCGCGTCAGCTGCGCTCGTAGCCGCGCTCCATCGCGTCGTAGTCGAACTCGCCGAGCTCGCGCACGTCGTCGTCACGGTAGGGCATGTCGTAGTACGGACCGTACGGGTTGTAGCCCCCCGCCGTGCCGGCATACGGCATCGCGCGGTAGCCACGCGCGCCGAACCCCGAGTCCGGGCTCACGATCACCGCCTCGACCCTGCCGTCGAGGATGATCGCGTCGCGCACATAACCGTAGTTCGTCACCTCGTTGGCCTCGCCGGACAGCCGGGCGTAATCCCCGAGGACCTCCGAGAGGCGGTAGCGCTGGGGACCGACCTCGGCGTCGTCGACCCGCGTGGCGACGTCGGAGCCGATGTCGTCCGGCATCCTGTCCTGATTGAACACGGTGAAGTCCGGCAGCGTCTCTTCGGTGATGTCGAGCTGAACCCCCTCCGCGGTGAGGCTCACGTTCGACCACGGCACGCTCACGTGGGTGTCGCCGATGTCGAGGAACCCTCCCACCTCGGCAATCACGGCGACGATCTCACCGTCGGAGCCGACGACGAAGTCCTCGAGCTGACCGATGTCCTCTCCGGTGGCGTCGAACGCGTCGGCACCCTCGACGAGGTCCCTGGCGCTGTAACCCTCGGTGTAGAGCGTGTTGTAGTCGTAGCTGTCGAGCGCAACGATGTCCTGCGCGGCCACCGGCGAGGCAGCGAGCGCGCCAAGCAGCGCGAGGGCGGTGGATTGACGGAACATGGTCGACCTCCATTATCGAAGTGGCAGCTCATCACCGCCTTGAGCTAAAGCAACGGCCCCTCGCCGGCTGCCGTTCCCCTAGCCGATCGCCGCACCGGGACGGCAGCGCGACCTGCTCAGCGTCCCGTCACGCGCCGACGGCGACGAGCTCGCGCTCCCGGGGCTCCTCCACGATGGGTGCGGCGCGGGGCACGCCACCCCACACGTTGTGCGTTCCGACGTTCGCGACGTCCGTCTCACCGGCGAGCGCCATTGTGATGTCGAGCTCGCGGGCGATGATCTCGAGCGCGCGGGTGACGCCGGCCTCCCCCATGGCGCCGACCCCGTGGACGTAGGCGCGTCCGATGGACGTCGCGTGCGCCCCGAGCGCCAGCGCCTTCATGACGTCCTGACCGGAGCGGATGCCGCCATCCATGTGGACCTCGATGCGGTCGCCCACCGCCTCCGCGATCTCCGGAAGCATGTGGATCGAGGCCGGCGCACCGTCGAGCTGGCGGCCGCCGTGGTTCGACACAGTGATGGCGTCCGCCCCGGTCTCCACGGCGATCCTCGCGTCCTCCACGTCGCCGATCCCCTTGAGGATGAGCTTGCCGTCCCACTTCGACTTGATCCAGTCGACGGACGACCAGTCGAGCGTCGGGTCGAACTGACGGTGCGTCCACTCCGTGAGGGAGGACATGTCGTCGATCCCCTTCACGTGGCCGACGATGTTGCCGAACGTGCGCCGCTTCGTGCCGAGCATGGCAAGGCACCACCGCGGGTGGCGCATGAGGTCGGCGACGACCTGCGGCGTCATCTTGGGTGGGGCCGAAAGGCCGTTCCTAAGGTCCTTGTGGCGCTGTCCGAGGATCTGGAGGTCGAGGGTGAGGACGAGGGCCGAGCAGCCCGCCGCCCTCGCGCGGCCGATGAGCTCCTCCACGAAGCCGCGGTCACGCATGACGTAGAGCTGAAAGTAGAACGGCTTGTCGGTGGCGGCCGCGACGTCCTCGATGGAGGCGATGGACATGGTCGACAGCGTGAAGGGGACGCCGAACTTCTCGGCGGCGCGCGCGGCATGGAGCTCGCCGTCGGGGTGCTGCATGCCGACCATGCCGACGGGCGCGAGGTACACCGGCAGCGCCGTCGGCTCGCCGAGGATGGTCGAGGACAGCGCCCGTCGGTCGATGTTGCGCGCGACGCGCTGGCGCAGCTTGATCGCGGCGAACGCCGTCTCGTTCTCCCGGTAGGTGCCCTCGGTGTAGGAGCCAGAGTCCGCGTAGTCGTAGAACATCGTCGGCGTGAAGCGACGATGGCGCTCGCGAAGGTCCTCGATCGTCAGGATTGGTGCCACCTTGCCCTCCCACACGGCGCCGGATGCGCCCATGATAGACCTTAGCGCCGCGAGGCGGCCGCGAACACTCGCGCCAAAGGTCACGGCCGTCGACGATGGCGATCGGAAGGCTCGATCGAGGAGATGGTACCGACGGCTGGGGTCGAACCAGCGACCTCCGGATCCACAATCCGGCGCTCTAACCAACTGAGCTACGTCGGCCCGTTGCGGCCGGCGCCCGCCTCACGCGCGGTCGCACCCTGGTGCTGGCCCGCGCGTCGAGCCGTCCGCCTCGGCCAGAGGCCGCGCGCCGTCTCCGACGCAAGCGGGCGTCCACGCGCGGCGCATATGGCACAAAAGTAGCGCGCCGGGAAGCCCGGCGCGCTACTGTCGTCCCGTCGTCGTATGGCCGCCCCACGGATCGCGCAGGTCGGCCAGCGAGCTCACGCGTTGAACTTGTGCGTGGCGCGCTCCCAAGCCTCGCGCATCGGACCCGAGGTCTCGGTGGCGAGCCGCTGGGCGGTCTCCTGCATCTCGCGGGCCTGCGAGGCGAACGCCTCGAACTGCTCGCGGGCGAACTTCGTCTGCAGCTCGACGGCCTCCGACACGGTCTTGGCGCCCGCAACCTCCTTGGCGAAGGCGAACACGCGATCGGTGTTGGCCTGAGCCTGGTCGATGAGCTTCAAGTTGATGTCGGTGAACGACTTGCGGGCGTTCTCGTAGGTGTCTTCCATCATGTCCGTCGTTTCCTCTGCAGCGTTGCGTGCGGTCTCGTACATTTGGCGGGCGGTGGAGATGCTCTGCTCGGCCATCTCGCGCACGAGGTTCGGTGCCTCGCGGCCCGGCATGGCCGACGCGAACTGATCGCTCGCCCGGTCAGCAGTCCGGAACGCCTCGTTCGCCATCGCGTCCGGGTTCGGCGTGTTCTCGTTAGTCGACATTCGTGACTTCCTCATGGGTTCGTTGGCGAGGCGCCCATCGCAAGGCTGGAGGGCCATGCCTCGCCGCCGCCATCCCCCATGTAATCCATCGATTGTGCAGTGCAACATAGATTTGGGTGCGACTGCGAAAAAGTTGGCTGCTGGGCCCGTGGGCGCGTGCCTTAACCGGTCGTCAGCACCCCACGGGCGATCGGTGGCTGAGGTTGGACCACGAAAAGGAGGGAGCCATGGAGAGCGGCGAGATCCCCATCGATCTTGAGAAGCTCAGTCGCCCGGATGCGGAGGCGTTCCGCTCCATCGCCATGGCCCTCGGCGCGCGGTTCGCAGGGGACCTTGTAGAGCCGATCCTCGCCGCACCGGTCGACCCGTCCTCGCGCGTCGAGCCGACGCCTGGGACGGCGCGACAGGCCATCGCCGAGCACCTCGATCCGGTGCGCGCAGCCATCCTCGAGCGCCTGCCCATCGCCGCCGTCGTCATCCTCGAGGATGATCGCGTGGCTCTCTTGAACCGCGCCGCCGCCACGATGTTCGGCGTGTCGGACGTCGATGCGGTCGATGGGCTCGGCGGCATCACCGCAGTGTTCGCCGGCGCGCGTCCGCGTGTGGCGGGGCTCGTCGCCATGCGCACCGCAGCCGGAGCCTGCTTCGAGGCGCGCGTCACGATGGTGCCCATCGACTGGCGCGACGGCAGGGCGCGCCTCCTGACGGTCCTGCCGGCGGCGAGCCCAGCGTCCGTCGAGCCAGCTGTCCCCGGGCCCGCGCGCTCGGCGGCTGCGACGCAGGCGCCATTGCCAGGATCCAACCCAGTTTCTCCGCTCTGCAAGGCGGTGCACGAGGTTCGACGGCTCGTCCCCCACGCGGCGGTGCTGGTCGTATCGAGCGGCGATGAGCGAGCGACCGCTGGGGACGCGGTGTCCGATGACGCGATGACCCGCCTGCTCCGCGCGGTCCTCCTCGGCATCCTGTCGCGCGCGCGCTCCGACGCGGTGCTGACCGTGCGACGCCAGGGAGCCGGTGCGTCGATCGACCTGCCGCCCGGTGTCGGAACGTCGCTCCTGGAGCTGGTCCTGTCGGCACGCTGGCGCAGGCTCGCGGACGACGCCGGCTGCACCGTCAGCATCGAGCATGCTGCGCTGACGGTCGCAACCTTCGGTGCCGACGCCGACTCGCCGACGCCGCAGGCCCGTGGATGAGACGCGCCAGCGGCTACGGGCACACGGTGCGTTAGACGGCGACCTTCGCCTTGACGGTGCGCGGCATTGCGACCTCCATCGGGATGCGTGGCTCGGACTTGGATTGGCGAATGGTGAGCGAGGTGCGCACGCTTTCGACGTTCTCGGTGGCCGTCAGCGTCTCGATGATGAAGTTCTGGAACGAGCGCAGCGTGTCGCTGATGCAAAATAGGATGAAGTCCACTTCCCCGGACACCATCCACGCGTCACGCACCACGGGCCACGCCCGCAACTCCTCCTCGAAGCGGACGAGTTCGGCCTCAGTCTGGTTCCGCAACCCGACGAAGGCGAATGCCGACAGGTCGTAGCCCAGCTCCTTCTCGTCGATGAGCGTGCGGTACCCTGTGATGATCCCGTTCTGCTCCAATGCGCGAACACGGCGCAGGCACGGAGGCGCGGAGATCCCAGCGCGACGGGCGAGCTCGACGTTGGTCATGCGACCGTTGCCCTGCAACGCTGCAAGGATCTTCCAGTCGATGGAATCCAGGCGGACTTTCATGATGAGGTCGCGCGTTTCTAGTTGGTCGGCTGTCCCGACGGGTGGGTCGGCTGTCCCGACTGGGGTCGGGAGGACTTGTGTCCGTGCGGAGCGACTTCAAGCATCAATGTGCAAAAGATGGTTGTCAGAGGATGCATTGTGCCGGCGAGGGCTGCATCATCGTTGCGGTTCGGGGAAAGAAGGGCCACGAACGTCAAGCGATCGCGGTCGCCGAGCGGCTTGGCCTCGCAGTTCGGGTCGTGGAGCACGACGCAGTCGATCCCGCCCGGGTGACGGCTGCGTTGGTGCTAGCGGCCGGACGGCAGGCGATCGCACCCGCGCGGCGCATCGTGCGCCTTCCCCACCCGCGTCCTGTGGTCGGCGTCATGCAGCCCGTGGCGTGGCGGCCGTCGGAGTTCGACTTCGTGTGGGCGCCGCGCCACGACCGTCGGCTCATCGACCCTGGGGCGCGCAGCCGGATCGAAACGCTGACGGCACCGTCCGCGGTCGGCGCGGCGCAACGCGGCGCCGGACGACGGCGCCTCGCCGAGCGGGGCGCTCCGGACGGGCCAGCCCTGGGCGTCCTCGTCGGCGGCGCGACGCGGTCCCACCGGTTCGGCCCACACGAGGCCGCGACGCTCGCCGCCGACTTAGCCGCTTGCGCACGAGCCAACGGGGTCGCCCTCCTGGTTACAACTTCCGGTCGCACGGGAGGGCGCCAAGCCGTCACCCTGCGCGAGGGGCTGTCGGAGACACGCCACCTGTTCGTCGATGCGAAGGATCCCGACGCCTCGCTGATGTACGCTGGCATCCTCGACGTCGCGCGGGCCTTCGTCGTCACCGCGGACAGCGTTGCAATGCTGAGCGACGCCGCGACGACCGGCCGGCCCATCTTCGGCTGGCCCCTTCCTGGGGGCAAGGCGCGCTTCGAGCGACTCTACGCCGACCTTTTAGCCTATGGTGCCATGCGCTGGTTCGATGGGGAGGTGCCGAGCTGGTCCTACCCGCCGCTCGACGCCGCCGAAGAGGTCGCCGCCGCGGTACGATCGCAGCTGGGGTTGTTCGATGGTGCAGCGCAGCACAGATAGTTGGCCTGGAGATGGCAACACGATGAGGGGCGGCGCGCTCCGCAGCGCAGGACAACCACTGATGGACGACGAGACGGACCACGTGGCGACTGAGGACGGCGGCGAGGACGCCACCCGCACCAAACTCCTCATCATCGGAGCGGGCCCAGCCGGCTACACCGCCGCGATCTACGCCGCCCGGGCGATGCTCGAGCCGGTGCTCGTTGCCGGCATCCAGCCGGGCGGACAGATGACGGTGACGACCGACGTGGAGAACTACCCGGGCTTCGCGGACGTCATCCAGGGCCCGTGGCTGATGGAGCAGATGCGGGCCCAGGCCGAGCACGTCGGCACGCGGATGGTCTACGACCACCTCGTCGACGCAGACCTCTCGCGTCGTCCGTTCCGCCTCGTCGGGGACACCGGCACCACCTACCTCGCCGACGCGGTGATCCTTGCCACCGGGGCCCAGGCGAAGTGGCTGGGGTTGCCCTCCGAGGAGCAGTTCAGGGGCTACGGCGTGTCCGCCTGCGCCACCTGTGACGGCTTCTTCTATCGCGGCAAGGAGGTGCTCGTCGTCGGCGGTGGCAACACGGCGGTGGAGGAGGCGCTCTACCTGACGCACCACGCCGCGAAGGTCACGCTCGTCCACCGGCGCGACACGCTGCGCGCCGAGAGGATCCTGCAGGACCGCCTGTTCGCGCATCCGAAGATCGAGGTGATTTGGAACGCCGAGCTCGCTGGGGTCGAGGGCGGAGGCCAGCCGCCCGGCGTCACCGGAGCGCGGCTGCGGGACATGGCAACGGGTGAGGAGCGGACGCTCTCCGTCGACGGCATCTTCATCGCCATCGGCCATGCGCCGGCCACCGAGCTGGTGGCCGATCAGCTGCGCCTCAGGAACTCGGGGTACGTGTGGACCGAGCCCGACTCGACGCGGACCTCGGTCCCCGGCGTGTTCGCGGCGGGCGACGTGACCGACGACGTCTTCCGGCAGGCGGTGACCGCAGCCGGGATGGGCTGCATGGCCGCACTCGAGGCCGAGCGCTGGCTCGCCGCCGAAAGCGAGACGACGCAAGGCGAGCTCGCGGCCTGACATGGGGAGGATCGCGTGACCTGCGCACCGTGCGGCGACACGAACCGTCGTCGCGTGGCGCCCATGCAAGCGACGCCGCCCCGCCAGCCCGTCGCCGGTGAGCGCTCGGCGCGGGGGGCGTGATGGACTGGGACAAGCTGAGGGTCTTCCACGCCGCAGCGCGCAAGGGCAGCTTCACCCACGCCGGGGATGACCTTGGCATCAGCCAGTCGGCGGTGAGTCGGCAGGTGCACGCGCTGGAGACGCAGATCGGCGTGCCGCTGTTCCACCGCCACGCCCGCGGCCTTCTCCTCACCGAGCAGGGAGAGAAGCTCTACCGCACCACGAGCGGCATCGCTCGCGAGCTGCAGGCGGTGCATGGCGCGCTGGTCGATTCGCGCGACCGACCCCGCGGCACGCTGCGCGTGACGACCACCATCGGGCTCGGCTCCACGTGGCTGTCCTCGCGCATCAAGGACTTTCTGGACACCTATCCCGACGTCCAACTCGCGATGATCTTCGACGACAACGAGCTCGACATCGGCATGCGCGAGGCCGACATCGCGATCCGCTGGCGCCAGCCGACCCAGCCGGACCTTGTGCAGCGGCGCCTGTTCACCGTGCACTTCCACGTGTACGCGTCCACCGGCTACGTGGAGGCGCACGGCGCGCCACGCTCATTGGACGACCTCTCCGAGCACAGGATCGTCGCCTTCGGACCCAACCCTCCGGCTTACCTGCGCGACCTCAACTGGCTCGAGTGCGTCGGCCGCGCCGCGGACGACCCACGGCCCTCAGCGTTGCGCATCTCCAACATCTTGGCGCTGAAGACCGCGGTTGCCTCCGGTGTCGGCCTCGGCGTCCTGCCGGACTTCGTCGTGGAGGACGACGCGAGCCTCGTGCGCCTCGACCTCGGCGCGCAGGGGCCGACCTACGACCTCTACTTCGTCTATGCGGAGGAGCTGCGCTCGTCGGCGCGCGTACGGGCGTTCCGCGACTTCATCGTCAAGAAGGCCGAGGAGTGGCGCTACTGACCGGGGCGGCGCCACTCGCGCCGACCCGCTCGCAGCGCATCCCGTGGCTCGACGCGGCGCGCGGCGTCGCGATCCTCGCCATGGTCGCCTACCACGGCGCCTTCGACCTCGCCTTCTTCGGCCACGTGGACTGGCCGGTGGCGAGCCACCCCCTGTGGCGCGCGTTCGCGGCGGGCATCGCGTCGACGTTCCTGTTCCTCGTGGGCGTCAGCCTCGTCGCCGCCCACGGCGAGCGCGTGCGCTGGCGCGCCTTCGCCCGCCGCCTCGCCATCGTTGGCGCGGGGGCGGCCGCGGTGACGGTCGGCACCGTGGCGACCATGCCGGCGCCGATCTACTTCGGCATCCTCCACGCGATCGCGCTGTTCAGCGTCCTCGCGCTGCCCTTCCTGCGGGCGCCCGTCGGGCTCACGCTCGCGGCCGCGGCGACGGTCTTCGCGCTCCCGTTCGTGGTGTCGGACGAGGCGTTCCTTGCGCCCTGGGCGTACCCGCTCGGGCTCGCGCCGCACCCACCCGTGACGTTCGACTACGAGCCGGTCTTCCCATGGCTCGCGGTGACCTTGTGCGGCGTGGCCCTCGGGCGCGTCGTGCCGCTGCATCCCGCGCTCGGCCGGTCGCCGTGGGGGTTCCTGGCGCTCCTCGGCCGCTGGAGCCTCGTCATCTACCTCGTCCACCAACCGGCGTTGTTCGCCGTCCTCATGGCGGTCGACGCCTTGATGTGAGGCGGAGCAGGCTCTGCCTTGATCCGCCCTATTCTCCTTGCCACGAACGCACACGTGGCAACTGGTCGACGGTGTGCCCCTTTTTTGTCATGGAGCGTTCAGCCCGTCGTGCGATGCTGATCACGAACATCGCTGATCCCATCCATGCGCTTGCCAGCCTCTGCTCCCCTCGTCCTCGCCGGCCTCCTGCTCGTGTGTGCCGCGCAGAGGGCTGACGCCGTCCCGCTTGCTCGGGCCGCTGCAGCGCCGTCGGCAGGGGCCGTCGAGGGGCTGACGCTCGCCCAGGGCGCCTGCGGCCGCGCGAACTTCGTCTGCCGTCAGCGCTTCGGCGGCGGACGGGACTACCGCCGGTGCATGCGGCGTCAGGGCTGCGGCACCGGTGCGGGCGGTCGCAACCGCTGCCAGTCGCGCGCCCGCTTCTGCGCACGAAGATTTCCACAGGGCTCGCCGCGCTTCGGCCGCTGCCTCCGCCGCGGCGGCTGTTGAGCACGCCGAACCGCGTTGTCCGCGCGGCTCGGCGACCCCATAATGGCGCCATGTCGGAGAAGGCAGACTCCCGCGCGCGCTCGGACGACGACGCGCGCTCCATCGGCGCGTTCGCCCGCGAGGTCGAGGACCACGAGGCGGACGGGTCGGCCGCGCGCGTGACCTCACCGCCGAAGCTCACCAAGCGCAAGGCCGTCCAGAAGTCCGACGCGCCCGTGCGGCGACGCGACCGCACGGACGCGCCGGCGAGCCGTGCCAGCGTCGCGGAAGGCCCCGTGGCGTCACGGTCGCCCGAGGCAAGGCCCAAGCGTGCCCAGGGCAACGCCGCGTCCGGCCGCACGGCGCGCGGCACGTCGATGGGCGGCCGTGCCTCGGCCCGCGAGCGTGCCGGCGCAGGGCTCAACCCCATCCCCGGCCTCGACATCGCCCTCGAGGAGGCGGAGAAGCTGCCCGAAGGGGGGGCCACGGCCACCGTTGCCGCCCTGGAACGCCTCATCCAGGACGGTCGCCCCGAGTTCCGGGCGGGCGAATGGCAGCCTCACCGTCCGGCGCGGCCGACGAAGTCCGAGGGCGGCGTCCGGCTCGACCTTGTGTCCCAGTACGAGCCGAAGGGTGACCAGCCGCAGGCCATCGAGGAGCTCGTCGCCGGGCTGGGGCAGGAGGAGCGCTGCCAGGTCCTCCTCGGCGTCACCGGCTCGGGCAAGACCTACACGATGGCGCAGGTCATCGAGCGGATGCAGCGTCCGGCGCTGATCCTTGCACCGAACAAGACGCTCGCGGCTCAGCTCTACGGTGAGTTCAAGTCGTTCTTCCCGAACAATGCCGTCGAGTACTTTGTCTCGTACTACGACTACTACCAGCCGGAGGCCTACGTCCCGCGCACGGACACCTACATCGAGAAGGAGTCGTCGATCAACGAGCAGATCGACCGGATGCGGCACTCGGCGACGCGCGCGCTGCTCGAGCGCGACGACGTCGTCATCGTCGCATCGGTGTCGTGCATCTACGGCATCGGCTCGGTGGAGACCTACACGGCGATGACGTTCGCCATCGAGGTCGGCGAGCGGCTCGACCAGCGCCAGCTCCTCGCCGACCTCGTTGCACTCCAATACAAGCGCTCGGACGCGAACTTCGTGCGTGGCACCTTCCGGGTGCGCGGCGACACCGTGGAGATCTTCCCCGCGCACTACGAGGACAGGGCCTGGCGGGTCTCGCTGTTCGGCGACGAGGTGGAGGCGATCACCGAGTTCGATCCCTTGACGGGTCAGAAGTCCGAGGAAATGGAGCTCGTCAAGGTCTACGCGAACTCGCACTACGTGACGCCGCGACCGACGCTCCAGCAGGCGATGCGCTCCATCAAGGAGGAGCTCGGCTTCCGCTTGAAGGAGCTCACCGCCGCCGGCCGGCTCCTCGAGGCCCAGCGGCTCGAGCAGCGCACCCGCTTCGACCTCGAGATGATGGAGGCGACCGGGGCCTGCAACGGCATCGAGAACTACTCGCGCTACCTCACCGGCCGAAAGCCGGGCGAGCCGCCGCCCACGTTGTTCGAGTACCTGCCGGACAACGCCATCGTGTTCCTCGACGAGAGCCACGTGACGGTGCCGCAGATCGGCGCCATGTACCGCGGCGACTTTCGCCGCAAGGCGACGCTCGCCGAGTACGGCTTCCGCCTGCCGTCGTGCATGGACAACCGCCCGCTTCGCTTCGAGGAGTGGGACATCATGCGCCCGCACACCATCGCGGTCAGCGCCACCCCCGGCTCGTGGGAGATGGAGGAGGCCGGCGGCGTCTTCACCGAGCAGGTGATCCGCCCCACCGGGCTTATCGACCCGCCGGTGGAGATCCGCCCGGCCAAGCATCAGGTGGACGACGTACTCGGCGAGATCCGTGCCGTCGCCGAGGCGGGCTACCGCACGCTGGTCACCACGCTGACCAAGCGCATGGCCGAGGACCTCACCGAGTACCTGCACGACAACGGCGTGCGCGTGCGCTACATGCACTCCGACATCGACACCATCGAGCGCATCGAGATCATCCGCGACCTGCGCCTCGGCACCTTCGACGTGCTCGTCGGCATCAACCTCCTGCGCGAGGGGCTCGACATCCCCGAGTGCGCTCTGGTGGCGATCCTCGACGCCGACAAGGAGGGCTTCCTGCGCTCCGAGACGAGCCTGGTGCAGACCATCGGCCGCGCGGCGCGCAACGTCGACGGCAAGGTGATCCTCTACGCCGACCACACGACGGGCTCCATGGAACGCGCCATCGCGGAGACCAGCCGGCGGCGCGAGAAGCAGCTCGCCTACAACGCCGAGCACGGCATCACGCCGGAGAGCGTCAAGCGCAACATCGGCGACATCCTGCAGTCCATGTACGAGCGCGACCACGTGCGCATCGACAAGGGGATGGCGGGCGAGGCGCCCGGCATCGGCCATAACATGGCGCCGACCTTGGAGGAGCTCGAGCGGCGCATGCGCGACGCCGCGGCGAACCTCGAGTTCGAGGAGGCGGCCCGGCTACGCGACGAGATCCAGCGCCTGCAGAAGACCGAGCTCATGCTCGCCGAGGACCCGGCCGCCCGCCAGCGCGACATCGAGATGGCAGCGGGGCGCTACTCCGGCGAGCGCTCGTTCAACTCCGCCGCCAACCTGAAGACGCGGGCGAGGAAGCCCAAGCCCGGCGAGATGGGCCCCGGCACGGACCGCGGCCGCCCGCTGCGCGACGGCGAGGCCGACCCGCCGACCCGTGCACGGAAGAACACGCTCGACGAGATGACGGTGAAGCGCACCGAGAAGCCGCGCCGTAAGGACGAGGACGCCGCTGGCCTCGTCATGCGCCATAAGGTCGGCGTCGGCTCCTACGAGGATCCGGCGGACGTCAAGAAGAAGGGCCGGCGCAAGCGCAAGACCGGCCGTCCCGGGGCGTGACGGGTCCCGCGATGACCGCGCCACGGCAGCTCTGGGGCGTCTCGCTGCTCAAGAACGAGGACCGCGTCGCGGCCTGGGCGCTCGGCAACGTCGCGCCGCTGCTCGACCGCCTCCTCGTGCTCGACAACCGCTCCACCGACCGCACCGGCGAGGTCCTGCGCCGCCTCGCCGCCAAGCACTCCCACGTCGAGGTGATCGAGGTCGGCGACGCCTACGACACCCACCGCTACGTGGAGGATTGGGCCGGGCGCAACGTCTGGGTCCTCGCGGTGGACGGGGACGAGGTCTACGACCGCGAGGGGCTCGCGCGGCTGCGCCCGCGCCTCCTCGACGGCGAGTTCGACGCGCACTGGCGCGTGACCGGCCACACGCTGCACCTCACCGGCGGCGACCTCGGCACGGTCGGCATCGGTCACGCGACGCCGCCCGCCAAGTCCGCCGCGCGCCTCTACAACTTCGACGCCATCTCCTCGTGGCCGTCGGGCCGCAGCGAGGGGCGCCACCAGCGCTTGCACGGCAAGACGATGACCTTTCGCGAGGGGTACGGCATCGACGACATCCTGCGGCTCGCGAGCGAGGAGCCATGGGAGGCGTCCGACCTCCGAACCCTGCACCTGTGCTTCATGCCGCGCAGTTCGCAGAGGGGCTTCGACCAGCCGGGCCGAGCGAACGCCGGCGAGACGCACCGCGCGGCGCGCCCGTTGCAGAGGCTCGAGCAGCTCGCCCGGCGCGCGGTCGGCCTCGCGCCGCCCGCTCCGACCTACAAGGCGAGCCGCTACGCCGTCGGCGACATCGTCACCCGACCGCTCCAGGGGTTCGGCTTGCCAAGCGACCACCTCGACATCGACCCGGAGGCCCGCACGGCGGAGGCGGTCCTGCGGGCAGCGCTCGCCCCACGGCCTCATCTTGCAGAAGTTGCGGAACCGCTGCCCGGCACACCCGCGTTGCTTGTCGAGCCAGGACGGTAGGGAGCGAGGGAGCGTTCCATGACGACCGACGTCAAGAAGCGCACGAAGACGACCGTCAAGACCGAGCGGCCGAAGCTGCACAAGGTCATCCTGCTCAACGACGACTACACGCCCCGCGAGTTCGTGGTGCGGGTCTTGAAGGCCGTGTTCCGCATCGGAGCGGACGGCGCCTACAAGATCATGATCACCGCCCATACCAAGGGCTCGTGCGTCGTCTCCGTCTACCCGGCGCAGGTGGCAGAGACGAAGGCGAACGAGGCCAACAACCTGTCGCTCGACGCCGGTCACCCGCTGCAGTTCACCACCGAGCCGGAGGAGTAGCCCGGTCCCGCCCATGCGTGAGCTTTAGTAGGGCGACGGGCGGCCGGCTTGCGCGTCCCGGGGCCGCGCGATAGCACCCGCGCGTACCCGACGGATGACCATGACCGACGCCGCGACCCCCGCCCCGCCCATCGCCGACGCGCCACAGCGCGCTGAGATCATCGCGACCGCGCTGCCGTACATGCTGCGCTACGACGACAAGACCATCGTCGTGAAGTACGGCGGTCACGCCATGGGCGACGCGGAGCTCGCGCGGGACTTCGCCGAGGACATCACGCTGCTCACCCTGTCGGGGATCAACGCCGTCGTCGTCCACGGCGGCGGTCCCCAGATCGGCCAGATGCTGGATCGCCTCGGCATCCGCTCCGAGTTCCGCGACGGCCTGCGCGTCACCGACAGGGCGACCGTCGAGGTCGTCGAGATGGTTCTGGCGGGCTCGATCAACAAGGACATCGTGTCCACGATCAACGCCGCGGGCGGCCGTGCCGTCGGGCTGTGCGGCAAGGACGGACGGATGGTGCTCGCCGAGCCCCTCAAGCGCACCACCCGCGACCCGGACTCCAACATCGAGAAGGTCGTCGACCTCGGCTTCGTCGGCGAGCCGGTCGAGGTCCGCCGGGACGTCCTCGACCTCCTCGCCCGCCAGGAGATCATCCCGGTCATCGCGCCGGTTGCCCAAGGCGTCGACGGTGAGACCTACAACATCAACGCGGACACCTTCGCCGGCGCCATCGCGGGGGCGCTCGGCGCGACGCGACTGTTGTTCCTGACCGACGTCGATGGCGTCCTCGGCAGCGATGGGGCGCTGATCCGCGAGCTCTCCGTCGCCGAGGCACGACGCCTGATCGCCTCCGGCGTCGTCTCCGGTGGCATGGTCCCCAAGGTGGAGACCTGCATCGCCGCCCTGGAACGCGGGGTCGACGGCGTGGTGATCCTCAACGGCAAGACGCCCCATGCGGTCCTCTTGGAGCTCTTCACCGACGGCGGCGCCGGCACGCTCATCACCCGCTGACCGGGCGCGGTCGCCAACCAGCACGTGGCCGCTCGGGCAGGGCTTTGCGAGCTCGGTCCGCCGGTCTAACGTCCGCTCAGCCATCCCCGACGGAGGTCGTCCTGTTCAGCCCTGCCCGCGCCCGCCTCGTCCGTCGCCCTTCGCGACGAGCCGATTGACCCCCGCGACCCCCCTCCCGTCCGAGGCACCCCAGGCGAACCCGCGCGACCTTACCGCCTTCGCGGACGTCGACACGTGGATCTTCGACCTCGACAACACGCTCTACCCAGCGCACGCCGACCTCTTCGCCCAGGTCGACAAGCGCATGGGCGACTACGTGGCCAAGCTCCTCGACCTGGAGCGCGAGGCCGCGCACACCCTGCAGAAGGACTACTACCGGAGGTACGGCACCACGCTGCGCGGCCTGATGATGGAGCACGGCATCAACCCAGACGGGTTCCTGGAGTTCGTGCACGACATCGACCACTCCAAGGTCGAGGCCAACCCGAGGCTCGCCGACGCCATCCATGCGCTGCCGGGGCGACATTTCATCATGACGAACGGCACCGTCGCCCATGCCAAGGCGATCGCCGAGCGCCTCGGCATCCACGACCACTTCGAGGACATCTTCGACATCGTCGCCGCGGACCTCGTGCCCAAGCCGCACGCCGACACCTACGATCGCTTCTGGGACCTCCACAACATCGACCCCACCCGCGCGGCCATGTTCGAGGACCTGTCGCGCAACCTCGTCGTGCCAAGCGAGCGCGGGATGCGGACGGTGCTCGTCGTGCCGGAGGGGACCCGCGAGGTGTTCCGCGAAGCGTGGGAGCTCGAAGGCCGAAGCGCGCCGCACGTCCAGTACGTCACCGACGACCTCGCTGGCTTCCTGGAACGGATCCTCACCGAGCGTTGAACCTGCTCCCCCCGCCTCGGCTGAGAGGCGTGACCCGCGGGAGCGCTTGTCAGGGCGCGGTGAATGCCCGTATCGCCGGGTGAGCCAAACGTACTAAGTGGACCTCGATGCACCTCAGCCCGTCCGAACGCGACCGCCTGGCCGCCACCATCGACGCCGCGTTCGACGAGCGCGCAACCGTCACCGCGCGCACCACCGGACGGGTGCGCGACGCGGTGGACCGCGCTCTCGGCCTGCTCGACCGCGGCGTGGTGCGCGTGGCCGAGCCGACGGGGAGCGGCTGGCAGGTCAACGAGTGGCTGAAGAAGGCCGTGCTCCTGTCGTTCAGGCTCAACCCCATGGAGGCCATCGAGGGCGGGCCGGGCAACGCCCGCTGGTGGGACAAGGTGCCCTCCAAGTTCGACGGGTGGGGCGCGGTGGACTTCGAGCAGGCCGGCTTCCGTGCCGTGCCCGGCGCCATCGTGCGCCGCTCGGCCTTCGTCGCTCCGGGCGTCGTCCTCATGCCCTCCTTCGTCAACCTGGGAGCCTACGTGGACGAGGGGACGATGATCGACACCTGGGCGACCGTCGGATCCTGCGCGCAGGTCGGCAAGAACTGCCACATCTCCGGCGGGGCCGGGATCGGCGGCGTCCTCGAGCCGCTGCAGGCCGCGCCCGTCGTCGTCGAGGACGACTGCTTCGTCGGCGCGCGCTCCGAGGTGGCGGAGGGAGTGCGCGTGGGTCGCGGATCGGTCCTGTCCATGGGGGTCTTCCTCGGCGCGTCGACGCGCATCGTCGACCGCGAGACCGGCGAGACCTTCCGCGGCGAGGTCCCGCCCTACTCCGTCGTCGTTCCGGGCACCGTCGCCACGCGCAGCGGCGGCGGGGGGAACGACCTCGCGCTGTCGGCGGCGATCATCGTCAAGCGCGTCGACGAGCGCACCCGTTCAAAGACATCGATCAACGAGCTGTTGAGGGACTGAGGCTTGGCTCCGCCCCCTGCTCGTCGGCCGTCCGTCGCCTGGGCGCTGCTCGCGCTCGACGGGCGGATCAACCGTGAGGTCTTCTGGCTCGGCAACATCTTCTGCGCGGCGCTCGCGATCGCCGTGGCCCGCACGGAACTCCTCATCGTGGTCTCGCCGGAGACCGGCGCCGTCTCCACGGTCAACCCCCTTGCCCTCGGCGTCTTCGCCGTCCTCGTCTGGACCGAGGTCGCGCTGGTTGTGAAGCGCCTGCACGACCGCGGATTGACGGGATGGATCGCGCTGTTCCTCCCGATTCCCGTGCTGAGCATCATCGGCTTCATCGTCGTAGGGCTGATGCCAGGCCAACGAGGTGGCAACCCTTACGCGCCTGGACCCAACCAGCGCGGCCGTTGAGGTGATCGATCCGCTCGCCCTCGCCCGGGCGCTGATCCGCGTTCCCAGCGTGACGCCGGCCGGGCCCGAGGTGTTCGACGTGGTCGAGCGGGCGCTCAGGGACGCGGGGTTCGAGGTGACGCGCATGACCTTCGCCTCGGCGGGCACGGGCGTCGAGAACCTCTTCGCCACGCGAGGCATGGGACGCCACCTCGCCTTCGCCGGGCACCTCGACGTCGTCCCGCCCGGCGCGGCGGACGCCTGGTCGTCGCCCCCGTACGCCGCCACCGTCGACGGCGACGCCCTCGTCGGCCGCGGCGCGCAGGACATGAAGGGCGGTGTTGCAGCGATTATCGCCGCGACGGCGCGCTGGGCGTCGGACGGCGGTCCGGGACGAGTGTCCCTCCTCCTCACCGGCGACGAGGAGGGACCGGCGGTCGACGGCACCCGTCCGCTGGTCGAATGGGTCTGCGCACGCCATCCCATCGACGCGGCCGTCGTCGGCGAGCCGACCTCCCTCGAGCGGCTGGGCGACACGCTGAAGGTTGGTCGGCGAGGTTCACTGTCGGCTACGGTCACGATCTGCGGCCGGCAAGGCCACGTCGCCTATCAGGAGCGCGCCGACAGCCCGGTGCCCGCGCTGCTGTCGGTGGGGCAAGCCCTCCTCGCACCGCTCGACGAGGGGACCCCGGTCTTCTCGCCCTCCAACCTCGAGATCGTCGGGATCGAGGTTGCAAACCTGGCGTGGAACGTCATCCCGGCGACCGCATCGCTGCGGTTCAACGTCCGCTACAACGACCGGTGGTCGCCGGACACGCTGCGCGCCGAGCTGACCCAGCGCATCACACGCGCCGCCTCACGGCCCGTCGACGTCGCATGGGAGGACGGCGTCAGCGAAGCGTTCGTGACCCGCGACGAGGCCTTGATCGAGGCGGTGAGCGACGCCGTGGAGGAGGCCACCGGCGTGCGACCCGAGCAGAGCACCAGCGGCGGCACCTCGGACGCGCGCTTCCTCAAGGACTACTTCCCCGTCGTCGAGTTCGGCGCGGTCGGCGATACCATGCACCAGCCGAACGAGCGAACCTCCGTCGCCGAGTTGAGGACCCTCGCATCCGCCTACCGTGCCATCATCGACCGTGTGATCGGTGGCGAGCGCCTGCCTCCTAGGCGAGGGTGACGTGTGAGCGAGGTGCAGCGATCGCTTGCCGCCGCGTGGCTCCTGTTCCTCGGCCGCCGCGACGGGCTCGACCTCCTCGACCGCAGCGTCGCGGGCTACTGGCGCTCGTTCGGCGTCATCCTCCTCGTCCTGCCCATCGACGCGGTGTCGCTGGTCGCCCTGTCGCGGATCGGCGCCACCGAGCCGTTCGGCCAGGCGTTCGCCCAGCGTCTTCCGGTCCTCGCCCTGGATTGGGTCGCATTCCCGGTCGCACTCGCCGCCATCGCAGGACCGCTCGGGATCTCCCACCGCTACGTGACCTACGTCGTGGCGCGCAACTGGGCGGCGCCGCTCGGCTGGACGCTCCTCACGGTCCCGCTGGTCCTGCAGGGGGCAGGCTTCCTCGGGGAAACCGCTGCGACGCTCGCAGCCGTCGTCGCACTCGGGGTCGTCGTACGCTATCACTACGTCATCGTCCGCCTGGCGCTCGGCGTCGATGTGGCGATCGCCGGCGCGCTCGTCGTGGCGGACGTCCTGTTGTCGCTGCTCCTCCTCGCAGCGTTCGGCTGATCCGCGCTCACTCGATGTGGAACAGCCCCTCGGTGAGATCGTCAACGACGAGATCGAGGCCGAACGGCGTGGAGGCGAACACCGTCGCAAGCGGTGCCCCGCTGGCGACCGGATCGCCGAGGTCAGCCAGAAGGCGCACACCCGCACCCCTGTCGAGCGGGGCGCCCGCCATTCCAGAAAGGCCAGCCAGGGCGTCCCAGTCGATGGCGACGAGCCGGCCAGCGCTTGGCGCCACGAGCATCCGCTGGAAGGCGCCCACGCGGACTTCGGGGAGCGGGCCTTGTGCGGCGGCGATCCGGTGGAGCGCGGCAGCGGCCGAGCCTGAGCCGAGGAGCTCCTCCGCGCGAGCGCGACCGCTGCCGCTGGGGACGTCGGGGTCCCAGTCCAGGATCGTCCCCGCCAGGTTCAGCGCCGCCTCACGCACCAGCGGCGAGCCATCGCGCGAGCCTGCGAGCACTGCGCGGGCGTCCGCAAGCTCGAGCGCGGGTCCGATGCCGCGCCCCGACGGTCGCGAGCCGTCGCTGACGGCGCATGCCACCGTGAGGCCGACCGAGTGTCCGACGTCCTCGAAAAGCCGCGACAGGGCGCGAGCAGCAACGAGCGTCGCCACTTGGCTGGCCGGACCCACCGGGATGTCGACGGCGACGTGTGTGCACCCCACCGCGAGCGCCCTCGCGAGGACCGAGGAGACCTCGAGGGGTGCGGACCGGACGCCGGCCAGCCGGTCGAGGGCGTTCGTCACGGCGTCGAAGGGGTCGTGGGCGATGCCAGCGGAACGCGCCACGGCGCCTGCGCTCGAGTCGACGACGTGGACGAGCTCGGTCGCGGAGAGGTGAACGCGGGCGACGCACCCCATCGCGTCGACGGTCGCTGCGGCCGAGCTGATGACCCGCGGCGACGTCGTCGGGTTCGCGAGTCCGTGCGCGGCGACGATGGCCACGACGGTCATGGCGAGGGGGCCGCCCGGCTGGCCGCCCATCGACTGAACGTCGACCACCGTGCGGCCGCCCCAGTTAACGCGCTCGACGAGGTCCGCACGCGCTGCGGCAAAGGCTGCCGCCTCTGCGACGGACAGCGACTGGAACGCGACGACGCAGGCGGCGACCTCGGCCGCGCCGTAGCGCCCGTCGGCGAGGTCGCGCACGACGCGTCCGACCTCGGATGGGGTCAGCTCACCGCCGGCAGCCTTCGTGCGCAGGAGGTGACGGGTTGCAGAAGGCCGGACGCGGCGCAGCGTCACCTCACCGCCCTCGGCGACGCCGAGCGCGTCGAAGGCATCGGCGGACACCCGGACCTCGTGCGGCGCGACGAGGCCAGCGTCGTCGGTGACCGCGAGGCGCACCCGCACCGCTCT
This sequence comes from Acuticoccus sp., assembly GCF_965213555.1. Classification (GTDB taxonomy): domain Bacteria; phylum Pseudomonadota; class Alphaproteobacteria; order Rhizobiales; family Amorphaceae; genus Acuticoccus. Next base: position 2,360,589 of record NZ_OZ243890.1, on the reverse strand, counting down.
CACGCCGACGGCCTCGGTTGCGGTCCCGCGGCCGACCTGACGTGAGGCGAGCGCCAACGCGTCCCGATGGACGATGGCGAGCGGCTCCCCGAGCAGCTCCATCGCGGCATGGCGCAGCACCAGCGGCAGGCGGCCCGCACCGACTAGCGCCGCGACGAGCTGCTGCGCCCCGGACGCCACGTCCGTACCGTTGTCGATGACGGCAACGGTCGCTGCGTCAGTGAGCGGCACGTGCCGCGCGAGGCGCGCCGCAACGTGCGCGGCGTCCTCGCGGCCCCGCGCGCTCAGGCGCTCGCGGACCACCTCCGGCGGTGCGGTCACGTGCAGCGCGACGGTGCGGATGGCATGCTGCGCAAAGGCAGAGATCGTCGTGCGGGAGACGTTGAGCACGACGTTCACCCCCCGCCGCAGCGGGGCAAGCGCGTCCCACCTGACCGCGTAATGCAGCGAGTGCGCCGCCCAGGTGACGGCGAACTCACCCCGCTCAGCGGCGGCGAGGAACTGCGCCACGACCATCGCCTCGTGGTCCTCGCCCCTGGCCTCCCGGGGCCTCGTGACGACGCGGCGGGCGAAGGTGAACGGCGCGTCCGCGAGCGCGGCCCTAGCGGCGTCGATCAGCGTGTCCTTGCCGACGCCGCTAGGGCCGACCACGAGGAAGAGGACGCCCTCCGATGCAGGATCCGTGAGGTCGAAGGTTGACGGGGCCTGCGGCTCGCCATCCGACGACGCCGACCGGCCCCGTGCCGCGGGCGTTGGCCCCTGCCGTCCGTGTCCCGTGGCCTCGTTGGACCGCAACGTCGCCTCGCTCGGACGGCTCACCCTCTTCTGGCAGGACCGGTCCGAGGCAGCAAGCTCGGCCGGCCTCGCCGGCTGCGTCGCACGGTCGTCACCAGCTCGAGCTCCGTCGTGCGGGTGGACGACGTGCGACGGAAGGCTCCGGCCACCGTCAGCGCCGCGCCTCGCTCAGTGCCCGACGGTCCGCCACAGCTTCTGCTTCGTCAGGTAGATCATCACCGCGAAGACCGCCAGGAACACCATCACCCGGAAGCCGATCTCCTTGCGCTCCTCGAGCTTGGGCTCGGCCGCCCACATCATAAAGGCGGAGACGTCGGCGGCGTACTGATCCAGCGTCTCGGGCGAGCCGTCGGTGTAGGCGATCTGTCCGTCGCGCAGCGGCTGGGGCATCGCGATCCAATCGCCTGCCATGAACACCGGGTTGTAGTACTTGCCCGGCACGCGCTCCAGCTCCTCCGGCGGCTCTTGGTAGCTCTGCAGCAGCGCGTAGATGTAGTCCGGCCCGTTCTCCGCATAGGCCGCGAAGACGTCGGTGATGAAGTGCGGGAAGCCGCGGTGCACCGCGCGGGCCTTCGCGAGCAGCGAAAAGTCCGGCGGGTAGGCCCCGCCGTTCGCCGCCGCCGCCGCGATCTTGTTGGGGTAGGGTCCGGGGAAGCGGTCGGTGAGCGTCGCCGGGCGCTCGAAGGGCTGGCCGGTCTCGTTGGAGATATCAGTCACCTGGTACTCGGCGGCGATCGCCTCGGCGGCCTCCTCCGACAGGTTCGGACCCCCGTCGTCCGTCAGCGTGCGGAACGCCACGAGGCGCATGGAGTGGCAGGCGCCGCACGCCTCGCGGTAGACCTTGAGGCCCCGCTGGAGCTGGGCCTGGTCGTACTGGCCGAACACGCCGGCGAACGACCAGTCGCGCTGCTCGACCGGGTACTCCTCCGTGGCCGCCGCGACCGGCCCTGCCACGAGGGACAGACCCACCACCGCGGCTGCGGACGCCGAGGCGACGCTGGTCGCGACCTTATCGAACAGGGCCATCGGTCAGTCCTTCCTCGGCGCGGCGGGCGCGGCCGACGGACGCGTCGCGCCACCACCGCGACGGTCGTCGTCGACGACGAACCGGCGCGCTGCGCGGCGCAGCCCGCTCACGGTGTAGGCGGGCCTCGCCTCCGGCTCCGGGACGCCGAACCAGCCCTGAGCCTTGCCGTCCTCGCGCGCGAGCACGTCCTCGGCGATGGAGTTCGGCAGCGGCCGAGGCCTCTCGATGAGGCCGAGAAGCGGCATGAGCACCAGGAAGAACGCGAAGTAGTACAGCGTGAAGATACGCGCGAGGGTCACGTAGATCCCCTCCGCCGGCTGCGCGCCGAGCCAGCCGAGCACCAGGCAGGTCACGACGAAGGCCCAGAACGCGATCTTGTACAGCGGCCGGTAGCGCGCCGAGCGAACCCTTGACGTGTCGAGCCAAGGCACGGCGAACAGGATGAGCAGCGAGCCGAACATCAGCACCACGCCGCCGAGCTTGTCCGGCACCGCCCGGAGGATCGCGTAGAACGGGAGAAGGTACCACTCGGGGACGATGTGCGCCGGGGTGACCAGCGGATCGAACTCGATGTAGTTATCCGGATGCCCAAGGTAGTTCGGCAAGTAGAACACGAACCACGCAAACAGCAGCATGAACACCACGACCGCCACGGCATCCTTCATGGTGACGAACGGATGGAAGGAGACCGTGTCCTTCGACGACTTTACCGAGACGCCGGTGGGGTTGTTGTTCCCAGATACATGAAGCGCCCAAATATGCAGGATGACGACGCCGGCGGTCATGAAGGGCATGAGGTAGTGCAGGGCATAGAACCGGTTCAGCGTCGCGTTGTCGACCGCGAAGCCGCCCCACAACCACTCGACGACGGCGGGGCCGACGAGCGGGATCGCCGAGAACAGGTTCGTGATGACCGTTGCGCCCCAGCCCGACATCTGCCCCCACGGCAGCACGTAACCCATGAACGCCGTCGCCATCATCAGGATGAGGATGATGACGCCGAGCATCCACAGGACCTCGCGCGGCGCCTTGTACGAGCCGTAATAGAGGTTGCGCGCGATGTGCAGGTAGACCGCGAGGAAGAACATCGACGCACCGACGGCGTGGATGTAGCGGATGAGCCAGCCGTAGTTCACGTTGCGCATGATGTGCTCGACGCGCTCGAACGCGAGCTCGGTGTTCGCTGCGTAGTGCATGGCAAGGACGATGCCCGAGACGATCATCACGGCGAGCACCACCGTGAGGATCGCCCCGAAGGTCCACATGTAGTTGAGGTTCTTCGGCGTCGGGAACTCGATCGCCTGCTCGTTCATCAGCGACACGATGGGAAGCCGCGAGTCGAGCCAGGCGAGCGTCTTGTTCTTGGGCTGGAAGCGAGGGGTGCCGCGTCCGGACATGGTGCTTTCCTAGACGTGTCAGCCGACGACGAGGGTCGCTTCGTCGGCGAAGGTGTATGGCGGGATCGGGAGGTTCTCAGGCGCCGGACCGATGCGCACCCTGCCGGAGGTGTCGTAGTGCGACCCGTGGCAGGGGCAGAACCAGCCGCCGTAGTCCCCCTGCTGACCTAACGGGATGCAGCCGAGGTGCGTGCAAACGCCGATCATGACGAGCATGTCCTCACGCCCCTGCACGGCGCGGTTGGCATCGGTCGCCTCGGTGGCGTCGACGTTCGGGTTGCGCGCCTCCTGGTCGAGCAGCTCGGAGAGGTCGACGTCGCGGGCGGCGACGACCTCCTGCTCGGTGCGTCGGCGCACGAACACCGGCTTGCCCCGCCACATCACCGTCATCGACTCGCCGGCGTTGAGGTCCGACACGTCGACCTCGATGGAGGCAAGCGCCAGTGATGCTGCGTCGGGGTTCATCTGATCGATGAACGGCCAGGCGACCGAGCCGACACCGACCGCTGCGACCGCACCGGTGGCGATGTAGAGGAAGTCCCGACGGGTCTCACCGTGCTCGCCGGGCCCGTCGCCGCCGCCATGCCCCGCGTCATGTTCGCTGGTCGCCAACGCTGTTCCCCTCGTCTATCGACGCCTTCTCACTTCCGCCACATGCCTTCGATCGCAGCCGATGTCCAGGCATGGGGCGGGCTGACACGGTGTCGCAAATCGTTCTAAACGATTTGATCGTACAGGAATGCCTGGACGCGATCGACCCTTCGGGCCCTGTCGCGCAAGCCTCGGCCCGGCCCCGCCCGCGCCCCCTGGATCGTCGATGGACATCGCGCTCTATCAGCCCGAGATCCCGCAGAACACGGCGGCCATCCTGCGCACCGCCGGCTGTCTCGGCGCGGGCGTCCACCTCGTCGGCGCGCCGGCGTTCGACCTTTCGACGCGGGCAGCGCGCCGCGCCGGCCTCGACTACGTCGCGACGGTGCCGATCCAACGGCACGCGACGTTCGCGGACCTGCGCGCGGCGGTGGCTGGCCGGATCGTGCTGTTCACCACCCACGCCGACCTCGTGCTGACGGACGCGTCCTTCGGCTTCGACGACACGCTGCTGTTCGGACGGGAGGGCAGCGGCGTGCCGACCGCGATCCACGACTCCGCGGACGAACGCGTGCGCATCCCGCTCGTCGCCGGAGCGCGCTCGCTCAACCTTGCGGTCGCCGTGGGGATCGGTCTGATGGGCGCGCTCAACGCCTCGGGCGCTCTGGCACGGAAGGGACTGCGATGACCGACGCCACCACGGCAGCCGACTCGGCGAAGGGTGGACCCAAGCCGGACGCAGCGACGCTGGCGCGGTGGCAGGCGGCGGCCCGCCAGTGGTTCGAGGCCCTGCAGGGCGACATCCACGCGTGCTTCGAGGCGCTGGAGGAGGAGGCGCCGGTCGCCTCGCCGGGGCCGGGGGTCGCCGATGGGCCGCCGGGGCGCTTCGTGCGCGAGCCGTGGTCGCGCACCGAGCCGGACGGCAGCGACGGCGGCGGTGGCGTCATGGGCATGCTGCACGGCCGCCTCTTCGAGAAGGCGGGCGTCCACACCTCCACGGTCCACGGCACGTTCTCCGAGGCGTTCCGTGCGCAGATCCCTGGCGCCGCGGACGATCCGCGGTTCTGGGCCTCCGGCATCTCGCTGATCGCCCACCCGCTAAGCCCGCACGTCCCCACGGTCCACCTCAACACGCGCTATGTCGTGACGACCAGGCAATGGTTCGGCGGCGGCGCCGACCTCACGCCGATGCTGGATCGCCGGAGGACGCAGGACCACCCCGACACGTCCGCGTTCCACGAGGCGTTCCGGGAAGCGTACGCGCGCCACGCGGTCGGCGACTACGAGCGCGACAGGGCGTGGTGCGACACGTACTTCGCGCTGCCCCACCGCGGCGAGATGCGCGGCATCGGTGGTGTGTTCACCGACTACCTGGCGAGCGGCGACTGGGAGGCGGACTTCGCCCTCATCAAGGACATCGGCCGCACGTTCGTCGACGTCTACGCCGCGATCGTGCGGCGGACCATGGCGGACCCCTGGACCGGGGAGGATCGCCTCGAGCAGGAGGTGCGCCGCGGGCGCTACGTCGAGTTCAACTTGCTCTACGACCGAGGCACCCTGTTCGGCCTCAGAACCGGCGGCAACGTGCGCTCCATCCTGTCCTCGATGCCGCCGACGGTGCGCTGGCCGTGACGCCTCCGGGCGCCGGATCGCGTGCCCAGGACTTCGTGCGGCGGCACGCGGACGGGCGCGGCGACATTCCCGAGCGCCGCGCCGTGCCGGTCGAGGCGCCGGTGGCGTTCGAGTTCGACGGCCTCGCCTACGCGGTGATGATGGCGACGCCCGCCGACCTCGCCGACTTCGCCGTTGGATTCGCCATCGCCGAGCGGCTCACGCCGCGGCACGCCCCCATCCGCGAGGTGGACGCAGCCCAGACGCCGCTCGGCTACATCGTGCGCGCGCGCCTCTCCCCGGACGAGGCACCGGCCAGCGTCCTGGAGCGGTCGCGGCGCAGGGTCGCCGAGTCGGGCTGCGGCCTGTGCGGCGTGGAGAGCCTGGAGCGGCTGGCGCGTGTGCTCCCCACCGTCTCGCGCCCCCTCGCGCCCTCGCCCGAGGCCGTCGGTGCGGCGCTCGAGGCGTTGGCGACGCATCAGAGCCTCGGCCGGTCGACCGGCGGGACGCACGCGGCGGCGATCGCCGACGTCACCGGGCGGCTGCTCATCGTCCGTGAGGACGTCGGCCGGCACAACGCCCTCGACAAGGCGATCGGCGCACGGGCGCGAGTTGCGCTCGATGGCGACCACCTCGCGATCGTGACCTCGCGGTGCAGCTACGAGCTGGTGGAGAAGGCCGCGACCGCCGGGCTTGGCGCGCTCGTCGCCCCGTCGGCGCCGACCACCCTCGCCATCGACCGCGCGCGCTCCGTGGGGCTGCCGCTCTATGTGCTGGCGCGGGGCGGCTCGGTCCTCTGCCTCAGCTGACTGCGTCCGTCGCCAGCTCTTGCGTCTGCGACGACGCCGCTATCCGGTCGGCCAGCGCAGTGAGTTCGTCGCGCAACGCGTCGAGGTGTGCCGCGCTGAGTCCGGTGCGGCAGGCGACCGTCTCCTGCGCCATCGCCGCCATCCCCTCGAGCTCGAGGCCCGCCGCGGTGGGCTCGACGAAGATCATACGTCGATCGTCCTGGTCCTTGCGCCGCCTGACGAAGCCTGCGCGCTGGAGTTGATCGACCAGCGGCACGATGGCGCTTGGGCCGAGCTTCAGCCGAGCGGCGATGCGGCCGACGGGCCGCGCCCCGTCCTGCCACAGCACCAGCATCACCAGGTACTGCGGGTAGGTGAGGCCGAGATGGGCCAGCAGGGGGCGGTAGGCGCGGGTGACCGCGTTCGTGGCCGCGTACAGGGCGAAGCAGAGCTGATCGTCGAGACGTAGCGAAAGGTCGCGCAATGTCCGGCCCCTAACAACGTTGCCGGCACGCAACATTCCATTGCGAGCCGTGTTGGTCAATGCAAGGACGACATGCTGTGCTGAGACTTGCGCACAGGGCCGGTACCGTTGCGCTACCGCCGTCGAGGCGGAAGCACCGCCCGCGTAGCACAACCCAGGGCACGAGGAGGAGCCATGCCGATCAAGTCCCGCGCCGCGGTCGCCTTCGAGGCGGACCGACCCCTCGAGGTTGCGACGGTGGACGTCGAGGGCCCGCGCGAGGGCGAAGTCCTCGTCGAGGTGAACGCCACGGGCATCTGCCACACCGACGAGTTCACCCGCTCCGGTGCGGATCCGGAGGGCCTCTTCCCGGCGATCCTCGGCCATGAGGGCGCCGGCGTCGTGGTCGAGGTCGGCCCGGGCGTCACGACGCTCGCGGCGGGGGACCACGTCATCCCGCTCTACACGCCCGAGTGCCGCGAGTGCGAGTACTGCCTCAACCCCAAGACCAACCTTTGCCAGAAGATCCGCGGCACGCAGGGCCGCGGCGTGATGCCGGACGGCACGTCCCGCTTCAGCCTCGAGGGTCGCGCGCTCATGCACTACATGGGCTGCTCGACCTTCTCCAACTACACGGTGCTGCCGGAGATCGCGCTCGCCAAGATCCGGCCCGACGCGCCGTTCGACAAGGTCTGCTACATCGGCTGTGGGGTGACGACGGGCATCGGCGCGGTGGTCAACACGGCGAAGGTGGAGCCCGGATCGACCGTTGCCGTGTTCGGCCTCGGCGGCATCGGGCTCAACGTCATCCAAGGCGCGCGCATGGTGGGCGCGGACCGCATCATCGGCGTCGACCTCAACGAGGACAAGGTGCCGCTCGCCCGGAAGTTCGGCATGACCGACTTCGTCAACCCGGACGCCGTCGGCCGAGACAAGGTGGTGGAGGCCATCGTCGACATGACGAACGGCGGGGTCGACTACTCCTTCGAGGCGATCGGCAACGTCGCGACCATGCGCCAGGCGCTGGAGTGCGCCCACAAGGGGTGGGGCGAATCCATCATCATCGGGGTCGCGCCGGCGGGGGCGGAGATCGCGACGCGCCCCTTCCAGCTCGTCACCGGCCGCGTCTGGCGCGGCACCGCGTTCGGCGGTGCGCGGGGCCGCACCGACGTTCCGCGCATCGTCGACTGGTACATGGACGGCAAGATCAACATCGACGACCTCATCACCCACACGCTGCCGCTCGAGGAGATCAACCGCGGCTTCGACCTCATGCACAGCGGCGAATCGATCCGCTCGGTCGTCCTCTACTGAGGCGGGTGCGCCAGGGCGAGGATGCGCAGCGCGGCCTGCGCCGCGCCGAAGCCGTTGTCGATGTTGACCGCGACGAGCCCGGGGGCGCAGCTTCCGAGCGCGGCGCCGAGCGCCAACCGTCCGCCCGCCGAAACGCCGGTGCCGCAGGACACCGGCAGCGCGACGACGGGCGCAGCGACGAGGCCGGCGAGCACCGAGAACAGCGCGCCCTCCATGCCGGCGACGGCGATCACCACGTCGGCGCGACGGATCTCTTCGAGCCGCGCCATGAGCCGCCACAGCCCTGCGACGCCGACGTCCGCCACGAGCGTCGCCGTCGCGCCGTGGAAGGCCAGCGTGCGGGTGGCCTCGGTCGCCGCCGGCATGTCGGCGAGGCCGCCGGTGACCACCGCGACCGAGCCGGGGCGCGCGGCCGCCGGATCGCCGAGGATCGCCGTCGCGGAGATGGCGTCGTAGTCGAGCGCCTCGCGAACATGGGGCGAGAGCGCTGCGCGGCGCTCGGGCACGAGCCGCGTCAGGAGAAGGCGCCGCCCCTCGTTGAGGGCTGCAAGAGCGATGGCATCGACCTGCGCAGGCGTCTTGCCGGCGCAGTACACCGCCTCCGCGAGGCCAGTGCGCGCCTCACGGTCCCAGTCCATCACCGCGGCGGCCGCGCCGGCGCCCTCGCTCACCCCGCCGGCCGCTTGAACGCCGAGCCCATGCGGTAGCGCTCGACTCCGAGGAACGGCCGCCTCGCGGCATGGCAGGCGTCCGCGGCGAGCGCCTCCAGCGCCGGCCAGCGTGCCTCAGCGCAGTCGGTCTCCACCGCGGCGCCTGCCGCCCGCAGGCGCACCCGCACGGCCGCGCTCCCTCCTGCGAGCTCGCGCAATCGCGTCTCAAGGGCGTCGATGAACGCCATGTCCGCGGGCTCGATGGCGATGCCGGTCTCGACGCGGCTCGCAAGGCACGGCTGCGCCGGCAGCGCGGCAAACTCGAGCCCGTTCGCGGCCGCGAGGGCGCGCACGCCGGCCTTGTCGATGCTGGCTTCCACGAACGGATGGCGCACGCCGCGCTCCGCCGCCGCCGCGAGCCCGGGGCGCACGTCGCCGAGGTCGTCGGTGTTGGTGCCCGAGGCGACGGGGCCACCGCCGGATGCGGCGAGCACTGCGTCGACCGCGCCGTAGAGCCTCGACTTGCAGAAGTAGCAGCGATTGTGCGGGTTCGCCCGATAATTCGCGTCGGCGAACTCACCGGCGTCCACCACGTCGAGCCGCCAGCCCTCGGCCGCGGCGTGGTCCTCGACGCGCCGGCGCGCCTCCGACGGCACCGCCGGCGAGGTCGCGTGGACCATCCTCACGGTTCCCGGCCGCCGGCGATGGGCGAGCGTCGCGAGCGTCATGGAGTCGACGCCGCCCGACACCGCGATGGTCCACGCAGCGTCGCTGAGCGCCGCCGCGAGGCGCTGCTCGGCGCTCACTGCTCAGCCTGCCGCGCAGCCTCGCGACGGGCCGCGAGCGTCGCAAGGTCGCCGACGTCGTCCTGCTCGACCTTCGCGGTGACGATGCCTCCGGGGCGCAGGGCGTGCTTGACCCTCAGCCCGCCGGACACCGCCTGATGGCGTGTGAGGGTATCGCGGCGCACCTCGCATCGGCGCAGGCCGAGAGTCGAGGTCTGTGCGAACGCGGCGTCGGCGATGCGGTCCGCCGCAGAGGGGTCGGCTTGGACCTCGAAGCGGTGCACCGGGCGGCCCTTCTTGCCGAGCGCGGGCACGAGGGTGACGTCCCGCACGCCCTCCGTGCCGCGGAGCCTGTCGGCGGCGGCGGCGATCTCCTCGCCGGTCATGTCGTCCACCTCGAACGCGATGAGGGCGATGCGCTCCGCCGACGCCGCTTCGCGCTCGAGCAACAGGGCACGCAAGACGTTGGGCGCCCCGTCCAGCGTGCGTCGGCCGAGCCCATGGCCGACCGCGGCGAGCCGTCCGGACGGTCGCGTCCCGTTGCCGGCGCCGCCGGTGAGGTGCGCGACGATGGCTGCGCCGGTCGGCGTCACGCGCTCGCCGGCGATGCCGTCGTCGTGCCAGTCGTAGCCCGTCAGGATCGCCGCCGTGGCCGGCGCCGGCACCGGCAGGAGCCCGTGCGCCGCGCGCACGAGTCCGGCTCCCAACGGCAGCGGCGAGACGCTCCAGGTGGCGCCGAGCGCGGCGGCGATGGAGCCCGCGGCGACGACGTCGAGCACCGTGTCCCAGTCGGCCATCTCGTGGAAGTGGACGTCCTCCTGGGCGACGCCATGGATCGTCGCCTCGGCGGCGGCGAGGCGAGCGAGGATGGCGAGCGCCGCCTCCGCCGTGCCGGGAGACAGCGTCACCCCCTCGATGTGACTCACGAAGTCCGCGTGCTGGACCGGCTTGCGCGCGGCGGACCGCCGCACCAGCGCCAGCCGACGCCCGGTGATGCCGGACGCGGTCCCATCGGTCAGCTCCGCCTCCCCCGCCCCGTCGGGCAGCGCGGCCGCGCAGTCCGCGAGAACACGGGGTGCAAGGTCCGGGCGGGCGGCGAGCATCGCGGCGGCGAACATGTCGCCCGCGACGCCGCCGACGGCGTCGAGGTGGACGTGCAGCGCCACGGCTAGAAGGCGGCGAGCTCGCCGGCGTTGTCGAACCGCCAGGGCGCGGGCTCGGACACCACCTCGACGCCAGGGTTCGCCTCGGCCTCGGGAACCAGCGCCTCGGAGATCAGGACCTCGCCGATGTGGAGCGTGTTGGGGATGCGCACCATGCGCAGCGCCTTGAGGTCGAGGACGTTCGCGGTCTTCGCGGCGGCGTAGATCGCGAGGCGGTCGTTCTCCATGATCATCGGGATCTTCGCCCCGCCCAGCGTCGTCGACGTCAGGTGGTTGGCGTAGGTCGAGACGAAGTCGATCTTGTCGAACAGCCTGCGCGTCGTCGTGTCGGCCAGCCCGACGCCGCAGGCGTTGCCCGAGGTGCCGGCAAGGTCGAGCACGACCATCTTGGCGACCTGAAGCCGTGGTGCGAGGTAGGGCGTCGTCGCCCGGCCGGTGATGTTGGGGTCCATCCCGGTCCCCGAGTACTCCTTGCCCATGCGGTCGATGACGAGGACGTCGAGGGGGTCGAACATGATGCGCGGCAGGCGGCGCCGCGCCTCGGAAAGGAGCGCGGGCTCCTCCGAAAGGATCGCCTCGGCCGGGATCACCTCGACGCGGCAGATCCGGTCGTAGCTGTTCTCCACGCTCGCCACACCGAACAGGAACGGCGCCTTGGCGAGCTTGATCTTCGCCATCTCCAGGACGTTCTCGGCCATGTAGGCAAAGCCCATGGCGTGGCACGATTCCGCCCCGCGCTGCTTGCCGAGCCCGATGGAGATCATCTTGGCGAGGCCGCTCTCGATCTCCGCCGAGAAGCTCGTGTGCGGCTTCACGCGGTTGAGGATCGCGATGCCGTCCGCCTGCATCGCCTCGGCGTCCATGAGGACGGGCAGCCCGTTCGGCAGGGCGCCGAGCTCGACCGTCTCCATGGACGAGCGGATCGGACAGCCCGCGCTCTCCTCGGTGACGCCGAGGCCGGCGAGGAGCTTCTTCTGCCCCTCGTCCGTGGCGCCGCCGTGGGAGCCCATGCCCGGCACGATGAACGGCTCGGCGCCGCGCGCCTTCAGCGCCGCGACGGTCGCTGAGACGAGGGTCGGCAGGTCGGCGAGGCCACGGCTGCCGACCGCGAGCGCGATGCTCATCCCGGGGCGGATGCGGTCGTCGACCCGGCCCATCGCCTGGGTCACGGCGCCCGCGACGTCGGCGATGTGATCGTCGTCGAACAGCTGCTTGACGCGGGCCATGCGTGGCAGCGCCACGTCGCCCACCAGGCGTTCCAGAACCTCCATGCGGCCCTCCCCTCGTGTCCGGCGCCCCCTGATAGCACGCTTTGGGGACCGCGCGTCAGTCGAGCGCGATGACGTCGACCGAGTTGCCGAGCCGGCCGCGGGCGATCTCGACCACGCTCTTGTGGTGGGCGAACAGGATCGGCTGCACGGTGCCGCCGATCTCGGCGAGTGCGGCGAGCCCTGCGGCGGTCCGGTCGTCGTCGAAGGTCTGGAAGAGGTCGTCGCCGATGAACGGCGCGGGCTCGTTGCGTGTGGCGTAGTCCTCCACGAAGGCAAGGCGCAGGGCGAGGTAAAGCTGGTCGCGCGTGCCGTCGGACAGCGCGGCGATGGGGAGCGGCTCGCCGCGCCGGACGGCGAGGAGCTGCAGGACGTCGCCCTCGCCGTAGCGCTGGGTAAGGCCATCGAAGGCGTGGTTGGTGATCGCGGCGAAGAGCCCACCGGCACGCTCCAGGAGCGGCGCGCTGTGACGCTTGCGTTGCCGCTCGACGGCCTCCTTAAGGATCGTCGAGGCGAGCCTCAGCACCGTCCAGCGGCGCGCGATGTCCGCCATCTCGGTCGCGGCGGCGTTCTTGGCGAAGGCCGCGTCCTCCGCCCCGGGAGCGGCGGCGAGCGCCTTGGCCTCGCGCTGCGCGGCGTCGAAGTCGGCGTAATGCTCCTTGATGCGGTCAGCATGGGTCTGGGCCTCGAGGCCGAGCCGCGTGAGCTCGACCTCGACCGCCGCGGCGTCGTTCCACGCGAGCTCCGCGCGCACCGCGGCCTCGCCGACACCAGGTGCGATTCCGCCGAACCGGCGACGGGCGTCGTGGAGCATAGCCCTTGCCCCGTCGCGCTCGCGCAGCCGGTTCACGAGGGCTGTCGGATCGGCGGTCTGCGGAAGCTGCCTTAATGCCTCACGCCACGCCACCTCGACCTCGTCGCAGGCCTCGCGCGCGCGCCCCAAGGCGCCCTCGGCCTCCGCGACCGCTGCCTGAGCGGCCTCCTGCCTCGCCTTCGCCGTCGCCGCCTCGCCGGAGCAGCGATGGAGGCGCGACGCGAGCGGGCCGGCTCCAAGCCCGGTCAGGTCGTCGTCCGCTCCGAGTTCGCACGACAGCGCAGCGACCTTCGTCTCGAAGGCCTTGCACCGGGTGCGCAGCACCTCCACGGCATCGGCGCGCCTTTCACGGAGCGCGCGCAGTCCCGGCAGCTCGCGCCACAGCGCGACGACGGCTACGACCTCCTCCCATCGCGCGCCGTCGCGCGCGCCGAGCGCACCGGCGATAACTGCGAGGTCGCCAGCGGCTGCGCGCTCCTGCGTTGCAACCTCGTCCAGGGTCTCCGTTGCGGCCTGCATCGCTGCCTCGTGATGGCGGCGCAGCGCCGCCTTCGCCCGGTGCACGGCCCAGGCCTCTTCGAGCTCGGCGATGCGCCCCTCGATTTTGTCGGCGAACGCCGCGACGGGGAGCGTCGCAGGCGCCATCGCGAGTTTGTCGGCGATGGCGCCCAGCGCCGTCCTGACATCGCACTCCTCCTGCGAGAGGGCTGCTAGCCGGTCGTCGATGCGTTGGGCCGCCTCGTGCAGCTTGCGAACATCGTCGGCGCCGCGGCGCCATTCGACCATCTGCGTTGGGTCCGGGGGGGGATCGACGCCGATGGAGCGGAACGGGGCGGCGGCCTCCTCGAGCGACAGCGCATAGGCCGTCCGCAGCGCAGCGAGGTCGTCCTGTCGTGCCAAGATGTCGTGGGAGAGGCGACGTTCCTTCTCTACGAGCTGGACGTGCCTGGCAACGCGGCTGGCCTCCGCAAGGGACTGATCGGCGAGCCGGTCCGCCTCACGCATGGCGCCGCGCGCCTCCTCGATGGCGACGACTGCCTCGACCTCGGACAGGAGGGCTGCGCCACTGACGTGGTCAGCCACGCGCTCGAAGGCCGCGTCGCGGGAGCGGCGCGCCGCGGCGAGGACGGCCGGGCTCGGGATCGTCCCACCCCCCTCCATCGCCGCGATCTCGCGCTTCGCTTCATCGCGCTCCCGGCGCGTTCCGTCGAGCCGCTCGCTCGACGTGTTGAGCTCGGCCTTCTGTTCCTCGATCCGGGCCCGCTGGCCTCGAGCGCCTCGAGCGACGGCAGCGCGGTGCCGAACAGCTGCTCCACCTTCACGGGCGGCTTGAGCGCTGCGACCTTCTCGGCAAGGTCGCGACGCTGGCGCGACCGCTCCTCGATCAGCTCGGCCCGCCCCGCCAGCCTTAGCAGGATGGCCTGCAGCGACTTGAAGTCCGCCCGTGCGTCCGCGGGGTTGAGCAGGTGACCTCCACAGGCGCTGTCTGGCTCGGCGAGCTGGCGGACCGCCTCGTCGTGCCGTTCCAGCGCCCTCTCCCGCCGGACGGTCCGCTCCTTCGCCGCCTTCAGGAGGACTTCGGCCCGCACGAGGGTGGCGTCGGACGGCCGGCGGCCGGCGTCGTCGCTGGTCAGCTCGAGGCGGTCGAAGAGCTCGGTAAGGTTACGCTCCGCTTCGGCGAGCTCAACGTCGGCGTCGGGCAGCGCCGCGATGTCGGCCTCGTAGGCACCCTTCCTCGAATGGACGTCGGCGATGTCGCCCGCCCGCGCGAGGATGGTCCCGTTGACAGCGATCCCCTCCAACGCTCGTCGGCGCTTCTCGACCTCCTCTTCAGCCGCCTCGACCTTCCCCTGGGCCAACGTTCGCTTCGCCATGAGCTCGTCGATTGCCAGCGGCAGCCCCTCGGCGAGCCCGCCGAGGTCGCGGTGCGTCTTCAGCGTTGCCTCCGCGGCGTCGATCTCGACCATAACCGCGCGCACGCTCAGCACCGTGCGAAGCCATTCCTGCCGGGCAAGGACGCGCCTGCTCTCCCCTTCTACATCGTCGAGCCGGCGCCTCGCCCCCTCGACCTTCTCACCAAGTTCGCGCCAAGCGGCCGCGTTGAGTGTCGCCGTCGCGCTCGGCCGAGGCAGCGTCGTTGTGCCGGTTCTGCGCCTGGTAGAAGCGTCGCTTGGACTTCTTCGGCCCGTAAAGCTCCTCCGCCTCCGACTCCAGCGTCGTCGACAGCGCGGTCAGCCCGGTGAGGCCGGCCGCAGCCGCCATCATGACCGCGCCGATCTCTCCGCCCGGGTGCAGCATTTCGTCCGCGCCTCGGCGAAGGCGCTCGGAGTTGAGCCCGAACGCGCGGCTGAACACCTCGCGCGAGAGCCTGCCGATGTAGGGCGCGAGCGCGTCCTCCTGCAGCGCGCTCTCGTGATCGGCGTCGGCGAGCAAGGTGTCCTTGCGCCCGCGGCGGCGGCGAAACGCGAGGCGTCTGTCCGGAGCGCACGGACAGGGCCGCGCCGACGCGCAGCGCCTGGCGCCTTGTGGACGAAGTTGTTGCTGACGGAGCGCTCGAAGCCGAACAGGAGGTCGGCGATCGCCGCGAGCGCGGAGGACTTGCCCGCCTCGTTCGCGCCGTAGACGATGTGGAGGGAGGCCTCGGGCGAGAAGACAAGGCGGCGGTCCGTGAACGGGCCGTAGCGCAGGAGGTGGAGCCGGTCGAAGCGCATCAGTCCCCCGTCCGGGCGACGAGGAGGGCGGCCGCCTCGGCCAGCAGCGCCGCGGCCTCCTCTCCGTCGTCCTGCGCCAGCGACGTGCCGTGCGGCAACTTCGCGCCGACGCCCCTAAGCAGCTCCAGTGCGACTTGTAACATCCGCGGATCATCCGCGATCGCGCGCACCTCGGCGGCGAAGTCGAAGCCTGGGTCCGCATCGGTGGAGGGCGGCGGAGCGGACGCCTCCAAGCGAAGCGCCTCGAGCCAGATGTCGGGGTGCACCCTCTGGCAGGCGGCCTCGACCTCGTCGCGCAGCTGCCCGCGCTGCGCCATGAGCCCTGCCGCCAACGCGCTCGCGCCGACGACGCACACGCGCAGGGCGAGCAGCCGGTCCCCGAGCCCTGCTGCGAGCGTGGCTGCCTCGCGCTCGACCCGACGCAGCACGTCCTCGACGTCGCCGCAGTCCGTCACGTCGAGCGTCATCGTCGCCCAACGCGCGGCGTCGACGATGACGCGCTCGATCGAGGCGACGCGCCCGTCCTCCACACTGACGAGGACGGCGCCCTTCTCGCCCGCCTCGCGCACGTTGCGACCCTGGAGGTTGCCCGGGAACACGATGGTGGGGTCCCTCGCCACGACAGCGTAATCGTGAACGTGCCCCAGCGCCCAGTAGTCGTAGCCGTGCCGGGCGAGGTCCTCGAGGGAGCACGGCGCGTAGGTCTCGTGCTGCGTCGAACCTGTCAGGGAGGTGTGCAGAACGCCGATGTTGAAGGCGCCCGGCGCCCGCGGCGGGTAGTCCCTGACGATGGTGTCTGGCACCGCGCGCTTGGCGAAGCCCTGGCCATGCAGGACCACCCCGCCCAACTCGACGGTCGAGGGCCGCTGCGTCTCGAACTGATGCACGTGGTCGGGCAGGGTGATCGACCCGGTCACCACGCTGTCAGCGTCGTGGTTGCCCTTCAGAAGCACGGTCGGGATGCCGGCCAGCGCAAGACGCGAGAGCTCGCGCGCGACGTAGAGGCCGACGGTGTTGTCGCGCCACTCGCCGTCGTAGAGGTCGCCGGCGACGATGAGGAAGGCGACCTTAAGCTCGATGGCGCGGTCGATGAGCGCGGTGAACGCGGTGCGCGTCGCCTGAGCGAAACGCCTTGCGATCACCTCGTCCTTGATGGCGAGGCCCTTGAACGGGCTGCCGAGGTGCACGTCGGCAGCGTGCAGGAAGCGGAACGACGACACGGGAGCCTCCGGACGACGCCGCACGTTAAGGGTGCAGGCCGTCGGCGCAAGGTGACGGACGCCAGCGCGACCCGTTGTCCACTGCCGCGCGCGGGGCTCAGGCGAAGGCGCGCATCGCTTGGGCCACGACGGCGTCGACGTCGGGATCTGGCGCGAGTGCGGGTGTCGAGCTGCTGGCAAAGACGCTCGGCCAGCCGGCGACGATGCCGGTCACCGCGGGATCGGGACGGAAGGAGACACGCGCCGCCACGTCCTCACCCGCCTGCGTCGCCAAGGCGTCGACGAGCTGGCGCGGCGTCACCGTCAAGCCGGGCTGGTGGACCGCGCGCGTGGCGCCGAACGCCTCGTCCGGCCAGCCGCACACCTGTGCAAGTCCCTGCGCGGCGCGCCGCACCGTGACCACCGCGACGGGTCCGTCGGGGTCGAGCGGAGAGACGACGGTGCGCCGCTCGAGCGGGCCGCGCAACACCTCCGCGAGGAGGTCGGAGGCGGCGGAGGTCGGCGCGCCAGGTCGGGTCAGGACGAACGGCAGCCGCACGGCGCGACCGTCGAGGACGCCGCGCCGGGTGTAGTCCGCGAGCAGGAGCTCGACGACGCACTTTGCCGTCCCGTAGGAGGTGCGCGGCGTGCGCAGCCGCTCCTCCGTCACCGGGCTCTGCACCTCCGGCCCGAACACCGCGATGGAGGAGGCGAAGACCACGCGAGGGCGCTGCCCCCCGGCCCGTGCGGCCTCGAGGAGCGCGAGCGGCAGCGCAAGGTTCGCGTCCCAGCCGCCCGACACGTCGCGCTCCGCCTCGAGGGTCAGCGCGGCGGCGAGGTGGAAGATGACGTCGGCGTCGTGGGCGAGCGCGCCGAGCTCGGCGGCCGACAGGCGCGTCGTGACCCGGCGCACCTCGAAGGGTGCAAGCGGTGGCGAGGTCGGCGCCCGGTCGGCGAGCGTCAACCGCGTGATCGCACTGCCCGAGGCGCCATCGAGCCGTCCCTCCTCGATCAAGACCCGAGTCAGCGTGCGACCGATGAAGCCGGCCGCCCCGGTGACGAGGACGACCGTCAACCCTCAGTCATCGTGCGCTGGCGGGCGTGCGCGGCCTCCGCATCGCCGTCCGCGCGCGGCGCGGTGCCGGCCGGCGCAAGGGCCGCAGGCGCCTCGCGCCCGCGGCTGCGCAGTTGCCGCCAGCGGTGGTTGATCTCGCCGACGATCCCGCGGCGGAACAGGAGGACGCAGAACACGAACACGAAGCCCTGGATGATCGTCGTGAGCGAGCCGATCTGCGCCAGGTAGTTCTGCATGGTGACGATGATCGCGGCGCCGACGATGGGTCCCAGCATCGTGCCGACCCCGCCGAGGATCGTCATCAAGACCACCTCGCCCGACATCTGCCAGGCGACATCCGTCAACGACGCGAGCTGGAAGACGAGCACCTTGGTGGCGCCCGCGAGGCCCGACAGCGTCGCCGAGAGCACGAAGGCGATCAGCTTGTAGCGGTCCGCATCGTAGCCCAGCGAGATCGCCCGCGGCTCGTTCTCTCGGATCGACTTCAGCACCTGACCGAACGGCGAGTGCACCGTGCGGTAGATGATGGCGATGCCGATGACGAAGATCGCGAGCACGAAGTAGTAGATCGCCATGTTGGAGTCGAGGTCGATGAGGCCGAACAGGTCGCCGCGCGGCACGCCCTGGATGCCGTCCTCGCCGCGGGTGAACTCGGCCTGGACGCACAGGAAGAACACCATCTGCGCGAGGGCGAGCGTCACCATGGCGAAGTAGATGCCCTGGCGACGGATGGCGAGCAGCCCCACGCCCGTGCCCAAGAGCGCCGCGACCGTGGTGCCTGAGAGGATCGCGAGCTCGGGCGTCAGCCCCCACTCCTTGGCGGCGTGGGCCGACACGTAGGCCGAGAAGCCGAAGAACGCGGCGTGGCCGAACGACAGGAGCCCGGCGAAGCCGAGGAGGAGGTTGAACGCCGAAGCGAACAGCGCGAAGCACAGGACCTTCGCGAGGAACACCGGGTAGAGCACGTAGGGCGCCGCGATGAGGAGCGCGATCGCCGCGACGACCTTGAGCGGGCCGAGCCACGCGCTTGCACTGGCGCTCGCGCCGCCGGTGGCCGCCGGGACGGTGGAGGTCGCCATGGTCAAGCCGCCTTTCCGAACAGGCCCGCCGGCCGCACGATGAGGACGATCGCCATCACCACGAAGATGACCACGCTCGACCCCTCAGGGTAGAACACCCGCGTCAGCCCCTCGCAGACGCCGAGCAGGAAGCCGGACGCGATGGCGCCGAGGATCGAGCCGAGCCCGCCGATCACCACGATGGCGAACACCACGATGATGATGTTCGCGCCCATGATGGGGTTCACCGAGTAGATCGGTGCGGCAAGGACGCCGGCGAAGGCGGCGAGCGCGACGCCGAGCCCGTAGGTCAGCGTGATGAGGAGCGGCACGTTGACGCCGAACGCGCGCACGAGGTCGGGGTTCTCGGTCGCCGCGCGCATGAGCGCGCCAAGCTTGGTGCGCTCGATGAGGAACCAGGTGGTGAGGCACACGAGGAGCGAGGCGACGATGACCCAGCCACGGTAGTTCGGCAGGGCCATGATGAACAACGGCTCCTCCCCCACGACCCCGGCAGGCACGACGAGCTGCTGCGCCCCGGCCAGCGCATCTGGGATCGTGTAGGGCAAGCCCGATACCCCGTAGTAGTGCCGAAACGTGCCCTCCAGGATCAGCGCGAGGCCGAAGGTGAGGAGCAGCCCGTACAGGTGATCGAGGTCGTGAAGGGGACGAAGCAGGAAGCGCTCCACCACCATGCCGAACCCACCGACGATGATCGGCGCGAGGATCAGCGACGGCCAGTAGCCGATGCCGAACCATTGCAGCAGCAGGTAAGCGACGAACGCACCCACCATGTAGAACGCGCCGTGCGCAAAGTTGACGATGTTGAGCAGGCCGAAGATCAACGCGAGCCCGAGCGACAGGACCGCGTAGAACGAGCCGTTGATCAGCCCGATCAACAGCTGGCCCATGAAGAGCGGGAGCGGCACGCCAAAGAGTTCGGTCACGTCACAACCTTTCGTCGGGGCATCCTGAGCGCGATGGCCCGAGGCGAGGGCCTTCCCACACCGTTCTGGCAGGGCAGCAGCGTCGCCGCCCGTCCTCCGCCTGAGGGGCGACGGCTCAACGGCAATCGCGTCCGACGCCGCTCAGGAAGCGTCGAGGAACGGGCAGCTCACCTCGTCAGGGCTTTGGAAGGCCTCCTCCCCGGGGATGGTGGCGAGCACCTTGTAGTAATCCCACGGGCCCGTCGACTCCTCCGGCGATTTCACCTCCACGAGGTACATATCGTGGACGTGCAGCCCCTCCTCCCGAATCCTGCCACCTTGCGCGAACATGTCGTCGATCGTCATCGTCTTCATCGCGTCGACGACCGCCTTGCCGTCATCGGTGCCGGCGGCCTCGGCGGCCCGCAGGTAGGTCCCCACCGCCGAGTAGATCCCGGCATGCAGCATGTTCGGCTTGGTCTCCCGGCCCATCCCGGCGGCGAAACGGTCAGCGAAGGCGCGCGTTTCGTCGTTGAGGTCCCAGTACCACGCGGTGGTGATGGTGAGGCCCTGGGTGACGTCGAGGCCCAGCGCGTGGATGTCGGTGATGAACATCAGGAGGCCGGCGAGGCTCTGGCCCTCGGTGATGCCGAACTCGCTGGCCTGCTTGACGGTGTTGACCGTGTCGCCGCCGGCGTTCGCCATGCCGATGACGTCCGCGCCCGACGCCTGCGCCTGGAGCAGGAAGGCCGAGAAGTCCTGATTGGGGAAGGGAACGCGCACCGAGCCGATGACCTCGCCGCCCTCGGCCTCGACGGCCTTAGAGGTCTGCTCCTCCAGCGAGTGCCCGAACGAGTAGTCCGCGGTGATGAAGAACCACGTCCTGGCGCCTTGGCGCACCAGCGCGCGTCCGGTGCCGTTGGCAAGCGCGAAGGTGTCGTAGACGTAGTGCACGCCCGTGGGCGAGCACTGCTCGTTGGTCAGCGCCGTCGTCGCGGCGCTGGTGTTGATCGCGGCGATGCCCTTCTCCCGGGCCACCTCCTGCACTGCGAGCGCGACCGCTGAGTTGCCCAGCCCGACGATCATGTCGACGCCCTGTTCGTCGATCCACTCGCGGGCGGCGTTGGCCGCGATGTCGGCCTTGTTCTGGTGGTCGGCGGACAGAACCTCGATCGGCTGGCCGTTCAACGTGCCGCCGAAGTCCTCCACCGCCATGCGGGCGGCGACGACGGCGCCCTCGCCGGTCAGGTCGGCGTAGACGCCCGACATGTCCTCCAGCACGGCGACCTTGACCGCCTCGCCCGAGTACTGCGCGGCGGCGCTCGTGGCGACCATCGCGGCCGCGCCGGCCACCACCCATCCGGTTAGCTTCATGCCATCCACCCGTAGTCGTTGTTGCCCGTAGAAGACCGCGGCATCATCCGCGCCGACCGCGGCGTCGACGCCGCGGTCGCATCCCATGAGCGGCATCGCGTCCGCTCAGCCGCCCTAGGTGTTGTTGAGCAGCGGGCAGTTCACGTCCTCGAGCGCTTGGAACGCCTCCTCGCCCGGGATCGTGCGCAGGATGTTGTAGTAGTCCCAGTCGCCGCTCGACTCGTCCGGCGACTTGATCTGCGCCAGGTACATGTCGTGCTGGTGCAGGCCGTCCTCGCGGATCTTACCGTTCTGAGCGAAGACGTCGTTGATGGTCATCGTCTTCATCTGGTCGACGACCGCCTCGCCGCCGTCCGTGCCAGCGTCCTGGGCCGCCTGAAGGTAGTTCATCACGCTTGAGTAGACGCCAGCCTGCACCATGGACGGCTTCTGACCGTTCATGCGCTCGGCAAAGCGCTCGGCAAACGCACGCGTTTCGTCGTTGAGGTCCCAATACCACCCGGTGGTGATGGTGAGGCCCTGGGTGGTCTCAAGACCGAGCGCGTGGATGTCAGTGATGAAGATCAAGAGGCCAGCAAGGCGCTGTCCCGCCTGGGTGATGCCGAACTCCTGCGCCTGCTTGATCGTGTTGATCGTGTCTCCGCCGGCGTTGGCGAGGCCGATCACGTCGGCGCCGGACGCCTGCGCCTGCAGGAGGAAGGAGGAGAAGTCCTGGTTCGGGAAGGGCGCGCGAACGGTGCCGACGACCTCGCCGCCCGCCTCCCTCACCGCCTCGGAGGTGTTCTCCTCCAGGGAGTGACCGAAGGCGTAGTCGGCGGTGATGAAGAACCAACTCGTGCCGCCCTCCTGCACCAGCGCACGGCCGGTGCCCTGGGCGAGCGCAAAGGTATCGTAGACGTAGTGGATGCCGGTCGGCGAGCACGCCTCGTTGGTGAGCGCCGACGTCGCCGCGCCGGAGTTGAGGTGCGCGACGTTCTTCTCGCTTGCCACCTCCTGCACGGCGAGCGCAGCGGCCGAGTTGAGCACGTCGAAGATGGCATCGACGCCGTCGGTGTCGATCCACTGCCGCGAGATGTTCGCGGCGACGTCGGCCTTGTTCTGGTGGTCGGCCGAGACGATGCGGATCGGCTGGCCGTTCAGCGTGCCGCCGAAGTCCTCCACGGCCATCTCGGCCACCGCCACAGAGCCCTGCCCGCCGATGTCGGCGTAGACGCCGGACATGTCGGTGAGGACACCGATCGTCACACCGTCGTTGGAGTACTGCGCCTGCGCCCCGGCGGTCATCGCCAGCGCCGCGGCGCCAGCAAGTAGCGTCGTCCTCATCATCATGGTCTCCCTCACGCTCTTTCGTTGTCGTTGCTTCGACGCGCTCAGACGCCGAGGTACTGGGTCAGCTTGGCGCGGTTCGCCTCGATCGTCTCGTTGGCGAACTCGTCGATGACGTTGCCGTGCTCCACGACGTAGTGCCGGTCCGCCACCGAGGAGGCGAAGCGGAAGTTCTGCTCCACGAGCAGGATTGTGAAGTTGCGACGGCGCAACTCGGCGATGGTGCGGCCGATCTGCTCCACGATGACCGGAGCGAGCCCCTCCGTCGGCTCGTCGAGGAGGAGGAGCTTCGCCCCGGTGCGCAGGATGCGTGCGATGGCGAGCATCTGCTGCTCACCGCCCGACAGCTTGGTGCCCTGGCTGCGACCGCGCTCCTGCAGGATCGGGAAGAGGTCGTAGACCTCGGCGAGCTCCATCCCGCCGTCGGCGATCACCGGCGGCAGCGTGAGGTTCTCCGTCACCGACAGGCTCGAGAAGATGCCGCGCTCCTCGGGGCAGAACGCGAGCCCCAGGCGCGCCACGCGGTTCGCCGGCATGTCGACGGTCTCGGTCCCGTCGAACACCACTGAGCCCGTGCGCGCCCGTACCATCCCCATGATGGCGCGAAGGGTCGTCGTCTTGCCTGCGCCGTTGCGACCGATGAGCGTCACCACCTCGCCGGCGCGGACCTCGAAGTCCATCCCGTGGAGGATGTGGCTCTCGCCGTACCAAGCGTGCAGGTCCTCGACCTTGAGGAGCGGCACCGCCGCGGCCGCCCTCACGGCTGGCTGCCCATGTAGGCGGAGATCACCTCGGGGTCCTTCGAGACCTCCGCGTAGGGACCCTCGGCGAGGACCTGCCCGCGCTGCAGCACCGTGATCGTGTCGGACAGGTCCGCCACCACGCCCATGTTGTGCTCGACCATCAGGACCGTGCGGCCCTTGGCGGCCTTGCGCACGAGGTCCACCACGCGCTGGATGTCGGCCGTGGACATGCCCGCCATCGGCTCGTCGAACAGGAGGACCTCGGGCTTCAGGGCGAGGGTCGTCGCAAGCTCGAGGAGGCGCTTGCGGCCGTAGGGCAGCTCCACCGCGAGGGTGTCGTGGACGCCCATCAGCCCGACGCTCTCGAGGATCTCGTCGACCTCGTCGTCATGCTCTTCGAGCACCTGCTCGGAGCGCCAGAAGTAGAACGAATCGTTGCGCTGGCGCTGCAGCGCCACGCGCACGTTCTGCGCGCAGGTGAGGTGCGGGAACACCGACGAGATTTGGAACGAGCGAACCATGCCCCGCCTCGCGAGCGAGGCCGGCTTCATGGCGGTGATGTCGCGTCCATTGAGCCGGATCGTCCCGGACGTCGGCATCAAGAACTTGGTGATGAGGTTGAACACCGTGCTCTTACCAGCGCCGTTGGGCCCGATCAGCGCGTGGATCGTGTGCCGCCGCACGGTGAGGTCGACGTCCTTCACGGCGAGGAAGCCGCCGAACGACTTCGTCAGCCCGCGCGCCTCGAGGACGGCGTCGGTCAACGCCACGCTCCCAGCTGGGCGCCTGGGGTCGGCGGCTGCGAGTCGCAGCGCCGCCAGCCTACTGCGCCGGACGCGTCACACCTCCCCACGTCTTCCCCACCGCACCGTTGTTTTCGCTTGGCGTTACAATGCATGGGCACCCCGGATGCGCAAGGCCCGCGTGGCGCCGTCGCTGGGCACGCGCTGGCGCGGCGGCAGAACCGCGAGGCCTCGCGCGGATGGCCTGTGCCGTCGACAAGGGGCGAGGCCGCCGCTACCTGATGGGCGGACCGAGCTAGGGGATGGAGCCGTGAACGGCGTCAACGACATTCGCGCGACGTTCCTGGAGAGCTTCGCGGCCGAGGGCCATGAGGTCGTGCCGTCGAGCCCGCTCGTTCCGCGCAACGACCCGTCGCTGCTCTTCACCAACTCCGGCATGGTGCAGTTCAAGAACGTCTTCACCGGCGCGGAGCAGCGGTCGTACAGCCGCGCGGTGTCGAGCCAGAAGTGCGTCCGTGCCGGCGGCAAGCACAACGACCTCGAGAACGTCGGCTACACGGCGCGGCACCACACGTTCTTCGAGATGCTCGGCAACTTCTCGTTCGGCGACTACTTCAAGGAGCGCGCGATCGAGCTGGCGTGGCGGCTTGTGACGAAGGAGTTCGGCCTCGACCGCGACCGCCTGCTTGTCACCGTCTACGCCGACGACGAGGAGGCTGCCGCGCTGTGGAGGAAGGTCGCCGGACTACCGGACGGGCGGATCATTCGCATCGCCACGGACGACAACTTCTGGCGCATGGGCGACACCGGGCCGTGCGGCCCGTGCTCGGAGATCTTCTACGACCACGGCGAGGCGATCCCCGGCGGCCCGCCCGGCTCGCCGGACGAGGACGGCGACAGGTTCATCGAGATCTGGAACCTCGTCTTCATGCAGTACGAGCAGCGGCCCGGCGAGCGCGTCGACCTGCCGCGCCCGTGCGTCGACACCGGCATGGGGCTCGAGCGCATCGCCACCATCCTGCAGGGCGTCCACGACAACTACGACATCGACCTGTTCCGCGCGCTGATCGGCGCCGCCGAGGATGCCATCGGCGTTCGCGCCGAGGGTGCGTCGCGCGCCTCGTTCAAGGTCATCGCCGACCACCTGCGCGCCACGGGCTTCCTCATCGCCGACGGGGTGCTGCCTGCCAACGAGGGGCGCGGCTACGTGCTGCGCCGCGTCATGCGCCGGGCCATGCGCCACGCGAACATGCTTGGCTCCGCGCATCCGGTCCTCCACGCGCTCGTGCCGACGCTCACCGGGGAGATGGGCGCCGCTTACCCCGAGCTGCACCGCGCCGAGCGGCTGATCGCGGAGACCGTGCGCGCCGAGGAGGAGAGGTTCGGGCGGACCTTGGCGCGTGGGCTGTCGCTGCTCGAGGAGGCTACTGCGGGGCTTGAGGCGGGCGAGGCGCTTCCCGGCGCGACGGCGTTCAAGCTCTACGACACCTACGGCTTTCCCTACGACCTTACCGAGGATGCGCTGCGCCCTCGCGGCCTCGCCGTGGAGCGTGCCGGCTTCGATGCGGCGATGGCGGCCCAGCGCGCCGAGGCTCGGGCATCATGGGCGGGCTCCGGCGAGGCGGCGGACGAGCGCGTCTGGTTCGCCGTCGCCGACGGGGTCGGCGCCACCGAGTTCCTCGGCTACTCGACCACCCGCGCGGCGGCGACGCTCGCCGCCATCGTGGCCGGCGGCGCCGAGCTCGACCGGCTCGACGCTGGCCAGGCGGCGGACCTCGTGTTCAACCAGACGCCGTTCTACGCGCAGTCCGGCGGCCAGGTGGGCGACAGCGGGCTCGCGTTCGCCGACGGCGTCCGCTTCGCCGTCGAGGACACCGTGAAGGCCGCCGGCGACGTGTTCGTCCACCGGGGCCGACTGGAGGCGGGGACGCTCGAGCCCGGCGCGCCGCTGACGCTCGAGGTGGACGCGGAGCGCCGCGACAGGATCCGCGCCAACCACTCGGCGACCCACCTGCTGCACGAGTGCCTGCGCCGCACGCTCGGCGATCATGTCGCTCAGAAGGGCTCGCTCGTCGCGCCGGACCGCCTGCGCTTCGACTTCGCCCACCACTCGCCGATGAGCGCGTCGGAGGTCGAAGCCGTGGAACGCGAGGCGAACGCGCGCGTGCGGCAGAACGACGAGGTCGAGACGCGCGTCATGGCCATCGACGAGGCGATGACGTCGGGCGCCCGCGCGCTGTTCGGCGAGAAGTACGGCGAGGAGGTGCGCGTCGTCGCCATGGGGCGCGACGGCGGCGCGGACGACGTGTCGGTGCAGACCGATCCCGGCGTCGCTGCAACCCACGCCGGGCCCGCCACGCCCCGCTTCTCCGTTGAGCTGTGCGGCGGCACCCACGTCGCGCGGACCGGCGACGTCGGCGTCATCGTCGTGACCGAGGAGGCCGCCGTTGCTGCGGGCGTGCGGCGCATCGAGGCGCTGACCGGCGAGGCGGCGCGCCAGCACCTCATCGCCGCCCGCGCGCGGCTGCGCCGGGTCGCAGGCGCGCTGCGCGTCGCGCCGGACGAGGCGGCGGAGCGCGTCGAGGCGCTGATGGAGGAGCGCCGCCGCCTGGAACGCGAGCTGCAGGACGCCCGCCGCGAGCTCGCCCTCGCCGGCCCCGCGCAGGACGACGCCGCCCGTCAGGTGGCGGGCGTCAACTTCGTCGGCCGCGTGGTCGACGGGTTGCCGGGCAAGGCGCTGAAGGGCCTCGCCGACGAGGCGCGCGAGGCGGCAGGCTCCGCGGTGGTCGCGATCGTCGGACGCGCGGACGGGCGCGCCAGCGTCGTCGTGACGGTCTCAGCGGACCTTGCGGCGCGCTTCGACGCGGTCACTTTGGTCCAAGCGGGCAGCGAGGCGCTGGGCGGCAAGGGCGGCGGCGGCCGCAGGGACATGGCGCAGGCCGGTGGCCCCGACGCGGAGAAGGCCAACGCCGCGCTCGCCGCCATCGCAGCGGCGATGGAGCGCGCCGCCTGACGGACGACACGCGTCCACGACGTCCACCGCGCGGCGCCGCCACTTCGAGACGACGCCCGGGGGAGGGCCGTCGTCAGCGGCGGCGAATGGCGCCGGTGCGCGCGAGGTCCTTCTTCAATAGACGCATGTTGGCGTTGTTCGCCTTCCAGAACACGTCGATCACCGTCCCAACCAGCGGGATCGAGCCGACGATGGTGTCACCTGCGACGTTCGCGGCCATGCGCGCCAGCGTGCGCTTGCGCGCCCCCATGCGATAGCCCTGGGCGATCAGGTAGCCCGAGATCGCAAGGCCCGCCGCGTCGCCGATGCCCGGGACGATGCCAAGGATCGAGTCGAGCCCGAAGCGGATGCCGAACAGGCTGAACTTGGAGTCCAGCCAATGGGCGAGGTTGTCGAGCTCCTTGGTGGACGGCTCGGCGGAGTAGGCGCCGTCCTTGTCCCGTCGCCGCATCGAGATGGTTCTGGCCATAACGTCTCCTCGTCGGGAGAAATGGGTCCGGACCAGCCCCGGTTCCAGGCGAAGCACTCACCGACGCGACGACGGGGCGCCGAGGCCCCCCCGTCACAGGTCCGCGGGCGGCTCGTCCGGCGAGGCGGCGTCGCCGTCGGGCTCGGGCGCGCCGGTGATGCGGTCGGCGATGATGCCGGCGGCGCGGCGCACCTCCGCCTCGATGGCGTTCGCGATCTCAGGGTTGTCGCGCAGGAACTGCTTGGAGTTCTCCCGTCCCTGGCCGAGCCGCTGGCTGTCGTAGGAGAACCAGGCGCCGGACTTCTCCACGATCCCGGCCTTGACGCCGAGGTCGAGAAGCTCGCCGAGCTTCGAGACGCCCTCACCGTACATGATGTCGAACTCGACCTCGCGGAACGGCGGCGCCAGCTTGTTCTTCACCACCTTCACGCGGGTCTGGTTGCCCACCACCTCGTCGCGGTCCTTGATGGAGCCGATGCGGCGGATGTCGAGCCGGACGGAGGAGTAGAACTTCAGTGCGTTGCCGCCGGTCGTCGTCTCCGGCGAGCCGAACATGACGCCGATCTTCATCCGGATCTGGTTGATGAAGATCACCATCGTGTGGCTGCGCGAGATCGAGCCGGTGAGCTTCCTCAGCGCCTGGCTCATGAGGCGCGCCTGGAGCCCGG
The DNA here is from genome assembly GCF_965213555.1 of Acuticoccus sp. Taxonomy (GTDB): domain Bacteria; phylum Pseudomonadota; class Alphaproteobacteria; order Rhizobiales; family Amorphaceae; genus Acuticoccus. Next base: position 2,332,618 of record NZ_OZ243890.1, on the reverse strand, counting down.
GGAGCTGATCGCCCATCTCCCCCTCGAGCTCGGCGCGCGGGGTGAGCGCCGCCACCGAGTCGATGACGAGAACGTCCACCGCGGCGGAACGCACCAGCGTGTCGGCGATCTCGAGCGCCTGCTCGCCCGCGTCCGGCTGGGAGATCAGGAGGTCGTCCACCTGGACGCCGAGCTTCCTCGCGTAGGTCGGGTCGAGGGCGTGCTCGGCGTCGATGAAGGCGCAGATGCCGCCCTTCTTCTGCGCCTCGGCTATGGTGTGGAGCGCGAGCGTCGTCTTGCCCGAGGATTCAGGGCCGTAGATCTCCACGATGCGGCCCTTCGGCAGCCCGCCGATGCCGAGCGCGATGTCGAGCCCCAAGGAGCCGGTCGACACCGTCTCGATCTCGATGGTCTGCCCGGCGCCGAGCTTCATGATCGAGCCCTTGCCGAATGACCGCTCGATCTGGGCGATCGCCGCGGTGAGCGCCTTCGACTTGTCCACCGAGCCACCTTCAACCACGCGTAGATCCGACTGCGCCATCGTGCTTCCCTTACGCTTCATCGTGGCTGGGGCCTCTGAGGTTCCGCGAGCTTGACACACCGCCAACTCGTTCGCAATCTGTTCAATAACTTAAAATTGTGTTAACGGGCTGGCGATCGCGCGAGCTCGGCCTTCACCGCCTCCGCGAGCGCCTTCAACGTGAAGGGCTTCGCGAGGAATGGAGCATCCCCGAGCTCGTCCACCGACGCGCCGTCGGCGTAGCCCGACATGAAGAGGACGCGAAGGTCGGGACGCACAGCACGCACCCGTCTTACAAGACCGGGGCCGTCGAGTTCGGGCATGATGACGTCGGTCAACAACAAATCCACCTCGTCGCCCTGCGCCTCGAAGATCTCCGCAGCCTCCACGCCGGATGGGGCGGACAGGACGGTGTAGCCCTTGGCCGTCAGCGCTCGCGCGGCGAAGGTGCGGATCGCCTCCTCGTCCTCGACGAGGAGGACGGTCGCCGAGCCGGTGAGGTCGGAGGCGGCCGGCCATGCCACCGCGTCCGCATGCACCGGCGGCTCGGGCGCACTGCCGGCGCGGGCGGCGTCGGCAGCACGTGGCTCCGTACTTCGCACACCGATGGGACGCAGCTCGGTGGCGCGTGGCAGGTAGACACGGAACCTCGTGCCGTGCCCCTCCGTGCTGGCGACGGTGAGCGTCCCGCCGGTCTGCTTCACGATGCCGTAGACCGTGGACAGGCCGAGCCCCGTCCCCTCCCCGGTCGCCTTGGTGGTGAAGAACGGCTCGAAGATCTTGTCGAGGATGTGTTGCGGCATGCCGGTGCCCACGTCCTCCACCTCGACGAGGACGGCGTCGCCCTGGGGTCCCTCGCCGACGTCGCTGACGTCGAGCTCGACCTCGCCGACGGGGACGTTGCGCGTGCGGATCGTGAGCCGTCCACCGCCCTGCATCGCGTCACGCGCGTTGACGGCAAGGTTGATGACGACCTGCTCCAGCTGCGACTGGTCGGCCAGCACCGGCCACAGGTCACGCCCATAGCTAAGCTCGAGCCTGATCGGCTCGCCGATGAGCCGGTCGAGCATGATCGACAGGTCGGCGAGGACGTCATTCAGGTTGACGACCGTCGGACGCAGCGTCTGCCTGCGCGAGAACGCGAGGAGCTGCTTGACGAGGCCCGCCGCCCGCTGCGCGCTCTGCTTGATGTTCATGATGTCGCGAAACGCCGGATCGGACGGCCTGTGGTTTTGCAGGAGGAGGTCCGAGAAGCCGAGGATCGCCGTCAGCACGTTGTTGAAGTCGTGGGCGATCCCCCCTGCGAGCTGGCCGATCGCCTGCATCTTCTGGCTCTGCGCGATCTGCGCCTCGAGCTCGGACTGGTCGGTGACGTCGGACACGCATACGAGGACGGCGTCCACGGAACCCGGGAACGGCTTGGCGGCCAGGCGCATGCGACGCTCCGACGCGCCGGCCGCCACGACCTCGGCGCGGCTCGCGCCCGCCCTGTGCGCCTCGGCGACGAGCCGGCCGACGGTCGCGCGGTCGACCGCGAGCGCGTCGGCAAACGTCGTCCCGACCGCAGCGACGGACCGAAATGCTGCGTTGGACGCCAGGATCGCACCGTCCTCGCGGGCGACCGCGGCGGCGGCTGGGACGAGGGCCACGAGCGCGGCCGCGGCGTCGTCCACGCGCACCGCGGCCGGGCGAGCCACCTCCTCAAAGGTATGGATGAGGCGCTCGCCAACCTTTTCCACACGCACGAACAGCGAGTGTGGGACGAACCCCTCCGCGGCACCGGCCTCACAAGCGCGACGGCGCACATCGTAGAGCGCCACGGCGGCGTCGGGCCGCGCAGCCAAGGCGTCAGGATGGGCGGCGAGGCCTTGCGCCGCCATCATCCCGGCGAAGGCGCCGTTGCTGGCGACGAGGCCACCGGCGAGCGTGGTCACCGCCATGGGGCTGGCTGCGCCGTCCGCCCCTCGGTGCTCGGCGTAGGCAAGCACCGCGCCGACGCCGGTCGCGACGAGGGCCAGCGCCGACGCTGCAACTGTGAGCGGAAGCGGGCCGGAGAGTGCAACGTTGCCAGCCGCGAGGGAGAGCGAGGCGAGCGCAACGGCTGTCGAGCGGCCCGTTGCCGGCGCGCTTGCATCGACCGCACGGGCAGTGCGTGAGTGGAGGGTGCCACCGAGCATGGCAGCGATCTTGCACGATTCGCGAACGGCACGAAGCGCACGAGCCCCGAACCGGCGCTCCCTGGGGGGCCAACGTCCGGGGCTTGGTGTGTAGGGCCGGCCCGATGGGCTGGCTGCGTGCGGCGTCGCCAACCCGCCTGCTGCCGGCAGCGCCGCGCGTCAGTCGTCCCGGTGGATGCGCTCGCGCCGCTCGTGACGCTCCTGCGCCTCGATGGAGAGCGTCGCGATGGGACGCGCGTCGAGGCGGCGCAGCGCGATGGGCTCGCCCGTCTCCTCGCAGTAGCCGTAGGAGCCGTCCTCGATGCGCACGAGCGCGGCGTCGATCTTGGCGATCAGCTTGCGCTGGCGGTCGCGGGCGCGCAGCTCGATGGCGTGATCGGCCTCCGAGGTCGCACGGTCGGCGAGGTCTGGGTGGTTGCGCTCGCGCTCGGCGAGTTGCTCCAGCGTCCCCTTGGCCTCCCGCAGGATGTCGGACCGCCAGTCGAGGAGCTTGCGCTGAAAGAAGTCCCGTTGCCGCTCGCTCATGAACGGCTCGTCCTCGGAGGGACGGTATTCTTGGATCTCGTCGTCGACCACCCCAGCGCCCCGCTCGCCCAAGCCCGCGCCGCCGCTATACACCGTTGCCCTTGGATTGCAAGGAAGTGACCCCGACGGCTTTGGGCCGTTGCGTCGACGAGTTCGATGCAAGCGGAGCGCGAGTGCGATGTGGAACGGCCGGCAATGCTTCGCCAACCCTGCCCCATCACCGCCTGCAAGGTCGACGCGAAGCTCGCCGCCGCACCTTGACTTTGCCCGCCGCACGCTCGCTGATGCGCGCGCCGCCCGAGGCTGCGGCTGCGGCCGATGCGGGCCCGCTCTTCAAGGTCCCAGGAGGTCGGCATGCGCTTTGAAGGCTCGAGCACCTACGTCGCCACGAAGGACCTCCAGGTGGCCGTCAACGCCGCCATATCGCTGGAGCGTCCGCTCCTCGTGAAGGGCGAGCCCGGCACCGGCAAGTCCGTGCTCGCGCGCGAGGTGGCCGAGGCGCTCGGCGCACCCCTCATCGAGTGGCACATCAAGTCCACCACCAAGGCGCGCGAGGGGCTCTACGAGTACGACGCCGTCGCCCGGCTGCGCGACAGCCAGCTCGGCGACCCCAAGGTGTCGGACGTCGCGAACTACATCCGTCCCGGCAAGCTGTGGGACGCGTTCGCCGCGCCCGAGCGCCCCGTTCTCCTCATCGACGAGGTGGACAAGGCGGACATCGAGTTCCCCAACGACCTGCTGCTCGAGCTCGACCGCATGGAGTTCACCGTGCTCGAGACCGGCGAGCACGTCGCAGCGCGCCAGCGTCCTGTGCTGATCATCACCTCCAACAACGAGAAGGAGCTGCCGGACGCGTTCCTGCGGCGCTGCTTCTTCCACTACATCAAGTTCCCGGACGCCGAGACGCTGGCGCGGATCGTCGAAGTGCACTTCCCGAACCTAAAGCGCGAGCTGCTGAGGGCGGCGTTGGAGACCTTCTTCGAGCTGCGCGAGGCGCCGGGGCTGAAGAAGCGACCATCCACGTCCGAGCTGCTCGACTGGATCAAGCTCCTCGTGGTGGAGGACGTCGACCCCGCCGTGGTGCGCGAGAAGGACCGCGGCAAGATCCTACCGCCGCTGCACGGCGCGCTCATCAAGAACGAGCAGGACGTCCACCTGTTCGAGCGCCTGGCGTTCCTGGACCGGGCACGGCGCTGATGCGCCACTTCGTCCTCATGCGCCACGCCAAGGCGGAGGCGGGCGAGGGCAAGATCGACTACGACCGCACCCTCGTCGAGCGCGGCTGGAGCGAGGCCGACGCCACGGCCAAGGCGCTCGCCGCGCGCGGCCTTGCTCCGGAGACGATCCTCGTGTCGGCCTCACGCCGGACCCGTGACACGCTCGCGGCGACGCTGCCGCACTTCCCCGGAGACTGCATCATCCACCTGCGTCGCTCGCTCTACGACGCGGACGTGACGGACCTGCGCGACGCCCTGCGCCGGTCCCAGGGCCAGCGCGTCCTGCTCATCGGCCACAACCCCGCGGTCCACGAGCTGGCGCTGGAGTTCGCCGGTTCCGACGCCTCCGGCGCGGGCCTCACCCAGGGCTTCCCGACGGCGCATGCGGCCGTCTTCACGCTCGGCTTCGGCCTCGATACCGTCAGGTTCGAGGAGGTGGTGCGCCCGTGAGTGCCGAGGCGTCCGCCCGCGAGGAGGTCGTGCGCCTCGCGGCGATGCTTTACTTGCGGGGCTACGCCCACGGCACCACGGGCAACATCTCCGTCCTCACCGACGCTGGGATGCTGGTGACGCCGACCAACTCGTCCATGGGAGCGCTGGATCCGGCGCGCATCAGCCTGGTCGACCGGGACGGTGGCCTCGTCTCGGGCGACAAGCCCTCGAAGGAGACGTTCATCCACCTCGCGATGTACGCCGAGCGGACGTCGACGCGGGCCGTGGTGCACCTGCACTCGACCCACGCCGTCGCCGTCTCCATCCTCGCGGAAACCGACGCGGACGACGCGCTGCCGCCGCTCACCGCCTACCACCGCATGAAGGTCGGACGCCTGCCGCTGGTGCCCTACGTGCGGCCCGGCGACATGCGCCTTGCCGACGAGGTGCGCACCCGCGCCGCCCATGCCCACGCGATGCTCCTCGCCAACCACGGCTCCGTGGTCGCCGGCACCTCGCTCATGGACGCCGTCGCCATCGCCGAGGAGCTGGAGGAGACCGCGAAGCTGCGCCTCCTCACCGAGGGCCGCCCGGTGCGTGCGCTCACCGACGCGCAGCTCGCCGAGCTCGACGCACACTTCCCAAGCTGAACCCTCAAGCTTCGGTCAAGCTGACGGTCGGTCAGGTCGCTGCGAGCTGACGGTCAGGCCTCGGTCAGGTCGGCCTCGCGCTCGCACCGGACGGCGCTGTCGCTCACGAGCTCACGCGTGTCGCGGACGTCGTCGGCCCTGGCGAGCTCCTGGTACCGCGCGCTGGCCTCGGCGATGGTCGGGAACTTCAGGACCGACCCCTCGCGGACCACCGCGCCGTCCTTCACGAGGCGCGACAGCGCGTCGTCAAGCTCGAAGTCGACGGCGACGCCGTAGCGCTCCACGATGATGTCGTCGATCCGGCGCTTTGCGGCGGCGAGCTCGCGCTCCTCGAGCGTCTGGCCGGCGAGGAAGTAGAGCGTGATGAGGTCCTCCTTCACGTCCTCCTCCTCCGCCCGGTCGAGGAGGAGGGCCAGCGCCGCACGGTTGTTGGCGAGGTTGTGGAAGAACAGCTTCTGCGCCAGCTCCATCATGTAGCGCGTGCGCTGGTTGAAGAACGTCGCGACCTGGCGACCGAGGAGGCCCGCGAAGCCGATGAGCGCGCCGACGGCCGCGAACGGGTTCGTCGCCGCCAACACCTTGCCGGTCGTCGTGAAGATGCCGAACAGCGTGCCGCCGCCAGCCGTCGCGAAGAACTTGATCTTGTCGAACGGGCGGAACTGGACCCTCCGCAGCGGGAACAGGATCTGCAGGTCGTGCTCCGGCATGTCCTTGAACACCTTGATGTAGATGTGCTCCGCCGTCGTGTCCTGCGGAAGTTGCTTGCGCCGCTTCTTCACCCGCTTCAGCGCCCGCGCCTCGGAGATGCCCTCGGCGGCAGCGACGTCCCTGGCGCGGTCCGCGTCGGACTTCAGCTTCAGGAGCACGAACAATCGCCGGTAGACGCGCACCTTGTACTCGTACTTCAGGATGTACGCCGTCTCCGGCCGCCGCACCGCATGCGTTTTGATGTAGACGTCGCGCACGAAGACCTGCAGGAGGTTGTACTCGGCGAGGTCGACGGTGATGCGCAGCGAGTAGCTCGACTGCGAGCTCAGGATCTCGGTGATCTCCTGGTTCCGAAGGGCGGTGTAGTTCGCCCTCGTCAGGAGGTGGGTCGTGAGCTCGGCGAGGCGGGCCTCCATGGCGGCGGCCTCGGACGGGTCGGGCTCGTACACCTTCAAGGTGTCGGCGTCGGGGCTGAAGGGCAGGTAGAGCCGACGCATCTCACGGCCGAGCGCGCGGTAGTCGTGGTTCCTGTGCCGCTCGAGGCGCAGGGCGAGCTCGGCGAACGTCTGGGTGGCGGCGCCGTCCTCCACGTCACGGCACAGGTCGGCGATCACCGCCTGGCGGGTGAGCGGGATGAAGCGGGACACCGCGATCGGCCGCTCGCGCGCGCGATCGGCCTCGGGGGGCAGCGGGATGCCCGCCACCTGGCGGGCCCAGTGCGAGAAGGGTCGGCGACGCGGCGTGTCCTCGGGGCTGTCGGCGCTGGGTCCCGGCTCGCGGGGCGCTCGGTCGGTCGTGGCGTCCATCGTCGTCCCGCTCCCGTCGGCCTAAGGCGCGCAGGGTCAACGCCTTAGGACGGTGATCGCCTCATCGAGCCCTGACAGGGTCAGCTCGTACATCCGCCCGTCCATGACCTCCGACAGGATCGCGGTGGACTGGGTGTATTGCCAGAGGTCTCGCCGCACGGGGTTGATCCAGGCCGCCTTGTGGAAGTGGCCGAGGAGGCGCTGCATCCACACGGCGCCGGCCTCCGCGTTCCAGTGCTCCACCGAGCCCCCGGGCGCGACGACCTCGTAGGGGCTCATCGCCGCGTCGCCGACGATGACGAGGCGCGTGTCGGCGGGCAGCGTGCGGATGACGTCGAGCGTCGGCATCTGCTCGGTTCGCCGGCGGGTGTTGGTCGTCCAAAGACCCTCGTAGACGCAGTTGTGGAAGTAGTACTGCGTCAGCGAGCGGAACTCGGATCGTGCCGCGGAGAACAGCTCCTCACAGACCCTCACGTGGTCGTCCATGGAGCCGCCGATGTCGAGGAGGAGCAGCACCTTCACCGCGTTCTGCCGCTCGCGCTGGGTCCTGACGTCGAGGAAGCCCTCGCGCGCCGTCGCCCTGATCGTCTCGGGCAGGTCGAGCTCCTCCGCCGCGCCGGTGCGAGCGAAGCGGCGCAGCTTGCGAAGCGCGATGCGGATGGCGCGGGTGCCGATCTCCACGTCGCCGTCGAGGTCGCGGAACTCGCGGCGGTCCCAGACCTTCACGGCGCGGCGATGCCGGCTCTTATGCTGGCCGATGCGCACGCCTTCCGGGTTGTAGCCATCGGCCCCGAAGGGGGACGTGCCGCCGGTGCCGATCCACTTGTTGCCGCCCTGGTGGCGCCCCTTCTGCTCCTCGAGGCGCTGGCGCAGCGTCTCCATCAGCTTCTCGAAGCCGCCGAGCGCCTCGATCTGCGCCTTCTCCTCCGCGGAGAACACCCGGTCGGCGAGCGAGCGCAGCCACTCCTCGGGGATCTCGGTGACATCGACGCCGGGTGCCGCGTCGGACAGCGCCTCGAGCCCCTTGAAGACGCGGCCGAACACGCGGTCGAAGGCGTCGATCTTCGTCTCGTCCTTCACGAGGGCGGCGCGGGCGAGGTAGTAGAACGTCTCGATGTCGTCCCCCGCCATGCCGTCGCGCATGCCCTCGAGCAGCGCGAGGTACTCGCGCAGCGAGACCGGCACGCCCTCCTGGCGCAGCCCCTCGAACAGCGGTGTGAACATCGCTCACCCTCCTCGTGCTTCCGGCAGACCGGAAGCCGCAGCGGCGCACGGACGGCCCCGGCGCGCCGTCCATTCCGGTGGAAGACCCCCCGGAGGGGGTCTTCCCTGAAGCGACATTCCGGCGGAGCCGACACCCTCAGAAGCGCGCCGAAGGCGTCGCGGGTCAAGGCCGAAGAGCGCAGCGTGCCTTGAGGCGCGACGCCTTCGGCGCGACACCGAGCCCACGAGGGAGCAACACGGCACGGCTCCTCACGGCTGCTCCACTCGCTCCTCCCCCGGAGCGATGCGCGCGATCTCCGACAGGATGTCGTTGACGCGCGGTCGTCGCGTTCCGTGGAAGGGGAGTGGGCGCAGGACGTCGAGTGCGGCGAGGCCGAGGCGCGCCGTCATCAGCCCGTTGACGATGCCCTCGCCGAGCTTGGCTGACAGCTTCGCCGCGATCCCCTTGCCGATCACCTCGCCGATGAGCGAGTCGCCGGCCGCCATCCCGCCGGTGACGGCAAGGTGGGCGACGGCGTGGCGCAGGACGCGCAGGAAGCCGAGCGTCCCCGGCCGGCCGCCGTAGGTCATCGCGACGCGCCGCACCATCACGAGCGCGGCGAACACCACGTAGCCGACGTCGACCAGCGCACGCGGGGACAGCGCGGTGACCGCGGCGACGCGGCGGGAGGCGGACACCACGTGGCCGATCGCCTCCCGGTCGAGCGCCGCGAGGACCTCACGCTCGGCGAGCGCGATGAGGTCGCGGCCGTCGATGACCTCGCGCATGTGCCCCTTGAGCGCGGCGCGGCCGCGGGCGGTGGCGGGCCGGTCGGTGTAAAGCTCCGCGAGGTCGGCGAGCACCCTGCGCGCCGCGGCGCTGTCGTCGGAGGCCACGGCGGCGTCGGCGCGGCGGCGCAGCGCCTCGACCTCCTTGAGGTGGCGGATGGCGAACCACTCGCGCAGCGCCACGCCGGCAAGGCCGACCACCATCAACGCCGCGAAGAGCGCCGCGAGCCCGCCGAGCGCAGGGGCGCGGGCCAGCATGTCCTCGACAAAGGCGGTCAGCGAGATCGTGAGCGCCAGCGCGCTGAGCCCCGCGACACCGGCACCGAACATCCCGGACCAACTCACCCGCCGCCGCCGCCGCCGCTTGAGCGGAGCGGGCGTCGGCGCGGGACCGGTCGCCTCGGGGGCGGCGACGGGCTCGGGGCGGATCCCGCGGCGACGGCGGGACGGGCGCGGCGGCGGAGCGGCCTCCGGCGCCTGCGCCGCGGCATCGGGGGCCCCGGCCGGCGCGTCGTCGAAGTCGACCTCGTCGAGGTCGAACACCACCGGTCGGCGCGTCATTGCAGGCGGTCCCCCACGAGGTACTGCAGCGCGCGGTCGAGCCTGATGTGCGGCAGGCTCAGCACCACGTCGTTGGCGCGCTCGATGCGGCCGGGACGAAACCGCAGCGTCGTCACGCCGTAGCTCCCCTCCGCGAGCTCGGCCTGCGACGCCGGATCGGATGGCAGCTCGTCCGGCAGGTCACCCGGAAACAGGCCGACCTCCGCCTCGCCGTCGAACACGCGCCCGTCGATGCGCTCCCCGGCGAGCGGCGTGCCGGCGATGGCGTGCCAGGTCTCGCCGCCGCGCGTGACGGTCGCCTCGCGCGTCGCGCGCACCGCCGCCATCGCCGCGACGTCCACCTGCGCGCCGGAGACCATGGCGCCCGCCCGCGCCTCGGCGACGAGCTGTCCCAGGATGGCCTCCAGGCGGTCGTGGTCGCGCTGATGCACGTGGTCGGCCTTGGTCGCGGCGAACAGGATCCGCTCGATCCGCCGGTCAACCAGCGAGCCGAGGAACGACAATCGCCCGGTGCGGAAGCAGGCGAGCACGGAGGACAACGCGCGGCGCAGCTCGCCGAGCGCCCGCGGCCCGCCGTTCAGCGCCGACAGGACGTCGACGAGCACGATCTGCCGATCGAGCCGGGCGAAGTGGTCGTGAAAGAAGGGCCGCACCAGGTGCGTCTTGTACGCCTCGTAGCGCCGCTCCATCATCGCCCACAACGAACCGGCCGGGGCCTCCTTGTGCGCCGGGACGTCGAGCGGCGCAAAGGTGAGCGCCGGCGAGCCCTCCATGTCGCCCGGCATGAGGAAGCGGCCCGGCGGCAGCGCGGCGAGCGCGTTGGGGTCGGCCCTCGCTGCCCTGAGGTACGCGGTGAAGGCGTCGGCGAGGGCCAGCGCGTCCGCCTCGCGGGCGCTCGCGACGGGGTCCGTCGCCGCAAGGGCAGTGCGCAGCTCCGCCGCCTTCCGCGGACGGCGCGCGGCCTCACCCAGCGCCTCGCGGCACCAGCTCGCGTAGGACAGGGTCATCAGCGGCAGGTCGAGCAGCCACTCGCCGGGGTAGTCCACGAGGTCGAGGTGCAGCCGTCCGGGGCCGAAGCGGCGGGCGAAGAGGCGCGCGCTCTCGTACTCGATGGTGACGCGCAGCTGCGCGATGCGCCGCGTCGAGGCCGGCCAGACGCGCTCCTCGACGAGCGCGCGCACGTGATCCTCGTAGGGGAAGCGAGGCACCTCGTCATCGGGCTGCGGCGCGAGGCGGGCGGAGGCGAGCCGGCCCTCGGCGTAGGGCGCGAACATCGGCAGGCGCCCGCCGTGGACGAGGTTGTGCACGAGCGCGGCGAGGAACACTGTCTTGCCCGATCGCGACAGTCCGGTGACGCCGAGCCGCAGCGTCGGCGCGACGACGCCGACGCGCTCGCCCACGCTCACCGCCGCGAGCCGCGCGCCGTCCTCGATCCGCCTCAGCCGCTCCAGCAAGCCTGTTCCCCTCGCCGTCCGACCCCAAGTAGGCGGACCAGCAGCAAAGAACAGCGCCTGTCGTCGACCCAAGGGGCAACGGATGGCGCCCGCCCGCGTTGCCGCCAAGGGTCAACTGCGAGAGATTAATGCCCTCGGCCGCGCTCATCTTCAACGAAGCCTCGGGCAGTCACCTCAACCGTGCTGACGCGAAGGCCGTTGCCACCGACACGTTGATCGCCGCCGGGTTCGCGGTCACGCCGATGGAGGGCAAGGTCGACGAGCAGATCCGCCAGAGCCTGAAGGCGGAGACCGACATCATCGTGGTCGGCGGCGGTGACGGCACGATCCGCGCGACCATCGAGGCCCACCTCGGCGGCGGTCGCCCCATCGGCATCCTGCCGGGCGGCACGATGAACCTCCTCGCGACCGACTACGGCATCCCCGAGGACGTTGAGGCCGCCGCCAGGGTGATCGCCGACGGCCACCTCCTCAGCGTCGACTGTGGCGACGTCGACGGCCACCTGTTCCTCCACACGCTGTTCACCGGGCTGCCCGTGCGCATGGGCGTCCATCGCGAGGCTCGACGGGGCAAGCTGCGCATGCTGGACCGCATCCGGCTCGCCGCGCACGCCATCACCACGCTGCCGCGCGACCCCAAGCTCACCATGGAGGTCGCCACCGAAGCCGGTGAGCGCACCATCGTCTCGCCGTCGTTCGCCGTCATTGTCGGCACGATGTCGGACAACCTCCTGCCGCGACCCCACCGTGACACCGTGTCGGGCGGCCTGATGACGGTGTTCGCGATCCATCCTGACAGCGGCGTCGACGTGGCCCGGCTCGTCGTGCGCGGCGCCTTCGGCCAGCTCGCGGAGGACCCTGACGTCGACAAGATGGTCGGCACGGCCGCGGACCTGCGAGGACCGCGCCGTCGCATGCACGCCATGCTGGACGGCGAGGATGCGCTGATCACCTCGCCCTGCAAGGTGCGCATCCGCACCGGCGAGGTCCAAGTGTTCGCGCCCAAGGAGCCGCAGTGACGACCATCGCCCAGGTCTCGGACCTGCACTTCGGCTCGGAGGAGCGGTCGACGACCGAGGCGCTGATCGACGAGCTGAATCGCGAGCGGCTCGACCTCGTCATCGTGTCCGGCGACCTGACGCTCGCAGCCCGCGACGAGGAGTTCGCGCGCGCCCGTGCGTTCATCGACGCCCTCGACGCGCCGACGCTGTCGGTTCCCGGCAACCACGACATCACGCCCTGGAACATCCCCGAGCGCTTCGCCGCGCCCTACCGGCGGTGGCACCGGCACGTGTCCGACACGATCGAGCCGTCCTGGTTCTCCGACGACGTCGCGGTGGTCGGGCTCAACACCGCGCGGCGCATGCGCCTGAGGCTCGATTGGTCCCACGGCAGCCTGTCGCGTCGGCAGATCGAAGGCCTCGCCCAGCGCTTCGACGGAGCCGGGCCGGACGTCTTCCGCATCATCGTGGCGCACCACCCGTTCATCGAGGAGGAGGCGCAGGACCTGTCGAACCGGCCGCGCGCCATCGTCAAGCGGGCCGAGAAGGCCCTCGCCGCCTTCGTCGAGCAGAGGGTCGACCTCGTCACCGCAGGGCACCTCCATCGCACCTACGCGGCGGCGTTCCATACCGCGCCGGACGAGCCCACCGTCATCGCCGAGGCGGGCACGCCGGCCCACCGCGTGACCGTCATCCAGGCCGGCACCGCGCTCTCCTCGCGCACCCGCGAGGAGCCCAACGCGTTCAACAGGATCGAGATCGAGCAGGGTCGGCTTGCCGTGCACACCGTCACTTGGCTCGACACCCGCTGGGAGCGCGACCCCGAGCCGCTGGTGACCATCGAACGCCCGTCCGCCGCGGTCCCCTGAGGCGCCGGCGACGGGACCAGGGCCGGAGCGTCAGCCGGCGACGTCGGCGAGGAGCGTGCGGATGCGCGACTGTCGCGCCAAGAACTCGATGGCCTCGTCGAACGGCAGCGCGCGTGAGAAGACGAAGCCCTGGCCCACCGTGCAGCCGAGGGCGCGGAGGCAGCGCAGCGTCTCCTCGTCCTCGATGCCCTCGGCGACCATGGTCAGCCCCATCTTCCCGGCGAGCTGGACGATGGCGGCGACGATCTGGTGGTCGTCGGAGCTGTTGGCCGACGTCGACACGAAGCTACGATCGATCTTGAGCTCGCGGATGAACGGCTCGCGCACGTGGGTGAGGGAGGCGAAGCCGGTGCCGAAGTCGTCGAGCGCGACGCGGTAGCCCGCGGCGGACAGCTCCGTGAGGTTGTCGTAGACCCCGCCGTCGTCGCGGATGAGGACGTTCTCGAGCACCTCGAAGACGATCTCATCAGTGGGCACGCCGGTCTCCTCGCCGAGGCGACGCACGTCCGCCACCAGGGTCGGTCGTTGGAGCTGCGCGCGGTTGAGGTTGATCGCGACGTGTCCGAACGACAGGCCGCGCTCGCGGAACGCGGCGGCGGCGCGGAACGCGCCATGCAGGCTGACGTCGGACAACGGTCCACCGAGGTCCCTATCGTCGAAGGCGGCGGCGAACTCGGCAGGGCCGAGCGTGCCGCGCTCGGGGTGCTCCCAACGGCACAGCGCCTCGAAGCCGACGACCACTCCGGACTGAAGGTCGTGCTTGGGTTGGAAGTACGGCACGAACTCACCGCGCGCGAGGCTCGCCCGCACCCGCGCCATCCGGCTGCGGTGGAGCTCGCGCGCCTCTCGCATGCACGGGTCGAAGCGCCTCACCGTCCGGCGGCCGGCGGACTTCGCCTCGAGGAGCGCGTGGTCGCAGGCCTTGTAGATGTCGACCTTGGGCGAGACGTCCTCGGGGAAGATCGCGACGCCGATGGAGGTCGACAGCGCGACCTCGTCCCCACCGACGCCGACGTCCGCGCACAGCGTCCTTGCGATGCGCTCGGCGAGCGCCATGATGCCGTCGGTGTTGGCGGCACGGGAGACGATGACCGCGAACTCGTCGCCGGCAAGGCGCAGGACCGTATCGGATGCGCGGGTGAGGCTGGTGAGGACGCGGGCGACGAACTTCAGGATCTCGTCGCCGGCCGGGTGCCCGAAGGTGTCGTTGATCTCCTTGAAGTTGTCGATGTCGACCAAGAACAGCGCGGCATGCAGGCGCTCCTGCTCGGCGCGGGCCAGCGCCTCCCTCGTCGCGCGCTCGAACATCGTCCGGTTGTAGACCCCGGTGAGCGCGTCACGCTCGGCGAGGTCCTGCATCTCGCTCATGTGCGCCCGGCCCGCCGTGACGTCCTGCACGGTGGCGAAGATGGCGCTCGGCGAACCGGCGCGGCAGCGCGTCTCGCCGTGGACGCGGACCCAAGCCCGCCTTCCATCCGGGTGTTCGATCTGACGTTCGAAGTCGAAGATCGCCGACCGACCGTCGCAGCCCATGAGTGTCCGGTGGACGAAGGCACGGTCGAACGGGTCGAACGCCATGATGAAGGCTTCGAGCGTGTCGAGGGCCGGCACGCCGAGGACGTCGAGGGCGGAAGGCGAGGCATCGATCCGCTCCTCCACGGCGTCGAAGGTCAGGGTGCCGACGCCGATGAGGCGCTGCGCCCGCGCCATCTGCCGGTTCTCCTGCTCGAGGCGACGGACCCAGCTGGCGATGGCGGCCTGCTGGCCGTGCCACTGGGCGTCGAGCTCGTCGACGAGCGTCTTCACCGCAGCGACGTCGAACGGCAAGGTCCGCTCGCTCCCGTCGAGCGCGGCGACGACGATCGCCGCGCCGTCCAACGTCGCGTCGAAGGCGACCCCCACGAGGCAGGGTCCGACTGCGGGCGTCAGGCGCAGCGCGCCCGCCGTGACGGGGACGCTTGGCCACCCGGCAAGGACGGCGGCGGCATCCACCGTCCCGTCGGTGTGGATGGTCGGCTGGGTGCCGTCGAGGGCATCGATCACCGCGCACGGCGCCTGCAGCGCCCGTGCGACAACCTGGGCCAGCCGGACGATGCGCGTCGTCGGCGCCCGCGCGCACGCGGCCGCCGCGTCGGTCATGATGCTGTCTGGGGACCCGCCGGTCGCCGTCATTGTTCCTTACCGCCCTGTCAGCCCTCTCCCTGGAAGGCGCTCGTCGATCGGCAACAACCCTAAAGCGGGCTCGCCTGCCGCAAGCTTGTGAACACGATCCAAAGTGGCCACTAATGCTGGCTGAGGGCGTATAGCAGCTTGTGCGCTTTGCACCCGTGCGCCCCCAGCGAGGGCTAGGGCGGTTTGGGGTTAGGTAGAACCACCTGACCCCAAGAAGACCGCTCTTAATCAACGAGCTAGAGCATCTTGTCTGGGTCTGAGGAGACCCAAGATGCTCTAGAGGACGCGCCGACCCTCGCGCCAAACGGAGCGGACCACGGGGATCGTGCCACGCTCCGGCCGACGCACGCGGACGAGGTCGGCGCGCAGGCCCACGGCGAGCCGCCCGCGATCGTGGAGGCCCAGCGCTGCCGCGGGATTGGCGGTCACCGTCGCAAGGGCCCGCGGCAGTCCCCAGCCCGCACGGTCCGCGAGCACGAAGGAGGCCTGCAGCATCGAGAACGGCACGTAGTCCGACGACAGGATGTCGAGCGCGCCGCGTCCCGCGAGGTCGTCGGCCGAGACGTTGCCCGAGTGCGAGCCCCCGCGCACGAGGTTGGGGCCGCCCATGAGGATGCGCATGCCGGCCGCCTTCGAGGCCTCGGCCGCCTCCACGGTGGTCGGGAACTCGGCGAGCGTCGCTCCGTCGCGGACCGCCTCGGCGACGTGGGCGGCGGTCGCGTCGTCGTGGCTCGCAATCATCACGTCCCGCGCCCGCGCCCGCTCGGCGAGCTCGCGCCGGTTGCGATCGGACCAGATCGCGGCGCGAGCTACGCGTTCGGCCTGGAACACCTCGAACTGCGCGTCCGACATGCCGCTCTTGCCCTGGAAGTAGGCACGGTAGGCATCGAGGGAGCGGAACTGGCGCTGGCCGGGAGTATGGTCCATGAGCGAGACGAGGTCGACGGGGCAGTCGTCGAACAGGGCGAAGCCCCTCAGCGCGCCCTCATCGGAGACCTCGCAGCGCAGGTGGAAGCGGTGCTCGGCGCGCAGCCGCCCGTCGTCCTGGGCGGCAGCGATGGCGTCGGCGATGGACCGCGAGTCCTCCGACGTCAGCCTGGAGTCGGCGTCGAGCCCGACGCGCAGGGCGTCGAGGACGGTGGTGATGCCGGACGCTGCGATCTGCGCATCGTGCGCCTGGATCGCGGCGGTCATGTCCCACCGCACCATCGGGCGCGGCGAGACGTGGGTCTCGAGGTGGTCGGTGTGGAGCTCGATCAGCCCAGGGACGACGTAGTCGCCTTCGCAGTCCTCGCCGCGCGCGGCCCCCTCGCCCAGCCCAGCGATGCGCCCGTTCTCGACCACCAAATGGCCGCTGATCACCTCCACGTCCAAGACGAGGCGTGCGTTGGTCAGCGTCAACGCGCTCACTGGCGGACCGCCTCGGTGGCGATGACCCGGAAGGGTCCGCCGGGCTCATCCTCACGATAGACCGCGTGGACGAGCCGATGGTGTGCCCCATCGTGCTCCGCGAAGTGGCCGTGCGCGGCGTCGGCGACCGAGGCGGCGTCCGCGAGGTCGAGGGGGCCGGTCAGGGTCATGTGAAACGTGAAGCGGTCCATGACGTAGGGGTAGCCCCACCGCTCGAGCAACGCGAGGCCGTGCGCGTCGAGCCGCTCGGGCCGGCGCCGCGCGCGCTCCTCCACCGTCAATGGCGCGCGCAGGGGTTCGAACGCCTCGACCGCCCGTCGCGCCGCTGCCTCCGCCGCCTCGTCTTCGGTCCGGAAGGCGAGGAAGCGCGACAAGGGTGCGATGGTGAGCCGCAGCACGAGCGGCGGTCCCGCGTAGGCTTGGTGGAAGGCCTCGAGGAGCGCCGGCTCGTCCGCCCCCTCGGCGAGGCGGAACGGCGCCTTCAGCGTCGCGTGGAAGCCGTACCGGGCCGGCACGTCGGCACGGGCCGAAGCCGGCGCGGCGGTCGCCCGCGGCGTCTCGTCGAAGGGCGAGCGGCCGAGCCAGCGGGCCGCCGCGTCGGCCAGCGGGTCCCCCTCGGGCGGCGTCAGGTAGATGGCGTAACGCACGTGATGTTTGGCCTCGGACCGAACCTTTGGGCAGGCCATATCATTCGTCTGGTCGAATGAACGAGCGGGGCGCAAGCCGCACCATGGAACGCATGACCCGAACTTCCGGCACGATGTCACGCCATCGTGACACGACGTCGACATCGTGCGCCGGCGACATCGGCCTCGGACGGTCGACCCGATGAGCGTCGAGCTCGTGTTCTGGATCGGCGCCGTCGCGCTGTTCGTCGGTGGGCTGGCGATCTTCTTCCTCGGTGGCCTGTCCACGACGCGGCAGGCGGCGCGTACCACGCTGCACTCGGTCGTCTGTCTCGTGGCGGCGGGCTTCTATGTCGTGCTCGCCACGGGGACGCGGGAGGTCCACTTCGGGCCCATCGAGATCGGCACGCGCTACCTCGATTGGCTCATCACCACGCCGCTGCTCCTGGCGGCGCTGCTCGTCACCGCGGCACCGCTCGGCCGCACCCTCGTGCCGCTCGCTGCGACCGTGATCTTCCTCGACGTCGTCATGGTTCTGACGGGTGCCGTCGCCGCCGGCGGCATGGGGGTCACGGTCTGGATATGGTTCGTCGTCTCGTCCATCGCGTTCGCCCTCGTCCTCCTCTTCCTGTGGGGTCCGGTGCGCGAAGTGGCGAGAGAGGGTCACCCGGTCCGCAGCGAGCTTTACGTCCGGCACGCCGGCCTCCTGACGGCGCTTTGGCTGATCTACCCGGTGGTGTTCTTCCTCGGGCCCGAGTTCCAGGGCGCGTGGGGCCTCGGCGCCCAGGACGCCCTGTTCGCGGTGGCCGACATCGCGTCGAAGGCGGCCTACGGGCTCCTGGTGGTGCTGGAGGACCAACGCTTGGTTCCGCTGGAGCGCCACGGCGAAGGCCACGACCGCCGAGTGGCGGCGGCCGAGGAACGCCCACCGGCCACCGCCCCAGCGCCGCCGCAGCGCGACCGCCCGGAGCCGGAGCCGGTGGACGCGCCGCTCGCCGGCGAGCGGGCTCCATACGACGCGGAGGCCGCGACACAGGACGGGCCGGCGACGCCCAGGTCGCGCGTGCCCGAGGCGGAGTCGGCGGCGGACGCCGAGCCCGTGCCGGCGGCGCCCCAGCGGGACGACCCCGAGGCCAGGGAGGCGCGGCGCGCGGCGCGACGGGAGGCGGCGGCGCGGGCACGGGCACGGGCCCTCGAGCTGTACTACCGCGGCGGCGAGGCTGCCCGGCTCATCGCCACCGAGGGCGCCAAGCAGGTGCGCCGGCGCAGGGTCATCCTCCAGGAAGGTCGCCCCGTCAGGGTCATGCGACTGACCTACCGCTGGAAGACGCCAGTGGCCGCCCGTGCCGTGCCGCCGTCCAAGCCACCGCGGGTCCGCCAGCGTCGACCGCTCCTGCCGACGCCCTTCGGGCGCCTGCGCAAGGAGGATGCGGCGCCGGCGGCGATGGTCGCGGCGGTCCTCCTCGTCGTCGCCGTCACCGCACAGCGGCGCCGCGACTGACCTCAAGCCGTCTCGTGGCGCTCCAGGAACGCCTCGGTGGAGAGCTGCTGGAAGTCGTGAAGCGTCGCCCTCAACCGCGCATGCGGCCAATCCCACCACGCGAGCGCCTGGAGGCGCTCGGCCGTCCGTGCGTCGAAGCGCCGGCGCAGCGGTCGCGCCGGGACCCCGGCGACGATGGTGTAGGGCGCGACCTCGCGCGTCACCACCGCATGGGCCGCGACGACCGCGCCGGTGCCCACCGCGACGCCTGGCATCACACTCGCCGCGTGCCCGATCCACACGTCGTGGCCGAGCGCGACCGCGTGCGCCCTGCGCCACGCGAACACCGCCTCGTCGTCGCCCGCATCCTCGAAGTAGCGCGAGGCCCGGTAGCTGAAGTGATGGCTCGACGCTCGCTCGACGGGGTGGTTGGTCGGGTTGAGCCGCACGTTGGAGGCGAGTGAGCAGAACTTGCCCACCGTCGCGTAGCTGATCTGCCCCCCCTCCATCACGTAGCTGTAGTCGCCGAAAATCGACCACTCGATGCGGGTGCGCGGGCCGACCTCGGTCCACGCGCCGAGGGCGGATTCCACGATCGTCGCGTCCGGATGGACCGTCGGCTCCGGCGACAGCCTCACGCCGGAGCGAAGCCGCTGACGTCGACGATGCGGTCGGCGACCCGCGCGCGCACCGCCTCGTCGTGGAAGATGCCGAGGATCGCGGTGCCCGCCGCCTTCTTCTCCTCGATGAGGGCGACGACGACGTCACGGTTCGCGGCATCAAGGCTCGCCGTCGGCTCGTCGAGCAGGAGGAGCGGCGCATTGCGGATGAAGCCGCGGGCGATGTTGACCCTCTGCTTCTCGCCGCCGGAGAAGGTCGCCGGGGGCAGTCCCCACAGTCGCTGCGGCAGGTTGAGCCGCGCGAGGAGCGCCGCCGCCCTGTCCCGTGCTTGGTCGGCGCCAAGCTCTGCCTCGGCTGGCGCAGCGACCACGTCGAGGGTCGGCACGCGGGGGATCACGCGCAGGAACTGGGTGACCTCGGCGATGGTCTCACGCCGTACGGCGATCAGCTCGCGCGCCGTGAGGGCGACGAGGTCCACCGGCGCGCCGCGATGGCGCACGATGATGCGACCCGCCGAGGCGCCGTAGGTCCCTGCCACCATCTTCAGCACCGAGCTCTTGCCCGCCCCCGACGGCCCGCCGAGCACGACGCACTCGCCGGGCGACACGCTGAAGCCGGCGCCCTCGACGACCGGCAGCGCAAGCCCTCGCTGGAGGTGCAGCACGAACCTCTTCGACAGACCATCGACGACGAGCGCTGGCTCCATCACGCCTCGCTCGTCGTGTGGGCGTGCCGCATCGTGGCCCCGCCGCGCACACCGCGCAGCATGGCGATGCCGAGGTGTGCGTTCTCGCCGGCGAGGTCGTCTAGGAGGTCCCGCGGCCAATGGAGCACGGCGCAGTCGGCTTCTGCGCGCACCCGTGGCGGTGCGAGCCTGTCGATCAAGGCGATGCCGCCGTGCCAGTTGCCCGGCCGGTCGTCGGCGCGGTCGTGAGCGAGCGTCGAGCCCGCGACGAGGCGATCGAGCTCCACCGGCGACGGGGCGCTGAAGTGGTCGATGGCGGCCAAGGTTGCTGCAAGCGTGCCTTGCATCATACCTCCAAGATCGCGGAGACGAGGAGCTGGGTGTAGGGGTGCTGCGGGTCCTCCAGGACGCGCGCTGTCATCCCCTCCTCGACGACGCGGCCGTCCTTCATGACGAGGATGCGGTCGGCCAGGAGGCGGGCGACGGCGAGGTCGTGGGTGACGATGACCGCCGCGAGGTCGAGCTCGGCGACCAGCCGGCGTAGGACGTCGAGCACCCGGGCCTGCACCGAGACGTCGAGCCCGCCCGTCGGCTCGTCGAGCAGGACGAGGCGCGGGTGGGTGACGAGGTTACGTGCGATCTGCAGGCGCTGGCGCATCCCCCCGGAGAAGCTCCGCGGGGCGTCGTCCACGCGCTCGGCCGGGATCTCGACCCGCTCCAGCCAATCGACCGCCGTGGTGCGGATGTCGCCGTAGTGCCGGTGTCCGACCGCCATCAGCCGCTCGCCGATGTTGCCGCCCGCCGACACCGACATGCGCAGCCCGTCCGCCGGGTTCTGGTGGACGAAGCCCCATTCGGTGCGCGCGAGCCGCCGGCGCTCCGCCTCGCCGAGGTCAGCAAGGTCGCGCCAACCGCCCTCGCGCGACACGTAGCGCACACGTCCTGAAGCCGGCACGACGCGCTGCAGGAGCGCGCCTAGGAGCGTGGTCTTGCCCGAGCCGGACTCACCGACGACAGCGAGCACCTCGCCCGTGTAGAGGTCGAAGGACACGTCCGTGCAGCCGACCCGCTCGCCGTAGCGCACGGTGAGGGCTTCGGCGGCAAGGAGCGGCGTCACGTCCCACCACCATCACGGCGCGCCTCGCACCAGTCGGTGTCGGAGCACGCGTGCATCCGCCCGCCCGCGTCGTCGGTCACGATCTCGTCGAGGTAGACGCCGGTGGCGCCGCACAACGCGCAGGGCTCGGTGAACTCCTGCACGCGGAACGGATGGTCCTCGAAGTCGAGGCTGACCACCTCGGTGTAGGGCGGCAGCGCGTAGATCCGACGCTCGCGACCGGCGCCGAAGAGCTGCAGCGCCGGCGAGCGGTGCATTTTCGGGTTGTCGAACTTGGGCGTCGGGGACGGGTCCATCACGTAGCGCCCCTCGACGCGCACGGGGTAGGCGTAGGTCGTCGCGATGTGGCCGTGCCGGGCGATGTCCTCGTAAAGCTTCACGTGCATCAACCCGTACTCCTCGAGCGCGTGCATCACCCGCGTCTCGATCTCGCGCGGCTCGAGGAAGCGCAGCGGCTCGGGGATCGGCACCTGATAGACGAGGATCTGCCCCGCGCGGAGCGGCGTCTCGGGGATGCGGTGGCGCGTCTGGATGATCGTCGCCTCCACCGTGCGCGTGGTGACGGCGACGTTCGCGACCTTGGCGAAGAAGGCACGGATGGAGACCGCGTTGGTCGTGTCGTCGGCGCCCTGGTCGATCACCTTGAGGACGTCCCCCTCGCCGATGATCGACGCCGTCACCTGGACGCCGCCGGTGCCCCAGCCGTAGGGCATCGGCATCTCGCGGCTCGCGAACGGCACCTGGTAGCCTGGGATCGCCACCGCCTTGAGGAGGGCGCGGCGGATCATCCGCTTGGTGCCTTCGTCGAGGTAGGCGAAGTTGTAGGTGGCGCTCACTCCGCCGCCCTCCGTGCCGGGCGTGCGGCCTCCTCGCGCATCCGGCGCACCAGCTCGAGCTCGGCCTGGAAGTCCACGTAGTGCGGCAGCTTGAGGTGCTCCACGAAGCCCGTCGCCATGACGTTGTCGGCGTGGGCGATGACGAACTCCTCGTCCTGCGAAGGGGCGACGCGGTCCTCGCCGAGCTCGCCGGCGCGCAGCGAGCGGTCGACGAGCGCCATCGCCATCGCCTTCCTCTCGATTCGGCCGAACACGAGCCCGTAGCCGCGGGTGAACTGCGGCGGCTCGTCCGCCGACCCATGGAACTGGTTCACCATCTGGCACTCGGTGACGGTGATGGTGCCGAGCGTGACCGCGAAGCCGAGCTCGGGCACCATCACCTCGACCTCGACGGCGCCGACGCGCAGCTCGCCGACGAAGGGGTGCGTGCGCCCGAAGCCCCGCTGGGTCGAGTAGGCGAGGCCCAGCAGCCAGCCCTCGTCGCCCCGGGCGAGCGCCTGCAGGCGGACGGGGCGATCCATCGGCGGGTCCATCGGCTCGCGCGTGAGGTCGCCGGGCTCCGCCCCGCGCTCGCCGCCGTCCGGCTCCAAAAGGCCCTCACGGCCGAGGACGTCCGTCACCCTGGGCGCGTCGCCTACTGGAGCGCCGGTGGCGGGGGAGGACGTTGTCAGGTCGTCCTCGATGAGCCGGTGTGTGTAGTCGAACGTGGGGCCGAGGATCTGGCCGCCGACGAGGTCCTTGAAGGTCGCCGAGATGCGTCGCTCGATGGCCATCGCGCCGGTGTCGATGGGCTCGCTGGCGCCGAGCCGGGGCAGCGTCGTGCGGAACGCGCGGGTCAGGAAGATCGCCTCGATGAGGTCGCCGCGCGCCTGGCGCACGGCGGTCGCCGCGAGCTCGACGTCGTACAGCGAGCCCTCCGCCATGACGCGGTCGACGGCGAGCGAAAGCTGCTCTGCGATCTGCCTGGCGGTGAGCTCGGGGACGGCCGGATCGCCGCGGCGGTCCTTGGCCAGCAGGCGGTGCGCGTTGGCGATCGCCGCCTCGCCGCCCTTCACCGCGACGTACATGGCAACTCACCCGTCATCATGCGGCCGCCAACGCCGTCGTGCGCGGCAGTCCCATCACCGCGTCGCCGTCGACGAGGAGGAGGTCCATGCCGCGCGGGAACAGGGCGCGGTTGGCCTCCCAGCGCTCGACGAAGTCGATCGGCAAGGACAGGCCGACGGCGCGGCGACCGTCGATCCCCGGCCCCGTCAGCACGAAGCGGGACCCGCCGAACCGCACGGCGACGACGAGCGTGGCGGACCGGTCTGGGTAGTCGTCGTCGCCCAGCGCGAAGCCGTCGAGGTCGGGTGCGCTGAGCAGCGCGAAGCGGGCGGCCCGACGCTCGCCCACCACCGGAGCGCCGGTGTGGAAGGTGAGCCATCGCGCCGCGGAGGCGTGGTCCTCGTCGAGCCACACCGGCGTGTCCGCATCCAACAGCGCCAGAGCGACGGCACCCGCGCCGGATGAGAGCGGGGGCGGTGGGCCGGTGGGAGGCAGCGTCATCACGGTCCCGGGCTCGGCCATCGCGCGCAGGATCACGCGGAACGCCGCCTGGGCGCCGTGGACGGGGTCGGCGAAGCCGCCCGACAGCGTCGCGGCGTCGAGGCTCACGGCGTTGACGCGGCCCGTGCCATCAGTCCTCCCCCCGCGCCATGGTGAAGAAGTCGACGCGCGTCGCGCCCACCTCGGCGGCACGCGCCGCGGTCCGCGCCATGCGCGCCGCGTCGAGCGCCGCGGCGACGGCGCCCACGCGGCCGCCGTACCGTGGCGTCTGCCCGAGGGCGTCGAGGAGGGCCACGTGTCGCGCCCGCTCGCCGTCCCGCCCCAGCACGTGACCGAAGCCCACCTCGCCGGTCGACAGGCGGACGACGCACCGCGTCATCGTCGCCTCGCCGGCGTTGAACGGCGCGCCGCCACCGCCGATGCGCCCGCGCACCATGACGAGCCCGACCTCGGGACCGCGCACCACCTCGTGCCCGGGGACGTCTTGGGGAAGGTCACGGACGGCTGCGGCCAGCTCGTCCGGCTCGGCGAGCGCGAGGGACCGTAGGAGGGATTGACGCGCGACTTCGGACATGAGGCGTCGCTAGGCGCTGGGTGTGACGGTTCGATGACCACGACCTGCGGATCGTCGGCAGCTGATCCTCTCGGTAAGGTCTTGGACGGAACGCCGCCTGCCTGTGAGGCAGCGCAAGCCGTTGCCCGGCCCGATGGAGAGCCTGCGGCACACGCTGCCCGCCGCGTTCACCGTCGCGGTTGCTCTCTGCCCGCCGCGCCGCAGGACCTCTCGCCTGTTCGCCTCAAGCTGGACTTGCCTCGCTGGAGGGCAAGACGCTCGGCGCCGCGCCCCGGCCAGCGGCCCGACGGCGCTGCGGTGAACGACCTCGACATCAAAACGATCACCATTGGGCGGTCGGCTTCCCGGTCCGCGAGCCGATTGACCCAGGGCGACGTCGACCCGCTCATCGGCTTCTCGTTCTCCTCGGTCCTGAACCTCAAGCTGCAGGACGTCGCGAAGGACGCCAAAGTGACGCTGCCGATGGCGGACCACGGGCTCGAGCTCTACGGCAACGCCGCCCTCGCCACCACGGAGTGGGCGCAGGACGACCCCAAGGCGGTGGAGTGTTTCCCGCGCGTCGCAAAGGGTGAGTTCGCTGCCGTGGTCGGCCCGTCGGATTGCGGCAGTTCCTCGGGGATGCGCCTTGCGACCGGCCTCACCTCCCCGGGCAGGACGCGTCGCGGTGGCCGGCGCCGCCATCACGGGACGCCGTCGATCATGGGGACGGCGGTTGGGAACCCCTGGCTGTTCCCCTGGCGCGCGACGCTCGACACCATGCTCCTGCCGCTCGAGATCGTGCGACCGCACCGGCGGCGTCGGCCCGTCCCCAAGCACCGCCGCGCGCACCGTGAGAAGGCGGAGGCGTTGCTCGTCCCCGTCTGCTCCGGGTTCGGCATGCGCTACCCATGCCCGCTGTCGGGCAGCATGGAGCAGCGCGCCAACCTGCGCGGCGCGCTGATCCACGATCCGGCGCTGCTGAGGCTCAACGAGCCGTTCGGCGCGCTCGACGCCTTGCCCTGCGAGCGCGTTGGGGCGTCATGCAGCACCTCCACCGCGAGCGTTGGTTCACCGCGGTCTTCGTCGCGCACGGTCTGGCGAGGCGATCCTCCCGTGGAGGTCGACGAACTTGCGCTCGTAGGCCGTGCACGAGCTCAGCAGGCTCATCGCCGGCGCGTGGGTCGGCCTGAGGGTCGCCGGGCGTCAGTCGGCGAGCTCCTCGACGACCTTGATCGGGGACGAGGCGGACGGGTCCTCGGCCCGTGAGATCGCGGGCGTGGCGCGAACGTGCTCGCCGTCGAGCGCGCAGCGCAGCATGAAGTCGGCCAGGTCCGGCACCCGTGTGCGGATGTGATCCTCCGGGATGACGTCCTCGCTCACCGTGTAGTCCCCGGTATAGGGGGCATCGAGGAGCCAGCCCGGGCGCACCGCGGTCCACTCGATGTCCGGGGCCGCGCGAAGGAGGTCCTCCATCTCATGCATGTGCTCGAAGATGCCCGACAGCGCGGTCATCGCCGCCGCCTCGAACCAGATGGGCCCCCGCCTGATCGTCTCGACGAACGTCGCCGAGATCACCACGAGCCGCGCCACCCCGCTCTTGCGCATCGCCGCGATGATGTTGCGCGTGCCCTCCGTGAAGAGCGGTGGCGGGTCGAGCAGGGTCTTGGGCGACCCCATGGGCAGCCCGATGGCCGAGGCGACGACGTCGACCCCTTCGACGGCGCGGACGAGGCTGTCCTCGTCGAGCACGTCGACGACGGCGTAGGTGCACCCTTCCCGCTGGGGCTCGTCGAGCTGATGCCGGTCGGCGGCGATGACGCGGCAGCCCCGGGCGAGCGCCTGGGCGACCAACTCGCGCCCCGTGCTACCACCGGCGCCGAGGACGAGGATGTGCGGCTGGGACATGATGAAACTCCTCCACGCAACAACCGCAGCCGATCTCGACCGTTCCTGCGGTGCGACCCCTTGCCGAGGCTGACCATCCGCTTGGCGACGGCAGCATCTTCGATCATTGCGCGCGCTCAGGCTGGATCGCCCTTCTCGCGAGCAGGGTAACGGATGAAGGACTCAGGAGGTCGTGGCGCCATTCGCCTCCGCGGGTCCGCCGCGTCGCGCTATGGGAGGCCGCGGAGCGGCTCGCCGACATGCCGGTCTTCGTCCTGCCGACGCCCTTCGTCGTCGCCGCGACCTTCATCGACTTCCGGCTCGTCGTGGTCGGCGGCCGCGGTCGCACCCTTCGTCGGCTGGTCGCGGTCGATCTACGGCGGACCCTACCGTTGTTCGTCGGGTTCTGCACGGGCCTAGAGGTCGCGATGGTGCCGATCCTCGTCATCTGGTTCGGCATCGGCGTCGTGCCGGCGATCACCACCGCGTTCCTCACCCCGTTCCTTCCGGTGGTCGTGAAGGTCGCGACCGGGCTTGCCACAATCGAGCCGGAGGCCGAGGACGTCCTACGCGCCCTCGGCGCCTCAAAGTGGGACGGATGACCAAGGTCGGCATTTCGCGCGCGATGTTGTACGTCTTCGGCTCGCTTAAGGTCGCCATCACGCTCGCCTTCGTCGGCACCGTGGTGTCGGCGACCATCGCCGCCAACGAGGGCTCGGCTCCATGATGATCGCCGCGCAGTCGCAAACCAACGTGCCGCTGACCTCCACGGGTCTGGTGGCGCTCGCGGTGCAGGGGACCGCCGTGTGCGCGCTGATGGCCTGGATCGAGACGCGGACCACGGGCCGGGCGCGGCGGGGGCAGCGGTGACGCCGGGTCTCACGACGCACGTCCTCGACACCGCGCACGGGATGCCGGCGGCGGGCGTCGCCATTCGCCTCGCCGACGCCGCGGGCCACGAGCTGGCCCGCGCGACCACCAACGCCGACGGCCGACCGGACGCGCCGCTCCTCGCCGGCGAGTCGTTTCAGCCCGGCGCCTACCGGCTGGAGTTCGCCGTCGGGGACTACTTCCGGGCCCGCGGCGTCCCCTTGGCGGACCCGCCCTTCCTCGACGTCGTCGTCGTCGCGTTCGGCATCGCGGACGGCTCGGCGCATTACCACGTTCCGCTCCTCGTCTCGCCCTACGGATACGTCACCTACCGGGGTTCGTGATGGGCTGGCGCCGACGTCCAGCGAGCCGATGTTGACGGCACGCCCCTGTCGGCGACGGACGTCGCCCCAGCGACGACGCTGCTCAAGGTCCTGCGTGGGCCCGGCCTCTCCACATCAAGGAGGGATGCGCGGAGGGGGGACTGCGGCGCCTCCACCGTCTCCGCGCGGCGGCCGGCGAACGGCACGCTCGTCACCCGCGCGTTGAGCGCATGCATGATGCCGCTGCCCCCAACGCACGGCGCGGAGGTCGTCACCGTAGGGAGCTCGCCGACCATCGGCCCAAAGCGCGACGGTCGACCACCACGCCCTCCCGATGCAGCGACTGCACTTCGGGCTTCGCCATGTCGACGGGGGCGCGCAATGTGCGTGCGCCAGCGGACGAGCAGGCTTTGAGCGACAGGCTCGCCGTCACTGTGGGGCTGCAGCGGCTACGGGCCGACCCTCGCCGAAGCGAGCGCCAACGGACCTGCACCGCGGTGGGCCCCCTGCCCGCCCCTCGCCGAGCCCTTGCGCCGCCGCCGCGGCGGCTTCAGCTTCGCGCAGGGGGAGCGTGGCCGGCAACATCACCCGCCTCGCCCATCGGCTAGCTTGCCCTGCGCTCATCGCAGCCGGCGCGACCTTGGAGCCCGGCCGTCGTGGCGGCCGTCGCACGACGGCGCTCAGGGAACACTTTCGCGCCTACGGTGAGCAGGATCGCCGGACCGTGACGGGAGGTCCGACGACTGGGCAGCGCTTTCGCCGGTAAGGAGAACCGGGCACCCTCGCCGCAGCCGTCGCTGCTCTTGCCGCGCGTTGACCGGTCGTCCGGCGAAGGGCGCAGATCGGCCGCGACGACGAGTTCGCCATGACTGGCCAACGGCACGACGTCCTCATCGTCCGACGCGCCGTCGACGTCCAAGATCGCCTTCGCCCACGATCACCCGCTCGAGCTCAACGGTGCAATCCAGGGCGCTGGGACAGAACCATGAGCTCGCGTGCGCCGCTCCAAGGCGGTGGGCGAGCCGCCGTCGATGCTCGCGATCTCCGCCCAGCAGGCGGTGAGCGCTGAGGTCTCAGCGGCGCGTGGCCGGGCGGGCTTCCATCACCTCGTCGGTCCCGCGACGCCCGAGGCCGTCCTCGCCGCGCTCGACCGAGGGGACGAGGACGCGACGTGCCCAGGACGCGAGCGCCGGCCGTTCGGTGACCATCTCGAGGGTCATGTGCGGCACGGTGAGGCACGCAAGTCCGACGAACAGTGCTCTCGCCACCGCGTCATCCCACGCAAGGCCCGCGCCCGCCCATGATGCCGCCGCGGCGCACCCGGCGAGCGCCGCGGCAGCCGCGTAGGGCGCTGCGGCGCGCGCGGCATCGGTCGTGCTCAGCCTCAGCGCCTCGCAAACCTCCCGAGTGTGTCGCGGCGAGTGGAGCAGCACGAAGTAGACCGCGAAGGCGATCTCGGGCCGGACCGCGAGCGCCAGCATGCCGTAGGCCCCGAGCTCGACGCCAGCCGCGGCGTCGCGACGCAGGAGGATCACGGTCAGCGCACCACCCGCCGCGAACGGGGCGAGCGCGGCGAGCGCGGCAGCGACCGCCGTGCCGTCCCCCGTCATCGCGGTGAAGATCGCCGCGACCTCCGCCTCGAACCGCACGGCCGGCGCCGTGACGACGACCGCGCCGAGGACCGCGGCCGCCGAAAGCCGCGCGTCCCAGTCCCGCCCGAAGTGGACCGCAGCGTAGGTCAGGAACGCCACCAACGCCGCGACCGGCGTGGTGACGAAGAACAGCGCCATCGCCGCGGCGAGCGCAACGTAGAGCGCGAGGAACCGCACGAGCGGCGCTGCCCCGTCGAGTCCCAGCGTGCGACGTGCGAGGCGGGTGTCCAACGCCCCATGGGGCAGCCCGCCGGCGACCACCGCGACCGCGGTGAGGGCCCACACCGCGGCGTCCGGCAGGCGTGCGAGCCACGCGGCCGCGGCGACGCAGGCCAGCGAGGTGGCAAGGAACGAACGACGCATCGCGAACCTTCCTGTCGGACCGCCGTGACGGCGTCTTCTGACAAGGCGCCGCCGTCCAAAAGGTTCGGAGGCAGCATGCATCTTAACATCGAGAACTTTCTCGAGTTCACCAACCCGGGCTACCAGATCGTCCGGCACCTGTTCGTCCTGTCGGTGGCCGCGTTCGCCGCAGGGCTGGTGTACTTCATCGTGTCGGCGAGCTCGGTCGCCCAGCGCTACCGGCTGTCCTCGTACCTGTCGGGCGTCGTCATGGTGTCGGCGGCGTTCGCGATCTTCCAGCTTTACTCGACCTGGGGCGAGGCGTTCTCGTTCGATCCCGAGAAGGGCCGTTGGGTGCCCGTACCGCACGAGGTGTTCTCCAACGGCAACCGCTACGTGAACTGGTCCATCGACGTTCCGATGCTCCTCACCCAGTTCCTGATCGTGCTCGGGATTGCTGGAGCGTCGTTCTGGGACAAGTGGCGCAAGTTCACCATCGCAGGGCTCGCCATGGTGTGGACGGGCTACGGCGGGCAGTTCTACGAGAGCTACCGCGTCTCCGACGGCGTCGAGATCGTGCCGTTCTGGCTGTGGTTCGCGGTCTCGTCCGTGTTCTGGCTGTACCTTTACGTCGTCCTCGCGCAGGCGATCTCGGAGGTGAAGGCCGAGCTGTCGCCCCGTGTGCGCTCCAGTGTGATGCTCGCCTGGCGGATCCTACTGTTCTCGTGGATCCTTTACCCCGTCGCCTACGTCATCCCGGCGCTGCTGCCGACGGACGACTGGCTGGTGGTGCGGCAGGTGGCGTACGCGGTCGCCGACATCACGTCCAAGCTTGTGTTCGGCATCGTGCTGTCGCGCATCGCGCTGTTGCGCAGCGCCGAGGAGGGGTTCGGACCCGCCATGGAGACGAAGATGGAGGAGCCGGCGCGGCGTCCCGTTTAACGCAACGTCAGCGGCCGAGGCGGATCGTCCCCGCCTCGGCCATCCGCTCGACGGCCGCGTCGTCCAGACCGAGCTCGGCGAGCACCTCGCGGGTGTGCTCGCCGAGCTGCGGCGGTGGCGCCGGCGGCTCGGGAGGGGAGCGCTCCATCACCGGCGGAAAGCGCACCGTCGGCACCGTGGTCCCCGCCGCATCGGTGATCGTGCCGACCATCCGCCGCTCCCTGACCTGCGGGTCGTCGAACACGTCGGCGACGGTGTTGATGGGGCCTCCCGGCACGCCGTGCTCGACCATCCGCGCGATGGCCTCGTCCTTGGTGAGGCGCGCGAACTCGGTCTCGAGGTCCGCCTCGAGCTCTGCGCGGTTCGTGAGCCGGGCGGGGCTCGTTGCGTAGCGCGGGTCCGTCGCAAGGTCGGTACGGCCGAGCATCCGGCACAGCGCCTGGTACTGCCGGTCCACCGCCGAGGCGACGATGACGTGCCCGTCGGCCACCGCGAACACGCGGTACGGCGTGACCGTGGGGTGCGCGTTGCCCATGCGGTGCGGTACGGGCCCGCCCATGAGGTAGCTGTGCGACTGGTTGGACAGGCACGCGATAGTGGCGTCGAGCAGCGCGCAGTCGATGTGCTGGCCCTCCCCCGTGGCGTCGCGATGGCGCAGCGCGGTCTGGATCGCGATGGTGGCGTAGAGCCCGGTCACGATGTCGGTGATGGGCAGGCCAAGCTTGGTCGGCTCGCCGTCGGGCTGCCCGGTGACGGACATGAAGCCGCCCATGCCCTGGATGAGGAAGTCGTAGCCGCCGCGTGGCGCATAGGGCCCGGTCTGGCCGAACCCCGTGATCGAGCAGGTGACGAGGCGCGGGTTGAGCGCGGTGAGCGACGCGTGGTCGAGCCCGTAGCGCTTCAGCCCCCCGACCTTAAAGTTCTCGATCATCACGTCGGCGCGGGCGGCGAGGCGACGCACCACGTCCGCCCCCTCCGCGGAGGCGATGTCGACGGCGATGGACTTCTTGTTGCGGTTGCAGGCGAGGAAGTACGGCGTCAGCGGCCGCTCCGGGTCCGCCGGGTTGTCCTGGAACGGCGGGCCCCAGGCGCGGGTGTCGTCGCCCTGCCTCGGCTCCTCGACCTTGATGACCGTCGCGCCGAAGTCGGCGAGGACCTGCGTCGCCCACGGCCCCGCGAACACGCGGGTGAGGTCGAGGACGACGAGCCCCGCGAGCGGCCCGCCGCGCTCGCCCGCCGCCCTCACCTCAGGCCGAGGCCGCGCGCGATGATGCCGCGCAGGATCTCGCGCGTGCCGCCGCGCAGGGAGAACGACGGCGCGTTGAGCATCGCGTAGTCGAGCGCCGCGTCGTAGTCGCTCTGGGCAAGCTCGGCCGCCTCGCGCGGGACGAGGACGCGGGCGATCTCCGGGATGTCCTGCTCGAAGACCGCGCCGAGGTCCTTCACGATGGTCGCCTGCAGCGACGGGTTCTCGCCACGATGCAGGAGCCCGGCGACGGACCTCGACATGCGGCGCAGCGCCACGAGGTGCGCGGTCAAACGACCGATCGTCACCTCCGCCTCTCGGGACGGGTCGGCCGCGACGACGCGGATCATCTCGGTGAGGAGCGC
The DNA here is from genome assembly GCF_965213555.1 of Acuticoccus sp. Lineage (GTDB taxonomy): Bacteria > Pseudomonadota > Alphaproteobacteria > Rhizobiales > Amorphaceae > Acuticoccus. Next base: position 2,301,055 of record NZ_OZ243890.1, on the reverse strand, counting down.
GAAGGTCGACAGGAAGCGCTCGGGCCCGGAGCGCTCGAACGCAAGCTCGCTCACCACCTGCGACCAGCCCTCGCCCATCTCACCGATCAGCGCCTCCTCGGGCACGAACGCGTCCTCGAAGTTGACCTCGTTGAAGTGGTGCTGGCCGGACATGTCGACGATCGGGCTGACCTTGATGCCCGGCGTCGCGAGGTCGATGAGGAGCTGGCTCGCGCCGCCGTGCCGGTCCTCCGCCTCGCCCGTCTTGCAGAACAGGATCATGTAGTGCGAGCGGTGCGCGTTGGTGGTCCAGACCTTCGTGCCGTTGATCCTGAAGCCGCCGTCCACCGGCTCGGCGCGGGTGCGCGCGGCGGCAAGGTCCGACCCCGAGTCCGGCTCCGACATGCCGATGCAGAAGAAGCACTCGCCGGCGGCGATCCGTGGCAGGATCGTCTGGCGCTGCTCCTCGGTGCCGTACTGCAGGAGGAGCGGGCCGGACTGACGGTCGGCGATCCAGTGCGCGCCGACCGGGGCGCCGGCCGCCAAGAGCTCTTCGGTGACGACGTAGCGCTCCAGCGCGGTGCGACCGTGGCCGCCGTACGTCTTCGGGAACGTCATCCCGAGCCACCCGCGCTCGCCGAGCTTCCGCGAGAAGTCGGCGTCGAAGCCCATCCACGAGCGGATGCGCTCGCGCGGGCCATGGTCCGCCATCGCCTCGGCGACGAAGGCGCGGACCTCCTCGCGCAGGCCGGCAAGGTCCTCGTCGTCGACGGGCGGGGCGAAGGCGATCTGGTCCATCGGTCAGGCTCCGGGGCGCGAGGTGTCGAGGGCGGGCGTGTCGAGGGCGGTGATCATCGACCAGTACCCCTGCGGACCCGCGGCAATGGCCGCCGCGCCGAGCCGGGCGGCCCACTCCGGCTCCGCGCCGAACTCGTCGCGCCAGGCCCACAGGCGTTGGGTGTAGATGTGGAGCGGGTACTCGAAGGTGAAGCCGATCGCGCCGTGAATCTGGTGGCACAGCGCCGCGGCCCTGCTCGCAGCCTCGCCGGCGCGGACCTTGGCGGCGGCGGCGAGGAGCGCCGCGTCCTTGCCCACGAGCCGCTCGGACGCCATGTCCGCGGCGGCGCGGGCGGCGGCGACCTCGCCGGCGACGATGGCAAGGTTGTGCTGGATCGCCTGGAACTTGCCGATGGGCCGGCCGAATTGCTTGCGCTCGCCGGCGTAGGCGACGGTGCGGGCAAGCACGGTGTCGAGCGCGCCCGCCATCTGAAGGCTGCGCACCATCGCGCCGAGGGCGAACAGGCCGTCCGCGTCCACCGGCGAGGGGCCGAGCGCGTCGGCAGCAAGGTCGGCATCCAACACGACGTCGTCGCGCGGCTCGCGGGCGAGGTTGCGGCCCTCCTCGATCCGGCAGGCGTCGGCGGGCACCCTCGCCACGTGCGCGGCACCGTCGAGCTCGACGAGGACCGCAAGGTGCGTCGCGTGACGGGCGTAGGGCACCGCGCGCAGGCGGCCCGACAGCCGCACCCCGTCGCCGCGCCGCTCAACCGTCGGTCCGTCCCCGCGACGGACCGGCGCGAGCGTCACCGGCCCGTCGGCGGTGGCGAGCCCGGCCCGGGCGAGGAGCCAGTTGCCAAGCATTGCCTCGCCGATGGGCACCGGCGCTGCGTTCGCCCCTGCAACGCGCACGATGGCAAGCGCCTCCTCCGGCGCGAAGCCGTCCTCCTCGCCGGCGTAGGTGAGCGCCAGCGGGAAGCCCGCCTCCTCCACCTTCGCCCAAAGCTCGGCCGACCAGACGTCCTCGCCGACCGCGCCGCGCGCCACCGGCTCGATGTCCGCGAACACCTGCTCCGCCGTGTCGGTCAGCAGCGATTGGGTCATCTGAAGGCTCGCCCTCCCCCCCTGTGGACACGCACTTCACAGCGCGGCGGCGTCGCGGTCTAGTCCCCGATCACCGACGGCAGCCACAGCGCGATGGCTGGGAACGCGATGAGGAGCGTCACGGTCACGGCGTCCGACACCACGAACCAAGCGATGCCCCGGAAGATGAGGTGCGTCGGCACGAGGTCGCCGACGATCCCCTTCACCACGAACACGTTGAGCCCAACCGGCGGGGTGATGAACCCGATCTCAAGGAACTTCGCCATCAGGACTCCGAACCAGATGAGGTCGATCGCCTGGGTCTCCAGCACCGGCAGCAGCACCGGGATGGTGAGGAGCATGATGCCGATGGGGTCGAGCAGCATGCCGAGGAGGATCAGGACGACGCCGATGAGCAGGATCACCTGAAGCTGGCTGTAGCCCTGCCCGGAGACGAAGTCGGCAAGGAGCTCGGTGACGCCCGACAGCGCGAAGAACCGCGTGAGGAGCTGCGCGCCGATGGCGATGACGAAGATCGACGCCGTGGTGCGCAGCGTCTCGATGATGGCGGTCTTGAACACGCCCCACGACATCGCCCGCTTGGCGATCGAGATGAGGAAGGCGAGCGAGGCGCCGACGGACCCGGCCTCGGTGGGCGTGAAGACCCCGGAGAACAGGCCGCCGAACACGCCGACGATGAGGAGCCCCACGGGCCAGGTGTCGCGGATCGCAAGGAGCCGGTCCCGCGTCGTCACCCTCTCGTTGACCTTCGGCGCAATCGACGGGTCGATGGAGGCACGGATGCACACCATCACCGAGTAGAGCACCGCAGTGAGGACGCCAGGGATGAAGGCGGCGATGAACAGGGTGCCGATGGGCGCCTCGACGAACACCCCGTAGATGATGAGGATGATCGACGGCGGGATCATCGAGCCGATGGTCCCCGCAGCGGCGACGGTGCCCGTGGACAGGCCCTTGTCGTAGCCCGCCTTCAGCATCTCCGGCACCGCGATGCGCCCCATGGCGGCGGTGCAGGCAAGGCTCGACCCGGTCACGGCCGAGAACATCGCCGCTCCCTGGATCGACGCGATGGACAGCCCACCCGGCAACCACGACAGGAAGTAGCGCGCGAGCCGGAACAACCCCTCCGTCAACCCGGCGTGGAAGCAGAAGAACCCCATGAGGAGGAACATCGGCACGGACGACAGCGTCCAGTGCGCGGTGAAGTCGTAGGGGATCTCCGAGAGCATGCCCGCCGCCGCGCGCGGTCCGAGCAGGACGTAGATGCCGACGATGGAGACGACGCTGAGCGCGATGCCGATGGGCACGCGCAGGAAGATGAAGGCGAGGAGGATCGCGGTGCCGATGCCGCCGATGGCCTCCGGGGGGAGGCCGGTCAAATCGCGCCCGCCCCGTGCTGGGCCTCGCCTTCGGGCAGGCTCGTGTCGCCGCGGGCGAGCCGGGCGATCGCGCGCACGAGCTTGAGGACGAGGAGCATGCTGACGAGCCCGGCCCCCACGGGCACGATGAAGCGGCTCGGCCATGTGATGACCGAGTAGCTTCCCATGATGAACTCACCGACCTCGAACTTGTCCACGGCCACGCGCCACGTATAGAGCGTCAACGCCCCAAAGAACCCTGCGCTGAGCACGTACGCCAGGATGTCGAGGAGGCGTTGGGCGAGTGGCGGCAGGACCGCAGCGATGAGCTCCACTTGGATGTTGCCGTTGATCCGCTCCACGGACATCAGCGGCAGGAACACGACTCCCACCATGTAGTAGGCGGAGACGAGCTCCAGGGTCATCGGCACGGGGGCGTTGAAGAAGTACTTGCCGACGACGTCGGCGGTGACGTGCACCATCATCAGCGTCAGCGCGACGCCGGCGACCGCCATCACAAGGTTCGACAGCGTGACGATCGCCCGATCGAGCACGCGGTTCAGCCTCCGCTGCTCGGTCGCAACGAGTGCCGCGCGCGAGCGTCCAAGGCCCCTCCGTCGCGCCAGACGCGTCGGCCTGCGCGGCTCGATCCCTTCGCCAACGGCTTCCCCTCCCCGGCGTCGTCCGGCGCCCTTGCTGCGGGCGCATCTTGTTCGCCGAGCCCGACGGTAATGACCGCCCGGCCGCCGGTCAACGGACGGCCGGGCGGGGACGGCGGCCTGGCGTGCGGCCGGCCCGCCCTTGCACCTGGCGGCAAACGCGTGATGATGGAGCCTTGCCGGCGCAAGACCGGCGGAGGCGGCACGAGGCCGTCGCAGCAATCATGGGAGGACGGCACTGATGGCCCGCTGGACCACACTCATCGCCGTGACGCTCGTCGCCGCCATCGTCGGCGGACACCAGGACCGCGCCAACGCGCAGACAAGCATGACCGCCTCGATCTGGGTCGGACCCAAGCATCCCGTCGCGGTCGGCGCCTACGACCCGATGATCGAGCGACTCGAGGCGGACGAGGACTGGAACGTGCGCTACTTCCAGGGCGGCGCCCTACTCGGGGCGAAGCCGACGCTATCGGGCGTCTCCGACGGGATCGCCGACGTCGGCATCCTCGCGATGACCTACTTCCCAGCTGAATTCCCGCACGCGCAGATCGTCGCTGACATGGGGCTTGCGACGCCGAACAACCTCGTCGCGCTGGCTGCGATGACCGAGTTCAACCTCCTGCACTGCGACGGTTGCCTCGAGGAGTACGCAGCGCAGAACCTCGTCTACACGGGCACCTACGCGACCTCACCCTACTCGATCATTTCGAAGCAGCCTGTGCGCACGCTCGCCGACCTTGAAGGCAAGAAGATGCGGGTTCCCGGCTCTTTATGGTCGCGCTGGGCGCAGTCCGTCGGCGGCATCGAGGTGAACGTGCCGTCCAGCGAGATGTTCGAGGGGCTCGACAAGGGCGCACTCGACATCGCGATCCAGGCGCCGGGCGCGCTGCGCTCCTACTCGCTGTGGGACACGGCGAAGTACGTCACCGACCTCAACCTCGGCACCTACCACTCCCTCTCGCTCCTCACCTTCAACAAGGACTGGTGGAGCGACCTCACCGACGAGCAGCGCCGCATGTTCCTCAACGAGGCGGCGCGGGCCGGGCTCGATGCGACGCTCGAGTACACCAAGACGGACGAGGAGGTGCTCGCTGAGGTCGCCGACCACGGCGTCGAGGTGATCTCAGCGCCGGCCGAGCTCACCGAGGCCAAGGCTCAGTTCGTCGAGGACGACATCCCCGTCCTCATCGAGGTCGCCCGTGATCAGTACGGCATCGAGGACGCGCAGCCGATGGTCGACAAGATGCAGGAGCTCATCGACAAGTGGGACGGCATCGTCGAGGAGGTCGGCGCCGACAACCGCGACGGGCTGCTCGAGCGGCTGAAGACCGAGATCTACGACAAGCTGCCCGACGACTACGGCGTCGCCGGCTGACCTGCCGCACGCGGCCGGGGCTCGCGCCCCGGTCCCATCCTTCTACCAGCTTCAAGGACTCCCATGCTTCGCCGGACCGCGGCTCGCCGCACCCTCGCCGCGCTCACCCTGTTCGCAGCGGCCACCGCCCCTGCGGTGGCGCAGACCTCCATGACGGCGTCGCTCTGGGTGGGGCCTAAGCACCCGGTCGCCGTCGGCGCCTACGACCCGTTGATCGAGAGGCTGGAGGCGGACGGCGCGTTCGAGGTGCGCTACTTCCAGGGCGGCGCGCTGCTCGGCGCCAAGCCGACCTTGTCCGGGCTCGGCGACGGCATCGCCGACGTCGGCATGCTTGGCCTCACCTACTTTCCGGCCGAGCTGCCCCATGCCCAGGTCGTCGCCGAGATGGGGATGGCGACGCCCGGCAGCCTCGTCGCTATGGCGGCGATGACCGAGTTCAACCTGCTGCACTGCGAGCCGTGCCTCGCCGAGTTCGCCGAGCAGAACCTCGTCTACACCGGCACCTACTCGACCGCGCCGTACCGGCTGATCTCCAACGAGCCGATCCGCACCATGGAGGACCTTGAGGGCAAGAAGTTCCGCAGCCCGGGCTCCTTGTGGTCGCGCTGGGTGCAGTCGGTTGGCGGGGTCGAGGTGAACGTGCCGGCGAGCGAGATGTTCGAGGGGCTGGACAAGGGGGCCCTCGACATCGCGATCCAGGCCCCGGGCGCGCTGCGATCCTACTCGTTGTGGGACACCGCAGAATACATGATCGACCTCAACCTCGGGACCTACCACTCGCTGGCGCTGTACGCCTTCAACCAGGACTTCTGGTCGAACCTCACGGACGAGCAGCGTCGCATGCTGCTCGACGAGGCGGCGCGCGCGGCGGTCGAGACCTCATTCGTCTACCTCGAGACGGACGAGGAGGTGATCGCCGAGGCCGCCGACCACGGCGTGACGGTCATCGAAGCGCCCCAGGCGATGATCGACGCCAAGGTGGCCTTCGTGGAGGCCGACCTGCCGACCATGGTCGAGGTTGCCCGCTCCGAGTACGGGATCGAGGACGCCTCCGGGATGATCGACACGATGCAGGAGCTCCTCGACAAGTGGGAGGGCATCATCGCGGAGGTCGGCGAGGACAACCGCGAGGGCCTCATCGAGCGCCTGAAGTCAGAGGTGTACGACAAGCTTCCCGACGACTACGGCGTCGCATCCTGACCACCCGTGTCGCAGGCCGCTCGCGTCGATCAGGTCCACGCCGGCCCGATGACGCGACGCGACCTCACGCCCCTGTTCGATCCCCGCGTCATCGCGGTGGTCGGCGCCTCCGACGATCCCACCCGCATCGGCGGCCGGCCCATCGCCCACATGGGGCGGTCCGGCTATGCGGGGAGGATCGTCCCGGTGAACCCGAAGTACGACATTATCCAGGGGCTGCCCGCCGTCCGCTCCCTCGCCGAGGCGGACGGAACCATCGACCTCGTCATCGTCGCAGTCGCCGCCAAGCACGTGCCGCAAACCCTCGCTGACGCAGCGGACAAGGGAGCACGAGCGGCGGTGATCTTCTCGTCAGGGTTCGCGGAGGTCGGCGCGGACGGCGCCGCCGCCCAGGACGAGCTCGTCGCCATGGCCCGCCGGCTCGGCATCGTCATGCTCGGGCCGAACTGCCTTGGGCACTACGCGGCGGCCTCCGGCGTCTGCGCCACCTTCGCGAGCCTCTTCGAGCGCGCCATGCCGCCCCGAGGCCCGCTCGCCATCGTCTCGCAGTCCGGCGCCTACGGCACCCACATCGGCCTGCTGGCCGTCGAGCGGGGGCTCGGCATCAGCCACATGGTGACGACGGGCAACGAGGCCGACATCGGCCTGGCGGACTGCGTGTCCCACTTCGCGCACGACCCCTCGGTCAACGTCATCGCCTGCTACTCGGAGGGGCTTGCCGACGGGCGGGCCTTCCTCGCGGCGGCGGAGGAGGCTCGGGGCGCCGGCAAGCCGGTCGTGATGCTCAAGGTCGGGCGCAGCGCCGAGGGGCAGGACGCGGCGCGCTCCCACACCGCCTCGGTCGCCGGCGACGACCGCGTGTTTGGCGAGCTCGTCGCCGAGGCGGGCGTCCTGCGCGTCGACACCACGGCGGAGCTGATGGAGGCCGCCTACACGCTCTCGCGCCGTCCACCGGTAGCGGGCCGCAGGCTCGGCGTCATCTCGGTGTCCGGTGGGGCGTGCGTCCTCATGGCGGACGCGGCTCGGGCGAGCGCGCTCGAGCTCCCAGCGCTCCCTGAAGCCGCCCAGCGGAGGCTGCGCGAGGCGATCCCCATGGGCGCGGTGCGCAACCCGGTCGACACGACGGGCAACGCCATCAACGACATGTCGGTCATCGTGACCGCCATGCGAACGATGCTCGCAGAGGGTGAGATGGATGCGGTCGCCGCCTTCTTCCTCAATTGGGCGGCGAGCCCGACGATCGGTGCACGCCTGCGCGCCGCCATCGCCGAGGCCGCGCGCGGCTACGAGGACAGGACCATCGCCATCGTGATGACCGCCGAGGAGCATCGGTCCGAGTTCGAGGCGATGGGCATGCTCGTGTTCGACGACCCGAGCCACGCGATGCGTGCGCTCGGTCGCTCCGCCTGGGTCGGCGAAGCGCTCGCACGACCGCCGCGGAGCGCGCCGCCCGTCGGCACGCCCGCCACACTTCCGGAGCGGGTCGACGAGGCGGAGGCCACCGCGCTGCTGTCCGCCGTGGGCGTGCCGATGGTCGACGTCCACGTGGCGGCGGACGCCGAGGCCGCAGCGGCCCTCGCCCAGCGGCTCAACGGTCCGGCCGCGGTCAAGGTCCTGTCGCCGGACATCGCGCACAAGTCCGACGTCGGCGGGGTGCGGCTCGGCGTGACGGGCGCTGCGGCCCTCGCCGAGGCTGCCGATGCGGTCCTTGCCGCGGCACGACGGGCCGCGCCGCAGGCCGAGGTCCGAGGCGTCCTCGTCGCGCCGATGGTGTCCGGCGGCGTCGAGCTGATCCTCGGCGGGCGTCGCGACCCGGCATTCGGCCCGGTGGTGGTGATCGGTCTCGGCGGCCTGTTCGTCGAGCTGTTCGAGGACGTCGCCATCGCCGCGGCGCCCGTGGACAAGGACGGCGCCCTGCGCCTCCTCCGCCGCCTCAGGGGTTGGCCCCTCCTCGCCGGCGCGCGCGGACGGCCTCCGGTCGACGTCGAGGCGATCGCCGCCGCCATCGCCCGCTTCTCCATGTTCTTCGCCGCCAACGTCGCCACGCTCGCGTCCGCCGAGGTCAACCCCCTCGTCGCGTTTCCGGACCGCGTCCTCGGCCTCGACGCCGCGTTCACCCGAGGCTGACCCGCTCGCCGGTTTGCCGGATGATGCACAGGTAAAGTATCATCGTGGAGTTCGGACGGTGCCGGTCGCGGCTCGGCGGAACCAAGGGACATCGTCGGCGATGGGGCACTGCGTATGAGGGCGCCGCGGCGGGACGTCCCAACCAACCGGCTCTTGTTCCGCGACGTCGTGCGCCTCAGGACCAGGCTGTTCGATCGCCTGCTCGAGCCGCACGGCATCACCATGAGCCAGGCCTGGGTCCTCGCCTACCTGCTCTGGGACGGCGACCTCAACCAGGTCGAGCTCGCGGCTCGGCTCGAGGTCGGCGCCGTGGCCACGGGCAAGCTCGTTGAGCGCCTGGAGGCGCGCGGCCTCGTCACCCGGACGAGCGACCCCAACGATCGCCGGGCCAACCGCGTGCGCCTGACCGAGCAGGCGTACCCCATCGTCGACGCCATGACCGGTGCGATGCTTGCCACCGACGAGGTGACGTACGCCGGGCTGTCGCCGCAGCAAAGGGAGCTCCTCGAGCATCAGCTTCAGGCCATCCGCGACAACCTCGTCGCCGCGCTCGCCGAGCCCGAGCTCAGCCGTGCCGGACGGTCGCGGTGCGCGGCGGCGGACTAAGCGTTGGACGAGCGCGCTGCCCTTGCACCACCCTCCACGACCTCACCGACCCTCACGGCGGCGAGGAGGCTGACCGCTGGCACGCTCTGCGCCGTGGCGGTGTTCGGCCTCGCCCACCGTCTGTCGGGGGACCTGTGGACGATGCGCATCGCCATCGTCTCGCTCCTCGCCTTCCTCGCCGTAGGGCAGGGCGCGATCCAAACGCGCGAGCGCATCCTCATCGCGGTCGCGGTGATCCTCACCGTCGTCGACCTCAGCGTGGACCCGTCAGCGCCGGCGACGATCACCGGTGCGCTGGCGCAGGCGAGCTTCCTCGCCGCCTTCATGATCCTCATCGGCGTCCTGAAGGACGCCGCGGTGACCTCCGCCTCGGTGCGCGACCTCGGCGAGTACGTCACGCGCCAGAAGCCGAGCCGGCGTTACGGCGCGATCGCGACGGGTGCCCACACCCTGACGGCGCTGACCAACGTCGGCGCCCTGGCGCTGCTCACGCCGCTCATCCAAGCAGGGGTCGCAGCGGGGCGAGCCGCCGGCGATCCGCCGTTCATCTCCGCCATCAAGGAGCGACGGCAGATCACCGCCATGCAGCGCGGCTTCGCGGTCGTCATCATCTGGGCCCCGACGACGGTGACGCAGGCGCTGCTCATCACGATGTTCCCCGGAGCGGCGGCGACGACGATCCTCGTCGCCGGGCTGGGCCTTGCCATCCTGTGGATGGGGGTCGGCTGGCTCGAGGACCTGGTGCGGTGGCGCGCGACCCTCAAAACGCTCACGCAGACCGGCGGACTTCCCCAGCGCCGTCCTCCGCTGCCGGCACCACGCGGCGCCATGGCCGACCTTGTCGCGGTGATCCTCGCCCTCCTCGTCGCCGTCGTCGTCGCGGCCCAAGCGTTCGACACCGAGGTCGTTCCCGCGCTGATGATGGTGGCGCCGCTCGTCACCGTCGGCTGGATCGCGACGCAGAACGCCGGCCTTGGTGCCCGCGCGGCCGGGGTGGTGCGCCGGCGCGCCGTCGGGCTTCTCACTCGCACGGTGCCACAATCTGCGCCGGAGGCGGTGACGCTCGCCGCTGCCGGCTACGTCGGCGCGATGCTCGCCGCCGTCGTTCCGCCCGAAGCGGTCGCCTGGACGCTGGAGTTCGGCCCGGTGGGGCAGTTCGCCGTCGTCGCGGTGCTTCCCATCGCCATCGTCGCGTTGGCGCAGGTCGCCGTCACGCCCATCGTGTTCTCGGTGTTCATCGCGTCGGCGTTCGCCGACCTCGGCGCGCTGCCCGGTCCCCCAGCGCTGATGATCCTGTCCATCGCTGCCGGCTGGTCGCTGTCGTTGACGTGCTCGCCCTACACGGCCGGTCCGCTCATCCTGCGCCGCCTGTCCGGCCTCGACCCCTTCGACCTCGCGTGGGGCTGGCACTGGGCGTACAACGCCGCGGCCTACCTGACGCTCGTCGCGTACCTCGGCGTGGTAGCGGCGTTCGTCTGGTAGGCCGCCCGCGCGCCGCTCAGCCGACCGCCGCGAAGTCCGGCTTGCGCTTCTCGAGGAACGCGGAGATGCCCTCCTTGGCCTCCGCGCCGCCGAGCGAGGTCGCGATGCCCTCGGCCTCCGCCTCGAGCTGCTCCTCCATGGACGCGTGGGACGCCGCCTCCACCAGGCGCTTGCCGCGGGCGATGGCGTCGGCCGGACCCCGAGCGATCTCCGCCGCCCACGCCTCGCTGGTGGACACCGCGGTGCCGGGCTCGACGAGGCGGTTGACCATGCCGAGCTGGTGGAGGCGCTCGACCGGCACGCGGTCGCCGGTCCACACCATCTCCTGCAGGAACTGGCGGGGCACACCCCGGCCGAAGAACACCGTCGAGCCGCCGTCCGGCGTGAGCCCGATCTTGACGTAGGCCACCGACATGTACGCGTCGCGCGCTGCCACCACGAGGTCGCAGGCCATGGCGAGGGCAGCTCCCGCGCCGGCGGCGCCGCCCTCCACCGCGGCGATGATCGGCAACCGTGAGGCACGCATGGTGCGCACCATGTCGTGCAGCTTCTCGACGCTCGACATGGTCTGCTCGCGGGTGCCGCCGACCCGCGCCTTGAGCCCCGACATGTTGCCGCCGGAGCAGAAGAAGCCGCCTGCGCCGGTCAGCACGATTGCCTTGATGGAGCGGTCCGCGTCCGCCGCGGTGAGCGCCTCACGCATCCCCACATAGAAGTCGGCGCTGATCGAGTTGCGCGTCGCCGGGTCGTTGTTGACGAGCGTGAGGACCGAGCCGGTCCGCTGCTGCTCGATGCGTGCCATGGTGCTCTCCTCAAACGGTGTCCTGGTGTCCCCACACGGTGGTGACCTGGCTCGACAGGACGCCGCCGTTGCCGTGGGCGAGGCTGAGCTTGACGCCGTCCACCCAGCCGCCGGGCTCACGGTGCCCCTCGTCCGACCCTGCTGCGGCGCGCACTTGGCGGATCGCCTCGATGGTCACGAAGAGCCCATACATGCCCGGGTGCACCGCCGACAGCCCGCCGCCGTTGGTGTTGAGCGCCAGTGAGCCGCCCGGCTCGATGCGCCCGTCCGAGACGACGTCCTTGCCCTCGCCCTTCGCGCAGTAGCCGAGGTCCTCGAGGAACAGGATCGGGTTGATGGTGAACGCGTCGTAGAGCTGGACGGTGTCCATGTCCGCGATGCCGTACCCGGCCATCTCGAACGCGCGCGGCCCGCTGTCGGCCGTCGCGGTGCGCGTGAGGTCGGGCATCGCCGAGATCATGCGGTGGTGGTGCTCCATCGCCGCGCCGAGCAGGAAGACCGGCGGACGTGGCCCGTCCTTCGCCCGGTCGGCCCGGGTCAGCACGATGGCGGCCGCACCGTCGGTGACGAGGCAGCAGTCCCGCACCGAGAGCGGATCGGAGACCATGCGCGCCGACAGGACATCGTCGACGGTGAGCGGGTCGCGCATGTACGCTTCGGGGTTGAGCTGGGCCCACTTGCGCGCCGCCACCGCGACGTTCGCGAGGTGCTCGCGCGTGGCGCCGAACTCGTAGAAGTAGCGCGAGGCGGCGAGCGCGTAGGCCGTCACCGGCATGCGCGGCTTGTAGACCGCCTCGTAGGGCATCGGCTCGGAGGCGGAGCGGAAGCCGCCGCCCGAGCGCTGGGCCGAGCCGTAGGCGATGACGGCGACGTCGATGAGCCCGGCGTCGAGCGCCATCGCCGCGGTCAGCGCGTGCTCCATGAAGGAGGAGCCGCCGAGGTTGGTGTTGTCGGAGTACCTCGGGCGGATGCCGAGGTGCTCGGCAAGGCTCATGGAGGCCATGGCATGGACGGCCGTGGCGGCGAACACGCCGTCCACCTCGGACATCGCGATGCCCGCGTCCGCCAGCGCCATGCGCGCGGCGTCGGCCATCATCTCCACCTCCGAGCGGCCCTCGGAGGACATCACACCCGTCGTCGCGAGCCCGACGCAGGCGGCCTTGGCGCGCAGGCTCATGCGGAGGCCTCCGGGCGCCAGACGATCGCGGTCGCGCCCTCGACGTCGGCGATCTCGGCGGTCAGCGGCTGGCCGATGGCGACCTCGCCCGGCTCGACGCCGACGACCCGCGCCAGCATCCGCGGCCCCTCCTCGAGGTCCACCATGGCGAGCGTGAAGTCGCCGCCCTGCTCGGGGCGCCGACGATTGACGGTCACCGCGTACACCGTGCCGCGGCCGGACGCCTCGACCCATTCGAGCTCGGCGCCGGTCCCGGGCTCGCACACCCGCGGGTAGAACACGTGCTTGCCGCTCGGGGCGCGCTGGATCATGAACCGTCCCTTGGCGAGGTAGTCCTGGTAGGTCTTCTCCGGACCCATCGCGGTGTCGCTCACGTGGTTCTCCCCGCGGGCGCGGCCTGCGCTTCGGTGTTGGCCATCATCGGCCCTCCGTTCTCCTGGGTGGTGACGAGGAGCGCGTCGAGGGCGATGACGCCGTCCGCCGAGGCGCGCAGGGGATTGATCTCGACGCTCTCGAGCCGGTCCGCGTTGGCGGCGGCGAAGCGCGACAGCGCGGCGATGGCCTCGGCGAGCGCGGCGAGGTCGGCGGGCGGCGTGCCCCGCGCCCCCTTGAGCAGCGCCGCGCCGGACAGCTCGTCGATCATCGCTCGAGCCGTGCCGGGGTCGACGGGGGCCGGCCGGCAGGCGACGTCCTTCAGCACCTCGGTGAAGATGCCGCCGAGGCCGAACAGCACGATCGGCCCGAACACGGGATCGACCTTCGCGCCGAGGATCGTGTCGACCCCCTCCCCCACCATCGGGGAGACGAGGACGCCGTCGACCGTGGCGCCCGGCACGTGCTTGCGGACGGCGGCGAGGATCGCGTCGTAGGCCTCCCCCGCCGCATCGCCCTCGACGCCGAGGCGCACGCCGCCGACGTCCGACTTGTGGAGGACGTCCGCGGAGGCGACCTTGAGCGCCACCGGGCCGCCGAGCTCGCGCGCCGCGGCGACCGCGGCCTCGCGGCTCGTGGCAAGGCGGTCCTCGACCATCGGGAGGCCAGCCGCAGCGAGGACCGCCTTCGCCTCCCGCTCGCCGACCGGCCCTAAGGGCAGCGTGGACGGCGCCGGCAGTTTGACCTCCGCGCGGGGGGGATGGTCGAACGCCTCGCCGAAGAACATCATCGCCGCCATCGCCTCGACCGCCCGCGTCGGGTCCTCGAAGCACGGGTAGCCCTGCGCCTCGTAGAGCGCGCGGATGTCGTCGGGCGCGACGATGGAGTTGATGAACAGCTTGTCGCGCCGCTCGCCCATCGCCTGGTTGAGCCCGTCGAGGAGGGGCTTCGCGAGCGTCGGCGAGCTCGCCACCGCGGACCAGAAGCCGACGAGCCCGTCGTAGCCGCCGCGGTCGAGCATCGCCGCCGTGAAGCGCGGCACAAGGGTGAGGTCGTTGAAGAACTGCGCGGTGACGTCCACTGGGTTGCGCGCCGACGCGAACGGGACGATCCGCACGATCTCGTCCTGCACGTCGCGCGGCATCTCCGGCGCCTCAAGCCCCGCGTCCTCCGCTGCGTCCGCCATCAGGACGCCCGCGCCGCCGGAGATCGTCACGATGCCGAGCTTGCGCCCTGCCGGGTAGATCCGCGGCCTGGCGGCGTAGGCGACGTCCAGCATCTCCTCGGTGGAGCGGGCGCGCCAGGCGCCGAACTCCCTGAGGACGGCGTCGTAGACCCGGTCCTCGCCGGCGAGCGAGGCGGTGTGGGAGGAGGCCGCCGCCGCGCCCACCGTAGAGCGGCCCACCTTCATGAAGACGACGGGCTTCCTCGCCGCCCGCGCGGTCTCGAGCGCCCGCATCAGGACCGCGCCGTCCTTCACCCCCTCGGCGTAGGCGCAGATCGTGTGGACGTCGTCTTCCCGGGCGAGGAGCTCGATCACCTCGGCCACGTGGACGTCGCACTCGTTCCCCGTCGTCAGCCAGTAGGAGATGCCGAGCCCCTTCTGCTGCGCAAGGAACCCGATGTGGCTGCCGTAGGCGCCGGACTGGCTGGCGATGGCGACGCCGCCCGGACGCGGGATGAGCCGCTCGATGGTGCCCGAGAAGGTCGGATAGAAGTTGTGCGCGGAATTATACAACCCGAGGCAGTTGGGGCCTATCACCCTGACACCCGTCTCCCTGGCGACGGCGACGATCTCATCCTGCAGCCTGCCGCCGGCGGCGTTCATCTCCGCGAAGCCGGAGGAGAAGATGAGGACGGCCTTGGCGTTCCGCTCCGCCGCCTGGCGCACGACCTCCGGCACCGTAGCTGCCGGGGTCGCAACGAGGACGAAGTCGACGTCCGCACCGATGTCGTCGAGGGAGGGGTAGGCGGTCAGCCCCTGCACGGTGTCGCGCGTCGGGTTGACCGGGTAGATCGCGCCCCCGAACCCCTTCGACTTCATGTACGAGAGCGGCCGCCCGCCGATCCGCAGCGGGTTGTCCGACGCGCCGACGATGGCGACGGAGCGCGGAGTCAGGAGGTCGGCGAGCGTGGTGCGGCTCATCGTGACCGGCTCGACATGTCCGGCGGTCGTAAGCGGGATGCGAGGGCGATCTTCACGCGGCGGTTGTCGTTTCTTGTGTGAGCCGAGGGCTGGGACGCTAGCAGTTGCCCGCCAGGGTGAAAAGGCGTTTCACTTTCGCGCGACGCTGCACGGTCCCAGCCTCGATCGTGGAGCTCGGAGGAACAACAATGAGCGCCGGGAGGCTGACATGACGGGCGTCGACACGAGCGCCGACGCGGTCCCTGAGGAGGCGTGCCACATCGGCACCCATGCGGCGAAGACGCCGGATCGAACCGCCATCCACTTCGCCCCCACCGGAGAGCGGCTGAGCTTCGCGGACGTCGAGGCGCTGTCGAACCGCGCCGCCAACCTCCTACGCGCCTGCGGGCTCCGACGCGGCGAGCGCTGCGCCGTCTTCATGGAGAACCGCATCGAGCTCCTGCCGCTCTTCTGGGGCGCGCAGCGGTCCGGCCTGCGCGTCACCGCCATCGCGACGCACCTCACCACGGCCGAGGTCGCCTACATCCTCGCCGACTCCGGCGCGAAGGCGCTGTTCACCAGCGCGCGCAACGCCGACGTCGTCACTGAGGTCGAGGTGCCGGACCTTCCCGCAGCGAACCGCTTCATGCTGGGCACCCCGGTCGGGGGCTTCCGCGACCTTTCCGCTGCGCTCGCCGAGCAGCCCACGACGCCCATCGCCGATCAGGCCGAGGGCGTCGAGATGCTTTACTCCTCCGGCACAACGGGCCGCCCGAAGGGGGTCCTGAGGCCGATGCCGGATGTCGCGTTCGGCACATCCTCGGCCGGCTACAACCATTGGGCGAAGCTCTACGGCGTCGACGAGGGGACGGTGTACTTCCACCCCGCCCCGCTCTACCACGCCGCGCCGCTCGTATGCTCGCTGCGCGTGCTGCGCTTCGGCGGGTCGATCGTCATGGTCGACCGGTTCGACGCCTCGCGCGCGCTAAAAATCATCGAGGAGCACCGCCCGACCCACAGCCAGTGGGTGCCGACGCACTTCGTGCGCCTCCTTCGGCTGCCGGAGGCGGAGCGCGCCGCGGCGGACGTATCGAGCCTCAGGATCGCGATCCATGCCGCCGCGCCCTGCCCCATCGAGGTCAAGCGCCGCATGATCGCGTGGTGGGGACCGATCATCCACGAGTACTACGCGGGCTCGGAGGGGAACGGCTACGTGTGCCTCGACAGCCACGAGTGGCTCAAGAAGCCCGGGTCCGTCGGCCGCGCGCAGGTCGGCCGCCTGAGGATCTGCGACGACGAGGGCGACGAGGTCCCCGTCGGCACCGAGGGCACGGTCTACTTCGAGGGCGGGCCCACCTTCGAGTACCACAACGATCCGCAGAAGACGGCGGGCTCGCGCAACCGGCATGGCTGGTCGACCTTGGGCGACGTCGGCCACCTCGACGCGGACGGCTACCTGTTCCTCACCGACCGCAAGACGTTCATGATCGTCTCCGGCGGGGTGAACATCTACCCGGCCGAGATCGAGGGGACGCTGATCACCCATCCGAAGGTGGAGGACGTCGCCGTGTTCGGCGTGCCCAACGAGGACTTCGGCGAGGAGGTCAAGGCGGTGGTCCAGCCGCGCCCGGACCACCTCGGCGAGGCGGGGCTCGCCGACGAGCTCATCGGTTGGTGCCGCGGGCGCCTCAGCCGCGTGAAGTGCCCACGCTCGGTGGACATCGTCGACGCGCTTCCCCGGGCGGAGAACGGCAAGCTTTACAAGAAGGTGCTGCGCGACGCGTACTGGCCGCAGGGCGCACGCCGCATCTGACTACGGCGCAAACTTCGGGCCCGAATTGACTCGTCCGGGACGGCATGTTCGCCTCGCGGTCCGCCCGCGGGCGAAGGCCCGCGCGGCGGCAACATACACGCGGGAGGACGACCATGGGCTTCACCAACGCTGTAGGACGCCGCGTCGCCGCGGCCATGGCGATCGCCGCGGTCGCTGCCGCCGCGCCCGCCGCGGCGCGCGACCTCACCTACGCGAGCCCCATACCGGCGGCGCACGTCAACCACACCGCAGGGCTCACGCCCTTCTTCGACCGGCTGCGTGAGGCGACGGACGGATCGCTGGACTACGAGCTGTTCGTCGGCGGGTCCATGGGCGGCGCAAAGGAGATGCTCAAGGTCGTCAGCGACTACGTCGCTGATTCCGCGCAGATCACGCCGGTGTACGTGAAGAGCGACATCCCGCTGTCCGCCGCGCTCACGTCGATGATGGTCCTCGCCGACGACCCCAAGGTGTTCGCCGCCGCCTTCAACGACACGATGCTCGTCGGCTGCGACGCCTGCCGGGAGGAGTACACTCGCAACAACATCGAGCCGCTCGCCTGGTACTCCACCGGCATCTACTACCTGATGTGCACGAGCCCGGTGACGTCCGTGGAGGACGTCGCCGGCAAGAAGATCCGCGCCACGTCCCGCATGGGCGAGCTCGTGCAGAGCTGGGGCGCGACGCCGGTCTCCATCACCACGTCGGAGATGTACGAGGCGCTGCAGCGCGGACAGGCGGACTGCACCGTCGGCTCCGCCTCCTGGCTCAACGACTACAACCTCAAGGACGTCATCCGCTCGGTGCTCGACGCGCCCCTCGGCGCCTACATGGGCTCGCAGATCTTCAACATGAACGCCGACGTCTGGAGCGACCTGTCCGAGGAGGAGCGCGCGGCGATCTACGAGAACCTGCCGGGCCTCGTCGCGGACGTCGTGTTCGCCAACGTCGAGGAGAGCGATGCGGCGCTCCAGACGACGGGCGTGGAGATCGCGCCGGGCAGCGAGGCGCTGATGGCCTCGCTCGAGGAGGAGCGCGCCAGCGAGTACGACAAGGCGATCGCCGACGGCGAGGCTTCCGGCGTCGAGGCGATGGAGGACGTCGCCGCGACGATGCGCGAGAACGTCGACAAGTGGCGCGCCATCGTGGCCGAGGTCGGCGACGACAAGGAGGCCTACCGGCAGGCGCTGTGGGACGAGATCTACTCGAAGCTCGACTGACGCCGTGAGCGCCGTCGCGCGCCTCGCCGGCTGGCTCGCCAACGCCTCGGCGATCACCGCCGGGGCGATCATGCTCCTCATGATGCTGCAGATCGCCTTCGACGTGATCCTCAAGCACCTCGCGAACGCGCCCATCCCGGCGACGCTCGAGACCGTGTCGAGCTACTACATGGTGGCGCTGGTCTACCTGCCGCTCGGCCTCGTCACCAAGCGGCGGGGCCACATCGTGGTGGAGCTGTTCACCCAGGACCTTGCGCCGCGCCGGCTCGCGGCGGTGGAGGCGTTCGGCGGCGTCGTCGGCATGCTCTACGTCGGTGCGCTGGTGTGGCGCGGGTCCGCGGAGGCGCAGCACATGACTGCCGTCGGCGAGGTCTGGGAGACCGCCACCTGGAACATGCAGGTGTGGCCCGCGCGCTGGTTCTTCCCCGTCGGCTGCGCGCTGATGCTCGCCTTCCTCGTGCTCCACACCATCGACAGCGTGGCCCGTGCCGTCACCGGCAGGGGTCCCCTCCTAGACGCCGCGCCGGGCTGAGCGCGGGTGGAGAAGCTCACCATCGGCGGGCTCGGGGTCGGGCTGATCCTCGTCCTCCTCGCGCTGCGCGTCCCCATCGCGTTCGCCCTCGGCGGCGTGTCGTTCCTCGGCGTGATGATGGTGCGCGGGCCCCAGGCCGCGCTCGGCATGGTGGGCTCGCTGCCCTTCGACTTCGCCGCCTCGTGGGAGCTGTCGGCGGTGCCGATGTTCCTCCTGATGGGAGCGGTCGCCTTCCACACCGGGCTGACCGCGAGCCTCTACACCGCCGCCCGGCTGTGGCTGAACCGGCTGCCCGGCGGGCTCGCGGTGGCGACCAACTTCACCGCCGCCGGGTTTGCGGCCGCATCCGGCTCGTCCCTCGCCACCGCCGCCGCCGTCGGCCGCCTCGCGATCCCCGAGATGCTGCGCTATGGCTACGACAAGGCGCTCGCCACGGGCACCGTCGCGGCGGCCGGCACGCTCGGCGCGCTCATCCCGCCGTCCATCGCGTTCGTGATCTACGGCTGGTTCACCCAGCAGTCGGTGGGGGCACTCCTCATCGCCGGCATCATCCCGGGCCTCCTGACGGCGGCGATCTACACCGTGATGATCGTCGCGCGGTGCGTCGCGAACCCGGCGCTCGCGCCGCGCATCGACATCACCGCGGCGTCGCGGGAGAAGTGGGCGGCGCTCCTCAAGGTGTGGCCGCTGCCACTCCTCATCCTGTTCGTCATCGGCTCGATCTACGCCGGCGTCGCGACGCCCACCGAGGCCGGCGCGCTCGGCGCCTTCTTCGCGTTCCTCATCGCCCTCGTCCAGGGGCGGCTCACCCTCGGGGCGGTGCGCCACTCCGTCTCGGAGGCGCTCGTCACCACCGCCTCGCTGTTCTTCCTCGCCGTCGGCGCGGTGTTCCTGACGCGCTTCCTCGCGATGGCCGGCGTGCCGCGCTTCATCGCCGAGCTCGTCACCCAGTACCAGCTCGGCCCCATCGAGCTCGTCCTCGCCATGAGCGCCGTCTACGTCGTGCTCGGCATGTTCCTCGACCCGATCGGGCTGATGCTCCTGACGCTGCCGGTCTTCCTGCCCGCGTTCAAGGCGGCGGGCGTCGACCTCATCTGGATCGGCGTCATCGTGGTCAAGCTGATCGAGATCGGCCTCCTCACGCCGCCCGTCGGCATCAACGTCTACGTCGTGAAGGGCGTCGTAGGCGACGCCGTGCCGCTCGCCACGATCTTCCGTGGCGTCGCTTGGTTCCTCGCCTGCGAGGCGGTCATCATGGCGATGCTGATCACTTGGCCGCAGCTCTCGCTGTGGCTCCCTGCCCTGATGGGCTGAGCGTCACGCGACGTTCGTCATCACCACCGTGCCGGAGGCGGCGAACATGCCGCCGACGCCGTGGCAGACGGACACCTTTGCCCCCTCCACCTGCGCCGGGGAAGTGCCGCGCATCTGCCGCACGCTCTCCTGCAGCGCGTACATGCCGTACATCCCGGAGTGCATGTAGGAGAGCCCGCCGCCGTTGGTGTTGAGCGGCAGCCTGCCGCCGGGCCGCGTGTTGCCGTCGGCGATGAAGGCGCCCGCCTCGCCGCGGCCGACGAAGCCGAGGTCCTCCAGCCCGTAGATCGGCAGGTGGGCGAACGCGTCGTAGATCATCAGGTGGTCGACGTCGTCGTGGGTGATGCCGGCGCTCTCGAAGGCGAGCCGGCCGGACACGCGGAACGCACGCGAGGACGTGAAGTCCTCCATCTGCGAGATCATCGTCCCCTCGCAGCTCTCGCCGACGCCGCGGACGTAGACCGGCCTCGTGTCCATGTCCTTGGCGCGGTCCGCCCGGGTGAGGACGAGCGCGCCGCCGCCGTCGGTGACGAGGCAGCACATGAGGAGGCGGAACGGGTCGCAGATCATCTTGGAGGACAGGACGTCGTCCACGGTGATCGGGTCGCGCATGGATGCGCGCGGATGGTGCGAGGCCCACTCGCGCTGCACCACGGCGACCATGGCGAGCTGCTCCAACGTCAGCCCGGTGTCCTTCATCATGCGCATGACGGGCAGCGTGAAGCGGGTTGGCGGCACGGTGACGCCGTAGGGCTGCTCGAACTGCACCTGGTGGAGCGAGGGAAAAACCGGCCGACCGAGCTGGCCGACGCGGCTCCTGCCGCTCTCCCCGTGGGTGATGAGGGCGACGGAGCACAGCCCCGCCTCGAGCGCCGCCACCGCATGGCGCACGTGGACCATGAAGGAGCAGCCGCCCACGGAGGTGCCGTCCATCCAGGTCGGCTCGAGCCCGAGGTACTGCGCGACCTCCACCGCGTCGTGGCCGGCGGTGGCGATGCCGTCGACGTCGCGGATGGTGAGACCGCAGTCGGCGAGCGCGTTGAGCGCGGCGTCGGCATGGAGGTTGAGCTGCGCCATGTGGGGGAGCTTGCCGAGCTCGGTGGTCTCGGCGGCGCCGACGATGGCGCACGAGTTCGGCGTCATGCCGCGCCTCCGGCGGGCTTGAACTGGGGCAGGGCGATCTCGTCGGACAGCCGCTCGAAGGTCACTTCGAGCGGCATGTCGAGCTCGAGCGCCTCGTGCGACGGCGCGACCTCCATGATGTTCGCCATCATGCGCGGCCCCTCGTCGAGCTCGACGACGGCGACCACGAAGGGCGGCTCCATCCCGGGCGCCTTCATGTGGTTGATGATGTAGCTGTGCAGCGTGCCGCGCCCCGAGGCAGCGAACACGGCGACGTCGCGCGAGCCGCACTTGGGGCAGAACGGTCGCGGCGGAAAGTAGACGTGCCCCTCGGGCGCGCAACGCTGCAGCCGTAGCTCGCCGGCGCGCGTCCCCTCCCAGAAGTGCGCCGTCTCCGGCGTCGGCGTCGGCATGATCCTGTCGGACATCGCGTCCCCTCCGTATCGCTGTGACGCCGAACCCGTCCCCTCCATGTTCCTTTGGAGAGTCGGGACCCTGTCATAACCTCCGGTCGTTCCTCCGGAGCCGTCATGCGCATGCCATCGCCCGGCGGGCTGGACGGGTCACCCGAAGGGCCGGAGCGAAGCGGAGGACGGCGCAGCCGTTGACGCGTCCGGCCCGCCGGGCGACCCTCGCCGCATGGTGGACCGGAGCCCGACGCCTCAGATCGGGTCCCAGTTGAACACGTCGCCCGACCGATCGTTGGCGTAGAAGCTCGCCTTCATCGCCGGGAACACGGTGTCGAGCACGCTCTGCGGCGTCCACCCCTCGGCGGTGTGCACCGAGCGCACCGGGCGCGACTGGCTCATCAGGTAGATCTCGTTGGTGCGCACGCCGAAGATCTGCGCCGTCACGTCCTTCGCCGCGTCCGAGCACAACGCGGTGACGACGGTCGCGATCTTCTCCGGCTTCATCGTCTTGATGCGTTCCACGCGCACGCGCTCCGCCTCGCTCGTCACCGGGATCGAGCTCGTCATGCGGCTCCAGGCGAATGGGGCGATGCAGTTGGACGTCACGCCGAAGCGCTGCATGTCGAGGGCGATGGACTTCGACAGCCCGACGATGCCGAGCTTGGCGGCGGAGTAGTTCGCCTGTCCGAAGTTGCCGACGAGGCCGGACGTCGACGTGAAGTGCACGTAGGTGCCGGACTGCTGGGCGCGGAAGTGCGGCGCGGCCGCCCGGCTGGTGTTGAACGAGCCCTTGAGGTGGACGTTGATGACGACGTCCCAGTCCTCCTCCGTCATCTTGTGAAAGATGACGTCGCGCAGGATGCCCGCGTTGTTGACCACGATGTCGATGCGGCCGAAGTCGCTCACCGCCTGCTCGACCATGGCCTCGGCCGTCGCGTAGTCGGAGACCGAGCCGAAGTTGGCGGACGCCTCGCCGCCCGCGTCCTTGATGACGTCCACAACCTCCTGCGCGGGCGCCTGATCGGCCTCGTCGCCGCCCGCCATGCCGCCGCCGAGGTCGTTGACGACGACCGAGGCGCCGTGCGCGGCGAGCATGACCGCGATCTCGCGCCCGATGCCCCGGCCTGCGCCGGTCACGAGCGCCACCTTGCCGGCGAGGAGCCCGCTCGCGTCCATAGTCCCTCCTCACGGGTTGCCTCGTGCGACGAGGGGATCCCGGGTTCGTCGCGTGCGGCCGTGACGCCGCGTCGCCCATGGTTTATTACACCTGCGTACTATCCTGCCAGGGCCCGTGCAAGCGGGCCGAGCCGGCGCCGGTCGTGGCGCACAGGAGGGACGACATGCTGGGCGAACGCACCGTCTACGAGCCGGAACACGAGATGTTCCGCCGCACCGCGGCGAACTTCTACGACACCGAGGTCGTGCCCCACCAGCGCGAGTGGGAGCGCGAGGGCAAGGTGAGCCGGGAGGTCTGGCGCAAGGCGGGCGAGCAGGGGTTGCTGCTGACGACGGCCCCCGAGGAGTATGGCGGAGGAGGCGCCGACTTCCGTGCCGCCGCCGTCCTCATCGAGGAGGCGGCGAAGCGGCTGTGCGCTGGCCCCGGGTTCGCGCTGCACTCGGACATCGTGGCGCCCTACGTCGCGCACTACGGCACCGAGGACCAAAAGCGCGAGTGGCTGCCGAAGATGGCGTCCGGCGAGACGATCGGCGCCATCGCGATGACCGAGCCCGGCGCGGGCTCGGACGTCCAGAACATCCGCACCAACGCCCGGCGCGACGGCAACGAGCTCGTCATCAACGGCTCCAAGACGTTCATCAGCAACGGCGAGATCGCCGACGTCGTGCTCGTCGCCTGCAAGACCGACCCCTCGCTCGGCGCCAAGGGCATCAGCCTGGTCCTCGTGGAGACCGACCGCGAGGGCTTCTCGCGCGGCAACAAGCTCGAGAAGATCGGCGAGAAGTCCCAGGACATCGCCGAGCTCTACTTCGACGAGGTGCGCGTGCCGCCGTCCAACCTCGTCGGCGAGGAGGGCCGCGGCTTCAAGTACCTGATGACGGAGCTGCCCCAGGAGCGGCTCATCCTCGTCCTGCGCGCCTGCGCGGTGATGGAGGCCGCCTACGGGTGGACGCGGGACTACGTGAAGGAGCGTCACGCGTTCGGCAAGCCGCTCCTCAACCTGCAGAACATCCGCTTCCGGCTGGCCGAGGTGAAGACCGACGTCGAGGTCGCGCGGCTCTACACCGACCGCTGCCTCGAGCTGCACCTCCGGGGCGAGCTCGACGTGCCTACCGTCTGCGCTGCAAAGTTCTGGGTGACGGAGATGGAGCAGAAGGTGCTCGACACGTGCCTGCAGATGTTCGGCGGCTACGGCTACATCGCGGACTACCCCATCGCTCGCGCATGGCAGAACTGCCGGGTGCACCGGATCTACGCGGGGACCAACGAGATCATGCGCGAAGTCGTCGCCCGGTCGATCTGAAGGTGGACGTGCGCGAGGCGGTGGCCCGACGCCGCTCGGTCCGCGCGTTCCTTGACCGGCCGGTGCCGGGCGAGGTCATCCGTCGCGTCCTGACGGAGGCGGCACGCGCGCCATCGGGGGGCAACCTCCAGCCCTGGCACATCGACGTGGTGGCGGACGAGGCGCTCGACCGGTTCCGCGCCATCGTCGCGCAGAAGATGGAGGAGACCCCGCGCGGCGAGGCGGAACGGGACTATGACGTTTACCCCAAGGCGCTGACGGCGCCCTACACCGACCGCCGCTTCGCCGTCGGCGAGTCGCTCTACGCCGTGCTCGGCGTGGCGCGGGAGGACAAGCAGGGCCGGCTCAAGTGGTACAAGCGCAACGCCGAGCTGTTCGGCGCGCCGATGGCGCTGTTCTGCTTCGTCGACCGGCAGATGGGCCCGCCGCAGTGGTCGGACCTCGGCATGTTCCTGCAGAACGTGATGCTCCTGTGCGAGGCAGAGGGGCTCGCGACGTGTGCGCAGGAGTACTGGGCATCCTGGCCGCGAACAGTGGCAGGGTTCCTCGGGACCCCGGACAACCGAATGCTGTTCACCGGGATGGCCATCGGCTGGCCGGATCCCGACCACGCGATCAACCGGCACGACGCCGGCCGCGTCGACCTCGCCGACTTCGTAGCCTTCCATGGGGTGTAGGGCGTGAGCGACGCGCACATCGTCGGCGCGGGGCTGACGCGGTTCGGCGACCTCGCGCCGGCCGACACCTTGGATCTCATGGCGATGGCCGCCGAGGACGCGCTCGCCGACGCGGGCCTCGCGCGGGGCGACATCGACGGCCTCATCGTGGGTTACTCGACGACCTTTCCGCACATCATGCTGTCGTCGGCGTTCGCCGAGCACCTCGGCCTCGTTCCGTCCTGCGCCCACGCCGTGCAGCTCGGCGGGGCGACGGGGCTCGCGATGCTCGCCGCGGCGCGGCACGTGGCGGTGGCGGGCGCCGCGCGGCGCATCCTGGTGGTCGCGGGTGAGAACAGGCGGACGGGCCAGACGCCCGAGCAGACCATCTCGACCCTCGCCCAGGTGGGCGACCGCACCCACGAGGTGCCCAACGGCGGGTTGATCCCAGCGTACTACGCGCTGCTCGCCTCGCGCTACCTGCACGAGACGGGGGCCACGGAGGAGGACCTCGCCGAGTTCGTCGTCCTCATGCGCCGTCACGCGGCGGCCTACCCGGGCGCGCAGTACGCCGAGGAGGTCACCGTCGCGGACGTCATGGCGTCGAAGCCCATCGCGACGCCGCTGAAGCGGCTCGACTGCTGCCCGATCTCCGACGGCGCGGCCGCCCTCGTGGTGGCCGCCGAGCCCATCGGCCGCTCCGCGCGCATCGCAGGCACCGGCCAGGCGCACACGCACCTTGCCATGATGCACGCACCCGCCGACATCGCGGTCGGCGCGCGCACCGCCTCGGCGGCCGCCTTCGCCGAGGCGGGCAGCACCGCGGACGCCGTCGACATGCTCGCCGTCTACGACAGCTTCTCCGTCACCCTCGCCATGCTCCTGGAGGCGTGCGGGTTCGCCGAGCCCGGCCGCTCGGCGGACGGCGTGCGCGACGGGCGCTTCGCCATGGACGGCCGCCAGCCGCTCAACCCGCACGGCGGCCTCCTCGCCTACGGCCACTCCGGCGTCGCCGGCGGCATGGCGCACGCGGTGGAGGCGTTCCGCCAGCTGACCGACCGCTCGCCGGTGCAAGCGGGCCAGCCGTCCACGGCGTTCGTGCACGCGGACGGTGGAGTCCTGTCGGCCCACGTCAGCATGGTCCTGGAGCGCGCATGAGCCTCAGCGCCCACCGCTGCGCCTCGTGCGGCGCCACCGCGCTGGGTCGCCGCGCCCGCTGCCCCGCGTGCGGCGCCGACGCCTTCGCGCCGACGACGCTCGACGGCAGAGGGACCGTTCATTCGGTCACCATGGTGCACCGGGCAGCCGGCCCGTCCCCGATCGGCCCGACGCCGTACACCCTCGTTCTCGTCACGCTGGACGCGCCGGCGATGGACAAGGTGATGGCGCTGGCGCACGAGCCGCCGTCGATCGGCGACGCGGTGATGGTGCGCCCGCTTCAGGAGGGCGCCGCCGCCGCTCCCTACATCGCCGAACCGACGGCGTAGCGCCGGGCGGCCACCTTCGCCCTTCCCGTCATTCCGGTGGAAGACCCCCCGGAGGGGTCTTCCGCTGAAGCGACATTCCGGCGGAGCCGACACCTTCAGAACCGCGCCGAAGGCCTCGCGGGTCAAGGCCGAAGAGCGAAGCGTGCCTTGACGCGCGAGGCCCTCGGCGCGAGCCTCGATGCTTGAGGGAGCGTCATGGCGCGGCGCCCGGCAGCGCCGGCTAAGGCTTGAAGGCGCCAGCGTAGGTGTCGCGCAGAACGTTCTTTTGGACCTTGCCCATGGTGTTGCGCGGCAGCTCGTCCACGAAGTCGATGAGCTTGGGCTGCTTGTATCGAGCGAGCCTGTCCGTCAGCGATGCCTCGATGGCCGCGGCATCCAGCGAGGCGCCGGGCTGGCGCACCACCACAGCGACGACGCCCTCGCCGAAGTCCGGATGCGGCACGCCGACGACCGCGGACTCCTCGACGCCGGGAAGCTCGTCGATCACGCCCTCAACCTCCTTCGGGTAGACGTTGAAGCCGCCGGAGATGATGAGGTCCTTGCCGCGGCCGACGATATGCACGTAGCCACGATCGTCGACCTTGCCGAGGTCTCCGGTGACGAACCAGCCGTCCGGCCGCAGCTCCTCGGCGGTCTTCTCGGGCATGCGCCAGTAGCCCTGGAAGACGTTGGGTCCGCGCACCTCGATCATGCCGATCTCGCCCTGCGGCAGCTCCCGAGGCACGGCGGCCTCGGGGTCGACGACGCGCAGCTCCACGCCCGGCAGCGGGAAGCCGACGGTCCCTGCGCGGCGCTCGCCGTCGTAGGGGTTCGACGTGTTCATGTTCGTCTCGGTCATGCCGTAGCGCTCGAGGATCGCGTGACCGGTGGCCGCACTGAACGCCTCGTGCGTCTCGGCGAGCAGCGGTGCGGAGCCCGACACGAAGAGGCGCATGTCGCGCGCCTTCTCGCCGAGGTCGGGCTCGGAGAGGAGGCGCACGTAGAACGTCGGCACGCCCATGAGGACGGTGGCGCGCGGTAACAGGTCGGCGACGGCCCGCGGCTCGAACTTGCCCAAGAGGATCATCGACGCGCCCGCCATCAGGACGCAGTTGGTGGCGACGAAAAGCCCGTGGGTGTGGAAGATCGGCAGCGCGTGGACGAGGACGTCGTCGCCCGAAAACCGCCAGGAATCGAGCAGCGTCGTCGTGTTGGACTCGAGGTTGCGATGGGAGAGCATCGCCCCCTTGGAGCGACCCGTCGTGCCAGAGGTGTAGAGGATGGCGGCGAGGTCGTCCGGCCCGCGCGGCACGTCCGCAAAGGTTGCGTCGCCTGGGATCGCGTCGAGGAAGGAACCTTCCGCGACGCCTTGCGTCTCGAGCCGCGCGCCGCAGCGCTCGGCGATGGGTGCGATCGCCTCGCGGTCCTTCGGGTCGCACAGCACGACCGTCGGCTCCGCGTCCGACACGAAGTACTCCACCTCCGACGGCGTGTAGCCCGTGTTGAGCGGCAGGAAGACGCCGCCGGCGCGCACCACGCCGAGGTACACCATCAGCGCCTCGACCGACTTCGGCACCTGCGCCGCGACGCGGTCGCCCGGCGCGACGCCCATCGCCACAAGCGCCGCAGCGACGCGGGCCGACAGGTCGCGCACGTCGCCGTAGCTCAGCGACCGGTCGGTCCCGTGGACCTCGATGCATGGTCGCGCGCCGTCGTGTCCGGCAAGCAGCGCGTCGATGAGGTGGTTGCCGCGCGTTGAAGAGCGGTCCTCAACGTCCATCGTGGTCTCAACCATTGCGTCCTCCCGCGTCGTGCCGCCAACCCGTCACGCCTCGATGCGCACGGGGACCCCCTTGTACGCCGGCGTCTTCGACAGCTCATCGTGGTACCACAGCGGCACCAGCGGGTTGGTCTCGGGGTAGTACGCGCCGACGCAGCCGTCCGGAAGGTCGAAGGCGGTGACCGCGAGCCCGGCGACGCGGCGCTCCTCGCCGTCCTCCGCGTCGCTCGCCAAGGTCACGCGTTGCCCCTGGTCGAGGCCCAGCCGGGCCATCTCGTCGCGGTTGATGAAAAGCACGTCGCGCGAGCCCGACACCCCGCGCAGCCGATCGGAGAAGCCGTAGATCGTCGTGTTGAACTGGTCGTTGGAGCGCATGGTGATGAGGCGCATGCGTCCCTCGCGATCGCCGAGCGCGGTGGCCGTCAGCGTGGTCGGCACGGTGAAGCGCGCACGGCCGCCCTCGGTCCTCCACTCGCGGCGACGGGCGGCGTTGCCGCGGTAGAACCCGCCCGGTTGGAACATCCGCGCATTGTAGTCGTGGAACTCATCCGGGTACGTCTCGGCGATGAGGTCGCGCACCATGGCGTAGTCGCCGACCAACGCGTCCCAGCGCACCTTCGGGTTGTCGGGCAGGGTGGCCTTGGCGATGCCGGCGATGATCGCAGGCTCGGACCTGAGGTGCGGGCTCGCCGGGGCCGCCTTGCCGAGCGAGCCGTGGATGTGGCTGAGGCTGTCCTCCATGGAGACGGCCTGTGCGCCGGAGGCCTGCATGTCCTCCTCCGAGCGCACGAGGCACGGCAGGAGGTAGGCGACCTCGCCGTTCACGAGGTGGCTGCGGTTGAGCTTCGTCGCGATCTGTACGGTGAGGCGCATCCGGCCCCACGCCTCCTCCATGCGACGCTGCTCAGGGACGGCGCGCAGGAAGTTGCCGCCGAGGGCGACGAACGCCTTCACGCGCCCGTCGAGGATGCCTTCGCAGGCGGCGACCGTGTTCATGCCGTCCTCGCGCGGCGGGTCGAAGCCGAACTGCTCGGCGATCCTGTCGAGGGGCACGAGGTGGGTCTTCTCTGCGATCCCGACGGTGCGTTGGCCCTGCACGTTGGAGTGCCCGCGCACCGGGGAGATGCCGCAGCCGCGCCGCCCCACGTTGCCGCGCATGAGGAGGAGGTTGACGAGGGCCTGGATGTTCTGGCTGCCGTGGACGTGCTGCGTCAGCCCCATGCCGTAGATGCCGACGGTGGCCTTCGCCGCGACGTAGATGTCGGCCACCGGCGCGAGCTCGGCGCGGGTGAGCCCGGACGCCGCCTCGATGTCCGACCAGGATGTTTCGCGCACGAAGTCCAGCCACTCGGCGAACCCCGTCGTGTGCCCCTCGATGAAGGCATGGTCGAGCCCGGTCCCGGGCGCGGCGTCCTCCGCCTCGACGACGAGCTTGGCGAGGCCGACGATCGCGGCGATGTCGCCGCCCGGCTTCACCTGCAGGTAGGCGCTCGCGATCTTCGTCGAGCTTCCCACCGTCATCTGCAGCGGGTCCTGCGGACTGACGAACTCGATGAGCCCCTTCTCCCGCACCGGGTTGAACGAGACGACCTTGCATCCCCGCTTCACCGCGGCCTGCAGCGGGTGGAGGAAGCGCGGCGAGTTCGAGCCCGTGTTCTGGCCGAAGAAGAAGATGGCGTCGCAGTGCTCGAAGTCGTCGAGGGTGCAGGTGCCGACGGATGAGCCGATGACCTCCTTCAGCGCCACCGACGTCGTTTCGTGGCACATGTTGGAGCTGTCGGGCAGGTTGTTGTGCCCGTAGAGCCGCGCGAACAGTGCCCAAAGGTAGGACGTCTCCAGCGCGGCCCGTCCCGAGGCGTAGAACACCGCGGACTTCGGATCGAGCGCCTTGAGTTCCTTGCCGATGCCGGCGAACGCCTCGTCCCAGTCGACGGGGGCATAGCGGTCGCTCGCCGCGTCGTAGCGCATGGGGTGGGTGAGCCGGCCGAAGCGCTCCAGCTCGTAGTCGGGCAGCGCACGCAGCTCGCTCACGGTGTTCTGGTCGAACACCTCGGGGCCGCAGCGTCGGGGCGTGAGGTCCCACAGGGTGGCCTTGGCGCCGTTCTCGCAGAACTCGAAGGGGTGCGGCTTGGCCGGCTTCGCCCAGGCGCAGGAGGTGCACATGTGTCCGCCCGGCTTGTTCTGCCGCTCCAGCGTCCGCAACACGCGCGGCGAGTTCAACTCGCGGCCGAAGATCCGCGCGATGCCGGCAAGCGAGCCCCAGCCGCCCGCTGCCCAACGGTAGCGTGGCGTGCCCTCGTCGGGGCGGGTCGTGCGGTGCGTGCGGTCGGCCGGTTCGACGGACATGACGGACCCCAGGGTTGGCCGCGCCGTGCTGCGGCGGCGCGCTAGCATAGCCGAGCGGTGCGCGGCGTCACCGTCGTCGCGTGGCCGCCGATGCCGCGGACGCGCGTCTGGCGTCAGTTCGCGTGGTAGGGATCGCCGTCGCCGCCACGGTAGTACCCCCCGTAGCCGTAGTGCGCGGACTGGCGGACGTTCACCATCGTCGCGACAATGCCGGCGATCGTCGGCTTGACGAGCGCGAACTCGCGCAGGCCCTCGAGCACCGTGTCGCGGGCCGTGGCGTCCCACTTCACGCAGTACAGCGTGGTGTCGACCCGCCGGGCGACGATGCGCGCGTCGGTGACCGACAGCGTCGGCGGAGCGTCGAGGATGACGAGGTCGTAGCGCTCGCGCAGGTCTTCGAGGAGGTAGCCGAACCTGTCCGAGGCCAGCACGTCGGCGGCGTTGATCACCGTGCCCTCCCCCGGGAAGCCCGCGAGGATGGTGAGCCCGGTCACTGGGTCGACCGTGGCGGCCTCCTCCAGCGTCATGGTGCCCTCCAGCACGTCGGTAAGCCCGCTGGTGGCGTCCGGCCTGTCGCCGAGGAACGTGTTCAGCGACGGTCGGCGCAGGTCGCAGTCCACGATGATGGCGGAGCGGCCCATCTGCGCGCTGGTCAGCGCGAGGAGCAGGCTCGTCGTCGACTTGCCCTCCCCTGGCACGGTCGAGGTGAACATGACCACCTGCGGCGGCTCGTCCACGCGGGAAAACAGGAGGCTCGTGCGAAGGCTCCGGATCGCTTCGGCGAGCGACGAGCTCGGCTTCTCGAGCACGAACTGCAGCACCTCGTGCCGCTCCATTCGGCTGCCGAGCGAGGGCACCGTCCCCAAGACCTGAAGCCCGGTGAGCTCCTCGAGCTGCTCGACCTCGCGGAAGGTGTTGTTGAGCCGGTCGAGGAGGATCGCGACGCCGAGCCCGAGCGCGGCCCCGAAGAGGGTCGTGACGACGGCGAGGCGCTTCTTGGAGGCGCTGTCGGCGTGGCGCGGCGGCTCGGCGGGGGACAGGATGACGGCGTCGGCCTCCGCCAGCGTCTGCTGCTGCGTCGTCTCCTTCAGCCGGCCGAGGAAGTTCTGGTAGATCAGCCCGCTCGCCTCGGCCTCTCGCTCCAGCTCGCGCAGGCGCACCTCCTCGGCACCCTGCGCCTGCAGCCGCTCCTCCAGCGCACTCACCTGGTCGCGGAGGGTCTCCACCTCGTCCGTGGCGACCGCCGTCTCGCTCTCCAGCGCGTTGACGATGCGCTCGGCCTCGCCGCGGATCTCGTTGCGCTGCCCTGCGATGCGAAGGTCGAAGAGGCGCAACCGCTCGTGGCCCTCCGGCACCAGGCGGGCGAGCTCGGCCCGGCCGGTGATGAGCTCGCGCTCGCGCGCCCGCGCCGCCGTGATCGTGCCCGAGTCCTGGAACTCGCGGATGACCGCCAGGCGGTCCGTGTCGCGCATCGCCTCGCGAGCCCGCTGGTGGCGGATGTCGGCGGCGGCGCGTCGCGCCTGGGCGGCGGCCAGCGCGGTGTTCAGGCTGTCGAGCTGCTGCTCCAAGACCTGCGCGGTCTGTCCGGTCCGCTCCGACAGGTCGGCACGATAGGTGCTCACGGCGGCCTCCGCCTCGGCGACCTCCACCTTCAGCTCCTCGACGCGTTCGCTGAGCCAGACCGTCGCCTCGCGGGTGGCCGCCAAGCTCGCGTCGAGCTGGGCGGTGATGTACTCCTGCGCGACCGCATTCACCGCACGGGCCGCGAGCTGGGGATCGGTGAGCGTCATCGACAGGCGGATGACGCGCGAGTTCGGCACCGGCTGGATGACGAGGGCATAGATCAGGATGTCGCGCGCGAGCGCCTTCTGCGCGGCGACGCGATCCGCTTCGGCGAGAGCGGGGGCTGGGTCGGGTGCATCGATGATCCCGACGTCGGCGAGGGTCTCCCAAGGGACGTAGCTGCGCCAGTCGAGCGCTCGGGCGAAGGCGCCGGGTCCGGGCTGCAGCTCGGGGTTGAAGTATGGCACCCCGTGCAGGCCGACCCGCTCGACGACGCGCGTCATCAGCGTCCTGGACCGCAGGATCTCGATCTGGTTGCGCAGGTCGTCGTCGGCGGCCGAGCGGGTGAGGACGTCCTCGATGTCGACGACGTTGCGCTGCTCGGGCATGAAGAGGACGGTCGCAGAGGCCGTGTAGGTCGGCGTCATCGCCGCGATCTTCAGGAGAGCGACGCACGCGCCGACCACCGCGCCGACGACGATCACCCACTTCGAGCGCCACACGAAGCGCAGCGCCTGCCTGAGGTCGAGGCCGCGACCGTCCCCGCTCGGCTCCACCCGAGGCTCGATCCGGTAGGGATCGTCCGCGTAGGCTCGCGCGAAGTTCATCAGAAGGTCCGCTGCCCCCTCGCCCGGTACTGGGACGCCCGCCTCATGGGATGACCTAGCCCTCTGCTTGGCCACGGCTTCTGCGACCAGGCTGGATCCGCCCGACCGGGTACCGCTACCGTCGTTCGTCCGGTCCTGCGACCGCATCCACAACTTTTGGTATCAAAGTTGGGACGGCCTGACGAGCGTCCTCGTCGCGTCGTCCGACCGCGGCGAGGTCCCGGGCGAGGGCCGTGCGCACGGTGGCGTCCTTTTTCGCGACCTCATCCATGCGCAGGGCCTCCGCGAGGAGCAGGCGGTCGCGGGCGAGGGCAGCCCCGTGCGGCGCCAGCGCGAACGTGCGTCCGAGCGCGGCCCGGGCGTCGCGCTCCGCGCCTACCAGCGCGTGCGACCAGGCGAGCAGGTTCCAGGCGAGCGCGTCGGCCGGCGCACGCCGCACGCTCGCCTGGGCATGCACGAGCGCGCGCTCGGCGAGCGCCGCATCCTCGTGCTGCGCCAGCGCCACGAGGAGGTCGAGCGCCTTCTCCCGATCGTACGCCGCACGGTCGTAGAGCGTCAGGACGCCGTCCGTGCGCCAGTCGCCGGAAGGGTCGTGCTGCCGCGCTGTTTGGTCCGCCGCCGGGCTCTCGCCGATGAGGATCGAAAGGTTGATGATGGCCAGCGCGAGGAGGACGAGCTGGAGGAGGGGCAGCACGGTCGCGCTCAGCGTGCGACGCGGGCGGGTGCAGCGTCGGTCGTCCCGCCCGCTCATTGAGGGCAACCCCCGATCCGGTCGCGATGGCCGTGGCTTTGCGCATGGCCGATGGCGAGGACCACCGCGAACAGCGACGCGACCGCGGGGATCTGGAGGCTGAAGTCGACCCAACTGTGGATCCCGGCGAGGACGCCGACGCCGAGCGCGAACGCGGGGAGCACCGTGCTGCGCCGCTCGCCTGCGCCTTTCCAGAGCCGCATCAGGAGAAGCGCCAGCGCCCCATAGAGCGCGACTGCCGCAGGCAGCCCGAGCTCCATGATGTTCTCAAGGTAGCTGTTGTGCGCTGCGTCCCACACGCCGACGTCCGCCGACGCAGGCACATGGGCGCGGAACGCATCGGTGAAGCCGCCGAGGCCGACGCCGAGCAACGGACGCTCGAGGATGGCGCCGACCACGGCGCGGTAGACCTCGTCGCGCGACCCGGCGACGTCGCTGGAGACGAAGCGCGCCACCGTCGACCCGAGGCCGGCGCTCGCAGCCACGAGGACGGCGATCGCCACACCGAGCAGCGCAACGCCGGCTCGCCCGCTTGCCCCGCCGCGGCGGAGGAGGACGAGGAACGTGACCAGCCCAGCCACCGCTGCGACGGCGCCGCCGCGGGACTGGGTCAGCGTCAGCGCGCCCACGTTGACGAGCGCGCAGAGGCCGAAGAGCCAGCCACCCGCGACGGCGCCGTTCAAGGCTGCGCGCAGCCGCTGATGCCGCGGTCCGCCGGCGCTCGTTGCGCGCTCCATGCCGAGCACAAGCGCCGCGACGCTCGCGAGCATCCCGATCCCGGCGTAGGTCGCATAATGGTTGCGGTTGACGAGCGGCCCGGTCGCCACGTCCGCCATCGCGCCGGTGATGGGGTTGGTGCCAGCGACGAAGGCGACGATGGCGTAGAGCGCGACCGCGCCGGTCCACGCGGCGACGACACGCACGAAGCGCCGCGCGCGGCGCTCGTCGAGGGCGGCGCGCAGCACGAGCGCGAACAGCATCGCGTACGCGAGGAGCCGCGACAGAAAGTGTCGGCCTGCCGTAGGATCGACGGCAATCGCCCCCTCGCCGTCCACCCAGCTCCAGGCCGGATGGTGCCACGCGGCGGGCGCAGGGCCGTGGAGTTGCGCGGCGGCCCACCCCCCGACCGCGAGGAGGATCGCCGTCGGCAGCACGAGCCCTCGCCGCACCGGCGGCGGCAGGGGGTTGGCGAGGTCGAGGAGGAGGCGGAGCGCGAACGCTGCCGTGGCGGCGATGGCAAGACCCAGCCAGGCGACCGGGACGTTGCTGCCGATGGGAACGAGGCTCGCGAGCGCGAGGGCCAGCGCCATCCAGCCGAGGCCGCCGTCGGCGCGGTCCGCCCACCGAACCGCGGCCCTCTCAGCGAGCGGCACCAACGCGCCCGTTGCGCGGTCGCGTCCGGCTCCGGGGAGGCGCTGCACGCGCGCGGTCACCGCGGGCGATCGGTTGCGGCGCCTCCGTGCGATCGAGGGCGGCTCAGCGGGCGCCGTGGCCCGTCACCATGACGAGCGCGGTGCGCGCGAGGATGGAGAGCTCCAGTCGCACGCAGGCCCGGCGGATGTAGACGACGTCCAGCCGTGCCTTGTGGATCGTTGCTGCCGAGCCCTCCGCGTAGCCGGCGAGGACCTGGGCGAAGCCGGTGATCCCCGGGCGGACCGCGTGGCGCCTGTCATAGTACGGCACCGTTTCGATGAAGCGGTGCGCGTGCTCAAGCATGTCCGGCCGCGGGCCCACGAAGCTCATCTCCCCCGCGAGGATGTTGAACACCTGCGGCAGTTCGTCGATGCGCGTCGTGCGGATGAACCGCCCGAGCGGCGTGATGCGGCCGACCTCGACGGGATCTTCGGGACCGCGGCACACGGTCTTGGCCGGCAGCATCGAGCGGAACTTCAGGATGGTGAACGGCGTGCCCGCACGTCCCATGCGCCGCTGACGGAAGATCAGCGGCCCCTCGTTAACGAACGGGTTGAGCGCCAAGAGGATCAGCGCCGCCAGCCCAACGACGGGCAGCATGACCAACGCGAGGCCGACGTCGAAGGCGCGCTTGCCCTGCCAGAACCAGCGGCCGCTGCCGGTCCCCTCACCGTCGAGCGCCGGCCCTGCGAGGCGGAGCGAGGTGTTCAAGGTCGGCAAGAGGTCGGCAACCAGCGTCGGGTTCTGTTGCATGCGATGAGGCCCCATGGCCCGTGCGAGCCCCGTCGCTGCGGCGCGCACCCGTCATCATGGCGGAGCGCGCTGCGGCGTTCGGTGGCCGCGTCGAGGGCCACGCGTTAAAAGCAGAGCCGCCCCCACTTTGCAACCATAAATTAAGGAGACTTTGCGTCAACGAAGAAACTTAACAGTATATTTGGATGTTGTTTTAAGCAATGAACCAGGATTTTGGAAGTTGACAGAACTACCGGTGCGCACACACCACTTTTGTTCGTGGAACGCTTCGTCGGCGTTGTTGGGAGCAACCACGGTGCGCGCGCGGATCATGTTGAGGCGAGGCAGTCCATCCCACGGCTCGCGTGCACGTCGTCCGCGAGCGCGATGCGTCGCCGGCGTGTCAGTCGCCGTGCAACGTCCCAGGTCGCCCTCGTCGTGGCCCGACTAACTGGAGGGGCTGACCGATCGACATTGCGGGAGCTGCGGCGTCCGCCGGCAGGACGGGGTCTGTGCGATGATGCGCTGCGTCCGCCTGTCGGCGCGGTCCTGCATCGGGTCCGGCGCCGAGGGATCGGTGTCCGGGAGGAGCGAGAGCTGAAGCATGCGCACGGTCGAGCGCTGCTGTGCCGCGACGTCGCCGGCCGACAGCCCGCTTACTACGATCGACGCTGCAAGGGCCAGCACGGCGCGAGTTGGCTTGAGGCGCCGTGGAAGCCGGGTAGACGTTCGATTGGTCATCGCAACCAGGATGCAGCAGTGGCACGCATGAACATGAACTTGGTTCCGCCCTACCGCCAAACATCACACTGCAACTATTGTCGCTGCGCAGACATGTCAACAAGCACGATAAGACATGTATTGGAGGAGCCTGGACGGGAATTCTTTGAAGCGTCGCGTCGTCTCGCCAGCTGTATGGGGATAAGGGCGTGAACATCATCGCGCGCATCTTCACGCGCATCTTCGGCGGACGCGCCGCCCCGTCGACGCGCTTCCGGCTACCCGAGGGGAGGCGCGTCTACGCGGTCGGCGACATCCACGGTCAGATCGGCGCGCTTCGCGCTTTGTGGGGGCTCGTCGAGGACGATCTAGAGCGCCGGCCCTCTCAGGCGGTGACCGAGGTCTACCTCGGCGACTACGTCGACCGCGGCCCTGCGTCGGCCGACGTCGTCTCCGCCCTCGCCGCGAGACGGCCTCGGGGGCGCCGCGTCGTCTGCCTGCGTGGGAACCATGAGGACTACGTCCTTGCCTTCCTCGACCGCCCCTTCACGCTGAAGGGCTGGGTGCAGAACGGTGCGGTGTCGACGCTCGCCTCCTACGGAGTGAAGGTCAATCCGGTCTCGCCCGACCCCATCGCGACGCACACGGCGCTGTTCCAGGTGATCCCACGGGAGCATCTCGCGTTCCTGAGCTCGCTCACGCGCACGCACCTGATGGGTGATGTGCTGTTCGTGCACGCCGGCATCCGGCCGAACGTCGCCCTCGAACGACAGACCGCCGAGGACCTCGCGATGATCCGCGACGACTTCCTGCGCTACAAGGGTCCGCTCCCCTACCGCGTCGTGCACGGACACACCCCCGTGCGCGAGGCGGAGGTGACGCCCTACAGGGTGAACGTCGACACTGGCGCCTTCGCCACGGGCCGGCTGAGCTGCGCCGTCCTTGAGGGGGAGGACGTGCGGATCCTGTCGACACCGCCGACGAACGCCTTCGGCTGACGCGAGCATCTGTTCAAAGCCAGCCCATCAGCTCCCGTCGGACGACCGTCTCGATGACGTGCATGCCGAGCTCGGTGTCATTGAGGCAAGGGACCGCGGAGAAGCGCTCGCCGCCGGCCTCCAGGAAGTACTCCGCGTTCTCCCCGCCGATTTCCTCCAGCGTCTCGAGGCAATCCGTGACGAAGCCCGGCGTCATCACCGCGAGGCGCTTCACGCCGCGGTGCGCGAGCGCCTTGACCGTCTCGTCCGTGTAGGGCTTCAGCCACTCGGCGTTGCCGAAGCGGGACTGGAAGGTGACGAGGAGCCGGTCCTGCGGCCAGCCGAGCCGCTCGCGCAGGAGGCGCGTCGTCTTGTGGCACTGGCAGTGGTAAGGATCGCCCTTCAAGAGGTACTCCTTCGGGACGCCGTGGTAGGAGGTGAGCACGAGCTCGGGCTCGAAGTCGAGCGAGGCGAGGTGGGCCTCCAGCGAGCGGGCGAGCGCGTCGATGTAGACCGGATCGTCGCAGTACTGCGGCGCGGTGCGGATCGCCGGCTGCCAGCGCATCGCCTTCAACGCATCGAAGGCCTTGTCGTTGACCGTGGCGGTCGTCGCCGCGGAGTACTGCGGATAGAGCGGCACGAGGAGGATGCGCTCGCAGCCCTTGCGCTGCAGCGCGTCGAGGCGCTCGGCGATGGGCGGTAGGCCGTAGCGCATCGCCCAGTCGACCTGCACGTGCGGATCGGCGGCGAACGCGGCAGCGAGCTTCTCGCCCTGGCTTCGCGTGACGGTCTTGAGCGGCGACTCGTCGAGCTCGCGGTCCCAAACCTCCTCGTAGGCCTTGCCCGAGCGGCCCGGTCGCGTCGTCAGGATGACGAGGTTGAGCAGCGGCCACCACAGGATGCGCGGCACCTCGATGACACGGCGATCCGACAGGAACTCCTTGAGGTACCGGCGCATCGGCCAGTAGCTCGTCGCCTCCGGCGTGCCGAGGTTGACGAGGAGGACTCCGATGCGGCCGTAGCGGACCTCGGGGTGATCGTCCGGCAGACCCTTGGGCACGAGGTCATGAGATACGGAGCGCTCGGCGGACGGCACGCGATCGCCGTCCGCGCCTCGAACGCGGGTTGCATCCACATCCATGTCCATCGCACGCAGTTTAGCACCGCGCGGCAAACTTTCGAGGGCATGCGGCAACCGGACGGCGGCGCCGGCGGCACGGCCTCAGCGTGGCAGCACGGCCTCGACCGGTGGGCCGGCACCGTGCTGCCTGTCCACCGCGTGGCGCGCGGTCACGGCGACCGTCGCCGAGCCGTCGGCGGCGACGGTCATGCGCACCCCCTCGATCACGGGTTCGTCGGCGAGCGCCGCGGCGCCTGCGAGCGTCACCGCGAGGACCGCGGCTTGGGTGAGGGCGTGGTCCACGGCGTGACCCTCCTTAGGGTGAGGTTGATGCGCCCCCCGCCGGGCAGGAGCGTTGACGAGCCGGCGAGGACGCGGTCGATCCCGTGGTACATCAGCCGCGCGGCCCCGCCGAACACCACGACGTCACCGGACGCGAGCCGGACCGAGCGCGTCGGGCCACGACGCGTCGTCCCGCCCATGCGGAACACGGCCGTGTCGCCCAGGGACACCGAGACCACGGGCGCGTCGAAGGTCCCCTCGTCCCGATCCTGGTGCAGCCCCATGCGTGCTCCCGGCGCGTACACGTTGATGAGGCACGTCTCGGGATCAGCGGGCGCGCCGAGCTCCGACCAGAGGTCGATGAGCCGTTGCGGCATCGCCGGCCAGGGGTCGCCGGTCTCGGGGTGGGTCGGCTGGTAGCGGTAGCCGGCGCGGTCGGCGACCCAGCCGAGCGGCCCGCAGTTCGTCATGCGCACCGAGAACGGGGCGCCGGTGCGCGGCATCACCGGTGTGAACAGCGGCGCCGCCGCGATCACGTCCGCCACCTCGTCGGCGAGCGCGCGCTGCTCGGCGGCCGACAACCGGCCCGGAAGGACAGCAAGCCCCTCGAGCGGAGCATCGCTCACCGCAGGGTCCGCGCCGCTGGCTGCGTCCGGTCAACGGAATGTGAGCGGGTGCCTCCCCTCGGCGAGGCCGGCGACCTTTCGTTGCCGTCGCGCAAGCTTATCTGTCGCGGCAAGCCGTGGGGTCGTCTTGCGCCCCGCGCTGGCGCGGTGCCCCTCGGCCCGACGCCGACCAGAAACGAACCGGAGCTCACCATGCGCCTTGCCCTTGCTGCCGCCACGTCGCTGGCGCTCGCCTTCCCTGCGGCAGCCCAGTCAATCGACGTCCCCTCGGGCACCTACACCATCGACCAGGAGCATGCCTCCGTCGTGTGGAAGATCAGCCACCTCGGCTTCTCCGACTACACCGGCATGTTCGGCCGCGACGCCATCGACGGCACCATCGAGCTCGATGCCGAGAACGTCGCCAACTCGACCATGACGGTGACGATCAACGGCCAGGAGGTGCGGACGCTTCACCCCGGCGAGAAGGACTTCAACGCCGAGATCGAGTCGGCGCAGTTCATGAACACCGCCGAGTTCCCGGAGATCACGTTCGAGACGACCGCGATCGAGGTGACCGGCGAGACCACCGCCAACGTGACCGGCGACCTCACCGTCGCGGGGACCACCCGTCCGGTGACGTTGGAGACCACGCTGAACCGGGCTGCGGCGCACCCGATGAGCGGCACGCCCACCCTCGGCATCACGGCGACGGGGACCATCATGCGCTCGGAGTTCGGCAACGAGGGGCTGCTCGGCCCCATCGGCGACGAGGTCACCATCGAGATCCAGGCCGAGTTCCAGCACCAGGGCTGACGCTCGCCGGCGAGCGTCAGGCACCGTCCTTACGAAGACGCGGGCGGCCGCACGTCCGCCCCCACCCAGCACGACCCTCGACGGCGGGGCGGAGCACCGAGCGCGGCGCTCCGCCCCGCCATCCAGCCGGAGACGCCCCGCGTGCCGACGACCACCGAAGCGCCGTTCCGTGCGTCGCGCTACACGACCGGCGCGATCGTCCTGCACTGGACGATCGCGCTTCTCGTGATCGCGCAGATCACCGGCGGCTACCTGATGACCGAGGTCCTCGGCGAGGGCTCGCAGGCCCAATACACCGTCTTCCAGCTGCACAAGAGCGTCGGCGTCACCATCCTGGTCCTCACCGTGGCGCGCATCCTGTGGCGCACGTTCAACCCGCCGCCGGTCGAGCCCGCATCCGTCTCGACGCTGGAGCGGCAGGTGTCGGGCGCGGTGCACGCCACGTTCTACGCGCTCCTCCTCATCATCCCGCTGTCGGGATGGCTCCTCATCACCGTGTCGCGCATCCAGGTCGAGACCGAGCTCTACTTCGTCGACTGGCTGCCGTGGCCGCACCTGCCTGGCTTCGCGAGCGTCTCGGCGGAGGGGCGCGAGCAGCTCGCCGATGTGAGCGAGGGCGTGCACGTGATCCTCGCCTACGCCATGGGCACGCTGGTCCTCCTCCACGTCGCGGGGGCGCTGAAGCACCAGCTCGCCGGGGGCGGCTTCCTCTCCCGCATGGGGCTCGGCCGGCGAGGCGACGGCGCGCGCAACGCCTACGGACACGCGACGACCTGGCTCGTCACGGTCGCGTTCGCGGCCTCGATGATCGGCGCCGCAGCCCTTGCGCGGCGCGACGGCAAGGCGATCGCGGCGACGGGCGTGTCGCCCGACCAGGCGAGGGTGCTGGGCTCCGGACCAGCCGACCGAGCTGTGGTCGGCAAGGATCTGCGCGACGTCGCCGTGGCAGTGATCGAGCCGGCGACACCAGCGGGTCCTGCCTCGTGGACGCTGGTACCGGCCGACAGCACGGTGGCGTTCGCGGTCGACTACCAAGGCGCGCGCCTTGAAGGCACCATCGGCTCGTTCCGCACCGACATCCGCTTCGACCCCGACGACCTCGCGGCGTCCTCCATCTCGGCGACGCTCGACCTCGACAGCGCCACCATCGCCGGCGACGGCATCTCCGCGACCCAGCTCGAGGGTCCCGACGGCCTCGCCATCGCCACGAGCCCGACGGCGACGTTCGCCGCAACCGAGATCGTCGCGCTCGAGGAAGGCGGCTACGAGGCCCGCGGAACGCTGGCCCTTCGTGGCGTCGAGGCCCCGGTCACGCTGCGCTTCACCCTCGACATCGAGGGCGACACCGCGACGGCCGCGGGGCTCGCGACCCTCGACCGGCTGACGTACGGGGTCGCCCAGGAGAGCGATCCCGCGGGAGGGACCCTCGCGCCGCAGGTCGAGGTCGCGATCGACCTCACGGCGACGCGCGGCTGAGGGGCTTCGCTCGCGGGTTGATCACCGCCTTGTGTGACTTCGTCACATTCTTATATCCACCGCCTGTACGGGGACGCTTTGGCCCCGCACCCACAACGCGAAACCGGGGACCGGTGTCGCGCTTCTCGGGACGCCTGATGGGTCCCGCCGGTCCGCCATAAAGGAGAACGTATGAGCAAGGTCATCGGCATTGACTTGGGCACGACGAACTCGTGCGTGGCTGTCATGGATGGCAAGAACGCCAAGGTCATCGAGAACGCCGAGGGCATGCGCACCACCCCGTCGATGGTCGCCTTCACCGAGGACGGCGAGCGCCTCGTCGGCCAGCCGGCGAAGCGTCAGGCGGTGACGAACCCTGAGAACACGCTGTTCGCCGTCAAGCGCCTCATCGGACGGCGCTACTCCGATCCGACGGTGGACAAGGACAAGGGCCTCGTCCCCTTCAAGATCACCAAGGCCGACAACGGCGACGCCTGGGTCGAGGCGCAGGGCAAAGGCTACTCCCCCTCGCAGATCTCCGCCTTCATCCTGCAGAAGATGAAGGAGACCGCCGAATCCTACCTCGGTGAGAACGTCACGCAGGCCGTCATCACCGTGCCGGCGTACTTCAACGATTCCCAGCGGCAGGCCACGAAGGACGCCGGCAAGATCGCCGGCCTCGAGGTGCTGCGCATCATCAACGAGCCGACCGCCGCGGCCCTCGCCTACGGTCTTGACAAGAAGGACGGCAAAACGATCGCGGTCTACGACCTCGGCGGCGGCACGTTCGACGTGTCGATCCTCGAGATCGGCGACGGCGTCTTCGAGGTGAAGTCGACCAACGGCGACACGTTCCTCGGCGGCGAGGACTTCGACATCCGGATCCTTGACTACCTCGCTGAGGAGTTCAAGCGTGACCAGGGCATCGACCTGCGCCGCGACAAGCTCGCGCTGCAGCGGCTCAAGGAGGCCGCCGAGAAGGCGAAGATCGAGCTGTCGTCGACGACGCAGACCGAGGTGAACCTGCCGTTCATCACCGCCGATGCGTCGGGCCCGAAGCACCTCACCATGAAGCTGTCGCGCTCCAAGCTCGAGCAGCTCGTGGAGGACCTTGTCGAGCGCACGATGGGTCCGTGCCGGGCGGCGCTGAAGGACGCCGAGCTCTCCCCGGGACAGATCGACGAGGTGGTCCTCGTCGGCGGCATGACGCGCATGCCGAAGGTCCATGAGATGGTGAAGAACTTCTTCGGCAAGGAGCCGCACAAGGGGGTCAACCCGGATGAGGTCGTCGCCATCGGCGCAGCGATCCAGGGTGGCGTGCTGAAGGGCGACGTGAAGGACGTCCTCCTCCTCGACGTGACGCCGCTGTCCTTGGGCATCGAGACGCTGGGTGGCGTGTTCACCCGGCTCATCGACCGCAACACGACGATCCCGACGAAGAAGTCCCAGGTCTTCTCGACCGCCGAGGACTCTCAGTCGGCGGTGACGATCCGCGTTTTCCAGGGCGAGCGCGAGATGGCAGCCGACAACAAGATGCTCGGCCAGTTTGACCTCGTGGGCATCCCGCCGGCGCCGCGCGGCGTGCCGCAGATCGAGGTGGCGTTCGACATCGACGCCAACGGCATCGTCAACGTGTCGGCCAAGGACAAGGGCACCGGCAAGGAACAGCAGATCCGCATCCAGGCCTCGGGCGGGCTGTCCGACTCCGACATCGAGCAGATGGTGAAGGACGCTGAGAGCCACGCCGAGGAGGACAAGCGACGGCGCGCCGTCGTCGAGGCGAAGAACCAGGCCGAGGCGCTCATCCACTCGACGGAGCGAATGCTGTCGGAGAACGGCGACAAGATCGCCGCCTCCGACAAGTCCACCGTGGAGGCGGCGATCGCGGAACTGCGCACCGCGCTCGAGGGCGACGACCCCGCCGCCATCGAGGCCCGCACG
The DNA here is from genome assembly GCF_965213555.1 of Acuticoccus sp. Taxonomy (GTDB): domain Bacteria; phylum Pseudomonadota; class Alphaproteobacteria; order Rhizobiales; family Amorphaceae; genus Acuticoccus. The sequence continues at coordinate 2,257,568 of NZ_OZ243890.1, read as the reverse complement.
CAGGCGCTCGCCCAGGCGTCCATGAAGCTCGGCGAGGCGATGTACGCGGCCGGTCAGCGCGGCGACGACGACCAGCAGGGGCCGGGCGCGCCTGGCGCCTCCGATGAGAAGGAGGACGTCGTGGATGCGGACTTCGAGGAGGTGCAGGACGACGAGCGCAAGCGCTCGGCGTAACCGCTCGGACCGAGCGTCGGGGTCGCGCAGGCGCGCGGCCCCTCCCTCCGGCCCGGCCGTCCTAGCCGTGGCCCCGTCATGCGAGAACGGCGCAGCGCGCCCACCCAAAGTCCCGGCACAATGGCAGCCACACAGAAGCGCGACTACTACGACCTCCTCGGGGTAACGCGCGCCGTCGACGACAGGGCGCTGAAGGCCGCCTACCGCAAGCTCGCCATGCAGTACCACCCGGACCGCAACCCGGGGGACGCGGAGGCCGAGCTGCGGTTCAAGGAGTGCACCGAGGCCTACGAGGTGCTGCGCGACCCGCAGAAGCGCGCGGCCTACGACCGCTTCGGCCACGCCGCGTTCGAGGGCCGCGGCGCCGCGGGCCCTGGCTTCGGCAACGACTTCGCCTCGGCGATGAGCGACATCTTCGACGAGTTCTTCGGCGGCGCGCGCGGCGCCGGCCCTCGCCCGGGCGGCGGGCGCACGCGCGGCTCGGACCTGCGCTACAACCTCGAGATTCACCTCGAGGACGCCCACCAGGGCAAGCGGGTGACGATCCAAGTGCCCACGTCGTCCACCTGCGAGGTGTGCGAGGGCTCCGGCTCGCGACCCGGCACCGAGCCCGTCGCCTGCCCCACCTGCCACGGGGCAGGGCGCGTGCGCGTCAGCCAGGGCTTCTTCACCTTGGAGCGGACCTGCGTCACCTGCGCGGGGCGTGGCCAGGTCGTGCGCGATCCCTGCACCACCTGCGGTGGATCGGGACGCGTCGCGCGGGAGCGCGAGCTGTCCGTCGACATCCCTGCCGGCATCGAGGATGGCACGCGCATCCGCCTCGCCGGCGACGGCGAGGCAGGGCTGATGGGCGGGCCTCCCGGCGACCTTTACATCTTCCTGTCGATCCGGCCGCACGACTTCTTCCAGCGCGAAGGGGCGGACCTTTACTGCCGCGTGCCGATCTCGATGGCGCGCGCGGCGCTCGGTGGATCGGTGGAGGTGCCCTCCATCGACGGCGAGAAGGCGCGGGTGAAGCTCCCCGAGGCGACCCAGACCGGGCGTCAATTCCGGCTCCGCGGCAAGGGCATGCCGCTGCTGCGCTCGAGCCAGATCGGCGACATGTACATCGAGGTCGCGGTGGAGACGCCGCAGAACTTGACGCGTCGCCAGCGCGAGCTACTGACGGAGTTCGAGGAGATTTCTTCGACGGAGAACCACCCGGAGAGTCACGGGTTCTTCTCACGCGCGAAGGAATTTTTCGACAACCTCTCCCAGTAGCACGCTGCGCCGCGGGCGCGCCCTCCCCGGAGCCTCCTGATGATCGACCAAGCCCGCCAGCGCGCCCGCGAGATCGAGGCCCGCATCGCCGAGGAGATGCGGGCGCTGCGCGCGCGCCACCGTGCCGGGCAAACCTCCCTGCGCGAGCTGCGCCTGTTGGAGGAGCTGCGCTGCCTCGCGCGCCGAGCGGAGGACGAGCTGCGGCCCTCGGACACGACGCGTCGGCGGCTTCGCCGCCTCCGAGGCCGGCTGGTCGATGAGGGGCGCTTCCTACGCTCGTGGGCGGAGAGCCCCTTGAAGACCGGCGCGGTGGCACCGTCGGGCCAGGAGCTGTCGCGGCTGATGGCGGCCTACGTAGAGGCCGAGCGGCCCGGCGTCATCGTCGAGCTGGGACCGGGGACGGGCGCGGTCACGCAGGCGCTCCTGGAGCGCGGAGTGGCCGCCGAGCGGCTCGTCCTCATCGAGGCCTCGGCGGAGTTCTGCGGGCTCCTGCGTACGCGCTTCCCCGCGGCCACGGTGGTGCACGCCAACGCCTACGCGCTCGGCGACGTCCTGGCGCAGCTCGGCGACCCGCCGGTCGCGTCGGTGGTGTCGGGGCTGCCGCTGTTCACCCGCCCACTTCCCGAGCGTCAGGCGCTCTTGGCGCAGGCGATGGGTGCCATGGCGCCGGGCGCACCGTTCATCCAGTTCTCCTACGCCCTCGTCCCTGCGGTGAAGGGCCTCGTCGGCATCACCTGGTCCACCTCGCGCTGGGTGCTCGCGAACCTGCCGCCGGCACGGGTCTGGCTGTACCGCTCCGAGCCCGAGGCGCGAACCGTCGCCGCCTGACGCCAGGTCCTTGGGCGGCCGGTCGCAAGGACCGACCGCCCAACGCGGTGCGCCTACTGCCGCTCGATGCGGAAGCTCGTCACGCCGGCGGCCAGGTTGAGCCCGGTGCCGGCCTGCAGGCTGAACGGCTGCAGCACGACGGAGTCCGCGGAGCCACCGAGCAGCGCGTTGGCGCCGAACGCGAGGCCGAGCGCGCCTCCGGCGGAAAGGCCGGTGTAGGTCCCCGCGAGGCGCTCCGTCGCGTTCGCCGCCTGGGGCGCGAACACGATCCAGCGCAGGTACTGCTCGCCGGTGAAGCCGATGTCGAGGCCGAACCGCCGGATCGTCCCGACGTAGACCTCCGTCACGCCCTGCCGGTTGTTCGTGAAGGTGCACACAACCGCCTTCGACGAGCCGATGATGAAGCCGACGCCGCCCTCGATGGTGCACGCGAGCACGCCGACGCGCACGCGGCCCTCGGGCCCCTCGTCGACCACCGCCGCGCGCTCCTGGAGGCGGGGATCGAGGTCCGCGGCGAGGGCCGGCACGAGCGATGCGGCGACCAGCGCCAGCGCAGCCATGATCGTCTTCTTGAACATCGGAACGGTCTCCTTGGTTGACAGGTCTGCGACGTCTCGCACGCCGCCGACGATCGACGGCGCGACGGCCGTCGATCGGGGCCGCGCCGCAACAGCCGTGCTGGGCTCATATGCCGGACGGCATCGTCACGTTGCAAGCGCCTGCGCCCGGCAAGCCGCGATCGCCCACATCCGCGCGGCGTCGGGCGGCGCTCCGCGGCAGTCCGCCAGCGTTGTGCGCCCTCGGCCGGCTGCCCATATCGCGGGCAACGACATGGTTGAGGACATGACACACGCAACCCACGTGGCCTGGCACGGCACGACCATCCTGACGGTGCGCAAGGGCGGTAAGGTGGTCGTGGCGGGCGACGGCCAGGTCTCCATGGGGCAGACCGTCATCAAGGGGACCGCACGGAAGGTGCGCCCCATCGGCAAGGGCTCCGTGATCGCGGGCTTCGCCGGCGCCACCGCCGACGCCTTCACCCTCCTGGAGCGCCTCGAGGCCAAGCTGGAGCAGTACCCCGAGCAGCTCATGCGCGCCGCCGTCGAGCTCGCCAAGGACTGGCGGACCGACCGCTACCTTCGGCACCTCGAGGCGATGATGATCGTCGCCGACCGCACTGAGACGCTGGTCATTACCGGCAACGGCGACGTGCTCCAGCCCGAGCAGGGCATCGCTGGCATCGGCTCGGGCGGCAACTACGCGCTCGCCGCGGCGCGTGCGCTGGCGGACGCCGACCTGTCGGCGGAGGAGATCGCGCGCCGCGCCATGGCGATCGCCGCCGACATCTGCGTCTACACCAACGACCAGCTCGTCATCGAAACCCTCGAGGCGGCCTGACACGCTGACGCCGCGCTACGGGCGGCGGCCGGCGGGGCGGACCGCACGCCGGCGGAAAGGACATCCATGACCGACTTCTCCCCCCGCGAGATCGTCTCCGAGCTCAACCGGCACATCATCGGCCAGAAGGAGGCGAAGCGCGCCGTCGCCATCGCGCTGCGCAACCGCTGGCGCCGACTGCAGCTCGAGGGCGACCTGCGCGAGGAGGTAATGCCCAAGAACATCCTGATGATCGGCCCGACCGGGGTCGGCAAGACGGAGATCTCGCGCCGCCTCGCCAAGCTCGCCAACGCGCCGTTCATCAAGGTGGAGGCGACGAAGTTCACCGAGGTCGGCTACGTCGGCCGCGACGTCGAGTCGATCGTGCGCGACCTCGTGGAGATCGGCCTCGCCCAGGTGCGCGAGCGGCGCCGCAAGGAGGTGCGCGCCACCGCGCACCTTGCCGCGGAGGGGCGCGTGCTCGACGCCCTCGTCGGCAAGACTGCCTCGCCGGGCACGCGCGAATCGTTCGCCAAGCGCCTGCGCTCCGGCGAGCTCGACGAGCGCGAGATCGAGGTCGAGATCGTCGCCGCGCCCCAGCTGCCGAACTTCGAGCTGCCGGGGATGCCCGGCGCCAACATCGGCATGGTCAACCTCGGCGACATGTTCGGCAAGGCCTTCGGCGGCCAGAAGAAGACCCACCGCACCACGGTGCGCGATTCCTACGAGATCCTCGTCAACGAGGAGTCCGACAAGCTCCTCGACGACGAGAAGCTCACCAAGGAGGCGCTGCGTCAGGTGGAGAACAACGGCATCGTCTTCCTGGACGAGATCGACAAGATCACCGTGCGCTCCGACCGCATCGGCGGCGACGTCTCGCGCGAGGGCGTGCAGCGCGACCTCCTCCCCCTCGTCGAGGGGACGACGGTCGCAACGAAGCACGGTCAGGTTAAGACCGACCACATCCTGTTCATCGCGTCGGGCGCGTTCCACGTGTCGAAGCCGTCGGACCTTCTGCCCGAGCTCCAGGGGCGACTGCCGATCCGCGTCGAGCTGTCGCCGCTCACCAAGGAGGACTTCCGCTCCATCCTGACGGAGACCGAGGCCTCGCTGATCAAGCAGGCCTCGGCACTGATGGGGACGGAGGGCGTCACGCTGACCTTCACCGACGACGGCATCGAGGCCATCGCCGAGGTCGCGGTGGAGATCAACGCGACGGTGGAGAACATCGGCGCGCGGCGGCTGCAGACGGTGATCGAGCGCGTGCTCGACGACATCTCGTTCACGGCGACGGACCGGTCCGGCGAGACGCTGACCATCGACGGCGATTACGTGCGCACCGGCGTCGCTGAGATCGCCAAGAACGCGGACCTGTCGCGCTTCATCCTGTGAACGGTGCGCTCGCGCCGCGTGCGAGCGTGGACCGCTTGCGCGCAGGATGCTAGCCGTTCGTCGGGGAAGGCCGGCGAAGACGCCGCCGTCCGCTGACGCTGCGAGGGGCGAACCTTGGCCAACGACACGACGGACGACGGATCGTCGGACGATCCGAAGAGCGACCGCAAGGCACGGCGCGCGGCACGCAAGTCCGCCGCCTCCGGCGCCACGGCACGCGACCCCGCCGCCCGCGCGGCCACCCGGGAGCGGCGTGCCGCCAAGCGGGCGGAGCGCGCCGAGGGGAAGGGCGAGGGCGAAGGCGCGGCCACAGGGAAGGGCCAGCGCCGCGGTCGTCGCGCCGCCACCGCCGGATCGGCGGAGGCTGGCACGGATGCAGAAGCCGGCGCGAAGCGAGGCGCCGGCGCGCGCGCCGCCAAACGCGAGCGCCGCAGCGCGGCCGCCGGCGAGGGCACGTCGGCGGAGGCCGCGACGGACGAGCGGCGCGCTCGCCGCTCCGCCGTCCGGGCCGAGCGGCGAGCTGCGGGCGGCGGCAGCGAGGGCGCGCGTCGTGATCGCCGCGCGGTGCGAGCTGCGCGCGGGTCCGCCGCGACGGGCAACGCAGCCATGGGCGAGGGCAAGCGCGGCTACCTCGAGGTCGGCAAGGCGTCGCAGGCGGGCATCGAGGTCAGCGACGGCCTCTACGCGCGGTTCGCGACGCTCGCGATCGAGGTCGCCACCGACCACTTCCTGCGGCACCTCGACGGCAAGGGGACGCTCGGCGCCACGACCAAGGCAACCATCCTCGACGGCCTCGCGGCGGGGCGCGAGCTCGGCCTGTTCGGCCGCGGCGGCATCCGCGAGCACGACTTCGTCAACCTGTCGGTCCTCGCCGCCCTGGTGAAGCCGGAGCTTTACGTGGAGAGCGGCGTGTTCCGCGGCAGCTCGCTGTTCGCGTTCCACCGGTCGAAGGACGTGCGCCGCATCGTCGCCATCGACCCCGACCTCTCGGCCCTCAAGTTTCGCGACGAGGACGGCGAGCGCACGCGCTACGTCACCGATCAGGACTTCTCGCAGATCGACTTCGGGGCCGTGCCGTCACGCGCCCTCGTCTACTTCGACGACCACGTGTCGACCACCAAGCGCATCATGGAGGCGGCGGACAAGGGTTTCGGCACGCTGGTGTTCGACGATTCGTTCGGCCTCACCGGCATGGCACGCCAGCAGATGCCATCCACCCCGACGCTGCCCTTCATCCTGCATCACGACCGGCTCGAGGTGGGCGACGTGGTGGCCTGGTCCACGGAGCGTCGCCGCTTCGAGTTCAAGGTGACCGACGAGTTGATGGACGAGCTCAGCACCGCCCGCGAGCGGATCGACCGCGTCGTGCCGTTCCCGAACCTCTTCGACTACATGGCCAACCCTTACGACCTGCCGATCGTGGGCGGGGAGAAGGCGCTCGTCCTTCTCAAGTAACGGCGCCGGCCGCCAAGGTCACCGCGAGACGGTGATGCCGGCGCCGCTCGCCGTCGAGCCGGCGAACTGCTGCGGCGACGTCGCCGCGAGGGTCGCGACGGGCGCGCCACCGTCACCGCCCTTCAGCGTCACGGTGGCGCCCGACAGGTCCCACGCGCTGATGCCGGCGAGCTCGTCGGAGGAGCAGCCTCGGGTGGACGCCCGGTAGCCCCCCGTCCACGTCGTCAGCGACATGAAGAGCTGGCAGCTGTCGCCCCCGCTCGCGACGGTCCATCCGCCGAGCAGGTCGGTACGCGCCACCTGTGGAGCGGCAGGCTCCGCCGGCAACGCGTTCGGGTCGGCGACCGCGACCTCGGTCCCACCGGGGATGGTGCCCGTCGCGTCCGGCAGGGGCTCCTGCGAGATCGGCGCCTCGGGCACGTCCGCCGCGGGTGGCGGCGCGAGATCGGCCCGGATGACCGGCTGCGAGGGCGCTGGGCGCACCGAAGCGGTGGTGAAGCGCTGCTGCGACATGCAGCCGGCCGTCGCGGCAGCGAGCGCGACGACGAGCGCCACGCGTCGGGCGCGTCGGAGCTTTGCGGGGGCGGTCATAGGCGACATCCTTGGAACGCAGGACGAGGCGGAGCGGGTCGCTCCGCACCCTGGATCGCGGCGACGAACGACGCGGTCCTTCGGACCGGCCGCGCCGGCCTCGGCGGCGCGTGCGGCCACCCACCTCCTAGGCCGGCACGCGTCGCGGCGCAACGCACCCTTGGCGACGACCGCCTAGCGTCGCGCAACCTCACGCGCGGGCAGCGCCGTGGACGAGCGGCAGCCCGGCCAGCACGAGGTCCGGCGGGCGGTGTCCGTCGAGGAAGGTGCGGATGTTGATGATGACCTTCTCGCCCATGTCGATGCGGCCCTCCACGGTGGAGGAGGCCATGTGCGGCAACAGGATCGCGCGCCCATCCCGTGCCAGCGCCGACAGGCGCGGGTTCACCGCAGGCTCCCCGGCGTAGACGTCGAGCCCGGCGCCGGCGAGCCGTCCTTCCTCGAGCTGGGCGATGAGCGCGGCCTCGTCGACGATGTCGCCTCGGGCGATGTTGACGAGCATCGCCTCAGGTCTGAGGAGCGCCAGGCGCCGCGCCGACAGGAGGTGATACGTTGCCGGCGTCTGCGGGCAGTGGATGGACACGAAGTCCATGCGCGCCAGCATCTGGTCGAGGCTCTGCCAGTACGTGGCGCCGAGCGGTTCGGCGATGGACGGCGCCGCGGGTCGCCGGTTGTGGTAGTGCACGCTCATGCCGAACGCCTTGGCTCGCCGCGCGACGGCGGCGCCGATGCGCCCCATGCCGACGATGCCGAGCCGCTTGCCCCAGACCCGCGAGCCCATCATCCAGGTGGGCGACCAGCCGGGGAACGCGCGCTCCTCCATGATGCGCACGCCCTCCACGATCCGGCGCGGCAGCGCGAGGATCAGCGCCATCGTCATGTCGGCGGTGTCCTCGGTGAGGACGCCAGGCGTGTTCGTCACCACGATCCGGCGCTCGGCGGCCGCCTCCACCGCGATGTGGTCGACGCCGTTGCCGTAGTTCGCGATGAGCCCGAGGCGGTCGCCGGCCTGGGCAAGCACGGAGGCGTCGATCCGGTCCGTGATGGTCGGCACGAGGACGCGCGCGCGGCGCACCGCCTGGACGAGCTCGGCCTGGGTGCGCGGCCGGTCGTCGGGGTTGAGCTCCACGTCGAACAGCTCACGCATGCGCTCCTCGACCGGCGCAGGCAGCTTGCGGGTGACGATGACGGTGTCGGCCATGGCGCCTCCCCAGCGCGGGCGTCGTGGTTCGCAGATCGGTAACGTTGGCGCAACCCGGCGCGTGCGACGGTCCCACCGAGCCGCCGCGCCACTCGCAGGGAGCTGGACCGTCCCACCATGCACCGCACGACCATGCACATGTGCCGCTGCGCGATCGCAGCCCTCCTCGCCGTCGGGGGCGTGCACACGGGCGAAGCGGCGGATCCCATCGAGCGCGGCCCGAGCGGACTGCCGCTGCCCCGCTTCGTCAGCCTCGCGTCCGAGCGCGTCAACGTGCGGCGGGGTCCGTCCCGCTCGTACAAGATCAAGTGGACGTTCACCAAGTCCGGTCTGCCGGTGGAGATCGTCCGTGAGTTCGACAACTGGCGCAGGGTGCGCGACGCCGACGGCGAGGAGGGCTGGATCCACGCCTCGCTCCTGTCGGGCCGGCGGACGGCGATCGTGAGCCCGTGGGCGCAAGGCGACCCGGTGCCGCTGCGCGATCGTCCCGTGGAGGATGCGGAGCCCACCGCCTGGCTCGAGCCGCACGTGCTGGTCCGGATCAACCGCTGCGACGGGACGTGGTGCGCCATCGAAGGCGCGGACTGGGCGGGGCTGGTGCCCCAGAGCACGCTCTGGGGCGTCTACCCCACGGAGTCGGTGGACTGAGCTAAGGCCGCACCGCGACTAGCGGGTCAGGGCTTCGGGCGCACGCGGACGACGACGTCGACGCGGGAGATCTCCATCCCGTCCGGCGCCTCCGGCACCCGGCTGAGGGAGAGCGACGCCTGCGGGATGTCGGTGACGTCGCCGGTCGTCTCGTCGAAGAAGTGATGGTGATCGTCGGTGTTGGTGTCGAAGTAGGTCTTGGTGCCGTCCACCGCGATCTCGCGCAGGAGGCCCACCTCGGTGAACTGGTGCAGCGTGTTGTAGACGGTGGCGAGTGACACCGGCACCTTCGCCACGATCGCCTCCTCGTGCAGTCCCTCGGCTGAGATGTGCCGATGTCCGCGCGCAAACAGGATGCCGCCGAGCGCCATCCTCTGGCGCGTCGGGCGCAGACCGGCGTCCTTCAGCATCTCGCGGATGTTGGTGGCGGCGATCGTGTCCGCGCCGGTGGCGCCGTCCGTCGTCGCTCGCGAGAAGAAGACTGCCATCGCTCAGCCCAGACCCCGTCCTTGACCCGTTCCACGTCGCCCGCACGGCCTCGCGCGTCGCGAGGTCGCTCAATCGCATATAGCCGGACGATCCGTGCAGATCAACGTCGCCGACCTTCGACGCTTGCCACCGCGGGCGGTTGGGCGATAACGGGCGGGCGGCAACCTCGTTCGTGCCGCGATGACGCCAACGCAAGCTGGCGCGCGCCCTCGACATATGGCATCCGCCTGCCACGAAGGGTCCGACGGGACGGCCGGTGCGGCGAGCGAGGCGACCGGCAGCGCGGGCGGCCGGATCGGAGGACGAGCGCAGACGATGAGGCAAACGACGCGGTCGCGGTACGAGTACGAGGACCTTCTCGCGTGCGGTCGGGGCGAGCTGTTCGGCGCGGGCAACCCCCAGCTCCCGCTGCCGCCGATGCTGATGTTCGACCGGATCAGCCACATCGCCGAGGACGGCGGTGCCCACGGCAAGGGCGAGATCCGCGCCGAACTCGACGTGCGGGAGGACCTTTGGTTCTTCGCCTGTCACTTCCGCGGTGATCCCGTGATGCCCGGCTGCCTCGGCCTCGACGCGCTGTGGCAGATGCTGGGCTTCTTCCTGGGCTGGGTGGGCGGCGAGGGTCGCGGGCGGGCGATCGGCGTCGGGGCGATCCGCCTCGCGGGGCAGGTGCTGCCTACGGTGAAGCGGGTCGAGTACGGCATCGACCTGAAGCGTGTCATGCGTACCAAGCTGACGCTCGGCATCGGCGACGGCTGGTTGAAGGCGGACGGCGAAGCCATCTACAAGGCCGAGGACCTGCGGGTCGGACTGTTCAAGGACGCGGCGCAGGCTGCCGGCGGATGAGACGTCCAGCGGCGCACGCGCCGGGATGCGCCGTCCCGCCCGCGAAGTGAAGGAGCGCGCATGAGACGGGTGGTCATCACTGGAATGGGCATCGTGTCCCCCCTCGGCGGCTCCACGCAGGAGGTGACGGCATCGTTGCGCGAGGGCCGCTCCGGGATCGTGCGTGCCGAGGACTACGTGCAGCACGGCCTGCGCTGCCAGGTCCACGGGGCGCCGTCGGCGGACGCCGCCGAGGCCGTCGACCGACGTGCCATGCGCTTCCACGGCGGCGGCACGGCGTGGAACCACATGGCGATGGATCAGGCCATTCGCGACTCCGGGCTCGAGCCGCACGAGGTCTCCAACGAGCGCACGGGCCTCGTCATGGGGTCGGGCGGTCCCTCCACCCGCGCCATCGTCGATGCCGCCGACACCGCGCGCGAGAAGGGTGCCAAGCGCGTCGGTCCGTTCGCGGTGCCGAAGGCGATGTGCTCCACCGCCTCGGCGACGCTCGGGACGCACTTCAAGATCAAGGGCGTCAACTACTCGATCTCCGCAGCCTGTGCGACCACCAACATCTGCATCGGCAACGCCACCGAGCAGATCCAGCTCGGCAAGCAGGACGTCGTGTTCGCCGGCGGCTGCGAGGAGCTCGACTGGACGCTGTCGGTCCTGTTCGACGCCATGGGCGCGATGTCGACGCACTACAACGACACGCCCGAGGTCGCCTCCCGCGCGTTCGACAAGGGCCGCGACGGCTTCGTCATCGCAGGGGGCGCGGGCGTCCTCGTGATGGAGGAGCTCGAGCACGCGCGGGCCCGCGGCGCCAACATCGTCGGCGAGGTCATCGGCTACGCCGCCACCTCCGACGGGCACGACATGGTGCAGCCCAACGGCGAGGGCGCCGCACGCTGCATGCGCCTCGCGCTGGCCGACTGCGGCGAGCGGACGATCGACTACATCAACCCGCACGCCACCTCGACGCCCATCGGCGATGAGAAGGAGATGCAGGCCATCAGGCAGGTGTTCGGCGAGCGCGTGCCTCCGATCTCCGCCACCAAGAGCCTTTCGGGGCACTCGCTTGGCGCGGCGGGGGTGCACGAGGCGATCTACTCGCTCCTCATGATGCGGTCCGGCTTCATTGCCGCCTCCGCGCACATCGACGAGCTGGACCCGGTGTTCGACGACTTGCCGATCGTTCGCGAACGCCGCGACGACGCGATGCTCGAGACCGTCCTGTCCAACGGCTTCGGCTTCGGCGGCACCAACGCGTCGCTCGTGATCGCGCGCTATGACGGGTGAGCCGCAAGGCCTCATGGTCGGCCGCCGCGGCGTCGTCATGGGCGTTGCCAACGATCACTCCATCGCGTGGGGCATCACCCAGGCGCTCGCCGCCGAGGGCGCGCAGATCGGCCTCACCTATCAGAACGACCAGTTCGGCCGCCGCGTGCGCCCCCTCGCCGACAAGGTCGAGGCCGCCTTCCTCGAGCAGTGCGACGTCGAGGACCCTGCCTCGGTGGACCGCGTCTTCGACGCCGCTGCACGGGCGTTCGGGACCATCGACTTCTTCGTCCACGCCGTCGCGTTCTCCGACAGGAACGAGCTGAAGGGCCGCTACGCGGACACCACGCGGGACAACTTCGTCCGCACGATGGTGATCTCCTGCTTCTCGTTCACCGAGGCGGCGCGCCGTGCCGCGTCGTTGATGGGACCCAGTGGCGCGATGCTCACGCTGACCTACGGCGGTTCGGTGAAGGTCATGCCGAACTACAACGTCATGGGGGTCGCCAAGGCGGCGCTCGAGGCGTCCGTGCGCTACCTCGCGGCGGACTTCGGCGCTGCGGGCGTCCGCGTCAACGCGATCTCCGCCGGTCCGGTGCGCACCCTCGCGGGCGCCGGGGTCACCGACGCGCGGCTGATGTTCAACTACCAGCGCAAGCACTCGCCGCTCGAGCGCACCGTCGCCATCGACGAGATCGGCCGCTCGGCCGCGTACCTGTTGTCGAACTACGCCTCGGGGGTCACCGGCGAGGTGCACTACGTGGATTCGGGCTTCAACATCGTCTCGATGCCCAAGCTGGACGAGCTGCGCGCGGAGGAGCGCCGCGAGATCATCGAGGAGAAGGTGGAGTCGGAGGCGCCCAGCATGCTCGCTTCGCGATCGTGAGCGGCTTCCCGCCCGCCGGCTGGCCGCCCCGACGCGCCGTGCCATACGTGAAGGTCTGCGGCATCTGCGAGCCCGCCCACGCCGCGGCCGCCGACGTGGCCGGGGCCGACATGATCGGCGTGGTCCACTTCCCGCACAGCCCACGCCACCTCGATGTGGCGGCTGCGGCGCACGTCGCGTCGGCGGCCGGGTCGGCGCTCGTCGTCGCCCTCGTCGTCGACGCGGACGACGCGACGCTCGACGCCTTTGTCCACCAGGTGCAGCCCGGCGCGCTGCAGCTCCACGGCTCAGAGACGCCGGAGCGCGGCAGCGAGCTCGCCGCGCGGTACGGCCTGCCGATCGCGAAGGCTCTCGGCGTCGCGAGCCGAAGCGACCTTGCAGCGAGCGCATCCTATGACGCGCTCGCCGTGTTCGATGCACGACCGCCGAAGGGGGCCGACCGCCCGGGCGGACACGGCGTCCCCTTCGACTGGAGCATCCTCGACGCGGCGCCGTCGCACTACATGCTGTCCGGGGGGCTGACGCCGCAGAACGTCGGCGAGGCCGTCCGTGCAAGGCGCCCCTACGCGGTGGACGTCTCGTCCGGCGTCGAGGCGCACGGCCGCAAGGACCCTCGACTGATCGCGGCCTTCGTCGCGCGCGCGAAGGGCGAGACCGCGGGAGGAAGCGAATGGGCGCTCGAGGCTGTCTGACCTTCCCGCTTCTGCTGGTGTGCGCCCCTGCGATCCGGCCCGTGCAAGGGTCGAGGTCGAGCCGCGGTCCGAGCAGTTCGGCGCGCGCTCCTGGCCCACCGTCGACTTGGCCGGGGTCGGGCGCTACAAGCCGTTGCTGCCGGCGAACACGATCTTCGGGAACGGCTGGATCATCGTCCGATCCGCGACGTGCCTGCGGGGCGACGACAAGTCCGACTTCGCCCATGAGTTCATCGCCAGCGTGCGGCGCGAGGGCGAGGCCATTGCGGCAGCCACACCAACCGGGGTCGATGGGTAGATCGTGAGCGAACGCCCCAACACCTACCGCAGCGGGCCGGACGAGCGCGGCCGCTTCGGCATCTTCGGCGGCCGCTTCGTCGCCGAGACGCTGATGCCCCTCATCCTCGACCTCGAGGCCGCGTGGGGCGAGGCGCGGCAGGACCCGGCGTTCGCCGCCGAGCTCGCCGAGCTCGGCCGGGGCTACGTCGGCCGTCCGTCTCCGCTGTACTTCGCGGAGCGGCTGACCGGGGAGCTCGGCGGCGCCCGCATCTACATGAAGCGCGACGAGCTCAACCACACCGGCAGCCACAAGATCAACAACTGCGTCGGCCAGATCCTGCTCGCCCGCCGCATGGGCAAGACGCGCATCATCGCCGAGACCGGCGCGGGCCAACACGGCGTCGCGACCGCCACCGTGTGCGCCCGCTTCGGCCTGCCGTGCGTCGTCTACATGGGCGCCAAGGACGTGGAGCGTCAGGCACCCAACGTGTTCCGCATGAAGCTCCTCGGCGCCGAGGTCATCCCGGTGACGGCCGGGGCAGGCACGTTGAAGGACGCGATGAACGAGGCCCTGCGGGACTGGGTCGCCAACGTCGAGGACACGTACTACCTCATCGGGACGGCGGCGGGCCCGCACCCCTACCCGGCGATGGTGCGCGACTTCCAGTCCGTCATCGGCACCGAGGCGCGGGCGCAGGTCCAGGAGATGACGGGTCGCCTGCCCGACCTGCTGGTGGCGGCCGTCGGCGGAGGCTCCAACGCCATCGGCCTGTTCCACCCCTTCCTTGACGATCCGGACGTCGCGATCACCGGCGTCGAGGCGGCCGGCGAGGGCCTGTCCGGCACCAAGCACTGCGCCTCGCTGACCGCCGGCGCGCCCGGGGTCCTTCACGGCAACCGCACCTACCTGCTTCAGGACGACGACGGGCAGATCCTCGAGGGCCACTCGATCTCCGCGGGCCTCGACTACCCCGGCATCGGCCCGGAGCACGCGTGGCTGAAGGAGACCGGCCGCGTCAGCTACGTGCCCGTGGGCGACGAGGCGGCGCTCGACGCGTTCCAGCTCCTCGCCCGCACCGAGGGCATCCTCCCCGCGCTGGAGCCGGCCCACGCCCTCGCCCACGTCGCCGACGTCGCGCCGCGCATGGCGCGCGACGCCATCGTGCTCATGAACCTGTGCGGCCGCGGCGACAAGGACGTCCACACCGTGGCGAAGGCGCTCGACTCACGCGGCGCGCGGCACCGTGCGAACTGACGCGAGGCCGCCGGCATGAGCCGCCTTGGCGATCGGTTCGCCGCGCTGCGCCGCGATGGCCGCGCCGGGCTCGTCACCTACGTGATGGCGGCCGACCCCGACATCGCGACGTCGGAGGCGATCCTCGCGGCGCTGCCGGGGGCGGGGGCGGACGTCATCGAGCTCGGCATGCCGTTCACCGACCCCATGGCGGACGGGCCGGCGATCCAGGCCGCGGCGCGCCGGGCGCTCGCCGCAGGAGGGTCGCTCGCCGTCACGCTCGACCTCGTGCGGCGCTTCCGGGCGGGCGACGACGCGACGCCCATCGTCCTCATGGGCTACTACAACCCGATCTGGCGGCACGGCGTCGACCGCTTCCTCGACGGGGCGCGCGAGGCCGGCGTCGATGGCCTCATCGTCGTCGACCTGCCGCCGGAGGAGGACGACGAGCTGTGCGTCCCCGCCCGCGAGGCCGGCCTCGACTTCATCCGCCTTGCGACGCCCACCACGGACGCGCGCCGCCTGCCTGCCGTGCTCGCGAACACCTCCGGCTTCCTGTACTACGTCGCGATCGCCGGCATCACGGGGACGAGGAGCGCCGCCGCGGGCGACGTCGCCCACGCCGTGGAGCGGCTGCGCGCAGCGACGGCGCTCCCCATCGCCGTCGGCTTCGGGGTCAAGACGCCCGAGCAGGCCGCCGAGATCGCGGCGGTCGCGGACGCGGTGGTGGTGGGATCGGCGATCGTCGACACCATCTCCAAGGCGTCGCCGCAGGAGGCGGCGGAGGCCGTGCGGGCCTTCGTCGGGAGCCTCGCCGAGGGCGTCAGGACCGCGAGGGTCGTCGCATGAACTGGATCTCCTCCGTCGTCCGGCCGAAGATCTCCTCCTTCTGGACCAAGCGCGACACGCCCAACAACCTATGGATCAAGTGCCCCGAGACGGGCGAGATGGTCTTCCATCGCGACCTCGAGCAGAACGGCTGGGTCGTGCCGGGCTCGGGCTTCCACATGCGCATGCCGGTGCCAGACCGGCTCGCCAGCCTGTTCGACGCCGGCCTTTACGAGACGCTGCCGCTGCCGACGGTGCCGCACGATCCGTTGAAGTTCCGCGACGAGCGGCGCTACCAGGACCGGCTGCGCGACGCCCGCGCCAAGACCGGCCGCGAGGACGCGGTAACGCTCGCCAAGGGCACCATCGAGACGCTGCCGGTCGTCGTCGCGGTGCAGGACTTCGGCTTCATGGGGGGCTCGCTCGGCATGGCGGCGGGCGAGGCGATCGTCACCGGCGCGCAGACCGCACGCGCGGAGGGCACGCCCTACGTCCTGTTCGCAGCGTCCGGCGGCGCCCGGATGCAGGAGGGCATCCTTTCGCTGATGCAGATGCCGCGGACCACGGCGGCGATCATCGGCCTACGCGAGGCGGGCCTGCCCTACGTCGTGGTGCTGACCAACCCGACCACCGGTGGCGTCACCGCGTCCTACGCGATGCTGGGCGACGTCCACATCGCCGAGCCCGGCGCGCTCATCGGTTTCGCGGGGCCGCGTGTGATCGAGCAGACGATCCGCGAGACGCTCCCCGAGGGCTTCCAGCGCGCCGAGTACCTCTACGACCATGGCATGGTGGACATGGTGGTGCACCGCCACGAGCTGCGGCCAACGCTCGCGCGGCTCCTGCGCGTGCTCACCCACCGGCCTGCGCCCGCCGTCGAGGAGCTTCCTGAGGCGGCAAGCGACCCGGCGCCCGGTGCCGCGGACGAGGTCGTGGCGTCCCCGGCCGCGCAGGAGGAGCCGGTCTCCTCTTGACCGTGATGAGCGCGACGAGCCGGCTCTTGGAGCGCATGGCGGCGCTCCATCCCAAGCGCATCGACCTGTCGCTGAACCGGCTCGAGCGGCTCCTCGACGCGCTCGGCCACCCTGAGGCGCGGCTGCCGACGGTCGTCCACATCGCTGGGACCAACGGCAAGGGGTCCGTGTGCGCCATGCTGCGGGCGATGCTGGAGGCGGACGGCAAGGCCGTCCACGTCTACACCTCGCCGCACCTCGTGCGCTTCAATGAGCGCATCCGCCTCGCCGCGCCCGGCGGCGGGACGCTGGTCGCCGACGAGGCGCTGACCGAGGTCTTGGAACGCGTCGAGGCGGTGAACGGCGGCGAGCCCATCACCTTCTTCGAGATCACCACCGCCGCCGCCTTCGTCCTGTTCGCCGAGCGGCCGGCCGACGTGCTCGTGCTCGAGACCGGCCTCGGTGGACGGCTCGACGCCACCAACGTCGTCGCACGCCCGGCTGCATCGGTGCTGACGAGCATCGGCATCGACCACGTCGGCTTCCTCGGGCCGACGCTGGCGGAGATCGCGGTGGAGAAGGCCGGCATCATCAAGTCCGGCGTCCCCGTGGTCAGCGCACCGCAGAAGGGCGACGCCAGCGCCGTCATCGAGCGGCAGGCCGCCCGAGCGCGAGCGCCGCTCCACCTCGGCGGGATGGACTGGACCATCGGGCATGAGAACGGCCGTCTCGTGTTCGAGGATGAGGGCGGCCTCCTCGACCTGCCGTTGCCGCGGCTGCCAGGGCGTCACCAACTCACCAACGCAGGGGTCGCCATCGCCGCCGCCCGCGTCACCGACCTCGTCGCCGCGCCCTCGTCCATCGAGGCCGGCATGACGGCGGTGGACTGGCCCGGCCGGATGCAGCGGCTCACCCGCGGGAGGATCGTCGCCGCCGCACCGCCGGACTGCGAGCTGTGGCTCGACGGGGGACACAACGCGGACGCCGGCGAGGTCGTGGCCGCGGCGCTGGCCGACCTCGAGGAGCGCGTGCCGCGCCCGCTGTTCCTGATTGCCGGAATGCTGTCCACCAAGGACCCGGCGGCCTACTTCCGGGCGTTCGCCGGCCTCGTGCGGCACGTCTTCACCGTGCGCGTCCCGGGCAACGACGCGGCCATCGAGGCAGCCGCGCTCGCCGACGCGGCGCAGGATGCGGACCTCTCGGCCGAGCCGGTGGGCTCGGTCAGGACGGCGCTGCGGCTCCTATCGGAGACCTGGCGCTTCGAGCCGCCTCCCCGCATCCTCATCGGCGGCTCGCTCTACCTCGTCGGCGACGTTCTGGCGCAAAACGGAACTCCTCCGACATGAACTAAGGTGCTAGATTGTCTGGGCTTCGCACACGGGGGCTCGGATGGCGCTCGACGTCGACACGCTACTGGACCGCAGGCGGCAGACCAGACGGATCGCGTTCTGGCGAGCGCTCGCCTTCCTCCTCGTCCTCGGTGCCGTCGCCGTCGCCGTCCTCACGCTCGTGCGGCCCACCGCGCCGCACGTGGCGCGGCTGCCCATCAACGGCGCCATCGTGTCGGACCGGCCGCTGGTGCAGCTCATCGAGCGGCTCGGCGAGGACGACGGCGTTGCCGGCATCCTCGTCGCCATCGACTCTCCCGGCGGCACCACGGTGGGGGGCGAGCGGCTCTACGACGCGCTGCGCGACCTCGCCGCAAGGAAGCCAGTCGTCGCCCACATCAACACGCTCGGCGCCTCGGCGGCGTACATGACGGCGCTCGCGAGCGACCACATCGTCGCCCATCGCACCAGCCTGACAGGCTCGATCGGCGTGCTCATCCAGTTCGGCCAGATCAACGAGCTCCTCGACGACCTCGGCATCACCGTCACCAAGGTCGACACGGGTCCGCTGAAGGCGGAGCCGAACCCGTTCGAGCCGGTCGATCCCGCCGCCATCGACATGCTGCAGGGCGTCGTGAACGACACCTACGCCTGGTTCTTGTCCCTCGTCGTGGAGCGTCGCGACATTCCCGAGCCGGAGGCGCGGCGGCTTGCCGATGGACGCATCTTCACCGGCCACCAGGCGCTCGAGGCGAGGCTGATCGACGCGTTGGGCGGGGAGGACCAGGCCATCGCCTGGCTGGTTGAGGAGCGGAACGTTCCTCGCGGGCTACCGGTGCGAACCTACAAGGCGCGAAGCGGCGCCGACCTGCCGTTTACTGCAAGGATGGCTGACCACGTCCTTGACCGCATTTTCGCCGCAATCGGCATGTCATTGCCGCCACTTCGCCCCGTCGGCTCGGTTGACGGTCTATGGTCCGTTTGGCACGCTTCATTTTCGTCGGACATAAAGGTGAAGAAAAATGATTAAGTCCGAACTTGTCACGCGTCTGCAGCTCAAGAACCCGCACATGTTCCAGCGCGACGTCGACACAGTCGTGAATGTTTTCCTGGATGAGATCGCCAGTGCGATGCGTGACCGCGACCGCGTCGAGATGCGGGGGTTTGGAGCGTTCTCCGTGCGCGTCCGCGACGCCCGCGTGGGCCGCAACCCTCGCACCGGAGAGCCGGTGGACGTGGCGCAGAAGGCCGCTCCGTTCTTTCGCACCGGCAAGGAGATGCGTGACCGCATCAACTCCTCCGAAGCCGTGGCGTCCGCCTCCCTCCCCTTCGCCGACGACGACCTTTCCGATGCCCTCGAGGACGAGCGCGTCGCCAAGCACGCGGCCGAGTAGCGCTTCCGGTCCGATGCGTCGGGCGCTCGGCACGGTCCTCCTGATCGTCGTCGCGGGGGCCGGCATCGTCCTCGCCGTTGCCAACCGGCAGATCGTGCCGCTGCACTTGGACCCGTTCCGTGCCGCGCAGCACACGGTGGAGGCGCCGCTCTACCTCCTCCTCATCGCCGCGCTGGGGATCGGCATCGTCCTCGGCGGGCTCGCGTCAGGATCCCGCCGAGCGTCGCTCCACGAGCCACGCACCGTGATGCGCAAGCCGCGTCGGACAAGGCTCGCCCGATAGCAGCTCTCGCCGAAGGCCTCACATGTGGATGGCGCGACCTGCGACGGCCAGCGCCGCCTCCTTGACGCCCTCCGACAGCGTCGGGTGCGCATGGCATGTGCGCGCGATGTCCTCGGCGGCGGCGCCGAACTCCATGCCCAGCGTGACCTCGGCGATCATCGTCCCGGCGTCCGGGCCGATCATGTGGACGCCGAGCACGCGGTCGGTCGTGGCGTCGGCGAGGACCTTCACGAAGCCGTCGGTGGTGCGGTTCACCTTGGCACGGCCGTTGGCGGTGAACGGGAACTTGCCGACCTTGTAGTCGACCCCGTCCGCCTTCAACGCCTCCTCGGTGCGGCCGACGGAGGCCACCTCCGGGTAGGTATAGACGACGTTCGGGATGGCGCCGTAGTTCACGTGCCCTGCCTCGCCGGCGATGATCTCGGCGCACGCGACGCCCTCGTCCTCCGCCTTGTGCGCCAGCATCGGTCCGGCGATGACGTCGCCGATGGCATAGACGCCGGCAACGCTGGTGCGGAAGTGGTCATCGGTCTTGATGCGACCCTTGTCGTCCAAGTCGACGCCGACCTCGTCGAGGCCCAGCCCCTCGGTGTAGGGACGCCGGCCGATGGCGACGAGGACCACGTCCGCCTCGAGCACCTCCGCCTCGCCGCCGTCGGCGGGCTCCACCGTCACCTTGAGGGCGTTGCCGGAGGTGTCGACGCCGGTGACCTTCGAGCGCAGCTTGAACGTCATCCCCTGCTTGCCGAGGATGCGCTGGAACTGCTTGGAGATCTCGCCGTCCTCGGTGGGGATGATCCGGTCCAGGAACTCGACCACCGTCACCTCCGAGCCGAGCCGTCGCCACACCGAGCCGAGCTCGAGGCCGATGACCCCACCGCCGACGAGCACCATGCGGCGCGGCACCTCCTTAAGGTCGAGCGCACCGGTGGAGGAGACCACGCGCTCCTCGTCGATCTCGATGTTCGGCAGACGGACGATGTCGGAGCCCGTGGCGATGATGACGTTCTTGGTCTCGATCTCCTGCGGCTCGCCATCGTCCGGCGTCACGCGCACCTTGTTCGGCCCGGCGAGCGATCCGGTCCCTCGGTAGGTGTCGATCTTGTTCTTCTTGAACAGGAAGTCGACGCCCTTGACGTTGCCGGCGACGCCCTCGTCCTTGAACGCCAGCATCTTGGGGACGTCGAGCTTCGGATCGACACCGATCCCCATCTCGGCGAACCCGTGGTTTGCCTCCTCGTACATCTCGGAGGCGTGCAGCAGCGCCTTCGACGGGATGCAGCCGATGTTGAGGCAGGTGCCGCCGAAGGTCGGCCACTTCTCCACGACCGCCGTCTTGAGGCCGAGCTGGGCGGCCCGGATGGCGGCGACGTAGCCCCCCGGCCCACTGCCGATCACCGTCACGTCGTAGGCCGCCATCGCGCGCTCCGCTTGTCAGGAAGGACGAGGCACAGGTGCCCCGGGCGGGGCCGCACTTCAAGGCTCGGAGGGCGTCGCGCGTCAGCCGAAGAGCGCCGAGACGAACGGCGTCAGGACGAGGACGAGGCCGAGCATGGCGGCGGCCCAGATGAGCGACCGGACCAGTGGGACGTGGAAGAGGTAAGTCGGAACGTAAACCACGCGGCCGGCGAGGTAGAGCTGGGCGCCGATCGCAGTGGTCGGCGTCGTGGCGTCCGCGACCACCACCGCGATCGCGGCGGCGGCGAACACGGGGAACGTCTCGCCCATGTTGCGCAGCGCGCGGTCGGCCCGCTGCGCTCGGGAGGAGACCGGCGCGGCAGGCGTGTCGCGCGGGCTCGCCGCCCAGGATAGGCCGGATGCCATCGCTCGCGGCGCCGCGGCGACCATGATCTGCACGAGGAGAAGGACGCCGGCAAGGCCGACGCACAGGAGTTCGATCGGCAACGGGGTCTCCTTCGCGGCTCAGAGGGGGTAGGGGCAGCGAAGCGTGTGACGCAGGGTGCGCGCGCGCTCGTAGAACAGTCGGTCGAGGCGGGTCAGCCTGTCGAGCGCCGCCAAGGCCTCCCCGCTCGGCTCCTCGCGCTCGATGCGCTCGAAGGCGTCGGAGGCGGTGAGCGTCTCGAACGTGTTGAGCCGACCCAACTCGGCGCCACCGTTGAGCCCCAGCATCGCCGTCATGGCCTGCGCGTCCTCACCCAGCGTGTCGTCGAACGCGACGTAGGTGAAGCGCGACAGGTTGGCGAGCGCGGTCTCCACCGCGTACTGGCGCTCGTTGAGCCTGAAGCCCTCGGCCCCGTCCAGCCGCAGCGGTCCCAGCATGGCGCGCACCATGTAGTTGCGGACGCTGACCACCACCTCAGGCGCGTGACAGTTGAGGAAGTCGACGAGCCCCAGCGCCCGGGCATGGCGCGGCCCTGCCAGGTTGCCGCGCTCGATCATCTCGGGCCGGTGCGAGCGCCAGAAGTAGTACAGCGACAGGATGCGACGGCGCGGCTCGCGCAGCACGGTGACGACGCGCTTGGGTCCCGGCACCGCGTCGATGCCGTACTTGGAGAAGTGGCCGCCGAAGTAGCGCCACCGGCGCATCGCCTGCAACGGCTGCTGGGGCAGGACGTCGTGCCGATGGGGGCACACGTCGTCCGGCGCAAAGCTCGCCTTGAGGAGCTCGTGCAGCGACGTCCCGGCACACTTGGGCATGTGCATGAACACGAGCCGCTCGTTCGGCTGCAGCTCCGCGGGCGCGCGTTCGCCACAATGAGCCGGGCGAGAAGGCCTCGTCCTGAGTTCAGTCGCCGCCACCAAGGCCTCCAGGGCGCCAGGCTCGCGCAGCGCGCGCCGCTCAGAGGTCGAGGAGGAGCCGCTGGGGGTCCTCGACGGCCTCCTTGATGCGCACGAGGAAGGTCACTGCCTCCTTCCCGTCGACGACCCGGTGATCGTAGCTCACCGCGAGGTACATCATCGGGCGGACCTCCACCTTGCCGTCGGTGGCGACGGGGCGCTGCTCGATCCTGTGCATGCCCAAGATGCCCGACTGCGGCGCGTTGAGGATCGGCGTCGACATCAGCGAACCGTAGATCCCGCCGTTGGTGATGGTGAACGTCCCGCCCTGCATCTCCTCGAGCTTCAGCTGCCCGTCGCGGGCGCGGCGGCCGAAGTCGGTGATGGTCTTCTCGATCTCGGCGAAGGACAGCCGGTCGGCGTCGCGCACCACGGGTACCACGAGGCCCTTGTCCGTGCCCACCGCGATGCCGAGGTGATAGTAGTTCTTGTAGACGAGGTCGTTGCCGTCGATCTCGGCGTTCACCGCAGGGACGTCGCGCAGCGCCTGGACGCAAGCCTTGGCGAAGAACCCCATGAAGCCAAGCTTGACGCCGTGCTTCTTCTCGAAGGTGTCCTTGTACTCCTTGCGCAGCTGCATCACGGCGGACATGTCGACGTCGTTGAACGTCGTCAGCATCGCCGCGGTGTTCTGCGCGTCCTTCAGCCGCTTGGCGATGGTCCGGCGCAGGCGCGTCATGGTCACGCGCTCCTCGCGGTCCGCGTCGGCGGACGGGGCGCGGGCCTCGCGTTGCGCCGGCGCCTCGCTCGGCGCGGAGGGCGGTGCGGTGACCCCGCCCTCGATGGCCTTCAGCACGTCCTCCTTGAGGATCTGCCCGCGGCGCCCGGTGCCGGCGACGTCATCCTGCGAGAGCCCGGCGTCGGCCATCGCCTTGCGCGCGGAGGGGGCGGGCGGCATGTCGCCCTGGCGGCCTGCGGCGCGGGCCTGCTCGCGCTCGGCCGAGCCGTGGCGTTCGGTGTCCTTGCGCTTGGGCTGCTCGGCGCGCGCGGGCTGGTCGCCCGAGGGACGCTCGCCGCCGCCGGCGGACGGCGCGGCTCCGCCCGAGATCGTGCCGAGGAGGCCGCCGACCTCCACGGTGTCGCCCTCCTTGACGGCGAGGCTCGCCACGGTGCCGGCCGAGGGTGCCGGCACCTCCACGGAAACCTTGTCGGTCTCGAGCTCGACGAGCGGCTCGTCGGCGCTCACCGCCTCGCCCTCGGACTTCAGGATGCGCGCCACCGTCGCCTCTGTGACGCTCTCCCCGAGCGAGGGGACCCGGACCTCCGTCGCCGCGCCGCCGCCGCTCGCGGACGCGTCCGACGACGCGGTGGCCCCGGTAGGGGCCGCGCCATTGCCGCCGGAGGGCGGCGCGTTGGCCGTCGACCCCTCCCGCTCGGCCGCCTCCGCACCGGCTCCGGCGTGCTGACCGCCCTGCGGATCCTCGACCTTGCCCTGCTGAGCGCCCTCGCTGGACGACGACGCCCCACCGGACCCGGCCGCACCGCTGGCCGACGCCCCGGCGCCCTCGGCGATCTGCCCGAGCAACGCCCCGACTTCGACGGTCTCACCGTCCTTTGCCGCGATCTCCGACAGCGTGCCCGCGGCAGGCGCCGGAACCTCCACGGTCACCTTGTCGGTCTCGAGCTCCACCAGAGGCTCGTCCGCCGCCACGGTGTCGCCCTCCGACTTGTACCACTGGGCGATGGTCGCTTCGGTGACGCTCTCACCGAGGTTGGGCACGCGGATGTCGGTCATGGTGCTCTGTGTGTGGCTGCAAAAACTGTCGTCGTCAGGGCTCGCGCGGCGGGGCGACGGCGAATGGGGCCGCTGCATCGCCCCATCTGTGGACCGATCGTCGGACGCTGGCAAGGCGCGCCGCCGCGCCGCTCAGGGTCAGGCGAACACCAGTTCCATCATCGCCTCGAGCTGCTGCTGGTGGCGCCGAGCGAGCCCGGTCGCAGGCGAGGCCGCGGCGGGGCGACCCACGTAGCGCGGACGCGCGTTCGCCAGCTTGGCTTGACCGAGGCACCAGTCGAGGTAGGGCTGCACGAACGTCCATCCGCCCATGTTGGCCGGCTCCTCCTGGCACCACACGAGCTCGGCGTTCGGGAAGCGCTTCAGCTCGTTGGTCATGGACCTCGCCGGGAACGGGTAGAGCTGCTCGAGGCGCAGCAGGTAGACGTCGCTGGCATCGCGCTCCTCGCGCGCCTC
Organism: Acuticoccus sp.; assembly: GCF_965213555.1. Lineage (GTDB taxonomy): Bacteria > Pseudomonadota > Alphaproteobacteria > Rhizobiales > Amorphaceae > Acuticoccus. Next base: position 2,233,180 of record NZ_OZ243890.1, on the reverse strand, counting down.
AAGGAGGTCGTAGTACACCTTGCCCGAGCACACGACGACGCGGCGGACCTCGCCGTCCTTGGCGAGCGCGAAGTCGCCGGTCCGCCCGACCTCGGCATCGTCCAGCAGGATGCGGTGGAAGCAGGAGTCCGCCCCCATGTCGTCCAGCGTCGACACACAGCGCTTGTGGCGCAGCAACGACTTCGGCGTCATCAGGATGAGCGGCTTGCGCAGGTCGCGACGCAGCTGCCGGCGCAGGATGTGAAAGTAGTTCGCCGGGGTCGAGCAGTTCGCCACTTGCATGTTGTCCTCCGCGCACATCTGCAGGAAGCGCTCGAGCCGCGCCGAGGAGTGCTCTGGCCCCTGTCCCTCGTAGCCGTGCGGCAGCAGAAGCACGAGCCCGGTCATCCGCAGCCACTTCCTCTCGCCCGAGGAGATGAACTGGTCGATGACCACCTGCGCCCCGTTGGCGAAGTCGCCGAACTGCGCCTCCCAGCAGACGAGCGCATCGGGCTCGGCGAGGGAGTAGCCGTACTCGAAGCCGAGCACCGCCTCCTCGGACAGCATCGAGTTGATGACTTCGTAGCGGCTCTGCTCCGCGCCCTCGTCCGCGACGTGGTTGAGCGGGATGTAGCGATTTTCATTCTCCTGGTCGTAGAGCACCGAGTGCCGCTGGGAGAACGTGCCGCGCTCGACGTCCTGCCCGGACAGGCGCACCGGATAGCCCTCGCGCAGGAGGGTCGCGCAGGCGAGCGACTCGGCGGTCGCCCAGTCGATGCCCTTGCCCGCCTCCATCATCTTTCGGCGGTTGTCGAGGAAGCGGCCGATGGTGCGGTGAAGGTGGAACCCCTCGGGGACCGAGGTGAGGCGCCGGCCGATGTCCTTCAACGTGTCGACGTCGACGCCCGTCGACCCGCGCCGCGGGTCCTCGGCGTTCTCGCCGGGCTTGATGGACGACCAGCGGCCATCCAGCCAGTCCGCCTTGTTCGGCAGGAACGCCTCGCTGGCCTCGAACTCCTCCTCGAGGTGCTGCCGCCACTCGGCCTTGCGCGCCTCGACCTCGTCGGCGCTGAGGACCCCCTCATCCACGAGGCGTCGACCATAGATCTCGAGGGTCGTCGGATGCTCGCGGATGGTCTTGTACATGATGGGCTGGGTGAAGCCCGGCTCGTCGCTCTCGTTGTGACCGAAGCGGCGGTAGCAGAACATGTCGATGACGACGGGCTTGTGGAACTTCTGGCGGAACTCCGTCGCAACCTTCGCCGCGTAGACCACCGCCTCCGGGTCGTCGCCGTTGACGTGGAAGATCGGCGCCTCGATCATCTTGGCGACGTCCGACGGGTAGGGCGACGAACGCGAGAAGTGCGGGTTCGTCGTGAAGCCGATCTGGTTGTTGACGATCACGTGGATCGAGCCGCCGGTGCGATGGCCCTTGAGGCCGGACAGCCCGAAGCACTCGGCTACAACGCCTTGCCCGGCGAACGCTGCGTCGCCGTGCAGGAGGAGCGGCAGCACCTTGGTGCGGTCCATGTCCGCGAGCTGGTCCTGCTTGGCGCGCACCTTGCCGAGCACCACGGGGTCGACGATCTCGAGGTGCGACGGGTTCGCGGTAAGCGACAGGTGGACGGAGTTGCCGTCGAACTCGCGGTCGGATGAGGCGCCGAGGTGGTACTTGACGTCGCCCGACCCCTCCACGTCGTCTGGCTTCCAGGAGCCGCCCTTGAACTCGTGGAAGATCGCCCGGAGCGGCTTGCCCATGACCTGGGCGAGGATGTTGAGCCGGCCGCGGTGGGCCATGCCGATGGCGATGTCCTCGACGCCGAGGTTGCCGCCGCGCTTGATGATCTGCTCGAGCGCGGGGATCACCGCCTCGGCGCCGTCGATGCCGAAGCGCTTCGTCCCGGTGTACTTGAGGCCGAGGAACTTCTCGAACCCCTCCGCCTCCACGAGCTTGTTGAGGATCGCCTTGCGACCCTCCAGCGTGAAGCCGACGCCCTTGTCCGGCCCCTCGATGCGCTCCTGGATCCAGAGCTTCTCGTAGCCGTCCGAGATGTGCATGAACTCGACGCCCATCGTCGAGCAGTACGTGCGGATGAGGATGTCGACCATCTGGCGCACGGTGGCGACCTCGAGGCCGAGCACGTTGTCGATGAAGATCGGCCGATCGAAGTCGCCCTCGCTGAAGCCGTACGCGCCGGGCGAGAGCTCCTCGTCCTTCATCCCCGCGATGCCGAGGGGATCGAGCTTGGCGTGGTAGTGCCCGCGCATCCTGTAGGCGCGGATCATCATGATGGCGCGCACCGAGTCCCGGGTTGCACGCCGGACGTCGGACTGGGTGAGCTCGGCGCCGGCCTGCTGCGCCTTCTCCTTCACCTTGGTCTCGACGCGCGCCTCGATCGCTCCCCAGTCGCCGTCGAGGGCGGAGACAAGCTCCCCGTTCATGGGCACCGGCCAGTCCGTCCGCGCCCAGCGGGGGCCGTGCGCCTCCACCTCGACGGCGTGCCGATCGTCCTTCAGGTCGGCGAAGAAGGCCTGCCAGCCAGCATCCACCGAGGACGGATCGTCCTGGTAGCGGGCGTAGAGCCGCTCCAGGTACTCGGCGTTGCCGCCGTAGAGGAAGGAGGAGTTGAGGAACGCGGCGTTGGCACTTTGCCGGGACATGGCGGATCCGTCGGTTGAACTCTACGCCCTAACCTAAGCCTTTCTCGCGGCGAACTGAACCGTCCAGCGCGACCTGCCCCCCGCACCCGTGAGCGCGGGCGTCACGTCGCGGCGAACTGAACCGGCGCGACCTGCGAGGTGGTTTGCGCGGCAGCCCGAGCCGCTCCAGCGTGTCGCCGTCAGCCTCGCCGCCGTAGAACGCCGTCAGCGCGTCCTCGAACACCGTCTCGGTAGGGTCCGCCGCGGCGAACAGCGTCAGCGAGGAGCGGAACTTCAAGTCGTCGGGGCTGCCGAACAGGCGGCTTGGGTCACGCTCCGACGAGCGCATGGCGGCCTCGACGGCGGTGCGCAGCCGGGGACCCAACACGGGATGGTTGAGGTAGGCTCGAGCCTCGCCGACGTCCGCGATGGCGTAGCGCTCGGCCATCGCGCTGCGGCCGAGCCCCTGCAGCTGCGGGAAGACGTACCACATCCAGTGCGTGCGCTTCGCGCCGGCCTCGAGCTCGGCACACGCGCGCTCGAAGTCCCCCTCCTGCGCCGTGACGAAGCGTGCGAGGTCATACGGGTCGGCCACCGTGCGGGCCCTCATCAGGTTGTCGCCGTGCATGTCGCACGCTCAACCGGCGCCCCTCGTCCGCCGTTCCGGAGCGCGATGTACATCCACCTACGCGACAACAGCATGGACGGGGGACGCCAGCCTTCGAGGCGCCAGCCTCCGATCAGACGACCCAAAGGAAGGTCCCGACGGTGGCCGCGATCATCCCGTAGCCGAAGGCGGCGAAGAGGCCGTCGCCTGCGATGAGCGCGACCCCGAAGGCGACGATGCCGAAGGCCGGTGCGGTGACCCCCCAGGGCACGAACGCGAGTGGGACCATCGTCACGGACAGCACGCAGACCGAGACGAGGATGAGGGCTCGGGCCAGCGCGCCATCGGTGAGGAGGGTGAGCCGCTGGCGCACGAGGGCATCGACCTTGTCGGTGAGCCATCGCCCGCGCTCCACCCCCTTCTTGAACCGCTCCTGGGCGACGGCGACGCGGCCGAGCCGCCCGGGCACATGGAACGCGCCATGCCGTCCGAGGGCCGCACGGCCCACCGCGATGAGGATGAGCGCCGAAACGGTCATCGAGATGCCGGGGATGGCGCCGATGATCGGCAGCGCCGCGAGCAGGCCGAGCAACGTGACGAGCACCCCCGTCGATGTGTCGGAGAACGCGCCCAACACATCGTTGATCGACACCTTGCCGTCGCGGTCCGCATCCTCGACCCGGTCGAGGATGCTGCTCAGCGAGCGCGGCGCGTCACCGCCTTCCGTCGTTTCAGGCCGGTCCATCATGCGCGGACAACGCCGTGGCGATGGTCCGGGTTTCGCCGCCTGTGCCGACGCACCGAGCAAGCCCCGGGCAGGGACGAGGTTCAGCGTCTCCTGCCAGCGTGTTTTCGGCCGAAGGAGGCCGACCGGCGTCGGCGGCGGCGGTCAGCCCCGCAGAACCTCGGCGAGGGTCTTGCCGAGCTGCGCCGGCGAGGGCGACACGCGGATGCCGGCCGCCTCCATGGCGGCGATCTTGTCCTCCGCGCCGCCCTTGCCGCCGGAGATGACGGCACCGGCGTGGCCCATGGTGCGGCCCGGCGGCGCGGTGCGGCCAGCGATGAAGCCGACCATGGGCTTCTTGCGCCCCCGCTTGGCTTCATCGGCGATGAAATGCGCGGCGTCCTCCTCGGCCGAGCCACCGATCTCACCGATCATGATGATCGACGTCGTCTCGTCGTCGGCGAGGAACATCTCCAGCATGTCGATGAACTCGGTGCCCTTGACCGGGTCGCCGCCGATCCCGACCGCCGTCGTCTGGCCGAGCCCCTCCGCGGTCGTCTGGAACACCGCCTCGTAGGTCAGCGTGCCGGAGCGCGACACGATCCCCACCGAGCCATCCTGGAAGATCGAGCCGGGCATGATGCCGATCTTGCACTCGAGCGGCGTCAGGACGCCCGGGCAGTTGGGGCCGAGAAGCCGCGAGGAGGACCGGTCGAGCGCCGCCTTCACCTTCACCATGTCCATCACCGGGATGCCCTCGGTGATGCAGATGATGAGCGGGACCTCCGCCTCGATCGCCTCGAGGATCGCAGCGCCCGCTCCCGCGGGCGGCACATAGACCACCGAGGCGGTGGCGCCCGTCGCCTCCTTCGCCTCGGCCACCGTGGCGAAGATCGGCAGCGGCTTGGCGCTGCCGCTGGCGCCGGTCCAGGTGTCGCCGCCCTTCTTGGGATGGACGCCGGCGACCATCTGCGTGTCGTGGTAGGCGAGCGCCTGCTCGGTGTGGAAGGTGCCGGTGCGGCCGGTCAGCCCCTGGACGATGACCTTCGTGCTCTTGTCGACGAGGATGGACATGGGGTCTCTCGGCTCGGGGATGGCGAAGGCGCGGACACGCCGGTCGAAGGTTGGCTAGAGCAAACGCGCGGCGACCTCAACCGCGGCGCCCGGCCGGCGGACGCGAGCGCGCACCACGATCGTCAAGCCTTGTCGACCTCCGAGTGCAGCTTGAGGACGGCGTCGCCGTCGTCCTGCTCGATGTAGTAGGCGGGGCAGTCCTTCGATCCGTTCCTGGTGATCTGTTCGCCCTTGATCTTCCGCGTCGTCTTGCGCGTGTAGAGCTTCTTTGATCGTCCCTGTCGCGGTGCCCTTGCCCCAGCTCCACTTGACCGTCTCGCGCTCCGCAAACGCCATCATCGTCCCTCCCGTGGCGAGGGGCGATGAGCTAGGGCATCGACGACCGGGCGCCAGCGTGCGCAGTTAGAAGCGGGCGTCGAGGAACTCGGTCAGCGCGTCCCATGACGCGCGGTCGGCCTCGAGGTCGTAGTCGCCGGAGCCGAACACGGTGAACGAGTGGCGCGCGCCGCCGAAGACGCGCGCGTCGTGTTCGGCGCCGTCGTTGCGCATGGCCTCGATGGCAACAGCAAGCTCAGGCATGCCGGACACCGGGTCGGCCGACCCGTGCAGGAGCAGGATCGGCCCGCTCGCCGCGCTGTAGTCCTGCCCCTCGGGCGTGCCGAGCCCGCCGTGGAAGCTCACGAAGCCGGCAGCATCCGCCCCGGCCCGGGCCGCCTCGAGCACGCCGGCGCCACCGAAGCAGTAGCCCATCATCACCTTGTCGTCGGTGGCGCCCTCAAGGTTCGAAGCCTCCTCCAGCGAGCCGAGCAGCCGCGCGCGGAACAGCTCGCGGTCGCCGTAGAGCCGCCCTGCGAACTCGCGGTTCTCGTCCGGCGACTGGGGCCGGTCCTCCGCCCCGTAGACGTCGATGGCGAAGGCGGTGTAGCCGGCCGCCGCCAGCATGTCGGCCCGACGCCGCTCGTAGTCCGTCAACCCGTCCCAGTCGTGCACGATGAGGACTGTGCCGCGCGGCTCGGCGTTGGTGTTGCGCGCCACGTAGCCCTCGAACTCCGTGCCGCCGACGCTGTAGCGGTGCGCCTCGCCGACGATCTCGGCCTGCGAGGCCCCGCTCGCCATCATGAGAATAATGGCGATCGTCGTTGTCCTAACCATGTTCGGCTCCCCCTCTTCGTCCTGTTTCGGTCCTTCAGCTTGCCACCGAAGCGACGATCTTCTGCGCCGCGTCGTCGAGGTCGTCGGCCGAGGTGATGTCGAGCCCGCTCTCGTTGAGGATCGCCTTGCCCTGGTCGACGTTGGTGCCCTCGAGGCGCACCACCAGCGGCACCTTGAGGCCCACCTCCTTCACCGCCGCCACGACGCCCTCAGCGATGACGTCGCAGCGCATGATCCCGCCGAAGATGTTCACCAGGATGCCCTGCACGTTGGGGTCCGCGGTGATGATCTTGAACGCTGCTGCCACCTTCTCCTTGGAGGCGCCGCCGCCGACGTCGAGGAAGTTGGCGGGCTCGGCGCCGTACAGCTTGATGATGTCCATCGTGGCCATCGCCAGCCCGGCGCCGTTCACCATGCAGCCGATGTTGCCGTCGAGGGCGACGTAGGCGAGGTCGTACTTCGACGCCTCGATCTCCTTGTCGTCCTCCTCGCTGAGGTCGCGCAGGGCGACGATGTCGTCGTGGCGGAACAGCGCGTTGCCGTCGAACGAGACCTTCGCGTCGAGGACGCGCAGGTGCCCGCTCTGCATGACGATGAGCGGGTTGATCTCGAGGAGGCTCATGTCCTTCTGGGTGAACGCCTCGTAGAGCTGGCGGGCGAGCGTCGCCATCTCGCCGCGTGCTGGCTCCTCGAGGCCGAGCGCGTCCTGCAGCTTGGCGACGTCGGGGTCGGTGACGCCGGCCGCCGCGTCGATGTTGACCGTCACGATCTTGTCGGGCGTGTCGTGGGCGACCGCCTCGATGTCCATGCCACCCTCGGTGGAGACGACGAACGCGACGCCGCCCTTGGCGCGATCGACGAGGATCGACAGATAGAGCTCGCGCGCGATGTCGGCGCCGTCCTCGATGTAGAGCCGGTTGACCTGCTTGCCGGCCGGCCCCGTCTGGTTGGTCACCAGCGTGTGGCCGAGCATCTCGCGGGCGTGTGCCTCGACCTCCTCCACCGACCTCGCGAGGCGCACGCCACCCTTGGCGTCGGCGCCCAGCTCCCTGAACTTGCCCTTGCCGCGTCCGCCGGCGTGGATCTGGCTCTTCACCACGTAGAGCGGCCCGGGCAGCGTCTGCGCCGCGTCGGCAGCCTCGTCCGCCGAGGTGATGGCGACGCCGTCCGCCACCGGCGCCCCGAACGACTTCAGGAGCTCCTTGGCCTGGTACTCGTGGATGTTCATGGGTGGCTCCTCGCGGTCGACACGGTCGGCGGTCGCGGGTGGACTTAGCAGAACTGTCGGCCCGGTCCACGTCCGAGCGCGCGTCCGCCTCCGCGGGACCTGGCCCACCACGGTCAGCACGAGCTGAGGACGGCGTCGATGGCCTTGGCGGAGCCCGACAGCGAGATGGTGAAGGCGTCGCCCTCGCGCAGCGGCGGGGCGAAGTCGTAGGTGAGCTGCGAGCCGCGCCGCATGGCGTCGACCAGCGGATCGTCCGGTTCGACCTCCGCAGCGGCCTGCCAGGCGGCGTCGCGCTCGACGAACGCGAGGGACGCATCACGCACGAAGTCCTCGCCGTCGACGGTGAAGCGGACGTCAGGAGGCTGGGCGGGCTCCTCCATGGCGAACAGCGCCGGGCGCACGATGACCCGGCCACCGCGGCACGTCACCTCGAGGCCCACCGCATCGGTCTGCGGGATGCCCCAGCGTGCGCCCGGCCCGGCCGCGTCGTCGCGAACGAACCACACGGGCTCCGCGCCAAGCGCGACGGACCCATCGGACGAGGCGACGGCGATGGCGAGGACGGCGGCGAGCGCGAGCCGCCTAGGCGAGGCTCGCATCGATGGACTTGCACGCGTCGAGCAGCCCGCGCACCGCCTGCACGGAGCTCTCGAACATGGAACGCTCCTCGCCCTGGAGCTCGATCTCGACGATCCGCTCCACCCCGCCAGCGCCGATGACGACCGGGACGCCGACGTAGAGGTCGTCCACGCCGAACTGACCGGACAGGTGCGCAGCAGCCGGCAGGACGCGCTTCTTGTCGCGCAGGAACGCCTCGGCCATCTGGATCGCCGAGGCCGCGGGCGCGTAGAACGCCGAGCCGGTCTTGAGCAGTCCGACGATCTCGGCACCGCCGTCGCGGGTGCGCTGGACGATCTCGTCGAGCCGCTGCTGCGTCGTCCAGCCCATGGACACGAGGTCGGGCAGCGGAATGCCGGCCACCGTCGAGTAGCGCGTGAGCGGCACCATAGAGTCGCCGTGGCCGCCGAGCACGAAGGCGGTGACGTCCTCCACCGACACGTCGAACTCCTGCGCGAGGAAGGTGCGGAAGCGCGCCGAGTCGAGGACGCCGGCCATCCCCACCACCTTGTGCTCGGGCAGGCCGGAGAACTTCTGCAGCGCCCACACCATCGCATCGAGCGGGTTGGTGATGCAGATGACGAAGGCGTCCGCCGCGTGGGTGCTGATCCCCTCGCCCACCGCCTTCATGACCTTGAGGTTCGTGCCGATGAGGTCGTCGCGGCTCATGCCGGGCTTGCGCGGCACGCCGGCCGTCACGATGACGACGTCGGCGCCGGCGATGTCCGCGTAGTCGTTGGTGCCGGTGAGCGTCGCGTCGAACCCGTCCACGGGCGAGGACTGGAGGATGTCGAGGGCCTTGCCCTGGGGCGTCCCCTCGGCGATGTCGAACAGGACGACGTCGCCGAGCTCCTTGAGCCCGGCAAGGTGGGCGAGGGTTCCGCCGATCTGTCCCGAGCCGATGAGGGCGATCTTGGAGCGTGCCATCCGTCCGTCCTGCAGCATAATGTTGTCGCCGGGCTAACGCGTTCGTTCCCTACGTTCAAGCCGGCTCACGTGGCAGGGGTCGCCTCAAGCTCGGCGAGGTAGCTGGACGAGCGCATCTCGTGCAGCCGTGAGGCGCTCCGAGCGAAGGCAAAGGCCTCGTCGGCCGCCCCACCCTCCCCGGGATCGAACAGGTCGTCCGGCTCCGCCTCGGCGGTGACGATGAGGCGGACCTTCTGGTCGTAGAGCACGTCGACGAGGTTGATGAGGCGGCGCAGCGTCTCGCGCCGCGCCGGACCCAGCACCGGCACGCCCTCGAGGAGGAGCGTGTGGAAGCGCTTGGCGAGCGCGAGGTAGTCCGCCGCGCTCATCGGCGCCTCGACGAGCTCGGCGAAGGTGAAGCGCGCCAGCCCGCCCACCGCGCGGGGGACGGCGAGCTTGCGCGACGCGACCGGGACGGTCGTCGGACCGGCGTGCCGCCCGGCGAGCAGCTTGTCCCACAGCCGCTCGAAGCCCGCCTCGCCCGGCGCGAACCACACCCTGAAGTCCTGCAGCCGGTCGAGCCTGTAGTCCGCCGCCGCGTCAAGCTCGACGACGTCCACGTTGTCGCGCAGGAGGCGGATGAACGGCATGAACAGGGCCCGGTTGAGCCCCTCGCGGTAAAGCTCGGCTGGGGCGACGTTGGAGGTCGCGACCAGCGTGACGCCCTGCTCGAAGATCGGCTTGAACAGACGCGACAGGATCATCGCGTCGGCGATGTCGGTGACAGCGAACTCGTCGAAGCACAGGACCCGGGTCTCCTGCGCGATGGCTTCGGCCGCCTTGGCCACGGCGTCGTCCTCGTCCTCGCGGCGCAGGGCGGCGATGCGCGCGTGGGCGTCCGCCATGAAGTCGTTGAAGTGGACGCGGCGCTTCCGCTGGTTCGGGACCGCCTCGTAGAACAGGTCCATCAGCATCGTCTTGCCGCGACCGACCGCACCCCAGAGGTAGAGCCCCGTCACGGGTCGGGTGCGGCCGAGGCTGCGGCGCAGGACGCCGGTGAGCCCGCCGCGGCGAGCGGCGAGCTCGGCGACCACGTCGTCGAGCGCCCGCGCCACGGCGAGCTGCGCCGCGTCGCGCTCCACCTCCCCCTGCGCGACGCGCGCCTCGTAGCGCGCCGTGACGCTCGCCGCTCCCCCGTCCGTCATCGCTGTTCCCCGTGCGCCCCGCGGACGGTCGTACCCGAACCCGCACGCCGGCTCGAAAGGTTGCGCCTGTCGGCGCGCCTGCCTACCGGTGGCGCACCAACGGGGGAGGGACGCGTGAGCGAGACTTTGGTTCTGACCGAACGCGACGGTGCCGTCGGCATCGTCACGCTGAACCGGCCGGACGCGCTGAACGCGCTCAACGCCCGCCTGGTGGACGACGCAGTCGACGCCTTGATGGCGTTCGACGCCGACGAGGGCGTCGGCTGCATGATCCTGACGGGTGCCGGCAAGGCGTTCGCGGCCGGCGCGGACATCAAGGAGATGGCGACCAAGTCGTTCTGGGACGCCTATGGCGGCGACTTCATCTCACGCTGGGACAGGATCGCGACGATGCGCAAGCCCGTCGTCGCGGCGGTCGGCGGCTACGCGCTGGGGGGCGGCTGCGAGGTCGCCATGATGTGCGACCTCATCATCGCGGCCGACACCGCGAAGTTCGGCCAGCCCGAGATCAACCTCGGCATCATCCCCGGCTCGGGCGGCACGCAGCGCCTGACGCGGGCGGTGGGCAAGTCCAAGGCGATGGACCTCATCCTCACCGGTCGCATGATGGACGCATCGGAGGCGGAGCGCGCCGGGCTCGTCGCGCGCGTGGTGCCGGCCGACCAGTTGATGGACGAGGCCCGCAAGGTCGCGGCGACGATCGCCTCGAAGTCACTGCCATCGCTGATGGCCGCCAAGGAGAGCGTCAACCGCGCGTTCGAGACCGGGCTCGCCGAAGGGGTGCGCTTCGAGCGGCGCATCTTCCACGCGCTGTTCGCGACGGAGGACCAGAGCGAAGGCATGGAGGCGTTCGCCCAGAAGCGTGCGCCGAACTTTCGCAACCGTTAAGCCGTCCAGCCACCCCGATTGCCTTGACGCGGTCGGCTTGACGGCGTAGGCGCGGCTTCGATCTCTTGAAGCCGATGGCGACGCCGTCGCGTTCCGGCGCGGGGGCGCGCCTGCGTCACCGGAAGGGTCCATGGCCAACACGAAGTCCGCGCAGAAGATGGTCCGCAAGCTTGGGAAGCGGACCGCAGTCAACACCGCGCGCCGCTCGCGCATGCGCACGTACGTGCGCAAAGTCGAGGAGGCGATCTCCTCCGGTGACCAGGCGGCCGCGCTCGCCGCCCTGCGCGACGCGCAGCCGGAGATCATGCGCGCTGCGCAGAAGGGCATCATCCATAAGAACGCCGCGGCGCGGAAGGTGTCGCGCCTGGCGGGACGCGTGAAGGCCATCGGCTGACACGGGGGCACGGACGTTGATGCCCTCACCGGCGTCGACAGCCCGGTCGTCGGCCTCGGCCTGACGACCGATCAACGTCGAACAGGCTCCACTCGAACGATGCCGGTCGGCCTCGAGCGCCCATGCTCGGCCACCGGTGCGCTCTGTGTTGCCGCCGTCGTGCAGCCGGGATCAGACGGCGCACGAGCGGTGCGCCCTGCTGCATCATGCGCTTTAGTTATCCACAGGCACGTCTCCCCTGCGCTGCAGCCTCCGACGGGCGGGACATAGACGGCAAGGGCTCGGCCGCGCCGGCAACCTTGGGACAGCGTTTTGCGTGCGCAACGCTCATCCAACGGCGAGCGCGGGTTCTGAAGGCCGCCTCGCTGTCAGCGAAATTCGAAGCGAAACCCTCGATTTAGCTTCAACTCAAGGTGGGACGCCCTCGGTGCGGCCAACGCTCCGCGGTGCCGCCAACGCCCCCCTGCGCCCCCGATCGAGGCTCCCGCAGGCACGTTGGAGGGGACGTCAACTGCAAAGACGCTTAAATTATTTTGCTTGAAGAATCATAATTCCGAGGTGCTGCGAACCCGTTAAGGCAGAACAGCATTTTCAGCCGAGCTTGTGCAAAAGACCGCGGCACGCTTGGCGTTTTGCGGAAAGCGTCGCGCCGAGCGTCGCCATCGCCGCTTGCCCGAGGGGCCGGTGCGTGTCAGTTATTGCCCACCGGGCGAGGGGATCGCCCGTCCTAAAGAGTAGGGTCGTGGCACGAACGTTGTGTCCACGGAAATGTTGCCTAGGTGGTGTTTGAGCATGCCGAAAATTACAATTTTCGATTGTGACAAGGTCGTGGGTCAGTCGCCCGAGGCGCGCGCGGCTCAAGGATCGTTGGACCGCATCGAAGTCCCTGCGCCAACCGGTCGAGCCTAGCCCCGACCCGCACCGCACGACCGAGACAAGAACGCCATCAACGGGTGCGCTCCACCCGCACGGGGAAGTCATGGCCATGTCGCAAGAAGCAGACCCCACCATCGCGGACGCCTCGCCGTCCGACACCCTGCTGGCGCTGGAGGGCGACCCGAAGGCCCGCCTCGTCGACGTGAGGACGCAGGCGGAGTGGAGCTACGTCGGCGTGGCAAACCTGTCGGCAACGCCGGCGGGGGAGCCGGTGCTCTTGGAGTGGCAGTCCTTCCCGTCGATGCAGGTTTCCGAGGCATTCGGGGCGGCGCTGCAGGCAGCGGTCCCCGACCGCTCCGCCCCACTCTACTTCCTCTGTCGCAGCGGCGTGCGCAGCCTCGCTGCCGCGAAGGCGGCGACGGCGCTCGGCTACGAGGCTTGCTACAACGTGAAGGACGGCTTCGAGGGCCCGCCGGACACCGAAGGGCATCGCGGCAACAGGGCCGGATGGAAGGCCTCGGGCCTTCCCTGGCGTCAGTCCTAAAGAAACTGCACAGCAGAACACCAGTCCCCGTGCGCGGGCGCCCGGGCGCCTGACGGGGAGCCGCGTCGAGCGAACCCGGTGATCAAGTGAAACACAGTCCCAGCCGACGGGAGATAGGAGTAGTGCGACCGATGGAACCTAACGAAACTTCGACCATGACGACCGACGCGCTGGCGGTGCAATGCTGGCAGAAGATCAAGGCGGAGCTTCGCGCGGCGCACGGTGAGGACATCTACACGTCCTGGTTCGAGCGCATCGAGTTCGAGGGCGAAGCCGGTCCCATCGTCGACCTCTCCACGCCCACCTCGTTCATCCGTCACTGGGTCAAGAGCCAATACGCAGCCGACATCCTGCAGCGCTGGCGCGCCGAGCGGCCCGAGACCGCCGACGTGCGCTTCAAGGTCCGCAGCGCGCTGCGCCCCGCCGAGGACCGCGCGTTCGCCGTGGCGCCCAACCGGGTCGGCGCCACGGCAGGCAGCGCGGCCCCGCACCGCCAGGCGGACGCGGTACCGACCAGGGTCAACGCGGTCGGTAGCCTCGAGGGTTCGGCGCTCGAGCCGGCCCACACCTTCCAGGCGTTCGTGGAGGGTGCGGCGAACCAGCTCGCCGTCGCCGCCGCGAAGAAGGTCGCGTTCGCCCAGGTTGGCGACCGGACAGCGTACAACCCGCTCTTCGTCTCCGCTCCCGTCGGGCTCGGCAAGACCCACCTCCTGCAAGCGGTCGCCAGCGCCGCGGTCGGCGTCAACCCCGCGCGCCGCGTGCTGTACCTGACGGCCGAACACTTCATGTACCGCTTCGTCTCGGCGATCAGGAACCGCACGACGATCTCGTTCAAGGACATCCTGCGCGAGATCGACGTCCTCATCATCGACGACCTCCAGTTCCTCAACGGCACCAAGGTGCAGGAGGAGTTCGGCCACACCCTGGGGACCTTGGTCGACAGCCAACGCCAGGTGATCGTCGCGGCAGACCGCCCGCCTGCCGACCTCGACGGCCTCGACGCCCGCGTGCGCTCGCGGCTCGGCGGCGGCCTCCTCGTGGAGCTCGACGCGCCCGACTACGCCATGCGCCGAGCCATCCTCGAGCAGCGGATCGCCGCACAGCGCGAGATCTTCGAGGGCCTGGCCTTCCCCGACGAAGTGACCGACTTCGTGGCGCGCTCCGTCACCACCAACGGGCGCGACCTCGTCGGCGCGGTGAACCGCCTGGTGGCGCACAACCAGCTCACCGGCGCGCCCGTCGACCTCAAGATGGCCGAGAACGCCCTGCGCGACCTCCTGCGGGCGCGCGAGACGAAGAAGCCGAAGATCGAGGACATCCAGCGCGTCACCTCCCAGCACTTCGGGGTGTCACGGCACGACCTCGTCTCGGCGCGACGCACGCGGGTGATCGTCAGGCCCCGGCAGATCGCGATGTACCTGTCGAAGACGCTCACGCCGCGCTCGCTGCCGGAGATCGGCCGCCGCTTCGGCAACCGCGATCACACGACGGTGCTCCACGCGGTGCGCAAGGTCGAGGACATGGTGAAGAAGGACCCACAGACGGCCGAGGACGTGGAGACCTTGAAGCGGCTGCTCGACCAGTAGAGCAGCGCCGCCAACGTCCGCTCCGCTGCGCCGTCGTCGTGCGCGCCGCGGCTCCGGCGCCGCCATGTGGACGTCGCCGGCCATGGCCACCAGACGGCCCTGCGGGCGCTTGCCAGCCCCGCCGCCTTCTGGTCAATGTCGCCGTCCTTGCGGGTACCCCCGCGTTCCTGCCGACGGACCCGGTTATGCGCGCGACCCTTGAACGGGCCCACCTGTTGAAGCCGCTCAGCCACGTCCAGCGCATCGTGGAGCGGCGCAACACCATCCCGATCCTGTCGAACGTCCTCATCGAGGCGGACGGCGCGGCGCTCGTGCTCAAGGCCACCGACCTCGATGTCGAGCTCGTGGAGACCGTCGAGGCGGCGGTCGACCAGCCCGGCGCGCTCACCGTCCCCGCGCACATGCTTCATGACATCGTGCGCAAGATCCCCGAGGGGGCGCGCATCGCGCTGGAGACGAACCCCGACGGCTCGACGATGACGTTGACCGCGGGCCGCTCGCGCTTCGCCCTCCAGATGCTGCCGCAGAGCGACTATCCGGACATCACCGGTGGTGAGTTCTCCCACAGGTTCCGCCTGCCGGCGGCCGACGTCAAGTGGCTGATCGACCGCACGCAGTTCGCGATCTCCACGGAGGAGACGCGGTACTACCTCAACGGCATCTACTTCCACACGGTGGACACCGGCGGCGAGACGATGTTCCGGGCCGTCGCCACCGACGGGCACCGGCTCGCGCAGGCGCAGGTGGCCGCGCCCGAGGGCTCGGCAGGGATGCCCGGCATCATCGTTCCACGCAAGACGGTGGGCGAGCTGCAACGCCTCATGGACGACCCGGAGGCCGAACTCACCGTGGAGCTTTCCGATACCAAGATCCGCACATCGTTCGCCAACGTGGTGCTGACCTCCAAGCTGATCGACGGCACGTTCCCGGACTACGACCGCGTGATCCCCAAGAACAACGGGAAGATCATGCACGTCGACCGCGTCGACTTCGCCTCCGCGGTCGACCGCGTGTCGACCGTCTCCTCCGAGCGCGGCCGCGCGGTGAAGCTGTCGCTCAACGACGGCGCGCTGACGCTTTCGGTCATCAACCCGGACTCCGGCACGGCGACGGACGAACTCGTGGTCGACTTCGATGCCGACCCGCTCGACATCGGTTTCAACTCGAAGTACCTGCTCGACATCACCAGCCAGCTCTCCTCCGAGAACGCGACGTTCGCACTCGCAGACCCAGGGTCGCCGACGCTGATCCACGACGGCGACGCCGAGAAGACGCTCTACGTCCTCATGCCGATGCGGGTCTGACCCGCCGTCCGGGTCGTCCCCATCCGCTGTGCTGCGTCCGGCCGAGCCACCCCGACGCGTCGTCCGCCTGACTCGCCTCGCCCTCACCGACTTCCGCAACTACGTCGCCGCACGCCTCGAAACCACGGCGCCGCACGTGGTGCTGACCGGGCCCAACGGCGCCGGCAAGACCAACGTCCTCGAGGCCGTCTCGCTGCTCTCGCCCGGCCGCGGCCTTCGGCGGGCGACCTACGCTCAGATGATCCGGCAGGGCGCCCGCGCGCCGGGCGGCTGGGCCGCGAGCGCGCGCATCACGAAGAACGGCGAGACGATCGCCGTCGGCACCGGCGTGACCGGCGAGGCGGCACGGCAGGTGCGCATCGATGGCGAGGACCGTCGGCCCGACGACCTGATCGCGCTCGCTCGCGTCCTGTGGCTGACCCCGTCCATGGACGGGCTGTTCACCGGCCCCACGTCCGACCGCCGGCGCTTCGTCGACCGGCTGGCGCTGGCGCTCCACCCAGAGCACGGACGGCGCGCCAACGCCTACGAGCGGGCCATGCGTCAGCGCAACCGCATGTTCGAGGACGGCGTGTCGGACGCTGCGTGGTACGACGCGGTGGAGCGCGAGATGGCCGAGCACGGCGCCGCCATCGCGGGCGCCCGCGTCGACCTCGTCGTCAAGCTGAACGCAGCGCAGGCGACGCGCGCGGCGGCCGGAGGCGACTTTCCCCAAGCGCTCCTGGCGCTCGCCGGCGACGACGGCGACACCAGCCCCACCGACCTCCTGCTGCGCCTGCGAGACGGCCGCCCGCGCGACCAGGCTGCCGGCCGTGCGCTGGCAGGCCCGCACAGGGTCGACCTCGCGGTCACGCACGTGGAGAAGGACATGCCGGCCGCGCTCGCCTCGACGGGAGAGCAGAAGGCGCTCCTCATCGGCATCGTTCTCGGCCATGTGGCGCTGGTGTCGCGGGTCATACGCGAGACGCCGCTCCTCCTCCTCGACGAGGTCGCCGCGCACCTCGACCCCGAGCGCCGCGCCGCGCTCTATGCCACGCTCAGCGCGCTCGGCGCGCAGACCTTTATGACGGGCACCGACGCGGCGCTGTTCGAGGCGCTCGGCGAGGCGGACCGCTTCACCGTCGAGGACGGCACGATCACTCGTGCGTGACGCGCGGTCTCACGCCGTCGGCCACCTCACGCCGCGATTGGTCCGCCGGCGGACGATGCCGCCGACCCAGCGCGCGAAGGTCGGCGGATGGTGCGCCATCACCGCGCCGGCGCGCAGCACGGTCTGCCAGAGGTGCCGCTCCCTGAAGTGCAGCCGCGCGCGCAAGATCTCGATGGAGGCACGCGCGGGGGCGGGCGGCACCGCACCGAGCTCCTCGCGGAACACGCGGCGCTCCACCATCGCCCGCTCCCAGAAGTCGAGCTGAGGGACGGTGCGCATCCACGCGGCTGCGTGCCGGCGGTAGACCGACATGGGTTCCACCATGTAGCGCAGCGGCCCATCCTTCGCCGCGATGAGGTAGAGCGCCACGTCCGCGGAGTGGATGCGCATGAACCAGTCCGGCAACGGCGCCGGCAGAAGGCGGCGGCGGAAGACGAAGCTCGAGGTCTGGAAGATCAGCCGCATGAACACCTCGTCCGTGGAGAAGTCGGTGTCACCGGCGGGCGGGCCGAGGGTGTGGAGCTGGGCGATCGTGTCCACCGGTGGTCCCTGGCCCTCCTCGAGGACCAGGCTGTCGTGGACCGAGCCCGCGTGCCCCGGGTTCGCGTCGAGGAAGTCCACCTGCTTCTGCAGCTTGCGCCGGTCGACCCAGTAGTCGTCGCCGTCCAGCATGGCGATGTACTCGCCGACGCACGAGGAGAGGTTGGTCGCGTTGTTCACCCGTCCCGGCACCCCGGACGGCCGCTCCGGCTGCAGGTTCAGCCTCACCCGTTCGGGGTAGCGCTCGCGGTACGCGAGCAGCACCTCGCGCGTGCCGTCCGTGGAGAAGTCGTCGCCGACGCGCACCTCCACGGGGAAGTCGGTCTCCTGGGCCAACGCGCTGTCGATCGCCTGACCGATGTAGTCCCGCTGGTTGTAGGTGATGATGGAGACGCTCACCCGCGGCCCCGTCGAGGCCGTGGGCGCGGGCGACCCCGGGGTGACGTTCGTCACGCGTCGACGGCATCGACCCGGGCGAAGGCGTGCGGGTCGGGCGGACCGGCCTCGCTCGCGTCCACGATCGCCTGGGTGCCGCGCTGGGAGGCAGGCGTGATGCGGAAGTCGAACGACACGCGGCTGCGGCCGGTGCGGTTGGCCACCGCGCCGTGGGACAGCGAGGCGCCGTCGAAGCGCGCGTACTCGCCCGGACGCAACGTGATCGGCGCGTAGTCCTCGGCGCCCTCCTTGCTTTCGATCCAGATCGCGTTGGTCTCGAACGCGTCGGACAGCGCGACCGTGTAGTTCACCTCGCGCGCGTCGTGCCCATAGTCGCGGTCGCGGTGGAAGCGGGACACGCCCTCCGCGTCGGCGAAGATGATGCGCAGCGTCGGGCACGCCTGGTAAAGGATCGGCTCGCTGTAGCGCGGCTGCACCTCGCCGGCGACGAAGTCGCGATAGGTGCGGCGGAACCGGGCGCTGCCCTCACCGCGCAGGGCCTCGGCAAGGCGCGTGTAAAGCGGCGTCTGCTCCATGTTCTTGTAGATGGAGTGCTCGGGGTTGGCCGCCGTCCCGATCGTCAGGGTCGACAGGTCGTCGACGCCCAGCATCTCGCGCACCGCTGCTGGAAAGTCGTAGCGGGCCAGGTCGTAGCTCAGGATCTTCATCATGCGCTCCACGTTGCGAGGCCGATGCCCTCGCGACCAAAACCGTCGCCGTTGTAGAACATGAACAACGCGTCATGGTTGCGTACGACGTTGGGGTAGGTCTGCATGCGCGCGTCGAACCCCTCCGCGGGACGCTCCAGGCCCGCGTCCTCGTCGCGCCGCTCCCACGTCACGCCGTCGCGCGAGGCGGCGTAGCCGATGCGGTAGCTGTCCGCCCCGTCGCGGAAGTCGCGGCTCCCGCGATGGCAGAACCACATGCGATAACCGTTATCGTCGGCAAGCACGGTGGGCCGGGCGATGGCCTCCTCCGCGTGCCGCGGGGCGATCACGGTGCGGTTCGGCCGCTGCCAGACGATCCCGTCGTCGCTCGTCGCGTCCTTGAGGACGTAGACCGGTTCCTGCCGGCCCTCGACCTCGAGGAAGCGCACCGTCGAGGCGTACCACAGGCGCCATCCGTCGCCGACGCGCATGGCGCAGGGCGAGGCGGTGAAGTAGGGCTCCGTGCGGCTGCGATCGACCACGGGACCCTCGAACATGCGCTCGAAGGTGCGCCCACCGTCGGTGGAAAGCGCCAGCCCGATGGCGTTGCGGTAGGGCACGGAGACGCTGGCGTTCCAGCCGACGTAGTACATCCTGAGGCCCTCGTCGGTCGGCACCACCGAGCACGGCATGATGCCGCCGTCGTCGAAGGTCCCGGTCTTGCCGAGGGTCATCGCCGGCCGCTCGCCGACCTCGAGGACGCGCGTCGGGTCGTCGGCGGCGACGTCGATGGTCGACGGGATCGACTGACCCCGCTCGTTGCGGGGCGCGAACAGGATCCGCAGCCGACCGTCCCCGACGGGGAATGCGGTCGGCGTGCAGCCGTGACTCACCATCCACGGACGCGCGCCGTGCGGACGGAAGATCAGTCCATGACGGCGCCACATGAGCTCAGTCGCCGGAGGTCTCTGGCGCTGCGGCTGCCGGCGCCTTCGGCGAGATGCGGTCGAACCGGTCGCTCTTCGCCTTGGCCTTGACCGAGCGCGGGGCGAGCCAGACCTCGCCCTCCTCCGTCGGCGCGAGGATCGTGGCGCCCATGCCGACCAACGTCTTCGGCCCGAGCACCATCTCGTCCCGGATCGTCGCGTTCACGCCGAGGAAGCACATGTCGCCGATGGTGCAGGCACCCGACACCACCACGTGGCTGGTGATGAACACGTGGTCGCCGATCCTCGTGTGGTGGCCGATGTGGTTGCCGCTCCATAAGATGCAGTTGTCCCCGATGGTGACGAACGGCTGGATCGTGTTGTCCTCGAACACGAAGCAGTTCTCGCCGATCACGAGGTTGTCGAACGTCGTCGCCCGGCTGGAGATGTACGTCGCGCAGTTGTAACCGGCGTCCTTCACCGCGTGGAAGCGGTCGCGCCGGATGCCGTTCATCTGCTTGAAGCTGATCGGCAGGAACATGTCGTGCTCGGACGGCGGGAAGCGGCGCGTCAGCTCCTCGAACGGGGCGACGGGCAGCCTCAGGTGCTGGTCAGCCTCGACGTACGCCGCATCGACCGTGAAGCCGGCCACGGTGCGCGCGGTGTCGGTGGTGAAGTAGTAGTGCGCGAGGTCGGCGAGCTGGCCGATGCCGAAGATGACGACCGGCTTGTCGGAGGGTACGGCGCTCATGCGGCCTCCTTGGCAGCGATCCGGTAGCGGCCGGCAAGGTCGGCGAGCGCGGTGGGCAACAGGTGCATCATCGCGTGGAGCACCGAGGCCGCGCCGTAGGGCGCAGGCAACGGCTCCGGCTCGATGAAGCGAAGCGCGATACCGCTCGGGGCGAAGTCCGCGTCGTCGTAGAGCGCCCGCCCGCCGGCGGCGTTGACGTAGTCCCGAGCGCCGATGGCCTCGCACAGGGACACGATCTTCCCGGCGCGACCCGCCTCGCGGTCGTAGTCGAGCTCGGACGAGCGTAGGAAGCCCGGGGCAAGCCCCATGTGAGAGGCGGCCCACCGCACGCTGCGCTCGGCGAGCGCCGCGATGGTGACGTCCTCCTCCGCGAGCACCTCGGCAAGGCCGGGCAGCACTTCGTCCGCGCGCGGAGCTCCGGCATAAGCTTGCGCGCACGTGGCGAGGAACTTGTCGCGCCAACGTGGGTACTCGTCCGGATGGACGCGGATCTCGGTGAGGCGCTTCGACTGGCTGCGTCCGGCGAGCGGCACGGTGAAGGCGTGCTCGGCACCGTTGACGACGATGCGGTTGCGATGCGTCCAGCGCTTGGTGACGAACTGCACGTCGTCGAAGAACACGAACACGTCCGCCGCGGCGACGAGGTGGAAGTAGACGAGGGAGGGCAGGAAGTAGGGCTGCATGACGGCGACCCTCGGTCCCTCGGCCCCTCGCTCCCCTCCGGTGGCGGCACAGACGCTCACACCTGCGCCCTCACGCCGCCCGCGACCCGTGCCACCTCCTCGGCGCTGAGGAACGGGGTGAACGGCAGGCACAGCGCACGGTCGCACAACTCCTCCGCCACCGGGCAGGGCGCGCCGCGCGACTGCTCGAGCGTGTTGATCGCCGGGCGGAAGTAGCGGCGCGACTCGATGGATTGCTCGCGCAGCGCAGCCTGGACGCGCAGCACCGTCGACGCGTTCTCGAACACCACCGGGAAGTAAGGGTAGTTCCAGGACAGCCCCGTGATCGCCTCGGGCTCCAACAGGCGGACCGGCAGCCCGACGAGGCACTCACGGTACATCTCGAAGCGCGCCCGCCGCTCGGCGATCAGCGCCTCCAACCGCGGCAGGATGGCAAGGCCCATGGCGGCATGGAGCTCGCTCATCTTGGCGTTGAACCCGGTGAGCGGGACGAGGTCCCCGTCCACGCCGTTGGCCCGAAGGAGGCGGACCGCATCGGCATGCTCCGCGTCGTGGACGACCACGGCCCCGCCCTCCACGGTGTGGAAGATCTTGGTGGCGTGGAAGCTGACCGCGGCCGCGTCGCCGTAGGCGAGGAGCGAGCGGCCGTCGAGGGTGCCCCCCATGGCATGCGCGGCGTCGTAGATCACCTTGAGGCCATGGCGTCGCGCGACGTCGGCGAGGGCGGCGACGTCGTTGGGCAGGCCGTAAGCGTGGGTCGCCACGATCGCGGTGACGTCCGGCGTCAACGCGCGCTCGACGGCGGCTGGGTCAAGGCCGAACGTGCCGGGCTCGATGTCGGCGAAGATCGGCGTGCAGCCCTGCCACAGCACCGCGTTCAGCGTCGCTGGGTAGGAGTAGGGCGTGAGGATGACCGAGCCCGCCACCTTGAGCGCCGCGAGGGCGAGCTGCAACGCCGAGGTCCCGGACGAGGCGAGCTCGACGTGGGGCACGCCCAGCACCGCGCGCAGCTCGTGGGTGAGCTTCGTCGCGACGGGGCCGCCGTTGGTCACCCAGCTTCGCGACCAGATGCCCTCAAGGTGCCGCTCGTACTCCTCGCGCGGCGGCAGGTAGGGCTCGGTGACGCGCAGCAGCCGTTGGGATCGCGCCTCGACGTTCAACGCGTCGCCCTCCGACCTTCGAGTGCCCCTCTTACGTCCCCGCCGAACTCGAGCGCGATGTCCCTGAAGCTGTAACGCTCCAGGACCGTGGCTTGGCCGACAGCGGCCATCTCGCGGCGCTCCGCCTCGTTGGTTTCGTAGTACCTAATTTTATCTAGGCAATCGGCAAGGTCGGTGTACGTGGCGAACACGTTCGGAGGAAAGTCCATCGCAAGGTTCGTCGCAGCGCGGGTGAGCAGGAAGCCGCCCGCGCCCATCACCTCGAACATGCGTTGATTGTAGCCAATGCCGGACGCCACATCGAGGTCGACGTAGTCGTTGAGCACGATGCGGGCATCCCGAAAGATCTGATACATCTCGAGCCCCGACGTGGGGCCATGGAACGTCTGCTCGAGGTCGGGCCAGTCGGCGATAGACCCCTTCGGCCCGGTCTCCTGCCACCAATAACCCCAGAAATCGACTCGAGTGTGGCGGGCAAGCTCCGCGACGAACGCCGTGCGGCGGGAGAAGTTGCGCACGCCGAGGCCCCCGACGAACACCGCCTCGTATCGCTCGCGCGGGGCCTCGAGCTCGTCCGCGACGCGCGGGTCGAACCCCTGGCGGTTGAGCTTGGTCGGCACACCGTGCATCTCGAAGAACGCCTTGAACACGGGGTCGTCGACGAACAGGAGGTCGAAGTGCTCTGGGTGCCAGGCGGACGGCATGCGCGCCGACAGGCGGCTGACGGCGAGCGACGGGACGCTGCGCCAGAACCCGCTCGGCATCGGGTTCGAGCGCGCGAACACGACGTCCGCCGGGCGTGCCGCGAGGTAGGCGCGCACGATGTCCTCCATCGCCGAGCCCTGCCGCCGGAGCCGCGTCCGTGCGGCACGCTTCACCTCGCGCGCCGCAGCACCAGCACCCCCCCACACCTCCCGGGCGACCTTCTTCAGGAACAACGGGTCGTTGAGGAAGAACTCCTCGGCCTCCCACCCCCCTGCCTCGTTCAGCCAGTGCGTGTAGAAGTCTGAATAGTTGCTGCGCAGCCCGATCAGCCAGCGCCGGTACTCCTCGAGCGACATCGCCTCGAGGCTGCCGTGCTCGGCCTTCTTCGCGGTGAGGTACTCGGCCGGGTGGACGACGTCGAACTTGACGAGGCGGACGGTCACGCCGAAGCGCTCCGCACCGCGCGGATCACGGTGGCCACCTGATCGTCCGTCAGCTCGGCGGTCAGCGGCAGGGACAGGATCGTGCCGGCCATCGCACACGCCACCGGGGTCGCGTCCGTGCCGCGCACGTAGGGTGCGAAGCACGGTTGATCGGGCAGCGCTGCCGGATAGTGCACCGCGGTGCCGACTCCCGCCTTCGCAAGGTGGTCGCGCAGCGCGTCCCGCAACGCTCCGGCGTCGACCACGAAGAGGTGCCAGCCGTGGCGCCCGTTGCGAGCGGGCTCGGGCACGCCGAGCGGCAGGTCGGCGAAGGCCTCGCGGTAGCGCGCGGCGATCGCCTCCTTGCGCGCCACCCAGCCGTCGAGGCGCGGCAGCTTCACGGCAAGGACGGCCGCGTGCAGCGCGTCGAGCCGGCTGTTGCGGCCGACGAGGACGTGGGTGTGGCGCGCGGACTGGCCGTGGTGCGCGATGAGGCGCGCCCGACGCGCCACCTCGGGGTCGCGGAACGCCATCGCACCGCCGTCGCCCCACGCGCCGAGGTTCTTGGTGGGGAAGAAGCTGAACGTCCCCGCGTCGCCGAGCGTGCCGGTGTGCCGCCCGCCGTGCATCGCGCCGTGGGATTGGGCGCAGTCCTCGACGACGACGAGCCCGTGCTTGGCGGCGATGGCGGTGAGCGCGTCCATGTCCGCGGGACGGCCATAGAGGTGGACGGGCATCAGCGCACGGGTGCGCTCGGTGAGGACGGCCTCGACGCTCGCGGGGTCGAGCGTCCATTCGCCCGTCACCACGTCGGCGAACACGGGGACGGCGCCGACCCGCGCCACCGCCTCGGCGCTCGCGACCCACGTCATCGCCGGGACGATCACCTCGTCGCCGGGTCCGATGCCGAGCGCCTCGAGCGCGATCTCGATGGCGTCGGTGCCGTTGGCGCAGGCGACCACCTCGCCCGCACCGAGGTAGTCCGCGAACGCGGCCTCGAAGGCCTCCACCGCCGCGCCGCCGATGAACGCACCGCCCTCGACGACCGCCGCCGTCGCATCCTGGAGGGCGGGCGACAGCGCGGCGTGCTGGGCCGCGAGGTCGAACAGCGGAACGGTGACGGTCCCCGCCCCGCTCACGCGAAGTACCTGTAGAGCGCCGCACCACAGGCGGACGCGGCCTCGACGGAGGGTTCGCCCTCGACGACGGTCCGGGTGATCTCGCCGAGCAGCGCGCGGCGCGATCCGGTGTCCGGCGCCGCGCCGTCAAGCGGCGGCAGCGAGAAGGTGCGCAGCGTCATCTCGCGAGCTCCCATGGACCGCTTGAACCTTGCCAGACCCTCGTTGCCCGAGGGCGTGAGCCCGAGGTCGAGCCGCATGCGCCCCTCCTCACGCGCCCTGTCGAGGACGTGGCGGAACAGGAGGTTGTTGGGACGCAACCCGAGCGCGTCAGGATCGGCACAGCCGAACTTGTAATATGCAACGTCATCGACGGTGAGGATGAACAGGTAGGCTGCCGGCCGCCCGTCGGCGCGCGCCTCCCACAGCGCGCCCTCCCCCGACCCGAAGAAGTTCCCGGCCACGTGGCGGAAGAAGGCGACCGGCTGCGGCAGGAGGCCGAAGCGCGTCAGCCGCTGCGCCGCATAGAGGGCGTAAAAGTCCTCGACGGCCGCCGCGTCGGTCCGCGCCGTCACGGTCAACCCCGCGCGCTCCGCCTGGCGCGCCAGCCGCAGGAAGGCGGTCTTCGGCTCGCCGTCGCCCTCGCCGAGGGGGACCTCGTGGAGCAGCGCGTCGCGGGAGATCGGGGCGTCGATGGTGGCCTCACCGGCGACCTTGACGGCCAGCGGGTGGGCCGGGAAGGCGTCGCGCACCGAGGCGATGCGGCCGGCGAGCCCCTCGGCCGGGCAGCGCTCCGCGTAGTCGCCGTAGGCCGGCGCCACCATGCGCGGCCCGAGCGCGTCGTCGAAGAGGCAGACGACCTGCGCCCCGCCGGCCGCTCCCGTGCAGTGAAAGTCCACCCCGTAGGTCGCCTCGATGGCCGCGATCCACCCGGGCGAGGTGAACAGCGAAGGCGCGGGCCGGCGGTCCTCAGGGCGATCGCGGTAGAGCGTCCCTTCAGCCAGCACCGGCATAGATCCGCTCGATCGCCTCGATGCAGGCGACGCCCTCCTCGCCCTCCACGATGCCGCTGCGCGCGGTGATGATGTGCTGCGCCACCTCCTCGAACAGGCGGCCGTGGTTGGCGCTGGTGCCAACGTAGGCGCCGTAGTCGTTGGGCCGCTCGGGCTCGGTGTCCGGCGCGGGCTGGGGCGTCGAGGCGACATCCCAATGTACGATCTCGTTGAGGTACTTGCCGCCGACCTTGATGGTGCCGGTCTCGCCGATCAGCGTGATCGAGCCCTCGTAGTTCACGTTGTAGACCGCCGTCGACCAGTTGAGCGACCCGAGCGCGCCGGACTCGAAGCGCAGCGCGGAGACGCCGCAGTCCTCGATCTCGATGTGGTGGTGGAGGGTCGCGAGCATCGTCCTCGCGTCCGCGACGGGGCCGAGCCACCACACCATGAGGTCGAGGAAGTGGCTGACCTGCGTGTGCAGCGCCCCGCCCTCCTCCGCCCGCGAGCCGCGCCAGGGCGAGTCCGCGTAGTACCCGCGGTAGCGGTTCCAGAACACGTTGGCCTGCACCATGAAGATGCGGCCGAGCCGGCCCTCCTCGAGCACCCGCCGTACGTGGCGAACGGGGGCGTTGAACCGGTTCTGCTTCACGACGACGAGCTTGACGCCGTTCGCCCGCGCGGCCTCGGTCATGGCGCGGCTGTCGGCGACGGTGAGCGCCATGGGCTTCTCGACAAGGACGTGCTTGCCCGCCTCCACCGCGGCGATGGACAGCGCTGGGTGCTGGCGGTGAGGGGCGCAGATGGACACGATCTCCACGTCCGGCGAGGCGATCAGGGCGTGCGGATCGTCGTAGGCCGCGGCATCCGGGAACGCCTCGCCCGACCGCGACAGCGCCGCAGGATCGGTGTCGCACAGTGCCACGAGCGCGGCGCGTGGCTCCTGCGCGATCGCCGCGAGGTGACGGCGGCCGATCTGCCCGCAGCCGATGACGCCGAACTTCAGGACGGTCACGGTTGCGGCGCCGCGGCGGGGACGATGAGCTGGCGCAGCCGGGTCGCGATCCGCGGGACCTGCGGCGCGCCCTCGAAGTAGAAGAAGGCGCGGCGCCGCCGGTCGCGACGGCTGCGGCGCCACGGGATCGGGCCGTCGCGGACGGCGAGGAGCTCGGCGGCCCGGTACGTGCGCCCCTCGGCGAGCGCCTGAGGCCGTGCCTCGAGGCGACCGGCGAGGATGTCGTCGAAGTGCCCGCGCACCAGCGCGACGCCGCGCCGGTTGGCCTCCGAGAGGAGCGACTTCGCCGTCGCATCCCGCGGCACGTCGAAGCGGTCGACCGCGAGGATCGGCCCGGTGTCGACCCCCTCGTCCATCATGTGGAGGCTGACGCCGAACGTGCGGCGGCCCTCAAGGATCGCGGCGCACTCGCACATGGAGCCCCGCATGTCCGGCAGCGGCGCGCCGTGCATGTTGACGACCCCGCGGACGAACCTGTCGAGGTGACGCCGCCGCAGGATCTGGTGGAAGCGCACGCTCAGCCCGAGGTCGGCCTCCGGCACCTCCTCCAGCGCGACCACCGGCACGGCGCGGGCGCGCGCGAGGTCGACCACGGCGCGCTCCTCCGCCCGGTCGGCGCGCCCTGCGCGACAGACGACGGCCGGCACGGTCACGTCCGAGCGATCGAGCAGCCACGCAAGACACTGCGCCGCCGGGCCGAGGGAGCCGAAGAGAACGACGGAGGTCTGCGACATGTCCTCTCCCGTACGACCGCACAACGCGAGGTCTCTGCGCTTCACCTACTCCGCCGCAGCTACCGTCTCGCCCCGAACCGATCAAGGCAACAATTGGGCATACCGCTGTTGCACCAGCGCTGATCCGATGGGGGTCATGCCGCGCCCTCGGCCTGGCGCTCGGCAAGGAGCGCGTCGTAATCGCCGGCGAAGGCGATGCGTCCGGCCTCCAGGCGATAGAGGCGGTCGCAGGCGCTGAGCGTCGTGACGCGGTGCGCGATGGCGAGGATGGTGATGTCGCGGCCGAGCCGCTCGATGGAGCGCATGATCGCCGCCTCCGTGGCATCGTCGAGGGCGCTCGTCGCCTCGTCGAGGATGAGGAGCGTGGGGCGCCTGTAGAGCGCGCGGGCGATGCCGATGCGCTGGCGTTGCCCGCCCGACAGGCGCACGCCGCGCTCGCCGACGCGGGTCGCGTAGCCGTCCGGCAGCGAGCTCACGAAGCCGTGCACCTCGGCCTCGCGCGCCGCCGCCTCCACCCGGGCGAGGTCGAGGGGGCCGCCGCGTGCGCCGAAGGCGATGTTCGCCGCCACCGTGTCGTCGGCGAGGTAGATCGACTGCGGCACATGGGCGATGCACGCCTGCCAGCGCGTGCGGCTCGCCCCGTCGAGGGCGACGCCGTCGACGAGGATCGTCCCTGCGTCCGGCTCGAGGAGGCCCATGAGGACGTCCACCAGGGTGCTCTTGCCGGCGCCCGAGCGCCCGACGAAGCCGATGCGCGCACCCTGGGGGATGCGAAGGTCGATGCGGTCGAGCGCCGGTCGCGCCGCGCCGCGGTAGGTGAACGTGACGGCGCGGCACACCAGCGCCTCGTCGAACGGCAGCGGCGCCGCGTCGGCCTCCCCGGCCGGCTCCTCGGGCGTGTCCATCATGGCCAGCACGTCGACGAGGAGGCCCGAGTAGGTGGAGAACGCGCTGCGGGCCTGGTAGACGTCCTGGAACAGCGGCATGAGCCGGCGGAACCCGTAGGCCATGGCGCCCGCCACAGGCAGCGCGGTCGCCGCCTGCCCACCCTCCAGGCTGATGACGACCGCCGCGACGACGATCACCGCGATCCCGACGCTCTCCACGAGGCGCCGCGGCGCCTCGGCGATGACCGCGGCCTCGATCTGCGCCCCGCGGAACTCACCGTCCGTCCTGCGGAAGTCGTCGATGAAGCGGGCCTGCGAGCGGTCGATCTTGATGTCGCGGATGCCGCCGAGCCCCTCCTGCACCGCCTTGATCCGCGCCCCGTACGTCCGCGACAGGACCCTCGACGCGCGCATGAGGCGGGGCCGTGTCAGCAGCATGAGGCCGCCGTAGGTCGGCACCAGGAAGACGATGGCGCAGGCCGCCACCACCGGCTCGATGACGAGGAGCACGACGAGGATGCCCGTCGCCACCGCCATCGCGGTGATCGCCTGCAGCGCGGGCAGGATGACGCCGATCACCACCGCGTGGATCTTGTCGACGCTCGCCAGCACCTCGCTGGTGTTCCGCTCGATGAAGCGTGCGTAGGGCTGGTTCAGCGTGCGCGCGTAGATCTCGACGCTCACCTCGTGGCCGATGCGGTACGTCAGCACCTTGGTCGCGATGGACAGCGCGAGCTGGAACAGCGCGGTGACGACGACCGCCACCGCGAGCACCGCGCCGGCGACGACGACGAGCGACCCGGGATCGCTGCCGGCAAGGTCGGCGAGGACGTCGGTCACGGGGTTCGCCGGCAACTTGTCGAGGCCGACGAGGAGGGCGAGGAACGGGACGATGGCCGCGATGGTGACGACCTCGGCGAGCGCGCCGGCAACCACCAGGACGGACAGCGCGGCGAGCTGGCGCCGGCGCGTCGGCCGCAGGCGTCGATAAAGCTCGGCGAGCGCGGCGACGATCGGCCCGAAGGTCAGCGCCGGCGTCCGGTCGGGCGGCGTCCCGCTGCGTTCGGCGGTGCGCTCGCGCTCGGCCGAACGCGCGCGTTGTGCCTCGCCGCCGACGGGTCGCTGGGCCCCGTCGCCGCACAGGTCCTCGCGTACCATCGTCACGCGCGCCTCCCCCTGCAGCGTCCGCGGCGCCAGCCTCGGCGCGCTCGCAGGCCCATCCCTTGCCCCATCCCGACCAATGCCGCCAGCCTGGCTGGGTTGCAGCATGTGCGCGGTGGCTGGCTTGGGGCGGACCATCGGCTCCTCGGTTGCGGCGCAGCGCGCGAGCGGCTATATGCGGCGCTTCTTTCGAAAGGGTCGCCCGGCCACACCCGGCAAGCGCCATGGCGCGATCTCGGCCGAGCGCACGGTCGATGTCCGGGAAGGGCATGCCGCGGCGGCCGCACGTACGGAGCGCAAATGCCCAAGATGAAGACGAAGTCC
Organism: Acuticoccus sp.; assembly: GCF_965213555.1. Taxonomy (GTDB): domain Bacteria; phylum Pseudomonadota; class Alphaproteobacteria; order Rhizobiales; family Amorphaceae; genus Acuticoccus. Next base: position 2,203,805 of record NZ_OZ243890.1, on the reverse strand, counting down.
GGCGCGAAGAAGCGCTTCAAGGTGACCGCGACCGGCAAGGTGAAGACCGCGCAGGCCGGCAAGCGGCACGGCATGATCAAGCGCACGCCGAAGTTCATCCGCAACGCGCGCGGGACGACGACGCTGTCCGATCCCGACGCGCGGATCGTCAAGTCCTTCCTGCCCTACGCCCGAGGCTGACCCATGGCTCACGTGAAGCGCGGCGTCACCGCCCACGCCAAGCACAAGAAGGTGCTCAAGCAGGCCAAGGGGTACTACGGCCGGCGCAAGAACACGATCCGCGTCGCCAAGCAGGCGGTGGAGCGGGCGAACCAGTACGCCTACCGCGACCGCAAGGTGAAGAAGCGCAACTTCCGCGCCCTGTGGATCCAGCGGATCAACGCCGCGGTCCGCCCCCTGGGGCTCACCTACGCGCGGCTGGTGGACGGGCTCAACAAGGCCGGCATCGAGGTGGACCGCAAGGTGCTGGCCGACCTTGCCATGAACGAGCCGACGGCGTTCGCGGCGATCGTGGAGCAGGCGCGCGGAGCGCTGCCCGCCGACCTTTCGGGCCGGCCCGCGAGCTGACCCGATGACCTGTCAGCGGCCCGACCGCGGAGGGCGGGCCGCTGAGTGGTCGGTGCGAAGGCTCAAGCCGCGGTGGCCGACACCGCGCGCGTTCGCGGCTGCCAGGCGGTGCGGAACACGTGGTCCCACACCGTCGTCGTGACCCCGAAGTTCACCGTCTCGTCGCGGTGGTGATGGATCGCATGATGCCGCTTCAGCCGCGCCGCCCAAGCGTTCCTCATGGGCAGGTGGTGGCAGGCGACGTGGACCACCTCATAGGCCTGGTAGCCGACGAGGATGCCGGCGTTGAGCGCCAGCGCCACCGCGAGCGGCAGCCCGCACGCCCACAGCGCCGCGGTGTAGGCGAGCGTCAGGCCGAGCGTGATGCGCAGCTGCAGCATGATGTTGATGCGCTCGGCGAGCGGCGCGTCGTGGTGCGAGCGATGGCTCGGGAAGCAGCGCCGCACTAGGCGCAGCGCCGGACGCTCGGGCTCCCAGTGCAGCACGAAGCGGTGCAGCAAGTACTCCAGGAACGTCCAGTAGAGCACCCCCGCCACGACGACCGCGGCAACCATCCCCGGCGCACCCGCCAGCAGCACGGCGACGGCGACGTAGGCGACGGCGAGCGCCGTCGACACGCCGACGATCTCGGCGAGCCCCGACATGCCCAGCATCGACCACGGCGTCACGGTGCGCACGTCCGGCGTCGTCGTCGCACTGGCCTCGCGCATCGTCCGCCTCCCAGCCTCATGCATCCTTCGCGCGCTACACCATCGGACGGGGACCGCCAAGCGCGCCGTCGTGGGACGCACCGGTGGTTGTCGCCGAACGGCAACGCTCCACGGCGATCGAGGTCGGTGCGGCAACGCGCGGTCGCGGTCGGCCTTCCGATTGGCGCCTGGCTTGCTAAAGTCCGGTAAACGTTGGGACCGCTCATGGACGCACCCGCTGCTCCCCTCCCCGAAGACCTTGCGGCGATCGAGCGCGAGACCCTCGCTGCCATCGACGCCGCGGCGGACGAGGCGGCGCTCGAGGCGGTGCGCGTCGCAGCGCTCGGCAAGCGGGGCGCCGTGTCGGAACGCATGAAGACGCTCGGCGCTATGAGCGCGGACGAGCGGCGCGTGATGGGCCCGGCGCTGAACGGCCTCAAGGCACGCGTCGCGGACGCCGTCGGTGCACGGCGCGAGGCCCTCGTCGCCGAGGCGTTGCAGCGTCGGCTGGCCGAGGAGCGCGTCGACGTCACGCTGGAGACCGAGCCTGCGCCCATCGTGTCGGGACGCATCCATCCAATCAGCCAGGTGTGGGACGAGCTGACGGCGATCTTCGCCGACCTCGGCTTCGCCATCGCCGAGGGACCGGACATCGAGACCGACGACCTCAACTTCACCAAGCTGAACTTCCCCGAGGGCCATCCCGCCCGGGACATGCACGACACGTTCTTCCTGCCCGAGCGGGCGGACGGGACGCGCCGGCTCCTGCGCACGCACACCTCGCCGGTGCAGGTCCGCACGATGCTGGCGCAGCGGCCGCCCATCCGGATCATCGCGCCCGGCCGCACCTACCGCTGCGATTCGGACCAGACGCACACGCCGATGTTCCACCAGGTCGAGGGCCTCGTCGTCGACGAGACCAGCCACGTCGGCCACCTCAAGTGGGTGCTGACCGAGTTCTGCCGTGCCTTCTTCGAGGTGGAGGACGCCGCCATGCGCTTCCGGCCCTCCTACTTCCCGTTCACCGAGCCGTCCTACGAGGTGGACATCCGCTGCCGCCGCTCTTCCGCCGGCATCGAGCTCGGCGCCGGCGACGACTGGCTCGAGATCCTCGGCTCGGGCATGGTCCACCCCAACGTGCTGGCCAACTGCGGGCTCGACCCCGACGTCCACCAGGGGTTCGCCTGGGGCATGGGCATCGACCGCCTCGCGATGCTGAAGTACGGCATGCCGGACCTCCGCGACCTCTTCGAGGCGGACGTGCGCTGGCTTACGCACTACGGCTTCGCGCCGCTCGACCGTCCGTCGCTCGCCGGTGGCCTGTCCCGATGAGGCTCGGGCGAGGACTGTCCCGTCTCGTTGCGTCCTTCGGGCTGCTCGCACTCGCGAGCTGCGTCGCGGCGCCGCCGACGGAGGTATCCGTCTCCACCTACGAGGTCTCCGGGGACTCGTTGAACTCACTGCAGCGCTCGGCGAGTGCGCACGGGCCGCCCATCCCCGGCTCGCCGGCGCGCGCGTTCGCGGCGGTCGAGTACAACTACCTGCACTCCTTCGAGCCGGTCGAGGAGGCCGGACGCTGCCGGTACAACAGCACCGGGCGCGTCGGGCTACGGGCCGAGGTCATCTTGCCGGAGTGGCGCCAGAGGGACCGCAACCGCGCGTCCCCTGACCTGCAGCGCAAGTGGGACGTCCTGGCACGCTACGCCTCGATCCACGAGGCCGGCCACATCCGCATCAGCCAGAAGTACGCGCGGTTGTTGGAGGGCGTGTTCCGCCGATCCACGGCGCCCACCTGCCAGAAGCTCGACGCGGAGGCCTCGCGCGACTTCGCCGGCCTGTTTCAGCGGCTGCGCGAGGAGCAGGAGCTGTTCGACGCCACCGACGAGCCCCGCTTCCGCCGATACCTGCGCCGCAATGGCTACACGCTCGGCCCGGCGTGACCCCGGCCTGAGCGTTGCAGGACGGCAACCGCGGCGAGGGTGGCGTGCGGGGTCCGGCCGTGGTTGAAGGAGGCGCGTCGCCGTCGTCGGCCGGCGCAGATCCGAAGCGCACCGGTCGACCATGAAGTTCACCCCGTCCTGGCTCAGGGATCACCTCGACACCAAGGCCTCCCTCGAGGCGATCGTCGAGCGGCTCACCGCGATCGGCCTCGAGGTCGAGGGGGTCGAGGACCGCGCGGCCGCGCTCGCGCCGTTCGTCATCGCCCGTGTCCTGACCGCCGAGCCGCACCCCAACGCGGACCGGCTGCGCGTCCTCAAGGTGGACCTCGGCGCGGGCGACGGCATCCAGGTCGTGTGCGGGGCGCCGAACGCCCGGGCCGGGCTCGTCGGCGTGTTCGCGCCGCCCGGCACACACATCCCGGGCACCGCGGTCGACCTCGCCGTCGGCACGATCCGCGGGGTCGAGTCCCACGGCATGATGCTTTCCGAACGCGAGATGGGGCTGTCGGACGAGCACGAGGGCATCGTCGACCTCGCCCCCGATGCGCCGGTGGGCACGCCGTACGCCGCATGGGCCGAGCTCGGCGATCCCGTCATCGACGTCGCCGTCACCCCCAACCGGCCGGACTGCCTCGGCGTGCGCGGGATCGCCCGGGACCTCGCCGCCGCCGGCCTCGGCAGCCTGCGCCCCCTCGACGGGACGCCCGTGGACGCACGCGGACCCGAGGCGCCACGGGTCGTCATCGACGCGCCGGACCTGTGCCCCGCCTTCGCGCTGCGCCTCGTCGAGGGCGTCGCGAACGGCCCCTCTCCGGACTGGCTGCAACGCCGGCTGATCGCCATCGGCCTGCGTCCGATCAATCGCCTGGTGGACGTCACCAACTACGTCACCTACGACACCGCCCGGCCGCTGCACGTGTTCGACGCCGACCGCGTGTCGGGCGACCTCACCGTGCGGCGTGCCGTGGACGGCGAGACGGTGGAGGCGCTCGACGGCCGCACCTACGCGCTCGACGGCGGCGCGTGCGTGATCGCCGACGCGACCGGCGTGGAGTCCATCGCCGGCATCATGGGCGGCGAGGCGTCGGGCTGCACCGAGGCGACCAGCCGCGTCCTCGTCGAGGCCGCGCTGTGGGACCCGGGCAACATCGCGCGCACGGGTCGCGCGCTGTCGATCAACTCCGACGCCCGCCACCGCTTCGAGCGCGGCGTCGACCCCGCCGACACGCTGGCGGGCCTGGAGCGTGCGACGTCGATGATCCTCGAGCTGTGCGGCGGCACCGCGGGCCCCATCCGCCTCGCTGGGGAGATCCCCGACGGGTCGCGGACCATCGCGCTCCCGCCGACGGAGGTCGCCCGCCTGTCCGGCGTCGGCGTGCCATCCGAGAGGCAGGCGGAGATCCTCGAGCAGCTCGGCTTCACCGTCGACACCTCCGCCTCGCCCTGGCGCGTCGCGACGCCGTCCTGGCGGCCGGACGTGGAGGGCAAGGCGGACCTCGTCGAGGAGGTCGTGCGCATCGTCGGCATCGACGACGTGGCCCCGGCGCCCCTGCCCCGAGCCACAGCGGTGGCGCCGAAGGTGCTGACGTCGCGGCAGCAGCGCGTCGCCACGGCGCGGCGCGCGCTCGCCGCGCAGGGCATGGTGGAGGCGGTGACGTGGTCCTTCGTCGGCCACCAGGACGCCGTGCGCTTCGGCGGCGGCGACCCGTCGCTCCGGCTCGCCAACCCGATCGCCGAGGCGCTGTCCGACATGCGGCCTAGCCTGCTGCCCGGCCTCGTGCGCGCGGTGACGCGCAACGTGAACCGCGGCTTCGGCGACCTCGCGCTGTTCGAGGTGGGGCAGGTGTTCGCCGGCGACGAGCCGTCCGACCAGACGACGCAGGCCGCCGGCGTGCGCCAGGGGCGGCGCCGGCTCTCCGCGAGGGCACGGCACTGGTCCCACGACGGACGCGCCGTCGACGCCTTCGACGCGAAGGCCGACCTCCTCGCCGCGCTCGCGGCGATCGGCGGTCCGGCCGACCGCGCCGAGGTCACCCGCGACGCGCCGGCGCACTACCATCCCGGCCGCTCCGGCACGCTGCGGCTCGGCTCGAACGTCCTCGGCCACTTCGGCGAGCTCCACCCTGGGCTGCTCGCGGAGATGGACGCCCCCGAGCGGGTCGTCGCGTTCGAGCTGACCCTCGAGGCGGTACCCGAGGCGCGGCGCAAGGCCACCAAGAAGCCGGCGCTCGACGCCTCCGACCTGATGCCGGTGCGGCGCGACTTCGCCTTCGTCGTCACCGAGGAGACGGACGCCAAGGCGATCACCCGGGCCGCCCGTAGCGCACGCCGCGACGTCGTCGCCGACGTGACGGTGTTCGACGTCTACCGCGGCGCCGGGGTGCCGGACGGTCACAAGTCCGTCGCCGTGGAGGCGACGCTGCAGCCCACCCAGCGCACGCTTACCGAGCGCGACATCGACGCCGTGTCCGAGGCGATCGTCTCGGCGGTGGCGAAGGCCACCGGCGCGCGATTGCGCGCCTGACCTCCTCCAGCGCTCCGGCGGTGCGCGATGCCGCCTCGCTTGCGCTGCGCGGCCGCGCCGCTAACTACCCGGGAAACGTCAAAGGCGGACAATGGCCTCCATCATCGAGCTCTTCCTCACGATCATCGGCCTCTACAAGTGGATCGTGATCGCCTCCGCCATCTTCTCCTGGCTCTACGCCTTCAACGTGGTCAACCCGCGCAACCAGGTGATCGACGTCATCGGCCGCACCCTCTACCGCCTGACGGAGCCGGCGCTGCGCCCGATCCGCCGCGTCCTGCCCGACCTTGGCGGGCTCGACCTGTCGCCGCTGGTGCTTCTCCTCGGCCTGTTCTTCCTGGAGCGGCTGATCGTCAACAACTACGCCGTGTTGGTCAGCTGACCGGCTGACACCTGGCGGACGCTCGGCAGAAACGTTTACGCCGGTGGGCGCGTCGGCGGTAACGCCGATTTCGCCCGAAGGAACCTACCGCATACGCTGATGACCGGGCGGAGCGCCATCTTCACGAAGGTTTAACGGCGAGCACCCAGCCAGCGCGCACGTTCCGTGCTCGTATCCTAAGCAGACTTTTACTTCAGATGTTTTGCTCAGGACCTCGCCATGACCCGACGTCGTCGGTCCGCGCGCCTCGCGTCCGCGCTCGTACTTGCCATTTGGCCCGTCACCGCGTCCAGCGATCCGACCGCAGCCTGCAACGCCGACGACCCACGTTGCGGCCTGCCAAAGATGATCTACAGACAGATCGTCAAGCACTGCGAGCAACGGGCCGACGGCGCCCGATGCATGCAGCGCGAGCTCGCAACTTCGAGTCGCTACGCCACCTCGCGGCCACCACCTCGAAGCCCGACGAGGTCAACGCGCACCTCTCCCATTGTCAAGCCGCGGGACGGACCAGCCCCGTGAGCTGCGCTGGTGCGTGTCAGCCGCACTCGCCGTTCCCGTGCTCTGGGCCGGAGAATGATCTGCAGGCTCAGGCGCGCTGCAGAAGCATGACCGCAAAGGCGTCCTCCGCGTCCGTCCACGTGCGCAAGGGTGCAAGCCCGGCGCCGCGGGCGAAGCCGGCGAAGCTTTCCGCGGTGTACTTGCGGCTGTCCTCGGTGTGGATCGTCTCGCCGCCCCGGATGGCGAACGACCGCCCGGCGACGACGACCATCGTGTCCTCCTGGGCGACGAGCTCCATGACGATGGAGGAACTCGGCGCGTCGAACGAGGCGCGGTAGGCCCAGCGGGACAGGTCGAACGTCGCTCCGAGCTCGCGGTTCATGCGCTGCAGCACGTTCTTGGCGAACGCCGCGGAGATGCCGACCGGGTCGTCGTAGGCGGCGAGGAGCGCGTCGGGGTCCTTCAGAAGGTCGAACCCGACGAGGAGGCGATCCGCGCCCGCGCTGTCGAGGATGCTTCTGAGGAAGGCGCGACCGTCCGCCTCGCTCATGTTGCCGATCGTCGACCCGGGAAAGAACACCACCGGGCCGTCCACCCGCGGCATGGTGAAGGGTCGGAAGAAGTCCGCTTCCACAGGCGTCACCACGAGCTGCGGGTACGCCTTGCCGACGGCGGCCGCCACGCGCTCGAGCTGCTCGGCCGCGATGTCGATGGGGACGTAGCCGCGCGCCCGGGCCCCGAGCGCCGACAGAAGCGTGCGGACCTTCAGCGCCTCGCCGCTGCCAGGCTCAACGATGGTGACGCCCTCGCCGAGGGCATCGGCGATCTCGGCCGCAGCCTCGTCGAGGAGGGCGAGCTCGGTGCGCGTCGGATAGTAATGGTCGCTCTGGCTGACCGCCTCGAACAGCTTGGCGCCGACGGCGTCGTAGAGCCAGCGCGGCTCGACGCTCTTCTGCGGCTGCGCGAGGGTCATGAGCACGGAGCGCGCGAACGCCTCGTGCCGCGAGCCCTGGAGGCCCGTGGGAAGATCCATCAAGCGTCCTCGGCGAGCCTCAGCCCGGCGAACATCCACCGCGTCCCAGGGTAGAAGAAGTTGCGGTACGTCACCCGAGCGTGGTCGCGCGCGGTGCCGAACGAGGCCCCGCGCAGGACGTACTGGTTCACCATGAACTTGCCGTTGTACTCGCCGAGCGCCCCCGGCACCGCTGCGTAGCTCGGGTAGGGCCCGTAGGCCGAGCGCGTCCACTGCCAGACCTCGCCCATCATCTGCCGCAGCCCAGCACGTTCGTTGGTCGGCCGGGGTCGCAGGTAGCCCTCGTCTAGGTGGTGCCCGTCGTCGAGGGCGTCGGCGGAGGCGACCTCCCACTCCTCCTCGGACGGCAGGCGCTTGCCGGCCCAGCGCGCGAACGCCTCCGCCTCGTAGAACGAGACGTGGCAGACCGGCGCGTCGCGGTCGACGAGCTGCGGGCCTCGCAGCGAGAAGGTCCACCAAGCGTCGTCCTGCCAGCGCCAGTACATCGGCGCCGTCCATCCCTCGCGCATGCGCGTCTGCCAGCCGTCCGACAGCCACAGCGTTTCGGTCGCGTAGCCGCCGTCGTCGATGAACTCAGCCCACTCACCGGCGGTGGTGAGCCGCCCGGCGATGCGGAACGGGTGGACGAGCACCTCGTGCCGCGGCCCCTCGTTGTCGAAGTGGAAGCCGCCTTCGCTGCCGATCGCCCTGATGCCGCCGTCGTAGGAGTGCCAGTCCGTCTCGCCGCCTTTGGGCCCGATGGCGATGGGCACCGGTGGCAGGTAGGCGGGCTCGAGCGGGTTCAGCGAGAAGGCGTGAAGGATGTCGTAGAGCAGGAGCTCCTGGTGCTGCATCTCATGATGGCAGCCGAGCTCGACGCGCCGCAGGATCTCGTCGCGATGCGCCCCCGGCGCCTCGAGCAGCGCGGCCACGCGTCCCTCCACCTCGGCCCTGTAGGCCATCACCTCGTCCGCCGACGGGCGTGTCAGGAGCCCACGCATGGGGCGCGCGTGCCGCGAGCCGGCCTGGACGTAGTACGAGTTGAAGCAGTGCGGGAAGCGCTCGTCGTAGAGCCGGAAGCGCGGCTCGAACTCTGCGAGCACGAACGTCTCGAAGAACCATGTCGTATGGGCGAGGTGCCACTTCGCCGGCGAGGCGTCCGGCATCGACTGGACGACCATGTCCTCGGGGGACAGGCGCGAGGCAAGGACGGACGAGCGGGCCCGCGTGCGTGCGAACAGGGCGGCGACACCCTTCGGCGCCGGTGCGGTCTTCGGTTCAACCATGTCGATCTGCCCCACTCCTGTCGCAGCGCCGCAATCGTCGCGCGCGGCAGCCGCTGGGTCACGCCTCAGTTGAGCGCACGGGCCTCGTCCGGGATCATGATGGGGATCCCGTCGCGGATCGGGTAGGCGAGCTTCGCCTTGTCCGAGATCAGCTCGTTCGCCGCCGCGTCGTAGCGCAGCGACGACTTGGTGACCGGGCACACGAGGAGCTCGAGCAGCTTGGGGTCGACCTTCCGCTCTTCGGGCATCGTTCAGTCCTCCAGCGTTTGCCGCCGCCTAGTTGAGCCGCGGCTCGTCGCCGGACTGCCGCGCCACCTCCATCTCGGTGATGGCGACAAGGGTCGCCGCGCGCGAGGCAAGGTCGGGCGCCTCGAGCAGCGCCTGCTTTTCCGCCGGGCCGTAGGGACTCATCATGGCGAGCGTGTTGACGAGCGCCTCGTTGGAGGCGGAGCGTACGCTCTTCCAGTCCGCCTCGAGGTCGTTGGCATCGAGGTAGCTCTGGAACGCTCGGATCAGCGCGTCACGGTCCACCGCCCCGTCGCTCCGCGAGCTCGCGAGGTCGCCGGCGAAGGGCTGCGCGTCGATGCGGCAACGACGGTAGGGGGTGCCGGACCGCAGCTCCTCGAGGATGCGGAAGCGGCAGACGCCGCCGAGCTGGATGAGGTAACGCCCGTCGCCGGACTCCTGGTAGGACACGACCCGCCCGAGCGCGCCGACGGCGCACAGCTCCGGCACCTCATCGTCGGCCTCGCCATCGCCATCGAAGCGCGGCTGCACCATGCCGATGACGCGCTCGCCCGCCATCACGTCGTCGATCATCGTGACGTAGCGCGGCTCGAAGATGTTGAGCGGAAGGTGCGCCCGCGGCAAGAGCAGCGCGCCGGAGAGCGGGAACACCGGCACGACGGACGGGACGTCCGCGACGGTCTCGTAGGTGACGTTCCCGATGCGCATACTCATCCTCCAAGTCGCAGGTGGTCAGGCGAACAGGATGGAAGCCATCTTGCGCCGACCGGCGACGGTGGCCGGGTCCTTCGGGCCCCAGGCGTCGAAGAAGCCCATGAGCTCCGCCTGCGCGGCGCCGTCGTTCCATGCCCGGTCGCGCCGCAGGATCTCAACGAGCGCAGCCACCGCGCCCTCGCGGTCCCCGGCCCCCGCGAGGGCCACCGCGAGGTCGAAGCGCGCCTGGTGGTCGTCCGGGTCCGCCTCAACACGGGACCTCAGCTCGCCCGGGCCCCCGACCGCGCCCGCCTTCTCGGCGAGCCGCACCGCCGCCTCGAGGCCCTCAATGGGGGCCTCGCGCCGCATGGTGTCGGGGATCTGAGCCAGGATGTCCTTGGCGGCGTCGAGGTTGCCGGCCGACAGCGAGACCATGCCGAGCCCGGCGATCGCCGCGGAGCTCTCCGGATCGCGCTGGAGGGCGTCGCTGTAAAGCATCAAAGCCCGGTCGAACTCGCCGGACTGATGCGCCGCCTCGGCCTCGGCGAGGAGGTCGTCGACGCCGTCCGTGGCAGGCCCCGCGACGCGCTCGAGGAACGTGCGCATCTGCGCCTCCGTCTGTACCCCGACGAAGCCGTCCATGGGCTGCCCCTGACGGAACGCGATGACCGCAGGGATCGAGCGGATGCCGAGCTGTCCGGCGATCTCGGGATGCTCGTCGATGTTCATCTTGACGAGCCGCGCGGCGCCCTGGAAGGCGCGCACCACCTTCTCGAGCACGGGGGCGAGCTGCTTGCACGGCCCGCACCACGGCGCCCAGAAGTCGACGAGGACGGCCACCTCGCGCGAGGGCTCGAGGACGTCCTGCACGAAGGTCTGGGTGGTGGTCTCGACGACGTCGCCTGCTGCCGCGTCGCGCTGCGGTGGCGCGCTCGGCGTCGAACTGATCGCCCGTCCGCTCGGACCCAGAAGGGTGCTCATGCCGTCCTGCCTTCGCTCTTCGTACGCTGGTGGAACATGGGGGCTCCTGCCGACAAGACAATCGTCTGTGCCTCGGGGGCCGCAGCGTTGCCGCGAACCGCAGGCAGGGTCCGATGATCCACTAACGAGGCGGCGGCTCGGGCAGCGCGACGATGCTCGGGGGATGACCGCTGTCGGTCAGGATCGCAAACAGCGCCGCCCTCGGCAGGGTCGTCGTTGCCGTGTTGACAAGCGGGTGCACGTTGATCGCTTCGGCCTCGGCGAGCGCCGGATCGAAGATGCACAAGACGCGGCGCTCGTCGTCGTTGAGGAGCGCGAGCGGCGTGACCGAGCCCGGCGTCACGCCGAGGAGCTCGGCCATCGCCTCGGCCGACGCGAAGCTGACGCGACCTCTGGCACCGATGGCGGCGTGGAGGCGCCTGAGGTCGATCGCCGCGCCCTCGGGCGCGGTGACGAGGTAGTGCGCACCCCCCTTGTCCTTCAGGAACAGGTTCTTCGTGTGGAGCCCGGCAATGGCCCCGCGCAGCGCCGCCGCCTCCTCGACGGTGTGGGCTGGCGCGTGGCTGACGACCGGCGGGTCGATGCCGAGGGCGGCGTAGGCGCGCGCCAGCCGATCGAAGCCGCGCGGCGCACGCGCTGCTGCGGCCTCCTCGCTCACCGCACCGGCCTGGCGGGCCCTCACTGCAAGGCGATGAGGACCAAAAGGGCCGCCGCGAAGGCGAGGATGCCCCAGAACCAGGGCCCTCCCCAGACGCGCTTGCCGGCGGCGACCTCGAGGTCGGCCCCGGCGCGGTCCTCAGGGCGCGGCGCGCCGACAGTCGCCGTGTGGGCCGCCTCGTCCACCTCGCTCGCCGCCGCGCTCGGCTCCACGCGCCCCGTCGCAGCGGCGACCGGCGTGCCCTCGCCGACGGGGTCGAGGCCCATGGGCTCCTCGCCCGCCGGCGCCGGGCCGGACAGCTTGTCCGACAGCGTCTGGAAGAACTCAGCCGCGTACTTCTTCGCCGTGGTGTCCACGAGGCGCGAGCCGAGCTGGGCGAGCTTGCCGCCGACCTTCACGTCGGTGTTGTAGGTCAGGATCGTGTCCGTCCCGTCCTCGGCGAGGAACACCTCGGCCTGTCCCTTGGCGAACCCCGCGACGCCGCCCTTCCCCTCGCCCCTCAGCGTGTAACGCTCAGGGGCCACGGGATCGACGATCTCCACCTCGGCCTCGAAGGTCGCCTTGACGGGTCCCACCTTGGCCTGGACGGTCGCCTCGAGTTCGTGATCGCTCTTCTTCTCCAGCCGCTGGCAGCCCTTGATGCAGTCCTTCAGGATCTCCGGGTCGTGCAACGCCTCCCAGACCACGCTGCGCGGGGCGGGGATGCGATGTTCGCCTGACATTTGCATGAAGAACACTCCGAGGCTGGCGCCGGCACTGCCGCCGCGCGGGACCCTTGGCAGCGCAGCGACGGCGTGCCCGGGCGGCGGGACATTGCCGGTTCCGGGCGCGGCCGACAACAGCCTTCGACGGCCGCGGCGTTGAACCTCTCCGTCCTCGTCGCCGAGCCCTCGGACGGCTACCGCCTCCTCGACACCGGCGACGGTCGCAAGCTCGAGGACTTCGGCGGCGTGCGCCTGGTACGACCCGAGCCGCAGGCGATGTGGCGTCCGTCCGACCCCGCGGCATGGGAGGCCGCAGACGCACGCTTCGAGGGGGACGAGGAGGACGGCGCCGGCCGCTGGAGCGACCCCGGCCGCACCTTCACCGTCCCCGTCGGCCCAGCCCGCATGGTCTGCCGGCTCGGCAACAACCACCATCCCGGCCTCTTCCCCGAGCAGCGGCCGCACTGGGAGCGGGCGTGCGACCTCCTTGGCGCGACGGACGGGGCGGAGGTGCTCAACCTCTTCGGCTACACCGGTGCGGCCTCGTTGATCCTCGCCGCGGCCGGCGCACGCGTCACCCACGTCGACGCCTCCAAGAAGGCGATCGCGTGGGGGCGCGAGAACCAGGCCGCGTCGGGGCTCGACGACGCGCCGATCCGCTGGATCTGCGACGACGCGCAGAAGTTCGCCGCCCGCGAGGTGCGCCGCGAGCGGCGCTACCACGGCATCCTCCTCGACCCGCCGAAGTTCGGCCGCGGACCCAAGAACGAGGTCTGGAACCTCTTCACCGACCTCCCCGCGCTGATGGCCGACGTCGCGCGCCTCCTTGCGTCGGACGGCCGCTTCGTCATCCTGACCGCCTACGCGATCCGCGCCTCGGCCCTCGCGGTGGGCCGCCTCGCGCAGGAGGCGCTCGCCGCCCATGGCGGCAAGGTCGAGGCCGGCGAGCTCGCGTTGCGCGAGGCTTCCGGGCGCCTTCTCCCCACCTCCATGTACGCCCTATGGCAGCCGTGAGGGCGGGCAGCGTCAAGCGCGTCACCTCCACGGCGAACCCCGTCGTCAAGGCGGTGCGGGCGCTGCACCAGCGCAAGGCGCGAGCCGAGAGCGGGCTGTTCCTCGCCGAGGGGCACAAGCTGGTGCTCGACGCCCTCGCCGCCGGCTGGCCGCCGACGATGATCGTGGCGCTGGAGCCCGGCGACGGCCCGGTGGCCGACCTCGCCGCGCGGGTCCGGGCGGCCGGCGCCGACGTCGTGTTCGCGAACGCCATGGTGATGGAGAAGCTCGCCCGCCGCGACAACCCGCAGACCGTGCTGGGCGTCTTCGAGCAGCGCGTGGTGCTGCCCTCGGCGCTCAGGCCCGGTACCATCGTCGTCCTCGAGGAGCCGCGTGACCCGGGCAACGTTGGGACCATCGTGCGCACCGCCGATGCGATCGGCGCGGCGGGCGTCGTCCTCGTCGGCGCGTCCGCCGACCCGTTCGGCGTCGAGGCGGTGCGGGCCACCATGGGCTCGATCTTCCACGTCCCCCTCGCGCGGACGGACGCAGCAGGCTTCGAGGCGTACGCCGCCCGGTTCGACGGCGCCGTCGTGGGCACCCACCTTGCCGCGTCGCTCGACGTGCGAGACCTCGAACCGCGAGAGCCCCAGCTCCTCGTCATGGGCACCGAGCAGTCCGGGCTCAGCGACCGCCTCGCCGCCGCGTGCACGAGCTTGGTGCGCATCCCCATGGCCGGCCGCGCCGACAGCTACAACCTCGCCGTGGCCACCGCGCTGGCACTTTACGAGCTGCGCAGGCCGCTCCTCGCCGGAGCGAAGGCGTAGACGTCGCCGGAGTTCGCCTCGTCGGGCAGGTCGGCCAGCGCCCGAGCGATCCGGCCCGCACCGACCTCCGCCGAGAAGCGCATGGTGTGGCTCTCGCCAAGCGACAGGTTGTAGCGGCGATGGCCGAGCGCCTCGGCCCTCGCGAGCGCGGCGGAAGCGACGTCGCGCTGCAGCGTTGTGAACTCGAAGGACAGCGCCGGGACCGGCGTGGAGAGGCCCTCGAGCACGGCGTCCTCCATCCCCTCGACGTCCACCTTGAGGAAGCGCGGCTTGCCGTGCTCGGCAATCAGCGCATCGAGCGTCGTGACCGGGACCGTGACGACCTCGTCCCACACCTCGCGGCGCCAAGCCGCCTGCCGTGGCGCGGCTGCCACCAGCGCCTTGGACGCCGTCGACACCGTCGGGTTGCGCGTGTTGACGTTGAGCGGCAGCGTGCCGGGCCGCGCGCCGACCGCCGCCTCGACCACCGTCACACGGGGCTGGCGGCGGAAGGCGAGGCGCAGGAAGCGCGCGAGCCGCGGCTGCGGCTCCACCGCCACGACGCGGGCTCCGAGCGCGGCCAGCACGCGCGTGCGGTCGCCGACGTGGGCGCCGACGTCGAACGCGAGGTCGCCCGGCCGCACCATCGGCCGCAGCATCTGGGCGAGGCCTCGAAGGTGCGCCCCGTCGCCGTGGTAGATCCACGCGCTGCGCAGGACGCCCGCCCAAGCTCGTGCCGACCTCACAGGATCACACCTTCGGGACGGCAGGCACGGCGCGCTGGCGGGTTGCCGCAGCGACCCCGACGCAGGCGAGCGCAAGCCCGGCGAGCTGGATCGCCGACAAGGTCTCGCGGAACATCAACCATGCCATCACCGCCGTCAATCCCGGGACGAGGTAGAGCAGCGAGGCAACGCGTGACACCGCCCCCTCGCGGATGAGGAACAGCATGAGGAGCACCGCGAGGATCGACAGCACCACGACGAACCAGGCGAGCGCGAACATGAGCTCGCCGGTCCACTGGACCTGCCTCGTCTCGAGCGCCCAGGCCGCGACCGCCGTCGGCACGAGCGCCCCACAGTACTGCAGCATCGTGCCGGCGCGTAGGTCGACCCCACCGACGAAGCGCTTCTGCCAAACCGAGCCGACGGAGATCGCCACCGCCGAGGTCGCCACCGGTACCAGCGTCCACGGCACGATGCCGCCGCCCGTGCCGAGCTTGGGCGCGACGACGAGCGCGACGCCGGCGAGTCCGAGGCCGAGGCCGGCGAACACCCGCGGCGTCGCGGGCTCGCCGAGCAGCGCGGCCGCGAGCAGCGTCGTCAAGATCGGCTGCAGGCTGACGACGAGGGCGGCGATCCCGGCGTTGAGCCCGGCGTCGACGGCGACGAACACGCCGCCGAGGTAGACGCCATGGATGAGGACACCCACCACGAGGGCGTGCCCCGCCGGACGCCACGCCGGCAGCGGAGCGCGCACGAGCAAGACGACGGCGGCAAGGATCGCGATGGCAAGGGCGTACCGCATCGACAGGAACGTGAAGGGCTCGGCGTAGGGCATCGCGTAGCGCGCGCCAACGAACCCCGTCGACCACAGGAGGACGAAGATCGCCGGCAAGAGGGGCAGCAGCCTCTCCACCGCCTCAGATCCGCGCCTCGACCGCATCCCAGAACATTGCGGCGACGTTGGGGCCACCGAGCTTCTCCACCGCCCGGATGCCCGTCGGCGAGGTGACGTTGATCTCGGTGAGCAGCCCGTCGATCACGTCGAGGCCGACGAACAGCAGGCCCATCTCGCGCATCCGAGGGCCCACGCGCTCGCAGATCTCGCGCTCGCGCGCCGACAGCTCGGTGGCGGTCGCCGCCCCGCCACGCACCATGTTGGAGCGGATCTCGCCCTTCTGGGGGACCCTGTTCACCGCCCCCGCGAACTCGCCGTCGATGAGGATGATGCGCTTGTCCCCTTCGGTGACGCGCGGCAGGAAGCGCTGCACCACGTAGGGCTCGCGGAACGCCGCCTCGAACATGTCGAGGAGCGAGCCGGTGTTGGGGTCGGAACGGCCGAGCTTGAAGACCGCGGCACCGCCGTTGCCGTAGAGCGGCTTGACGACCACCTCGCCGTGCTCGGCATGGAAGTCGGCGACCTCGTCGCGCCGACGCGTGATGAGCGTGTCCGGCATCAGGTCGGTGAACTCGAGCACGAACAGCTTCTCGGGCGCGTTGCGCACCCCCGCCGGGTCGTTGACCACCAGCGTGTCCGCGATCTCGAGGAGGTGGGTCGAGGTGACGTAGGCGAGGTCGAACGGGGGGTCCTGCCGCAGGAGGACGACATCGACCTCGTCGAGCGCGGTGCGCACCGGCGCGCCGAGGCTCGCGTGGTTGCCCGGCTCGTCGCGCACCTGGAGCGGCTCCAGCCGCGAGTAGACCGTGCCGGCGTGGAAGGTCAGCCGATCCGGCGTCGCGTGGAACAGCTCGTGGCCTCGCCGCGCCGCCTCCAGGAGCAGGGCGAAGGTCGAGTCGCCGGCGATGTTGATGCTCCCGATGGGGTCCATCTGGACCGCGACCTTCGCCATTGCCGACCTCCTGCGCCGGTCCCAACTGCGCCGGGTCGGACGGCTTTGGCAAGGCGCTCACGCCTTTAGGCCGAGTGCCCTGCGGTAGAGCTCGCGCCGGTTGAGGCCGGTCGCTTTGGAGACCTCGGCAGCTGCGGCGCTCGCGGGGAGCCGGGCGAGGGCCGCCACGAGGAGAGCGTCGACGTCCGTCTCCTCCACCGGCGCCGGTCCGGCGAGCGGCGCGACGAGGATCACCACCTCGCCGCGGGCCGGGTCGTCGGCGTAGCGCGCGGCGAGCTCGGCGAGGGAGCCGCGCACCACCGTCTCGAAGCGCTTGGTGAGCTCCCGCGCCACCGCCGCCTCGCGCTCCCCTCCGAGCGTCGCGGCGCAGTCGGCGAGCGCCTCGGCGAGGCGGTGCGGCGCCTCGAACAGGGCGAGCGTCGCCGGCACCGCCGCGAGCTCGGCGAGCCGCGAGCGCCGCGCCCCGGACTTGGCCGGCAGGAAGCCCGCGAACAGGAACGCGTCCGTCGGCAGCCCGGCCACCGACAGCGCGGCGACGGGCGCCGACGGCCCCGGCACGGCGTGGACCGCGATCCCGGCCTCGCGCGCCTCGCGCACCAGGCGGTAGCCCGGGTCGGACACGAGCGGTGTGCCGGCGTCGCTGACGAGCGCGATGGACCCGCCGGCCTCGAGCCGGGCGAGGATCCTTGGCCGCCGCGCCGCCGCCCCGTGCTCGTCGTAGCGCAGCATCGTCGCCTCGATGCCGTAGTGCGACAGGAGGCGCCAGGTGTGGCGCGTGTCCTCCGCCGCCACCGCGTCGACGCCGGCGAGCGTGCGCACCGCCCGCAGCGTGATGTCGCCGAGGTTGCCGATGGGCGTCGCGACGACGTGGAGCCCCGCCGCGGCGGGCTCCGCCGTCAGCGCGAGTCCGTCCACCGTGAAGCGTCGGTGCGGCACGTCCGCTCCCCGCTTGAACGCGGACGCATCAATGGTAGAGGATGCGCCCGTGCACAAGGTGATCGCCAAGGTTCTACAGCGCAGCGCCCTCTTCGTGGGGCTGACGGCGCTCGCCGGCTGCTTCGGCTACGGCGACGGCGGAGCGCCCACGCCGGACGTGTTGGCCACGCAGGGCGAGGACCCGTCGGCGCAGAACCTGCGTGTCATCGGCGACGGTTCGGTCACCGTGGCGATGCTCTTGCCCCTCAGCGCTGGAGGCAGCGCATCGCAGCTCGCCCAGTCCTTCCAGAACGCGGCCGAGCTCGCGATGAACGAGGTCGCCACCGACAACATCCGCGTCGTCGTCCGCGACACCGCAGGGGAGACCGACGTCGCCCAAGTCGCGGCGGAGGCCGCCATCGCGGAGGGGGCGCAGCTCATCCTCGGCCCCGTGTTCGCGCCGGCGGTCTCCGGCGTCGTGGGGCCGGCGCGTGCCGCCGGGGTGCCGGTGGTGGCGTTCTCCACCGACTCCAGCGTCGCCGGACGCGGCACGTACCTCCTGTCCTTCCTGCCCAAGCAGGACGCCACGCGCATCGTCGGCTTCGCGGCCGAGCGCGGCGTTACGACGTTCGCCGGCCTCGTGCCGGACAACGGCTACGGCCTCGTCATGGAGGCTGCGCTGCGCGAGGCGGTGGCCTCGGCCGGGGGCCGCGTCGTCGCGCTGGAGCGCTACGCCCCCGACGACGTGGCGTCGGCGGCGCAGGCGCTCGCCGGGCGCGGCGCAGCCGCCGCGGTGTTCGTGCCGAACGGCGGCGACGACCCGGCGGAGGCCGCGCGTGCGCTCGCCGCGGCAGGCATCGAGGCGCGCCTTCTGGGCAGCGGTCAATGGGACAACCGCGCCGTCGTCGCCGAGCCCGAACTCGTCGGCGCCTGGTATCCAGGCGCTGCGGGCAGCGGCTTCGATGGGTTCGCCGAGCGCTATCGCACGGCCTACCAGGCGCCGCCGCCGCGCACGGCCTCGCTGGTCTACGACGCGACGCTGCTCGCCAACGGCCTCGTCGGCGCGCGCGGCGCCGGAGCCTTCCGACCGGCATCGCTCCAGACGAGCGACGGCTTCCTCGGCGTCGACGGCATCTTCCGCCTGACGCGGGACGGCCTCTCCGAGCGTGGCCTCGCCGTCTACGAGGTGGGCGCGGACGGCGCATCGACCGTCGTGTCCGAGGCGCCGTCGAAGTTCCCTCCCTCGTTCTGACGGCTGGGGATGGCGCGCGTCCTCCTCGTCATCGCCGGGGGGATCGCGGCCTACAAGGTCCTCGACCTCGTCCGTCGCCTGCGCGAGCGCGGCCATGAGACCCCGGCGATCCTCACCGAGGCGGGCGCGCGCTTCGTCACCCCCCTGTCGGTCGGCGCGCTGTCCAACGCGCCGGTGCTCACCGACCTCTTCGACCTCGACCGCGAACGCGAGATCGGCCACATCCGCCTCGCCCGCACCGCCGACCTCGTCCTTGTCGCCCCGGCGAGCGCCGACATCCTGGCGCGCATGGCCGCTGGACGCGCGGACGAGCTCGCGACCGCGGCGCTGCTTGCGACCGGGGCGCCGGTGCTCGTCGCGCCCGCGATGAACCCGTTCATGTGGGCGCACCCAGCGACCGCGCGCAACGTCGCCCGTCTCGAGGAGGACGGCGTCGCCTTCGTCGGACCCGAGGCCGGCGAGATGGCCGAGCGCAACGAGGCCGGCGTCGGCCGACTGGCCTCGAGCGAGGCGATCCTCGCGGCGATCGAGGCGCTGCTCGCCCCAGCGCGGCCCCTTGCCGGACGTCACGTGATCGTGACGAGCGGGCCGACGCACGAGCCCATCGACCCGGTGCGCTACATCGCCAACCGCTCGTCCGGCCGCCAGGGCCACGCCATCGCCGGCGCGCTCGCCGCGGCCGGGGCGCGCGTCACCCTGGTGACAGGGCCGGTGACGATCGCCCCGCCCAAGGGCGTCGACGTTCGCAAGGTGGAGACGGCGCGCGAGATGCTCGCCGCGGTGGAGGCCGCGCTGCCCGCCGACGCGGCGGTGATGGCCGCCGCCGTGGCCGACTTCCGCGTGGAAGCCGCTGCGCAAAAGATGAAGAAGGCGGACGGCCCGCCGACGCTGACCTTGACCGAGAACCCGGACATCCTCGCCACGGTGTGCCGAGCGACGAACCGCCCCCGCCTCGTCGTCGGCTTCGCGGCGGAGACGCAGAACGTCGTCGCCTACGCGCGCGACAAGCTGGTGCGCAAGGGCTGCGACTGGATCGTCGCCAACGACGTGTCTGAGGGCGTGTTCGGCACCGACCAGAACGCGGTGCACCTCGTCACCGCCCGCGGCGTCGAGGCATGGCCAAGGCTCAGCAAGGCGGAGGTCGCGGCGCGCCTCGTCGAGCGCATCGCGGCCACGCTCGGCTCGGACTGAAGCAGCACGTCGGTGGGATGCCGTGGGGCCGCGCCGATGGTAGTGCTGGGGGCATGGACGTCCCCTACCGCCTGCTGCCCCACGGCGAGGGCCTGACGCCGGCCTATGCCAGCGGGGGCGCGGCGGGACTCGACCTCCTGGCGGCGATCGCGGAGCCCGTGACCCTTGCGCCCTGGTCGCGCACCGTGGTGCCGACGGGCCTCGCGCTCGCCCTGCCGGACGGACTGGAGGCGCAGGTCCGGCCGCGCTCGGGGCTCGCGGCACGACATGGTGTCACCGTGCTGAACACGCCGGGCACCATCGACGCGGACTATCGCGGCGAGGTGAGCGTGATCCTCGTCAACCTGTCGCCGGAGGCGTTCACCGTGCGTCGTGGCGACCGGGTCGCCCAGCTCGTCGTGGCTCCTGTGACCCGCGTGCGGCTCGTTGCGACCGACGCGCTCGATGCGACGCCGCGCGGCGCCGGCGGCTTCGGCTCGACCGGACGGTGACGTTCTCGCCGGAGGAGGTCGAGCGCTACGCCCGCCACCTCGTGCTCGCCGACGTCGGCGGCGCGGGGCAACAGCGGCTAAGGCGTGCCCGCGTGCTGGTGGTCGGCGCGGGCGGGCTCGGCTCGCCCGTCATCGCCTACCTCGCGGCGGCCGGCGTCGGCACGATCCGGGTGGCCGACGACGACACCGTCGCGCTGTCCAACCTGCAGCGACAGGTCCTCCACGGCACGCCCGACCTCGGGCGCGCCAAGGTGGAGAGCGCCGCCGACGCGGTGACGCGGCTCAACCCAGACGTCGTCGTCGAGCCACGCGCCGTTCGCCTCACCGAGGCCAACGCCGCGGGACTCATCGCTGGGTCCGACGTCGTGGCGGACGGCTCGGACAACGCCGCGACGCGCCTCGCCGTGGCCGACGCTGCGGAGCGGGCGCGCGTTCCCCTCGTGTCGGCCGCCGTCTCCATGTTCTCCGGCCACGTGACGACGCTGACGCCCCACGAAGCGCGTCCGGACGGCACGCGCTGGCCGGCGCTGACCGATCTCTTCCCGACCCAAGGCGCCGCGGAGGACGAATGCGCCGTCCTCGGCATCCTCGGCGTGGTCACGGGCGTGATCGGCACCCTTCAGGCGAACGAGGTCCTCAAGCTCCTCCTCGGCATCGGGGAACCGCTGCGCGGGCGCCTCCTCATGTTCGATGCCCGGGACGCGCGCTTCGAGGAGATCGCCTACGGCCCGCCGACGTAGGCTGGAGCACCGCTGGCAACCTCGGCGAGGAGGTCGGTGCGCAGGGCGTAGAGCCGCTGCGGCGCAGCAAGGCCATCGAGGGCATGCGTGCCGCGGTCGGCGAACATCCTGGGGTTGGACGAGGCGATCGCATTCGTGACCAGCACCACCTCGCCGAGCGCCTTCGTCATGCGCTCGATGCGCGCCACCTTGTTCACCGCGGAGCCGATGACCGAGAACGTCAGCCGCTCGGGGATGCCGATGTTGCCGTAGACGACCGTGCCGATGTCGATGGCGATGCCCGCGACGTCGGCGAGCGTGCGCGGACCGCCGAGCGCCGCGGCGTGGGCGTCGCGGAAGTCCTCGAGCGCAGCGAGCGCGGCGACGGTCGCGGTCCGCCCCCGCGCGAAGCCGTCCTCGTTCATCGGGAAGATGGCGAGCACCGCGTCGCCGATGAAGTCGAGGACGTCGCCGCCGGCGTCCGCGACGGGGCCGGCGGTCGCCGCGAAGAACGCGTTGAGCAGCGCGATGTAGGGCTGTGCGCCCAGCGCCTCGCAAAGCTCGGTGGAGCGACGGAGGTCGGCGTACCAGATGACGGCGTCGATGAGCTCGCCGTCGCCGCGCACCATCGTCCCCTGCAGCACGCGCCGACCCGCCGAGCGAGCGAGGTAGGTGGAGACGAGCTGCTCGCCGGCGGCACGCAGCATCGCGGTGCGGGCAGCGAGCGCCAGCATGTACCGCAGGCGCAGAAGCGCCGCGACCTCGCCGTCGGCGAACCCCGGCGGAGCATCCGTGGCAAAGCTGACCATGAGGCCTGCGCCGGGCGCCTTGGCGACGAGGCCGTCGCGGCGCTCGCCGAAGCCGACCAGGCACAGCACGTAGTCGGTCAGCCCCGCCGCGGCGAGGTCCTCGAGCACGCCGAAGTCGTCGCGCTCGGCCGGCTCGCCGATGCGGCGTCGGAACACGTCGAGGTCGAGGTCGAGCGCGTGACGCAGCGGCGAGCGCAGGTAGGCTTCGTTTGCGCCGCCGACGCCGTGCCGGAACCGGTCCACGCTGATCCCATGGCCGAGCCGCCAGGCGGTCTGCTGGCTGTAGTAGATCGGGTCGAGCAGCCGCCAGGCGACGCTCACCCTCGCGACGGGAAGCCCACCGGCGCGTGCCCGCTCGCAGAACCCCGCCAGCATCACCTCGACCGGCATGTCCTCCAGCGCGCCGATGGCCAGGAACTCCTCGAGCTCGCCGATCAGCGCACCGTGGGCCATGGGCTCAGCCCGTCAGGTGGGCCGACCGTGGCAGTGCTTGTACTTCTTGCCCGAGCCGCAGGGACACGTCTCGTTGCGGCTCACCTTGCCCCACGTGGACGGGTCCGCAGCGGACCGCTCGACGCCGGCCTTGCGCAGGCTGCGCGGCGCACGGGCCTCGGCGACCTCGCCGTCCGTTGGCGCGCCGGCGCCGGCGTACTCGAGCTCGCCGCCACCCTCCTCGTCCTCGCCGGTCAGCGGGTCGATGTGGTGCAGGTCGTAGTCCCCCGTGGGGTCCTCGGGAAGCTGCGGCGGCGCCTGCACCTGGATCTCGAGGTGCATGAGCTGCCCGGTGACCGCGCTGCGCAGCTCGACGAGCATCGCCTCGAACAGCGCGAACGCCTCGGTCTTGTACTCGTTGAGCGGATCGCGCTGGGCGTAGCCACGGAAGCCGACGACGGAGCGCAGGTGGTCGAGCGTCGCGATGTGCTCGCGCCACAGGTGGTCGAGGGTCTGCAGGAGGACGGACTTCTCCACCTGCCGCCACATGTCCGAGCCGTACTTGGCGACCTTCCTCGCCGCCGCCTCGTCCGCCGCCTGCTTGAGGCGCTCGCGAATCTCCTGGTCGGCGATCCCCTCCTCGTTCGCCCAGTCCCTAACCCGCGCGTCGATGCCGAGGATCTTCTGCACCTCCTCGTGCAGGCCCTCGGTGTCCCACTGTTCGGGGTAGGCCTTCTCGGGGATGTGCTTGGCGACGATGACGTCGACGACGTCGTGGCGCATCTCGTTGATCGTCGAGCGCACCTCCTCGTCCTGCATCAGCTCGCGACGCTGCTCGAAGATCACCTTGCGCTGGTCGTTCATCACGTCGTCGTACTTGAGGACGTTCTTGCGCTGGTCGAAGTTGCGCGCCTCGACCTTCTGCTGCGCCTTCTCGAGCGCTCGGTTGATCCACGGGTGGACGATGGCCTCGCCCTCCTCGAGGCCGAGGCGGCGCAGCATCCCGTCCATGCGCTCCGACCCGAAGATGCGCATGAGGTCGTCCTGCAGCGACAGGTAGAAGCGCGAGCGTCCCGGGTCGCCTTGGCGGCCGGAGCGGCCGCGGAGCTGGTTGTCGATGCGCCGGGACTCGTGCCGCTCGGTAGCAAGGACGAAGAGGCCGCCAGCCCCCAGCGCCTTGGCCTTCAGCTCGGCGACGCGCTGGCGGATCGCAGCCTCCTTGCCGGCACGGTCCGGGTCGTCGCTGCCCTGGGCGTCCCGCGGGCCGAGCTCCTCCGCGATGAGGATGTCCGGGTTGCCGCCGAGCTGGATGTCGGTGCCGCGTCCGGCCATGTTCGTCGCGATGGTGATCGCACCGGGCACGCCGGCCTGGGAGATGATCTTCGCCTCCTGCTCGTGGAAGCGGGCGTTGAGCACCTGGAACGTCGGCTTGCCGCCCTTGCCGGTCTCGCCGATCCTCGCGGCGGCTTGGGAGTCGGACACGTCGCGCTGCCGGAAGCCCTCGCTCTTCAGCCGCTCGGCGAGCGCCTCGGACTTCTCGATGGACGTCGTGCCGACGAGGATCGGCTGCCCCTTGCCGTGCGCCTCGCGGATCAGCTCGACGATGGCGTCGAACTTCTCGGCCTGCGTGCGGTAGACTTGGTCGTCCTCATCAACGCGCTTGACCGGGACGTTGGTCGGGATCGAGACGACGTCGAGCTTGTAGATGTCCATGAACTCCTGCGCCTCGGTCACGGCCGTACCCGTCATGCCGGCGAGCTTGTCGTACATGCGGAAGTAGTTCTGGAACGTGATCGACGCGACCGTCTGATTCTCCGGCTGGATCGGCTGGTGCTCCTTGGCCTCCAGCGCCTGGTGCAGGCCCTCGCCGTAGCGCCGGCCGGGCATCATCCGGCCGGTGAACTCGTCGATGATGATCACCTCGCCGTTCTTGACGATGTAGTCCCGGTCGCGCTGGAACAGCCGGTGCGCGCGCAGCGCCTGCTGCAGGTGGTGGACGACGGAGACGTTCTCGACGTCGTAAAGCGTCTCCCCCTTCAGGAGGTCCGCAGCGCGAAGGAGCTCCTCGAGCTTCTCGTTGCCGGCCTCGGTGAAGGTGGCGGTGCGCATCTTCTCGTCGACCTCGTAATCTTCGGGCGCGAGCCGCGGGATGAAGGTGTCGACGGTGTTGTAGAACTCGGAGCGGTCCTCGAGGGGCCCGGAGATGATGAGCGGCGTGCGCGCCTCGTCGATCAGGATGGAGTCGACCTCGTCCACGATCGCGAAGTTGTGACCGCGCTGGGCCATCGCGCGCAGGTCGTACTTCAGGTTGTCGCGCAGGTAGTCGAAGCCATACTCGTTGTTGGTGCCGTAGGTGATGTCGGCGGCGTAGGCGGCGCGGCGCTCGGCGTCCGACCTGCCGTGTACGATGACGCCGACCTCCATGCCGAGGAAGCGGTAGATCTGCCCCATCCACTCGGAGTCGCGCTGGGCGAGGTAGTCGTTCACGGTGACGACGTGGACGCCGTGGCCGGCCAACGCGTTGAGGTAGACCGCGAGGGTCGCGACCAGGGTCTTGCCCTCGCCCGTCTTCATCTCGGCGATCCCCCCCTCGTGCAACACCATGCCGCCGATGAGCTGGACGTCGAAGTGGCGCTGCCCGAGGGTGCGCTTGGCCGCCTCGCGCACGGTCGCGAAGGCCGGCACCAGAAGGTCGTCGAGGGACTTGCCTGCGGCGAGCTCGGCGCGCAGCGCAGCGGTCTTTGCCCTAAGGTCCGCGTCGCTCAGCCGCTCGTATTCGGGCTCGACGGCGTTGATCGCCTCCACACGGGTGCGGTAGCCCTTGATGCGGCGGTCGTTCGCCGAGCCGAAGATGCGTTTGGTCAGGGTGCCGAGCATCCAAGATCCTCAAACGTCGGGCGGAACGGCGCGCGGCCACGACGACGAGCCAGCGCGAGGGGCGGTGCCCAGGAGGTCCGCCGCGCGCGATCCGACATATGTTTGGGGTGGGGGCATGTCAAACGAGCCCCTGCCGTCACCCGAAGGAACGAATGATGTTGAAGCGCACGTTGGGCGTGGGGTCCCTTGCCCTCCTCGCCGCGATCGCACCGGCCCTCGCGCAAGCGCAGGCCCCCGGCTCAAGCACCGAGGAGGCGCCGGCTGCCTCGAGCATGCAGACGACCGTCGAGCCCGGTCAGGAGACCGCAGCGGGCGCGCCGGCGACCGGCGCCGGGGCGTCCGGCCCCGATGAGGTGGTCGCCACGGTGAACGGCGAGGAGATCACCGGCGCCGACGTGGACTTCGCCCGCGCGGCGCTCGGCGAGGCGGTCGAGCGCGTGCCCGAAGGCCAGCGCGACGACATGGTGCTGTCCCTGTTGATCGACATGCACCTGATGGCGGACGCGGCCGCGAACGAGGGCCTCGACGACACCGAGGCGTTCACCCAGCGCATGGAGTTCCAGCGCATGCAGGCGCTGCAGGAGAGCTACATGCAAAGCCTCATCGAGCGCACCGTGACCGAGGAGGCGGTCGCCGCGCGCTACGAGGAGGAGGCGTCCAAGCTGCCGCCGCGCGAGCAGGTGAGCGCCAGCCACATCCTGGTCGAGGACGAGGCGAGGGCGCGCGAGCTGATCGCCGAGCTGCAAGCGGGGGCGGACTTCGCCGAGCTCGCGGCCGCGAACTCCAAGGACCCCGGCTCGGCCGAGCAGGGCGGCTCGCTCGGCTTCTTCGCGAAGGGCCAGATGGTGCCGCAGTTCGAGGAGGCAGCGTTCGACCTCGAGCCCGGCGAGATCACCGAGGAACCGGTGCAGTCCCAGTTCGGCTACCACGTCATCCGCCTGGACGAGACGCGGACCGTGCCCGTCCCGCCGCTCGAGGAGGTCGCGCCGCAGATCCAACAGATCATGGTGCGCGAGGCCTACGTCGACGAGATCGAGGAGCTGAAGCAGGCGGCCTCCATCGAGCGCTCCGATGCTGCCGCTGCAGCGCCCGCGGGCGCGTCGCCAGCCGATGCCTCGGGCACGCCGCAACCCGACGCTGCGGCGACGCCCGCGCAGTAACATGGGTCGGCCGGTGGCGATGCGGACACATCGCCACCTCAAGCCAACGTCACCGGCTTGACACCGCCGACGGAGCGTCGTGCATCACGGCCGTCCGTCGGCGGTGCGGCCCTCCCCGCGCCGCCGCGCCATCCGTAGACAGGTCCATGGCCACAGCCCGCGCGCTTAACTCCGACCAACCCGATCCCGCCTCGCCGCACGCAGCGTGCGGTCCGGCGGGGCTGCCGCGATGACCGTCTCCCCGTTCGCGCCGACCTCCGTCGCCGAGCCCGCCGCGGTGGGCGGCGTGCGGATCGCGACGGCGCAGGCGGGCATCAAGCGCGCCGGGCGCACCGACGTGCTCCTGATGGCGTTCGACGAGGGGACCACCGTCGCCGGCACGTACACCCGCTCACGCTGCCCCTCCGCACCGGTGGAGTGGTGCCGCGAGCGCACCCCTGCCGGCGTCGCCCGCGCCCTCCTCGTCAATGCCGGCAACGCCAACGCCTTCACCGGCCGCAAGGGGCGCGAGGCGACGGCGAGCTCGGCCGAGCTTGTGGCGCAAGCGCTCGGGATCGAGACGGCGCACGTCTTCCTCGCCTCCACCGGCGTGATCGGCGAGCCGCTCGACGCAGGCAAGTTCGCGTCGGTGATGGACGAGACCGCCTCCCGGCTGGCCCCGTCCGGCTGGGCCGACGCGGCCCGGGCGATCATGACCACGGACACCTTCCCGAAGGTCGCCTCGCGCACCGTGAGCCTCGGCGGCACACCCACCACCCTCGTCGGCATCGCCAAGGGCGCCGGCATGATCGCACCCGACATGGCGACGATGCTCTCGTTCGTCGCCACCGACGCTGCCGTGCCGGCTGAGGTGCTCCAGCCGATGCTCACCGACGCCGTGGCGGCGAGCTTCAACAGGATCACGGTGGACTCCGACACCTCGACGTCCGACACCGTGCTCGCCTTCGCGACCGGCGCATCGGGCGCCCCCATCGGCGAGGCGCAGGGCGGGGACGCACGCGCCTTCTGCGCGGCGCTGTCGGACCTCCTCCTGGAGCTCGCCCACCTCGTCGTGAAGGATGGCGAGGGCTGCACGAAGTTCGTCACCGTCGCCGTGCGCGGTGCCGAGAGCGACGCATCCGCGAGCCGCATCGCCCGCGCCATCGCGGACTCGCCCCTCGTCAAGACGGCGATCGCCGGCGAGGACGCCAACTGGGGCCGCGTCGTCATGGCCGTCGGCAAGGCCGGGGAGCCGGCCGACCGCGACCGCCTCGCCATCTGGTTCGGCGACGTGCGCGTGGCCGCCGACGGCGAGCGGGACCCGGACTACTCGGAGGCCGCAGCATCCGCCGTCATGCGCGAGCCGGAGATCGTCCTCACCGTCGACCTTGGCCTGGGCGACGGTGAGGGCGTGGTGTGGACGTGCGACCTCACCAAGGCTTACGTCGCGATCAACGGCGACTACCGCACCTGACCGGCGTGCGGCTCGTCCTCGTCGTCGCCGCCGCGCTCGTCGACGCGCAGGGCCGCGTCCTCATCACCCAGCGCCCGCCGGGCAAGGCGATGGCAGGGCTGTGGGAGTTCCCCGGCGGGAAGGTGGAGGACGGCGAGACGCCCGAGGCTGCGCTCGTGCGCGAGCTCGCCGAGGAGGTCGGCGTCGTCGTGGCGCCGGACGCCCTCACGCCGCTCACCTTCGCGAGCCACGCCTACGACGACTTCCACCTCCTGATGCCGCTCTACCACGCAGGCGGGTGGTCCGGCACGCCGGTCGCCCGCGAGGTGGCTGCGGTGCGCTTCGTCGCGCCCGGCGAGCTCGACGCCGCGGCGATGCCGGCGGCGGACGCGCCGCTGATCGCGGCCGTTCAGTCGAGGTTCAACGGCAGCACCCGCTGATGCGTCCGCAAGCTTGTTGCGCCGCACAACGGACTTAATTCTTTGCTCAAGTGACACGGTCGGCACAGGATGTGCGGCGGCCGGACCCTTGCTGGTGCGCGCTTCGTGACGAGCCGATGGCATGCGACGCCTTGGAGACCTTCGATGAAATTCGCCCGGCGGCAGCTCATGGCCGGTGCCGCGCTTCTCGGCGCGACCGCGGCGATCCCGAGCTGGTCGTTCCGTCGTGTAGGTCAGGCACTCGCCGCTGGGACAGAGGCGGTGTCGGATCGCGATGCGCGGCTCTACGGCGAGCTCGCCCCCTTCTCGCGCGAGCTGCTGCGCGCCAAGGCGGCAGAGCTCGCGGGGCGTCCCTTCGAGGACCGGACAGGCGCGGTGCCGGAGACGCTGCGCGCGATGGGCTACTCGGCCTACCGTCAGATCGGGCCGAGCCGGGTGTGGCCACAACCGCTGTCGGCCGACAGGTCGTTCTCCTTCGACGCGCTGCTGCCGGGCTTCGTCTACAACCAGCCGGTCGACCTTTGGCTCGTCTCGGACGACACCGCGCAGCGCATCGTCTACGAGCCTGCGGCGTACGTCGTCGGGGAGCTGGCCGCCGCGCAGTTGCCGGAGGGCCCGCTGCCGTTCTCCGGCTTCCGCCTGCACGCGGACGTCGGCGCCACCGGCGAGATCTCCGAGTTCGCCGTGTTCCAGGGTGCGAGCTACTTCCGGGCCGTCGGTGCGGGCGAGACGTACGGGCTGTCCGCGCGCGGGCTCGCCATCGACACCGGCTCGCCCCGCGGCGAGGAGTTCCCGATCTTCCGCGGCTACTGGATCGAGGCGGTGCCGGACGGCGGCGCCAGCGTCGTCGTGCACGCGCTCCTCGACACGCCCTCCGCCAGCGGCGTCGCGCACATGACGCTGACGCCAGGGGACGCCACGATCACGGAGGTCGAGCTCACCGTGTTCGCGCGGCGCACCATAGAAACGGTGGGCTTCGCGCCGTTCTCCTCGATGTTCCTGTTCGGCGGCGTCAACCGCTCGCGCTTCGAGGACTACCGCCCCGCCGTGCACGACTCGGACGGCCTGTCCATCCACACGGGTGCAGGCGAGTGGCTGTGGCGCCCCCTCAACAACCCGACCCGACTTCAGGTCTCCGCCTTCGCGGACGATGGGCCGCGCGGCTTCGGCCTGGCACAGCGCCATCGCCGGTTCGAGGACTATCAGGACGTCGAAGCGCGCTACGACCTGCGGACGTCCGCCTGGGTGGAGCCGCTCGGGAACTGGGGCGCCGGCTCGGTCGTCCTGTTCGAGATCCCGACGGACAAGGAGTACAACGACAACATCGTCGCCTACTGGCAGCCCGGCACGCCGATCGTGCCTGGCGTTCCGACGACGTTCGCCTACCGGATCCAGTGGGACGCGCTGCCGCGCGAGGCCGCGCCCGGACCGCGCGTCCTGTCGACGCGGATCGGTCGGACCCTAGCGGATGACGCGCTCCTGTTCGTCATCGACTACGTAACGAACGGCCTCGACCTCGAGGACGCAGTGGTGCGCGTGGAGGCGTCGACCGGCACCGCGTCGAACCTCGTCCTTTACGACACGCCCGTGCCGGGGGTCGCGCGGATCAGCTTCGAACTCGACCCCAAGGGCGCCGACTCCTCCGAGCTCAGGCTCGAACTTGATCCCGTGGCGGGTCCCCCCGCGGAACGCTGGCTGTACCGATGGACAAGCTAACCTTCACCCCGACCGCCGCGCCGCTCGCGATGCCGACGCAGAACCTCGGCGAGGCCCCACCGCGGCGCGGAACCTTGCACCGGCCGATGGCCCGCACGCTCGCCGCACGGCTCCTCCTCATCGCCATCACGCTGGGCGGCACGGTGTTCGCGGCGCTCGAGATGCACGCCGTCGCGCAGGTGGGCGGCATGGCAACGCTCGAGTGGGCCCTCGTCGCGGTCTTCAGCGTCGCCTTCGCGTGGATCGCCTTCGCCGCCGCGAACGCCATCGTCGGCCTCCTTGCACCGTCTCCCAGGCCCGCAGCGGCACCGTCGCTCGGCGGGCCGCTCACCGCGCTGGTGATGCCGATCTACAACGAGAACGTGAGTGAAGTCTACTCCGCTCTCGCTGCGATGGTGGCCGACCTGCCGCGCGAGGTGGCCGACCGCTTCGAGGTGTTCCTCCTGTCCGACTCGACGGACGCGGAGACTTGGATCGCCGAGGAGCGCGCGCTCGCCATCCTGCGCCGCCGTGCCGGCCCGACCCGGGTGTGGTACCGTCGGCGACGGACGAACGCCGGGCGCAAGGCCGGCAACGTCGCTGACTTCGTGACGCGCTGGGGCGGGCGGTACGCGCACATGATCGTGCTCGACGCCGACAGCCTGATGACCGGCGACTGCCTCTGCGCGCTGCGCTCGGCCATGGAGGCGGAACCGTCGGCCGGCATCATCCAGACCGCACCGGTCCTCCTCACCGGGGCGACGCCGTTCGCCCGGGCGCAGGCGTTCGCCAGCGCGATGACCGGTCCGGTCATCTCCCGCGGGCTCGCTGCGTGGTCCGGCGACGACGGCAACTACTGGGGGCACAACGCCATCATCCGCATGGAGGCGTTCGCCGGCGCGGCGGGGCTGCCGACGCTGCGCGGACGTCCGCCGCTCGGCGGGCCGATCCTGTCGCACGACTTCGTCGAGGCCGCGCTGGTGCGCCGCGCCGGCTGGACGGTGACGCTGCGACACGACATCGAAGGGTCCTACGAGGGGGCGCCGGGCGACCTCATCGGCGTGATCCGCCGCGACCGGCGCTGGGCGCAGGGCAACCTGCAGCACCTTCGCGTCCTCACCGCAGCAGGGCTGCTGCCGGCCTCGCGGCTGCACCTTGCCATCGGGATCCTCGCCTACCTGATGAGCCCGCTGTGGCTCCTCCTCATCCTCACCGGGCTCGCCCTTGCGGTGCAGGCGACGTTCATCCGGCCGGAGTACTTCCCCGAGGCGTTCGCGCTGTTCCCCACGTGGCCCGCCTTCGACGCCCCTCGCATGACCGCGCTGCTCGCGATCTCCCTCGCCGTCCTCTTGGTGCCGAAGGCGATGGGGCTCGCCCATGCCATCGCCGACCCCGCTGTGCGCCAGCGCTGCGGCGGCACGGCGCGGCTCGCGGCATCGAGCGGCGTCGAGCTCCTGGTGTCTACCCTGGTCGCGCCGATCATGATGCTCGCGCAGACGCAGATCGTCGCCGCCATCCTGTCCGGCCGCGCGGTGGGCTGGATGCCGCAGGTGCGGCGGGGATCGAAGCTGGCGTGGCGCGACGCCCTGGCGTTCCACGCGCCGCACAGCGTCACCGGCCTTGCCATGGCCGTCGTGGCGGTGCTGCACTCCCCGGTCCTGTCGGCCTGGATGGCGCCGACGCTCCTCTCGCTCCTCGCCGCGGCGCCGATCTCCCGCGCGGCGGGATCGCGGGCGCTCGCGCGGCGGCTGCGGCGTGGTCGGCTGATGACGACGCCCCAGGAGGTGGCGCCTCCCGTCGTCCTCCTCGCCGCGCGCCGCCTGTCCCACGAGTTCCCGCACGCCAAGCCCGCCGACGCGTTGATGGCGCTCGCCGCCGATCCGGTGCTCCGGGTGGCCCATGCCAGCTCGCTGGAGCCTGCGACGCGGGGGCGCGGGGCGTTCGAGCCCGCGCGGGCGCTCGCCGTCGCCAAGCTCGGCGAGGCGACGAGCCTCGACGAGTACGCCTCCTGGCTCGCGCCCGACGAGCGCCTCGCCGTCGTGTCGGAGCCGGCGCTGCTCGACCGCGCGCTGTCCCTCGGCCGCGCCAGCGAGGCGGAAGCGGCCTGACGGGGCGTTGAAGTCAGAAGGCGTTCGTCTCGAACACCTTGCGCACGTCCCCCTTCCAGGGCCCCCGGTAAGCGTCGAGCAGCTCGTCGGCCGGCGAGCGGCCCGAGTGGGCGGCATCCTCGAGGACGGTGAGGAACGCCCGCTCGTCGGGCGCCTCCCCGCTCGCCTTGCCGCGCCGGCGCAGCCCCTCGGACGCGAGCGCCAGGGCGTCGCGCGCGAGGTCCGCCACCGTGCGGCGTCCCACCCTCGTGCCGAGCCCGTCGTGCGGCACGCGCTCGAGCATGGCGCGGCGATCGTCGGCGGAGAGCTCGGCGACGAGCGCCGTCGCCTGATCGAGGACGCCGCCGTCGTACAGCAGGCCGACCCAGAACGCGGGCAGCGCACAGATGCGAGCCCACGGGCCGCCGTCGGCGCCGCGCATCTCCAGGAAGCGCTTCAGCCGCACCTCGGGGAACAGCGTCGACAGGTGGTTGATCCAGTCGCCCATGGTCGGGCGCTCGCCGGGGAGCTTGGCGAACCGTCCCGCCATGAAGTCGGCGAAGGTGGCCTCCGTCGCCTCGATGTAGGTGTCCCCGCGCTTGACGAAGTACATCGGCACGCCGAGCGCCCAGTCGACGTAGCCCTCGTAGGAGAACCCCTCGTCGAACGCGAACGGGAGCGGCCCGCAGCGTGCCGGGTCGACGTCGTGCCAGACCTTCGCGCGGTTGGAGCGCAGGCCGTTCGGCGCTCCCTCCAAGAACGGCGAGTTGGCGAACAGCGCCGTCGCCACCGGCTGCAGGGCAAGGCCGACGCGCATCTTGGCTACCATGTCCGCCTCGCTCGCGTAGTCGAGGTTGACCTGGATCGTCGTCGTGCGGTGCATCATGTCGAGCCCGCGGGTGCCGACCTTCGTCATGTGGCGGCGCATGATGTCGTAGCGCTGCTTGGGCATGCGCGCCGCCTCCTCGAGCGTCCAGGTCGGCGCGAAGCCGAGGCCGAGGAAGCCGAGGCCGAGCCGCTCGGCGATGGCGCGCACCTCGCGCAGGTGGCCGTTCGCCTCGACGCACGTCTCGTGCAGCGTCTCGAGCGGCGCACCGGACAGCTCGAACTGGCCGCCCGGCTCGATGGAGATCGCCCCGCCCCCCGACGGCGCAGCGAGGCCGATGAGGCGCCCCTCGTCGGTGATCGCATCCCATCCCGACGACTGACGCAGCGCCTCGAGGATCGCCGCGATGCCGCGCTCGCCGCCGTAGGGCACCGGCGACAGGTCCGCGAGGTCGAAGGCGAACTTCTCGTGCTCGGTGCCGATGCGGAACTCGGCCGGCGGCTTCTCTCCGCCGGCGATGTGGGCGACCAGCGCGTCGCGGCCCTCGATGGGCGTGTCGTCCAAGGTGTCGCGCGCCATGGTCCCCTCGCGGCTCGCGGCCGAGCCGCTGGCGGCCGGACATTAGGCAGGCCCACCGCGCCGCGCAACTGCGTGCCATGCCAAGTATCAGGTGGTGGGGAACGCCGCCTCCACGAGCGCGAGGAGCGCGACGGCGGCCGTGTCCGCCCGCAGGATCCGCGGCCCCAGCGACACGCCCACGGCACGCTTGGAGAAGCGCTCGCGTTCGTCCTGCGAGAAGCCGCCCTCAGGGCCGACGAGGACGGCGAGCGGCGTGCCGGCGGCGCGGATCGTCGCAACTGGGTCGATCGCCGTGCCAACGAGCGCCTCGTCCGCCACCACCAGCTTGCCCTCCCAGGTTCCCATGAAGGTCGCGAGCGGCACCGGGTCCTCGACCGCAGGCACCGACAGGATGCCGCACTGCTCGCACGCCTCGACCGCGTTCGCCCTCATCCGGTCCCTGTTGATGCGCCGCACCTGACCGTGCTGGGTGAGGACCGGGACGAGGCGTCCCGCGCCCATCTCCGTCGCCTTCTGCACCATGTAGTCGAGCCTTGCCTGCTTCAGCGGCGCGAAGGCGTAGGCGAGCGTGGGTGGCGCGGTCTGCGGCCGCGTGCGCTCCTCGGCGTTCGCCGTCCCTGCCCCCTTGCGCAGCTCGGCGATCGTGGCGCGCCACTCCCCATCGCGTCCGTTGAACGCGAGGAAGGTCGCGCCGGGGCCGAGCCGCAGGGCGTTGCGCAGGTAGTTCACCTGTGCGGCGTCGAGGGCGATGGGCCCTGGCAGGTCCGCGCAGACGAACAGGCGCACGGCGGTGAAGTCTTGGCTCAAGGCGTGCTCGAGGTGTTCCGACCCGGCTCCGAAGTGCCTATTGTAGGGCGATGAACGCTCCCTTCGCCACGTTCGAGGACGCGCCGGGGACCAACGCGGCTGAGTTCACCGTCTCGGAGCTGTCGCAGGCGTTGAAGCGCGCGGTGGAGGACGGCTTCGGCCACGTCCGCGTGCGCGGGGAGATCGGCAACTTCCGCGGTCGACACGGCTCGGGCCACGCCTACTTCGCGCTGAAGGACGCGGACGCCTGCCTAGACGCTGTAGTGTGGCGCTCGGCGTGGGCCCGGCTTGGCGTGAAGCCCGAGGAGGGGCTGGAGGTCATCGCGACGGGGCGGCTGTCCACGTTCGCCAAGAAGTCCTCCTACCAGCTCGTGGTGGACCAGCTCGAGCCGGCGGGGATCGGGGCGCTGATGAAGCTCCTCGAGGAGCGGCGACAGCGGCTCGCCGCCGAGGGGTTGTTCGACGAGGCGCGGCGCCGTCCGCTGCCCCTCATGCCGCGCGTGGTGGGCGTCGTCACCTCGCCGACCGGCGCGGTGATTCGCGACATCCTGCACCGCATCGCCGACCGCTTTCCGACCCACGTCATCGTCTGGCCGGTCCGCGTCCAGGGCGAGACGTGCGCCGCCGAGGTCGCCGCCGCCGTCACCGGCTTCGCAGGGGACTACGGCGGGCCGAGGCCGGACGTCATCGTCGTCGCGCGCGGTGGCGGCAGCGTCGAGGACCTCTGGGGCTACAACGACGAGGCGCTGGTGCGCGCGGTCGCGGCCTCCCCGATCCCCATCGTCTCGGCGGTGGGGCACGAGACGGACTGGACGCTGATCGACCACGCGGCCGACCACCGTGCGCCGACGCCGACGGGCGCGGCGGAGCGCATCGTCCCCGTGCGGGTCGACTGCCTGGCGACGCTCGACGACCGCGTGCACCGCCTCGCCACCGCGGCGACGACCTTGCTGCGCCGCCACGCCGATCAGCTGCGCTACCTCGGACGCGGGCTCCCGACCGGCGTGGTCCTGCTGCAACCGCTGCGCCAGCGGCTCGACCTGTCCGGCGACCGCCTCGTGGGAGCGCTCACCGGCGCGACGGCGCATGCACGACGCCGCCACCTCTCCGTCGCCGGCCGCCTGTCGCCGGCGATCGCCCATCGCCCCTTGGAGCGCGCGACGAGCAGGCTGGCCGAGGCCGGACGCCGGCTGGGCCGCGTCGCCGAGGGCACCCTCGCCGAGCGCCGCGCCGGCGCCGCCCGTGTCGCCGCGCGCCTGTCGCCCCACCTGCTGACGCGGCCGCTCGCAGAGGCTCGCGGCTCGCTCGTGACCCTCGCCGCGCGCCGTGACCGCGCCATGGCTGTCGCCCTTTCGGCCGCGGTGACGCGCGTCGCAGCGTCCGCCAAGCTGCTGTCGGCGGTGTCCTACCAGGCCGTGCTGGAACGCGGCTTCGCGCTGGTCCGCCGCGCGTCGGACGAACCCGTGCGCGCGGCGGCCGACGTCGCGCCCGGCGAGGCGCTGCAGATCGAGTTCGCCGACGGGCGCGTGCGCGTCGCCGAGGCTTCGGCACCCGCTCGTCCCGCTGCCGCCGCGACGCGGTCGCCACGCCGCTCGCGCAAGGTCGACGATGCTCAGGGGCTGCTCCTTTGAGGCGCCCGAGGCCCCGCCCGCGATGAGCGATCCCTTCGTCAGCGACGACGCGCGCCTGATCGCCGACGCCGCCAGGCGCCTCGCCACCGACCACATCGCCGCGAACGCCGGCCCCCTCGACCGCCGCGAGCCTGAGGCGCGCCAGGCGTTCCTCACCAACCTCAAGCGCCTCGCCGACCACGGCTTCATGGCGATCAACGTTCCGGCGCATTACGGTGGGAGCGAGGCCGGCCCCGTCGCGTTCGCCCTCGCCATCGAGGCGCTCGCGCGGGCGTGCAGCTCCACCGCCGTCACCGTGTCCGTCACCAACATGGTGGGCGAGGTGATCGCTGCGGTCGGGTCGGAGGAGCAGAAGCGCGCCCACCTTCCGCGCCTCGCCGACGGCACCTACCGCGCCGGCGCGTTCTGCCTGACCGAGGCGGGCGCGGGATCCGACCCCGCGGGGATGACGACGCGCGCCGTCATGGACGGCAACGAGTGGGTGCTGAACGGCGCCAAGCTCTACATCACGTCCGCCGAGTACGCCGGCCTGTTCGTGGTCTGGGCCGTCACCGACCCGGAGGCGGGCAAGGGCCGCGGCATCTCCTGCTTCCTCGTGCCCGCGGGTGCCGACGGCCTGGTGATCGGCCCAGCGGAGAGGAAGCTCGGCCAGCACGGCTCGGCGACCAACGCCGTCCACTTCGAGGACTGCCGCCTGCCCGCCGACGCGCTGCTCGGACGGCTCGACGGCGGCTTCCGCATCGCGGCGGGCGAGCTCGCCGGCGGTCGCATCGGGATCGCCGCCCTCGCGCTCGGCATCGCCCGCGCCGCCATCGACGCCGGAGTCGCCTACGCCAAGGAGCGTCGCCAGTTCGGCCAGCCCATCGCGGCCATGCAGGGGCCGCAGTGGATGATCGCGGACGTGGAGACCGAGCTCGAGGCCGCACGCCTCCTCATCCTCCAGGCGGCCGCGAAAAAGGCGGCGGGCGAGCCGTTCGGCCGCGCCGCCTCCATGGCCAAGCTCTATGCCAGCGAGGCGGCGCAGCGTGCCACCTACGTCGCGCTCCAGCTCCACGGTGGGGCGGGCTACCTCGTCGATCACCCGGTGGAGCGCTTCGCCCGCGACGCGCGCATCACGACGATCTACGAGGGCACCAGCGAGGTGCAGCGCATGATCATCGCGCGGGACGTCCTCGCCTCCTGACCACTCATGGTGCCGCGGTCGTTGCAATTGGAACACACTGCGGCGATTGCGTGGCAGCAGCGCCGTCATGAACCTGCGATGCACCAGCCTGAGGGCGGAGGCGACGCGTTAGGTCCCCATCGCCAACCGCGCGTGCGACGTCGCCCTGCGACGCCGTTGCCGCGGCTCAACGGGAACCGGAAGGGCATGGCCAAACTCGATCACATGAGCCGAAGGACGTTCTGCATCCTCGGCACCACGACGGCGGCTGCCGCGCTGTCCGGCTGCATCGCCGGTGGGGCGTCGTTCCAAGCGGCAACCCTTGGCTACCGACCGGTGCCGCAGCTCGGCACGCCCGGGAACGAGCCCTTCGTGCTGCCGCGCGTCGACATGACCCGCATCCCGAGGGAGTTCCACCGGCAGTACGTCGACCACACCGGCCGCTACCGGCCCGGCACCGTCGTCGTCGACACCACGAACCGGCACCTCTACCTCATTCAGGACCAGGAGACGGCGATAAGGTACGGCATCGGCGTCGGTCGGGCAGGGTTCGCCTGGGGCGGACGGGCGCGGATCGGCCGCAAGGCGAAGTGGCCGACCTGGACGCCGCCGGCGACGATGATCCGCCGGGAGCCGCAGCTTCGCAAGTGGGCGAGCGGCATGGAGGGCGGACCGCACAACCCGCTCGGCGCGCGCGCGATGTACCTCTACAACGGCGGCCGTGACACGCTCTACCGGCTGCACGGCACCAACGAGCCGGCCTCAATCGGGCAGGCGATGTCGTCGGGCTGCATCCGCATGCTGAACCGCGACGCCATCGACCTGTACGAGCGGGTGCGGGTCGGCGCGCCGGTGGTGGTCGTCCAGGGCCGCACCGCCGAGGTGTGACCGTCGCGTCCTAACGGGAGCCAGCTGGCCCGGCTGGCGCGGCGAGGTCGAACCGGTGGGTGAGCGCGCCGTCCTCGAGCCGGCGCACCTCGACGCGCGGCGCCGCACCGCCGATGGTGAGGACGAGCCGACCATCCGTCGCGCTCGCCGCGATGACGTCGGCGGGGTCGACGGCGATCTCGACCGTGGTGACGGGGGTGACCGCGGTCGGCGCGCGATCCTGGGAGATGCGGTACAGCACGGTGACGACGACGGCCGCGAAGCCCAAGAGCATGATGCCGAACGACACCGCAAGGAGCCGCACGAGCTTGCGCCTGACCCGCTCCACCGAGGGATCCAACGGCTCCTCGGGCTCATCGTCCGTGACTGATGGCACGCTGTCTCCTGACGGGTCGGCGGACGACGGGCGGGTCTACGGCGAACGCCTGAGCCTTGCCATCGACGACGGCGGGCGGGCCGACACGGCCATCGCCGCGGCGTCGGGTCTCAGCCGCACCCGGGTTCAGGCGCTGATACGATCGGGGGCCGCGCAACTCAACGGGGCGCCGCTCGTCGACCCGTCGATGCGGCTGGCGCCGGGCGCCGCCGTGGTCCTCGAGGTGCCGGCTCCGGAGCCCGCGACGCCGCTGCCGCAGGCGATCCCCCTCGACATCCTTCACGAGGACGCCGCCGTCGTCGTCCTCGTGAAGTCGGCGGGGCTCGTGGTGCACCCTGCCGCAGGGCACGCCTCGGGCACCCTCGTCAACGCGCTCATCGCGCACTGCGCCGGCTCGCTGTCGGGGATCGGCGGCGTGTCACGCCCCGGCATCGTCCATCGGCTCGACAAGGACACCTCCGGCGTGATGGTGGTCGCGAAGACCGACGCGGCGCACGGAAGCCTCGCAGCGCAGTTCGCCGATCACGGTCGCACCGGACCGCTGCGCCGGCGCTACGAGGCCCTCGCGTGGGGCACGCCCGCCCCGCCGGACGGGACCATCGACCGACCCATCGGCCGCCATCCGTCCGATCGCCAGCGCTTCGCGGTGCGCGACGGCGGCAAGCGGTCCATCACCCACTACCGCACACGCGCGCGGCTCGGTCCCGCGACGCACCTGTCGCTCGAGCTGGAGACCGGCCGCACCCACCAGATCCGCGTCCACCTCGCGTCCGTGGGCACCCCGCTGCTCGGGGACCCGCTGTACGGCGCCGGGTTCGCCACCAAGGCGAACCGCCTCGCTGCTGGCGCCCGCGAGCTCCTCGCCGCGCTCGACCGCCAGGCGCTGCACGCCGCGCACCTGTCCTTCGCGCACCCCACCACCGGCCGCACGATGTCGTTCGAAGCACCCCTGCCGACGGACCTTGCAGCGCTCGTCGACTCCCTTCGCGCGACGGCATGACACCTCGAAGGGGTTGCGCGGTGGGTTGGTCGATTGTCGGCTGCTGGTATCGGCAACGTGAACGGATCGTCACTTGTCAACACCTTAGCCATGCCACACCCTTGTAAGCTCGGAGCTGCATACCCAGTTCAAGCGGTCCCGCGGAGCTTCGGACCGCGGTGCGACCACGCCGTCCGCGGGTGGTCCTCGACGAAGGAGGGAGATGATGGCCCAGAGCCTGCCAGCGATCGCGTCCGGGGAAGCCGGGCTGTCGCGCTACCTGGACGAGATCCGCAAGTTCCCCATGCTGGAGCCGCAGCAAGAGTACATGCTCGCCAAGGCGTACCTCGAGCATGACGACTCCGACGCGGCGCACAAGCTCGTCACCAGCCACCTGCGCCTCGTCGCCAAGATCGCCATGGGTTATCGCGGCTACGGCCTGCCCATCGCTGAGGTGATCTCGGAGGGCAACGTCGGGCTGATGCAGGCCGTCAAGCGCTTCGATCCGGAGAAGGGGTTCCGCCTCGCCACCTACGCCATGTGGTGGATCAAGGCGGCGATCCAGGAGTACATCCTGCGCTCGTGGAGCCTCGTGAAGCTTGGGACGACGGCGAACCAGAAGCGCCTGTTCTTCAACCTGCGCAAGGTGAAGAGCTCCATCCAGGCGTTGGAGGACGGCGACCTCAGGCCCGACCAGGTCACCGCGATCGCGACCAAGCTCAACGTTCCTGAGCAGGACGTGATCTCCATGAACCGGCGCTTGTCGGGGGACTCCTCGCTCAACGCGCCGATCCGCCAGGAGGCCGACTCCGGCGAGTGGCAGGACTGGCTGGTGGACGAGTCCACCTCCCAGGAGGAGGTGCTCGCCGAGAACGAGGAGCTCGACAACCGCCGCGCGCTGCTGAAGGACGCTCTGGGCGTGCTGAATGAGCGTGAGAAGCGCATCTTCGAGCAGCGCCGCCTCGCCGAGGAGCCGATGACCCTCGAAGCGCTGTCGTCCGAGTTCGGCGTCAGCCGCGAGCGCGTGCGCCAGATCGAGGTGCGCGCGTTCGAGAAGGTGCAGAAGGCGGTGGTCCAGGCCGCGCACCAGCTCGAGCGACCCGCGGTCGAGCGGCTGGCCGCGCCGGCGTGAGAGGCTCGTCACGTCGACTGCCGGGGGGACCCGCGTCGTAGGCTCGGGGGATCCGCGAGCCCTTGAGACCGTGCGGCGACTGCCGGAACGCCGCACGCT
Organism: Acuticoccus sp.; assembly: GCF_965213555.1. GTDB lineage: Bacteria > Pseudomonadota > Alphaproteobacteria > Rhizobiales > Amorphaceae > Acuticoccus. The sequence continues at coordinate 2,163,272 of NZ_OZ243890.1, read as the reverse complement.
CATTCGTCCCCCAGCGCGATGATCGAGCCGTCTGCAGGGGCCGTTCGCCGACGGCGGGGCAGTCCTCGGCCAGCCTCGCCTCGGGCGTACCTGGATCCGTCTCAGCTGCAGGCTGCGAGCAACGCTGTGCGCCGCGATCGCTGACGAACGGGAACCACCCGCAGGGGTGGCCATCGCGACGTTCCACGGCGCCCTGTCCGCCGGTGCGCTCGTCGCCGGTCCGCGCGCCAATGGAGCGCCGTACCCGCCGCCACGCGGCGGACGCGTTCGCCCGGGCGATGGGACCCGTCGCGGGACGACGCCGCGCGGGCGCACCTTGCCGCCGCACGCCATGGCTAGGCCTGGACCGCGCCGCTCCTGCCGCCCTGCTCGAGAGCGCTGTCGGCCGAGCCGGTTGCGCCGCCGCTCGCACCGGTCGATGAAGCGCTGGTGCCCCCCCTTCTAAGCCGTGCCCGGCGGCGGACCCTGTCGTTTGGGCTGCAGACCGTCCTCGGACTGCGCCGCCGTGGTTACTTCATCCCCCTGCGCAACGCGTCCGCCGCCATCCCGTGGAGCCGGCAACCTTACGAGGGGTTGGAGGCGACCTTTGAGGCCGCCCGCCCGGCGATCGCCGCGCACCTTGCGGCCATTGAGGCGCTCACCGACGACCTTCGAGCGCTCGTCGGGCCGCCGCCGGAGCCCCGCTTCGACCAAACGTGGTTCCCAGGGCTCGATGCCGCCGCGCTCTACGCCCTGGTCCGCACCGCGGCGCCACGCAGGATCGTCGAGGTCGGCTCGGGCCACTCGACCCGCTTCATGGCCCGGGCGGTGCGCGACGGCGCGCTCGCCACCGACGTCATCGCCATCGATCCCGAACCGCGCGCCGACCTCGCCGGCCTGCCGATAACGCTCGTGCGTCGCACGGTGCAGGACGTCGGCCTCGCGCCGTTCGCCGAGCTTCGCGCCGGTGACCTCGTCCTGATGGATTCCAGCCACGTCCTCATGCCAGGGACGGACGTGGACGTGGTGCTGAACCACGTCGTCCCGCGGCTGTCGTCAGGCACCTGGCTCGCGGTGCACGACATCTTCCTGCCGGCGCCCTACCCCGACGAGTGGCCGTTCAGCACTTACAATGAGCAGAACGCGGTCGCGCCGTTGCTGCAGGGACGCGCCAGCGTCGTGTTCGCGTCGGCCTACGCACGGGCGGCGCTGGGTGAGGCGGTGTCCCGAACGTGGATCGGGCGCCGCCCGCTGCCGGACGGCGCCCGTGAGAGCCTCCTGATCCTCCGCCTGTCGGGCAGCGGCTAGAGCGGTTTGGGGTTAGGTGGAACCACCTAACCCCAAGAAATCAAGGAGCTAGAGCATCTTATCTGGGTCCTGGAGACCCAGAATGCTCTAGGATCGCGGCTGGGGGACGATGCGCAGGTAGGGCCGCGGCGCCCGCCAGCCGTCCGGGTAAGTCTGCTTGGCCTCCTCGTCCGACACGGCGGGCACGATGATGACGTCATCGCCGTGCCGCCAGTTCACCGGCGTCGCCACCTTGTGCTCGGCGGTGAGCTGCAACGAGTCGATCACCCTCAGGATCTCGTCGAAGTTGCGCCCGGTCGAGGCCGGGTAGTTCATCGACAGCTTGACCTTCTTGTCCGGTCCGACGACGAACACCGACCGCACGGTCATCGAGTCGTTCGCGTTCGGGTGGATCATCTCGTAGAGCGTCGCGACCTTGCGGTCGGGGTCGGCGATGAGCGGGAAGTTGAGCGCCGCCCCCTGCGTCTCCTCGATGTCGGCAGCCCACTTGGGGTGGTCGTCCATCGGGCTCACGGACAGCCCGATGACCTTGACGCCACGTCGCTCGAACTCGTCCTTCAGCTTGGCCGTCGCGCCGAGCTCGGTGGTGCACACGGGCGTGAAGTTCTTGGGGTGGGAGAACAGCACGGCCCAATGCCCGTCGATGTAGTCGTGGAAGCGGATGCGGCCCTCGGTCGTGTCCGCCTCGAAGTCCGGCGCGGTATCGCCGATCTGCAGTGCCATGGGTTGCTCCTTCGCGGCCGCGGTTGCGGTCGCCGTTAGATGCGCCGGCACGCGGCGGCGTTCAAGGCTTAACGCGTGGCATGGCACCTGTTATCCTCGTCGAGTCCGCCGCAGGGCTCTACCCTGCTTGCCCTCGGCACTACGGTGTCGATCAAACGAACTGGAACGAGGTGCTCTCATGTCCGACCTTCAACCGCTGTTCCCCCGCCAGCCGGTGCCACCGCTGTCCGCCGACCTCGTCGAAGGCGGCCGCTGGACCAGCTCCGACCTCAAGGCCGACCCGTTCACCCTCGTGGTGTTCTACCGCGGCCTGCACTGCCCGATCTGCAAGACCTACCTCGGCAGCCTCGAGAAGCAGCTCGACGAGTTCGGCCGCCGCGGCGTCGACGTGGTGGTCCTGTCGTCCGACACCGCTGAGAGGGCTGAGAAGGCGAAGTCGGATTGGAGGCTGCCGCGCCTTACGATCGGCCACTCCGTGAGCCTCGCCGAGGCACGTCGCTGGGGCCTCTACGTGTCGACGAGCCGTGGCAAGACCTCGGTGGGCGTCGAGGAGCCTGCGATGTTCACCGAACCCGGGCTGTTCCTGATCCGGCCGGATGGCACGCTGTACTTCGTGACGACGCAGTCCATGCCGTTCGCCCGGCCGCGGTTCGAGGACATCCTGCCCGCCATCGACTTCGTGGTCGAGAAGAACTACCCGGGCCGTGGCGAGGTGATGGCGATGAGGGAAGCCGAAGCGGCCTAATCGTCGACGCCGACCTCGATGGCATAGGTCGAAAGGTCGGGCAGGTCCTCCACCAGCCCGGCCTGCGTCATGAACGTCGCGAAGTCCCGGTACGCTTGGCCATCCAGCGTAGCGGGGTCGGCGGCGAACTTGTCGAGCGTGTCGGTGAACGCCTGTCGGTTCAGCCGGTCGTCGAGGTCGGGCTGCGCCTCGAAGAACAGCGCCTCCGCCTCGTCGGGGTGGGCCTGCGCCCAGGTCGTCGCCGCGGCGACGGCCTCGATGAAGCGGGCGAACACCGGCTCGTCCACGCGGTCCGCCCGGACGATGTAGATCAGCTCCTCGTAGGACGGGACGCCGTGCTCCTCGGGGAAGAACGCGCGCCCCTCGCGGCCCTCGATGGCGATCTGCGTAAGCTCGAAGTTGCGGAACGCGCCGATCACCGCGTCGACCCGGCCCGACAGCAGCGCCGGCGTCAGCGCGAAGTTGACGTTGACCAGTGTCACGTCGTCGAGGTCGAGGCCGACGCTCGCGAGCATGCGGCCGAGCAGCGCGTCCTCGAACCCGCCGACCGAGTAGCCGACGGTTCGCCCGGACAGGTCGTCGAGCGCCTCGATGGGCCCGTCGGCCAGCGCGACGAGGGCGTTGAGCGGCGAGCCGACGAGGGTACCGATCCGCGCCACCGGCAGCCCCTCGCTCACCTGCTGGTAGAGGCTCGGCTGGTAGGTGATCGCGACGTCGCCCTCCCCGGCGGCGACGAGGCGCGGCGGTGCGGCCGGATCCGCCGGGGCGATGAGGTCCACCTCGAGGCCGCGGGCAGCGAACTCGCCTCGAGCCTGTGCGATGATGATGGGGGCATGGTCCGGGTTGATGAACCAGTCCGCCAACACCGTGAGACGGTCCTGCGCCCAGGCGGGCAAGACGGAGAGCGCGAGGGCGACTGCAAGGATGGTGCGGCGCATCGTGGGGACCCCCGTTCGCCTCGTTCTATCCGCGCCACCCGGTGAGGCAAGGGTCATCCGTCGCGCCACAGCAGGCGCTCGACCAGCCGGTCGGCGAGCGCGCGGGTACCGAGGGCGAGGAGCGCGAGGAGGAAGAGCGCGGCGAACACCGTGCCGGTCTGCGAGCGCGCGTTGGCGTTCACCATGACGAAGCCGAGGCCGGCGGAGGCGCCGACCCACTCGCCGACGACGGCCCCGATGGGCGCGACGGTCGCGGCGACCTTCACGCCGGCTGCGAGCCCCGGCAGCCCACCCGGCGCGCGGATGCGCCACAGGAGGCCGAAGCGGCCGGCTCCGGCGAGCCGCGCGAGGTCGAGGAGGCGGGGGTCGACCCGGGTCATCGCCTCGGCGTAGGCGGTCGCAACGGGGAAGTAGATGATGAGGGCCGCCATCGCGACCTTCGAGGCGATGCCGTAGCCGAGCCAGACGACGAGGAGCGGCGCGATGGCGAACACCGGCAGCGCCTGCGTGGCGACGACGACGGGCAGGACGAGCCGTCGCGCCAGCGGCGTCGCGGCGACGACGAGGGCGGTGAGGACCCCGGCCGAAACGCCTACGCCGAGGCCGAGCAGGATCTCCAGCGCCGTGATCCCGGCGTTGCGCAGGAGCATCGCCCCCTGGGACGCGTAGGCCTCGGCGACGTCGAGCGGGCTCGGAAAGACGTAGCGCGGGGGACGCAGGACGGCGACCAGCGCCCACCAGACGAGGACGACCAGCAAGATGGCGGCAAGCGCCCGAGCTCCCATAAGGACGACGCCGCCGAGCGACCGCAGGCGCGTGGCACGGGACCCATGCTGCAGCGAGCCGAGCCGGAGGTGCTCGTCGCCCACCGACCGGAGCGTTCCCCCGTCCGACCGGAGCGTTCCCCCGTCCGGCGCTGCGACACGGTCACCGCGACGGTCCTTTGGTTCGGGCCTCAGCCCGACGTCCATTCCTCGATGGCGGCGTTGACCGAGCGCAGGCCGTCGTTGCCCTTGCGGAGCGTAAGGATGGCGCGGCGGCCGGACTCGTAGAGGATCGGGATGTCGATCCAGTCGCGCGAGGAGAGGAGCTCGAGGTTGTGCGCCCGGTCGGCTTCGTCCTCGCTCAGTGCGATCCAGAACAGGCCGGACGACACGCGCGCAGCGGCGCCGCGCAGCGCCTCGCCCCGCGCCGACTCGCGCTCCTTCATGATGATGCCCGGCACGTTCTTGACGCCCCCGCCCTCGAAGGAGTCCGGCACGTCGAACTCGATCTCGATGAGGTGGCTCGCCGGCAGCCCGGGGTCCCGGTTCTCGCGGATGAGGAGCGTCGCGTTCATGGCACGCTCGCCGATGGCGGCGTTGGCGCGCACCACCGGCTCCTCGTCTTCGCCGCCGCCGACGGACTGGCGCACCATCGCCCACTCCACCGTGCCAGGAAGCGCCGAGCCCTGCTGGCCGGACTCCGATGCCTCCTCGTAGAGGACGGCACGCTGCGTGCCCTCGCTGACGATGTCGGGGATCGCCTCCGCCGGACGTGCGGACGCCGCGTCCGTCGCGGTCGGCTGCGGATCGACCGCGGCGACGCGCTCCTCAGCCGGCTCGGTCGCCTCCTGCGGCCCGAAGGCGGCAGGAGCCTCGCTAACGGTGCGCTCCGCTTCGGCCTCGCCTGGGGCCGCTCCCGCCACGCCGCTCGTCGCTGCGTCAGCCGTGCCCTCGGCGACGGCCCCGATGCGGATCGGTGTCGTGGCGACCGTGCGCGTGTCCTCCTCGGAAAGCAGCCGCTCCTCGTCCTTCCGGGCAAGTGCGGGCCCGGCCGACGGCACTGGGTCCCGTACCTCTTCGACGCCCGGCTCTGCGATCCCGTCGAGCACCGCGACGAGGCGTTCACGCTGCGTGTAGGCCGCGTAAGATGCGCCGACGAGGAGCACGAGGACCGCGACGGACAGCGCGCTGCGGGCGGCGACGGACCGCCGCCGGCCGTCCAGAGCGGGCGAACCCGCCGCAGCGGCGCGGCGGCGACGGCGCTCGTCGGAGCGTTCGGCGCGGCGATCCGCGCGAAGCTGGCGCTCCTCGGCCTTGCGCCGCCTTCTGTCCTCGCGGGGGTCGTCCTGCGCAGCCGCGGGCTCGAGGAGGTCGTCGTCGTAGGCATCCTCCTCGACGGGCTCGTACTCGACCTCGTCGATCTCCGGCTCGTCCCTCGCGTCCCGGCGCGGCGTGCCACGTCGCACCGGCACCGCATGGACGACGTCGTCCGGCTCTTCGTCCTCAAAGACGTCGTCGACGACCGCGGTCTGCGGCGGCCGGGCGGGCTCGAAGGCGACGGGGGCCGCGGTGGGCGCGGGCAGCGCCGCCTCGTCCGCGCGGCCGGTCTGCGGTGCGAAGAGTTCGTCGGACACCGCGGTCTTCAGCATCTCCGCGCGCTCGGCGCGGCGGCGCTCCGCCTCGGCGCGTCGGCGAGCCTCCCGCTCAGCCTCCCCCTCGCGCGGCTCCTCGGCGTCGCGAGCTGCGGCCCCGCCAGGGACGACGCCCTGCACCGCACGCCGCGTCCGGTTCGCCCGCGCGATCTCGTTCTCGATCTTGCGGATCGCGTCCTCGAGGGCGAGGCGCTGCGCCGTCACGTCCGCCGACGAGAGCGGCGGGTCGAAGCTCTGAAGCTGCTTCAGAAGCGCCTTGCGCGCCTTCTCGTACACCTGCCGCCGCTGCGGCCCGCTCCCGTCCGGAAGCGCCTGCACCGCCTTCTGCAGCACGGAGTAGAAGTCGGTCATTGCGACCACACGCCCTTTCTGCCCAAAGGCCTCGAACTAAATTTGAAAAGGGTCGTCAACAAGTATCGTATCAATTCGTTCTGGGCTCGTCGACAACATGGAGACACGCGCACCGACCAACTCCTCGACATGACGCACGTACTTGACCGCCTCCGCCGGCAGCGCGTTCCAAGAGCGCGCCCCCCGGGTCGATCCGGACCAGCCAGGGACCGTTTCGTACACTGGCTGAACCTTCGATTGCCGCAGCGCATCGGCAGGCAGACGGTCGAGCCGCGCACCGTCCAGATCGTAGGCGACGCAGATCTTGAGCTCGTCGAGCCCGTCGAGCACGTCGAGCTTGGTGAGCGCGAGCCCGTCGATCCCGCCGGTCTCCACCGCCTGGCGGACCAGGACGGCGTCGAACCAGCCGCAGCGCCGCTTGCGGCCGGTCACCGTGCCGAACTCCGCGCCGCGCTCGCCGAGCCGTGCGCCGATCGCGTTGTCCTGCTCGGTCGGGAACGGTCCGTTGCCGACCCGCGTCGTGTAGGCCTTCGTTATCCCGAGCGTTCGGCCGAGGGAAGTGGGACCGACGCCGCTTCCGGCCGCAGCCTGACCCGCCACCGTGTTCGACGAGGTGACGTAGGGGAACGTCCCGTGGTCGATGTCGAGCATGGCGCCCTGCGCGCCCTCGTAGAGGATGTTGCGTCCCGCGCGCCGAGCCTCGCGCAGGGTGCGCCACGTGGCGTCCGCGTAGGCGAGGACGGGCCGCGCCGCCTCGAGCTCGTCGGCGATCGTGCCGGCGGCGACGGGCTCGGCGCCGAGGCCGATGCGCAGGGCGTTGTGGTGCGCGAGGAGGCGGTCGATGCGCGCGCGCAGCCCCTCGCCGTCGGTGATGTCGGCGAGCCGCACCGCGCGGCGACCCACCTTGTCCTCGTAGGCGGGGCCGATGCCGCGCCCCGTCGTGCCGATGGCGCCGGCGCCGGACGCTGCCTCGCGCAGCCGGTCGAGGTCGCGGTGGACGGACAGGATGAGCGGCACCGTCTCGGCCACCTTCAAGGTCGCCGGCGACACCTCGACGCCGTGCGCGCGCACCGCCGTGATCTCCGCGAGCAGCGCCTGAGGGTCGAGGACGACGCCGTTGCCGATGACGGACACCTTGCCCGGCCGCACGACGCCCGAGGGCAGCAGCGACAGCTTGTAGGTCACGCCGTCGATCACCAGCGTGTGGCCGGCGTTGTGCCCGCCCTGGAAGCGCACGATGACGTCGGCGCGCTCCGACAGCCAGTCGACGATCTTTCCCTTGCCCTCGTCGCCCCACTGGGAGCCGACAACCACAACGCTGCCCATCGTGTCGGTCGTGTCCCCTCTCGAGCGGGCGCCGCCCGTCGTTCGCTTGCGCAGCCCGTGGCCAACGGCATCCCGGCGTGCGACAGGCCACGGGAGCGGTTGGCGGCGGTGCGCGGGTTCTGGCCCAATGGTGCATCCCAAGGCAAGCGCGCGACGTGCGCGGTGAGGATGGATCAGGATGCCCAGCGCCGGCGCGCGGGACGGAACGGGCCGGCGCGCGCGCCTCGGCGCCCTGACGGAGGCACCATACGCCCTCCTCGTCCTCACCATGGTGCTGTGGTCCGGCAACTTCGTCTCGGCGCGGGCCATCGCTGGGGAGATCTCGCCCATCGTCCTCGCGCAGGTGCGATGGGCCCTCGCCTTCCTGATCCTGCTGTCGATCACCTACCCCCACTTGCGCCGGGACTGGCCGGCGCTGAGGGCGAAGGCACGCACCGTCGTCCTCCTCGGCGTGCTCGGGATCGGCATCTACAACACGCTGGTCTACGTCGGCCTCCAGACCACCCAGGTGGTGAACGCCACGCTGCTCGCCGCGATCTTCCCCATCACGATCGCCGCGGCGGGCTACGTCGTGTACCGCGACCGACTGACCCTGCCCCAGGCCCTCGGCATCGTGGCGGCGTCGCTCGGCGCCCTTGTGGTGCTCTCCAAGGGTCAGATCGCCGTGCTGGCATCGTTCAGCTTCAACCAGGGCGACCTCGTCATCATCGCAGGCCAGTGGGTGTGGGCGTTCTACACCGTGCTCCTGCGCGACGCCCCGCGCGTGCATCCCATGTCGCTCCTCGTCGCGACGATCCTGGTCGGGCAGGTCGCGCTCGCCCCGTTCACCCTCTTCGAGATCGCGCGCGGCGCGCCGATATCGTTCGATGCTCGGGTGCTCGCGGCGCTCGCCTACGTGACGATCTTCGCCGCGGTGATCGCCTACCTGTGCTACAACCGCGCCATCGCGCTGATCGGCTCGAACCGGGCGAGCCCGTTCTTCCACCTCATTCCCGTGTTCGGCTCGGTGGCCGGCGTCGCGTTCCTCGGCGAGACCGTCGGGTTGCACCACGCCGCCGGCTGGGCGCTCATCCTCTCAGGCATCGCCATCGCGCAGCTCAGGCGGTGAGCTCGCGCATCCACGAGAGGCCGTCCTCGACCGTGCCGGCCGGGTTGTACTCGCAGCCGAACGGCCCGTCGTAGCCCGCCTCGCGGAAGGCAGGCAGCAGGAAGCGGTAATCGAGCTCGCCGCGGTCGGGCTCCTGCCGGGTCAGCCCTCCGGCGATCTGCACGTGACCGATGGCGCCGACGTGGGTGCGGAAGCGCGCCAGGACGTCGCCGCCCGCGCGCTGCACGTGGAAGCAGTCGAACATGATCTTGGCGTTCGGCCGCGCGACGCGAGAGAGGACGTCGGCCGCCTGCTCCACGGTGGTGAGGAAGCTGCCCGGCATCGCCTGGGGGCACAGCGGCTCGATCAGCATGACGAGGTCGGTCGCAGCGTCCGCCGCCTCCGTCAGTCGCGCCACGAGCCGGTCGGTGCCTCCGGCGTCGTCCGTGATGCCGGAGAGGACGTGCACGGCGCCCGCGCCCACCGCACGCGCCGTCTCGATGGCCTCGGCGATGTCGGCGCGCGCTGCCTCGTCGCGGCCGGGCAGCGCCGCGCCGGCGTCCTCACCCATCCGCGCGTTGAGGCCGACCACCGTCATCCCCCCGAGGGCGTCGCGCACCGCGGCGGCATCCTCGCGCTGGGCATCGTCGTGGAACTCCACCGCCTGGAAGCCGGCGGCCCGCGCGGCGGCGATGCGCTCCAGGAACGGCCGGTCCTTCCAGAGGAAGCCGAGGTTGGCGGAGAACGTGATGGGCGCGGTCATGGGCCCATCACCCGCATCGCCTTGGCGAAGAAGTCCGGCGCGCCGAAGTTGCCGGACTTCAGCGCGAGGGCGAGGTCGCCGGAGCGCAGTGCCGGCACGCCGGGGTCGATCTTCGGCCCGATCTCGAGCGCCTCGAGGCCGAGCGCGGTGACGACGGCGCCGGAGGTCTCGCCCCCCGCGACGATCAGGCGCTGAGCGCCGCGCGCGACCAGCGCCTGCGCCGTCGCCCCGAACAGGTCTTCGAGGGCGGCAGCCAGGGCCTCCGCACCGTGCCGCGCCTGCGCCGCGGCGACGGCGTCCGGGTCCTCCGAGGAGGTGATGAGGGGCAGCCCATCCGCCGCCATCGCCCAGTCGGCGAGCTCGTCGGCCGCCTCCTCGCCCCCCATGAGGCGATCGGGATCGATGCGGCGCTGCGGGCCTGCCTCGGCGTGCAGGCGCACCTGCCCCCGCGTCGCCTTCGAGCAGGAGCCCGACAGCGCCACCGCCTTGCCGGGCAGCCCCGACCACGCGCCCGCGCTCTCGCCGATCAGCCCGGCGCGGCGGTAGAGCGCGGGCAGTCCGAGGGCGACGCCCGAGCCTCCAACGATGAGGTCGAACCCCTCGGCAGCGTCCGCGATCACCGTGAGGTCGTCGTCGTCGATGGCGTCGACCACGGCGAGCTGGCGGCCAGCATCGCGCTCGGCGATCAGCGCCTCACGGCACGCTGCGGCGCCTTGTCGGACCGTCGCAAGGCGCACATGGCCGACCTCGCCGCGGCTCTGGCGGTCGAGCCAACGGCGGATGTCGGGGTCGGTCATTGGGTTGATGGGATGGTTCTGCAGGCCGGACTCCGACAGGAGCGCATCGTCCACGAAGAGGTGACCCATGTAGAGCGTGCGCCCCGTCGCCGGGAACACCGGGCAGACGACGACGGGGTCCCTCGTCCCGAGCGCGTCGATCAGCGCCTCGGCGACGGGGCCGATGTTGCCGCGCGGAGTGGAGTCGAACGTCGAGCAGATCTTGAACAGGACCTGCTGGCACCCCGCTGCGCGCAGCCACTCGAGTGCGGCGAGGGACTGGCGCACCGCCTCTTCGGGGGCGATGGAGCGCGACTTCAGCGCGACGACACCGGCCTCCACCTCGCCGTCCGCCGGACCCGAGGGGACGCCGACGTACTGCACGGTTCGCATCCCGCCGTCCGCGAGCATGAGCCCGAGGTCGGACGAGCCGGTGAAGTCGTCGCCGATGGCGCCGAGGATCACGCCGCGTCCCCCGGCAGGGCGAGGCCCGACTGGCGCGCGTAGACCTTCGCCACCGCTGCGTCCATCTCGCGCGCGTGGCCCGAGCCCGACGCGGCCAGGAACATCTGCAGCGCCACCGCCGACATGGGCGCCCCGAAGCGGGCCTCCCGCGCGATGTCCGACACGAGGCCCATGTCCTTGACGAAGATCTCCACCGCCGACAGCGGCGTCCAGTCGCCCTCGACGATGTGCCGTCCGCGGTTCTGCAGCATCCAGGAGTTGCCGGCGCACTCGCCGATCACGTCGACGATCTGTCCCGGGTCGAGGCCCTGGCGCATGCCGAAGGTGATCGCCTCGGCCGCCGCGACGATGTGCACGCCAGCGAGGAGCTGGTTGACGGCCTTCATGGCTGAGCCCCGGCCGGCCTCCTCGCCCAGCCGGTAGACGGTCTGCGCCATCGCCTCGAGCACCGGCTCGGCGCGGCGGAAGGCTTCCGGAGTGCCGGACGCCAGGATCGAGAGCGCCCCCTCCGCGGCTCGCTTGGTCCCTCCGGACACCGGCGCGTCGAGGTAGCGGTCCGCGCCGACCCGCGCGGCGGTCCGCTCGGCGAAGGAGGGCGGCACGGTCACCGTGTTGACCACCACCGCGCCCTCGGCGAGGGCGCCAGCGAGGCCCCCCGGACCGAACCGTCCGTCCCCGAAGAGGATCCCCTCAACCTGCTCGGCATTGACCACCGACAGCACCGCCGCCGCGACGCCGGTGACCGAACCGGGGTCGGCAGGCACACCGGAGCTGCCGGCGAACTCCTGCTCGCGCGCCTCGTCGGCGTCGAAGCCGCATACCCTGAAGCCCGAGCGGACGAGCACCTTCGCCATGCCGAGCCCCATCGCGCCGAGCCCGACGAAGGCGATCCTGTCGTTGTCCATCCACGGTCCTCCCTCGCGCAGTCTAGGGGGTCACGCAGCCGACCTCCAGCCGGAGCAAGGGGGCTGCGCGCTCGGGACGAGCGCCCATCTTGCCATCTCCGGTGATTTGAGGCTGACAGCTGGGACACGAGGACCAGTTTAGTGCACATGGTCCGCGGCCAGCAGGAGAGCTCCATGAACGTGTTGCGCCAACCGCTGTTCATCGTCGTGTCGGTGATCGCGCTGCTCGCGATCGCGGCGGCGATCACGTCCGCCGTCCAAGGCTCGCGCGAGCGTGACGAGCTTACCGTGTTGCTCAACGAGGGATCGCAGGAGCGCGACCGCCTCACCACGCTCCTCCAGGAGCTGACCGGTAGCCAGCAGTCGCTGGAGGAGGAGCTGACCGCTCTCAGCACCGCGTCCGGCTCGTTGCTGGAGGTGGAGACCGCCGCTGGGGACGCCGAGCGCCGCCGCGAGGAGGCCGAGGCGGCCGCGCAGGAGGCCGAGGCTCGGCGGCAGGAGGCCGAGGCCGCGTTGCAGGCCGCCGGGACGCGCAGCCAGCAGGAGACGCAGGCCGCGCGCGACGAGCTCGCCAACCTTACCGAGGAGCGCAACCTCGCGGAGGAGCGGCTGGCGGCCCTGCGCGGCGAGCTCGCCACCGTCGAGGACGCCGCCGCCGAGGCTGAATCACGGCTCGAGCAGGTGCAGGCCAACGTCGGCCAGCTCGAGGCGAACCGGGAGGAGCTGACGAGCACCGTCGGCACGCTGGAGCAGCAGGGTGACGCGCTCACCCAGAGCCTCCTCGAGGCGGAGGAGCGTCTCCAGGGCCGTCGCATGGAGGTAGAGGACGTTCGCGAGACCCTCGGCGCGGTCCGTTCCGAGCTCGAGGAGCTCACCAGCACGCGCGAGCAGCTCGAGGTGGAGATCACCACGCTGACCGACCAGAACGAGGCGCTGCTGCGCGAGATCGAGGACTCGCGCGAGGCCCTCGGCGGTGCACAGGCGGAGATTGCCGCCGCGGAGGCGCGCCAGTCGACGCTGGAGACCGAGGTCAATCGGCTCGCCGACCAGCGGCAGACGCTGAACACCGAGGTCGCTGCCCTCGAGCAGGAGAACCAGCGCCTGAGGAATGCTGCAGGAGAGGCGGCCCAGCGTCAGTCCACGCTGCAGCGGGAGAACCAGCGCTTGGAGGCTGCCGCCGCGGAGGCATCGGAGCGCCAGGCGACGCTGCAGGAGGAGGTGCGCGGCCTCCAGGATCGCCGCGACGCGCTGCAGGGGGAGATCGAAACGCTGACGGCGCGCAACGAGGAGCTCGAACGCACCGCGCAGCAAGCGGAGCAGCGCCAGTCGCGGCTGGAGCAGGAGGTGGCGCAGCTCACCGAGCAGCGCCGCACCCGTGAGGAGGACACCGCGAGGCTCGAGGAGAGGAACGCCGAGCTGGAGGATCGCCTGGAGGGACGGCCGATCTCCGCGGAAGACGCGCAGGCCGACCTCGCCGCCGTTCGTGCTGAGGTCGCCGAGCTTGGCGAGCGGCGCCAGGCGCTGGCGCGCACCGTGGCCAACCTCGAGACGCGCAACAGCGCGCTCACCGCCGCGGTCGGCCGGATCGAGGAGAGCCGTGACGCGCTGATCGCGTCCATCGACGTCCTGCGCAACGAGCTGACCGCCGATGGGGACGGCGGCGAGCCGGAGGAGGCGTCGCAGGGCGCCGAGGCCTCGGCAGCTGCCGGTCGCGAGGCCGCGGCTGCGCAGGCCGCTGAGGACGCACAGGACAACGTCACCTTGGTTCGGCCCTCCGCGGACGAGGCGGCAGCCGAGGATGAGACGAACGTGACCATGGTGCGCCCCTCCGCGGCGGCGGACCGTGGTGAGCCGTCGCCCGAGCTTTCCGGGTCGTTCTCCAGCGAGCGGCTGCGCGCCACCTTCCGGGACGGCCGGTTCGGCCTCGCCGTCGACGGGGGGGACGAGGTCACCGGCGACTTCACCTTCCGGGACGGGCTCCTGCGGATGAGCGGCGTCGAGGGCGGTGCCGCCGCGGCGTTCCCGATGACGTGCCGGGCGACGCTCGAAGGCGGCACGCTCGAGCTGCGCCGCTACCAGGGTTCGTGCGTCGCGCTGAACGGAGTGACTCTCGAGCAGGACGAGGGCGAAACTGCAGCCGCCGATGCGGCCTCGACCCCCGTCGCCGCGTCCGCCGACGCGCCAGCTGCCGAGGAGGTGTCGGCCAGCGAGGTCGCATCCGCGCCGGTCGAGGCTCCGCATGCTGCCTCTCCGGAGCTGAGCGGAGCGTTCGCCAACGACGCGCTGCGCGCCGCCTTCGCGGCCGGCCGCTTCGGCCTCGCCATCGAGGGCAGCGGCGAGCTCGTCGGCAACTACTCCTTCCGGGACGGCCTCCTGCGCATGACCGACGTGCGTGGTGAGGACGCGGACGCGTTTCCGCTGACGTGCCGGGCGTCGCTGGAGGACGGCTCGCTCACGCTGCGAAGCTACCAGGGGTCCTGCATCGCGCTGAACGGCGTAACGCTCGAGCGCCAGTGATGGCACCGGGACGCCGGCCACGCGCCGGCGTCCCGCCGCGTCGTGCGGGCTGGCGAGCCCGAGGTGGTCCGCCGGCGGACGAGACTGGGCCATGCCCCAATGACCGGAAGCCAACGAGACCCGACCCATCTGCCTGAAGTGGGTGGGCAGGCGAGATCGTGGCCGAACGAGCGGAACCGACGGATGCGCAGCGGCCGGTGGTTCAGCGCCGCGATGGGACGCTCGCGCGGCGGGCTTGGCCTGGGCTGCGGCCCCAACCAACCCTCTACGGGCCTCGTCGCATCATGCCGCGTCAGCGGCGCGTGTTGGGGAAGCGTTGCGGCAAATGAGCTTGCGGCGAGCGATCGCCCGTGGGCCGCGATCGAGCCGCACTTGCCGACGAACCCGCCGGGTGCGCGGTGCGTGGACGACCGGTTCGTGATCTCAGGGATCATTCATGTGCTGAGGAGCGGCTGCCGCTGGAAAGACCTGCCGGCCGGCCCACGCTGATCATAAGCTGCGTCGAACCGTGATCGAACGTGGACCCTTGCCGGTCATCCCAAGCCATCCGACCTGCAAACTTATCACCCTCTCGACGAGACGCCGTGCAGGCGGGGCCGCAGCATCGAGCGCACGATCGGCCATCGGGAGGACTGGCGGCGCGGCGCGACCCGGTACGATCGTCCCAGCGCCAACTACGCCCCCGCCGTCGCCTCGCCATGCTGATCATGTGGTGGTGCTGATGGGGTCCGCAGCCCAGGGCATCCTGGGTCGCCTAAGACCCGGGTCAGATGCTCCAGCGCGTTGATCCAGTACGGTCTTCTTGGAGTTGGCAGTTCCAACGAACCCTAAGGAGACCGCTTGAGGACCGCAAAGCGCCCGGCGCGCAAGGCAAGGGTTTCGCCATGTTGGTGGCGGGTGTCGGACGGCCCTCACGCGCCGACGGGCGTCGGACTTCGGCAACGTGATGCAGGACGCCGCGTCCCGTTCGCGACGCTGCGGAAACGACGACGGCCTTGCCCGCCAGCCGGTTCCCCTCGCGTCGGCGGGTCGAGACGTCAGTTGTTGACGCGAACCTCGACCTCCTCATCGCCTTCGACCTCGATCTCCTCGTCGTCGGCGGCGGCGTCCTCGGCCGCATCGGCGGTCTCGGCCGCGACCTCTCCGGTCTCCTCGACGGCCTCCCCGGTCGCCTCCGCGGTCTCGCCGACCGCCGTGCCGACGGCCTCGCCCGTCTCCTCGAGGACACCCTCGTCCTCCTCGACCTCGACGGTCTGCGCGAACGCGGCGGCGGACGTCATCAGTCCGACCGCAGCGGTGGCTGCGATAAGTTGTCTACGCATGACGTATTCCCTTTCGAGTGATGCTAGGGCAAAGCCGCGCGACGGCGCATGTTCCACGGATCGTGAGCGTTCAACCGCTGCCCCGGTCGCCATCGGGGCGACCGGCTGGTGCTTGCGAGCGAGCCTTCGCCCGGATATATCGGCGCGATCTCACACGCGAGCGATCCTCCGGTGCCTGGTTGCGACTAGGCCCCGCTCGCGGCGGCACAACCGGACAGGACAACCATGGCCCTTCCCGACTTCACGATGCGTCAGCTACTCGAAGCTGGCGTCCACTTCGGCCACCAGACGCACCGCTGGAACCCGAAGATGGCGGACTACATCTTCGGTGCCCGCAACAACATCCACATCCTCGACCTCGCCCAGACGGTGCCGCTGCTGCACCAGGCGCTGAAGGCGGTGTCGGACACCGTCGCCAAGGGCGGACGGCTCCTGATCGTCGGCACCAAGCGGCAGGCACAAGAGGCGGTGGCGACGTCGGCGGCGGAGTGCGCGCAGTACTACGTCAACGCGCGCTGGCTCGGCGGCATGCTGACCAACTGGAAGACGATCTCGCACTCCATCCGTCGGCTCAACGGGCTCGAGGAGATGATGGATGGCGAGGCACAGGGCCTCACCAAGAAGGAGCGGCTCAACCTCGACCGCGAGCGCGCGAAGCTCGAGCGCAACCTCGGCGGCATCAAGTCGATGGGCGGCACCCCCGACATCGTGTTCGTCATCGACACCAACCGCGAGGCCATCGCCATCCAGGAGGCGCGGCGGCTGAACATCCCCATCGTCGCCATCCTCGACACCAACTGCGACCCCGACGGGAT
Organism: Acuticoccus sp.; assembly: GCF_965213555.1. Lineage (GTDB taxonomy): Bacteria > Pseudomonadota > Alphaproteobacteria > Rhizobiales > Amorphaceae > Acuticoccus. Next base: position 2,146,836 of record NZ_OZ243890.1, on the reverse strand, counting down.
CACCCACCCGATCCCCGGCAACGACGATGCAGCGCGCGCCATCACGCTGTACTGCGACCTCGTCGCCCGCGCGGCGCTCGATGGGCTGCTGCGCTCGCAGGGCGAGACCGGCTACGACGTCGGCGCCTCGGAGGACGGGCCCTACGAGCCCGCCCTCGCCGAGGAGGCCGCCGATCCCATCGCCGGCGAGGAGGCGCCCGCGGAGGGCGCCTCGGTGGAGGACCTGATGCAGCCCGCACCCGGCGACGTCGAGGGTGAGCAGGCTGCTGCCGGCCAGCCGGAGAACCAGCCCGCCTAGGCGCGCGACGCGGCACCTGCTGCGGGCGCGCCTCGGCCGCCCGCAAGCATCGGTGACCGCGCCCGCAACAAGCGTCCGCCCGGTCACCCGACCAAAGGAGCGGACCCATGACGACGGATGAGACCGCCCCGACGCGGGCCCGGCCGGCCCCATCCCTGTCGGCGGCGTCGCAGCGACCGCGATCCATCCGGGCATGCGCTCGGCGGACATCGGCTGCTCGGTGGCGATCTCCGTCGTCGCTGACCTTGATTCCGCGCACCTCCTCGACGCCGGCCGCAAGGTGACGTACTCCGGCGGCGGCGCGCGGTAGGACGCAGCGCGGCCTTCGAACGCGGTGATGGCGGCGTTCCAGATGAACCCGTTCCTCAACTCCTTCATCGAGCCGTCGGCGCACATTGTCTCCCCTCGCGGGGGACGTCCTCGCCGGAGAGACGCGGGGGCCCGACGTGCGCTTCGACCGCAGCGCGCCGGACCTTTCGGAGCTGCCGTCCGCCTCCAGGCGGCCGCAGGCCATCGAGGCGCAGATTGCGGCGTTCGGGCTTGCCAGGATCGTCGACCACGTGGACCCGTACGGCTCCATCATGGCTGGCGACTGGAACAAGCCCTTTAGCGAGGCGCGTGCCGCCAAGCGCCGCGCCTCCAAATGAACCCGGTCCGGCGCGCGCGCCGGAACACCACTCAGTTCGCGGCGACCTCGGTGCGCTCGTAGGTGCCGACGACCTCGCCAACGGACAGGACGTGCCCCTCCATCGCGTCGACCACCTCCTGACGCGAGGCGCCGTGCGGCAGGTCGAGCATGGTGTCGAGGGCGAACACCATGATGTGGTAGGCGTGCGCGGGGTCCCCGATCGGTGGGCGCATCCCGTAGTAGCCCGTCGAGCCGCGGTCGTTGGCGCCCTGCAGCATCCCCTCAGGCTCGGCGACCTTCGGCGTGCCGGGCACGCCCTCGACAAGCTCCGTCACGTCGGCCGGGATGTTGTAGGCGACCCAGTGGACGAACGGCGCGTCGTTCGCGACGTCGGGATCCTCCATCAGCACGACGTAGCTCGCCGTGCCGTCCGGCCCCGCGCCCCAGTCGAGCGGCGGCGAGATGTTGTCACCCTCCGCGGCGTGGGTGTCCGGGATGGGCGCGCCGTCCTCGAACGCCGTCGAGGTCACCTCGATGGGTCCGCCGCTCGGCGTCACGATGTCCTTGGCGAGTTCGCCGACCTTCGCCGCGGGCTTCTCCGGCGGGTCAGCCATCGTCATGCGCACCGAGGCGCCAGCCTCGTTGGTCGGCCGGAGCGACGCGGTGCCGGGCTCGCCGTCGCCGGCGTAGGCGATGCGGTAGATCACCCCGTTGGTGTCGTCGGACAGGTACAGCGCGCCGTCCGGACCCTCGGCGAGGCCCGCGATGCGGCCCATCTGGCCCCAGCCGGTTGGGCTCGCCTCGTCCTCCATCAGGAAGCCGGTGATGAACGGCTCAAAGCCCACCGGCCGACCGTCCTCGAAGTCGATGCGCAGCACCTCGTAGCCGGAGGGCGGCTTGCGGTTCCACGACCCGCGCATCGCGATGTAGGCGTCGCCACGGTACTCCTCGGGAAACGCATCGCCCGTGTAGAAGGTGAGCTGCATCGGTGCCGAGTGCGGCACGTACAGGCCGACCGGCTCGGCGCTCTCAGCCGCCCACTCCTCCATGGTGATGCCGTTGGGCGGGGCGTCCTGCGGGTTGAACTTGCCGTCGCCGTAGATGTAGGGCCAGCCGTACTTGGCGCCCGCGACGATGTGGTTCAGCTCCTCGTGCTGCTCGTTGTCACCGAGCCAGTCGATGCCATGGTCCATCCCCCACAGCTCGCCGGTCGAGGGCTCGAAGGCATAGCCGATGGTGTTGCGCAGGCCGGACGCGAAGATGGTGCGCGAGGACCCGTCCGGCTCGGCGCGCACCATCGTGGCATTCTCAGGGTCGGTCTCGCCGCACGCGTTGCAGGTGGAGCCGACGGAGATGTAGAGCTTGCCGTCCGGCCCCATCACGACCGTGCGGTTGGGGTGCTGGCCGCCCGCCGGCAGGTCGTCGATGATGCGCGTCAGGGGCTCCAGGGAGCCGTCCGCGCGGCGCTTGGTGCGGTACACCTCCGCCACCGTGGTCAGGTAGACGTCCGTCCCGTCGACGTCGATGCCGTGCATCATGGGACGGGAGGCGACCACCTGCCGCTCGTCCGCGCGGCCGTCTCCGTCCGTGTCGCGCAGCATGAGGACGTCGCCGACGCTGCGCCGTGTGACGTAGAGCGTGCCGTCGTCGGCGACCGCGATCATGCGCGGGTTGACAAGGTCCTGGGCGAACACCTCGACCTCGAAGCCGGCGGGCTTGGACAGCCGGTCGATGCGCTCGCGGGTCGGCTCCAGCTGCACCGGCTCCAGCACGTGCCCGACGACGGTGACGTTCGCGGACCGCGGATCGTCGAGCTGCTCGTGGGTCGGGGGCAGCTTCGCGGGGAGGTCGGCCGCCTGCTGAGCCGCGGCGGTCGCGCATAGCGAGACGCTGCCGAGCAGGATTGCTGCGGTTCTTAGCATCAAGGCATCCCCCTTGTTGGATTGGCGGCGGTCGAACCGCTCCTTGGCAGAACGACGGACCAGCAGTGCGGTTCGTCACTCGGTCGCGCGGCCCACGGCCGCACGGGGCTGAACGGGGCTGACAGGAACACCTGGGGGAACCGCGCGTTGCGAGGATCGATCCAATCGAAACGGAGCCTTCTTCGAAACGGAGCCTTCTATGGCGATGACTGCAACGGTCGACCGCGAGAGGCCGGCGTTCGACGTCTTCGTGACCGGCCTCAAAAACACCCACGGGCTCGAGAAGCAGGGCCTGTCGATCCTCGACAACCAGATCGAGCGCCTTGAGCGTTACCCGGAGCTGCACGCTGCGCTGCGTCGTCACCGGGACGAGACGCAGGCGCAGGCCGAGCGGCTCGAGGCGCTGATGTCGCAGTATGGCGAGAGCGCGTCCTCCTTCAAGGAAGGGGTGATGGGGCTCGTGGGGCAGATCCCGACCCTGACCCACGCCGCTGCGGAGGACGAGGTCCTGAAGAACCTGTTCGCCGGCTACGGCTTCGAGAACTACGAGGTCGCATCCTACGATTCGCTTCTCGTGATGGCTGAGGCCGCGGGACACTCCGACACCTCGCCATTGCAAACCTCGCTGCGTGAGGAGGAGGAGATGGTCCGCACGCTGCGCCCGATGGTCTCGGACGTGACGCGCAAGTATGTCTCCCTCGAAACGGCGGGTGCCAACGCCTCGCGCTAGGCCACCCTCCGGCTCGATCGGACCGGTGCGGGCGGCGGCGCGGCCGTCCGCGCCGGTCCAGCGCGTCGGGAGGGCTGTCTCCCAGACCCCATGCGACCTGATTTGCGCTGCCGCCTCGCGATGCCCACATCCTGACACGATGTTTGGTGGAGTTCGCGGTGCTGCCGTTCGACCTTGGCGTCAACCTTTACCTGATCGCCGTCGCGGTCCTCGTCTTCGTGGTGATCGTCGCCGCGGTGAAGACGGTGCCGCAGGGGATGCACTACACCGTCGAGCGGTTCGGGCGGTACACCCGGACGCTGCGACCGGGGCTGAACATCCTGACCCCCTTCGTCGAGCGCATCGGCGGGAAGATCAGCATGCGCGAGCAGGTGCTCGACGTGCCGAGCCAGGAGGTCATCACCCGCGACAACGCGACCGTGACCGCGAACGGTGTGACGTTCTTCCAGGTGCTCGACGCGGCGCGCGCCGCCTACGAGGTGACGGACCTCGAGGTCGGCATCCTCAACCTCACCATGACGAACATCCGCTCCGTCATGGGGTCCATGGACCTCGACGAGCTGTTGTCCAACCGCGACGAGATCAACTCGCGGGTCCTGCGGGTGGTCGACGCCGCGGTGGATCCGTGGGGGGTGAAGATCACCCGCATCGAGATCAAGGACATCAACCCTCCACCCGACCTCACCGCGGCGATGGCGCGGCAGATGAAGGCGGAGCGTGAGAAGCGCGCGCTGGTGCTTGAGGCCGACGGCGCACGGCTCGCCGCGATCGCCCGGGCCGAGGGCGAGAAGCAGTCCCTCATCCTCGCCGCTGAGGGGCGTCGCGAGGCCGCCTACCGCGATGCCGAGGCGCGCGAGCGCAGCGCCGAGGCGGAGGCGACCGCCACCCGTTCGGTGTCGCGCGCCATCGAGGACGGGTCGGTGCAGGCGATCAACTACTTCGTGGCGGACCGCTACGTCGGTGCCCTGCGCGACCTCGCTGCGGCGCCCAACCAGCGCACGCTGATCCTGCCCATCGATGCTGTGGCGACGCTGGGCTCGCTCGCCGGCATCGCCGAGATCGCGCGCGAGGCGTTCGGTGGCGACCCTCCTACGTCCCGGCCGCAGACGGACCCGTCGCCTCGTGAGCTCGGGCGCGCCGTGGCGCGGGCGAGCGGCAACGCGCCTCCGGCGCCCGTACCCCTGCGCGGCAGCGCCGAGCCGCCCGCTGTCGGCGAGGGTGCGGCGACGGATGAAGCGGCCGACGTCGCGGTGGACGCCCCACCCGCACCGTCGCGCGAGGAGCGCGCGCGCCGCCTGAGCGCGGCGACTGACGTGCTCGCCGAGCGGTTGCGCGCCGAGGCGGGAGAGGGCCGATGATGCTCGTCCTTGCCGTCCTGCGCGACCTTGGTCCGTACGCCTGGTTCATCGTCGGCGCGTTGTTCTTCATCGCCGAGGTCGTGCTGCCCGGCGTCAACCTCATCTGGTTCGGCCTCGCGGCCTCGCTGACCGGCACCGTCGGGCTCGCCGGGCCGGCGCTGCTCGGCGAGGCGGTCGGGTGGGAGATGCAGATGGTCTCCTTCATCGCGTTCGCCGCCGTCGCCGTCCTCGCGGCGCGCCTCGTGGTGGGCCGGCGCCCCGACGACGGTGCCGACCGCGTGAACCGCAGCCCGACGGCCTACATCGGCCGGGAGGTCATCCTCGCCGAGCCCATCGTCGGCGGCACCGGCCGCGTCACGTGGGGCGACAGCCTGTGGCGCGTGGCGGGGCCGGACCTGCCGGCCGGCACGCGGGTGCGCGTCGTCGGCGTCGAGGCGGCGACGCTCGCGGTCGAGCCTGTCGCGGTGTCCGCGGAGGCGACGAACGCTGTCGCCGGCTGACGCGGTCGCTGGCAATTGGGGGTCCGCGCCAACCAGGCGCCATTTGCGGAGCGGTCGGGGACGTCCTCCCCCGACGGGTTGTTGTCCGACGCCTTCGAGGGCTTCTCAGGCGCAGGGCGCTGTGCAGGATGTGCATATGCTCGCCCATCGCTTCGGCCCGCTCCTCGACGCCGTCTGGCTCGAGCGCCGGCAACGCTTCCTCCTCGACGTCGCCCTCGCCGACGGCACCCGGCTCACCGCGCACTGCCCCAACACTGGGGCGATGACCGGGCTGACGCGGCCCGACGCGCGCGTCCTGTTGTCCCGCGCGGCGAACCCGAAGCGGCGGCTTGCCTACACCCTCGAGGCGGTGGAGGCAGACGGCGTCTGGGTCGGCGCCAACACGCAGAACCCCAACCGCGTGGCGCTGGCCCTCGCGCGCGCCGGCCATGCGCCGCTCCCCGCCTCGATCGCCGTGCGCCCCGAGGTGCGTTACGGGACGGCCGAGCGCGTCGACCTCCTGCTCACCGGGCCCGACGGACGGCGCACGTTCGTCGAGGTCAAGAACGTCCACCTCGTTGAGCGCGCCGGCGAGGCCTCGTTCCCGGACTGCGTGACGCTGCGCGGCGCCAAGCACCTCGCTGCGCTCGCCCACGTCGTCGCCGAGGGCGAGCGTGCGATGATGCTGTTTCTCATCCAGCGCCACGACTGCGAGGTGTTCCGCCTCGCCCGCCACATCGACCCCGCCTACGCCGCGGCCTTCGACGCAGCGGCGGCGGCGGGCGTCGCGATGGTGGCGCTGCGCTGCCGCGTCGATCGCGAGGGCATCACCGCCGAGCGCACCATCCCGGTCCTCGACCTTGCGACCGGGCGAGCAGAAGCCGCCGCCTTGCCAACGGCAGCGCTAGGGCCGACATAGCGCGTCGGACGCAACGAGGCGCACATGGTGGAGTTCATCGACGCGGACGTCGCGCCCGCGCGCAACACCGGGCAGGTGCGGCTCTACGGGGCGGACGCGTTCAGCGGCATGCACGCGGCGGGGGGGCTCACCGCGCGCTGCCTCGACGCGCTCGAGGAGATCATCGCGCCCGGCGTGACCACCCAGGCCATCGACGACTTCGTGCTAGACTTCGCCACGTCGCACGGCGCGATCCCCGCGACGCTGTACTACCGCGGCTATCGCAAGGCGTCGTGCACCTCGATCAACCACGTGGTGTGCCATGGCATCCCCTCCAACAAGGCGCTGAAGGAGGGGGACGTCGTCAACGTCGACGTCACGCTGATCCTCGACGGCTGGCACGGGGACTCCTCGCGCATGTACCGGGTCGGCGACGTGCGCCGCGCCGCCGACCGGCTGCTTCAGGTGACGCTGCACGCCTTGGAGCTCGGCGTGGCGCAGGTGAGGCCAGGGAACACCACAGGGGACATCGGCTACGCGATCCAGACTTACGTGGAGGGCGAACGCTGCTCGGTGGTCCGGGAGTTCTGCGGCCACGGCGTCGGCCGCCTGTTCCACGACATGCCGAACATCCTGCACTACGGCCGCCCTGGCGACGGAGTGCGGTTGCAGCCCGGCATGATCTTCACCATCGAGCCGATGGTGAACCTCGGCCGGCCGCACGTGAAGGTGCTGTCCGACGGCTGGACCGCGGTGACACGCGACCGCTCGCTGTCGGCTCAGTACGAGCACACCGTCGGGGTGACGCCGGACGGCTGCGAGGTGTTCACCCCCTCCCCACGGATGGTCTCCAACCTATAGTCCAACCGCTTGCTCACCTGAGCGCGCCGGCCCCGGCACGGTGGACCACGCACCGGTCTACCGGCGCGAGGTGGTCAAGCGCGCGCTGGAGCACGGCGCCAGCGCGGTGATCCTCGCCCACGACCATCCGTCGGGGGATCCGACGCCGTCCGGAGCCCGACGTCGATGACGAGGAGAATCGTCGAGGCAACGCGCCCGCGCGGGATCGCAGTGCACGATCACCTCGTCATCGACGCCAGCTCAGCGGCCTCATTGCACGCCGAAGGACACCTTTGAGCGCCTGGTTGGCGGAGGGGCGGCCAGCCCTCAAGCCCGGGCGATCTCCTCAACCGTGCCATCCTCGCGGACGAGGCAGGTGGCCCTCCCACCGTCGACGCTGAGCTCCACCGCGTAGGCTCCGGACGGGGTCAGCGTCGAGGCGACGGGCAGGACCTCGCCGGCCGCACCGAGCTCGCTCGCCGCTTGGCTCGCGCACAGGAGCTGCAGGTCGGCCGGTGCGGTGGTGCCGGACTGGCGCACCGAGGCCGCCGGCGGCTCCACCGACGCGACCGGCACATCCGCGGGGCGTGAGGACTGGCACGCTCCGAGCGCACCTCCAAGACCGCACGCCAAGACCGCGAGCGCTGCGCCCCTCGAAACCGTCATGGTTGCCTCCCTCAAACGCCGCGGTAGAGCGCCGCGCCCTGCATCAGGACGATCACCTTCGCGCCGACCTCCACCCGGTCGTAGAGGTCGACGACGTCGTCGTTGTTCATTCGTATGCAGCCCGAGGAGATGTCGAGCCCGATGGACCATGGCTCGTTGGTCCCGTGGATGCGGTAGATCGTGTCGCGGGTGCCCTCGTAGAGGTAGATCGCGCGGGCGCCGAGGGGGTTCTCCGGCCCGCCGGGCATGCCGTTCGCCCACTGGGCAGCCTTCGGATCGCGCTCGACCATCTCCGGTGGCGGGGTCCAGGTCGGCCACTCCTGCTTGCGGCCCACCTGGACGATGCCCGCCCAGCCGAAGCCCTCGCGGCCGACGCCGATGCCGTAGCGGATGGCTTGGAAGCCGCCCAGCACAAAGTACAAGAAGTGCTGGTTGCCGTCGATGACGACCGTCCCCGGCACCTCGGCGGTCCTGAACGTCACCACCTGCCGCGTGAAGTCCGCAGGCACGCTGCCGTGCATGCGATAGTACTGCGCGGCGCGCTGGGGATCGTAGGGCACCCAGGTGCGGGTCTGCGGATCGAAGATCTCCGTCGCTCGCGCTGCGCCCGCGGAGGCGACGCACGCCGCGAGGCCGGCGAGGAACGTGCGGCGCCTCATCGGGTCCACCCGGCGAGCTTGGCCCGGTTCTGGGCGATCCACCCGGCGGCGACCTCGTGGGGCGCACGGCCCTCGACGTGGACCGCGTAGGTCACTCGCTCGGCCTCGGCCTCGGTCAGCTGCACCTTGTCTAGGAAGGCCGCGAGTGCGGGATGATCGAGCGCGAAATCGGTCGCGTAGCCGACGCGGAAGGTGGACGGTTGCCACGCGCTGCCCGCGCGCGACCGGTCGAGCCACGCCGGATCGTCCTCCGCCTGCACGATGTGCCAGGTGGACGGGTCGTGCGCGGGCTCGTCGAGCACGACGACGTCGTGCAGGGCGAACACGTGGTGCGGCGCGTAGCAGTAGAACACGATGGGCGCGCCGGTCGCGGCTGCAACGTCCACCGAGGCCATGGCGAGGTCCTCGGGCATCGTGAGGAGCAGCATCGTCTCGCCGTAGCCGTAGCTCCTCGCACGCACCCTCTCGATGCGGGTCGACGACCACTCCCGGTCGCCGATCCACATCTCGCCCCGGCCGTCGCCGTCCGTGTCGAAGTGCCGTGCCATCGCAGGGTCGGCAAGGTCGGACACTTGGTCGAGCCCGGTCGTCTCCACCGTGGCTTGCGTCGTGCATAGGCTCTGGCGAGCCTCGGTCCCGTTCGGGGCGAGCTGCATGGTGCCCCGCTCGTCGCGGTAGATCTCCACGAAGCGCTGGAGGTTCGGCAGCCAGACCTCGGGGTGAACGTCGACCTCGCCGCGGTCGATGGCATCGAACAGCTCGACCGTGCCGATGGGCCTCAACCGCACCTCGACATCGTAGCGAGCTTCGAGCACCTGCGCGATGATCTGCGCCGTCACACGCGCGGACGGCCAGTTCGGAACGCCGACGATCACGGTGGTGGGCGCCGCCATGGACGCGGAGCAGAGCGCTGTTGCCGCAAGGGTCGCTGCAAGGACGATTCGCAAGTCAATCTCCAGGTTCGACTGCCGAACGGTGCACGACCGTCCGCGAACCGCAACCCTGTGCCTGCCGTCGCGACGGCGTCCTGGCGCTTCGTCAACAGGCGAGCTGTCACCCTTTACGCGGCCGCCCTAATGCAACATATCGAACAAAGGCGGAACCGAGGCAGGCCGATCAGGAAGGCCGCCAACCGAGGACATCATGCCCGGACCCACCGGACGCAAGCGATCGCTGATCGACAAGCTCGCCATCCTCGCCGATGCCGCGAAGTACGATGCGTCCTGCGCCTCGTCCGGGACCGCCAAGCGCAACGCGAAGGCTTCGGGCGGCATCGGCTCCACCGAGGGGTCGGGGATCTGTCACGCCTATGCCCCTGACGGTCGGTGCATCTCGCTCCTCAAGCTCCTCCTCACCAACGCCTGCATCTTCGACTGCGCGTATTGCGTGAACCGCGTGTCGTCCGCCGTGGAGCGGGAGGCGTTCACCCCGCAGGAGGTCGTCGACCTCACGCTGTCGTTCTACCGGCGCAACTACATCGAGGGACTGTTCCTGTCGTCCGGCATCGTGCGCTCGGCCGACCACACCATGGAGCAGCTCGTCGAGGTGGCGCGGACGCTGCGGCAGACCCACTCGTTCCACGGCTACATCCACCTGAAGACGATCCCCGACGCGTCGCCGGAGCTCATCGACGAGGCCGGACGCTGGGCCGACCGGCTGTCCATCAACATCGAGCTGCCCACAGAGACCGGGTTGAGGGCGTTCGCGCCGGAGAAGTCGGCCCGCACCATCAAGGCGTCGATGGCGTCGCTGAAGAACGGCATCGACGCGTCGCGCGAGCGCACGATCCAGCGCAAGTCGAAGCCGGCTCGCTTCGCGCCTGCCGGACAGTCGACGCAGATGATCGTGGGCGCGGACGGCGCGAGCGACCTGTCGATCCTCACGACCAGCCGCAACCTCTACACGGCCTATGACCTGCGCAGGGTCTACTACAGCGCGTTCTCACCGATCCCGGATGCCTCGAGCGCCCTGCCCCCCGCCGCTCCACCCCTCGAACGAGAGCATAGGCTCTACCAGGCGGACTGGCTGACGAGGTTCTACGGGTTCGAGCTCGACGACATCCGCGACGCTGCGCCGACAGGCATGCTTGACCTCGAGATCGACCCCAAGCTCGCTTGGGCGATCGCCCACCGCGAGGCCTTCCCCATCGATCTCAACACCGCGCCCCGCGAGCGGCTGTTGCGCGTGCCTGGCCTCGGCGTGAAGGCGGTGGACGCGGTGGTTCGCACGCGTCGCTACCGGCGCCTCAGGTTCGAGGACCTCGCGCGGCTGACTCCCACCGCCAAGCGCGCCAAGCCCTTCATCGCCCTCGAGGGGTGGCAGCCGGCGCGCCTCCTCGAGGCCGCGGACCTGCGCGATCGCTTCCTCAAGCCAGCGCGTCAGCTCGACCTGTTCGCGGCATGAGGTCGCTTGACGACACGGCGGCGACACGCTGGCGCGTGCGCCTCGCCCACGCCGCGGACTTCGACACCTTCCGGTCGGCCGCCCGACGCCTCGTCGCGGCCGACGTCGCCTCGCGCGACGTGACGTGGTGTGTCGGCGAGGCGGAGCGCGGCCTCTTCGGCATCGGCCGCACGGTGGACGAGCTCCCCGAGCCCTCCCAGGAGGACGCACCGCGGGCGCCCCGTGCGTTCGCCGAGCTCGCCGCGGACGTCGTCTGCCATCGCGCGGCCGACCGCTTCGAGCTCGCGCACCGCATGCTGGAGCGCTTCCGGAGGGAGCCCCACCTCCTGAAGGTCGCCAGCGATCCGGACGTCGCCCGCGCCCATCAGCTCGCCAAGAACGTGCGCCGCTGCTCCCACAAGATGAAGGCGTTCGTGCGCTTCCGCGAGACGACGGACGCGGACGGTGTCGCCCGCTACGTCGCCTGGTTCGAGCCCGAGCACCACACGCTCGACCGGACGGCGCCGTTCTTCATGCGCCGCTTCCCCGAGATGCGCTGGTCGATCCTGACCCCGGAGCGCTCGGCGCACTGGGACGGCGCGACGCTCGTCCTCGGCGACGGTGCCTCGCGCGACGTGGCGCCCGAAGGCGACGTCAATGAAGAGCTTTGGCGCACCTACTTCGGCGCCATCTTCAACCCAGCGCGGCTGAAGGTGAAGGCGATGCAGGCCGAGATGCCGAAGCGCTACTGGAAGAACATGCCGGAGGCCGAGCTCATCGAGCCGCTCATCCACACTGCGGTGCGTCGCACGTCCGGCATGATCGCGGCGCCCGGCAACGCGCCGGCGCGCTCGACCCGGGTCAGCCGGGCCCGACGCGCCGAGGAGGAGGCAGTGGCGACGATGGCCGAGAACATCACGTCGTTGGAGGACCTTGCCACGGCGGCTCGCCACTGTGAGCGCTGCCCGCTCCACGCGCCGGCGACGCAGGTGGTGGTCGGCGAGGGGGCACGCGAGGCGCCGATCATGTTCGTCGGCGAGCAACCCGGCGATCAGGAGGACCTTGCAGGTCGGCCCTTCGTCGGTCCCGCCGGCCAGCTCTTCGACCGCGCGCTCGCCGCCGCCAAGATCGACCGGAAGCGCACCTTCGTGACCAACGCCGTCAAGCACTTCAAGTTCGAGCCGCGCGGCAAGCGTCGCATCCACCAGAAGCCGAACAACGCGGAGATCGAGGCGTGCCGCTTCTGGCTCGCCCAGGAGCGCGCCCTCGTCACGCCACGCATGACGGTGGCGCTCGGCGCGACCGCGGCCCGGGCGCTGGCCGGTCGCACGCTTACCATCAGCCGGGTGCGCGGCGAGCCGCTGGAGTGGCCGGACGGCAGCCAGGGGTTCGTTACGGTCCACCCCTCCTACCTCCTGCGCCTGCCGGACGAGACCGCCAAGCGCATGGAGTTCGACCGCTTCGTCGGCGACCTCGAGCGGCTCCGCGAGCTGTTGCCCGACGTGGGGATTGCAGCCTAGCGTCATGGCGAATCAAGGCAACACAACCTTTAAGCATTAACGATATGCGACCATCGGCACTACTGTTCATTGAGGGTTTTGCCCCGCTGCGTTAGGACATAAGGCCTCAGCCGGTAAGGCGAATTTCCGGGACCTTCCATGCGCACGGTGCTCGTCCTCCTCGTCGCGGTCCTGTTCGTCTCGGAGGCAGAAGCACAATCCTGCGCGAGTCTGCGCAATCAACTCGCCGCCGCGCAGAGCAGCGGCGGCGGCGCGCAGGCGGCGCACCTGCGGGGGCGGCACCGGGCGTTCGGCTGCCACCGCGTCAGCGGGTACGGCCGTCACCGGGCTTGCACCGGGATCGAGGCCGAGATGCGTCGGCTGCGCGGAGGCGGCCAGGTCGCTGCCCTGCAGCGTCGGGTCGCTGCCGCGTGCGCGCCGCGGCGGATCGAGCCGAGGGAGGCGACCCGCGAGCCGGCGCGCCGGCGTGCCACCACGATGATCGGCGGCCGTGTCGTCCACGGCGCGACCGCCGACAGCTACCTCGACCGGTCCGCCGGACGCCGGCGCGGCGGCAACTTCTTCTCGCGCATCTTCGGCGAGGCAGAGCGCGAGCCGGTGCAGACCGCCCGCATCGACCCCAACGTCGAGCGCTTGGACCTCAACGAGCCACGCTCGCGCAGGTCCCGTGGTGAGGCCAAGGCGATCCGCGCCACCCGCTCGGCCGAACGCCCGAAGGGGTACACACGCGAGGGCTCCCAGCGCACCGTCTGCGTGCGGCTGTGCGACGGCTTCTACTTCCCGATCAACAGCCGGTCCCACTCCGACAACTTCTACGACGAGCTTGCCATGTGCGTCGGCCGTTGTCCCTCGGCGGACGTGTCGCTCTACACGCACCACGCCTCGAACCCGGTGGAGAGCATGCGCTCCACGATGACCGGGGAGAGCTACGTCGACCTTCCCACGGCGTTCGCCTACCGCAAGCGGGCGCTGCCGAACTGTGCCTGTCAGCCGCAGTCGCTGGCCGTCGACACGACCGCCGAGGCTGCCCTTGCCCGGCTTGGCAAGACCGGTGAGCGCCAGGTGGCAAGCGCCGAGCCATCGTTCGTGCCGTCACCAGGCGCTGCGTCGTGGACCCCGTTGAGCGCCGTGTACGATGAGACGGGCAAGCCCCTCGACCCCCTCAGGACCGATCGCACGAGCCGGCCGGACCGGCCCACCGCAGGTCCGCTGCCCGCGCGGCCCCTATCCCGCCCGTCCGGGGTCGACCTGGCGCTCGCCGATGCGGACGAGGTGCGCGAGGTCGGCCCGCAGTTCTTCTCCGACGTGACGCTCGGGGAGGGACCACCTCCGCCGGCGGACCGCTCCCTGGGAACGACCACCGCCGTGACGGTCGTTCCCCTCGCTGCTTCGGCACGTTCGGTGCCGGACGATGCGCCGGCCGCTGCAGCGAGCACGACGCTGCGGCAGGAGGCCGTCGTGCCGATCTGGTTCTCGACGGACGGTTGACCGCGGTCGAACCTAAGTCGCTGCTTTCCGCGTGTGCGAGCGGCGCATCGCCCTGCGCTCGTCGGTCCATCGGTAAGGTGAGGGCCGTCGAAGTCCGCGAGCTGGCGCGCGCAAGCCTGCGGCAAGCAAGGCACGCTACATCCGCGTGAAGCAGGTTGGTCGGGCCAGCGCCCACCCTCGCGCGATGCGCGGGAGCCAAAGGCATGATGCCGCCCTGCGCGAGCCGACCATCGGCATGTCTTTCGCAACCCTTCGGAGGAAAGACGATGACGAGCCTTCTCACCAACACCGCGGCGATGGTCGCGCTGCAGACGCTGAGCCAGATCAACCACTCGCTCAACGAGACGAACAACCGCGTCTCCACCGGCCTGCGCATCGCCCAGGCGTCCGACAGCGCGGCCTACTGGGCGATCGCGACGACCACCGAGTCCGACAACGGCGCGCTCTCGGCGGTCAAGGACGCCCTGTCCATCGGCAAGTCCACGCTCGACGTCATGTACAACGGCCTCGATGCGACCCGCGACAGCCTTCAGAAGATGAAGAACCTGCTCATCGCGGCGCGTCAGCCGGGCGTCGACCGCGGCAACATCCAGGCCGAGATCGACGGGCTGATCACCGACATGGTGAACAAGGCGTCCGCCTCGGTGATCAACGAGCAGAACTTCCTGTCCGTTGACACCGACGCCACCGGCTACAACGCCACGAAGTCGATCGTCGCGTCGTTCGAGCGCTCCTCGACCGGCATCGCGATCTCCACGATCGACCTCGACACCACCAACCTGATCCTCGTCGACGCCGATAGCGCTGACGACGGTCACAACGGCCTCCTCGACAAGGCCCGCGCCGGCCTCACCGCGACGACCGACGACGGTGGCGAAGTTCGCAACGGCATCCTCGCCCTGCGCTCCTATGACGACGACATTAACCCACCCGACGCGATGCCCGTCGGCGACCTGACCGACTCGGTGACCGACCTTGCGGCCCTCGAGGCGATGATCGGCGGCGTGGACGCCGTGCTGACGGACGTGATCGCCGCCCAGAACCAGGTCGGCGTCAACCTCGCCCGCGCAGAGTCGCAGCACAGCTTCATCTCCGCGCTGATGGACGCCAACGCCCGGGCGATCGGCGCGCTGGTCGACGCCAACATGGAGGAGGAGTCCACCAAGCTGCGCGCGCTGCAGACCCAGCAGCAGCTCTCGGTGGAGTCGCTGTCCATCGCCAACGCCTCGGCGCAGAACATCCTCGCGCTCTTCCGCTAAGCCGACGGACGCCTCGAGGCTGAGGACAGCGCCCATCCCAGGGGCCTGAGACGGTCGGGACGGCATCAGCCGACCGCTCCTTAGCCTTCGACGCCCCAACCGATGGGTCCGTGCGGGGGGTCGCGCAGTCGCGCGACCCCCTCTCGTTGCCTCTGGGGCCGGCGGTCGCACGACGACGTTCAAGCGATCGTAGGCTCGGACGGCTTCGCCTTGAGCAACGTCCGTTCGCGATCCTGCGAGGACGACCCATGGGGCAGGTTGGTCGGATCCACCCCAAGACGCGCGAGACCCCCGTCCCACGCGCCGACCAAAGGCATGACGCCGCCCTGCCTCCGCCGATCATCGGCATGGTGTTCAACAGTACACATGGAAAAACGATGACGAGCCTTCTCACCAACACCGCAGCGATGGTCGCGCTGCAGACGCTCAGCCAGATCAACCACTCGCTGAACGAGACGAACAACCGCGTCTCCACCGGCCTGCGCATCTCACAGGCGTCCGACAGCGCCGCCTACTGGGCGATCGCGACGACCACCCAGTCCGACAACGGCGCGCTCTCGGCGGTCAAGGACGCCCTGTCCATCGGCAAGTCGACGCTCGACGTCGCCTACAACGGCCTCGACGCGACCCGCGACAGCCTGCAGAAGCTGAAGGAGCTGCTCCTCGCCGCCCGTCAGCCGGGCGTCGACCGTGTCAACATCCAGGCCGAGATCGACGGCCTGATCACCGACATGGAGAACAAGGCTTCGGCCTCGGTGATCAACGGGCAGAACTTCCTGTCCGTCGACACCGACGCCCCAGACTTCAGCGCGACGAAGTCGATCGTCGCGTCGTTCGAGCGCTCCTCGACCGGCATCGCGGTCTCGACGATCGACCTCGACATCTGGAGCGTGATGCTCATCGACCCGGGGAGCAGTGACAACGGCCTTCTTGACAAGGGACGGCCCAACATCACAGCGGTGCACACCCACGGTGGTGCGTTCCGCCACGGCATCCTGGCCCTGCGCACCTACGAGGCCTTCAGCACCACCGAGATCATGAGGCCCATCGCCGACCTGACCGACTCGGTGACCGACCTTGCCGACCTCGAGGCGATCATCGGCGACGTGGACGCCGTGCTCTCCGAGGTGATCGCCGCCCAGAACCAGGTCGGCGTCAACCTCGCCCGCGCCGAGTCGCAGCACGGCTTCATCTCCGCGCTGATGGACGCCAACGAGCGGGCGATCGGCGCGCTGGTGGACGCCAACATGGAGGAGGAGTCCACCAGGCTGCGCGCGCTGCAGACCCAGCAGCAGCTCTCGGTGGAGTCGCTGTCCGTCGCCAACGCCTCGGCGCAGAACATCCTCGCACTCTTCCGCTAGAGCGGTTCGAGGTCAGCTGGAATCATAAAAGCCCAAGAGACCGCTCTCAATCGACGAGCTGGCGCATCTTGTTTGGGTTTGAATGAACCCAGGATGTTTTTAGCCGACGGACGCCTCATGGTCTGAGGGCAGCCCGACAGGGGTCGCGCAGTCGCCCAGCCTACCGACTGTTGGACATGTGACGGCCTCGGGGGGCGCACGGACAGCGTTCGCGCGATCGTCGGCTGGCGGATGGCACTGTCGCACCACGTCCCGTCCGCGCTCGTTGGATGACGACCGCATGAAGCAGGTTGGTCGGGTCCCCCCAAGCCGCGCGAGACCCCCGTCCCGCGCGCCGAGCGAAGGCATGACGCCGCCCTGCCTCCGCCGATCATCGGCATGGTGTTCACGAGTACCCAAGGAAAGACGATGACGAGCCTTCTCACCAACACCGCGGCGATGGTCGCGCTGCGGACGCTGAACCGGATCAACCACTCGCTCGACGAGACGAACAACCGCGTCTCCACCGGCCTGCGCATCGCCCAGGCGTCCGACAGCGCCGCCTACTGGGCGATCGCCACGACCACCCAGTCCGACAACGGCGCGCTCTCGGCGGTCAAGGACGCCCTGTCCATCGGCAAGGCGACGCTCGACGTCGCCTACAACGGCCTCGATGCCACCCGCGACAGCCTGCAGAAGCTGAAGGAGCTGCTCATCGCCGCCCGTCAGCCGGGCGTCGACCGCGGCAACATCCAGGCCGAGATCGACGGGCTCATCACCGACATGGAGAACAAGGCCGCCGCGTCGGTGATCAACGGGCAGAACTTCCTGTCCGCCGAGATCGACGACGAGGTCGGTATGACGAAGTCGATCGTGGCCTCCTTCGAGCGCTCCTCGACCGGCATCGCGATATCGACGATCGACCTCGACACCTCGAACCTGTTGCTCTTCGACCTGAGCGGTTCCAACGGTCTTCTCGACAAGGCGCGGCCCAACCTCCCGACGAGGCTCGCCCACGGTGGTACGTTCTACCATGGCATCCTAGCCCTGCGCACCTACGAGGCGTTGAGCACGACCGAGATCAAGAGGCCCGTCGGCGACTTGACCAACTCGGCGGCCCACCTTGCGGCCCTCGAGGCGGGGATCGGCGACGTGGACGCGGTGCTGAGCGAAGTGATCGCCGCCCAGAACCTGGTCGGCGTCAACCTCGCCCGCGCGCAGTCGCAGCACAGCTTCATCTCTGCGCTGATGGACGCCAACGCCCGGGCGATCGGCGCGCTGGTCGACGCCAACATGGAGGAGGAGTCCACCAGGCTGCGCGCGCTGCAGACCCAGCAGCAGCTCTCGGTGGAGTCGCTGTCCGTCGCCAACGCCTCGGCGCAGAACATCCTCGCACTCTTCCGCTAGAGCGGTTACGTCCCGTCCGCGCTCGTTCAACGACGACCGCATGAAGCAGGTTGGTCGGGTCCCCCCAAGCCGCGCGAGACCCCCGTCCCACGCTCACGAGTCCCCAAGGAAAGACGATGACGAGCCTTCGCACCAACACCGCGGCCATGGTCGCGCTGCAGACGCTAAGCCAGATCAACCACTCGCTCAACGAGACGAACAACCGCGTCTCCACCGGCCTGCGCATCGCCCAGGCGTCCGACAGCGCGGCCTACTGGGCGATCGCCACGACCACCCAGTCCGACAACGGCGCGCTCTCGGCGGTCAAGGACGCCCTGTCCATCGGCAAGGCGACGCTCGACGTCGCCTACAACGGCCTCGACGCCACCCGCGACAGCCTGCAGAAGCTGAAGGCGTTGCTCATCTCAGCTCGCCAGCCGGGCGTCGACAGGAGCAACATCCAGGCCGAGATCAACGGCCTCCTCGGCGACATGCAGAACAAGGTCTCTGCCTCGGTATTTAACGGGGAGAACCTCCTGTCCGTCCACGCGCGCGCGACGGACTACAACCCCACGAAGTCGATCGTCGCCTCCTTCGAGCGCTCCTCGACCGGCCTCGCCATCTCAACGATCGACCTCGACGTCTCCGCCATCATGCTGATCGACGCGGCCAACACGCTGAAGGGCATCCTGGATCGCGAGCATGAACTCGACCCCAGCACCAGCCCTTCGCGGATGGCTGAAGTCTCGTCTTCGCCAGCCGCGCCGTCCGGTGCTGCGAGCTTCATCGGCTCGATCACTGACCTCGTCACCCACGCCGGAAGGACCCAGCGACATCCCTCGAACCTTCACGACAACCCGGTCGGCGACCTCACCGACAGCGCCGACGACATGGCGCGGCTCGAGAACATGATCGTCGCTGTCGACCTTACCCTCAACGAGGTCATCACGGGACAGAACCTCGTCGGAGTGAGCCTCGCGCGCGCACAGTCGCAGCACAACTTCATCTCCACGCTGATCGACGCCAACGCGCGGGCGATCGGCGCGCTGGTCGACGCCAACATGGAGGAGGAGTCCACCAGGTTGCGCGCGCTGCAGACCCAGCAGCAGCTCTCGGTGGAGTCGCTGTCCGTCGCCAACGCCTCGGCGCAAAACATCCTCGCGCTGTTCCGCTAAGCGCGGACGGGGGATGACTGGGGGTCCACCCCTGAGCAGCCCCGCTCCCGGTGCGGCACGAACGAGCAAGGCAACCCGCCCACTGACCGTCTAACGGGGCGCTTGAGCAGCAAGGTCTGACGTTGCCCCCGGCGCCTGATCCAGGGCGAAGTGGAGTTCGGCCCAGAGAGGACCGAACGCATGAAGCGCAGCAGGTTCACGCAAGAGCGGATCATCGGCGTGCTGAAGGAGCGTGCGGCGGGAGCGAAGGTCGCCGAGTTGTGCCGCAGTCACGGCATGAGCGATGCGACGTTCGACGCCTGGAAGTCGAAGTACGGCGGGATGGACGTGAGCGAGGCGAAGCGGCTGCGCGGGCTCGAGGAGGAGAACGCGAAGCTGAAGCGGCTGCTCGCCGAAGCGATGCTCGACAACTCGGCGCTGAAGGATCTCTTGGGAAAAAGATGGTGACGCCCGCTGCGAAGCGAGAGGCTGTCGCGCATCTTCGAGCGACGTTCAAGATGAGCGAGCGGCGGGCGTGCACGGTGGTCGGCGCGAGCCGGATGACGGTCCGTTACCGTTCGGTGCGGCGGCCCGACGGTCAGCTGCGCGAACGGTTGAGAGCGCTGGCGCACGAGCGACGGCGGTTCGGCTATCGGCGGCTGCACGTGCTGCTGCGGCGCGAAGGCTATGCCTTGAACCACAAGCGCCTCTTCCGGCTTGACCGCGAGGGAACGCCTCACGGTGCGCAAGCGCGGCGGTCGCAAGAGGGCAGTCGGGACGCGAGCCCCGCTCGCCGTGCCGCTCCGGCCGAACGAGCGCTGGTCGCTCGACTTTGTGTCCGACCAGCTCGCCTGCGGCAGGCGCCTGTGCATCCTGACCGTCGTCGACGATCGCGCCCGCGAGTGCCTGGCGCTGGTCGCCGACACCTCGCTTTGCGGCGTGCGGGTTGCCCGCGAGCTCGACCGGCTCGTTGCCGAACGCGGCCGGCCGACGACGATCGTCAGCGACAACGGCACCGAGCTGACCGCGAACGCGATCCTCTCACGGGCCGACGAGCGTCGGGTCGCCTGGCACTGCATTGCGCCCGGAAAGCCGATCCAGAACGCCTTCATCGAGAGCTTCAACGGCCGCCTGCGAGACGAGCTCTTGAACGAGGGCCTGTTCCGCTCGCTCCCCCATGCCCGTGCTGTGCTGGCTGCGTGGCGCGCCGACTACAACACGACGCGGCCGCATTCGCGTCTCGGCTGGCTCACCCCGAACGACTACGCCGCAGCAATCCTGCGCCCGCGTCGCTCTCACGACCTGTCCAACCTCGACAGGTTTGCCCCGCCTACCGACGTTAACCGCCGAATTCCAGGCGCCGCTGGATAGAAGTTGGGGGCAACGTCAGGTCCGCCAAAGCCACACCAGCTACACCAAAGCACGCAGGTTGGCCGGGCACGCGCCCGCCGCGGCAGGCCCATCGAGGCCGTCACGGACCGCCAAAGGCATGATGCCGCCCTGCGCGAGCCGACCATCGGCATGTCTTTCGCAACCCTTCAGAGGAAAGACGATGACGAGCCTTCTCACCAACACCGCGGCGATGGTCGCGCTGCAGACGCTGAGCCAGATCAACCACTCGCTCAACGAGACGAACAACCGCGTCTCCACCGGCCTGCGCATCGCCCAGGCGTCCGACAGCGCGGCCTACTGGGCCATCGCGACGACCACCGAGTCCGACAACGGCGCGCTCTCGGCGGTCAAGGACGCCCTGTCCATCGGCAAGTCGACGCTCGACGTCGCCTACAACGGCCTCGACGCCACCCGCGACAGCCTTCAGAAGATGAAGGAGCTTCTCGTCGCGGCGCGTCAGCCGGGCGTCGACCGCACCAACATCCAGGCCGAGATCGCCGGCCTGCAGACCGACATGGTGAACAAGGCGTCGGCCTCGGTCATCAACGAGCAGAACTTCCTCGCGGTCGACACGAGCGCCCCCGGCTACAACGCCACGAAGTCGGTCGTGGCCTCCTTCGAGCGCTCCTCGACCGGCATCGCGATCTCGACGATCGATCTCGACCTCACCAACCTCGTGCTGACCGATGCCCACGGCACAACGGCGTCGAAGACCGGCATCCTCGACAAGCAGCGCGAGGTCAGCCCGCTCGACCTCGGTGCCGACGGCGTCGCCGGGGGCACGGGTGCCGATGCCGACACCCCTGCAATAAACGCAAGCATCCTCGACATCGAAGTCGGCGCCCTGGGCGACAGCCAGGCCGAGCTCAAGGTGCTCGAGAAGTTCATCGAGCTCGTCGACGAGGCGCTCACCGAGGTGGTGACCGCCCAGAACGTCGTCGGCGTCAACGTTGCCCGCGCGGAGTCGCAGCACAGCTTCATCTCCGCGCTGATGGACGCCAACGCCCGGGCGATCGGTGCGCTGGTCGACGCCAACATGGAGGAGGAGTCCACCAAGCTGCGCGCGCTGCAGACCCAGCAGCAGCTCTCGGTGGAGTCGCTGTCCATCGCCAACGCCTCGGCGCAGAACATCCTCGCGCTCTTCCGCTAGAGCATCCTGGGTCCTTCGGGGCCCGACTGGATGCCCTAGCTCGTTCGTTGAGGGCGGTCTTCTTGGGGTTGGCTGGTCCCAACCAACCCCAAACCGCCCTAGGCGCCCGGGCGCTCGATCTGCCGAGTTGCGAGCCGCGCCCCAAGGGCGCGGCTTGTCGCGTTTCGGCGCAGCGCGCGCTGCGCCCCTGCGAGACCCGACGCCTCCTGTGGCGGCGGTCCCGCGATCGCCCCCGCGACTGGGACCGCACGCGTCTCACCGATGCCACAGGGTGTCCCACCGCGCTTTCAGCCATCCACAAGCGCACCCGCGCAAGTCACGGCACAGCGTGATCGGCGACGGTTCTCCAACGGGGAGCGGTGACGCCGTCGTCGGTCCCGCGCCAAAGTCCCACCGTCTTGCCATGAGGAGGGCCGATGACCGGCCGCGAACACGTCGAGCGGGTCCTGTCCAACCTTCGCGAGTTGGGCCCCCGCCGCCTCACCGCGCTCGCTGCCATCGCCGTCGCGACGCTGGTCGCCGTCGGCCTCGGCGCGAGCTACCTCGCGCAGCCCGCCCGCGAGGTGCTCTACACCGGCCTCGACCGGGAGGACGTCACGCGCATCGGCAACGTCCTGTCCGATGCCAAGATCGCCTACGACGTCTCCGCCGACGGGACGTCGGTCCTGGTGAACCACGCGGACACCGCTCCGGCGCGGATGCTGCTCGCCGAGAACGGCTTGCCGCGCTCGCCCAACGCCGGGTACGAGCTGTTCGACGAGATGAGCTCGTTCGGCCTCACCTCCTTCATGCAGGAGGTCACGCGCGTGCGAGCGCTGGAGGGCGAGCTCGCCCGCACCATCCAGGAGATGCAGGGCATCTCCGCCGCGCGCGTCCACCTCGTGTTGTCCGACCGCGGCTCGTTCCGGCGCCAGCAGCAGCCAGCGTCCGCCTCGGTGGTGATCCGCACCGACGGGGCCGAAGGCGATGCGTCCGCGGACGCGATCCGCTACCTCGTGGCCGGCGCCATCCCTGCGATGGAGATCGGTTCGGTCACGGTTCTGGACACGAACGGCGCGGTCCTCGCCTCGGGCGACGACCCTGCCAACCAATCCACTGGCCGGCTCGCTCGCCTTCAGAAGGAGACGAACGAGGGTCTGGAGGAGCAGATCCGAAAGACCCTCGTCCCCTTCCTCGGCGTGCAGAACTTCACGGTCAGCGTCACCTCACGGCTCAACATCGACAAGACCCGCGAGAACGAGACGATCTTCGATCCGGAGAGCCGCGTGGAGCGCTCGGTCCGCACCGTCCGCGAGGAGCAGTCGGCGCGCAACCGCAACGTCGACGAGCCGGTGACCGTGCAGCAGAACGTGCCGCAGGAGGAGCTGCCCACCGCCGGCGGCGCCGACGCCACCGAGGACCAGGAGCGCCGCGAGGAGCTCACCAACTACGAGATCTCCACGCGGGTGGTCGAGCGGGTTCGGGATGGCTTTGCCATCGAGAAGTTGTCCGTCGCGGTCCTCGTCAACCAAGACCGCCTCGTCGCCAACGCTGAGAACCCGAACGGCCCCCCCGTTGAGGCCCAGATCGCCGACATCGAGGCGCTCGTCCAGACGGCGGCGGGCCTCTCCACGGATCGCGGCGACGACCTCAAGGTGGCGACGATCCCATTCGCGCCGGAGCGCGATCTGCTCAGCCCCGTCGAGGCGGAGGGCTTCCTGTCCGTCGTCACGCGCCAACTCGGCACGGTGGTCAACGCCGCGATCATCCTCGTCGTCGCTGTTCTCCTGATCTGGTTCGGCCTGCGTCCGGCGATCCGCGCGCTGACCACGCCGCCCGCTGATCAGACGATGTCCGAGCTCATCGAGGCGAAGGACGGGGTGTCTGGCGCGAGCACGGCCGTCGGGGCGCCCGAAAAGGAGCGCAACTTCATCGAGGACCTCAAGGCGAACATGCACAAGACGCCGCAGGCGCGCCTGGAGCAGGTCGTTGAGTACGACGCATTGCGTGCGGCCAAGCTCCTAAAGCAGTGGCTGCTGCAGGCCGAGCACGCGTGATGCGCTCCTTCGCCGACACGTTGCCGACGCTGCGCGAGGGCGCCGCCTCGGTCTCTCCGACCCTTGGGACGGACGAACGCTTCGACCCGAACGTGATCGTGCGCGTCCTCAACGCGCCGGAGGCGACCGTCCGCGCGGCCGCGACGCTCGACCTTGCGGGTCCGCTTCCGGCAGCCCCTGCCGAGACGGGAGCCCGCGGCTTGGTGCCACCGTTCGTCCGCGCCGCTGCCAAGGCCAGCGCGCGCCCCTCGCCGATCCCGCCGCTCGACGGCCCTGCAGAACGCCTCGAGGACCGGATCGAGGCCGCCGTCGCACAGGCACGCAGCGAGGCGAAGGCGGCGCAGGCGGCCGCCGTCGAACGGGCGCGGGCCGAGGAGCGTGCGGCCGCCCAGCAGGCCCTCGCAGCCGCGCGGCGGACGTGGTGCGAGGAGGAAGGGAGCGCCTTCCGCGAGCGCTGCGTCGCTGGTTTTGAGGCCCTGCACGATCGCCTCTCGCACGCCTTCGCCCGCGCGCTGACACCGGTCTTCGATGCGGCGATCCGGGACGTCGCAGTGCGCGCGTTCTCTGAGACCCTGCAGCAGATCGCCGGGCCTACCGCATGGCAGGCGTGCCTCACGGTGCGCGGGCCGGCCGACCTGATCGACGCGCTGCGGCAAGCCTCGGGCGACCTCACCGTTGCATTCGAGGTGAACGAGGCTGCGACCGAACTCGCCGTCACTGTGGACGAGACCCTTCTCGAGACCGCGGTCGCCACCTGGACGCGGACGCTCGCCAACACGATGGGGCTGGACGATGACGGACACGAGTAGCGAGATCATCATCCTGAAGCGCGTCGAGGAGGTCGCCGAAGCCAAGAAGGGCGGCGTGTGGAAGATCGCTCACGCCGACTTCATGACGGCGATGATGGCCTTCTTCCTCATCATGTGGCTGGTCAACGCGACGGACGAGGAGATCAAGAAGTCCATCGCGAACTACTTCAACCCGATGAACCTGATGGACGCGCCGACCGACGTGAGGGGCCTCGCCGACCCCACGCGCGACATGCGGCCGCCGGCATCGGGCGACACCCCAGGCCATGCCGTCGGCAACCACACGACAGCAGCGAACAGCATGGGCGAAGGCGGCGCGGCCACCGGGGGCGGCAACGCCGAAGTTGGCGACCAGAACCGCATGGACTCAGCTGGCCTCCTCAACGAGACGGATGGCGCCGTGTTCCACGATCCCTACGCCACGCTCGCCTCCGCCGACATCGACGTCGACCCCGAGGACCCTGTCGCCGTCGACGTTCCCCAGACAAGCATCGGTGATGCGGGACACACCAAGCCCACGGACGAGCCGCGCGACCCCTTCGACCCGGCCTACTGGCAGACGACGTCCGAGCGGGCTTCGCAGTCGCTGCAGCCGGGCTCGATCGCGACCGCGCAGGCCGAGCCGGATCCGGCGCTTTTCGACGCCGCTGACCGCGTACCGACCGCCGCCTCGCCTGCGCCGGCGGGAGCGAGGAACGTCGCCATGGCCGCGCATGGGCCAGACGCTGCAAGCGAACCGCTGGTCGCCGGTGGCCGGAACGCACTGCGCCCCGACGTGGTCGCCCAGCAGGAGGCGCCGGCGCAACCAGCGGCGGTCGTCGCGCCCCGCTCCGCACTCGCCGAGGCGGTGCTTGCCGCCTACGGCGACGACCGGGCCGCGGCCGACGGCAGGACAGACGAGGGGAACGCGGATGGAAACGTCGCGACGGCGCGCAAGGAGGCGGTCGACCGCGCGGCGGCGGTGATCGCCGGCGAGCTCGCTGAGGTCGCCGCGGACGTCGCGGTCGTCGCCGGCGAGCGAAGCGTTCTGATCGCGCTCACCGACGACACCGCATTCTCGATGTTCCCGATCGGCTCAGCCGAGCCGACGGCGGCGGCCATCGGCCTGTTCGGACGCGTCGCCGACGCGCTGGCGGACCGCGACGGACGCATCGTCGTTCGCGGACACACCGACGCCCGCCAGTTCGCCGCCGGCTCGTCCGACAACTGGGTCCTGTCCTTCGAGCGCGCCCATGCGACGAAGGCAGCGCTCGTCGCGCGTGGGGTGGCGGAGCGCCGCATCGCGCGCGTCGAGGGCCTTGCCGACCGCGAGCCGACCGTGCCCGAGGACCCCTACGCGGACGAGAACCGGCGGATCGAGATCCTCTACGAGCCGTCGACGGAGGTGACCCCATGACCGCGTCCGTAAGGTCCGCGGCGTGCTTGGCTGGTGTGGTGTGCGTTTGGCTGGCGTCCGTCTCAGAACCGGCGGCCGAGCCTCGGGATCTTCTGCGATCATCCGACGCGGCTCGGGCGGAGGTCGCCAGCCGACAGCCAGCGCCAAGGTTCGACGGCGCCTCGGCCAGGGCAGCTGCGTTGGAGACGGCACAGCTCCTCGGCGAGGCGGCGCGGCGGCAGGGCCGAAGGCCGCTTGCGTCAGGCGTCGAGTTCGAGCCCCAGTTCAAGATGCGCGCCGAGACGAGCGGTGGACGCATCAACCCCACGCCCCGCCGACGGCCGACGAGGTCCGGGCTGGCGGGGCAGGCGTCGATGGATCGTTCAACCTCGCGCGAGGCGCTCGATCCGGATTCGACGCTCGTCGCGCCAGGCACGGAAGCCGCGGCGAAGCCTTCGGAAGGGGAGCGGCAGCCATCGGCCGTGACACCGACGGCGGTTCCAGCGCAGGACCGAGCCTCCGGGACATCCGACCCCTCGGCGGCGAGCAACGCGCGCTTGTCCGGTCCAAGTTCGCCCCCATCGACGGACCGGCTTCGGGGACCCATCGCTCCGGTGCCGGTCCCGCGGGCCTCGCCGCCGGATGCCGGTGCGCTAGGATCGACGTCGCAGTCCGAGCGGAACGACGCGACGGCGTCCCACATCGGGGCGCCCTCCCCCGTGGTCGCCAAGGTGCCGGTCCGGAGCGACGTCCCGCGTCGTCATCCGCGTCGCGTCGCGGAGGGTGGCCGGACGACAACCTCGTCAGCGGAGACGTCTCGCCCACCGGAACGGGACATCCCTGCTCCCGGCCCCTCGAACACCCCGCAGCCCGACGACCTCGCAGGACCGCCGTCGGCCAGCGGCGAGGATCCGCCGCTCGTCGAACCGAAGGTGCAAGCAGGCGGTGGGCGAGCACCGGCCGCCGCCGGGCCGGTCGCGTCTCCTCACGGATCGCAACCCTTCCAGCTCGTTCGCATGCTGAGCGCCTTGCAGGACGACATCGCTCGCGGCTCGTCGACCGCGCTGGCAGCGCAGGGGGTTCTGCAACGCAGGATCGCCGAGCGCTTCCGCGCTGCACCGCCAGAGGCGTGGGCCGAACCGGCAAACGCACGCGCGCTCATCACCTACGCGCTGTCGGGCGGCGATCCGACGGTGATGCGCGACGTGCTTCGTGACGCCGAGCTTCCAGAGCGGGACGCGACGCTCGCAGCCGGCGCCCTCGCCTACCTCGAGGGACGCGCCGAGGACGCCCGCCGCCACTTCGCCGAGGTGGACGACGAGCGCATCGATCCCAGCGTCCGCGGTGCCGTGAACCTTGCTCGATCGGCGCTCTTCGTCGCCGACGACCCCAAGGCTGCCGAGCGCTTCCTTACGGCAGCACGGCTTGGTGCGCCTGGCACGCTGGTCGAGGAGGCCGCGCTGCGCCGTGCCGTCCTCGTGGCGGCGGAGGCGGACGACCTTCCCACCTTCGAGGCGATGGTCAGCCGCTACCTGCGCAAGTACCGGACGTCGGTGTACGCGGGGAACTTCCGCCAGCGCCTCGCGGCCGCGCTGACCAGGATGTCCTTCATCGACGAGCCTGCCACCGCTGCGCAGTTGGAGCGCCTGTTGGAGCCGATGACGCCTGGTGGACGCCAGGAGCTCTACCTCCTGCTGGCACGCGCCGCCGTCGAGAACGGCAACCACGTTGCAGCGCGCGATGCCGCGGTCAAGGTGCGCGCGACCGCAAGCCCAGGCACGCTCGACCACCGGCGTGCCCGGCTCTACGAGGCCGCTGCCCAGGTCGTCGACCCAGAGGGCTCGGAAGCGGCCGTCGCAACGCTCGAAGCGCTCTCGGAGGAGGCCCTGCCGCAGGACGATGAGGAGCTTCTCGCGGCCGCGCTGCAACTCGCCGACACGGTCATCAGGTTGCCACCCGTCGACCGAGGCGCTGTGGGCGAGGTCGCACTGGCCCGCCTCGAGGAGGTCCGTCCAGCGTCGGACACCGAGGCTGCACACGCTGCCGGAGATGGCGTCGATCGACCACTCCAGCCTCCCCCTGCGAGCGCGCGCGAGGGAACGCCGCTCCCCATCGCGGACCAAGCGAGCCACGCCGAGGCGGCCGAAGCCGGTCCCCTCGAGATCGAGCGTCGCGTTGCCGCCGCCATCGCCGACATCGATGCACTCTTGGAGGCCGCCCAATGACCCGCATCGTCCCGCAACCGGCTCCGAAGGGCCCACAAGGCGCCCCGGCAACGCTCGCGCCTGCGAGGCCCGCTGAAGGGCTCGTCGCAGGGTTTGCCATGGCGCTCGACGAGCTCCTCGACGGATCCGCGCGTCGCGCAGACCAACGCGTCCAGCATCTTGCGACCACACCCGAGGGGCACCGGCCGCAGGGCGAAGGGCCCCGAGCGGAGGAGGGTTTGCGGAGCGCGCCGAACCGCGGCAGTGGCGGTGGCGGTGGCGGCGACCTTCGATCGCTACTCGCCGGCGAGCGTCCAGCCCCTGCCCCTTGCGGGGACGGGGACGGCGCAGCGCCGGCGTCCCCGGCCCGCGCGTTGGCCCTTGGACCTGCAGGGCCTCCGAACGGTGCGTCCGCGCCCTTGGAAGCGGTGCAGGACTCCTTGCCCCTTCGAGACGAACCTCGGGGCTGGGAGGTCGCGTCGCGCGAGGTCGAGGTGGATCGGGCCCTGGGGGACGTCCGGCTCGACGTCGGCGTCAGCGGCGCGCAGCCGACGGGAGCCAGCGTCGCTCCCGTCGAGGTCACCGTTTCGGACCTTGGCCGACAGCGCCCCGCTCTACCGGGCTCGTCGCACCTCCACGAGCTGCGGAGTGGACAAGACATGGGCGAGGTGGAGACGGCGAGCGCCGAGCGCTTGGCGAACGAGGTCGATGGTTTGCCGCGCGTCGAGCGTCTGGCGACCCGGGCGTCCGGCCCCGAGCTCGGGCGGGCGCCTGAGCGGCAGGTTGCCCCGCCGCCGAGCTTGGCGACGCCGCAACCGGAGACTGGGAGGCCGAGCGTTCCGCCCGCCGGCGTCCTCCTTCCGTCGGAACCACCCGACCGGAGCGCGATCCTCGATCCTGTCCGGCTCATGCCAGGTCGTCAGTCCCCGTCCCAGCACGGTGCAAGGATGGCCGCGGAGGCGGACGCCAAGGTCGTCATCGACGGGGCTGCTCCCACCGTGCTCCGACGAGAGACGCACTTTGCGCCGGTCATGCCCTCGACCGTCGGGCTGGCGCTTCGATCTGCTGCAACGGAGCTGCTGCCTCCGGTTCGAGCGGCGGAGGTTGCGGCCGCGCCGGACGACGCGCCGTCGGCCCCCATCGAACAGCTCCAACGGACGTTGGAGCGCGTCCTTGCCGAGCTTCGCTCGGCTGCGGAGGCTGGTCCGGTCCGCAGCGGTGCGGCTGATGTGCCAGCCGCACGCAACCCCGGCCTCGTGGGCCCGGTGCGGGTGGTGGAGCTTCAGCTTCAACCGGCGACGCTCGGCACGCTCTCCGTCACCATGCGACTGTCGCCGACCGGCCTGAAGGTGAGCGTCGTTGCCACCACGCGTGAGGCCGCGGCCCGACTTGGCGAGGACCGGGCCGAGCTTGTTGAGCTCGTGCGTCGGGCCGGCTACGAGGCAGCGGAGATCACCGTCAGCGAGGCCGGCCTCGCCGGTGGGGGTGGGGAGCCCGGTGGCGGCAGGGACCGCGACGCGGAGCAACGCGACCGCGACCCCACCGAAGGGAAGATGTCCGCGCTCGAGGACAGGGATGACGACCGTCTCGGCGGACGCTCGATCATCGTGTGAGCGGTCCGTCCGGATCGCGTCCGGGACGCGGACGGCTCCCTCGGGCGCACCCGACCCGACCACGACGCTCGCTACGCCCGACTGCATCACCGCTCGCCGAGCCTGCGGAGTGGCGATGCACTAGGGAGGCGGATCCCTCCAAGCCTCGGTCGGAGCCGACGAAGGCATGGGGTCCGGCCAACGTCCTTCCCGCCCTCTGCCTCGCCGCAACCGTGAGCTCCCGGATGGGCGACCGACGCCAGGTGATCGTCGGGGCACTCGGGCGCCCCGTCGAGCAAGATGCGAAGGGCGGCGGCGGATGGTCGTCGCGAGCCAACAACCGGAGCATTCATCCACGTCATGGACCTTGCCGAGGCCCATGCGGCGGCGCTGGAGTGCGTCGGGGGGCGAGCGCGACGCCCACGTGTTCAATGCCGCGACAGGAGGCGGCGCGCTTGCCGAGGCCCATGCGGCGGCGCTGGAGTTCGTCGGGGGGCGAGCGCGACGCCCACGTGTTCACCGTCGCGACCGAGGGCGGCGCGGTTGCCGAGGCCCATGCGGCGGCGCTGGAGTGCGTCGGGGGGCGAGCGCGACGCCCACGTGTTCAACGTCACGACGGGACGCGGCGCGCTTGCCGAGGCCCATGCGGCGGCGCTGGAGTGCGTCGGGGGGCGAGCGCGACGCCCCACGTGTTCACCGTCGCGACAGGAGGCGGCGCGCTTGCCGAGGCCATGCGGCGGCGCTGGAGTTCGTCGGGGGGCGAGCGCGACGCCCACGTGTTCAACGTCGCGACAACGGGAGGCGGCGCGCTTGCCGAGGCCCATGCGGCGGCGCTGGAGTTCGTCGGGGGGCAAGCGCGACGCCCACGTGTTCACCGTCGCGACAGGAGGCGGCGCGGTTGCCGAGGCCATGCGGCGGCGCTGGAGTTCGTCGGGGGGCGAGCGCGACGCCCACGTGTTCAACGTCGCGACAGGAGGCGGCGCGACGGTGCTCAAGCTCGTGCACGCCTTCCGGACGGCGACGGGCATCGACTGCGCGGTCCGCGAGGAGGCGCGCAGGGCCAACGACATCGCAGCCTCGACGGCGCTCCACGAAGGAGGATGCGTCTGCGCCTGCTCACGACGTCCGCGCACCGCTCGTCGTCCCAAGTCGTCGAGCAACGGGATGGCGATCGGCTGGGCGGCGGGCCCGGGGCTTCGCCGTCCGGCAGAAAGCAAGGACCCGCGTCTGACAACGCAACACGAACTCTCTGTCTGTCATGCGTCGCGCGCCGAGCCGATGTTGCGGTGGCAGTGCGGCCTTCAACGCTCCGCAACGTCCGCGGTGCGATCCGGATGTCGGACCGCTGCGGCTGCGCCCCACATCGGAGGGACGACGCACGTCGCCGCGTCCGTCTGGACGCAGTCGTGCCGTAAGGGGAGTTTCCCAAGATCCAACAGGCCGATCCGCCGTGCGGTCCCAGTGTCGAAGCGGCAGCGACCCCCGTCTCGATCGCACGAAGGAGGTCACCGTGTCAGCCCGGACGAGCTTGCAAGGTCAGGGCGCCACGCGCGCTTCGACAGGCTAATCAGTATCAGTCGTGCGGTCCCCAGCGTCGGCGCTGCGGCAGCGAGCCACATCGGCCGGACAGTGTCACCGCGTCCGACCGGACGAGCTGGCTCCGTAAGGGAGCTACGGTCGCTTCAACGGACGGAGCCCTCAACGGACGGAGCTCAACGGACGGAGCCGCCTCAACGGACGGAGCCGCCTCAACGGACGGAGCCGCCTCAACGGACGGAGCCGCCTCAACGGACGGAGCCGCCGAGACGGACAGAGCCGCCGATCGGCAGCCGTTGGGGAGCCGCTGACGCGCCCCCTTGGTCATCAAGCTGGCTCAGTTGGCGGTCGTCGCCGGCGGAGCCACGGTCGCAGGCGGGGTCGTGGTCGGCGTGCTCATGGTGCCGGGCATGTTGCGCGCAGCCGATGCCTCGGCCTCGCGCCGCTCCTCCTCCGCGGTGACGAAGGCGGGCGCGGCCTCCAGCTCTTCGGCGGTCGCGTCGAGCATGAAGGTCAGCTCGCCGTTCTCCTCCTCGGAGATCTCGAGCCGCGACAGCTCGATGGCGACGTTCTTCTCACCGACGCCGAGAAAGCCGCCCACGCCGATGACCACGCCCTCGACCTGGCCGTCGGCGCCGAGCACCATGTCGTTCACGTCACCGATCTCCTCGTCGGCGGCGTTCATGATGACGGCGTCCATCATGGTCGACGCGAGGTAGGTGTCCGGGGACTGCTCGAAGATCTGACCCGCCACGGGCGTCCCTTCCGCAACCTCCTCCGTCTCCACCTCGGTCGGCTCGACGACGGTGACCTCGGCATCCGTGGTGGTGGCGTCCTGCATCGCCTCCCCGGCGGAGGTGGCGGCGTCGGCGGTCGCATCCGCCGCACCCTCGACCGCCTGGCCGGTCGCCTCTGCAGCGTCCCCGGTCGCCTCACCGGTGGCCTGCGCCGCATCCTGTGCCGCGCCTCGCCGGTCGCCTGGGCCGCGTCCTGCGCCGCCTCGCCGGTCGCCTCGGCCGCGTCCTCGGCGGCTTGACCCGCATCCTCGGCTGCCTCGCCCGGCTGGACGATCGTCACGTTATCCTGGGTCTGCTGCGCCAGCGCGGGAGCGGCCGGGAGGAGAACCAGAGCGGACGCGGTCGCCAGCCAAAGGGTCTTGTGCGAAGACATGATCGTGCCTCTTCGATCGTGTGGCGCCAGAACATGGCGCCCTGGCGGCCCCGCAGCCACTCGTGTTGCTTGAGGCGACGCGAGCAGTTGGCCAGAGCAGGTCCCTAACCTGCGAGGGGTCGCATACGTTCCCAAGAATCATTCCAGTTTTTTCCCAACAAGCGCGGTTTGTTGCGATCGTGGCCGCCTCGGCGGGGTGTTAAGTTGTTGCGCCGGCAAGCCTTGCCACCCGTCACGGTTGACAGAGGCGGGATGCGGGTGGCGGATGGCGCAGCGCCGTCGGGCCGGCCCTTCGCGGCGCGAGGGCACCGCAGCGGATCCACCGTGGACCAGACCACACCGACCCACCTCGCCGCGTCAGACCCCGCCGAGCCCAGGCCGCGCGGGGTCGCCGATCACGCCACGGCGGTCGACTGGCTTAAGGCCCGAGGCATCCAGGACGTCGAGTGCATCGTCCCCGACACGGCCGGGGTCGCGCGCGGCAAGATGATGCCGACGGAGAAGTTCGCCCGCTCCCCGTCGATCACCATGCCGACGTCGATCTTCGCCCAGACCATCGCGGGCAGCTACCCGGACGAGGACGGCGACTTCGTCTACGACCCGACCGACGGCGACCTCATCTTCGACCCGGACTACTCGACGCTCGCCATCGTGCCGTGGGCGTCCGACCCCGCGGCCCAGCTCATCCACGACGCTCGTCACAAGGACGGGCGCCCGGTGGACCATGCCCCACGGCAGGTGCTGAAGCGCGTCGTCGAGCTCTACGGCCGGCGCGGTCTCGTGCCGGTGGTGGCCCCGGAGATCGAGTTCTACCTCGTCAAGCCGAACACCGATCCCGACTACCCGCTCGAGCCGCCCATCGGCCGCTCCGGGCGGCCCGAGATCGGCCGGCAATCCTTCTCCATCGCGGCGGTGAACGAGTTCGACGACCTGTTCGACGACATCTACGACTACTCGGAGGCCCAGGGGCTCGAGATCGACACCCTCATCCACGAGGAGGGTGCCGCGCAGATGGAGATCAACCTCCTGCACGGTGACGCGGTGGACCTTGCCGACCAGGTGTTCCTGTTCAAGCGCACGATCCGCGAGGCGGCGCTGCGGCACAAGATGTACGCGACCTTCATGGCCAAGCCGATGTCCGGCGAGCCGGGCTCGGCCATGCACATCCACGCCTCGCTCCTCGACCAGGAGACCGGTCGCACGATCTTCTCGGACGGTGAGGGCAACCCCACCAAGGAGTTCTTCCACTTCATCGCCGGACACCAGCGCTACCTGCCGCACGTCATGTGCATCCTTGCACCCTACGTGAACTCCTACCGCCGCCTGGAGCGCTACTCGGCGAGCCCGACCAACGTGTCGTGGGGCTACGACAACCGTACCGTCGGGCTGCGCGTGCCGCACGGGCCGCCGCAGTCGCGTCGCCTGGAGAACCGCATCCCCTCGTCCGACGCCAACCCGTACCTTGCCATCGCAGCGTCCCTCGCCTGCGGGCTCTTGGGGCTCGAGGAGGGCGCGCATCCGGACGAACCCGTGGACGGCTCGGCGAGCGACCTGCCGTTCGGCCTGCCGCGCGGGCTCATCGAGGCGGTGACGCTGTTCGAGGAGTGCGAGCCGCTCAACGACATCTTCGGCAAGAGCTTCGTGTCCACCTTCCGCGCCATCAAGCAGGCCGAATACGAGACCTTCATGCGGGTGATCAGCCCGTGGGAGCGCGAGTACCTCCTCCTCAATGTGTGACCGCACCCGTCAGTGGACGTGTCGCGCGACGCTGGTCGTCGATGGCTCCGTGCCAGCGCGCGACCGTGCCGTCGCCGACCTGAGGCCGTCGGAGCGTGCTCCCCTTACGGCGCGCTGGCCGGCGCGTGCGACACTCGCCAGCGTCTGCACGCCACGCTGATGCCCGACACGGTGTACGCGCAGGACGCGCCGAAACCGGCGCCCGCGCCGCGGCACGACATGCCGGAGCGCGCCGACGTCGTCGTGGTCGGCGGCGGGCTCACCGGGCTGTCGGCGGCGCTGCACCTTGCGAGGGTGGGCCGTCGCTGCGTCCTGCTGGAGACGGGTGAGCTCGGTGGGGGCGCCTCGGGTCGCAACGGTGGTCAGCTCCACCCCGGCCAGCGGCGGGACCAGGTCTGGCTGACCCAGCGCCTCGGCGAGGCCGTGGCGGACTCCCTGTGGGAGCTCGGATCGGAGGCGGTGGCGCTGGTTCATGCCCTGCGCGTGGAGCTCGGCGCCGACTGCGACTGGCGACCCGGCGTGATCGAGGCGGCCCACTCGCCTTCTGCCTTCGACGACGCACGAGCCTACGCCGACCACCTTCACGAGCGCTACGGCGTGCCGCCGCGCATCCTGGACCGCGTCGCCCTCGCCGAGGCGATCGGCTCCAGGCGCTACGTGGGCGGCACCTACGACGACGTGGGCGGTCACCTCAATCCCCTCGCCCTCGTCACCGCGCTCGCCGGTGCGGCGGAGGCAGCGGGCGCGCAGCTGTTCGAGACGACCCTCGCCGAGCGTGTCGACGTCGCCGCGAAGGGCGTGCGCGTCAGCGCGCGACGGCGCGGCGCGAGCGCGCACGTCATCGCGGCGGACGCGGTGCTCCTTGCGGGCAACGGCACGCTGTCCGGCCTCGAGCCGAGGGTCGCCACCCGCGTCCTGCCGCTCGTCAACCACATCGCCGCCACCCTGCCCCTCGACGCCTCGCCGATCCCGGGGGGCGAGGCCGTGGCCGACACGCGTGCCGTGATCCGCTACTTCCGCGTGGACAGCCAGAACCGGCTGGTGTTCGGCGGCGGCGAGAGCTACGGCCCGCCGCCGACGGACGCCGCGGCCGTCGGCGCCATCGTGCGACCCTACCTCGCGGAGGTCTATCCCGGCCTCGCCGACGTCCCCTTCGCGTCGGCCTGGTCCGGCACGCTCGGCATCACGCGCACCCGCTGCCCGCTCATCCGCCGCCTCGAGCCTGGGCTCTACGCGGCCGTGGGCTACTCCGGGCAGGGGGTCGGGCTGGCGACGTTCGCCGGCAAGGTGATCGCCGATGCCATCGCCGGCGATACCGCGCGGCTCGACGTGTTCGAGCACCTGCCGGTCCCGCCCTATCCCGGCGGCGCGCGCTTCCTCGGCCCCCTCGCGACGCTCGCCATGACCTGGTTCGCCCTGCGCGACCGGCTCAGCCTGCCGACGCTGCCGGGCCGCGCGCGGACCTGACGTCGACTGCGCAGCCGATCCTTGAGGTCGACCACGCTCGGCTTCCTAGGTCCGGCGCAGCAACCGAGCTTCGTCGAGCGCCGTCCGCACGCGCTGGAGGCGCGGCAGGAGCTCCGCGAACACCTCCGCACCCAGAGCCTGCTCGAGGTCGCAGAGTGCCGGTCCGAGCCGCGCGATGGCCTCGTCGCGCGCCTGCCGACCCGCCTCGGTGAGGAAGACGCGCTTGCCCCGGCCGTCGAGGGGATCGGGACGGACGTCCACCAGCTTGCGGCGCTCCAGGCGCTGGACGGTGTTGGTCATCGCGCCCTTCGACACCTGGAACGCGAACGCGAGCGAGGTGAGCGACTTGTCGTCGCCGAGCCTCACCATGTGGTTCAGCACCGAGAAGTGCGACACCAAGAGACCGTCCGGCAGGACGGCCTCGAACCGCGCGCGGGCGAGCTGCTCGATGATGCCGATCTCGTTGAACACCGCGAACAGCAGCGTCCCCGGGTCGGGCTGGGCTTCGTCGGCCAGTCGATCCCCCGCGCGTGTTGCATCATCCGATGAGCCGCGAGCGGGCGGGCCAGCGCGGGCTCGGAGGCACCTGGGGACCGTACCCCACGCGGGCGAGCATTTGCACCGTCCGCGGCGCCGTGGCCCCCAGCGCGTCGTGCACCGCCTCGCGGAGCGTCGCCATCTCCTCGTACTCCTGGAGGGCCTGGCTGAGCGGATGCACGGCAAGGCCGACGGCCGTCGCTGCGAGGTTGACCCGCAGCCAGTCGCGCCCGGCGGCGAGCTGCTCGGCTCGCGAGTTCTCCGGGGTCGTGAGCCAGACGAAGCCCCGAGAGGAACTCATCATATCGCGGTAGGATTCGAGCCCGGTCGTGTACGCCATGGTGCCGGGCTCGGAAATGGTTTCGCGCGTGAGGAGGCCCGCCAGCGCCAGCGCCTCGAACATCGGCCCTCCGAGGTCGACGCCGTCCGGGTTCGCCTCGATCTCAACGCGCCCGATGCGTATGAGGTCGACGCTCTCCTGCCACGTGCGCGGCGTGCGGGCCTCGACGAGCCAGCCTTGCCAGGCAAGATCCTTTAGGCGGTCCACGTGCGCCGGCTCCAGCGTCCCGGCGAACGTCGTGTGGTGCGTCGCGCGTCCGAGGCCCGCGATGGTCGGCTCGCGCACCGGGCGATCGGTGAAGGGTTCCTTGGTGGTCCGGCGCTTCAGCACTTCGGCGAACAAGGGATCGAAGCCCATCGGGCGTTCGGCAAGCGTCAGCTGCGCGACGGGACGCGCATCGAGGCGAGCATCGGACGCCGGCGCGCCCTCCGGGAACGGGAGGAGTTCCACCGCAAAGCCATCGTGTTGGGCGCCAAGCGAGTAGAGCTCGACGAAGGCGCCGAGGCCGATGGTGATCTGCCGATCGAACGGGTCGGTCATGGGGAGCCGGCGGTCGAGGTCGCAGTAGACGAGCGCCTGATCCTCGCCGACCAGCTCTACGAGCCACGGCTGACGATTGTGCGGGTTGGGTGCGAGGACCGCCCACTCGAGCGCTCGCACGCGCGGGTCCGCCGCCGTGCCGGGCTCCTGCCACGGCGTGAGCGCCCTGGTCGGGGTGCGTGTGAAGGCGAACGCCGCTCCGCCGCCGATCGCGATCGCCGTGACACCGCCGAGGCCGAGCAGCACGCTGCGCCGAGTGACCATGTCGCCCTCCAATAGTTCAACATCAAAACTATGTAGTTCAACGTTGAACTTCATGCAAGAGCTTGCGACGCGTGCGTTCCGGAACATCTGTTGCGCATGCCCAGACCCCTCGCCCTAGTGACCGGCGCCTCCGCCGGGATCGGTTCCGCCCTCGCCCGCCGCATCGCCGCCGACGGCTACGACCTCGTCCTCGTCGCCCGGCGCGAGGACCGCCTGCGCGCGCTCGCCGACGAGCTGCCGGTGGAGGTCATCCCCGTCGCGCTCGACCTCACCGAGCGTGATGCGCCCGCCGCGCTTCAGGGCGAGGTGGCCGCGCTCGGCCGGCCCCTCGACGTGCTCGTCAACAACGCGGGCTTCGGCCATGCGGGGCCGTTCGCCCAGGCGCCGCTTGAGCGTCAGCTCGGCATGATCGACCTCAACGTGCGCACCCTGGTGGAGCTCACCCATCGCCTCCTGCCGGCGATGGTCGAGCGGTCCAGCGGCGCCGTGCTCAACGTCGCCTCCACCGCCGCCTACCTGCCGGGCCCGAACGTGTCGGTGTACTACGCCACCAAGGCGTTCGTTCTGTCCTTCTCGGAGGCGCTTTGGCAGGAGCTGCACGGCACGGGCGTCACCGTGACCGCCCTGTGCCCGGGACCCACGCGCTCGGAGTTCGGCTCGGTGTCGGGCATGGACCGCTCCTTCCTGTTCAAGAACGCCAAGCGGATGTCTGCCGAACGCGTCGCCGCCATCGGCTGGCGCGGCACGCGGGCCGGGCGACGGGTCGTCGTGCCGGGGCTCATGAACAAGGTCGGTGCCGTCGTCACCACGCTGATGCCGAGCCGCCTCCTCCTGCCCATCGTGGAGCGCGTCCAGCGCTGAGCCGCCCGTCGCACCGCCGCTCTCCCGGCACGGTTGCACGAGGCACCTCGCCGGGCCATGGAGGGCATCACGCCGCGGCTCGGGCGTGCAGGAGGACGATCGTGGCGGAGGCAGCGCTCGCGGAGCGGACGGGCGCCCTGCCGTTCCGCAACCATCCCGACCGGGCGGCGGCGATCGGCGAGGCGCACGCGCGTCCGCCGCTCTCGCTGCACGTCCCCTCGACCATCCATCACCTCGCCTTCGCCTGCGTCGGCAGGGACGTCGCCGGCGAGCTCTATGGTGCGGTGTTCGGAGCGCCCAACACGACGGCAGCGCGGCACACCATCCTCGCGCGCGATGGGCTCACCATCAAGCTCGAGCCGCACACCGAGTTCACCACCCTGACCCTCGTGTCGTCGGATGGTCGGGCGCCGGGCGAGGACCTCATCGCCCGGATCGCCGGCGACGTCCCCGATGGCGCCGAGCTCCTCGTCTCCCTGCGCGTGTTCGTGGTCGACCGCGCGACCGCGCGGGCGCACCCCCACGACATCGGCGGGGTGCTGCGCGGCAACATCGACGTGTCGTCGTCCTTCCGCGTCGGCCACGACGGCTTCATGGAGATGCACGTCGCGGCGCCCGCCATCGGGCCCGAGCAGCTCGGCCGGCGCGTGCAGCGCGTCCTTGAGCTCGAGACCTACCGCGTGATGACGCTGATCGGCCTGCCGACGGCGCGGCGCATCGGCCCCATCCTGTCGCAGCTCGAGGCCGACCTCGCCGAGGTCACCAACGCGCTGACCTACGGCGAGGAGGGCGACGCGGCGATCCTCGACAAGCTGCAGGACCTGTCCGCCCGCACCGAGGCCATGCGCTCGGCCACCCGCTTCCGCTTCTCGGCAAGCCGCGCGTACGCCGCCCTGGTGGACGAGCGGCTCCTGTCCCTGGACGAGGAGAAGCACGGCGAGCGGCCCACCCTGTCGGGCTTCATCCGTACCCGCCTCGCCCCGGCGGTGCGCACCATCGCCTCCACCGAGCAGCGGCAGGAGGAGCTGTCGATGGCGGTCGGCCGCGCGCTCGACCTGCTGCGCACCCGCGTCGACGTCTCCATGAACAAGGGCAACCAGGAGATCTTGCGCTCAATGAACGAGCGCCAGCAGCGGCAGCTCGTGCTGTCCGAGGCAGTGGAGAGCCTGTCGGTCATCGCCATCAGCTACTACCTCCTCGGCCTCCTCGCCTACCCGGTGGACGCCCTGCTGGACGCTGGCGTGCTGCCGATCTCGAGGACGCTCGCGCTCGGCCTCCTCGCCCCGGTGGTCGTCATCGGGATCTGGAGCGCGCTGAAGCGCGTGCGCCGGCACTGGCGCACCGACTAACCGCGCCACGCCGGTGCAGCCTCGGCCGTTCAGAAGAGGTCCGGCCGCTCGATCCTCAGCGCCTGCAGGCACACCACGGCCTTGCCGTCGCGCAGCCGGCCGTCCTGCCAGGCGGCCCACAGCTCGCCGATCGCCCACTCCTCGACGTCGAGCACCTCGTCCTCGTCCGCCTCGTAGCCCGAGGTGATGCGGTCCGCAGGCGTGTAGGTGGCGAGGAAGCAGTTCATCTGCTCCGTCACCATGCCGGGGATGGGGTAGAACGTGCCGACCTTGCGCAGGTCGTGCACCAGGTAGCGCAGCTCCTCCGCCGCCTCCCGCCGGGCAGCCTCCGCCGCGCTCTCGTCCCCGGGGTCGATGAGCCCGGCGGCGACCTCGAGGATCAGCCCGTCGCCCTCCACCACGTGCACCGGCAGGCGCAGCTGGCGCACCATGAGGCAGGTCCGCCGGGCCGCGTCGTAGGGCAGCACCGCCGCGCCGTTGCCGTGGTCGTGCACCTCGCGCACGACCGTGACTTCGGTCCCGCCGCGCCGGATCGTCGCCTCGTAGAGGTCGAGCGTCATGAAGCCGTCGTAGGCCCGTCGCGTGCGATGCACTGAGTAGGTCTGCTCGGACAAGTCGCCATCCTGAAGCCGTCCGCGAGGTGCTATAACGGCCTGCGTCCGGGTGCGCCACGTCGCAAGCGGGAGGGTTCCATGCCTCAGACCAGCGTCATCAACGACCTGCTGAACGCGATCACCGACAATCGCCTGTTCGGCGAGCGGCGCAAGCCCAAGCGCATGAGCCGCAAGGACCTCACCGGCCTCATCGACGCGCTGTTGTCAGGCCTCGGCGAGGCCTCCTCCATCGAGCGGGCGGCGGAGTTCCTGCGCGCCTACCGCGACCTCGATTCGGCCGGGCGCACCTTCGTGTTCCGCACGCTGGCGGCGGACTACGGACCGGAGCCGGACCGCCTCAGCGAGGCCGCCCGGGACTACGTGGAGCGGCCCGACGCGCGCACCGCTACTGCGCTGCGGGAGGCCGCCGAGCCCCGTCGCATCGAGGTGTTCCGCCGGCTCAACCAAGTGACCGGAGGCACGCAGGCGCTCGTCGCCATGCGCTGCGAGCTCCTGGAGCGCCTCGCCAACCACCCGGACCTTTGGACGGTGGACGACGACCTCAGGCGCATGTTCGAGGAGTGGTTCAACCGCGGCTTCCTCCTCCTCAGGGAGATCGACTGGCAGACGTCCGCCGCGATCCTTGAGAAGATCATCCGCTACGAGGCCGTCCACGCGATCCGCGGGTGGGACGACCTTCGCCTGCGCATCGACGTCCCAGACCGCCGGCTGTTCGGCTTCTTCCACCCGCGCCTCGGCGACGAGCCGCTGATCTTCGTGGAGGTCGCGCTGACCGCCGACATCCCCGGCGCCATCGGGCCGATCCTCGCCCACGAGCGCCGGCCCATCGACCCGAGCCAGGCGACGACGGCGGTGTTCTACTCCATCTCCAACTGCCAGGAGGGGCTGCGTGGGATCTCCTTCGGTGCGTTCCTCATCAAGCAGGTGGCGACGGACCTTGCGGCCGAGCTGCCGAACCTCAAGTCGTTCGTCACGCTGTCGCCGGTGCCGGGCTTCGCGCGCTGGCTGCGCGAGGAGGTCGCCCGCCCGACCAGCGCCGTCGACGAGCCGACGCGCACGCTGCTGTCCGGGTTCGACGTCGGATGGCTGGAGGACCCCGCGCGGGCCAAGGCCGCGGAGGCCGCGCTGATGCCGCTCGCCGCGCACTACCTCATCGAGGCCAAGGATGAGCGCGGACGTCCTGTAGATCCCGTGGCGCGGTTCCACCTCGGCAACGGCGCGCGCCTCGAGCAGGTGAACTTCGCCGCCGACCGCTCCGAGCGCGGCCTCGGCACCGCGCACGGCGTGATGGTAAACTACCGCTACGTCCTCGCCGACGTGGAGAAGAACCACGAGGCCTTCGCCAACGACGGCAAGGTCGCCGCGGCGAGCGCGGTCGCTCGCCTGGCGCGCTCGGTCAAGGTCGCCCCGCGCGAGGCGAGCGATGCCGTGCCGCAGCTGCCGCCGCCCGCCGCCTCCTCGCGCGAGACGGACGACGTGTCGGCCTGACCGCCCGCCAGTCCGGGCCGGCCGGCATCGCGCGGCGGGTCGCCCGCGGCGCTTTGTTGAGCGGGCGCGGAGCCCGCGCTACACCCTCGCGCCGAAGCGGGGGGCACCATGGCGAAGGCGGACAGGGACACTCGGCCGAAGGCGCGGCTGCCGCGCGGGTTCGCGGACCGCTCGGCGCCCGAGATACGCCGCGTCGCCGCGATGATCGACACCATTACCCAAGTCTATGAGCGCTGGGGCTTCGAGCCGGTGGAGACGCCGCTCGTCGAGTACGCCGACGCGCTCGGCAAGTTCCTGCCGGACGAGGACCGGCCCAACGAGGGCGTCTTCGCATTCCAGGACGACGACGAGGCGTGGCTCGCGCTGCGCTACGACCTGACCGCGCCCCTCGCGCGCATGGTGGCGCAGAACTTCGAGCGCACGCCCAAGCCCTACAAGAGCTATCGGGCCGGCTGGGTCTTCCGCAACGAGAAGCCAGGGCCGGGCCGGTACCGCCAGTTCATGCAGTGCGACGCGGACATCGTCGGCGCCGCCTCGCCCCTCGCCGACGCCGAGATCTGCATGATGGCCGCCGACACCATGGAGGCGCTCGGCTTCGCGCGAGGCGAGTACGTCATCCGGGTCAACTCCCGACGGGTGCTCGACGCCATCCTTGCCGACATCGGCCTCGGCGAGGGCGACCCGCGCCGGTTGATTGTGCTGCGCGCGGTCGACAAGGCGGACAGGTTTCCGCTCGTGGAGGTCGCAAAGCTCCTCGGC
Source organism: Acuticoccus sp. (assembly GCF_965213555.1). Classification (GTDB taxonomy): domain Bacteria; phylum Pseudomonadota; class Alphaproteobacteria; order Rhizobiales; family Amorphaceae; genus Acuticoccus. Next base: position 2,104,609 of record NZ_OZ243890.1, on the reverse strand, counting down.
CCTGGTCGTAAGGACGAGAGCGGCGACTTCACCCGCGGCGCCGGGCTCACCGAGGCTCAGGCCGAGACCGTGCTCGGGTTGCTCGACCCGTCCGCCGAGGCACGACTGTCCGCCGACCTCGTCGCGATCGGAGAGGCGGTCGATCGTGCTGGCTACGGCACGGTGGTCGTCGACCCCTCGGTCGTCCGCGGGCTGGAGTACTACACCGGCGCGGTGTTCGAGGCAGAGCTGACGTTCCAAACCACCGACGACGAGGGCCGGCCGGTGCGCTTCGGCTCGGTGGGCGGCGGCGGGCGCTACGACGGGCTCGTCGGGCGCTTTCGCGGCGAGGACGTGCCGGCGACCGGCTTCTCCGTCGGCGTCTCGCGCCTCGCCGCAGCGCTCGCGGCCCGCGCGGGCGCGGCGGCGGAGCGGGGCCCGGTCATCGTCACCGTCATGGATCGCGACGACGTCGGCGCCTACCAGGCGCTGACCGCAAGGCTACGCGCCGCGCTCAACACGGGCGGCACGGTGGTCCCCGTCGAGATGTACATCGGCGACAGCGGCATGAAGGCGCAGCTGAAGTACGCCGACCGCCGCGGCGCGCCGTGCGTCCTCATCCAGGGCTCGGACGAGCGGGCGCGCGGCGTCGTCCAGTTCAAGGACCTCGCCGCTGGCAAGGTTGCGAGCCGGGCGATCGGCGACCGCTCCGAGTGGGTCGCCGAGCGCCCCGCCCAGCACGAGGTGCCGTACCGGGACGGCGACGTCAGCGCGATCGTGGCGGCGGTGCGCCAGATCCTGTCGTGAGCGAACGGCTCTGGGCGACCTTGACGGCGGCGAGCGACCTCGTCGTCACGCCGCCCCTCCTGCAGCCGGCGGACATCTTCGTCGACCTCGCGGGCGAGGAGTTCCGACGGCGGCTCTTCACCACCGAGGACGGCGAGGGCCGCACGCTGTGCCTCAGGCCCGACTTCACCATCCCCGTGTGCAGCGAGCACCTCGCCTCGGGGCGCGCCGCGCCGACCACCTACGCCTACCAGGGCAAGGTGTTCCGCAAGCGCCGCGCCTCCGGCGAGCCTGAGTTCAGCCAGGCCGGCACCGAGTGGATCGGCCACGCCGACGAGATGGCGACGGACGCGCGCCTGTTCGCCCTCGCCATGGACTGCGCGGGCGCGGTCGGCCTCGCATCGGTCGTGCGCGTCGGCGACGCCCACGTGTTCGACGCGCTGACCGCCGCGCTCGGCCTGTCGCTCGGCTGGCGCGGGCGCCTCGGCGCGGCATTCGGCGACCCGGCACGGCTCGCCTCGGCCCTCGCGCGGCTGGCGCGGCAGGGGCCGGCGGAGGGGTTCGTCGCGCGCCTCGCCCCCGCGCTCGCCAGGGTCGACGCGGCGCAGGCGCGGGCCATCGTCGATGCGATCATCGGCCTGCCCACGGCCTCGGCGCCGGGCGGGCGCACCGACGCCGACATCGCCGAGCGGCTCTTGGAGCAGGCCGCAGGCGGCGCCGCGGGGCACGCGGTCGAGGTGATCGAGCGCTTCCTCGCCCTCACCGTGCCCCTCGACCGGGCGACGGACACGCTGTCCGCGTTCGCGCGCCGCGAGGGCGTCGACCTCGACGCGACGCTCGCCGCCTTCGCCGCCCGCGCCGACGCACTCGTCGCGGCCGGCATCGACACCGCGGCGATCACCTTCGACGCCGCGTTCGGCCGCCGCATCGGGTACTACACCGGCTTCGTCTTCGAGGTCGCCGACGCTGCCTGGCCAGACGGCGAGGTGATCGGTGGCGGGCGCTACGACAAGCTGATCGCGCTCCTCGATGGCGGACGCTCGCTGCCCGGCGTCGGGTTCTCGGTGTGGCTCGACCGGTTGCCGGAGGACGCGTGAGCGACCTCGTCCTCGCCGTCCCTTCCAAGGGGCGCCTCCAGGAGCAGGCGCTCGAGTTCTTCACCCGCTCGGGGCTGAAGATCGACCGGGCGCGCGGAGGGCGGGACTATCGCGGCGCCGTCGGCGGACTTGAGGGCGTCGAGGTCGTGTTCCTGTCCGCGTCGGAGATCGCCCGCGAGCTCGCCGCGGGAAACGCCCACATGGGCCTCACCGGGCTCGACCTCGTCCACGAGACGCTCGACGATCCCCACGAGCGCGCCACCCGCGTCCACCTCGTCGCACCGCTCGGCTTCGGTCCGGCCGACGTCGTCGTCGCCGTGCCGTCGCGCTGGATCGACGTCGACACCATGGCCGACCTCGCCGACGCCGCCGAGATGCACCGGGTGCGCCACGGCCGCACGCTGCGCGTCGCCACGAAGTTCGTGAACCTGACACGACGGCACTTCGCGGCCGCCGGCTGCGCGGACTACCGCATCGTGGAGAGCCTCGGCGCCACCGAGGGAGCCCCCGCGGCGGGCACGGCCGACCTCGTGGTCGACATCACAACGACCGGCGCGACGCTCGCGGCGAACCAGTTGAAGATCCTCTCGGACGGCGTGATCCTGTCGTCCCAGGCGACGGTCGTCGCCTCGCGCGTCGCGTCATGGAGCTGCCGCGCGAGCGCGCTCGCCACCACCATCGCCGACCGGATCGCCGCGGAGATGCGTGCCCAGGCGGTCCTCGAGCTGCGCGCGATCCTGCCCGATCCCGCCACGGCCGCCGCCTGCGCCGCCGAAAGGTACGGCGCGGTCGCCCCCTTCGGCGCGGCGCCGGCGCCGCTCACGCTGCACGTGCCGCGTCGGCGTGCGTCGGAGTGCGCGGCCTACCTGCGCTCGTGCGGCGCGGCCGCGGTCGTCATCGTCCAGGTCGCCGACGTCTACGAGGACAACGAACTTACCGATGCGCTCCTCGCCGCCCTGCCGCCTACTCGCGATTGAGGACGGCGAGAAGCGCGTCCGCCGCGCGGCTGGAGCGGAAGCGCGCCTTCAGCGCCTGCCGGTCGTAGACCGTCCTGACCCAGTCGGCGAAGGCGATGCCGCGCGCCTCCCCGGTCGCCGCGTAGTCGTCGAGGAAGGCGTCGAGGATGCCGGTCCGCGCACGCCGCACGTGGCCGTAGCGCAGCGCGAGCTGGCGCTTCGCCTCGGCGACCGTGCGGCCCTCCACGACGATGAGCCACAGCGCTGTGGCGAGCCCCGCGCGGTCCGCACCGGACTTGCAGTGGACGAGCACCGGCGTCGCGAGCCGCGGCATCAGCGCAATCGCGACGGTGAGCGCCTCGCGCGTCGGCGCGGCGCGGGACTGGAGCACGAGCCGCTCGAAGGCGAGGCCCTGGCGCCGGCACGCCTCGCGCTCCAAGGGATCGCCGCCGAACCCCTCGGCGCGGACGGACAGCACGGTGGCGATGCCGGCGCGCGCTGCCCACGCGATGTCGCCGGGCGAGGGCTGCGCCGAGCGCCACAGGCGGTCCGTCACGCGGTGCCGGTTGCGGTAGAGCAGGCGCAGGACGCCGTGGTCGGCGAGCATGAGGCTCGCCCATGCCGCGCGCCGGTCGGCGGCGCTCGCGATCGGCTGCTGCCAGCGTGTCGCGCGGGCGTGCCGCCGCGCACGCACCGCCGGCTTGCGCCAGCGGGCGATGGCCTCGCTCAGGGGCATGCGTGCGTCCGCCGTAGCGGGACCGGGGTCGTCATCGGCGCGTGATGCGCCGCGCCGGCCTCCCGTGCAAGGGCGAGGGCGGCGTCAGTCCCCGGCTGCGAGGCCGCCGGGCCGGCGCGGGTCGCTGGCGCCGGTGAGGGTGCCGTCCGGCGCCACCGCGATGGACTGCGTGGCGCCCATGGCGTCGCGTCGGACCACGGTGTGCCCGCGCGCCTCGAGCAGGCGGACGGTGTCGGGCGAGATGCCCTCCTCGACGCGGATCTCGTCGGGCAGCCACTGGTGGTGCACCCGCGGGGCGGCGGTGGCGGCGGCGATGTTGCGCTCGTGCACCGTCCAGTTGAGGATCACCTGCAGCACCGTCGTGATGATGCGGCTGCCGCCCGGCGAGCCCGTCACCAAGGCGACCTCGCCGTCCCGCGTGAGGATCGTCGGCGTCATCGAGGACAAGGGCCGCTTGGCGGGCTCCACCGCGTTCGCCTCCCCGCCAATCAGCCCGTAGGCGTTGGGCACGCCGGGTTTGGCGGAGAAGTCGTCGAGCTCGTTGTTGAGCAGGAAGCCGCCGGGCGCCGCGAAGCCGACGCCGAAGGAGAAGTTGAGCGTCGTCGTCACCGAGGCCGCATTGCCCTCCGCGTCGACAACCGAGAAGTGCGTCGTCTCGTTACCCTCGGCCGGCAGCGCGCCCGGATCGGCGGCGATCTCCGTCGACGGCGTCGCCCGCGCCATGTCGATGCGTGTGGCGATGGTGTCCGCGTAGTCCTGCGACGTGAGCGCGGCCACGGGCACCTCCACGAAGTCCGGGTCGCCGAGGTAGAGCGCGCGGTCCGCGTAGGCCTGCTTCGACGCCTCGGCCATGGCGTGGATCGCGTCGGCGGAGTTCAGCCCGTACTCGGCGAGCGGCACGTCGGCGAGCGTGTTGAGGAGCTGCACCAGGTGGACGCCGCCCGAGCTCGGCGGCGGCATGGAGATGACCTCCGTGTCACCGAACGTGCCGCGGACCGGCTCACGCACCTTGGCCTCGTAGCCGGCAAGGTCCTCGACCGTCATGCGCCCGCCGCGGGCGTTGACCGCGTCGACGAGCCCCTGCGCCACCTCGCCCTCGTAGAACGCGGACGGTCCGCCGTCGGCGATCGCCTGCAGCGTGCCTGCGAGCGCAGGGAGCCGCAGCGTCCGTCCCCCTTCCGGCGCGGACCCCTCGGGGTAGTACGCCGACGCTGCCGGGTCGGCGGTGAGGCGCTCCATCACCTCCGGGGTGGCGAGCGCAGAGGCGGTGTCCTCGCTCACCGTGAAGCCGTCGCGCGCGAGCGTCACGGCCGGCGCCACGAGCTCGGCGAAGTCGAGGGTCCCCGAGCCGTAACGCTCGTGGGCGAGGGCGAGACCCGCCACCGTCCCCGGTACGCCGACGGCGAGCCCGGAGCGGCGGGACAGCTCGGGGTCCGCCTCACCGTCCGGCCCGAGGAACATGTCGCGGTCGGCTGCGACCGGCGCCACTTCGCGGAAGTCCACGGCCGCCGCCTCGCTGGTGCCGGCGAGGTGGACGATCATGAAGCCGCCGCCGCCGATGTTGCCGGCGCGCGGCAACGTCACGGCAAGGGCGAACGCGGTCGCCACCGCCGCATCCACCGCGTTGCCGCCGCGCCGCAGCACGTCGAGCCCCACGCGGGTCGCCTCGGCCTCCTGACTGACGACCATGTGGCGCTCGGCAGTGACCGGATGGAACCTCTCCCCGTCGGCCACGATCTGCGACGCAGCCGGAGCGCTGACGGCGACCGCGAGCGCGGTCACGACGACGCGAGCGACGCCCGCATCGTGCCGCTGCCCTTGAGTGAAGCTCGTTGTTCCGACCATCGCCGTCGCCTCCTCGGCTTGCGGCTGCGTCCGCCTCGGCGCAGCGCGACGGTTCCGATGGTACGCAAAGTTCGGGGGATCGCGAGCGGTTTGACGCCTCTCGGACGACTTCCTAACTACCCCTCGGTTCCCGCGCTGCTGGGATCGAGCCTTGTCCGTGACGCCCATCCCGGTGCCGCGGCCGGTGGCGTTGGGACGTGAGGGATGTCGTAGCCATGCCGTTCAGCCCAAGGCTTGCCGAAGTGGTCCTTGAGCAACTGCCGGTCGCGGTGGCGATCTCCGATCCCAATGCCGAGGACAACCCGATCATCTACGCCAATCCTGCGTTCACGAAGCTGACCGGGTACGAGCGCGAGGCCGTCATCGGCCGCAACTGCCGCTTCCTCCAGGGCGATGAGACCGAGGCCGACGCCATCGCTGAGTTGCGCGCGGGGCTTCACGAGGGCCGGGGCGTGGCGGCCGAGCTGCTGAACTACCGAGCCGACGGCACGCCGTTCCGCAACAGGCTCGTCATCACGCCCCTGCATGACGCCGAGGGTCGGCTCACGCACTTCGTCGGCCTGCAACGCGCCGTCGAGCAGGGCCCGACGCAGGCTGCCTCCCCTGAGGTCGGCACGGACGACGCGCTGCGTGAGATCCATCACCGCGTCAAGAACCACCTGTCCATGGTGATCGGGATGATCCGCCTTCAGGCACGCGGGGGCGACGCAGCGTCGGCGGAGGGCTACTCGACGCTGGCGAGGCGCATCGAGACGCTGCAACTCCTCTACGACGAGATGACGACAGGAGGCACGCGTGACGCGAGCGATCGCCGCATCCCGCTCGGCGCCTACGTGTCGCGCATCGCATCTGCAATCGCATACCTCGACGGGCGCGACGGTCTGCAGCTCAACCTCGACCTTGCGCACGTGAAGGTGCCGATGGACGTGGCGGCGCGCGTCGGCCTCCTCACGTCCGAGCTCCTGACCAACGCCTACCAACACGCGTTCCCGGACCATCACGAGGGAACGATCACGGTCCGCCTCGCCCAGGTGGGCGACGGCCTCCTGCGACTCACGGTTTCGGACGACGGCGTGGGGCTCCCAGCAACGGCGAGCTGGCCCCAGGCCGGCGGCCTGGGCGGCAAGATCGTCAGCTCGCTGGTGAGCGGGCTCGGGGCCGAGCTCTCCACCATCCGCGGCCGGCGCGGCACGACCTTCGCAATCGACTTGCCGGAGGAGACGGCCTCGGTTGTCGACGGCGGTCGCCACGGCGACGGTCGGATCAAGGTCGCCGATCCCCGCACCGACGGTGCCGACGGCGCAGCGCCGGAGGGCGGAGCGCCTCAGGCCGACGGCGTCTCCCATGCCGGCCTCGACGGTGAGGCGAAGGCATCATGAGACCTCGGTCCCCGCTTAGCGAAGCGGTGCCGCAGGGCCGCGTCGCTGACCTCGTCCGGCGCCTCAGCGGCGGTGTGCACCCTCCGGCGACGGGATCTTTGTAAGCGGGGACTTCTCCTCGTGCTTCCGGCTCTGGACGATCTCCTCCCGTACCTGGACGTAGGCGAGCGTTGCGAACAGGACCGTGCCGCCGAGGACGTTGCCGATGAAGGCTGGGCCGATCAGGCCGAACGCGACCCATCCGGGTTCCGCGTGCCCAGCAAACATCAACAGGAACCCTTCGCCCGAACCTGCAACCACGTGGGTGAAGTCACCGAGGGCGATGACGTAGGTGATGAAGAACGTCAGGAAGAACTCACTCCCCTTGGCGGTCGGGATACACCACACCAACGTTGCGATGAGAAAGCCGGCGATGACGCCGTAGCGCAGCGTCTCGAACGGCGTGTGGTCTGTGACCTTCGCCGACACCTCGAGGATCGCCGCCAACTGCGCGTTCGTCACGATGTCCCCCCACGTCAGCATGGCCGCCGCGATCATCGTCCCCACCATGTTGGCGAAGAACACGATCATCCACAGTCGGGCCGTCCGCAGCAGCGCCCGGCCCTTCGGGTTGGCGAGCAGGGGCAGCACCGGAGTGATGGTGTTCTCGGTGAAGAGCTGCAGCCGGCCGAGGATGACGAGCACGAAGCCCAGCGTGTAGCCGATGTCGGCGATCGCCTCGCGTCCCTCGAATGGCGGCAGGGCATGGTGCATCAGCCCCTCGGCGATCACCGACATCATGAGGATGAGACCGGCCGCGATCCCCGAACCCCACAGGGAGAGCGCGGGCCGGTTGATCTCCTCGAGCCCACGCGCGCTGATCGAGGCATAGACGACCTGGGGTCGAGGCCCTGCGCGGCGGATGGCATCCTGCTCCTCGCCGGACGACAGGCTTTCGATGGCAGGATCGGGCTCGTCCTCGTCGACGTCGCGGTCGAACTCTTCGCCGTGAAGCTTTGACATCGGTCGTCCTGTTGGGGGGCATCGTGCGCTAGAAGCGGGATGCGATCCCACTATCATACCACCAACCGACGATCAGCGATGGCGTTCCGGCGCCGCACGGAGGCGCGGTCGGCCTAACCCCGGGCTGCCGGCGCGTCGTCCCCGAGCGTCCCCATGAGCGCCAGGCGGACGATACGCTCCACGGTCTCCGGTGCCTCGATGTGGGGCATGTGACCGATCCCGCGCATGAGGTGCCGGGCGATGAGCGCAGGCGCGTCGATCGCGTGCGACACCGGCAACACGCCGTCCTCGGTGCCCCATGCGAGGGTGATCGGGAAGCCCTTCGCGACGAGGTCGTCGAGCGGCAGGACGCCCTGCCCGTCCCCCTTGGTGATGGCGCCGACGATGGCCTGCAGCGATTGGCGCAGCGCCGCACTCTCGTGCTGCTCGGCGACGAGGCGCGGCATCGCATCGGGCACCGGCGACGCTGGCCCGAAGAAGCTTGGCAGGATCGCCCGGGCCTCGTCCTCCGTGGTGAGCGCGGCGTACTCCCTGAGGAGCGGAACGTTCATCTCACGGCCGAAGCCGCCTGGCGCCAAGAGGATCAAACGCTCCGCCAGCGCGGGCTGGAACAGCCCGACGAGGCTCGCGACCGCGCCGCCCAAGGAGTGTCCGATCAGGCACGCGCGGTCGACGCCGAGCGCACCCAGGCTCGCGATCACCGCCTTGGCGCAGGCCACCGCGTCCGGCGTCGGCGACCAGTCCACCGCCTCGCCGTGCCCCGGCAGGTCGAACGCGATGACCTGCCGCGCGCGCGCCAAGGGCTTCAGCAGGTACGACCACGTGGTGCGGTCGGCCCCGAACCCGTGGATCAGGACGATGGGTGGGCCGCCGCTCCCCAGGGTGCGATGCGGCAGGGGGTTCGTCGCCATGGGGTCCTCCGGCTCTGCCCGACGGTGAACCGCGGGGAGGGCGAGGTCGTCAACCACGCTCACGCCCAGATCGCGATCCTGAGGCCGCGGCCGTCGACGTCCGGCGGGTCTGGGAACGGCCGTGCCACCCCCGCCGCGCAGCCCCGCGCGACGAGGGCGATGGCGGCGGCGTCCACCGCGTCGATGAGCGGTACCCCGCGCGGCAAGTCATGGAAGAACGTCGCCTCGACGCTGTGATCGACCAGGAGCGCGATCCGCTCGGCGAGCCCCTCGCGGGTCGGGACACCCCGCACGCGCTTGGCCGTCGGCATCGCCCGCTCGCCGTTGAGCCGCCAGAAGGCGACCTCGGCGTGGCACTCGAAGACCGTCCCTTGCGTGGCCGCGCTGAGGAGCGCGTCCACCTCGCGGACCTTGCGGAAGAGCTGGAAGGCCTGCCGGCTCACCCTGCGCGGTGGATCGGAGGTCGCGAGCGCCGTGGCGCATGCGGCCGCGTAGTCCGTCTCGAACACGGCGCGTCGGGAGGGGACCGAGAACACCGAGGACTGCCGTGCCGCGAGGAGCGGACGCACGGCCTGCTCGGCCGCGCGGCCCGGACCGACGATCCGCTCCGGCAGCCCGATCGGGATGTCGATGGCGACGACCGCGCCGGACGCGACGAGGCCGTCGAGGCTGGTGCGCAGCGTAAGCTCGGGGCGCGGTGGGCCGACGGGGTCGACGGCGACGACCGCCCAGCCGCGCGGGCAGCCGTCGACGCCGTAGACCCGACCGGCGCCCTCGTTCAGGGCTCGTGATCCCTGAGGACGACGTCGCAGGTGGGTGGGGCGGCGATGGCGGCCTGCGCCGCCGCCAGCGCGAGGGTCGGTCCATCCGAGGCGCGCACCACCGCGAGCGTCGCCGCCGCCGCCTGTCGAAGCGCGTCTACCGACGCCTCCCCCGACAGCCGCGCCGAGAGGTAGACCGCGCTGAAGAGGTCTCCCGTCCCGCGCGGCGCCGGCTCGATGCGCGCGTGCTCGACCACGCGCACGCTCGACTGCTCCACCTGCAGCGTTTGGATGCGCTCCGGCCTCGCCCACGCGGAGGTGACGACGACGGTCGCGACGCCCGTCGCGTGTGCGGCGGTCACCGGGTCGCCGGCCCCGCCGAGGTCCGCGAGCTCGTGGACGTTCGGTGTCAGGATGTCGGCTCGCGGGACGAGGTGCGTGCGGATCGCCGCCAACACGTCGTCCGGCACGTAGCGGCCCCGCTCGTCCCCACTCACCGGGTCGACGAGCACCAGCGCGTCGCGCACGGCGCGCACCCGGTCGATGAACCCGGCCGCCACCTGCACCTGCTCGGCACTCGCAAAGTAGCCGGTGAGGACGCCGTCGGCTTCGCCGGCGTGCTCGGCAAGGTCCGCCAGATGGGCGGCGAGCGCGGTGTTCGGCGTGCGCGTGGATGGCCCGAGGCCAGGGTGCCACGGAAGGAGCACGGTGGGGACCGCCCATACGGTAGCGCCGCGGCGTTCCAACGCGAAGGTGATGGGACGCAGACCCACCGCGCCGCGCATCACCGTCGAGGAGATCGCCACCACCGTCCCAGCGCCCATGCCTACCCCTTGCCGATCAGCCGCCGCGGACGATAGCAGAACGGCGTTGCCGCACGACGAGGTCCGCGGCAGGAGCCCGCCATGCCCCAAGTCCGCCGCTCCATGCTCTACGTCCCGGGCGACAACCCTCGCGCGCTCGCCAAGGCGCCGGGGCTCGCCGCTGACGTGGTGGTCGTCGACCTCGAGGATGCCGTGGCGCCGGACCGCAAGGACGAAGCCCGCGACGCCGCCCGCGACGCCCTCGCCGCCCTTGCGCACGGCAAGGAGGTGGCGCTGCGCGTCAACGGCGCCGACACGCTCTGGCACGAGGCGGACGTGGCGCTCGCCGGCGAGCTCGGCGTCGCCGTGCTCCTCCCCAAGGTGCGCGAGGCCGTCGACGTGGAGCGCCTCGCAGCACGCTTGTCCGCTCCGATCTGGCCAATGATGGAGACCGCCGAGGGCATCCTCAACGCGCTCGCCGTAGCGAAGGCGGCCGCGGCGACGGGTGCGGGGGCGTTGGTCGCCGGCACCAACGACCTCGCGAGCGAGCTCGGCGCGACGCCCGGTGCGGACCGTGCGGCGCTGTCGACGGCGCTCCAGACGATCGTGCTCGCCGCCAGGGCGGCGGGGCTCGACGCCATCGACGGCGTGATGAACGACATCGCCGACGAGGCGGGGCTCGTCGCCGAGGCGCGGGCCGGCCGCGCCCTCGGGATGACCGGCAAGAGCGTCGTCCATCCGGCGCAGGTGGGACCGGTGAACGAGGTGTTCGCGCCGTCGGCGGACGAGGTGGCCCGCGCCCGGGCCGTGGTCGGCGCGATGGAGGCGGCGGAGCAGGAGGGTCGCTCGGTCGCCACCCTCGACGGGCGCATGGTCGAGCGCCTGCACGCCGACGCGGCGCGTCGCACCCTCGCCCTCGCGGACGCCATCGCCTCCCGCGCGTGAGCCTCGGGGCGCCGCTCACCGTCGTCACCTGGAACATCAACTCGGTCCGCGCGCGCATCGACCTCCTGGCAAGGCTCGTGCGCCTGGTGCAACCCGACGTCCTCCTCCTGCAGGAGACGCGCTGCGACGATGGCTCCTTCCCGATGAAGCCGCTCCGCCGCCGCGGCTATCGCCACGCAGCACTGAACGGCCGGGGCGGGCACCACGGCGTTGCCATCCTGTCACGTCGGCCGCTCCGCGACGTCCGGTTCGATCGGCTGGGCGGCATCGACCAGCCCCGGCACGCCTCGGCGGTGGTCGACATCGACGCCGCCGGCGCTGCGGTGCGGCTTCACTCACTCTACGTGCCGTCGGGCGGGGACGAGCCGGACCCTGCGATCAACGCGAAGTTCCGCCACAAGCTCGACTTCCTCGCCGACATGCTGGCATGGGGAACCGCTGCGGCGGGCGAGCCCGCGCTCCTCACCGGCGACTTCAACGTCGCGCCCGACGAGCACGACGTGTGGTCCCACCGCCAGCTCCTGTCCGTGGTGAGCCACACCCCAACGGAGACGATGGCGCTGGAGCGCGTGCGGGCCCGCGGGTGGGTCGACGTCGTGCGGCGCGATCGTCCCGCGCCTCAGAAGGTCTTCACATGGTGGAGCTACCGCAACGCGACGTGGCCCGGGACCAACCGCGGCCGCCGGCTCGACCACGTGTGGGCCTCCCCGCCCGTCGCGCCGCGTGTCACGGTCGACATCCTCGTCGAGGCGCGCGGATGGCCGAAGGCCTCCGACCACGTGCCGCTCGTCGCCAGGATCGCGCCGCCGGACGCGCCGTGACGCAGACTGCGCGTCAGTGCAGGTAGCCAAGGTCGTGCATCACCCAGGGCAGGGCGAGGCTTGCCTCGTGCCGCGACATGCCAGGACGGATCATGGGGTGGTACAGGACGTTCATCAGCGCCTCGTCGAAGCGCGTGAAGTGGGCAAGGCGCGAGCGGTCGTTGAACACGCTCATGGTGAGCGACACGTCATCGTTCATGGGGCCGAGCCCCTGCAGCACCTCCTCCACGAGGCACCGCGCGAACAGGAAGTCGTCATCGGCGACGATGACGGCGGTCGAGCGCTCGATGCGGCCCGACAGCGTCGACACGCCGACGAGGCATCGCGCGTTCATCGCGATGGCGTCGGCGTTGAGCTCGTGCGCCACAACGTCACTGAAGTCAGCCTCGCGCACGAGGATCACCCGGAAGCTCGCGTCCTGCGTCCGATCGACGACCACCGCGTCGAGGTGGGCGATGCGCGAGGGAAGGCTCCTGAGGAACGCCACCGCGGTCGCCCGGCGGCCGACACCCGAACGGTCCTCCACGGCGAAACGGACCTGTCCGCTGTAACGCTTCACGCGTTCGGCGTCCTGGTGTCCGCCGCCGTACTCCAGGCCAAACACTGTCTTGAAGAATGCACGGCGCAGCTCGCCGGGCTCGACGGGTCCTTCCGCTGCCGTCGCTGGAACGACGCTGGCGATGATGAGGGCTGCGATCAATCCGACGGTCACGCGCATGGGACGCCTCCGGCAACGCGTGCAATCTTGGCGCACCGTCAGTCGACCGGGCAACCAGTATGATCGCCAAGATGTAACTATTGGTTAACCCTTTGTGGCATAGCTGTGGCAGCTTCCGGGGATGCGCCGTGCCCTAGCGCAGGAGCGGCTTGATCTCGTCGGGCATGATGTGCACGACCTGCGCGATCTGTCCGGGGTCGCACTTGTCGCGCAGGACAGCGAACACCGCCCGCGTCGCGGCTTCCGGGTCGACGTCGTCGCGTCGGATGCGCTCGGCGACGCGGGTCAGGAAGGCCGTCTCGTCGCGCTCCTTCTCCGGCGCGCCCGGCGTGAAGGTCTCATAGTACACCCCGCGCACCAGCGTGGGGAGCTGCGCGCCGAGGTGGATCGCCTCCTCCATCGGCATGCGGTCCCGCAGCTGATGCATGACGCCGCGCAGGACCGCGTAGGCCTTCTGCTCGTCGCCCAGCGACAGCGCGCCGTCGATGGCCTTCACCCACTCCTCGAAGTCCTGCACGGCACGGCCGACGATGTTCGGCTGGTCGGACATTCCTGATCCCCCATCATCATGCCGGGGAATACGCCGCCGTGGCAGCTGTTCCTCCCGTAGGCGATCAGGTCGCGTCGGATCCGCGCGTGATCGCCGCCACCCCGGTCCGCGAGACCTCGACGAGGCCGACCGAAGCCATCAGCGCCACGAAGCGCTCGATGTCGGACGTGCTGCCGGTGATCTCGTAGACGAAGGACGTGAGCGTCGCGTCGATGGTGCGCGCGTCGAACGCCTGGGCAAGGCGCATGGCCTCCAGGCGCTGCTCGCCGCGGCCGGCGACCTTGACCAGCGCCAGCTCGCGCTCCACGGCGTCGCGCCGGTCGGCGGTGAGGTCGGCGACGCGATGGACCGGCACGAGGCGCGCAAGCTGGTTCTTGATCTGGTCGATGACCATCGGCGTCCCGGTGGTCACGATGGTGATGCGCGACAACCCGCGCTCGTGCTCCGTCTCCGACACGGTGAGCGAATCGATGTTGTAGCCACGCCCCGAGAAGAGCCCGATCACCCGGGCGAGGACGCCCGGCTCGTTGTCCACGAGCACGGTGATCGTGTGTCTCTCCTTCGCCTCCTCGGGACGCAGCGCCGGCGCGATGCCGATCGGTTGGTTCATGGAGCTTGCCTCGTTGGGGAGCGACGCCGTGCGAGCACGCGAGCCATCCTGAGCGATCGGTCCCGCCCTTCCCCTCTTGCCGCACCGAGGGGACCGAACGGAACCCTTTTCTCGCTCGGCCGGTTTTTCCTCCGATCAACCAACAAGGAGTTCCAACATGGCCCGCACCGCTTTCCTTCTTGCCGCTGCATTCGTCCTGTCCGCCGGGACGGCGCTGGCCCAGGCCGACCGGCCCGTCGTCACGACGGAGACCGACACCAACCGTACGCAAGCCGGTGAAGGCCAGGGCACGACCGCGCTCGACGCCGTCATCCCCGGCGGCAACACCGTGGCCGGAGACACGCAGACGGACCCTGGTGCCACGACCAGCGACCCGGTCGGCTCGAGCGACCCGGCTGAGACCAGCGAGACCAACACCAACCGCGTTGGGCCGTCGCAGTAGCCGGCTCGCACCGCGAGACGACGGGCCGGTACCGCGCGGCCCGTGTTCCGTGACGCATGGGCACGCACGATCCGGAACCGGAGGCCAGTAAGCCGAGTTACCTGCCCGGAGTTGAGGAGATATCTATGCTTCGAGCCATCCTGATCGCCGCTGCTGCCGGCTCGCTCGCCGTCGTGAGTGCGGCGGCGCAGACGACGCCGAGGGACCCTGTCCCGTCCACTGCGGTCAATGAGGCCGAGAACACCATCGACACGCCGGGCGATGTCCAGGAGACGGTGGACGAGACCGACACCGATCGCTTGCAACCCCAGGCGGGAACGGACACCACGCTCGACGTGCCCGTCGTCGGCACCGGCATCGGCACGGGCCTTGGCACCGGCGCGGCGGCGAGCACCCCGCTCGACAGGGACGAGAACACCATCGACACCCCGGGCGACGTGCAGGAGATCGTGGAGGAGACCGACACCGACCGACTGCAGCCGCAGACCCCGGCAGCTCAGTAACGGAACTGACGCAGCACTCGGCGTCACGATGCCGAACGCTTGCCGTTCGGCATCAGCACCTCGATTGAAGCGACGAGGGCGCGGGTACGTTCGGCGGTTGCCGGGCTTGGCCGCGCCCTCGATGCGTTGGACCAGGACGAGGGCGGGGTCGTCACGAGTGGCAGCCCAGCCAATCCGTGGCGGAACTCTTGCGTCGCGAAGCGTCCCTCCGAGCCAGCCAGCGCGGCGACGATCGCGCGAGACCCCGCGCTGCCGGCTTACCATGCCCGATGCGTGACGATCGGGCGTGCAGACGATCCTCAGACGAGCGCGCGGCCGACGTCCTCCAGCGCATCCTCCACCTGCTCGGCCTGCAGGTCGTCCTGCGAGGCGAGCAGGATCTCGTTATGTGCTCGGCCGGACGGGATCATCGGGAAGCAGTTGGCAAGGTTCGCGACGCGGCAGTCCATCAGGACGGGCCCCGGATGCTCGATCATCCCTTCGATCGCGGCGTCGAGCTCGCCAGGGTGGTCGACGCTCATGCCCTTCACGCCGTAGGCCTTGGCGAGCAGCTCGAAGTCGGGCAGCGCGTCGGAGTAGGAGTGCGAGATGCGGTTGCCGTGGTTGAGCTGCTGCCACTGGCGCACCATCCCCATGTGCTGGTTGTTGAGGATGAACACCTTGACCGGCAGGCCGTACTGCATGGCGGTGCCGAGCTCCTGGATGTTCATCTGGATGGACGCGTCGCCGCAGATGCACAGGACGAGCGCGTCGGGGTGCGCGATCTGCGTGCCGATCGCCGCCGGGAGCCCGTAGCCCATGGTGCCGAGCCCGCCCGACGTCATCCACCGGTTCGGCTTGTCGAAGCCATAGAACTGCGCTGCCCACATCTGGTGCTGGCCGACGTCCGTGGTGACGTAGGCGTCGCGATGCTTGGTCAGCTCGTACAGCCGCTCCACGGACTCCTGGGGCATGATGACGTCGGGGCGGGTCGTGTAGGCGAGCGACCTCCTGCCGCGCCACCCCTCGATGTCCGCCCACCAGGGCGCGAGCCGGTCCCGGTCGTGGGGGCCGGACTGGGACCACACCCGCACCATGTCCTCGAGCGCATGGGCCGCGTCGCCGATGATGGGCAGGTCGACGTGGACGTTCTTGTTGATCGAGGACGGGTCGATGTCGACGTGGATCTTGCGTGAGCCCGGCGAGAAGGCGTCGATGCGCCCGGTGATGCGGTCGTCGAAGCGCGCGCCGATGCACACCATGAGGTCGCACCCGTGCATGGCAAGGTTCGCCTCGTAGGTGCCGTGCATGCCGAGCATGCCGAGCCACGAGGGGTGAGTGGAGGGCAGCGCGCCGAGACCCATCAGCGTGGACGTCACCGGGAAGCCGGTGAGGTCGGCCAGCTCGCGCAGGTGGTGCGAGGCCGACGGACCCGAGTTTATCAGCCCGCCGCCGGTGTAGAGGATCGGCCGCGAGGCGGCCTTCATCAGGGCCACCGCCTGGCGGATGCCCTCCATCTCCGGCTTGATCCTGGGCTGGTACGTCTTGTGTCGGGCGCTCCGCGGCGGGTCGTAGCGGCCGGTGGCGATCTGCACGTCCTTCGGGATGTCGACGACCACCGGGCCCGGGCGGCCGGTGGTGGCGACGTAGAACGCCTCGGACAGCACCCGCGGCAGGTCCTCCACCCGGCGCACCAAGTAGTTGTGCTTGGTGCAAGGGCGGGTGATGCCCACCGTGTCGCACTCCTGGAAGGCGTCGGAGCCGATGAGGTGCGTCGGCACCTGACCGGTGATGCAGACCATCGGCACCGAGTCCATCAGCGCGTCGGTGAGCGCGGTGACGACGTTCGTGGCACCCGGACCCGAGGTAACAAGGACGACGCCGGGGCGGCCGGTGGAGCGGGCGTAGCCCTCCGCCATGTGCCCAGCGCCCTGCTCGTGCCGCACCAGGATGTGGCGCACGTCCTCCTGCTGGAAGATCTCGTCGTAGATCGGCAGCACCGCGCCGCCGGGGTAGCCGAAGATGGTGTCGACGCCGTGGTCCCTCAGCGCCTCGATGACCATCTGCGCGCCGCTCATCCGTCCGGTGTTCCGCTCGTCCATGCCCCTACCCGTCCCGTCTTCGCCGTCCTGGCGTGTGACGCCCACCCTGACGGCGGGCAACAAAAAAGGGCCCCGAATGGGACCCATGCTTCGCGCACCACCGTTCCTGGGCCTGCCTCAGACCCCGGTGGTGCGCCCGCCTACGATGAGAAGCTGTGCCATTGTTGCTCCGATGTCGCCTCAAGGCGGTACCACCTTGCGCCGCGCGGCGCAAGGAACTGCGACGCCCACCTCGGAACCCGCGGCGGAGCGTCGCGAGGCGACCTTAATCGTCCCCGACGGCGAACCTAAGCCGGTGTTGCCGCGCCATGCCTGCCGAAGCGGCCAAGCCGGAGATCCGCCATGACCGATACCGCCCACGCGAGCGCGAGCCCACTCGTCGACACGCCGGAACGCTACGGCATCGTCTCCAGAGACTTCCACTGGATGCTGGCGATCCTGATCGTGTACCAGCTCACGACCGCGGCGCTGCATGCCTTCGCTCCCGACACGCCCCTCGAGCGCCTGCTCTTCTCCACGCACTTCTCGATGGGGTTCACCATCCTGACCCTGGGCGTGCTGAGGGTCCTGTGGGCAGCGAGCAGCTACCATCATCGGCCGCCCCACGAGGGACCCCCGTTCGAGCGGTTCAGCGCGACGGTGGGGCAGGTCGTGCTCTACGCCCTTTTGATCGCAGTCCCGTTCCTCGGGTTCATCCTGCTCATCTCGCTCGGCCATGGACTGACCGTCTGGGGGGTCACGCTCATCCCCGAGGGCGGCACCCCCAACGAGGGGCTCGCAAGCCTCGTCGGCTGGGTCCACGTCGCGCTCGGTTGGACCTTCGCCTCGTTCATCGTCGCCCACATCGTGATCGCCCTCGTCCACCACTTCGGCAAGCGCGACCCGACGCTGGAGCGCATGGTGGTCGGACGCAGCGACAAGCCCAGCGATCGCCCAGAAGGCGCACGCCCAGCCGGGTACCTCGGCTAGCGCTCGGTCGGGCTCGCCCCGTTGCCCGGCAGCTCAATGGAGCGCCTCTGCCTCCTCCGGCGTTGCCGCCCTTCTCCAGTGCGCGAAGCGGTGGCGAAACCACGTGTCCTGCCGCTTGGCGTACTGGCGCGTCTGGGTGACGACGCGCTCGACCGCCTCTGCGAGGGGCGTTCGGCCGGCCGCCGCCGCGGCGAGGAGGGCGACGCCGATGGCCTTCATGGCTGGCAGCCGCGAATCGAGGTCACGGCCTGCGAGCGCAGACGCCTCGTCCAACGCGCCCGCCTGTATCATGGCGTCGACGCGCGCCGCGATGGCCGCGCGGATGCTCGTGCGATCGGGCGTTAGGACGAGCGCCACGACGTCGGCACCGAGCGGGAGCACCGCGGGCCCGCGGTCCTCCTGCCACGCCGACAGCGAGCGGCCCGTGCCGTCGACGACCTCCAGCGCCCGCACCACGCGCTGTGGATCGGTGGGCTGCAGCCGCGCTGCCATGGCGGGGTCGCGCCGGGCGAGCTCGGCGTGCAACGCAGCCGCGCCCGCCCTCGCCTGCGCCTCCCGCCACCGTTCGCGCACCGCGCTCGGCACATGCGGGACCGCGGCCAACCCCTCGGTGAGCGCTGCCAGGTAGAGCCCCGTGCCGCCGACCACGATGGGCACGCGTCCCACCCTGCGCGCGTCCGCGATGGCGGTCGCCGCCTCGCTGACGAAGCGCGCCACCGCGTGCGCCGTCGCCGCATCCACGTGGCCGTAGAGCGCGTGCGGCGCGCGCGCCTCGTCGGCCGGCGTCGGCCGCGCGGTCAGCACCCTGAGGTCGCGGTAGACCTGCATGGCGTCGGCGTTGATGATGACGCCGTCGCGCCGTTCGGCGAGGGCGAGCGCGAGGCGGGACTTGCCGGAGGCCGTGGGACCGGCGATGACGATCGCCATGGAACTCCTCGTGACGCTGGTCGCTCCAGGGCCGCTCGACCCGATGGGGGCGGCGCCGTTGGTGGCCGCGTTGTCCGCGCACCGGGCCGAGCGCCTCGGCCCCTGCGCCATGGACCTCCACGTGCGTGGCGTGCGCGAGGACGTGCGAGCGAAGGCCCTCGCCCTGGCCGACGAGGCCGGGCTCGATGCCTTCGTCCAGCCTGCCGAGGGACGGCGCAAGCACCTTCTGATGGCGGACATGGACTCCACGATGATCGAGCAGGAGTGCATCGACGAGCTCGCCGCGGTCCGAGGGCTGAGGGCTGAGGTTGCCGCGATCACCGACCGCGCCATGCGTGGCGAGCTCGACTTCGCTGCCGCGCTCACCGAGCGCGTGGCGCTGTTGAAGGGCGTCCCCGCGGCCGCGATCGACGAGCTCTTGGCAGGTACCATCACAGCCTCGCGGGGCGCCGCCACGCTCGTTGCTGGCGCGAAGGCGCACGGAATGCGCACCGTCCTGGTGTCCGGAGGCTTCCTTCAGTTCGCTGAGCCGGTGGCCGCGCGCCTCGGGATGGACCGCGCCTATGCGAACCGCCTTGTGGTGGAGGACGGCCTCCTTACCGGCGAGGTGGAGCATCCGATCCTCGGCGCGGACGCCAAGCGCGACCGCCTCCTCGCCGAGTGCGAGGCGCTCGGCATCGCGCCGACCGACGCCATCGCAATTGGCGACGGCGCCAACGACTACGCGATGGTGACCGCTGCTGGCCTGGGGATCGCCCATCGTGCCAAGCCGGTGCTGCGTGAGGTGGCCGACGGCGTCGTGCGCCACGGCGACCTCACGAGCGTGCTCCTCGCCATGGGGATCGTGCCGGATGACCGCCGCGATCCGTCATGCCCGGAGCCAAGCCCGAACTTGGTTGGCGCAGCTGCGCCCATCTGACGCGATCATGCGTAAGCCAGCGTCATGTCGAGCGGCGGGCGGTGCCGCCGCTGTGGTCTCAGACGAGGCCCAAGCAGATCGCAAGGACGAACGCCATCGCAGCGGACAGCGTCAAGAGACCCGTTCCACGACCATTCAACGTCAACGAGCGAACCTTCGACATCGCGTCCTCCCAAGGTGTGACTGTTACCGTCAATCGCCTCGACGCAGCTCCGCAATTTAGTGAGCTGCATCAGGATGCGCAACCCAGAAGTTAACGCGAAGCCCGTAGCCACCCTTTGGTACCGATCGTCGCACCTCCCTCGGAAGGATGAATAAGGTATGCGGACGCATGGTGCAGGATGAAGTGTGGCCCGCGGCGGCGACGTTGGTGCGATGAACCGGCCGGAGCGGATCATCGCAGAGCCCATCGCCGTTGCTGCGCCGCGAAGGCCCACGCAGGCGGGAGCGCGGCCCCTTCCTGCGGCCGAGTCCATGCCGCTGGTGCGACGGCTGTGGCGCGAGCATGTGCGGCAGCACCGGGGGCGGCTGGTTCTGGCGCTGGGCGCCATCGGCTTCGTCGCCGCGTCCACCAGCCTCTACCCGCTCATCATCAACTGGGCGTTCACCGCCTTCTCCGAGAAGGACCCGTGGGCGATCACGGTGCTGCCGTGGCTGATCCTCGCTGCCGCATGCGCGAAGGGCGCGTTCACCTACGCACAGGTCGCCCTCACCCAACGCGTGGTGACGCGCGTCGAGACCGACATGCAGCAGCGGCTCTACCGGCACCTGGTGGCCGCCGACCTCGCCCAGATCGGCCGCGAGAGCCCCGGCGCTTGGACGCAGCGCTTCACGACCGATCTCAACTACATGAGGAACGCCCTCGCACGGGTCGTGGCGGTGCTGGTGCGCGACGGGCTGACCATCCTCGCGCTGTTCGCCACCATGATCTACCTCGACTGGGTGCTGTCGCTGATCGCCGCCGTGATCCTGCCGCTGGCGCTGGTCCCCGTGACGCGGATCGGACGGAGGCTGCGGCGCGTGTCGCGCTCCACGCAGGAGCGCACAGGGGCGATGGCGAGCCTCACCACCGAGACCTTCGGCGCGGCGCGCATGGTCAAGACGTATCGGCTGGAGGGTTACCTCGGCACCCGGGCGGACCGCGCGTTCGAGGCGCTGCGCGGCCTGCGCCTCAAGGCGGCGCTGCAGCGGGGGCGGGTGGACCCCATCATGGAGGCGCTCGGCGGCCTCGCCGTCACCGTCATCCTCCTCGTCATCGGCTGGCGCATCCTCGCCGGGCACGCGACGATCGGCGAGTTCACCGGCTTCCTCGGAGCGCTCCTCATCGCTGCGCAGCCGTTGCGCGCGCTCGGCAACCTGAACGCCCTCGTCCAGGAGGGGTTGGCGGCGCTCGGTCGGTACTACGCGGTGCTCGACACCGCTCCCACGGTGCGCGACCGGCCCGGCGCGCGCTCCGCGACGTTCGCCTCGGGTGCGGTGCGCTTCGACGGAGTGAGCTTCGCCTACGCGGCCGCCGCGCCGGCGCTCTTCACCGTCTCGTTCGAGGCGCCCGAGGGCGCGACGACGGCCATCGTCGGGCGCAGCGGGGCGGGCAAGTCCACCGTGTTCAACCTCATCCCGCGGCTCTACGATCCGACGGCCGGCCGCGTTCTCGTTGCGGGCGAGGACGTCGCGGACCTCACCATCGACAGCCTTCGCGAGCGCATCGCGGTCGTCTCGCAGGACGTGATCCTGTTCAACGACACCGTCGCGGCGAACATCGCGCTCGGCCGCCCCGGCGCCTCAGAGGGGGAGATCGAGGCTGCGGCGCGAGCAGCCGGGGCGCACGACTTCATCACGAGCCGCCCGCTCGGCTACGACGCGCCGGCGGGGGAGCGCGGCGGCAACTTCTCCGGTGGCGAGAGGCAGCGCATCGCGCTGGCCCGCGCGTTTGTCAAAGACGCACCGATCCTCCTCCTCGACGAGGCGACCTCGGCGCTCGACGCGGAGTCCGAGGCAGTCGTCCGCGCTGCGCTGTCGCGCCTGTCGGCGGGGCGGACGACCCTCGTCATCGCCCACCGCCTGTCCACGGTGCGCGCCGCGCGCACCATCATCGTCCTCGACGCAGGACGCGTCGCCGAGGTGGGCACCCACGCCGAGCTCGTCGCCGCGGACGGACTCTACGCTCGCTTCCACCGCCTGCAGCTCGCGGACGATTGAGCCACCGCGGCGCCGGGCCGCGGGCGAGTCCCTCGGGCCGCAAACGAGGGAAGCCCGACGACCGCATGGCCGTCGGGCTCCCGAGCGATGGGTCGGTCGAGGATCGGGAACCGGTAGCCCGGCGAGCGCTCGCGCCCGCCGGGCCGTCGGGCCCCGCCTCAGGCGAAGATGAAGTCGTCCACCGTCAAGGTCGTCGTATCGACGCCCGTCACGACGGCGATGACGTTGCCGTCGAGGGAGACCTCCTCTCCGGCGAACGCGAGGTCGTCGAAGTCGGCTCCGTTGAACAACGCGATGACGTCGCGCCCGTCCTGGAAGTCGGTGATCGTGTCGGTGCCGTCGGCGTCGGCCCCATCTTCGCCGTCGAGCACCACGAAAATGTCGCTGCCGCCGCTGCCGATCACCGTATCGTCGCCCTCGCCGCCGAAGATCAGGTCGTCGCCACGACCCCCGAAGAGGATGTCGTCGCCCTCGTCGCCGAACATCTCGTCCGCGCCGTTGCCACCGTCGAGGCTGTCCTTGCCCGCACCACCGCGGACGATGTCAAACCCGGCCCCGCCGAGGGCGACGTCGTTGCCGCTGCCACCCTCGATCACGTCGTCCCCGTTGTTGCCCACGAGCAGGTCGCCACCGTCACCACCGTCGAGCGTGTCACGGTCCTGACCGCCGCTGATGGAGTCGGAGCCGCGGCCCCCGAGCAAGACGTCGTCGTTCCTGGCGCCGAAGAGGCGGTCGTCGCCGTCCCCACCGTTGATGACGTCGTCGCCGGGGCTGCCGCTGAGCGTGTCGTTGCCTGCGCCACCCGTCAGCGTGTCGTCGCCGCGGTTGCCCGCGACCTCGTCGTCCCCGCGGCCGGCGTCGATCACGTCGTCGTTGTTGCCTCCCGCCAGCGAGTCGTCGCCGTCGCCGCCCTCGATGGTGTCGTCGCCACCGGAGCCGCGGATCGTGTCCGGCCCCGCCTCGCCGCGGATGACGCTGCCGGACCCGCTGGCGAACAGCGAGTCGGCGCCGGAGCCGCCGACGACCTCGGCCTCGCCGATCTCGGTGTTGCGGATCTCGATCGTGCCCGGGGCGTCGGGAAGAGGCCCGGCGACGGAGATCGCCTCGCCGGTCGCTGCCTCGTTGAAGGCGATGACGCTCTCGGAGACGGTCAGCGTCCCACCGTCGACGACGTAGATGGCGCCGCCGCCGAGCTCGCCGACGGCGCGGTTGCCGACGAAGGTCGTGTCCTCGACGCTCGCGGTGACGTCGGCGGAGATCCACAGCCCGCCACCCTGGTTCGCAGCGTTGTCCTCGAAGGCACCGTCGGACAGGTCGACGGTGGTACCTGGGTCGGCGGCGTGGACACCGCCGCCGTTGCCCGGCGCGGCGCCGACGAGGTTGCCGGTGAAGGTCGTCCGCTCGAAGGCCGCCGCGGTGCCATCGATGACCTCCGCGCCGCCGCCGGCACGGTTGGCGAAGTTCGCCCGCAGGACGGTGTCCACGACGGTCAGCGTGCCGCCGGCGGACAGGATGCCGCCACCCGACCCCGCAGCGCCCACGGCGAAGTTGCGCAGTAGCGTGCTGTCGACGACGGTCAGCGAGCCGCCGTTGTTGTAGAGCGCGCCACCGCCGTTGTCGGCCTCGCTGCCCGCGGCGTTGTTGGCTGTAAAGGCCGTGTTCACCACGGTCATCTGCGCGCCGGGACCGCCGTTCCAGAAGCCGCCGCCCTCGTTCGCGGCGAAGTTGTTGGTGACGACGCTGTCGGTGATGAACGTCTGCGCGGTGTTGCCCGAGACGTGGATCGCGCCGCCGTTGCCCGGCGCCGGGTCCGACCGGCCGGCGGAGTTGCCTTGGAGCAGCGCGCGGTCGACCTGCAACGACCCGTCGGTGATCTCGATCGCGCCGCCGGCACGGTTCGCCTCGTTGCCGACCATGTTGGTGCCGCTGACCCTGACGCTGCCGCCGACGGTGAGGATGCCGCCGCCCGAGCCCGACGCCCCTTCCGCCCTGTTCTGGGTGATGTCGGTGCCCTCGACGACGAGGTCGCCGCCATCGTTGAAGATGCCTCCACCACCGCCGTCGGCGCCGCGGGTAAAGTTTTGCTCGATCGACGTGGCGGTGACCCTCATCGTCGAGTTGGCCGCGTTCCACAGCGCGCCGCCCTCGGCAGAGGCGACGTTGTCATTGAACCGCGAGTCCGTGATCGTGACGGCCGTGTCGACGCCCTCGGCACCGGTCACGTGGATCGCGCCACCGTTGCCGGGCGCCGGCGCACCGGCCCCAGCGTCGTTCCCGACGAAGTCGCTGAGTCCGACCGTGAGTTGCCCGGTGGTGACCTCGATGGCTCCGCCCGCGCGGTTCGCCGTGTTATACAAGAGGTTGGACTGGTAGAGCTCTGCCTCGCCGCCGTTCAGTAGGATGGCGCCGCCCGATCCCGATGCACCGGTCGCGGCGTTGTTGATGAAGAACGAGGAACCGTCGACGTAGAGGCGTCCGCCGTTGTTGTAGATCGCGCCGCCCCCCTGCTCAGCTCCGTCGCCCCGCGCAGTGTTGAAGTCGAAGTCCGTGGCGCGAACATTGAGGAAGGAGCCGGCGTCGATCCACAGCGCCCCGCCCTCGCTCGCCGCGTCGTTACTACTGAAGTTGGATCCAATGGACACGACGAAGGCGCCGCCGCCGGTGACGTGGAGCGCGCCACCATCTCCCGGGCCGTCCGCGCCTCCCACCGCGGTGTTGACGCTGAAGTTCGCATTATCGAGCAGCACCTGAACTCCGCCGGACGCCTCGATGGCGCCGCCGGCGCGCGTAGCGCTGTTGTTGGCGAAGACGGTGTTCAGAACGCTTAGGACGTCGCCGCCAGCGTTGATCGCTCCTCCCGAGGCGCCGGGGCCGGTCACCACGTTGTTCTCAAACCTCGATTGCGCGACAACGAGGTCCCCGTTGGTGTGCAGGATCGCGCCGCCGCCTTCGCCCGTCGCGTCGAAGCCGTTGCGAAAGTTGATCCCCTCGAACGAGGCGTCGGCGTTGACGTTGAATAGCCTCGTCTGGTTGGCGCCGTTGATGGTGATCGGGGCAAAGAATAACGGCCGCGCGTTGCCGTCGATGTTGATGGCGTCGGTGATGGCGATCTCGCTCGCCAACGTGATCGTACCGCTCACAGCGAACGTGACGGTGTCGAAGCCCGAGGTCGCGTTCGCGCGCTCGATCGCCTCGCGCAGCGACTGGTCGCCCGCCCCGAAGTCGCCGTCGCTCTCGTCAATCAGCGTGTCTACAATGAAGGTCGCCATCGCACTCTCCCTTGGTCCGCTCGTCCGTAAGGGAAGCCGATGCGCCGTCGTTTGAGCGGGTCGTCCATCGAGCTCGGGGGGATCTTACCGGGCAAGCTGTCGGCTCGTCTCTAGCAACCTTCGATTGTGACGTAAAGCTTTTCCCTCAACCCAGCGACGTTTTTTGGTCGTTTGGTTAAAGGAGGATAAGGGGACTCATCCGGTGATCCCCTCCACCGCAGCCACCAGCCGCTCGAGGTCTTCCTCGCGCGACAGCCGGTGGTCGCCGTCCTTCACCAGGGTCAGCACCACGTCGTCGTGGGCCAGGCGGTCGACGAGCTCCAGCGCGTGGGTGTGCGGCACGTCCATGTCCTGGACGCCCTGCAGGATGTGCACCGGGCAGCCTGTTTCGATGGGCGCGTCGCCGTAGACGAGGTGCCGACGCCCGTCCTCGAACAGGCGACGCGTGACCGGGACAGGCTCGCCGTACGCGGACGGCAGGTACGCGACGCCCTCGTCCATGATGCGCTGGCGCACCTCCTCGCTCAACGAGGGCCACATCAGCCGCTCGGTGAAGTCCGCCGCCGGCGCCACGAGGACCAGTCCGGCGAACGGCCGGCCGGCGGCGAGGCGGCGGCGGGCCATCAGGAGCGCGATCCATCCGCCCATGGAGGAGCCCACGGCAACCGTCGGTCCCTGGCACCAGCGCTCGGCGACGGCCTCGGCGTCGGCGAGCCAGTCCGACAGCGCGTGGTCCCCGAACGCGCCGGTCGACGCCCCATGGCCGCGATAGTCGAAGCGCACCACCCGCCGCCCTGCAGCTGCGCCCCATTCGGCAAGCCGGACCGCCTTGCCGCCGGCCATGTCGGAGCGGAAGCCGCCGAGCCACAGGACGGCCGGGTCCCTGCCCTCGGTGACCGCGACGGCGAGCTCACCGTCGCTTAAGGCGATGCGCGTGCTGGTGTCGGTCATCAGGCAACCTCTGCTATGGGGTTGGCGAGCGGCGCGGCCGCCACGACGGGGCGACGATGACTGCGCGGCCGATGACGATCCTGCAAGTTGTGCCGGAGCTCGACACCGGCGGGGCCGAGCGCACCACCCTCGACATCGCCGCCGCCCTGGTCGATGCCGGGGACCGCGCCATCGTCGCCTCCGAGGGCGGCCGGATGGTGGAGGAGCTCGTGGCTCGGGGCGGTGAGCACGTCGTCCTCCCCGTGGCGACGAAGCGCATCCTCACCATGCGCGCCAACGCCGTGCGGCTCTCCGACCTCATGGAGGCGGAGGGCGTCGACATCATCCATGCCCGCTCGCGCGCGCCTGCCTGGTCGGCGCTGTGGGCCGCGTCCTGGAGCTGGCGCCCGCTCGTCACCACCTACCACGGCGCCTACAACGAGGGGAACGCGCTCAAGAACCGGTACAACTCGGTGATGGCGCGCGGCGACGTGGTGATCGCGAACTCGGCCTACACCGCTGGCCTCGTCGCCCACCGCCACCCGTTCGCGCGCGGGCGCATCCTCACCATCCATCGCGGCATCGACCTGTCGGCCTTCGCGGCGGACGCTTCCGCCCGCGCCGCGGCGCTGCGCGCGGCCTGGGGCGTCGAGCCGCACGAGCGGATCGTGCTCAACCTCGCGCGGATGACCTCGTGGAAGGGCCAGCTGGTGCTCCTCGACGCCCTCGACATCCTGCGCGGAGAGCTCGACCGCGGGTGGCTCTGCGTGTTGGCCGGCGACCACCAGGGCCGGACCCGCTACCTGGACGAGGTGATGGCACGCATCGCGGACCTTGCGCTGGAGCATCACGTGCGCGTCGTCGGCCACGTCGACGACGTGCCGGCCGCGCTCGCTGCGTCCGCGCTCGCCGTGCAGCCGTCGACCGAACCGGAGGCCTTCGGCCGGGCGGCGGTGGAGGCGCAGGCGGCCGGCGTCCCGGTGATCGTGTCCGATCACGGGGCGGTGCGCGAGACCGTCCTTGCCCCGCCCGACGTCGCCCGCGACCGGCGCACCGGCTGGCGCGTGCCACCGGGCGACGCCGAGGCGCTGGCCGCCGCGCTGTTCGAGGCGCTCCAGGCGTCCGAGGACACCCGTGCGATGATCGGCGCGCGCGGCCGCGCCCATGCGGAGGCACACTTCTCGCTCGACGGGATGAAGGCCCGGACGCTCAAGGTCTATCGCGACCTTTTGGACAATACGCAGGACGCGCTATATTGAGCTCGCGGGGCGCATGGCCTCGCCGACCGACCAACCATTCGTGGAGTGACCACCATTCGTCGACCGCACCGCGCACCACAACCGGTTCTGAAGCAGGGACCCAGGACCAACCGCGACATCCGCGTCCCCCGCGTCCAACTCGTGGACGGGGACGGCCAGAACCGTGGCGTCATCACCATCGACGACGCGATCCAGCTCGCCGAGAGCGCCGGCCTCGACCTCGTCGAGGTGGCGCCGAACTCCGACCCGCCGGTCTGCAAGATTTTGGACTACGGCCGGTTCAAGTTCCAGACCCAGAAGAAGGCCGCCGAGGCGCGCAAGAAGCAAAAGACCTTCGAGGTCAAAGAGATCAAGATGCGCCCCAACATCGACACGCACGACTACGACGTGAAGATGAGGGCCATCCGCAAGTTCTTCGACGAGGGCGACAAGGTCAAGGTGACGTTGCGGTTCCGCGGGCGCGAGATGGCGCACCAGAACCTCGGCATGGAGCTGCTCGACAAGGTGCGCACCGACACCTCCGAGATCGCGAAGGTCGAGGCAGAGCCGAAGCTCGAGGGCCGGCAGATGGTCATGGTGCTTGCACCGACGCAGCCCCGCCCGGCGGCCTGACGCGACGGCGCCTTACCGTCCCTGCCGCTCGTCAGGTCGCGGCTTCATTTACCGCAACCTGACGAGCGCCCGGCCCCCGCTCAGCGCGCCAGGATCTTGAGGACACGCAGGAGCAGCCACACCGGCACGACGATCACCGCGCCGACCAGCATGATCTCGACCGCCTGCTCGATGGAGCCGAGGCCGAGGTTGGTCAGCGCGCGGAAGCGGGTGTCGAGCCAGTTGATGACGTCGTTGGGGTTGACGTCGAGCACGGTCAGGATGACGCCGACGACGAACGACATGACGAGGAGGCGCACCAGGACGCCGAGCGGCGAGCCGCCGAGGACCCGCTCCGTGGGACTGATCCGCTTGTCGTACTCGCTCATCGCACCCTCCGCACACTCCTCAAATATAGGCGCGGCGCCTGACCGTGCCAGCGCGCGCCTTCACCCTGACCGGGCAGCGCCCTAGAAGGAGCGGGTCGACGGCGCCGGGAGGAACGAATGTCACACGAACCGCTTTGGCGCCCAACCGCGCCGGAGGCGACCGCGATGGCCGCGCTCGTCCGCGCCGCCTCCGAGCGCTCCGATCGCCCGCTCGGCGACTTCCGCGACCTGCACGCGTGGTCCGTCGCGGAGCCGGCCGCGTTCTGGTCGCTCGTGTGGGACGAGGCGGCCCTCATCGGCGACAAGGGCGAGCCCGCGAGCGCCGGCGCCTTGCCGATGGCAGGCGGACAGTTCTTCCCGAACGGCACCATCAACTACGCGCAGAACTGCCTCGCCGGGCCGGACGAGGCGGAGGCGATCGTCTTCCGCGGTGAGGACAAGGCGGACCTGCGCCTCACCAGGGGAGAGCTCAAGGCGCACGTGGCGCGCCTTGCTGCGTTCCTCGCCGCGGCGGGCGTCGGTCCTGGCGACCGGGTCGCGGCGATGCTGCCCAACATGCCCCAGGCGGTGGCGGCGTGCCTCGCCACCGCCTCGCTCGGCGCGATCTTCTCGTCCTGCTCGCCCGACTTCGGCGAGCGCGGCGTGCTCGACCGCTTCGGCCAGATCGAGCCCAAGGCGTTCCTCGCTTGCGATGGCTACTGGTACGGCGGCAAGCCCATCGACGTCTCCGCGAAGGTCGCGGCCATCGTCGAGGCGCTGGCACCTTCCACGGTCGTCATCGTTGCCTACCTCGACGACATCCGCGCCGAGGAGCTCGCCGAGAAGGTGGGCGGGACGCTCTACGACACCGTCGTCGGTGAGCGCACGGAGGCCGAGCCCACCTACGAGCCGGCGGCGTTCAACGAGCCCGGCTTCATCCTCTTCTCGTCGGGCACCACGGGCGTGCCGAAGTGCATCGTCCACTCGGTCGGCGGACCGCTCATTCAGCTCGTCAAGGAGCACCGCTACCACGCGTCCATCGCGCCGGGCGACCGCGTGTTCTACTTCACCACCTGTGGCTGGATGATGTGGAACTGGCTCGTCACCGCGCTTGCCTCGGGTGCGACGCTGATCCTCTACGACGGCTCGCCCTTCGCCCCCTCCCCTCGCGTGCTCTGGGACCTCGCCGAGGCCGAGCGCGTGACGCACTTCGGTGCGAGCGCGAAGTACATCGATGCCCTGCGTAAGGAGGGGCTGCGGCCGGTCGAAACGCACGACCTGTCCGCCCTCGAGGTCGTCCTGTCCACCGGCTCGCCGCTCGCCCCGGACTCCTTCCGATGGGTGTACGAGGCCGTGAAGGGGGACGTGCACCTCGCCTCGATCTCGGGAGGCACGGACATCGTGAGCTGCTTCGTCCTCGGCGTGCCGACGCTCCCCGTCTACGCCGGCGAGATCCAGGGTCCCGGGCTCGGCATGGCGGTGGACGTGGCAGGCGAGGACGGCCAGCACCTGGCCTCGGGCAAGGGTGAGCTCGTGTGCCGCCGCCCGTTCCCCTCGATGCCGGTGATGTTCTGGAACGACCCGGACGGCGAGAAGTACCGCGCCGCCTACTTCGACAGGTTCGAGGGCGTGTGGTGCCACGGCGACTTCGCCGAGTGGACCATGCACGGCGGCATGGTGATCCACGGCCGCTCGGACGCGACGCTCAACCCTGGCGGGGTGCGCATTGGCACCGCCGAGATCTACGCCCAGGTGGAGCAGATCGAGGAGGTGCTGGAGGCCCTCGCCATCGGCCAGACCATCGACGATGACGTGCGCGTCGTCCTGTTCGTGCGCCTCGCCGAGGGGGCGAGGCTCTCCGAGGAGATCGTTCGCCGCATCAAGGCGCAGATCCGCGAGGGCGCCTCGCCGCGCCACGTCCCCGCGAAGGTCGTGGCCGTCGCCGACATCCCGCGCACCAAGTCCGGCAAGATCACCGAGCTCGCGGTCCGCGACGTGGTGCACGGGCGCGAGGTCAAGAACAAGGAAGCGCTCGCCAACCCCGAGGCGCTCGCGCACTTCGCCGACCGGCCCGAGCTCGCGAGCTGACGCGACGCTCGGTCCTTGGGCGCGCGCGGAACGGATGAGGGGACGTCGCCGCTGACTGCTCCGAAGGCGGGAGGGGATCCTCCCCGGCCATGGATGGAGCGCACCATGCCCGAGATCTCAGACGCGAAGATCGCGATCCTTGCCACCGATGGGTTTGAGAAGTCCGAGCTGTTCGAGCCGAAGCGTCAGCTCCAGGAGGCCGGTGCGACGGTGGTCGTCGTGGCGGCCCGAGGCGGGCACGATCAGGAGCTGGGACGAGACCGACTGGGGCGAAGCGGTGGCGGTTGACGCAACGTTGGACAGCGTCAGCCCATCCGACTTCGACGCCCTCGTGCTGCCCGGCGGACAGATCAACCCCGACGTCCTGCGCACCGACGAGGACGCAGTGACCTTCATCCGCGACTTCTTCAACACCGGCAAGCCGCTCGCTGCCATCTGCCACGCGCCTTGGCACCTCGTCGAGGCGGGCATCGTCGCGGGACGCGACGTGACGTCCTACCACTCGATCCGCACGGACGTGACCAACGTGGGAGGCCGATGGCACGACCGCGCGGTGGTGACGGACCGGGGCGCTCATCACCTCCCGCAAACCCCGGCGACCTCGACGCCTTCATCGCCAAGATCGTCGAGGAGGTCCGCGAGGGTCGCCACCAGCGCGCCGCGGCCTGACGCACGGCAGGGCGCCCACGGCGGGCGCCCTGCAAACCTCAGCTCATCAACCTCGCATCGAGCTCGATGGGGGCGGCGATCGCCTTGGACAGCGGACAGTTCTCCTTCGCCGAGCTCGCGATCTTCTGAAACTCCTCGTCCGACAGTCCTGGGACGTCCGCGACGAGCGAGAGGTGGATCTTGGAGATCGCGAAGCCCCCCTCGACCTGATCGAGCTGCACGCTCGCCTTCGTCTCGGCGCGCTGCGGCGGGTGCCCCGCGCCGGCGAGCTCGTGGCTGACCGCCATGGTGAAGCACGCCGCGTGGGCGGCCCCGAGGAGCTCCTCGGGGTTGGTGCCGCTGGTGCCGTCCTCGAACCGCGTGTTGAACGAGTACGGGGTCTGCGACAGCCCTCCCATCTCGGTGGACACCGTCCCCGATCCGTCCTTGAGGGCGCCCTGCCAAGCGGCGGATGCGGTGCGTTTCATGGTTGTCCTCCGTGTTGCCGCGGCGCGCGGCTGCTTCATCCGTGAACAAGTAACGCAGTTTACCAAGCTCGTCGCCACCGCACGGTTCGCCGCTCGACGCGACACGCCTATGCCCGCGGTCCCTTGTCCGATGCGGCGGAGTGACCTACGCTGCCGTCAAATCGGCCACCGGCCGAGAGCAAAACAAGACTACGGGGAGGAAGTCCATGAACGCCAGATCGGTGTTGACGCTCGCGTTGTCGACGACGTTGGCCGCATCGCTTTGCACGCTGTTGCCGGACGCGGCGACCGCGCGGACGCTGAAGCTGCAGACAAGCTCGAACGCGAGCCACTTCAGCCTGCAGTACTTGCGTGAGAAGTGGCTGCCGAAGCTGACGACGATGACCGAAGGAGAGCTCGAGATCGAGTTCCTGCCCATCGAGTCGGTGGTCGGTCACCGTGAGACCCCTGAGGCCATCCAGGTCGGCATCCTAGACGGCGACTACACGGCGACCGCCTACTTTGCAGGGACGGACCCTGCTTTCGCCCTGATGGGCGACCTCATCGCCGGTTACGACAGTCCCGAGCAGGTTTGGAACTTCTGCCAGCGCGAGGGCGGCAGGGAGGTCCTACAAAAGCTCTATGACGAGTACTTCCCGGGCGTCCACGTCGTCGCCTGCGGCGCGTACTCGAGGGAAGCGTTCGTGTCGACGGTGCCCATCGAGAAGGTCAGCGACCTCGAGGGCAAGAAGATCCGCTCGCCCGAGGGCCTCGCCGCGGACGTCTTCCGCCGTGCGGGCGCCGCACCGGTCGCGCTGCCGGCGTCGGAGACATACGGGGCGCTGGAGCGGCGCGTGATCGACGCGGCGGACAACTCCGCCTACGTCAACAACGACGCGAACGGGATGCACAAGATCGCCAAGTACCCGATCTACCCGGGCATCCACTCGATGCCGACCCTGCAGCTCACGTTCAACCAGGAAGTCTGGGACTCCCTGACTGATGCGCAGCGGACCATCATCGAGGTGTGGTGGGAGGCGGCGTACATGGATCTCACCCGCGAGGTGCGCCAGCAGGACCTCACGCTCGTCTCACGGGACCGGGCGGACAGCGACCTCACGATCATCGACTGGCCCCAGGCCGAGCGCGACAAGTTCCGTGAGATCGCGACGGAGGCTTGGAAGGACTTCGCCGCCGGCTCCGAGCTCGCCCAGGAGGCCTACGACACGCACATCGCTTACATGAAGAAGGCGGGGCTGCTGTCGGCCGACTTCGGCAGCCAGTGATCGCGCCCGCCGAGGCCCGCGCCGCATCAACCTGAGGCCGACGCACGGGCGGCGGGGCGCCTGCCCCCGCCGTCGCCGATGCGGCGGTGCACGTCCTGCTCGGCGCTGCCGAGGCCTGCGTTGGCACGCCGGCCTGCGTGGTCCGCCGAGGTCGACGAGACCCGAAGGTCGAGCCCATAGGGGCGCCGCACCCTTGAAGGGGACGACACCATGGCCACCGACACCGAGCGCCGCCTCGCGGGCGCCCCCCTCGAGGTCGATGAAGCCGACCCGCTTCGCCGCGCCGACGACGTGGCCGTCCGCTACGGCCCCGTCGACCACGTCAGCCACTTCGTGGGCATCGCGGTTTCGACGCTCTACATGGTCGCCGCGGGCGTCACGCTCTACGAGGTGTTCGCACGCTACCTGTTGAACGCCCCGACGCTGTGGGCCTTCGAGCTCGTCCTCGTCCTCGTCGGCACAGCGTGGATGCTGTCGTCCGGCTACATCACGCTGAAGGGTCGCCACATCGCGATCACGGTGATCCACTCGATGGTGTCGCCGCGCACGAGGTGGTGGCTCGACCTCTTCGCCATGCTCGTCGGCGTCCTCGCGCTCTACCTCCTGCTCTCCGACGCGGCGCTGCGCGGCTACAACGCCATCCTGCGCGTGGAGCGGACCGGCTCGCCGTTCAACTCGCCGATGCCGATGATGTTCAAGGTGCTGCTCGCCGCGGGCGCCTTCCTGTACCTCACCCAGCTCACGGTGAACCTCTACCGGCACGTGACGAGCCGTGCGGCGCGGTTCGCGGTGTCGCTCCTCGCGCTCTTCATGGTCGTCTACTTCGGTGCCCAGGCGCTCGCCGTCTTCCTCGGCGAGACGGAGGGCGTCGGCCCCATGGTGACTGGGCTCAGCCAAGCCTTCACCTCCATCGGCGCGGCGCTCGACCCGTCCGACGTCCTGCAGATGCGGTCCTACGACCTTGGGACGATCTCCGTCATCATGGTGGTCCTCCTCATCGGCCTCATGATGACCGGGATGCCGCTCGGCATCGTGACGCTCATCGTCTCGGTCATCATGGCGATGTCGTTCTTCGGTCCCGACGGGCTCTACCTCGTGGCGCAGAACGCGGTGAAGCTGCTCGAGAATTACCCGCTCGTGGCTGTGCCGTTCTTCGTCCTCATGGCCTCGATCCTGGAGCGCGCGGGCATCGCCGAGGACCTGTTCGACGCGATGAGCGTGTTCGCCGGCAACTTCCGCGGCGGCGTCGCGGTGCAGACCACGGTGGTCGCCGTCATCCTCGCGGCGATGAGCGGTGTGATGGGCGGCGAGATCGTCATGCTCGGCCTCGTCGCGCTGCCGCAGCTCTTCCGCCTCGGCTACGACCGCAAGCTGTCCATCGGGCTGATCTGCGCGTCCGGGGCGCTGGCGACGCTGATCCCGCCGTCGATCATCATGATCGTCTACGGCCTGTCGGCGGAGGTCGGCATCGGTGACCTCTTCATGGCGGGTGCGACGCCGGGGCTGATGCTCGCCGTGTTCTACGCGGGCTACGTGCTCGTGCGCGTGAACATCGATCACAAGCTCGCGCCCACCGCGGCGGAGGTCGCCGCGATGTCGGGCGAACGCGGCGGGCTCAACACCCACCGCATCGTCGCGGTGGTGCTGTGCATCCTCCTCATCGCGGCCGTGATGGGCTCGATCTACGGCGGCGTCGCCTCGGTGACCGAAGCCGCCTCGGTGGGCTGCCTCGGCGCGCTGGTGGTGGCGGCGGTGCGCAACGAGTTCCGCTGGAACGTCATCACCGCGGCGCTGCTCGGCACGATGACCACGGTCGGCACCATCATCTGGCTGATCCTCGGCGCGGTGTCCTTCGTCGGCATCTTCAACCTCGTCGGTGGCGCCCGCTTCATGGAGTCGCTGTTCCTCGACCTCGGCCTGCCGGCGCTCGGCGTCATCCTCGCCATGATGGCGATCCTGGTGGTGCTCGGCACCTTCATGGAGTGGATCGCCATCGTCTTCATCACGGTGCCGGTGTTCGCCCCGGTCGTGGAGACGCTGGCGCCCGAGCTCGGCCTCACCGTCGATCAGGCGAAGGTCTGGTTCGGGATCCTGTTCGTGATGAACATCCAGATCTACTTCCTGTCGCCACCGTTCGGTCCGGCCTGCTTCTGGCTGAAGTCGGTGGCGCCACCGGACGTGACGCTGCAGGAGATCTACCTGTCGGTCCTGCCGTTCATCGTGCTGCAGATCATCGGCCTCGCCCTCGTCCTGTTCTACCCCCAGATCGCGCTATGGCTGCCCGAGTACCTGTCCGGCTGACCGGCGTGATGCCCTTTGGAGAAGTTCTATGATCGGACGCGACACCCGCGAGGACATGGACCGCTACGGCCTCGCACCGTGGATCCTCGGCCTCGTCCTTGCCGGCGGCCTCTCCTACGTCATGTTCGTGTTCGCGTTGCCGATCGGCCGCTAACCCAGTGGCACAGCGTACCAAGACATACGACGATCTGAGGTCCGCCCGCTGGATGGCGCCGGACGACCTGCGCTCCATGGGCCACCGCTCGCGCGTCATGCAGATGGGCTACGCGCGGGAGGACTGGGACGGCCGGCCGGTGATCGCGATCATCAACACGTGGTCCGACGCCCAGCCCTGCCACATGCACTTCAAGGACCGCGTGGAGTGGGTGAAGCGCGGCATCCTGCAGGAGGGCGGCTTCCCCATGGAGCTGCCGGCGCTGTCGCTCGGCGAGAACCTCGTGAAGCCGTCGACGATGCTCTACCGCAACCTCCTCGCGATGGAGACCGAGGAGCTGCTGCGCTGCCACCCGGTCGACGGCGCGGTCCTGATGGGCGGGTGCGACAAGACCACGCCCGCCCTCGTCATGGGCGCGGTGTCCATGGGGCTGCCGTTCCTCTACGTCCCCGCTGGCCCGATGCTGCGCGGCAACTACGCCGGCCAGCACCTCGGCTCGGGCACCGACGCTTGGAAGTACTGGGACGAGCGGCGCGCCGGCACCATCACCGCCGAGGAGTGGCAGGGCGTGGAGGCCGGCATCGCCCGCTCCTACGGCCACTGCATGACGATGGGCACCGCCTCGACGATGACCGCCATCGCCGAGGCGCTGGGGCTAACCCTGTCCGGCGCCTCCTCGATCCCGGCCCCGGACGTCAACCACCAGCGGATGGCCGCCGCCTCGGGCCGCCGTGCCGTCGCGATGGTCTGGGAGGACCTGAGGCCGGGCAAGGTGATGACGCCGGCCGCCGTCAAGAACGCCGTCACCGTGGCGATGGCGACGGGCTGCTCGACCAACGCGATCATCCACCTCATCGCCATGGCCCGCCGCGCCGGCATCGCGCTGGAGCTCGACGACCTCGACCGGATCGGCCGCACGACGCCGGTGATCGCCAACGTGCGCCCCTCCGGCAAGCCCTACCTCATGGAGGACTTCTACTACGCCGGCGGCCTGCGCGCGCTGATGGCGAACCTCGGCGACAAGCTCGACCGCACCGCGCTCACCGTCTCGGGCCGCCCGCTCGGCGAGGAGATCGAGGGCGCGAAGGTCTACAACTCCGACGTCATCCGCACCCTCGACGACCCGGTCTACCACGAGGGCTCGCTCGCCGTGCTGAAGGGCAACCTCGCCCCCGACGGCGCGATCATCAAGCCGGCGGCCTGCGATCCGCGGTTCCATGTGCATTCGGGGCCTGCCCTCGTCGCCGACAGCTACGAGGAGATGAAGGCGATCATCACCGACGTGGACCATCCGATGAGCCCCGACACCGTCCTCGTCCTGCGCAACGCGGGTCCCCAGGGCGGGCCGGGGATGCCCGAGTGGGGGATGATCCCGATGCCCCAGGCGCTGCTCAACAAGGGGATGCGCGACATGGTCCGCCTGTCGGACGCGCGCATGTCGGGCACGTCCTACGGGGCCTGCGTCCTGCACGTGGCCCCGGAGGCCTACGTGGGCGGTCCGCTGGCGCTCCTGCGCACGGGCGACATCGTCGAGCTCGACGTGCCGAACCGACGGCTCGACATGCGCGTCGACGAGGCCGAGCTCGCCGCCCGTCGCGCGGCGTGGACGCCGCCGCCGCCACGCTACGGCCGGGGCTACGGCTTCATGTTCTCGCGCCACATCATGCAGGCGAACGACGGTTGCGACTTCGACTTCCTGCTTACGGACGCCGGTCCGATGGTCGAGGAGCCGGCGATCTACTGAGCCGGGATCGCGGGCTGCTACGGCGGGAGGTTGGCCCTGCGAAGCCGATGACCGTTGGCCTTTGCGTCCGTTGCTATAAGTTCGTGGCACGCACAAGGAGGACACCATGAGCGACGCCCCCACCCTCGACGTGGTGCGTCCCGCGCCCGCGCGGCCCAACGATCCCGTCATCCGGCTCGACGCAGCGGACAACGTCGTCGTCGCACGCGAGGAGATCGCCGAGGGCACCCACATCGGCTCCGAGGACGTCACCGCGCGCGCCGCGATCCCCCTCGGGCACAAGATGGCGACGGCCGCCATCGCCAAGGGCGAGCCGATCCTCAAGTACGCCACCATCATCGGCTTCGCCGGCCACGACATCGTCCCGGGCGACTACCTGCACACCCACAACGTGCTGATCGGCGGGATTGAGAAGGACTACCGCTACGGCGAGGACTACCGGCCCGCCGACCTCCTCCCCGAGGGCGAGCGCGCGACCTTCATGGGCATCCGTCGGGCCGACGGCCGGGTCGCGACGCGCAACTACATCGGCCTCTTCATCACGGTGAACTGCTCGGCGACGGTGGCGCGTAAGATCGGCGCCTACTTCGACGACGAGCGCCTGGCGGACTACCCCGGCGTCGACGGCGTCATCCCGTTCGTCCACGAGCAGGGCTGCGGCATGGAGCTCACCGGCGAGCCCATGGACCTCCTGCGCCGTACCCTCGCCGGATACATCCGCCACCCGAACATGGCCGGCGCCGTCGTCCTGGCGCTCGGCTGCGAGCGCAACAACCTCGTCAAGTTCTTCGAGGAGCAGTCGCTGGCGGCGGGCAAGATGCTGCACGCCGTCACCATGCAGGAGGTGGGCGGCACCGCCTCGGCCATCGACCGCGGCAAGGCGGCGGTGCGCGAGATGCTGCCCGACGCGAACCGGGTCGCGCGCGAGCCGTGCTCGGCCGAGCACATCATGGTCGGCCTCCAGTGCGGCGGCTCGGACGGCTTCTCCGGCCTGTCGGCCAACCCGGCGCTCGGCAAGGCGGTGGACATCCTGGTGCGTCACGGCGGCACCGCACTTTTGTCGGAGACGCCGGAGCTCTACGGCGTCGAGCACACCCTGACCGCCCGCGCGCGCGACCGCGGTGTCGGCGAGAAGTTCGTGGAGCGCATCAACTGGTGGCTCGACTACACCAAGGGGCGCGACACGCAGATGAACGGCGTCGTCTCCCCGGGCAACCAGGCCGGCGGGCTCGCCAACATCATCGAGAAGGCGCTCGGCGGCTCCAAGAAGGGCGGCTCCAGCGGCGTCGAGGACGTGGTGCGCTACGCCGAGCCCGTCACCTCGCGCGGCCTCGTCATCATGGACACCCCGGGCTACGACCCGGTGTCGGCGACGGGGCAGATCGCGGGTGGCGCCAACCTCGTCTGCTTCACCACCGGCCGTGGCTCCTGCTTCGGCTCCTACCCCGCGCCCACCATCAAGCTCTCCTCCAACACGCCGATGTACTCGCGCATGACGGGGGACATGGACGTCAACTGCGGCACCGTCATCGACGGCGAGAAGACGCTCGACGAGGTCGGCGAGG
Organism: Acuticoccus sp.; assembly: GCF_965213555.1. Lineage (GTDB taxonomy): Bacteria > Pseudomonadota > Alphaproteobacteria > Rhizobiales > Amorphaceae > Acuticoccus. Next base: position 2,066,000 of record NZ_OZ243890.1, on the reverse strand, counting down.
AGATCTTCGCCAAGATGCTCGCGGTGGCCTCCGGCGAGCGCTCCAAGAGCGAGGCGATGGGCGTCGGCGAGGAGGAGTTCGCCCCCTGGCCCATCGGCGTCACGGGGTGAGCGACGGGCTCACGGCGGCACGGGCGCTCGAGGATCCGGGCGCCCGCGCCGAGGCGCTGATCCGGCACTACTTCGACATGTGCAACGCCGCCGACCGGGACGGCTTGATCGCCTGCTTCTCGGCCGACGGGGCGCACTACTTCCCGCCCGGCCTGCGCGGCGTCCCCTGGCGCACCGCCGAGGCCATCGCCGACGGCTGGGTCTGGTGCGTCGGCCGCCTCGGCAGCCAGTGGACGCTGGAGACGATCCTGGCGGCGCCCGACGGACGCCGGGCCGTGAGCGAGTGGACGCACTACACCACCACGACGGGCGAGGTGCTGCGCGGCACCGAGTGGTACGAGTTCGACGACGCCGTCAGCGTGATCCATGAGATCCGCGCGTACTACGCCTCGCCCATCAACCACGGGCAGGCGCACAACGCGCTCGTCGGCTTCGACTACGCGGGGCGGGGCTACCACACCGCGCCGACGACGAGCCCACCGCCCTCGGCGCGAGTTGGCGCCGCAGCGGATCGCGCGGAGCAGCCGTGAACCTTGCCAACTGGCTGTTGCGCAGCGCGACGCTGTCGCCGGACGCGCCGGCCGTCCTGTCCGGCGACGCCGTGGTCTCGAGCTACGCACGGTTCGCGGACCGCGCGTCGCGGATCGCGACCGCGCTGCGCTCAAACGGCATCGGCGTCGGCGATCGGGTCGCGATCTTCATGGCGAACCACCCGCTCTACCTCGACCTGTGGTGGGGGGCGTGGTGGGCGGGCGCCGTGGTCGTCCCCATCAACGCCAAGCTCCACCCCAAGGAGGCGGCCTTCGTCCTCCAAGATTCGGGCGCGAAGCTCGTGGCGAGCGAGGTCGAGGGGCTCGGCGTGCCGACCCTCGGGCATGACGCCATCGACGCGCTTGCCACCGCCGAGCCGATGCTCCGGCCCGAGCCGCTCGCCGACGACGCGCTCGCCTGGCTGTTCTACACCTCGGGCACGACCGGCAGGCCCAAGGGGGTCATGCTGACCTGCGGCAACCTCGTCGCCATGTCGCTCACCTACCTTGCCGACGTGGACGAGGTCCGTGCCACGGACGCGGCGCTCTACGCGGCGCCGCTGTCCCACGGCGCCGGCTGCTACGCGCCGGTGCACGTGCTGCGCGGCGCACGCCACGTCATCCCACGCTCCGGCGGCTTCGACCCTGCAGAGATCTTGCAACTCGCCGCGACGCTCGGCGACATCCACATGTTCGCCGCCCCCACCATGGTGCGCAGGCTCATCGCCCACGCCGCCGCCGCTCGGCATGACGGGAACGGCATCCGCACCATCGTCTACGGCGGCGGTCCGATGTACGTCGCGGACATCGAGCGCGCGGTGAGCCAGTTCGGCCCGCGCTTCGTGCAGATCTACGGGCAGGGCGAGTCGCCGATGACGATCACGGCCCTCCCCCGCAACCTCGTCGCCGACCGGACGCACCCGCGCTGGCGCGAGCGCCTCGGCTCGGTGGGGTTCGCCCAGTCCAGCGTCGACGTCGCGGTCGTCGGGCCGGACGGTGCTCCGCTGCCGGTTGGGGAGACCGGCGAGGTCGTCGTGCGCGGCCCCTCCGTCATGGCAGGGTACTGGCGCAACGAGGAGGCGACCGCCGCCACGCTCAAGGACGGCTGGCTGTGGACCGGCGACATGGGTGTCATGGACGAGGACGGGTTCCTGACGCTGAAGGACCGCTCCAAGGACGTCATCATCTCGGGCGGGACCAACGTCTACCCGCGCGAGGTCGAGGAAGTCCTTCTGCGCCACCCCTCGGTGGCCGAGGTCGCCGTGGTCGGCCGCCCGCACGAGGACTGGGGCGAGGAGGTCGTCGCCTTCGTGGTGCCCGCCGACGGCTGCCGCATCGAGCCCGAGGCGCTCGACGCGCTGTGCCGCGATGAGATCGCGCGCTTCAAGCGCCCCAAGGCCTACGAGCCGGTCGCGTCGCTGCCCAAGAACAACTACGGCAAGGTGCTGAAGACCGAGCTCCGCGAGCGCTTCGGCGGCGGCTAGGGTCGCTTTGTCGTGCCCGTCCGGCATGGTAGTCCGCAGCAACCTCGCCCGACCATGAAGGGGCATCCCGTGACCGCCCACTGCCTCGCTGGCGCCCTGACGGCGGCCCTCCTCGCGTCGAGCGCGCTTGCCCAGCCGAGCGAGGTCCCATCGTCGCAGGCGCGTCCGCCCGAGCTGCCGGAGGACACCCAGCCTGCATCCCCGCCTCCCTCGACGGACGCGCCGGCAGAGGTGCCCGACAGGACCTTCGGCGAGCTAGGCTTCGACCCCTCCCCGCCCGACGACGCGCCGGCGGAGAGGGACATCGCGCAGGCCGCGCCACCGACCACCGCGCCAGCCGCCGAGGCCGAGGAGGGCGGCGCGGACCCGGCAGCCCCGCCGGAGCCACGCCGCGATCGCACCGACGCGGCCGAGCCGCAAGACGACGGCGAAGGGCCCGCCGCCGTGTCGGGGGACCCCACCCAGGACGCGCCACGCGGGCGCGCGGGATCGCCGACTGCCGCGCCGTCCGACCGCGTGCCGGCGTTCGAAATGGTCGGTCCGTCGGATGGGGAGCGCGGACCCGGCGAGCCGTTCCTGCTGACGGGCCCGGCGGACCGACCCGCCATCGTCCTGCCCACGCCTACGGTGGACGGCTCTCCGACCTCCTCCGACGACCCGATGGACGCGGCGCCGGTCCCCACCGCGCCCACCTTCGATGTCGAAGCGCCTGCGGACGTGGCACCGGCGTCCGATGTTGCAGTCACCCGAGTGACGCTCGCCACCGGGGGTCTTGCCCAGGTCGAGGGCGTCATGACCGCGCCTGCCGGCGCCATGCGGCTCGCCATCGAGCGACCCCAGGTGGCCGACGTCCTGCGCACCCTGGTGGTGACCGGACCGGTGCCCGTCGCCGCCATCGAGCTCGACGCGGCCGAGCCGGTCAGCGCGCGCGGGCCGGCGGGACGCCTCGTCGGCGGCGACCTCTCCGACCCGACGACGGTGCTCGCCGAGCTGATCGGCGAGGGGGTCGTGCTGTCGGGTGGGGCGAACCGCCTCGCCGGCCGCCTCCTCGCGTTTACGCCCGTCACCATCCCCGGCACCGAGGAGACGCCGGAGCGGCCAGGGCTGCGCATCGCCGTCTCCTTCGCGGACGGGGCCGTCGCTTACGCGACGTTCGCGCTCCTCGAACCCTTGTCCATCGAGGGCGACGCGGTGGCTGAGGACGTCGGCGCGGCGCTGCCGGCGCTCGCGGAGCGCGCTGCGGACGACCGACGGCTCCTGTCCGTGCGCCTCGAGGGGGTCGGTCGCGCAGGCTTCTCCTTCGTCGTTCCGACCACCGTATGGCGCCCCTCCTACCGTGCCATCATCGGTGCGGACGGCGTCACGCTGCAGGGCTGGGCGACGCTGGAGAACACCACAGGGTTCGACTGGACGGGGATCACCCTTGTCCTCTCGGTCGGCACTCCCGTCGCCTATCGCCAGGACGTCTACGCGCCCCTGCGCACGGAGCGACCGGTCGCCCCGTTCGCGGTCGGCCGCACGGTTGAGACGGACATCGTGCCCGGTGACGTTCCGCAGCGTGCCGCAAGGGTGTTTGCAGCGCCCGCTCCGAGCCAACGGTTCGAGGCGGCGCCCGAGGAGGGCGCGGAGGTTGCGGTCGCGGACGTCCTGACGGGCGCGCCGGCTGCAGCCGGGAGCGCCGCCTCGGTCTTCACGGTCGCCGGCGCCGTCGACCTCGACGCCGGCCGCACGCTCACCGTGCCGTTCCTGTCCGGCTCGTCGGACGTGGAACGCGTCACCTACATCGACCTCGCAGCGGACGGCTCCCCGTTCGACGCGCTGCAGATGACGTTCGACGAGGCCGCGACGGTCCCGGGTGGGCTCGTCGCCGTCTACGACGACGCCGGGTTCGTCGGCGACGCGCGCTTCGGCGGGGCGGACGGAGGCGAGACGCGCATCCTGCCGTTCGCGCTGTCGGCGGACGTCGACGTCACCACCACCGAGCGCACCCGACGCACGCTGGTCTCGGCGAGCTTGGGGGACGGCGCGCTGACGGTCCGGCGCGAGGCGGTGACGACGACCGAGCTCGTCGTCGAAGCGAGCGAGGCGACGGTGCTCGTCGCAGACCTGTCGCGCGCGCCGGGCGCCGCCGTCGAGGCTCGTGCGGACGAGGACCTCGCGCCGCAGATCACCCCCATCGGCGAGGGGCGTTCGCGCATGCGGGTGAGCGTGCCGCAGGGCGTGCACGACATCACCCTCCTCACCCGCCACCCGCTCTCCGAGCGCTACGTGGTGACGGACATCCCGCTGCCCATCGTCGAGGAGGTGCTGGCGCTGGGCGGCCGGCTCGAGGCTGAGACCCGCGAGCGCCTGACGGCGATCCGCGAGGCGACCCGCCGCATCGCCGAGCTGGAGCGCGGCATCGCCCGCCGCGAGGCGGACGTGGCCGATCTCAGGGCCTCGGTGGAGTTCGACCGCGAGAACCTCGAGGCCATCGGTCCCGCGACCCCGGAGGGCAGCGAGGTGCGCGAGCGCATCATCGCGCAGACCGAGGAGATCAACCGGCTGACGTCGGAGATGCGCGACCTGCGCGCCGAGGTCGCCTCCGTGCGCGAGGCGCTCAACCGACGCTGATGTAGGCTGGGCGGTAGCTCAGTCCGGCTCGGGGAAGAGGATGGGGTTGAGGAAGGCGGCCAACGCTGCGTTGGAGCTCTGCCGCACCGCCTCGTCGCCCCCGATGAGGTAGCCTTCGCGGCTCGCACACAGGGACAGGATCGTCGCCCGCATGGCAGCGTCCGACATGGTGAGGCCGGACCAGTCGTCCGTCACCGTCCCGTCCGGCGCCACCGTGAGCCTGCACTCCGCGATGTGGACGGGCGCACGCCACTGCCGTCCGCCCGCATCCCACCGGTGCATGGCGTCGAAGCGGCGCACGGTCACCGGCGAGCCACCGCTTCGCAGGTCGTCCGCCAGCGCCTCGCAAGCCTCGGCGTCCATGATCGCGTCGCGCTCGCCCCACAACATCAGGACGGGCGCGCCGGTGGTGGTCGGGTCGGCGAAGCGGGCGATGCAGGGCCCGTAGAACGCCACGTGCGCGGCGAACGGGCGGGCGCCGAACGCCTCCACGACCTGGGCGTAGGCGGCGTAGATCGACGACATGCCGCCGTAGGAGAAGCCGATGAGGGCGACGCGATCGGCGTCGACCTCAGGCCGTGCGGCGAGCGCGTCCAGCGTGGCGAAGGCATCGGCGAGCGCCATCGCCTCGGTGGTGCGCATCAGCCGCTCGGTGAAGCCGCCACCGCCGCGAGCGCCGAACACGTCGACGACGGCGACCGCGACGCCCTGCGCAGCGAGCTCGCGGGCATAGCGCCCCTCACGGGCACCGCCGACGCCGCCGGCCCCGTGTAGGAGCACGACGGCGGGCGCGGGATCGTCCGCGCTCGCGCCGACGGCCGGGTAGAACGCGACGGACGCGGTCGTTGGGGGAGCCGCGCCCGTCGCGGCGTCGCTCAGGCCGAAGGGGCTGGTGCTCTCCACCGCGAGGCGGATCGGCGCCACGTCGCCCGTCTGCCAGCGACCGCTCACGTCGAGGTCGGCACGGGCGGGAAGCGACGAGAGCGCGGCGAGGAGGGCGACAAAGGCGAGGAGGGGGCGAACCATGCCACCGATGTCGTGCGCCCGACGCCGCGGCTCAAGCTCGCGGATGCGCCGGAGGGCGCCGCGCCGCAGCCCGCGGCGGTCACAGAAGCGCGAGCGCCTCCAGCTCGGGGAACGGCTCGTAGCGCAGGCCCTTGCCGTTCATCTCGGTGCACTGAGGGTGCTCGGTGGAGGCCTCGCGGACGCTCGACGGCCCGAGGTCGAATTGCCATATGCGCCGGCCGGTGTAGCTCCCGAAGCCGTTCTTCGCGTTGAGCTGCACGCAGACGACGGTGCGCTCGCGGGTCGATCCCTCGGCCTGCATCCCGTAGTGCGAGACCTCCGCATCGCGGATGGAGTACGGGTCCTTGAACTCGTTGCGCACGTGGTCGACGATGGCGTTCTTCTGCGCGTCCGTGGCCGGACCCTTGATGTAGATCGGCACCTCCACGTAGACGCGCTCAGTGTCGAACAGCGCCACGTTCGGCGAGCACGCGCAGAGCGCCAGAAGGCCTGCGAGTACGGTGAGACGGGACATGCGGCACCCACGCTGGTCGCCCGCACCGTGCTTCGGCCGCGCCGCCGACGCAACCTTTAGTTAAGCGTCCGGACCCGGACGGGTGGCCGTGTCAGGCGGTGGGTGTGGTGTCGACACCACGGCACGCCATCGGGACGACGAGCGGTCAACCCTGCGACAGCGCCGCGATGGTGGCGCGCAGCGTCTCGAGGCCGTCGGACGTCTCGACGGACGTGATCAGCACCTCAGGATGTGCGGCCGGCCGTCGGCGCAGTCCGGCCTCGGTCGCCGCCAGCACGGCCGCCCGCTCCGATCGTGACTTGTCCGCCTTCGTAAGCACCGCCTGGTAGGAGACCGCCGCCTCGTCCATCGCCGCCATCGCCGCCTCGTCGATGGGCTTCAGCCCGTGGCGGGCGTCGATGAGGAGGAACACGCGTCGAAGGCTCTGGCGGCCGCGCAGGTAGTCGAACACCAGTTGGGTCCACGCTGCGACCTCCGCCTTGGGTGCCTTGGCGTAGCCGTATCCCGGCATGTCGACGATCACCGGCCCGTCGCCGTCGGACCGCGCGAAGAGGTTGAGCGCCCGCGTGCGGCCGGGCGTGTTGGACGAGCGGGCGAGCTGCTTGCGGCCCGTCAGCGCGTTGAGCAGCGAGGACTTGCCGACGTTGGAGCGCCCTGCGAACGCGACCTCTGGCGGGCCGGCGGAGGGGAGCTGGTCGACCGCGTGACAGGCCCGCGTGAACACCCACTCCCCGGCGAAGAGGCGTCGTCCCGCCTCGAGCGCCTCGTCCTCCTGGCTCGCGCCGTCCGCCGCGGTCAGGTCGCGCCCTTCTGCTTGGATCGGCGGAACACGGAGGAGATGTTGCCCCACAGCTCCACCTTCACGCCGTGACGCCGCATGATCACCCACTGCTGCATGATCGACAGGAAGTTGTTCCATGCCCAGTAGATCACGAGGCCCGCCGGGAACGAGGCCAGCAAGAAGGTGAAGAAGATCGGCATCAGGTTGAATATCATCGCCTGCGTCGGGTCGGGCGGCGACGGGTTCATCTTCATCTGGACCCACATGGTCACACCCATGATGAGCGGCCAGATGCCGATGGCGAGGAACGAGCCGACGATGGGTACCGCGGACGGGTCGTAGGGCAGCAGGCCGAACAGGTTGAACAGGCTCGTCGGGTCGGGCGCCGACAGGTCGTCGATCCAGCCGAAGAACGGCGCGTGGCGCATCTCGATGGAGACGAACAGCACCTTGTAGAGCGCGAAGAAGACCGGGATCTGGATGAGGATCGGGATGCAGCCCGCCAGCGGGTTGACCTTCTCCTTCTTGTACATCTCCATCATCGCCTGCTGCTGCTTCATGCGGTCGTCCTTGTACCGCTCCTGAAGCTGCTTGACCTTCGGCTGCAGCGCCTTCATCTTCGCCATCGAAGTGTAGGCCCGCTGGGCGAGCGGGAAGAACACGAGCTTGACAAACACCGTCGCGATCAGGATCGCCACGCCGAAGTTTCCGACGATGCCGAAGATGAAATCGATGAGGTAGAACAGCGGCTTGGTGATGAAGTAGAACCAGCCCCAGTCGATCAACAGGTTGAAACGGTCGATGCCGAGCTCGGCCTCGTACGCCTGGACGAAGTTGGTCTTCTTGGCGCCGGCGAAGATCCGGTTGGTGGCCTCGGCCGTCCCGCCGGGGGCGACCTCCACGGCGTCGGCCAGGTAGTCGGCCTGGTAGGCCGGCACCGGCCCGGACGGCGAGAAGAAGCGCGGCTTGAACGACGTCCCTGGGTCGGGGATGACGGCGGTGGCCCAGTACTTGTCGGTGATGCCGAGCCAGCCCGATCCCGAGTCGGGCAGCACCATGGTGCCCTCGTCGGCCAGGTCGCCGTAGTCCTCCTGGACCAGGCCCTCCTCGCCCAGCACGCCGATCATCCCCTCATGGAGGATGAAGAAGCCGGAGATCTCGGGCGTCCCCTGACGGCGCACCCGGCTGTACGGGTAGAGCGTGACCGGCGCGTCGGTCGCGTTGGTCACCGTCTGGCGGACGGTGAACATGTAGCGCTCGTCGACGGAGATCGTCCGCGTGAAGGTGAGACCGGCGCCGTTGTCCCAAGTCAGCACAACCGGCGTCTCGGGGGTCAGCGTCTCTCCCTGCTGCACCGTCCACACCGTGTCCGTGGACGAGGGCACGGCAGCGTCGCCGGCGGCCACCCACCCGGTCTCGACGAAGTAGGGGTCGGTGGTGCCGACGGGCGCGAGGAGGACCACCTCATCGCTCGTCTCGTCGGGCGTCACGTGGTAGTTCTTCAGCTTGAGGTCGTCGAAGCGCGCGCCCGCGAGGTTGATGGACCCGTCGACGCTCGGCGTGTCGATGGGGACGCGGGGCGCCGGTGCGACGGTCGCCGCCGCGGGCGCTCCGGGCACGGCAGTGGCAGGGCGCGGCACGTCGCCGTCAGCCGGCTGGGGCGCCTGCGGGATGTCCGCGGCGCCGGGGACCGCCGCATCCGGCGCGGGCACGGCCTGCTCGGCGCGCACGACGTCCTCGAGCTGGGCCTCGCGCTGCGCCTCCATCTGCGGCTCGATGAAGAAGAACTGCCACAGGACGATCACCGCCAGCGACAGTCCGATGGCGAGGAACATGTTGCGATTGTCGCCCATTACGCCCTCTCTCGGACCGCAGGTCGGTGGAGTTTGCCGTGCGCCGCACGGAGCGCAGCGGCGAGCTGATCGGTGAGCTCGACGAACGGTGCGGTGAGCGCCGCCGGCCGCGCCAAGATCACATAGTCGGTGCCGGCGGCGAAATCATCCCGCACGATGGCGCTCGCGGCCCGCAGGCGTCGCTTGATGCGGTTGCGCACCACCGCATTGCCGACCTTCTTCGTCACGGTGAACCCGACGCGCGGCCCGATCCCTGCGCGCTCGCCGGGGCCCGCCGCTTCCACGTCCCGAGCGAGCGCCTGAAGGGTGAACGCCTCGCGGTGCACGCGGACACCCTTGGCGACGGCCTTGAACGAGGCGCGGCGCCTGAGGCGCTCCGGACCCGTCAGGCGGAGAGCTTCTTGCGCCCCTTCGCGCGGCGCGCGTTGATCACTGCGCGGCCGCCCTTGGTGGCCATGCGGGAACGGAACCCGTGGCGACGCTTGCGGACGAGCTTGGACGGTTGATAGGTGCGCTTGGTCATGATGGCCTCGTGCCGTAGCCGCGGGGCGGCGCAGCTTGGCGCGCACGGCAACGGATCATCGGAACGCGATGGAACGACCCGGAAGCGCAACGCTCCTGGGACGGGGACCTATATTGAACGCGGCGACGCGCTGTCAACGCAGAAGCCGTCGCGCAACGGAGCGGCACCACCAAACGCGATCAACGCTAAGCGGAACCGTCACGCAACCTTGAAGCCGTGTCGGGGTCGCAGGCTCGGACGTGCGCCTTGCATCGTTGACCATGATGGCCACCCTACGACCGTCATTGGGGCACGCACATGGCCGATAGCGAGACTTCGACGCGCACGACCGAGGCGGGGACGCCGCCGGGTCACGCTCGCGCGCCGGCGTGGCGCAGGCTGCTACCCCTCGCAGTCCTCCTCGCCGCGATGGTCGCCGGGTACGCCGCCGGCGTCACCGACTACCTTTCGCTCGACGCCATCATCCGCCACCACGACGCCCTGCGCAGCGCAGTGGCGGACAACTGGCTGGCGAGCGCGGCCGCCTACCTCGGGCTTTACGCGGTCGCCGTCGCGCTGTCCTTCCCCGGGGCGAGCCTCATCACCATCGTCGGCGGCTTCCTGTTCGGCGCCGTCGCCGGCACGGCGCTGACCGTCGTCGCCGCCACCTTCGGCGCGTCGGTGATCTTCCTGGCGGCGCGCACCTCGCTCGGCGGCGTGCTGCGCCGCCGTGCCGGACGGTTCGCCCAACGCTTCGCCGACGGCTTCGAGGACAACGCGTTCAGCTACCTGCTCTTCCTGCGCCTGGTGCCGCTGTTCCCGTTCTGGCTGATCAACGTCGCCCCGGCGCTGTTCGACGTGCGCCTCGGCACCTACGTCGCCGCCACCGCGCTCGGCATCGTTCCGGGGACGATCGCCTACACGCTGGTCGGCGACGGCCTCGGCGGCCTCATCGCCGCGCAGGAGCGAGCGAACCCAGGCTGCGCGGAGGCTGGGACGTGCGAGGTCGCCGTCGGCGCGCTGTTCACCCCGGGGCTGATCGCCGCGATCGTCGCGTTGTCGGCCGCCGCGCTCATCCCAGTGGTCGTCAAGCGCTGGCGAGCCGCGCGGGCGGCGTCGTGAGGGCGGACATCTGCGTCATCGGCGCCGGCTCGGCGGGCCTCACCGTGGCTGCGGCCGCGGCCACGTTCGGCCACGAGGTGGTCCTCATCGAGCGCGGCCGCATGGGAGGCGACTGCCTGAACTACGGCTGCGTGCCCTCCAAGTCGCTGATCGCCGCAGCGCGACACGCGCACATGGCGCGCGACGGGGCGCGCTTCGGTGTGCACGCGACGCCGCAGGTCGACTTCCATGCCGTCCACGCCCACGTGCACGCCGTCATCGCCGGCATCGCGCCGCACGACTCGGTGGAGCGCTTCGAGGGGCTCGGCGTGCGCGTCATTCAGGCGGACGCACGGTTCACCGGGCCGGATAAGGTGGAGGCGGGTGGCGAGACGATCCGAGCTCGCCGCTTCGTCGTCGCCACGGGATCGAGCCCGGTCGTCCCCGCCATCGATGGACTTGCCACCTGCGAGCCGCTGACCAACGAGACCGTGTTCGACCTCACCGAGCGCCCCGAGCGGCTCGCCATCGTCGGCGGCGGACCCATCGGCGCTGAGCTGTCCCAGGCCTTCGCCCGCCTCGGCTCCGCCGTGACCGTCATCGAGCGCGGCACGCTGCTCGCCAGGGAGGACGCCGACGCTGCCGCCGTGGTGCGCGCCTCCCTCGAACGGGACGGTGTCACGCTGATCGAGGGGGGCGAGCTCGCCCGCTGCCGCCGCGAGGGGAACGCGCGCGTCCTCACCCTCGCGGACGGGCGCACCGTCGGCGCCGACGCCATCCTCGTCGCCGCCGGCCGGCGCGCCAACACCCGCGGGCTGGGGCTCGAGGCCGCTGGCGTCGCGACGAACGACGGCGCCATCGTCGTCGACAAGGGGATGCGCACGACCAACCGCCGCATCTTCGCGATCGGCGACGTCACCGGCGGGCTGCAGTTCACCCACGTCGCAGGGCACCAGGCCAGCCTCGCGGTCCGCGCCATCGTCTTCCGCCTGCCGGTGGCCTACGATCCGATGCTGATGCCGCGAACGACCTACACCCAGCCCGAGCTCGCGCAGGTGGGGCCGACGGAGGCGGAGGCGCGCGCCCGCGACCCACGGGCCCGCGCGGTCGTCGCTCCGCTCTCGGGCAACGACCGCGCGCGCACCGAGGGCGAGACCGAGGGGTTCGTGAAGCTCGTCCTCGACGGCCGCGGCAGGCTCGCCGGTGCCACCGTCGTCGCGCCCACCGCCGGCGACATGATCGCGACGTACGCGCTCGCGCTTTCGGCCAAGGTGCGGCTCGCCACCCTCGCCTCCTTCGTGCCCGCCTATCCGACGCTTTCTGAGGCCGGCAAGCGAGCTGCCACGCTCCACCTCGGCGAGAAGCTCAACAGGCCCTGGGTGCGCCGCGTCCTCGGTCTCCTCAAGCGCGTCTAGCGCGACCGGGTGGGCATGGGCCCCTCGTTCACCCGAGCTGCCGCATGTTTTGCGCGTCCCACGCTACCGTCCGCCCGCCCGTCTTGGTACGGCTCGTGGGACGCCCGGCGAACGTGACCTCGCGATCATGGTGGACGAACAACCTCGGCGGCTCCTGCCGCGGACCGGGCTCGGGACGAAGCTCCTCGTCCTGACGGTCCTGTTCGTCATGCTGTCCGAGGTCCTGATCTTCGTCCCGTCCATCGCGAACCACCGCCAGACGTGGCTCGCGGACGCCCACCGCAACGCGTCCGTCGCCGCCGCCATCATCGCCGAGACGAAGAACGTGCCCGAGCAGCTCAAGCTGCGCCTGCTCGACGCCACCGACACCCTCGCGATCTCCCACCGCGACGGCGAGCGGCGTCGGCTCATCGCCATGGCGGCACCGCCCACCATGGTCGACCGCCACGTGGAGCTTGGCAACGAGACCATCGCGCAGTCCATCTTGGCGGCCTTCGACACCCTGTTCGCGCCGAACGGACGGATCCTGCGCGTCACCGCCATGCCCGAGGGTCGTGCCGAGGAGGTCGACGTCATCCTGGACGAGACGGCGCTGAGGGCGGACATGCTCGCCTATTCGGCCAACATCCTCGCCCTCTCCCTCGTCATCTCGGTGGTGACGGCGCTCCTCGTCTTCATGGCGCTGCGTTGGCTCTTCGTGCGCCCGGTGAAGCGCTTGGCCGACGCGATGATCGACTTCGCGAACGATCCGGAGGACGCGACGCGCACCGTCGCGCCGTCGCGCCGCTCCGACGAGATCGGCGACGCCGAGCGCTGCCTCGCGGTGATGCAGCGCCAGCTCGCCGACACGATGACCGAGCGGCGCCGGCTCGCCGAGCTCGGGCTCGCGGTCTCCAAGATCAACCACGACCTCAGGAACCTCCTCGCGTCCGCGCAGCTCTTCTCCGATCGCCTCGCCGCCATCCCCGACCCCACGGTGCAGCGCTTCGTCCCCAAGCTCGTGCGCGCCCTCGACCGCGCGGTCGGCTACACCTCCGGCGTGCTCGCCTACGGCCGCGCCGGCGAGGCGCCGCCCTCGCGCCGGCTCATCGACCTGGAGCACCTCGCCTCCGACGTCGGCGAGATCCTCGGCCTCGACATGCATCCCACCATCGAGTTCCGCATCCTCGTCGACGACGCGATGGAGATCGACGCCGATCCCGACCAGCTCTACCGCGTGCTCATGAACCTTTGCCGCAACGCGATGGACGCGCTGGAGGCGGATCCGCACGACGCCGTGGTCCGCCGCCTCGCCGTCGCCGCCGAGCGGGCCGGCAGCCTAGTGCGCATCGTGGTGTCCGACACGGGGCCCGGCGTGCCGGACGCGGTGCGCCAGGCGCTGTTCCAACCCTTCAAGGGAAACGTACGGCGCGGTGGCACCGGGCTCGGCCTCGCCATCGCCGCCGAGCTCGTGCGGGCGCACGGCGGGGAGCTCACCCTCCTCGACACGCCGACCGGCGCCGCCTTCGAGATCACGATCCCGGACCGGCCCGTCGACCTGTCCGTGCGCCGGGCCGCCATCGCCTGAGCCGCCGTCTCCTGAACGGCCGCCTTGCCAGGGCGTTGGGCGATCCCTATACCGCGTGGGCCCGCACCCCTGGAGGCGGGCCGCGCTTGGGCGCTGGAGCCGAGGGCTCCGCCATGACACCTTAGGAGACACCGATGGCTGAAGGCTTCACGCTGAAGGCCGACGTGCGCGAACGGACGGGCAAGGGGGCCGCGCGCGCACTGAGGCGAGGCGACCAGATCCCGGCCGTGATCTACGGCAACAACGAGCCCCCCGAGGCGATCGCGATCCCCCGCAAGGAGGTGACGCTCGCGCTCTACGGAGGCGGCTTCAGGACCAACCTCTGGCAGATCGACGTCGGCGGACGCACCGTCCAGGCCCTCGCCCGCGACTATCAGCGCGACCCCGTCGGCGAGAAGCTGATGCACGTGGACTTCTTGCGCGTCACCGCCCGCTCGCGGGTGACCGTGAACGTCCCGGTGAGCTTCGTCGGCGAGGATCAGTGCGTCGGGCTGCGCGACGGCGGCGTGCTCAACATCGTCGCCCACACGGTGTCGGTGGAGGCTGGCGCGACTACGATCCCCGAAGCCATCGAGGTCTCGCTCGCGGGCCTCGAGATCGGCGCGACCATCACGTCCGAGGACCTGACGTTGCCGCCCGACGTCACCTTCACCAACGATGAGGCGTTCCCCATCGCCACCATCGCGACGCCCGTGGAGGACGTGCCCGACGAGGAGCCCGAGGCGCCCGGCGACGTTCCCGCCATCGAGGTCGCCGAGGGCGACGAGGTCACTGGGGGCGACGGCGCGGGCGGCGGCGAGGGCGAAGGCTCCGCCGAGGGCGACGAGGCCAGCTGACCGGCGCCGTGCTGAAGCTCATCGTCGGCCTCGGGAACCCGGGCGCGCAGTACGCCGCCAACCGGCACAACGTCGGCTACATGGCCGTCGAGCGCATCCATGCTCGGTGGAACGGCGCGCCCTGGCGTGGCAAGTTTCAGGGCGAGGTGGCCGAGGCGACCGTCGACGGCACCCGGGTCCTCCTCGTGAAGCCCGTGACGTACATGAACGAGTCCGGTCGCGCGGTCGCCGAGGCGGCACGGTTCTACAAGGTGCCGCCCGACGACATCGTGGTCGTCCACGACGAGATCGACCTGCCGCCCGGCCGCTTCAAGGTGAAGACCGGCGGCGGGACCGGCGGACACAACGGGCTGCGGTCGCTGTCGCGTCACGTGGGCGACGCGACGCGGCGTTTGCGCATCGGTGTCGGCCACCCCGGCCGCAAGGAGCTCGTGCCGGGCTACGTCCTGCACGACTTCGCGAAGTCGGATGGGGATTGGCTGGAGCCGATGCTCACTGCCTTCGCCGAGGAGGCGGGGCTGCTCGCCGCTGGCGAGGACGCCAAGTTCGCGTCCGCCGTCCACCTGCGGCTGGGCGAGGGGGCGCGCTCGACCGGCGCGGCCCGACGAGCCGCCCGTTCGGCCGCACGCGCCGAGGCACCCGCGTCGGCGGAACCACCGGCGTCCCCAGAACCGACCGCGCCGGCGCGCGCGCCGGAGCGAGCCGGCCCGTTCGGTGCGCTCGCCAACCTCCTGAGACGGTAGCATGGGCTTCAAGTGCGGGATCGTGGGGCTGCCCAACGTCGGCAAGTCCACGCTGTTCAACGCTCTTACCAAGACCGCCGCGGCGCAGGCGGCGAACTACCCGTTCTGCACCATCGAGCCGAACACCGGGGACGTCGCCGTCCCCGACCCGCGCCTGACGCGGATCGCCGGCATCGCAAGGTCCGCCGCCGTGGTTCCGACGCGCCTGACGTTCGTCGACATCGCGGGGCTCGTGCGCGGCGCGTCCCAGGGCGAGGGGCTCGGCAACCAGTTCCTCGCCAACATCCGCGAGGTGGACGCCATCGCCCACGTCCTGCGCTGCTTTAAGGACGACGACGTCACCCACGTCGCTGGCGCCGTCGATCCGGTCGAGGACGCCGCGACGGTGGAGACCGAGCTGATGCTCGCCGACCTCGAGGGCCTGGAGCGCCGCGCCACCAACCTCAGGAAGCGCGCGCAGACCGGCGACAAGGACGCCCGCGCCGAGGTCGGCCTCATGGACCGCGTGCTGGAGCTCCTGCGCGCCGGCCGCCCCGCCCGCGCCCTGAACGTCGCACCGGACGAGCGGCGGTCGTTCAAGATGCTGAACCTCCTCACCGGCAAGCCGATCCTCTACGTGCTCAACGTGGACGAGGCGTCGGCCGCCACGGGCAACGCGCTGTCGGAGCGCGCCGCCGCCATGGCGGCGGCGGAGGGCGCGCCGTCGGTCGTCATCTCCGCCGCCATCGAGGCGGAGATCGCCCAGCTCCCGGCCGACGAGCAGGCCGATTACCTCGACAGCCTCGGCCTCGAGGAGCCTGGGCTCGACCGGCTGATCCGCGCCGGCTACGGCCTCCTCGACCTCATCACCTTCTTCACCGCCGGCCCGAAGGAGGCGCGGGCGTGGACGATCCGCGCAGGGACCCATGCGCCGAAGGCCGCCGGCGTCATCCACACCGACTTCGAGCGCGGCTTCATCCGCGCCCAGACCATCGCCTACGACGACTACGTCGCCCTCGGCGGCGAGGTCGCCGCGCGCGAGGCCGGCCGGGCGCGCGACGAGGGCAAGGACTACTCCGTCGCCGACGGCGACGTGATCCTGTTCAAGGTCGCGACGTAGGGATCGGGTCCGCGGCCCCCGGCTAAGCGAGGGTCGCCTCGATGACGCTGGGGCCGGGCTCAGCGACCGCGTCGCGGATCGCTTGGGCGAGCTCGGCGGCGCAGTCCACCTTGCGGCCCGGCACGCCCATGCCCCGCGCGATGTCCACGAAGTCAAGCTGTGGGCGGTTGATCTCCAGCATGTCGAGCGCGCTGCGCCCAGGGTTGGCGCCGACGCGGGTGAGCTCCTGCTTCAGGATCTCGTAGGTTCCGTTGGCGAACACCACCGTCGTCACGTTGAGGTTCTCGCGCGCCTGGGTCCACAGCGCCTGGATCGTGTACATCGCCGAGCCGTCCGCCTGGAGCGCCACGACCGGTCGGTCGGGGCACGCGACGGCGGCGCCGGCGGCGAGCGGCGGGCCGTTGCCGATGGAGCCTCCGGTGATGGCGATCCAGCTCATGGGCGGCGAGCCGACGGTGGCGGCGTAGATGCCGCGACCGGCCGTCACCCCCTCGTCGACCACGATGGCGTCCTCGGGCAACGCCGCGGCCACCGCCGCCCCGAGCGCGGCGTAGTCGATGGGACCGGCGCGCGGGTCCTCCGGCCTCGGCGCGTCGACCACGTGGGGCCCCTCGACGCCGAGCCGATCGGCGAGCGCGCGCACCGCCGAGGGGCCGTCCTGATGGAAGTCGGCCACGGCGATGCGCGCGCAGTCGTCGGGCAGGAGCAGGCTCGGCTTGCCGGGATAGGCGAAGAACGCCACCGGCTGGCGGGCCTCGATGAGGATCGCGTGGCGCGCGCCGGCAAGCTTCTCCCGTGCGACGTCCACCGGGAACGGCACCTTCGGGAAGTTCGCCCGGCCGCGCCCGCGCTCGATCCGCCGGTTCGACGAGGGCGACCAGAGCCTGGCGCCGGTACGCTCGGCGATCCCCATCAGGAGCCCGGTGAGCTCGGGCGCCTCCAGCACCGAGCCGCCCGCGATGATGACGCACGGCTCGGGGCCGGCGAGCGCCTCCGCCGCCGCGTCGAGCGCCGCCTCGTCGTAGGGCGACGGCCCCTGCGGTGCGACGGGCTCGGCGACCTCCCCACCCTCGTCCCAACCGGTGTCGGACGGAGCGATCAGCGTCGCGATGCGGCCCGGCGCGCTCATCGCCGCGGCGAGCGCCTCCGCGCCGTCCGCACCGAGGCCGGCGGCCGTCCGCGCCGTGCGCACGAAGTCGGAGAACGGCGCGGCCGTGCCCTCGATGTCCGCCGTCAGCGGCGCGTCGTAGGCCTTGTGGTAGGTGGCGTGCTCGCCGACGAGGTTCACCATCGCCGTGCGCGCCTTCCTTGCGTTGTGCAGGTTCGCCGCGCCGTTGGCGAGGCCTGGCGCGAGGTGGAGCAGCGTGACCGCCGGCTTGCCCGCCATGCGCGCGTAGCCGTCCGCGGCGCCGGTGACGACACCCTCGAACAGGCCGAGCACGCAGCGCAGCAGCCGCGTGCGGTCGAGCGCGTCGACGAACTGCATCTCCGACGTGCCCGGGTTCGCGAAGCACACCTCGACGCCGCCCGCGGCGAGCGTGCGCACCAAGCTCTCTGCGCCGTTCATGAAGCCTCCTTGCGAACCGGGCGGCGACTGTCCCAGGCGGCAGGCGCTTTGGCAACTCCGCGCCGTCCCCGTGCCGCCTACGGAAGAGGCAGGCCGATGATTTGACTTCGGCGGCGGCAACGGTACCGTTTGCGCGCGAACGAACCGGAGCGGCCGTGGTCACGCTGACGCCCCTGACGCTGGACGAGGCGTTGGTCCACCTGGCCGAACGACCGGTGCGGATCTTCGCCGGCGGCACCGACGTCCTTGCCGCCGCGGGCGAGCGTCCGATGATCGGGCCGCTGCTCGACGTCACCCGGCTCGAAGGCTTGGCAAGGGTCGAGCGCACCCCCGACGGCGGCTGGCGCATCGGCGCGGCGGTGACCTGGAGCACGCTGGCGCGCGAGCCGCTCCCTGCCGCGTTCGACGCGCTGAAGTGCGCCGCGCGTCAGTTGGGATCGGTGCAGATCCAGAACACGGCGACGCTCGTCGGCAACCTGTGCAACGCTTCTCCGGCCGCCGACGGCGTCCCTGCGCTCCTGGTGCTCGACGCCGCCGTGGAGGTCGCTCGCGTGGGCGCGCGCCGGGTCATCCCGCTCGCGGACCTCATCCTCTCCCCGCGACGCACCTGCCTCGTGTCGGGGGAGATGGTGAGCGCGATCCTCGTCCCGCCGCAGCCGCCGAGCGCAGCGAGTGCGTTCCAGAAGCTCGGCGCACGGCGGCACCTTGTGATCTCCATCGCCTCGGTCGCGGCGCTCGTGGCGCTGGATGCGACGGGGCGCATCATCGCGGCGCGCGTCGCAGTCGGCGCCTGCTCGCCAGCGCCGGCGCGCCTGCCGACGCTGGAGGCGGCGCTCCTCGGCGAGCGGGTCGAGGCGATCGGGGGCCTCGTGGCGGACGAGCACCTCGCGGCCCTGTCCCCCATCGACGACGTGCGGGCGCCCGCCGCCTATCGCAGGGACGCGGTGCGCGTCCTCGTGGCACGAGCCCTCGCCGAGGCCGTTGCGCCGCGGGAGGCGGCGGCATGACCGACCTCCTTGCCCGACCCGAGCTGAGCGTCGGCGTGGACGAGGTGGCGCTGACGCTCAACGGGTCGCCGACGCGCTTCGGCAGACGCCCCGGCCAGCGGCTCTCGGACGCCCTGCGCGGGCCGCTCGGCGCGCTCGAGGTGAAGGTGGGCTGCAACGCCGGCGACTGCGGCGCCTGCACCGTGCTGCTCGACGGCGCGCCGGTGTGCGCCTGCCTCGTCCTCGCCGAGCAGGCGGACGGGCGAGAGGTCACGACGCTTGTCGGGCTGCGGCGTGACCCCGCAGTCCGGGCGCTGGCCGAACGCTTCCACCGACACGGCGCCGCGCAGTGCGGCATCTGCACGCCGGGGATGCTCGTGGCGGCGGCCGCGCTGCTGCGGCACAGGGCGGCGCCGAGCGAGGCGGAGGTCGAGGTCGCCCTCGCCGGCGTCCTGTGCCGCTGCACGGGCTACCGATCCATCGTCGATGCGGTGCTCGACCGCCCGTCGCGCCACGCGCTCGGCGGAGGGGTCGGCGGCGCGGTGCCGCGGCTCGACGGGCGCTCCAAGCTCGACGGCACCGAGCGGTTCGGCGACGACGTCGCGCCGCCTGGTGCGCTGGCGCTCAAGGTGGTGCGGTCGCCGTTCCCGCGCGCGAGCGTCGCCCTCGGCGACCTCGACGGGTTCCTCGACACGCGGCCCGGCCTCGTCGCCGTGCTGACGGCGAGGGACGTGCCGGGCGTCAACGAGTTCGGCGTCATCCCCGCCTTCGCCGACCAGCCCGTGTTCGCGCTCTCGGAGACGCGGTTCCGCGGCGAGGCGGTGGCCGCGGTGGTGGGCGAGGCGGACGCCGTCGCCGGGCTCGACCCTGCCGACGTGCCGATCGTGTTCACGCCGCTGGCGGCGGCCACCAGCGTCGTCCAAGCGACCGCCGACGGCGCGCCGGCGATCCATGCGGGCCGACCCGGCAACGTCATGTGCCATGGCCTCGTGCGGCGTGGGGACGCGGGCGCGGCGCTCGCACGGGCCGACGTCGTCGCCGGCGGTCGGTTCACGACCGCCTTCGTGGAACATGCCTACATCGAGCCCGAAGCTGGGTATGCCGAGGTCGTCGAAGGCCGCATGCACGTCTACGCCTCCACCCAGGCACCGATGATGGACCGCGACGGGCTCGCCGCGATCCTTGCCCTGCCCGTGGAGCGGGTGCGCGTCGTCCCCACCGCGTGCGGCGGCGGCTTCGGCTCCAAGCTCGACCTGTCGATCCAGCCCTACCTCGCGCTCGCTGCCCTTGCCACCGGGCGGCCGGTGCGTGGCGCCTACGGCCGCGCCGAATCCATGCAATCGTCGACCAAGCGGCACCCGGCGGACATCTCCATCGAGGTCGGGGCGACGCACGACGGACGGCTCTGCGGCGTCCGCTTCGACGCAACGTTCGACACCGGGGCCTACGCGAGCTGGGGTCCCACCGTGGCGAACCGCGTGCCCGTCCACGCCTCCGGCCCCTACGCCGTCGCCGACTATCGCGCCACGAGCCGGGCGGTGCACACCAACAACCCCGTCGCCGGCGCGTTCCGCGGCTTCGGCGTGCCGCAGTCCGCCATCGCGCTCGAGGTGGCGCTCGACGACATCGCACTGGAGCTCGGCCTCGACCCCCTCGAGTTGCGCCGGATGAACGCGCTCGCCGACGGCGTTCCTACGGTCTGCGGCCAGGTGTTCGAGGCGGGCGTCGGGATCGGTGCCTGCCTCGACGCCCTCGCGCCGCACTGGAGGCAGGCCCGTGCCGAGGCGGAGGCGACGAACCGCATGGCGAGGGTCGTGCGGCGCGGCGTCGGGGTCGCGTGCGGCTGGTACGGCTGCGGCAACACCTCGCTGCCCAACCCGTCGACCATCAAGGCGGGCGTGCGGGCCGACGGCACCGTGGTCCTCCACCAGGGCGCCGTCGACATCGGCCAGGGCGCCAACACCGTCGTCACGCAAATCTTCGCCGAGGCGCTCGGCGTGCCGGTCGACGCCGTCACGATCGTCGGCGCCGACACGGACGCGACGCCCGACGCCGGGAAGACCTCCGCCTCACGCCAGACCGTGGTCTCCGGTAACGCCGCCCGGCTCACGGGCCTCGCGCTGCGCGCGGAGGTCCTGCGCCGGGCCAACGCCGGCGAGGACGCGATCATCCGGCCGGGTGACGGATTGACCGTCGTCGATCGCGGCGAGTGGCGGGGGGTCGACCTGTCGGACGTGGACGCCGACGGCTACGCCCTCGTGGCGCAGGAGTCCTGGGACCCGCCGACGCTGCCGCTGGACGCCGACGGCCAGGGCTCGCCCTACGCGGTCTACGGCTACGCTGCGCACATGGCCGAGCTCGAGGTCGACGTGGAGCTCGGCACCGTGCGCCTCCTCAAGATCACCGCGGCGCACGACGTGGGGCGCGCGATCAACCCAGTGCTCGTCGACGGTCAGATCCACGGCGGCGTCGCCCAGGGGCTCGGCATGGCGCTGATGGAGGCCTACGTGCCGGGCCGCACGGAGAACCTGCACGACTACCTCATCCCGACGATCGGCGACGTGCCGCCCATCGAGACCATCATCGTGGAGGTGGCGGACCCCCACGGACCCTACGGCGCGAAGGGCCTCGGCGAGCATGCGTTGATCCCCACCGCGCCGGCGATCCTCAACGCCATCCGCCATGCCTGCGGCGCGCGCCTCACCGACGTGCCGGCGACGCCCGACCGCGTGCTCGCCGCCATCCGCGCCGCCCGCGAGGTCGTGCGGTGAGCGCGCCGGCCGACAAGATCCGCTGCGATGCGTGCCCGGTGCTGTGCTACATCGCCGACGGCCGGACCGGCGCGTGCGACCGCTACGCCAACCACGGCGGCACCCTGGTCCGCCTCGACCCGCTGACCGTGATCGAGGCTGGGACACAGAAGGTCGTCCCCTTCCTGCCCGACGCCCCGCCCGGCGAATGGGACGGGGACTTGCTCGGCACGCAGAAGCCCTTCGTGACCGCCATCGGTGCCGGCACCACCTACCCGGACTACAAGCCCGCGCCCTTCATCATCAGCCAGCCCGTCGGCGACGCGGACATGGTCACCGTCGTGACCGAGGGCATCTTCAGCTACTGCGGCGCCAAGGTGAAGATCGACACCGACCGGCACATCGGCGCCGAGCGCGCGCTGGTCAAGGTCGAGGGCGAGCCCATCGGCCACGTCACCACCACCGAGTACGGCTCGAAGATGCTGTCGCTCGGCGGGGTCGAGCACCTCACCGGCGGGACCAAGAAGGAGGGCCGCGTGACCTGCGCCGCGCTCCTCGCCCTGTGCAACCGCGAGCCTGTTGCGATGTCGGTGGAGGACGGCGCGGACCTCGTGTTGGCGGCGGGCGCGGCGCCGGTGATCGACGGCGTGACGGAGGCGAGGATGCGCGTCGGCTGCGGCTCGGCCGCCATCGGCATGTTCGCGCGCCAATGGGCCGGCCTCGTCGACGAGGTGGTCGTCGTGGACGACCACATCACAGGCGTCCTCACCGAGCACCAGTCGGGCCGGCTCCTCGACCTGCCAGCCTCCGGCATCAAGGTCCGCGGCCGCCGCTCGACGCCCGGGCGCTACTTCCAGGTCGCCGAGCCCGGCACCGACTGGGGCGGCACGAACATCACCGATCCGCTCGCCATCCTCGGCCCCTTCGACCCGAAGGTCGCGCGCCCGGGCATGACGCTCCTCATGGTCTCGACCACGGGCGAGCAGTGGGCCTACTTCACGCTGGGCGACGACCTCGTCCCGGTTGCGACGCCGCTGACCGACGCGCTGGGCGCCGTCGTGGAGCGCATCGCGCAGAACTGCGAGCCGGCCGTTGCCTCGGTGCTCTTCATGGGCGGGGCCGGCGGCTCCCTGCGGGCCGGAGTGACGGAGAACCCCGTCGCCCTGACGCGCTCGGTGCGCGCCGCGCTCACGAGGGTCACCTGCGGCGGTGCGCCGGCCTACCTGTGGCCCGGCGGCGGCATCACCTTCATGGTCGACGTGATGGAGATGCCGCGCGATGCCTTCGGCTCCGTCCCGACCCCCGCGCTCGTCGCACCCATCGAGTTCACCCTCCGGCGCGAGGATTACGCCGCGCTGGGCGGGCACATGGACGCGGTGCGCGACATCGACGACGTGTTGAGCGAGGCGCGGGCGCGCGGCCTGCGCACGGTCCGGGCGGACACGACGTCCGGAGCCAAGGAAGGACAGGCCGCATGAGGAACGACCCCACCGCGTCCGTGCTGCCGGACGGTCGGCTCCACCTCTCGCACGGTCCCATCGACGTCGTGGTGTCCGCGGACGGCGGCGAGGGCGCCGTCGAGGCCGCGTTCGCCGCGGCGGCGGCCCGCTTCGCGACCGTGCTCGCCGAGATCGTCGAGGAGCTGCCCGCGCTGCGTCGCCCCGCCGACGGCGAGACCGCCATCGACGGCCTCGTCGCCTCGCGCATGTGCGCGGCGGTGAAGCCCCACGCCGACCTCACCTTCATCACGCCGATGGCGGCCGTGGCGGGCGCCGTCGCCGACGAGATCCTCGACACCATGACGGCGGCCGCGCCGCTGACCCGCGGCTTCGTCAACAACGGCGGCGACATCGCGGTCCACCTCTCGGGCGGACACGTGGCGCACGCCAGGATCGCCGCCCACGACAACACCGCCCTCGGCACCGTGCGGCTGCGCTCCGGCGACGGCATCGGCGGAATCGCGACCTCGGGTCGGTTCGGGCGCAGTTTGTCGCTGGGCATCGCCGACTCGGTGACCGTACTGGCCGCGACCGCCGCGGAGGCCGATGCGGCGGCGACGCTGCTCGCCAACGCCGTGGACCTGCCGGACCACCCCAAGGTGGAGCGCGCGCCGGCCAACACGCTCGACCCCGACTCCGACCTCGGCTCCCGGCTCGTCACCACCGACGTCGCGTCCCTGTCGGAGGCTGAGAAACGGCTCGCCATCGGCCGTGGCGCGCGGCTCGCTCGCCGCATGCTCGCCGACGGAACGATCCGCGGCGTCGCATTCTACCTCCAGGGTCAGGCGCGCTCGCTCGGCTGGGGCGACACGGTCTCGCGCGGCGCCCTCGACGGCGGCGACATCGACGACTGACGGAGCCCACCATGAGCGTCATGGTGCTGGACCGGTCGAACTGGGCGAGCGACCCCTCGGCCTGGAAGGGCCGCTTCGAGGGGACGAGCCTCGGCACCGGCGTCACGGTGCTGTTCTACGCCACCGAGGAGGTTGGCGTCGGGCCGACCCTCCACGTCCATCCCTACGACGAGGTGTTCATCGTTCGCGAGGGGCGCGCGCGGTTCACCGTCGGCGGCGAGGGCGTCGAGGTCGAGGCCGGCCAGATCGTGCTCGACCCCGCCAACGTGCCGCACAAGTACCACAACCTCGGGCCGGGACGGCTGGAGACGACGGACGTCCACGTCAGCCCCACGTGGATCCAGACCGACCTCGACGACCCCGACGCGACCAGCGAGGCGAGCGGATCGTGAACGAGCGCGGCGCGGCGGCTCGCCCACTTGCCCGACCCCGCGATGGAGGCGAAGGTGCGCGCGCTGCGCGGACGCCGCCGTCAAAGACCTGTGGAGGCTCATGATGCTCAACCGCCGCACTGCCCTCGGGCTCGCCGCCCTCGCCGTGCTCGCCGGACCGGCCGCCCTCGCTCAGGAGCGCGCGCCGATCGTCATCGGCGAGCTCAACTCCTACACACGCATGGCTGCCTTCACCGAGCCCTACCGCAAGGGCTGGCAGCTCGCCCTCGAGGAGATCAACGCGGAGGGCGGCATCGACGGCCGCCCGCTCGAGGTCATCAGCCGGGACGACACCGGCGATCCGGCGACCGCGATCCGCATCGCCGAGGAGCTCGCCAACCGCGAGGACGCGGTGATGATCTTCGGCACCTTCCTGTCCAACATCGGCCTCGCGGTGGCCGACTTCGCGAACCAGAACCAGACGCTGTTCCTGGCATCCGAGCCGCTGTCGGACGCGCTCGTGTGGTCGAAGGGCAACCGCTACACCTATCGGCTACGCCCCTCGACGACGATGCAGGCGGCCATGCTCGCCGAGGAGGCCGCCGAGACGGACGCCGTCCGCTGGGCGACCATCGCCCCGAACTACGCCTACGGGCAGGACGCCGTGGCGGCGTTCAAGGCGGAACTGACGAAGCGCAAGCCCGACGTCGAGTTCGTCGAGGAGCAGTGGCCGACGCTGTTCAAGATCGACGCCGGCTCCACCGTCCGCGCGCTGGAGGCCGCCGAGCCGGACGGCATCTACAACGTCACCTTCGGCGGCGACCTCGCCAAGTTCGTGCGTGAGGGCTCGCTGCGTGGGCTGTTCGAGGACCGCGTCGTGGTCTCGCTGCTGTCGGGCGAGCCCGAGTACCTGGAGCCGTTGGGCTCCGAGACGCCGGACGGCTGGATCGTCACCGGCTACCCGTCCCTCGACGTGGATACGCCCCAGCACGACGCCTTCGAGGAGGCCTACCAGGCGCGGTGGGGGGAGGCGCCGAAGACCGGCTCCATCGTCGGCTACAACTCCATGCTCACCATCGAGCAGCTGCTCAAGGAGTCGCCCTCGCTCGAAACCGAGGACCTGTTGAAGACCATGGAGGGGCTGCGCGTCGACAGCCCGACGGGTGAGTTCCTCTATCGCCCGGTGGACAACCAGGCCACCATGGGCGCCTACGTCGGTCGCACCGCGCTCGTCGACGGCAAGCCCAAGATGGTCGACTGGCGCTACGCGCCCGGCGAGGACTACCTGCCGTCGGAGAAGGAGGCGCTGTCGCTTCGACCGGCTCAGTAGCCTGCGTGCCGCGTCACGCCATGACGCCCCACGGCGGCGAGCGGCGGGCCGACGCGGGCGACGCGCACGCTTGCGCTCTGCAGGCGGCCTACGACGCCGGCGTGCGCGACGGCGAGGCGCGGGCGACGTGGTTCCTCCTCATCGGCGTGCTGTTCGGCGCGCTCAACATCCTGCTCGTCGTCTGAGCGACCCGACGGCTCGCTGGCGATGAACCTGATGGACCTCTCGCCAGGCTTCGCCCTCGCGCAGCTCCTGACCGGGCTCGCCAACGCGTCCTCGCTGTTCCTCATCGCGTCGGGGTTGTCGATCATCTTCGGCGTCACGCGCGTGGTGAACTTCGCCCACGGCTCGCTCTATATGCTGGGCGCCTACCTCGCCTACACGCTGGTGACGACGCTCGGCGGCGTCGTCGGCTTCTGGGCCGGCGTCCTCCTCGCGGCCGCCGTCGTCGCGCTCATCGGCGCCGCGGTCGAGGTGCTGATCTTGCGCCGGGTGTACGGCTCCCCCGAACTCTTCCAGCTCGTCGCCACCTTCGGCGTCGTCCTCGTCGTCCAGGACGCGGTGCTCGCGATCTGGGGTGCGGAGGACCTCCTCGGCCCGCGCGCGCCGCTCCTCGACGGCGCCGTGCGCATCCTCGGCGAGCCGATCCCCGAGTACGACCTCGCCCTCATCGCCATCGGCCCGGTGGTGCTCGGCGCCATCTGGCTCCTGTTCCAGCGCACGCGATGGGGCATCCTGGTGCGCGCCGCGACCGAGGACCGCGAGATGGTCGGCGCCCTCGGCGTGAACCAGCGGGTCCTCTTCACGACGGCGTTCATGGTCGGCTCGTTCCTCGCCGGGCTGGGCGGCGCGCTCCAGGTGCCGCGGGAGTCGGTCAACCTCCTCATGGACCTCACGATCATCGCGGAGGCGTTCGTCGTCGTGGTGGTGGGCGGGATGGGCTCGGTCACCGGCGCGTTCGTCGCCGCCGTCATCATCTCCGTCGCCAACGCGTTCGGCGTGCTCGTGCTGCCGCAGATCTCGCTCCTGCTGCCGTTCCTCGTCATGGGGATCGTCCTCATCGTGCGGCCCTACGGGCTGTTCGGCACGCCCGCCTCCGCCCACGGTGCCAGCGTGCCCGAAGCGCCGCTGCGCACGCTGCCGCCCATCGGCGCCGGGCTCCTCGCCGCCGCGGTCGTCGCGGCCGCGCTCGTCCCCGTGGTCGACCCCGGCCGCGTCGCGCTCGCCACGGACCTCCTCGTCGCGGTGCTGTTCGCGGCGAGCCTGCACCTCCTCATGGGCGTCGGGGGCATGGTCTCGTTCGGCCACGCGGCCTACTTCGGGCTCGGCGCCTACGGGGCCGCGCTCGCCGCGAGCCGGCTCGACCTTGCCATGCTGCCGGCGATGGCGGTCGGCCCCGTCGCCGCCGCCGCAGGGGCCGCGCTGTTCGGCTGGTTCTGCGTGCGGTTGTCGGGCGTCTACCTCGCCATGCTGACCCTCGCCGCGGCGCAGATCGTCTGGGGCACCGCCTTCCAGTGGCACGAGGTGACCGGCGGCGACGACGGCATCCTCGGCGTGTGGCCGGACCGCTGGGCGTCGGACCGGACGGTGTACTACCTCCTGGCGCTCGCGATCGTCGTCGGCGGCCTCGCCGCGATCCGCCGCCTCGCACACTCGCCGTTCGGCTACGTCCTGCGCGGCGGGCGCGACTCCGCGCTGCGGGCGGAGGCGATCGGCATCGACCTGCGCTCCCACCAGTGGCTCGGGTTCGTCATCGCCGGCACCCTCGCCGGGCTCGCCGGCGCGGTGTTCGCGTTCGCCAAGGGCTCGGTGTTCCCCGACACGCTCGCCATCGCGCAGTCGGTGGACGGCCTCATCATGGTCCTGCTGGGCGGCGTGCAGTCCCTCCTCGGTCCGCTGCTCGGGGCCTCCGCCTTCGTCCTCATCGAGGACTGGGTGACGCGGCTCGAGCACTGGCGCGTCATCTTCGGCGCGATCATCCTCCTCATCGTGCTCGCAGCACCGGACGGTATTGCCGGCGCCGGCGCTCGGCTGTGGGCGGCGATCGCCGGACGGCGGGAAGCCCGGTGAGCGCCCTTGAGGTGCGCGGGCTGACCAAGCGCTTCGGCGGGCTCGCCGCCGTGTCGGACGTGTCCTTCACGCTCGCCGAAGGCGAGTTTCTGGCGCTCATCGGACCGAACGGGGCGGGCAAGACGACGCTGTTCAACATGGTCAACGGCTACGTCCGCCCCGACGCCGGCACCGTCGCCCTCGGCGGGCGCCGCGTCACCGGTCTCGCCCCGCGCCGGATGTGGCGCCTCGGCGTGGGCCGCACGTTCCAGATCACCCAGACGTTCGCCTCCATGACGGTGCGCGAGAACGTCCAGATGGCGCTGATCTCCAAGCACCGCCGCACCCGCGACGTGACGGGGCGCGCCGCCCGGCTCCACGTGGCCGAGGCCGACGCGCTCCTCACCCAGGTCGCGATGGCCGACGAGGCGGACCGTGCCGCCTCCGAGCTCGCCTACGGTGACCTGAAGCGCCTCGAGCTCGCGGTGGCGCTCGCCCATCGCCCGGGCGTCCTCCTGATGGACGAGCCGACGGCGGGCATGGCGCCGGCCGAGCGCGGTCGCCTGATGGCGCTGACCGGGGAGATCGTCGCGTCCGAGGGCGTCAGCGTCCTGTTCACCGAGCACGACATGGACGTCGTGTTCGCCCACGCCCACCGCATCCTCGTCATGAACCGCGGCGCGCTGATCGCGGAGGGCACCGCCGACGCGATCCGCGCCGACCCCACCGTGCGCGAGGTCTACCTCGGCGGCGGCACCATGTTCGCCGATGCTTGAGCCGATGCTTCAGGTCGACGGCCTCAACACGTTCTACGGCGGCGCCCACATCCTGCGCGACGTGGCGCTCGTCGTCGGCGCGCGTGAGGTGGTCGCGCTCCTCGGGCGCAACGGCGCCGGCAAGTCCACCACGATGCGGTCGATCATGGGCCTCGTCCGCCCGCGCTCGGGCCGCGTCCGCTACGAGGGCCGCGCCATCGCGGGATGGCCGGCCTACAAGGTCTGCCGGCTCGGCCTCGGCTACGTGCCGGAGGACCGCCGCGTGTTCCGCGCGCTCACCGTATTGGAGAACCTTGAGGTCGGCCGCCGCGCCGCTCGAGGGGAGGGACCCACGTGGAGCGTCGAGGCGCTGTTCGGCCTGTTCCCCAACCTTGCCGAACGGCGCCGCGCGCCGGCCGGGCAGCTGTCCGGGGGCGAGCAGCAGATGCTCACCATCGCACGCACCCTCATGGGACAGCCGAGGCTCGTGCTCCTCGACGAACCCTCCGAGGGCATCTCGCCGCGCATCGTCGAGGACATGGTCGGCGTGCTCGGGCGGATGAAGCAGGCGGGCGTCTCCGTGCTCCTGTCCGAGCAGAACCTCCACTTCGCCCGCCTCGTGTCGGACCGCGCGGTCATCCTGGAGAAGGGCACCGTCCGCTTCGAGGGCACGTTCGCGGCCCTCGACCGAGCGCCCGACGTCGCGCGCGAGACCCTGGCCGTGTGACGCAGGCTTGCCCTCATCGCTCCTGCCGAAGCCGCAGCGCGGTCCGCGAATGGGGGACCCGATGAGCTGCGACCGAGAAGGCTGCCAGTGCCCCTGACCGGTGTTCGATCAAGCACGGCATGGTCGAGCGCGCCGACGAGCAAGGGGACCGGCGCGACCTTACAAAGCAGCGACGGGGGTGCGAACGTCGCAGGCACGTCGATATTCCAGGAAAGTTTGAAACGCGCCCGCCGCAGAAGCGGTTCCATGCTCGACTTGCTCGACCCCTCAGGGCTTTGGCATCGCCTGCACGAGCACCGTCGCAGCTAGGGGGTGCGGATGATGTTCTCCCCGTCGGTGGGGATGGCCGCCTGCGTCATTGTTGCTGAGACAGGTGTCTCGAGGCTTGTGAAGCGGGGACGGTCATTGGAAGTTGCGCCCCTTCGGCAGGGCGCGGCGCGTGTGTGACGCGGCGAGGCCGTCGCCGAGGTTCGTCATGTCCGCCGCCGCCGAGCGCGCGGTGCCCCAGGTGGCGCGCGGCAACGGAGAAGGCCCCTGGTCCTCGCGCGGATCGGGCGGCAAGGTCGCGCCGGCAGCGATCGCCACAGCCGCCTTGCGGTGCGCGTCGAGCGAGGTGACGATGGCGCGGTTGTGCGCCAACAGCCGATCCACGTCGCTCGAAAGGTCGGGGGCGTCCGACATGAGGCGCTTCAGACGCGAGCGCGGCTTCACCTCGGTCCTCAGGTCGATGCCTGGCCGCTTCACCTCGTCGGCGCGGTCGAGGGCGTCCCAGTCGCCGAGCTCCTCGGTGAGCGTTGCCAGCATCGGCGTCCCGTCCTCGAGCCGCTCGGCGACGAGGTGGACCACGCCGTCCTCCGCCTGGACGCGACCCGACACCTTGATGAACCTTGCGCCGAGGACGACCTTGCGGTGAGCCTCGAACACCTTGGGCCAGACGATGACGTTGGCGATGCCGGTCTCGTCCTCGATGGTCATGAAGATCACGCCCCTCGCCGATCCCGGACGCTGGCGCACGAGGACGAGCCCCGCCACCGCGGCGCGCCCCCCGCTCGCGGACGGCGTCAACGTCTCAGCCGCGACGATGCCCTCGCGGGCGAGCTCGTCGCGCACGAACTTCGCGGGGTGCGCCTTCAGGGACAGGGACAGGAACCTGTAGTCGTTGATCACCTCCTCGCCCGGCGGCATCGGCGGCAGGTTCGCGGCCGCCTCGCGCTGCAGGTCGGCGACGTCCGCGGCGGCGAACAGCGGCAGGTCCTCGGCGCGGGTGTCGCGGTCGAGCCCGCGTGCGGCCCACAGCGCGTCGCGTCGGGTGAGACCCACCGAGGCGAACGCGTCGGCGTCCGCCAGCCGCTCGATGGTCGCGCGCGGCAGCCCCGTCCGCAGCCACACGTCGCGCACCGAATCGTAGCCCGTCCCGCGGCGGGCGACCAGCCGGTGCATGTCCGCCTCGCGCAGGCCCTTGACCTGCCTCAGCCCGAGCCGCACGGCGCAGCGCGAGCGGACCGCGTTGCGCATGGAGGCGTGCTCGCGCGCCAGATGCTCGGCGGCGCGCGGGCCGTCCTCGAGCGTGCAGTCCCAGTCGGACAGGTTGACGTCCACGGGCCGCACCTCGACGCCGTGCTGGCGCGCATCGCGCACGATCTGCGCAGGCGCGTAGAACCCCATGGGCTGGCTGTTGAGCAGCGCCGCGCAGAACACGTCAGGGTAGTGGCACTTCAACCAGCACGAGGAGTAGACCAGGAGCGCGAAGCTTGCGGCGTGGCTCTCGGGGAAGCCGTACTCGCCGAACCCCTCGATCTGCTTGAAGCAGCGCTCGGCGAAGGCGGGGTCGTAGCCCTTGGCCTTCATCCCGTCGATCATCTTGGACTGGAACGTGCCGATGGTGCCGACCTTCTTGAAGGTCGCCATCGCGCGTCGCAGCTGGTCGGCCTCCGAGGGGGAGAAGCCCGCGGCGACGATGGCGATGCGCATGGCCTGCTCCTGGAAGAGCGGCACGCCGAGGGTCTTGGCGAGCACGTCCTCGAGCTCGAGCGAGGGGTAGGTGACGGCCTCCTTGCCCTGACGGCGCCGCAGGTAGGGGTGGACCATGTCGCCCTGGATCGGACCCGGTCGCACGATGGCGACCTCGATCACGAGGTCGTAGAACGTGCGCGGCCTGAGGCGCGGCAGCATCGTCATCTGCGCGCGGCTCTCGATCTGGAACACGCCGAGCGTGTCGGCCCGGCAGATCATGTCGTAGACCTCAGGGTCCTCCGCGGGGATGCTTGCGAGCGTCACCGGCCAGTCGTACTGCGGCACACCCTTCTGCGGCGTCCGCTGCGCCGGGTCATGAGCGGTCCGCGATGCGTCGTCGGAGGGCGCATGGTGCGTTGGGCAGATGCGAGCAAGGCCGTCCGCGACGCCATCCCCGCGGTCATCGCGACCGACGCGCAAGGCGCGTGCAGGGTCGGCATGATCCCATGCTACGTCGGCGCCGCAGGCGTCCTCGCGGCCGCCGTCACCCTCGAGGCGGCGGGCTTCGGTGTCCCGGGTCTCCGTGTCGCCGCGGGTCTGGGTGTTGCTGCGGGTCTGGGTGTCACTGCGGGTCTGGGTGTCACTGCGGGTCTGGGTGTCGCGGCGGGTCTGGGTGTCGCTGCGGCGGGCCGGCTCACCGCCGACACGGTCCGCGCGCGCCCTCTCCCATGCGGCCTGGGTAAGGGTCCTGGCTCCACTGGCTGGGGAGGGCTCATCCTCCTCGTTCGGCGAGGGCGCCTGATACCTCGGCGCAGGGTGCCCGGTGGCCGGCGCATGGGGAACCACGCCGTCGCCGTGCAAGCCCCGCGCAGCGTCGCCGTGGTGTGCTGGCCGAGGAGCGTCCCCAATCCGGCGATCCGTCCACGCTGCAGCCTCGCCGGAGGGGCCAGCAGCCCGGGCAGTGTCCTGGCAGACGCGCGCTGCGCAGCGGCGCTTCGTGTCGCTGCCGATGTCACCCTTTGGGCCAGGCGATCGGAACACCGTGCCGTTGGGGGCCTTGCGACCGCCGCTCGGATGGGGCGCTTCGCTCCCGGTCGAAGGGTGCGTCGCCTCGTTGGTGTTCGCCGCGTCGCGCCACGGTCGACCGTCCCGCGGCGTCGGCTCGAGCGGTTGATCCGGCAGGACGCTCAGTGTTCGGAACCTGGGATCCCTTAGCACCCCTAGGCCTCGTGCCCCCAACCGTCCGCTTGGCGGCGCCACGTCCCGGCGTTGGGACGGACGGACACGACCATCGCCCCTCGCAGCGTCCGCGGGACCGGGGCGTTCGGCCAGCCGTTGCTCCGGCTCAGCGGACGAAGCCGGCGGCGCATCGATCGTTGAGGCTGAGGGCTCGTGCGGCAACACGCCCTCGCCGGAAGCTTCGCACGCGTCCGTCGTGCCTCGCGCGAGGAGGGGCACGCCGTCCGCGGCACGCGCGGGCGACGGCTCGCCGCCCTGCCCCCCACCGGGCGCGCTCTCAGCAGGCGTGCCCGTGGCAGACACCTGCGCCGAACGCCTCCTGACGCAAGGCCCCGGTAGCGCAGCGATCGTTGCCGCGGAGAACACTTCTGGCAAAATGTCCCCGCTAGAAGCTTCGCGCTCGCCGGTCGTGCCCGGCGCGAGGAGGGGTGCGCCGTCCGTGGCAAGCGCGGGCGAGGGCTCGCCGTCCCAACTTGCGCCGGGCGTGCTCGTGGGCGGCGAGCCCGTCGCACATGCCTCCGCCGAGCGCACCGTTGCGCAAGGGTCAGGCAGCGCGCCGCGCATTGCATCGGAAGACCGGCGACGCCCATTTACGACAACATCTTCAACATCTTCGCTGGACGCTTCGCACGCGCCGGTCGTGCCCGGCACGACGATGGGTGAGCCGTTCGTGGCATGCGCGGGCGATGGCTCGCCGCCCTGCCCCCACCGGGCGTATCGCAGCTGGCGAGCGCCTCACGGACGCCTCCGCCGAGCGCACCGTCGCGCAAGGGTCAGGCAGCGCGCCGGGGATCGCATCGGGAGGCCGGCGAGCCCCGTTCGCGAAAACGGCAAGACCGGCGACGCCCATTTACGACAACATCTTCAACATCTTTGCTCGCTGGCGCAAAACCCGCGTGCGAGGGCTCGCCGTCCCACCGGTTGCCCGGCGCGAGGAGGGGCGCACCGTCCGCGGCACGCGCGGGCGAGCGGCCCGCCGCCCTGCCCACCGCCGGGCGTGCTCGCAGCAGGCGAGCCCGTCGCACATGCCTCCGCCGAGCGCACCGTCGCGCAAGGGTCAGGCAGCGCGCCGGGCATGGCGTCTGGGGGCCGGCGAGCCCCGTTCGCGGCAACGTCCCCGCCAGGAGCCCCGCACGCACCGGCCGTGCCCGGCGCGAGGAGGGGCGCACCGTCCGCGGCACGCGCGGGCGACGGCCCGCCGCCCTGCCCACCGCCGGGCGTGCTCGCAGCAGGCGAGCCCGTCGCACATGCCTCCGCCGAGCGCACCGTCGCGCAAGGGTCAGGCAGCGCGCCGGGCATGGCGTCTGGGGGCCGGCGAGCCCCAATTACGACAACATCCTCGCCAGACGCTTCGCACGCGCCGGTCCTGTCCGGCACGACGATGGGTGAGCCGTTCGTGGCATGCGAGGGCGATGGCTCGCCGCCCCACCCCCCACCGGGCGTACTCGCAGCTGGCGAGCCGCTCACGGACGCCTCCGCCGAGCGCACTCGTCCACGCAAGGGTCAGGCAGCGCGCCGGGCATGGCGTCTGGAAGGCCGGCGAGCCCCAATTACGACAACATCCTCGCTTGACGCTTCGCACGCCCGGTCCTGTCCGGCACGACGATGGGTGAGCCGTTCGTGGCATGCGAGGGCGATGGCTCGCCGCCCCACCCCCCACCGGGCGTAGCAGCTGGCGAGCCGCTCACGGACGCCTCCGCCGAGCGCACTCGTCCACGCAAGGATGAGGCAGCGCGCCGGGCACGGCATCGGGAGGCCGGCGAGCCCCGTTCGCGGCAACGTCCCCGTCAGGAGCCCCGCGTGCACCGTTCGTGTCCGGCGCGAGGAGGGGGGCGCCGTCCGTGGCACGCGCGGGCGATAACCCGCCGTCCCGCCTTCCACCGTCCGTCTCGTGCACGACCGACCGCACCGCCTCGGCGCTGCCGGTGGCCGCGCTCACGGCAAGCCCCACGAAGTCCTGCGCGTAGTGCCTGGCGAGCAGCGCCAAGCCCTTGCGCACGCAGGTCAGCATGCCGAGGGCGAGGACGTCGATCTTCAGGATGCCGAGCGAGTCGAGGTCGTCCTTGTCCCACTCGATGTTGGTGCGCCCGTCCATGGCCGCCTTGACGACGGGGACGAGCTCGTCGAGCCTGCCGCGGGTGATGACGAAGCCGCCCACGTGCTGGGACAGGTGGCGGGGGAAGCCCGCGATCTCCTGGGAGAGGCGTACCAGGTGGGCGATCCTGTGGTCGCTCGGGTCGAGCCCCGCGCGCTCGGCGTCCTCCTCCTCCACGCCCATGGTGCCCCAGCCCCAGATGGAGCCGGACACTGCGGCCACCGCGTCCTCGGTGAAGCCGAGCGCCTTGCCGATCTCGCGCGCCGCGGAGCGGGCGCGGTAGGTCACGACGGTGGCCGCGATCCCTGCCCGGTCGCGCCCGTACTTCTCGTAGACGTACTGGATGACCTCCTCGCGCCGCTCGTGCTCGAAGTCGACGTCGATGTCGGGCGGCTCGCGGCGCTCGGGCGAGATGAAGCGCTCGAACAACAGATCGGCGCGGTCGGGGTCCACCTCGGTGATGCCGAGGCAGTAGCACACCGCCGAGTTCGCCGCCGAGCCACGGCCCTGGGCGAGGATGCCGTTCTCACGGGCGAAGCGCACCACGTCGTACACGGTGATGAAGTACGGCGCGTAGTCGAGCCCGGCGATGAGGTCGAGCTCGTAGGCGAGGAGCCGCGCGACGCGCTCGGGAACGCCGGAGGGGTAGCGCCGCGCCGCGCCGTCGGCGGTGAGGCGGGCCAGCGTCTCCTGCGGCGTGCGGCCGAGGTCGGTGGGCTCCTCGGGGTACTCGTAGCGCAGCTCGTCCAGCGAGAAGTCGAGGCTTCCCATGACGCGGCCGGCCTCGGCGACCGCCTCCGGCACGCGGGTGAACAGGCGCGCCACCTCGGCGGGGGACTTCAGGTGCCGCTCGGCGTTGGCGGCGAGGAGCCGGCCCGCGGCGTCGACGGTGGTGTGGGCCCTAATGGCGGTGAGGACGTCCTGCAGGGGGCGTCGCTCGGGGGCGTGATAGCGCGGCAGGTTGGTGGCGAGGGGGCGGAGGTCGAGCCGCCTCGCGAGCGCGGCGTCCTCTAGGAGGGTGCGCTCGTCGTCCGCGCCGTAGGGGCACACGAGCGCGAGGCGCAGGGGGTGGCCCGTGCGGTCCCGCAGCAACGCGGCCGCGGCCTCGACGGCGGCGACGGGCGCCTCGCCGGGCACGAGGGCGAGGACGAGGCCCTCGCACCACTCGGCGAGGTCGGCGAGGTCGAGCCGGCAGTCGTCCTTCCCGCCGCGCATGTTGCCGAGGGTGAGGAGCCGGCACAGCCGGCCGTAGGCGGCCCGGTCGCTCGGCCATGCCAGGACGTCCGGCGTGCCGTCCTGGAAGACGAGGCGGCAGCCGACGGCGGTAGCGATCCCCACCTCCTTGCCGGCAAGGTGGGTGCGCACGACGCCGGCAAGGGTGTTGCGGTCGCACACGGCGATCCCCGAGGCGCCGAGCGCGGCCGCCGACACGACGAGCTCCTCGGGGTGGGACGCGCCCTCCAGGAAGGAGAAGTTGCTCGCCGCGGCGAGCTCGACGAACGGGGCGCTCACCCGAGGAGCCCGTGCAGGAACCAGCGCGGCGTGCCCTCCTCGGCGTAGAGCCCGCGGCGGAACATCCAGAACCTGCGGCCCGCCAGGTCCTCCACGCGGAAGTAGTCCAGGGTGTGGCGGCCCGCCTCGCGCCACCAGTCCGGCGCGATCCGCTCGGGGCCCTCGGCGGCGGCGACGTGGTAGGACACGCGGCGCCAGACGAAGCGCACGGGCGGCCCGTCGGGCACGCTCGCGAGCGTCTCCACCGGCTCGGGCGGCGTGAACAGCTTGAGGGGGCGGGCGGGCGGGCGCGGGCTGCGCTCGCCCGTGGGCTCGGCCGGAGCGGCCCAGGAGCGCGTGCGCAGGACGTCGCGCGCCGGCAGCCTGCAGTCCGCGTCCCCGGGCTGATGGGTGTCGACGTGGACGAAGCGCTGCACCGCGGCGATCCCGAGGCGCTCCGACAGCGTGTCGACCAGGGCGGCGAGGTCGCCCTGGTCGACACGATCCTGGTCGAGGCCGTGCTGCCGAGGAGCGACGGGGCCGGCCTCGTCGGCGCGCAGGCGCATGAGGTCGATGCCGCTCTCGGTCTCGACCCTCGCCGACAGGGCGCCGAG
Source organism: Acuticoccus sp. (assembly GCF_965213555.1). Lineage (GTDB taxonomy): Bacteria > Pseudomonadota > Alphaproteobacteria > Rhizobiales > Amorphaceae > Acuticoccus. The sequence goes on along the minus strand of NZ_OZ243890.1, from coordinate 2,029,546 downwards.
CCGGGGGGCGACGAGCAGGGTCATGCGGACCGGATCGTCGAGCGGCTCGCTGGCGCCGACCGTGACCTCGCGCACCGCGCCGTCCGCGTGGAACAGGGCGAGGCGCAGCCGCCGCGCCCCCTGCCCGCGCCGGCGCAGCGCCTCCGACAGGCGCCGGGCGAGCCGCTCGAGGGCGGCCTCGATGGCGCTCATGTGGGAGAGCGGCTCGGCGAAGGCGCGCTCCACCGCGAACGGTGCGACGGGCGACAGGGGGTCGATGGGCTCGGCCTCGCGCCCGGCGAGCTGGTCGAGCCGGCGGCCCAGCAGCGGACCGAAGCGCTGCACCAGCGGCGCGCGGGGCTGGGCGAGCACGTGCGCCACGGTCCTGAGCCCGAGGCGCGCGAGCACCGCGACGGTCTCGGGCGGCAGCCGCAGCGCCTCGGCCGGCAGCGGGTCGGTCGCCGCCCTCGTCCCGCCCACCGGCACGACGCCGCCCGCGCCGTGACGCGCGACGGCCCAGGCGGCGCCCGGCGTGTCGGCGACGGCGAGGCGCGCGGCGTACCCCCAGCGCGCCAGGCGGCCTGCGAGGTCGCCGAGGAGGCCCTCCTCGCCGCCGAACAGGTGGGCGCATCCGGCGATGTCGAGGAACAGCCCGTCCGCCCCGTCGAGGGCCACGAAGGGGGTGTAGCGGTCGGCCGCGCGGGCGATGGAGACGAGGGTCGTACGGTCCGCGCCGGGCTCGGCCTCGGCGACGCGAAGCTCGGGGACGAGGGCGCGGGCCTGCGCCAGCGGTGTTCCTGGAGCAAGCCCGACGGCACGGGCACGGCGGTCGGCGGCGGCGACGACGAGGGCGCCATGCACCCTTTCCACCGTCACCCAAGGCGCCGGGTCCGCGGCCGGAACGGCGCCGCAGTCGCCCGAACCCATGCGCTCGCGTGCCAGCCTGTCGGTGGGCAGGAACGGCAGCCACGCGTGGAGGATGCGACGCTCGCGGGGACCCGTCACCCGCGCGGGTCCGTCTTGTCGAGGCGGCGCCGCAGCGCCTCGAGGGGAACGACGCCCTGCCGCGCGACGACGCGGGCGCCTTGCCGCGGCGTGGCAGCGAGCGCGCCAGCCCGAGGGGCCGGTTGCACCTCGACGAACCGGCGCGTCCGCGGGCAGAACGAGACGAGGTGGTGCGCGCACGGCCCGAAGCGGCTCTTGACGAGGTCCAGCGACCAGGTGGGCTGACCGAGGAGCGTCGGGGCGAGCGAGCTGTGGCTCGCCGCGGGGGCCACGCGCCACCGTGTCCGCGCGGCCGTGGCACCCACGTCGTCCCCGCAGGACAGGAGGTAGGCGGGCCTCCCCGCCTGCTCGCTGCGCAGGGCGATCCGCCGCGTCGCGGTGAGGTCGACGCCGCGCCCGCCGTAGACCTCGCCGACGACCGCCCCGACGGCGGCCGACGTCACCGCCTGCTCCACCGCCCACAGGACGTCGCGTGAGCCCGGTGCCTCGACGAACAGCATCCTGTCGGGGTCGATCCCGAACTCCACCAGGCCGGGACCGTAGAGCGCCCCGGCCTCGCGCCGGCACAAGGCCTCCGCGATCCAGACCACGAGCCCCTTCGCGGCAACGCCGGCAACGGCCGCGACGAAGCCCGATGCGGCGCCGAAATCGGCGGCCGTACGCCCCTCGAGGAGGTGGAGCCCCTTGGCGAGGCAGGCCAACGTGTGACCGAACGAGGACGGTGCCCTATCGGCGAGCAGCGGCTCGCCATGCGGACTGGAGATGTCCTGGGGATTGGCCAGGGCATCCCCGAGCATGGAACGAAGCCTGGCGACCTCGGCGGACATGGTAAACCATCGGTTAATGTTCTACACTTGTACCGAACATACCGTGATTTTATGGCGTGTCAACGCGTCTGTTTCAATCTTTGGATGTGCTTACTAGAACAAGGCATGCACGAACAGCACGACGCCACGTCCGAGAATGCGTCGCTAAGAACGGCGTCGCTCGCTCGGCGGTCGGCTGAGGTGGATGGTTCGCGAGGCGATGTCCCGATCGCCGTGACCCCTCGGTCGACCGAGGGCTGTTAGGACGTGACGGCGATGATGCGCAGCGCCACGCGCTGAGCGGTCAGTGGCGAGGCGACGGCCGCGCCACCCTGCAGCGCCCGTCGTAGACCCGCCACGGGTCGTAGCCGTCGATGCACACGTAGACCGACCACGACAGGCTGACGAAGTCGGAGTCCTCCTCGACGAAGTAGTGCGCCTGCGCGAGGTCGCCGTTGCTCAACCGCACCGTCCCGACGCAGTAGCGACGCACGAGGGGGCTCGGGTTGAACAGCGTGTCATGGACTTCGCGCACCGGAAGGAACTCGGCAACGCGCGGCTCACGGTAGACCGGCTCCGCACGGTTCGCGAAGCGCACGGCGGCGCTCACCACGGACTTGGCGTCGCAGGCCGGCACCGTCTCGTCGCCGGGACAGTCCGTCGGGTCGCCGAACAGCCAGATGTTGTTCAGGTAGCTGCAGCGGCCGAACAGGGTCCGCTTGACCGGCTCGGACGCAAGGTCCGCAGCGATCGCCGAACCGCACATGAGGATCGAGACGATCCCCGCAACTAGCACTCGCATCGCCGTCCCCCGGTCCGACGCGCCGTTATCGGCCGACGTCGTGCGCCGTGCAACGGCGAGGGGCCATGACGAGGGGCCGTCCGGCGGGTCTGCTCCGCCGCCGTGGCGGCGGCGACACACTCACCGCCGGTGAGGGGCCATCCCTACCGCGGCCGGGCGCCGCGCCGCCGCATGATTGCGGTCAGGGACGCACGCAATATGTAAGGGAGCGTCGCACCCGCGGCCGTCAGATCGACACGATCCGCAAGGCACGATCCGGAAGGGGTGCGGCATGGCCAGCGAACAGATCCTGCTCGACGACGTCCACTTGGCGCTCGGACGCGGGGCGTCGTCGGTGAGCATCCTACGCGGCGCCGACCTGTCGGTGGCGCAGGGCACGTCGATCGCGATCGTCGGGCCGTCCGGCTCCGGCAAGTCGACGCTCCTTATGGTGATCGCCGGCCTCGAGCGTCCCGACCGCGGGCGCGTCGTGGTCGCCGGGCGCGAGCTGACCCGGCTCGGCGAGGACGCGCTCACCGCGTTCCGCGGCACCGCCATCGGCATCGTGTTCCAGTCCTTCCACCTCATCCCGACGATGACCGCGCTCGAGAACGTCGCCGTGCCGCTCGAGCTCGGCGGCGTCGCGGACGCGCGCCAGCGCGCCGCGGCCGAGCTCGAGCGGGTGGGGCTCGCCGATCGAGCGACGCACTACCCGACCGAGCTATCGGGTGGCGAGCAGCAGCGCGTCGCCGTGGCCCGCGCCCTCGCGCCGCAGCCCAAGGTCCTCCTCGCCGACGAGCCCACCGGCAACCTCGACGCCACGACCGGACGGGAGATCGTCGACCTCGTGTTCCGCGCCCAGCGCGAGCGCGGGCAGACGGTGGTGCTCGTCACCCACGATGCGGCCCTCGCCGCCCGCTGCGACCGCATGGTCCGCGTGGCCGATGGCCGGGTCCATCCCGTCGACCTCGCCCGGGAGGCCGCAGCGTGAGCGAGGCGACCCTCACGGCGCCGAGATCGGCGCGCCACGCGCCACCACGCTTGCCGCTCGCCCTGCGCTACGCCGTTCGCGAGCTGCGCGGCGGGCTCGCCGGGTTCTACGTGTTCCTCGCCTGCATCGCGCTCGGCACCGGGACGATCGCCGCGGTCAACTCGCTGGCCGCTGGCCTCGTCTCCTCGATCACCCAGGAGGGCCAGTCGCTGCTGGGAGGAGACATCAGCTTCTCGCTGATCCACCGCCGCGCCTCCGCCGCCGAGCAGGAGTTCCTCGCGGCGCGAGGCCTCGTCTCCGAGGTCGCCACGCTGCGCGCGATGGTCCGGCCCGAGGCCGGGCGCCAGGCCCTCGTGGAGCTCAAGGGCGTCGACGACGCGTACCCGCTCTACGGCGCCGTCGAGCTGCGCTCCGGTCGCAGCCTCGGGGAGGTCCTGTCGGCCGCGGACGACGCGCCCATCCCGGCGGTCGTCGACGCGAGCCTCCTCACCACCGCCGCCCTCGAGGTCGGCGACGAGGTGGGGCTCGGTCGCGCCAGGGTCCTCGTCGCCGACGTCCTGGAGCGCGAGCCTGACCGCCTGTCCGGCGGCATCGGCTTCGGCCCGCGCGTCATCCTGCCCCTCGATGCGCTGGCCCGCACCGGGCTCGTAACCACCGGCAGCCTGGTTCGCTGGCACCTGCGCGTGCGCGGCGCCGAAGGTCCGCTCAGCGACGCCGCGTTGACGCAGCTCGAGGCCGACGCGCGCGAGGCATTCCCATCGGCCGGCTGGCGCATCGAGACGCGGGTCGACGCGGCCCCGCGGCTGCGCGAGTCCATCGACCGCTTCGCCCAGTTCCTCACCATCGTCGGCCTGACCTCACTCGCAGTCGGCGGCGTCGGGGTCGCCAACGCGGTGCGCGCCCACCTGGCGAGGAAGCGCCTGCAGATCGCGACGCTGCGCTCGCTCGGCGCAGGGCCGGGGTTCGTGACGACGCTCTACCTTTGCCAGATCGCCATGCTGGCGGCCGTCGGCATCGCGATCGGCCTCGTCCTTGGGGCGGCTGCTCCGCCCATCGCCGCGGCCTTCCTGGACGGCCTCCTGCCGGTGTCGGCCTTGCGCGGGCTGTTCCCTGGGGCGCTCGCCCTGTCCGCCGTGTTCGGCGCGCTGACCGCGCTGACGTTCGCGCTCTGGCCGCTCGCGCGCGCCTGGCGCATCCGCCCGATCCTCCTGTTCCGCGACGATGAGGGCGACCGGACGCGCCCGCCGGCCGGCTTCGCGGCGGCGACGCTCCTGTGCGGCGCGACGCTCCTCGCGCTCGTCGTCGCCGCCTCCTACGACCGCTGGCTGGCCCTGATCTACGCGCTCGGGGCCATCGTGGTGTTCGTGCTCCTGCGCGCCGTCGCGGTCGCCATCACCGCCCTCGCGCGGCGCCTGCCGCGCAGCCGGTCCACCGTCGTGCGCATGGCGATCGCCAACATCCACCGGCGGGGGGCGTTGACGCCGACCGTGACGCTGTCGCTCGGGCTCAGCCTGACGCTCCTCGTCGCCCTGTCCCTGGTGGACGGCAACCTGCGCCGCACGCTGGTGTCGACCCTCCCGTCGGCGGCGCCGAGCTTCTTCTTCGTCGACATCCAAGACACCGAGCGCGCGGCGTTCCTCGCCACCCTCGAGGCGGCGGCGCCCGATGCCACGATCCGCTCGCAGCCCATGCTGCGCGGGCGCATCGTCGCCATCGACGGCGTCGCTGCCGAGGATTGGCCCGACACGGAGGCCTCCTGGGTGCTGCGCGGGGACCGCGGCATCACCTACTCGGCCACGCTGCCCGACGACAGCGAGGTCGTCGACGGCGCCTGGTGGCCGCCCGAGGGGTCGGCGCAGAACGAGGTCTCCTTCGCCGCCGACCTCGCGAGGGAGCTCGGCGTCACCGTCGGCGACCCCGTCACCGTCAACGTCCTCGGACGGCAGGTCGACGCGACGATCACCAACCTGCGCACCGTCGACTGGGAATCGCTCACCATCAACTTCGTGATGGTCTTCTCGCCCAACGTGTTCGCCGGCGCGCCCCACGCCCACCTTGCGACGCTCGCCTTCGAGGGGGGCGCCGGCGATGAGCAGGAGCTCGCCGTGCTGCGCGACGTCACCGACGCGTTCCCGACGGTGACGAGCGTGCGCGTCAAGGACGCCCTCGAGGCGGTCAACGGTGTGGTGTCCGACCTCGTGCTCGCCGTGCGCGTCGCCGCGTCGGTGACGCTCGTCACCTCGATCCTCGTCCTCGCGGGCACGCTCGCGGCGAGCCATCGCAGCCGCATCTACGATGCCGTGGTCCTCAAGACCCTCGGCGCACGCAGGGGCACCCTCGTCGGGACCTACGCGCTCGAGTACGCGCTCCTCGGCACGGCTGCGGCGCTCTTCGCCATCCTCGCGGGCACCGCCGTCGGCTGGTTCATCGTCACCGAGCTCATGGAGCTCGACTTCGTGTTCCTACCGACGACCGCGCTGGTGGCGGTCGTCGTCGCCATCGCGGTCACCGTGGGCCTTGGCCTGATCGGCACGTGGCGCGCGCTGGGCGAGGCGCCCGCGCGCGTCCTGCGCAACCTCTAGCGGGACACACCCATGCCGAACGGAGCTGCACCAAACTCCCGCGGGCGCCACGCCGCCCTTTCGGTCGCCGCGGCGCTCCTCGCGTTGGTCGGGGCGACACGCCTCGCCGGGGCACAGGCCCCGGATCACTACGTCCTCGCCCTCTCCTGGTCGCCCACCTACTGCGAGACCGCCGATCCGCGGCGCGACCGGCTGCAGTGCGACCCCGAGGCCGACCGCGGCTTCATTGTCCACGGCCTGTGGCCGAACCGCGGAGAGGACGCGCCGGCGTTCTGCCCCTCGAGGGCGGCCGACCCGTCGGACGCGCTCGTGGCCTCGATGCTCGACATCATGCCGAGCCGCGGCCTCGTCCGCCACCAGTGGGAGAAGCATGGCACGTGCTCCGGCCTCGACGCGGACGCCTACTTCAGGACCGTCCGCGCGGCCTTCGACAGCGTGCGCATCCCCGGCGGCCTCGCCGCACCGACCGACGACTTCGACGTGCAGCCCGGCGTCCTGCGCGAGGCGTTCCGTCGCGCGAACCCAGGGCTATCGGACGAGGCCATCACGGTGAGCTGCCCGAGCCGACAGCTCCGCGAGGTGCGCATCTGCCTCGACACGGACCTTTCGTTCCGCGAGTGCCCTGCGGTCGCGAGGCGGCGCTGCCGCACCCGCCTCATCGAGGTCCCCGCGCCGGAGTAGCAGCGCGCCGCCGCTCACAGGTCGAGGGCGGACGAGAGCTGGCTGACCGTCTCGTTCTGCCGCAAGTCGTCGATGCCCACGGGGAGCGAGAGGCCGAGCGCGTCGGATGTGCGGCTCACCGCGAGCGTCTGGTAGGGCACCCCCAGTCGTCCGCCGTCCTCGAGCGAGAGGATGACCGCGACGAGGCGTCCACCGGGGATCGCGACGAGGTCCTCCACCGTGCCTACCGTTTCACCCGACGGCCCGGTCACGGACGCGCCGAGGACGTCTGCTATGCGCAGCCGATCCTCGGCGGCATCCGAGAGCGCGTCGACGGCACCCGAGGCCGCTCCGGTGAGGTCGGCGACGGCCGGCTGTGGCTGCGCGAGCGCCGACGGCGCGAGGAGGAGGACGGCGGCGGCGGCTAAGCGAGCGGCGTAAGGCAAGGCAGTCTCCGGAATGTTCTGCGCGATCTAGGACGCCTCGCCGTCGACCAGTGCAGCGGCCTGCAGCGCGACGCGGGAGCCCGTCGGCGGCAGGCCATCTCGGCCCGACGCCGGTTCAGGCGCGCGCCCCTATGTCGCGACGAGGGAGCGCCACTCTGACACGCTGGCGGCAGCGGACGTCGCGAGGAGACGCGTGTCGTTCGACACCGTGACCATGTCGAAGCCCCAGCCCACGGCGTTCGCCGCGTACTGCGCGCTGCCGCAGTGGAGCACGGCGCGGATGCCGGCCGACTTCGCCGCGGCGAGGATGCGCTTGATGGCCTCCACCATCTCCTCCTCCTGGCGGTCGAAGCCCGGGGGCAGTCGCCCGTTCGTGACGCCAAGGGTGAGGTCCGCCGGGCCGATGTAGAGCGCGTCGAGCCCTGGAGTCGCGGCGATCTCCTCGACGTTCTCGAAGGCCTCGCCGGTCTCGATCATCGCGAACGCCAGGAGCTCGTCGTTCGCGCCGCTCGCATAGTCCGCCCCGGCGGCGAAGCTGACGCGGGTCGGTCCGAACGAGCGTGTCCCCTTCGGCGGGTAGCGCATGGCCGAGACCAGCGCCTCGGCCTCCGCACGCGTGTTCACCATGGGGCAGATGATGCCGTAGGCGCCCGCGTCGAGCATCTTCATGATGATGCCGGGCTCGTTCCACGGCACGCGAGCGAGGGGGACGACCCCGGACGCGCGCATCGCCTGGAACATCGGCAGCGCGTCGCCGTAGTCGAGCCCGCCGTGCTGCAGGTCCACGGTGAGGCTGTCGTAGCCCTGTGCGGCCATGATCTCGGCGGAGAACGTGCTCGCGATGGACAGCCACCCGTTGATGGTGGCGTGGCCCTCGGCCCAGCGCTCCTTGAGCTTGTTCTTGATCACGGCCGCGCCCCGCTCGCCCGACGCGTCGGGGTGGCGCCACGCACCTGTCTTGTTGTCATCCTCGTGCCCTTCGCGGCCTGGTCTGTTGCGATCAGCGGCTCAGTTGCACGCGTCGCGCGGCCCGCGTCAACGCGTCCGGCGTGACCGGCTCGGTCGCTGCGCCCTCACCGGCAGATCGCCTGCCTTGTGCGACCTTGGACCGTGCGACGTTGGCGCGCCCGTCGTCGGATGCCGCGAGAGCACCTGACGGATGGCGGTCGGCGGTCCACCGCGACGGGGTGCGCGGACAGGCTCGCGGTGCGGCGACAGCGTCGACCGCGGCTGCCGCGCTGGACCAGCGGCGGTCTTGGCGCGGGCCACGGCGCTCCCGCGGGCGGCGCGGATCGGGGTGATCGAACGCCGCCCCGGCCGACCCGGTCTAGCGCATCCTGGGTCCTTTCAGCCCTGGATGCGATGCTCTCGCTCGTGATTGAGAGCGGTCTTCTTGGGGTTGGCTGGTTCCACCCAACCCCAAACCGCTCTAGCGCGTGGCCTCACCGGCGGGCGCACCGTCCGGCGGCGTCTGCGCGCCGGCCGCCGGCTCGGCGAAGATCGCGCCATCCGGCAGCGCCGTCGGCACGCCCCGGTAGGACGCATCGCCCCTCCGCCAGCGCGGTCGTCGTGGTGGCGGCGATCGGAGCGTCGGGCACCGCGGTGGCGGCGGAACTCGATCCGGCCGTCCCAGTCGCGATCATGCTGTGCGACGATGGTGCCGAACCGGCGGTTGAGCTCGAGGCGCGAGATCGCCCCGTCCCCATCGATGTCGAGTGCCCCGAAGCGCGCCCGCACCTGCTCGCCCATGACGTCGACCCAGAGTGTGCCGAACTCGGCGAAGGTGATGCGGCCGTCGCCGTCCGCGTCGCCGGACGTCGCTTGGGCGCGGACGAAGGCGTTGACCTCGGGCTGGGTCAGCGCTCCGTCGCCGTCCGCGTCGGCCGCCTGCACGAGGGTGCGCAGGAGCGCGCGATCCTCGCCGCTGCCACGCCTGGAGCGTCGCTCGTCGCGCCAGTCGCCGTCGGCGAGCGCGGCGAACGGGCCGGCGCCGAAGCCGTGGTGCGGCGGGTGGGACAGCGCCTTGGCGCCGTAGGCCCCGCCGGCCGCGGCGCCGGCGAGGAGGATGATGAGGGTGAGCTTTCGCATGAAGCGTCCCGTTCCTGGTTGGACGCCCGCCACCTAGGCGTTGCCCGGCCGCGGTGTGTGTCGACGCGCGTGGCAAGTGTCGTCGGCCGTCGCAGCCAGCGCCGCTACGACCGTTTGCGACAAACGATTGCGCCGTGCCGTCCGCGCTGCGCTACACCCGCGCCATGACCGACCCCTTCGAGCCGCACCTCCTGGTCGTCGACGACGCGCGAGATCCGCGAGCCGCTCGCCACATACCTCAGGAGGCACGGCCACCGCGTGACGTCATCGGCGACCGCCGCGGCGGCGCGCGCGGCGCTCGCCAACGGCGCCATCGACCTCGTCGTCCTCGACGTCATGATGCCGGGCGAGGATGGGCTGTCGATGTGCCGCTTCCTCACCGCGCGAGGCGGCCCACCGGTCATCCTCCTCACTGCGATGGCCGACGACGCGGACCGCATCGTCGGCCTCGAGCTCGGCGCGGACGACTACGTCGTGAAGCCGTTCAACCCGCGCGAGCTGCTCGCCCGCATCCGCGCCATCCTGCGTCGCGTTCCGCCGGTTCGGCCGGCGCCCCCGTCCGGGCGGCGCACCTTCGCAGGCTTCGTCCGCGACGGTGATGCGGGCACCCTGTCGCGCGCCGGCACCGAAATGCCGCTGACGAGCGCCGAGAACCGCCTGCTCACCGCGTTCCTCGACCGGCCGCGGCAGGTCCTGTCGCGCGACCAGCTCCTCGACCTCACGAAGGGTCGCGGGGCCAAGCCGTACGACCGGGTGATCGACAACCAGGTCAGCCGCCTGCGCCGCAAGATCGAGGACGACGCGCGGCGGCCGTCGGTCATCCTCACCGAGTGGGGCGGCGGCTACCGCCTCGCCGCCGACGTCGAGCCTGCGTGAGCGCACCGTGAGGCTGCGGCCACGCACGGTCACCGGGCAGTTCGCGCTCCTCCTCGTGGCGGCCCTCGTGAGCGCGAACGAGATCACCCTCATCGTCCTGTCCGCCGAGCGCGAGCGCGTCGTGGAGGAGGCGAGGCGCGGCGCCGAGGTCGAGCGGCTCGCCTCCCTCGCAGCGGCGCTCGAGGCCGTGCCGGCGGACCTTCGCGCCTCCCTCGCCGAGGCAGCCTCCTCGCCCGCCCTGCGTCTGCAGCTGACTGCCCGGCCGGTCGCCCCGGTGCCACGGAGCCGTCGGGCCCGGCGCGTCGCTCGCGCCGTGCAAGCGGCAGCGGCGCGGACCGAGCTTGTGAGGGAGGTGCGTGCCGGCACCGCGTGGGTGCGTCGGCAGGACGGCGGCCGGGGTCACCGTCACACCCTCCTCGTGTCGCTCGCCCTGACCGACGGGACTTGGTTGAACGCGCGCATCCCTCGTCGCACGGGGACGGGGCCGGTGATCGGGCGCACGGTGGTGACGACGCTCGCCTGTCCCTCGTCTCGGTCCTTGCCGTGGGCATCCTCTTCATAAGCCGGATGACGCGGCCGATCCGAGCCCTCGCCGACGCCGCCGAACGCGCTGGCTACGGTGATCGCCGCGCCACCGTGCGGGTGGGCGGACCGGGCGAGGTCCGCCGCCCGGCCGAGGCGTTCAACGCCATGCAGTCGTGCATCCCACGCTTCGACGCTGAGCGGGCACGGACCGTCGCCGCCGTCGGCCACGACCTGCGCACCCCCATCATGTCGCTGCGCATCCGTGCGGAGATGATCGACGATCCCGCCGAGCGCGATGCCATGGTTGCAACGCTCGGCGACTGCGCGCGATGGCCGACGGGCTCCTCGCCTACGGCCGCAGCGCGGCACAGGACGAGGCGTCCGGGACGGTCGACCTTGGCGCAATGCTGAGGAGCCTCGTGTCGGACGGCGCGGGCACGGTGCGCTACGAGGGGCCCCGGCGGCACGACGTGACGGGGCGTCCCATGGCGCTGCGTCGCGCGTTCGGCAACCTCGTGCAGAACGCGCAGCGTTACGCCGGGGGCGGCACGGCACGGCACGGCTCGAGGCGCGGGCCGGCGACTCCGTCGTCACCGTGGAGGACCCCGGACCGGGCATCGCCGGCGAACACCTTGAGGACGTGTTCGAGCCGTTCGTCAGGATCGAGGCGTCGCGCAGCGCCGACACCGGGGGAGCTGGCCTCGGCCTCAGCATCGCGCGAACGCTGATCCGCGCGCACGGTGGCGACGTCACGCTGGCGAACCGAACGGGTGGCGGCCTCGTCGCGACGGTGAGGTTGCGGCGCCGTCGCTCCTGATGGGTGGCGAGGTCCGATGGTCGGCCGGCGACCATGACGGTGCCGCACGCGGGCAAGGCACCCTTCCGATCGACGCTGTCCGTCGAACGCCAGTGACGAGCTGAGCCTCGCGCCATCCGCCCCCCACCCCGGCGCCCGCCTTCAACCGCACAGCGCGTGTGACAGCAGCCGCCGCGTCCGGGCACGCCTTTACGCCCGTTCGCGGCATACGTGGAAGTACGCAACCGGACCCACGGCTGCCGGCTCGAATGCACGCGACGCGCGTTTCACCCCAGTCTTGGTACTAGGGGTTGCGTTAGATGAGTGCGCGTACGAACCGACGTCCATGGATCGCCGCCGTCGCATCCGCCGCCCTGATGGTCATCGTCGGCGCCGACGGCGCGGGCGCGCTCGAGGCACGTCGCGTCGCTCCCACCGCCGCGGTCGAGACCACCATCACCCCAGCGGAGTGGCAGGCCTGGCGCGAGCGCTTCCTCGACCGCTCCGGCCGCGTCGTCGACGTGGAGAAGAACCGCGTCTCGCACTCGGAGGGTCAGGCCTACGGGATGCTCCTCGCCGTGCGTGCCGACGACCACGCCTCGTTCGACAGGATCGCCCGCTTCACGTTGCGCCACATGCGCAGCCGCTCCGACGGGCTCATCAGCTGGCTGTACGATCCGCGCACCTTCCCGCGCATCCTGGACGTCAACAACGCGAGCGACGGGGACATCCTGTTCGCCTACGCGATGGTGCTCGGCGCGGTGAAGTGGAACGAGCCGCGCTACGTCGCCATCGCCGAGCCGATGATCGACGCCATCGGCGACCGGCTGCTCGAGCGACGCGACGGCCTCGTCAGGGTACGCCCTGCGGCCTACGGCTTCGAGCCCGAGCACCATGCCGACGGGCCGGTGGTCAACCTCAGCTACTACGTGTACGGCGCGTTCCTGCTGTTCGGCGCGGTGGACGACGACCATCCCTGGCTCGAGGCGTGGCAGAGCGGCCTGCAGCTCACCGAGGCGTCCCTCGCCGGCCGGGACCGCCTCCCGCCGGACTGGATCACCCTGCGCGCGGACCGCTACCTCGCGCCCGCCGAGGGGTTCGCCGCGAAGTCGAGCTACGACGCCGTGCGCATCCCGCTCTACATGGCGATGGGCGGCCGCGTGCCCCCGCGATACTTCGCGCCCTTCGACGCGGCGTGGAACGTGCGCGGCAACCGCGTGCCGAAGGACTACGACCTCGCCACCGACCGCGTGCTGATGGACATGAACGAGCCCGGCTACCGAGCCATCGCCGCGGTCGCGGCATGCGCGAGCCGCGGGGTGCCGCTCCCGCGGTCGGTCGAGCGGTTTACCGCGGGGACCTACTTCGCCTCCTCGCTCCACCTGCTCGCCCTGTCGGCTGCGCGCGCGTACCACCCGCACTGCCTGCCCGGCGCGAACGTCGCCCTCGCCCGCTAGAACGACGTGGAAGTGATGTGTAAAGCGGCTTGATCCTTGCACGTCCTCCGATGTCTTGTGGACGCTCGCACCGGGCGAGGCGGGGAGCAACGCACACGCATGCCAGGACCCGACATCGAGCCGGTCGACGGCGACCGTACCGCGCCGGCGAGTGCCGACGTCGTCGTCGTCGGCGGGGGGATCGTCGGTTGCTGCACCGCCCTGGAACTCGCCGAGCGCGGCGCATCCGTGGTGCTTTGCGAGAAGGGCATCGTCGGTGGCGAGCAGTCCGGCCGCAACTGGGGATGGGTCCGCCTTTCAGGCCGCGACCCGCGCGAGATCGACCTTATGGCCGCGTCCATCCGCCTGTGGGAGGGCATGGCGGAGCGCACCGGAACGGACGTCGGCTACCGCCAGAGCGGCCTTCTCGCGCCGTTCGCCGACCCGGCGGCGCGCCGCCGCGCCGAAACGTGGCTGACGCACATCGAGGGCACGCAGCACCGCATCGGGCTCGTCGATGAAGGCGCGGTGCGCGATCATGGCTACGCCCTGCCCCATGAAGGCGGGCTCCTCGCCCACGCCGACGGCCGGGCCGAGCCCCAGCGCGCCGCCCCCGCGGTCGCACGGGCGGCACGGGCGCGCGGCGCGACGGTCCTGACCGGCTGCGCGGTCCGCGGCCTCGAGGTCGACGGTGGGCGTGTCAGCGGCGTCGTGACCGAACGTGGCCGGATCGCGTGCGATCGCGTCGTCGTCGCCGGCGGTGCATGGTCGCGCCTCCTCCTGCGCGGCGCCGGCGTGACGTTGCCGCAGCTCAAGGTGATCGGCTCGGTCCTGCGCACCGGATCGGTGGCCGACGGCCCGCGCACGGCCGTCCGCGGTCCTGGCTTCGCGGTCCGCCCGCGCGAGGACGGCGGCTACACGGTGGCGACGTTCGGTGCCAACATCCACGAGCTAACGCCGGACAGCCTGCGCTTCCTGCCCCTGTTCTGGCCGATGCTGCGGGCCGAGAGCGGCGCCTGGCGGCCGCGACTGTCCCGCCGCTTTCTGACGGAGTGGCGCGCGGAGCGGCGTCGGGGCGCGAACGAGGCGTCCGCGTTCGAGGCGACGCGCGTCCTCGACCCAGCGCCGCACCGACCCACCGTGGATGGCGCGCTCGCCCGCCTCGCCAAGGCCTACCCCGCGTTCAAGGATGCCACGGTTGAGCAGCGTTGGGCGGGTGCCATCGACGTCACGCCGGACGCCGTCCCTGTCATCTCGACGGTGCATGGACGGCCAGGCCTCGTCGTCGCCACGGGGTTCTCCGGTCACGGGTTCGGTATGGGTCCGGGCGCCGGCCGCCTCGCCGCCGACCTCGCGCTGGGCGCGCCCCCGGTGGTCGAGCCCGCCGCGTTCCGCCTCTCGCGCTTCAGCGACGGCACGCCACTCCAGCGCTTCCCCGGCCTGTGAACGCCACGGTCCACCCTGGAGGGGTCCCTCGCCACGGTCTGCCCACGACGCAACCCAGCCGCGCCAGACCTTACCAGGGCGCCGCGCCTCGCGGGTCGTGCCCTTGAGGCGCCGCGTCGTCCGCCTGGGACGACGCTGAGTGGTCATGTCCCCCGGCCCGTCGCACGCTGACGCCGCCGCGCAACTCCTCGAACACTATCGCCCGAGCGGAGGCGCCGACGAGCTCCTCGCCGAAGGGGCGATCCGCTCGGTCTGGAGACCCCTCGTCGATGCGATTGCCGGGATGGATGATGCGGAGTTCGCCGTCCGCAGGTCCCGCGCGGAGCAGTACCTGCGGGACGCGGGGGTGCACGGTCGGCCGCACGACAAACCCCGCGTCGGCGAGCGCGACTGGCCGCTGTCCCTCGTCCCCATCGTCGTCGACGAGGCGCGGTGGCAGCAACTCGCCGACGGCCTCGTCGCACGGGCCGAGGTCCTCGAGCGCTTGGCGGTCGACCTTTATGGCGAGCGGAGGCTCATCGCCGAAGGCCACCTTCCGGCGCAGGTGGTCGCGAGCAACCCCCGTTGGCTGCGTCCGCTCGTCGGCGCGCGTCCGCGCGGTGGCCATTGGCTGCACTTCCTCGCGTTCGACGTCGGCCGGGCTTCGGACGGGGGCTGGCGCGTCCTCGCCGACCGCACCGACGCTCCGGCCGGCGCCGGCCTCGCGCTGGAGAACCGCATCGCGACCACCCGAGCCCACGCGGACCTGTTCGCGCGGGCCAACGTGCACCGGTTGGCGGGCTTCTTCCGCGTGTTCCGCGATGCGCTGGTGGCGCTCCAGGAGCCGGGTTCCGGCCGCGTCGGCATCCTCGGCCCCGCTCCGTCCGGCGGCGCGGACTTCGAGCAGGCCGCCATCGCGCGCTACCTCGGCTTCCTCGCCCTGTCCGGCGAGGACCTCACCGTGCGTACCGGCCGGGTGATGGTGCGCACCGTGGCGGGCCTGCGCCCGGCGAGCGTCCTGTGGCGGAGGCTGGCCGACGCGGCAACGGACCCCCTCGAGCTCGACGAGGCGTCGGCGCACGGGACGCCGGGCCTCGTCGAGGCTTCCCGCGGCGGCGGCGTCACGCTCGTCAACGCGCTCGGCACCGGCGTGCTCGAGACGCGGGCCGTGTACGCCTTCCTTCCCCGCATCGCGTCGGCGCTCACCGGCGCCCCCCTCGCCGTGCCCAACGTCGACGCCCTCTGGTGCGGCGAGGCGGCGACCCGTCGCGAGGTCGTCGCACGAGCCGGGCGCCTCGCGATCGTCGATGCCGCCGCGACGCGCCCGTCGCTCGCGGGCGAGGCGGCGGACGAGCCGTCCCCATCCGCGCTCGCCGAGCGCCTTGCACGGGACGGAGCGGACCTCGTCGCCCAGGAGCGGTTCCTTCCGTCGACGACGCCGCTCATGGCGGGTCGCCGGATGGTGCCGCGTCCGGTCGTCCTCAGGGTGTTCCTCGCGCGCTTCGGGGACGGCTGGACGGTGATGCCCGGCGGCCTCGCCCGCGTGGCCTCGTCCGACGACGGCACCGTCCTCGCCGCGATGGAGGGAGGCGTGGCGGCGGACGTGTGGGTCGTCTCGGACCGCCCGGTGGCGGCGGAAACCATGCTCCTCTCGCCGACGGGTCCGCCAGCGCGGCAGGAGCACATGCCGCTGCCGAGCCGTGCCGCGGACAACCTGTTCTGGCTGGGGCGCTACGTCGAGCGAGCGGAGCACAAGGTGCGCCTGCTGCGAGCCCATCACCTGCGCCTCGCGGATGCGGCCTCGCCGGACGACGCGCTCCTCGCCTGGTCGGCGCGCGTGCTGGCCGCCAAGGGCGTCGACCCAGGGGCCGGCTGGCCGGAGGCGGTCAGCGCGACCTTCGCGGCCGCGACGTCCGCCGCGGGCAACATCCGCGACCGCTTCTCCGTCGACGGGTGGGCGGCCCTCGACGACCTCGCCACGACCGTCGAGCGCCTCGCGCCGCGCCTGCGGCCGGGTGACGACACGGGGCGCGGCATGGGCGTCGTGCTGCGCAAGCTGTCGGGCTTCTCCGGCCTCGTCCACGACAACATGTACCGCTTCACGGGCTGGCGCTTCCTGTCCATCGGCCGCGCGCTGGAGCGGGCGATGTCGCTCGCCGGCACCCTTGCCGCCTTCGCCGATCCGCGGGCCCCTGCGGGGGCGCTGGAGCTCGCGCTCGAGGTCACCGACAGCGCGATGAGCCATCGGCGGCGCTACGCGACGGGGACGAGCCGGGCGACCGTGGTCGACCTCTTGGCGCTCGACCCGCTCAACCCGCGATCCATCGTCCACCAGATGGACGAGGTCGAGGTCCATGTGGCAACGTTGCCGGGCGCCGAACCGCACCGCCCGCTGACGCCGCTGCAGCGCGCGGTGACGGGTACGCGGACGAGGGTCGCGCTCGCGACGCCGGACTCGCTCGACGGCCAGGCGCTCGCTGCGCTGTCGGACGACCTCGCCGCAATCTCCGACCACCTCACCGCGGCGTACCTGCGCTGAGATGCTCTACGACGTCGCCATCCGTGTGACCTACGACTTCGATACGGCCGCCTCGGCCACGCGCAACGTCGTGCGCCTCTTGCCCGCGGACGTGGCCGGCGAGCAGCGCCTCGTCGCCGGACACCTCGAGGTCAGTCCGCCACCGGACGAGCGGATCGACCGGACGGACTTCTTCGGCAACGGCGCCGTTGAAGTCGCCTTCCGCACGCCCCACCGGACGCTGTCGTTCGCGGCGCTGTGCCGGATCGATCGCCCAGAGCGCGGGCCGCGGCTCGACGTGTCGCCGCCGCCCTCCGCGCTGGCGTTGGCGCTGCGGACGATGCGCAGCCTCGGCGCCCGCTCGCCGCACCACTTCGCGGGGTCCTCGCGCCGCGTCGTCCCGTCGGCCGCGATCACCGAGTACGCGCGGTCGGTGACGTCCGGCGCCTTGAGCGCGGTGGAGGCCGTCGAGACCGTCGGCGCGGCCGTCCATCGGGATTGGCGCTACGATCCGGGCGCGACCACCGTCGAGACGCCGACGCTGGAGGCGTTCGACGCGCGCCACGGCGTGTGCCAGGACTTCGCGCACATCATGATCGCGGCGCTGCGCGGGCTCGGCATCCCGGCCGGCTACGTGTCGGGCTGCCTGCGAACAAACCCTCCGCCCGGGCGGCCGCGCTTGGAGGGCGCGGACGCCATGCACGCGTGGGTGACCGCCTGGTGCGGCCCGGGCACCGGCTGGGTGGACTACGACCCGACGAACGCGGTCTTCGCCTCCGCCGACCACATCGTCATCGCCCGCGGACGAGACTACGCGGACGTCGCGCCGGTGCGCGGCGTCATGCGCACGTCGGGATCGCACACAAGCCGTCAGGAGGTGGACGTTGTCCCAGTCGGCTGACGGCTCGCCTCACCGCTCATGCGCACCCGCCCGTCCGCCCCCGCGGTCCACAGGACGACCCCGTCCCCGGTCCGCGCGGCGTTGACGGTGAACGTCGCGCCGTCGATCAGCGGCGCGACTCCGCGGTAGGCGAACGTCGCCGGCGTCCCATCGAGCGCTAGCGCGGCGAGCTGGACGAGGAGCGTCGCCTGCAAGGGGCCATGCACGACGAGGCCCGGGTAGCCCTCCTCTTTCGTCACGTAGTCCCGGTCGTAGTGGATGCGGTGGCCGTTGAACGTCAGCGCCGAGTAGCGGAACAGGAGGAGCGGCGTCGCATCCACCTCGCGGACCTCGTCGGCCCCGTGTGACGGCTCAGGACCCTGCGGCTGCCGCGCGTCCGGCGGCGCCGCATCGCGGTAGACGATGTCCTGCCGGTCCGTGAGCGCCGTGCCGCGGTCGGTCTTGTAAGCATGGCGCACGGTGACGAACACAAGCCGGCCGGAGCGGCCCTCCTTGGCTGCGACGTCCTCGATGGTGGACCGCCGCGTCACCACGTCCCCGACGCGCAGCGGCGCGTGGAACGCGATCTCGCCGCCGGCCCACATGCGTCGCGGCAGCGGAACCGGCGGCAGGAAGCCGCCGCGTGCGGGGTGCCCGTCCGGCCCGGTCGCCCCGTTCGGCACGGTGGCTGGTGCGAGGCACCAGTGCAGGCACAGCGGCGCCTCATCGCCGTCGGCGAACGTCTCCTCCCGGTCGAGCATCGCCGCGAACCCGTCCGCAAGGCGCACGGAGAGGACGTCGTGCGCCTCGTCGGTCCGGCCGACCCACGACTTGAGGTGCTCGAGGTCCATCGGCTCGCCCATGATGTCCCTCAGTAGGATCGAGGCAGGCCGAGCGTGTGCTCGGCGAGGTAGGACAGGATGAGGTTGGTCGAGATCGGCGCCACCTGGTAGAGCCGCGTTTCTCGGAACTTGCGCTCCACGTCGTACTCCTCCGCGAAGCCGAAGCCGCCGTGGGTCTGCACGCAGGCCTCGGCGGCCTCCCAGGAGGCGTCGGCGGCGAGCATCTTGGCCATGTTCGCCTCCTCGCCGCACGGCTCGTCCGCCTCGAACAGCTCGGCCGCGCGCGCCACCATCAGCTCGGCCGCGCGCATGTGCGCGTAGGCCTTGGCGATGGGAAATTGGATGCCCTGGTTCTTGCCGATGGGCGCGCCGAACACCACGCGCTCCTTGGCGTAGGCGCTCGCCCTGTCGATGAACCACTTGGCGTCGCCGATGCACTCAGCGGCGATCAGGATGCGCTCCGCGTTCATGCCGGACAGGATGTAGCGGAAGCCGCGGCCCTCCTCGCCGATGAGGTTCTCCGCCGGCACCTTCACGTTGTCGAAGAAGATCTCCGTGGTGGCGTGGTTCATCATCGTGCGGATGGGGCGGATGGTCAGCCCGTCGTTCAGCGCCTCGCGCATGTCGAGGAGGAAGATGGACAGGCCGTCGGTGCGCTTCGCGGCCTCCTCCCGCGGGGTGGTGCGCGCAAGGAGCAGCATGAGGTCGCTGTACTGCGCCCGCGAGGTCCAGATCTTCTGGCCGTTGACCACGTAGTGGTCGCCGTCGCGCCGCGCCGTCGTCTTCAGCGACGTGGTGTCCGTGCCGCTGGTCGGCTCGGTGACGCCGAACGCCTGGAGGCGCAGCTCGCCGGACGCGATCTTCGGCAGGTACGCCTGCTTCTGTGCCTCCGAGCCGTGCCGCAGCAGCGCGCCCATGATGTACATCTGCGCGTGGCACGCGCCGCCGTTGCCGCCCTGGCGCTGCACCTCCTCGAGGATCGCGCAGGCGGCCGACAGCGGCAGCCCCGAGCCGCCGTACTCCTCGGGGATCAGCGCGGCGAGGTAGCCCGCCTCGCCCAGCGCGCCGACGAACTTGTCCGGGTAGGCCATCTCGCGGTCGAGCTCGCGCCAGTACTCGCCCGGGAACTCGGCGCACAGGCGCGCCACCTCATCGCGGATCTCGGGCCAGGCTTCGTGTCGTCCCATGGGTCTCCCTCGGCTCGTGGATGCCATGCCTAGCACGCGCCGGACCGGCGCGAGAACCGCGGTTGCCGCCCCGCTCGGCCCCATGCGACTGTGCCGCGCCAACGGGAAGCGCCGCATGACCCAGCCCATCGACGACCTCTCGGGCCTCCTCGTCGTCGCGGTCGAGCAGGCGGTGGCGGCGCCCTATGCGTCGAGCCGGCTCGCCGAGGCGGGGGCGCGGGTCGTGAAGGTCGAGCGACCCGAGGGCGACTTCGCGCGGGGCTACGACACCGCGGTGAACGGCGCGAGCGCGTACTTCGTCTGGCTGAACCGGGGCAAGGAGTCCGTCTGCCTCGATCTCAAGGCGGCGGACGACCGCGCCGTGCTGGAGGCCCTCGTCGCCGACGCGGACGTCCTCATCGAGAACCTGTTGCCCGGCGCCATGGCCCGCCTTGGCCTAGCACCGGCCGATCTGCGCGAGCGCCACCCGCGGCTCATCACGTGCTCCATCTCGGGCTACGGGGAGGATGGGCCGCTCGCCCACCTCAAGGCCTACGACCTCCTCGTGCAGGCCGAAAGCGGGCTCGCCGCCATCACCGGCGCGCCAGAGGGGCCGGGCCGCGTCGGCGTGTCGGTGTGCGACATCGCCGCCGGGATGACGGCGCTCAGCGCGATCCTCCAGGCGCTCTACGCCCGCGAGCGGACCGGCGAGGGTCGGCACATCGCCGTCTCGCTCTACCATGCGCTCGCGGACTGGATGAACGTGCCCTACCTCCAGCACGTCTACGGCGGCCGAACGCCGCGCCGCAGCGGGCTCGCGCACCCCTCCATCGCCCCCTACGGCGCGTTCGACTGCCGCGACGGCGCGATCCTCATCGCCGTGCAGAACGAGCGCGAGTGGGTGCGCCTGTGCGCCGAGGTCCTCGGCCGACCCGACATCGCGACGGATCCGCGCTTCGCATCGAACCCGGCGCGGGTCGCGAACCGCGCCGCCATGGAGGCGATCGTCGCGAGCGTCTTCGCCGCGGCGGACCGCGCGACCATGGCGCGGCGCCTCGAGGCGGCCGGCATCGCCTACGGTCGCCTCTCGACCATGGACGACGTCGCGAGCCACCCGCAGAACAGGTTCGTGACGGTCGACACCCCGTCCGGCCCGGCGAGAATGCTCGCCCCCGGCTACACCGTCGCCGGCCGCGCCCACCGCCCCGGCCCGGTCCCTGAGCTCGGCGGCCACACCGAGGCGATCCGAGCCGCATACGCCAGGACCAACGCCTGAACCCTCCATGTTCCTTTGGAGAGTCGGGACCCTGTCATGCCTCCGGTCGTTCCTCCGGAGCCGTCATGCGCACGCCATCGCCCGAGCGGCTGGTCGGGTCATCCGAAGGACCGGAACGCAGTGGAGGAACCGCGCAGCGGTTTGACGCGTCCAGCCGCTCGGGCGACCCTCGCGGCATGATGGACCGGGGACCCACGCGCTCTCAAAGGAAGATCGGGTTTGTCCACGCCGTCGAGCCGTCGTGCGCCACGGCGACCACGCGGCACCAGTCGCCGCGGAACGGCGCCGTCGACAACCGCGCTGCGGAGAAGTTCGCCCCGTAGGCGCCGGCGTTGGCGGTCGCCACGCGGCTGCCGCGACCGACGGCTGCCATAAAGCCCACCTCGGACGCCTCGACGACCAGATCATCGCCGTCGAGCGCCACCGCGTGGAGCGAGGGACCCGTGGACGAGTAGCTGAGGCCCTCCCGCATCGCCTCGACCAGGACGTCCGCCTCGCTCGTGTCGGCCTTCACCATGATCCAGGCGCGGCCGTGGTCGGCGATCTTGAAGTGCGCGTCGTCGGTCGCGTAGCCGGTCAGGTGCGTGTGCCCGTCGTTCAGCAGCATGTCGTGGAAGGCGACGCCGTCGCCCCGTGCGGTCTCGAACGCGGAGGACGTGTTGTAGAGTTCTACGGCGTGGGCATGGGGCGCCATCGCGCGCCCGTCCTCCAGCGTCAGCGACGACCATTGGGGATGGGCGATCCCGACGAACGCGCCGCCGGCGTTGGCGCGGGCGGCCAGCGCCTCGCCGGTCTCGCCGCGCTCGGTGGGGGCGAAGTCGTCGGGCAGCCCGACGGCGAGGATGTGCCACACCTCCCCTTGCGAGTTGCGCCCGGCGTGGACCTCGGCGCCGAGGATCGTCGTGAAGCGGTTGGTGCGGTGCGGCCGCGTGTCGGTGACCGGCCAGCCGTAGCGCGACAGGAAGTGGTCCGACAGGCACAGGAAGTCGTAGCCCGCGTCGCGGTAGAACGCGCACACGTCCGCCGGGTCGCGCGCCCCGTCCGAGCGCGTCGAGTGCGTGTGCAGGTTGCCCTTGTGAAAGCGTCCGCCCTTCGCGAACGCGTCGAGACCGTTCGGCATCGCGCTCCTCCGTTGCGCCGGAGCTAGCGCCGCCGGGTTGCAGCCGCGTGACGCTCAGCCGGCCGCCATCGCCGACAGGCGCAGCCCCGTGGAGAGGGCATCGGGGTCGGTGTGGAGGTGGAGGACCGCCGGGCGACCCGACGCCACCGCCTCGTCGAAGGCGTCCGCGAACGTCGCCCCGTCGCGCACCGTCGCGCCGAAACCGCCGTAGGCCTCGGCCCAGCGCGCGAAGTCGGGGTTCTTGAGCTGGGTGCCGGACGGACGGCCCGGGTAGTGCCTCTCCTGGTGCATGCGGATCGTACCGTACATGCCGTTGTCGGCGATGATCGTCACCACCGCGGCGCCGGTCTGCATGGCGGTCCCGAACTCCTGGCACGTCATCTGGAAGCAGCCGTCACCGGCGAAGGCGACGACCGTGCGGTCCGGGTGGCGCAGCTTGGCGGCGATCGCCGCCGGCAGCCCGTACCCCATGGAGCCCGACGTCGGCGCGAGCTGCGTGCGCCAGGACTTGTACTGGTAGTACCGGTGCACCCAGCCGCAGTAGTTGCCGGCCCCGTTGGTCACGATGGCGTCTTCGGGAAGCGTCCGCGACAGGTGGGCGACGACCTCCTCCAGCTTGACCGAGCCCGGCGTCTCCTTCGGCCTCACCCAAGCCTCGTAGCCCTCACGTGCCGCGCGGGTCCACGCGCCCCATGGGGTCGGCCCCCCGGGCCAGGCTGCCGCCAGCGCGGCGATGAACGGGCCCGAGGCGGACACAATGGGCAGGTCCGCACGGTAGACCCGGCCGATCTCGTCGCCGGCGGGGTAGACGTGGACCAGCGTCTGGACCGGCTCGGGCACCTCGAACAGCGTGTAGGCCTGGGTCGTCATCTCGCCGAGGCGGGCGCCGACGACGAGGACGACGTCAGCCTCGCTCACCACCTTCTTGAGCGACGGGCTGATCGCGACGCCCATGTCGCCGACGGCCTGCGGAACTCGGTTGTCGATGTAGTCCTGGCAGCGCAGCGTGCAGGCGACCGGGATGTCCGATGCCGCGGCGAACGCCGCGAGCGTCCGCGCCGTCTCGTCCGACCATCCCGGTCCGCCGACCGCCACGAGCGGCCGCTCGGCGCCACGCAACATGTCCACCACCCGGCGCACCAAGCCGTCAGAGGGCTCGGCGACGGCGGGGTTCGACGGCGGCGCGGTCGCGACGCTCGCCTCGGACGACAGCATCGTCTCGGGCAGCGCGAGGACGACGGGGCCCGGCCGGCCGCCCATCGCGGTGTGGAAGGCGTGGCTGACGTACTCGGGGATGCGCTCCGGCGTCTCGATCTGCGCCACCCACTTGGCGAGGGGGGCGTACATGCGCCGGTAGTCGACCTCCTGGAAGGCCTCGCGGTCCATCATGTCGGAGCCCACTTGGCCGACGAACAGCACCATGGGCGTGGAGTCCTGGAACGCGACGTGGACGCCGGAGGAGGCGTTGGTGGCGCCCGGCCCGCGGGTGACGAAGGCGATGCCGGGGCGGCCGGTGAGCTTGCCGTCCGCCTCCGCCATCATCGTCGCGCCGCCCTCCTGGCGGCAGTTGACCACGTCGACGCCCGACGCATGGAGCCCGTCGAGGGCGGCGAGGAAGCTCTCGCCGGGGACGTGGAAGACGCGGTCGACGCCCTCCGCCTTGAGCTGGTCGACGAGGATCTGTCCGCCGTGTCGCATGTCACTCCGCCGCTTCGACTTGAGGGGTGGGGGCGCGCGAGGGCAGCGCCGTGAGGGGTCGGCCGAACGCGGGGCCGACGGCAAGGTCGACGCCCAGCCGACCGAGGAGCGCCGCGGTCGCCTCATCGGCGACGCCGTCAACCATGACCTTGGCGTCGAGCGCCTTGGCGAGGCCGACGAGCGCCTTGAAGAGCGCCGTGGAGCGTCCCTCGCCGAGCCGCAGGAGCGACGGGTCGAACCGAACGCCCTCCACGGACAGCCGGGCGAGATGCGCGGGCGCCGTGGCGCGGCGGCCGAAGTCCACGATCCACACCGCGGCGCCGACGTCGCCCAGGCGGCCGATGAGCTGCGTCGCGAACTCCGGGTTGTCGGTGACCACGCTCTCGGGAATGCCGAGCCGCAGGGCGCCCGGGTCGAGCCGTGCCCGTGCCATCATCGTCTTCACATCGCCGACGAGCTCGGGACGGAACGCCTCGACGACCGGAAGCGGCAGCAGGAGGCTCGTCGTTGCGCCCTCGGCGCGCCACTGCCCGAGCGTCTGCGCGCAGCGGTCGAGGGTCGCGAGCGACATGTGCACCGCCAGGCCCTCGAGCGCGGCGACGGCGAGAAGCTCGGGCCAGGCGAGCGGTCCCTGCAGCGGGTGGTGCCAGGACGGCACCGCCTCGTAGCCCTCCGTCGCGCCGGACGCGAGGTCGCGCACCGGGCGGAACTCGAGCTTGACCTTGTCCTCGGCAACGGCGCGCTTGAGGTCGCGGGCCAGCGAGCGCCCGGACATGTTGAGCCGACGCAACACGGGGTCGAACACCTCGCCGCGGTCGCCGCCCTGGCGCTTGGCGCGGCGCAGGGCGAGCTCGGCGTTGTCGAGGATCTCCGCCGCGTTCTCCGCCTTGAGGTCGATGCCGGCGACGCCGATCGAGGCGGCGACGACGATCTCGCTTTCGGCGAACGGGATCGGGCCCGCTACCGTCTGGCGGATCCGGTCGCACAGGTCGTCGAGCTTGCCGGGATCGGCGTAGACGAGCAGGCCGAAGGAGTCGCCGCCGAGCCGCGCCACGCTGTCGTGGCGCCGCAGGATCCGGCCGAGCCGCCGCGCCATGGTGAGGAGCACCGAGTCGCCCACCGACTGGCCGTGCAGGTCGTTGATCTCGGCGAAGTTGTCCGGGTTGACGACGCACACGAACAGCCGCTGCGCCGTCGTCTCGTTGGACCACGCGCGCGCCATCTCGATGCGATCGAGGAACAGCGCGCGGTTCGGCAGACCGGTCAGGTTGTCGTAGACGCTGTCATGTAGCAGCCGTTCCTCCGCGGTCTTGACCTCGGTCACGTCGTTCAGCGTGCCGACGCAGCGGATGATCTCCCCGTCCGTGCCGATGACCGGGCGAGCACGCAGGCGCAGCCAGCGGAAGTGCCCGTCCACGCCGCGGAAGCGGAACGTGTCGTTGATGCGCCCGCGCCGGTGCTCGACCGTGGCGTCGAGGCTGCTGCGGAACCGGTCGCGATCCTGCGGATGGATGACGGCGAGCCAGTCCTGCGGGGGGCCCTGCAGCGCGCCGGGCTCGAAGCCGAGGCGGGCCTCCGCCTCGGCGCTGCACGCGATGTGGTCGCGCTCCACGTCCCAGTCCCACACGAAGTCGCCTGAGCCCGCGAGGGCGAGGACATCCCTCTCCACCGTGCGGGCCAGCGACGGCGCCAGCGAGGTGCCTGCGAAGGCGTGCTGCATCACCGTAAAGCCGATGAGGAGGACGAGGAGCACGAGCCCGCCGTTCAGCGCCGGCTGCACGAAGTCGTTGTCGATCCTCCCGGTGACCGTCAGTCCGGCGCCGGCGATCCAGGCGACGAGCAGGATCCACGTGGGCAGGAGCATGACGGCTCGGTCGTTGCCGCGCACGGCGCCGACGAGGATCGCGACGAGCCCCGCGCCGGCGACCACGGGGAGCGCGTGGCGGGCGATCGCCGCGGTGAGCGCCGGATCGTTCAGCGCGAGCCAGCCGGCGCCGAGGGTCAACGGCAGCAACGTGATGAGCGCCGCCCTGTTGCGGAACCGCCAGCGGGTCATTTGCAGGTAGGCGAGCAGGAAGCCGGTCAGCGAGATCACGAGCATCGCCTCCGCGAAGCCGCGGAACGTCGCCGCGGAGGTGACGCGCGCCGACAGGACGGCGGACAGGAACGCGAAATCGATGAGGACGTAGCCGAACGCGACCCAGGCGAGAACGGCCGCGGACGCGAACGTCACCGTCCCCTTGATGACGAACATGACGAGGAAGAACAGCGCCATCAGCCCGGCGATGCCGACGACGATGCCCTTGAACAGCGTGTAGGCGTTGTGGCTGTCGCGGTACGCCTCGGGCTCCCACAGGCGCAGCATCGGCAGGTTCGGCGTCGTGAGCTCGAGCACGTACGTCACCGTCGCGCCGGGATCGAGCGTCAGGCGGAAGACGTCCGCCTCCGCGCTCGTCACCCGCTGGGGTGGGAAGCCCTCCGAGGGGGTGACGGCCGCGACGCGCACGGCGCCGAGGTCGGGAACGGCGACGCCCGAGCCCGGCAGGCGATGGTGCGGGGCGACGAGGAGGCGGTCGAGCTGCTCCTCGCCGGGGTTCTGCAGCGCGACGACGGCCCAGTGCCGCGTCGCCTCGTCCGTGGCGCGCACCTCGATGCGCTGGACGATGCCGTTGAGGTCGGGGGCGGTGGAGACCTTCAGGTTCCCGGGCTGGTCGGGGTAGACCTGCACCGCCGGCGCAAGGTCGCGCACCGGTCCGTCGCCCACGGGCACCGCCTGGAGGGCGAGCGTGGGGACGGCCCACAACGTAGCGGCAAAGGCAAGCAGCGCCCGCCTCACGAGGCCTCCCCGAGCCCTGCCGTCGGGTCGACGGTATCGCCCGACACCAGCGCGAACTGGATGTGGTCGCGCCACGCCCCGTTGATGCACAGGAAGCGCCGCGCGTAACCCTCCTCGGTGAAGCCGATGCGCTTCAGGAGACGGATGGACCGTTCGTTGTGCGGCAGCGTCGCGGCCTCGATGCGGTTGAGCCCCAGGGTTTGGAAGCAGAACGGGACGATGACGCGCACCGCGTCGCCCATCAGGCCGCGCCCGGCGAACTGCTCGCCCATCCAGTAGCCCAGCGAGGAGGATTGCGTGACCCCGCGCTTGACGTGGGCGAGCGTCATGCCACCGGCGAGCGCCCCGCTCGCAGCCTCGAACACGAACAGCGCGTAGCCCTCGTCGGCGCGGATCTCGCGGTGGTAGCGCCGGATCCGCCGACGGTAGGCCATCCGCGTGAGGTCGTCGCGCGGCCAGGTCGGCTCCCACGGCTTCAGGAAGTGCCGGCTCTCGGCGCGCAGCCGGCTCCACTCGGCGTAGTCGTTGGCGACGGGCATCTTCACGACCGTGCGTGCGCCCTTGAGGAGGGTGCCCTCGTTGAGCGCGGCCACGCCACGGACCGGACCGGAGCGCGGCAGCGCGCTCACGCGGCGCTCCCCGGGTCGGCGACGCCGCCGAAGCGCGCCGCGATCGCCGAGGCGTCCGGCGCCTCGCCGGGCCCGACCGTGACGAGCGTCGGCGTCGTGCGCGTCAGCGCGGACAGGAGACGCCGGACGTCCTCCCCGGTCACCGCCTCAATCTCGGCGAGGCGCTCCTCCTTGGTCCGGGCGCGGCCGAAGACGATCGCCTGCCGCGCCGCCTGCCCCATCCGGGCCGACGGGCTCTCCAGGCTCATGAGGAGGCCGGCGCGCAGCTGCGCCTTGGCGCGGGCGAGCTCCTCCTCGGTGATCGTCCCGATCGCGCCTTCGAGCTCATCGAGCGTCACCGCAGCGGCCTCGAGCACGGTGTCCGGCGACGTCGCGAGGTGGACCGCGAAGACGCCGGTCTCGGCGAACGCCCAGTGGAAGGCGGAGGTGTCGTAGACGAGACCACGCTCCTCCCGCAGCGCCTGGAAGAGGCGCGAGGACAGCCCCCCGCCCACCACCATCGCGGCGAGCTGGGCGGCGACGGCGTCGTCGTGGCGCGCGCCGCGCCCCTCGAAGCCGAGGATGAGCTGGCACTCGGATGCGTCCTCGTCCGCCTCTGCCGCGACGCCGCCGGTGTAGCTCGCGCGCGAGGCAGCCGGCGCGCGGCGCGACGGCACGCGCTCGAAGGCGCGGGCGGCCGCATCGACGAACGCCGCGTGATCGACCCGCCCCGCAGCGACCACCGTCATCGCCGGGGCGGTGTAGTGCGCCTCAAAGAAGGTTCGCAGCGCATCCGCGCTCACCGCGCCCACGGAGGCGCGCGTGCCGAGGATGCGCCGACCCAGCGGCTGTCCGCGGAAGGCGGCCTCAGGCAGCGCATCGAAGGCGCGGTCCTCCGGCACGTCCTCCGCCGCGCCGATCTCCTGCAGGATGACGTTGCGCTCGCGCTCCACCTCCGCAGGGGCGAACGCCGGCTCGGTCAGGATGTCCGCGAAGATGTCGAGGGCAAGCGGCAGGTCCTCGGCGAGCATGCGCGCGTGGTAGGCCGTGGTCTCGACGCTGGTGGCGGCGTTGATGTCACCGCCGACGCCCTCGATGGCCTCAGAGATCGCCCTCGCCGAGCGGTGCGCCGTGCCCTTGAACGCCATGTGCTCCATGAAGTGGGCGACGCCATGTTCGCCCTCGGCCTCGGAGCGCGTGCCGGTCTCCACCCACACGCCGACTGCCACGGAGTCGACGTGCGCCATGGTGTCGGTCACCACCGACAGCCCGGACGGCAGGCGCGTGACGCGGCTCATGCCGCGACCGCCCGGGCGCGCTCCAGGATGACGTCCGCCACGGCGCGCACGTCCGCCGCGACGCGGCTCGAGCGCTCGGGATCCGACATCGCCCGGGCGAGGCGCTCGGGGCGCGCCGGGCGCACGCCGCAGCCGGCCTCCACCACGTCGGGGAACTTGGCAGGGTGCGCGGTGGCGAGCGTCACCATGGGGACGCCCGCGGGCAGCGTCACCTCGGCCGCGGCCTTGAGGCCCACGGCGGTGTGCGGGTCGACCACGAGGCCCGTCGCGGCGTAGGTCTCGCCGATGACGCGCTGCGTGTCGGCGTCGTCGGCCCGGCCCGAGGCGAACAGCGTGCGCATCCCGCGCTGCTCGTCCGCGGTGAGCGCGAACCCCTCCGGGGGCCGGGCCATGCGCTCGGCGATCGAGGCGGCGTCGCGGCCCGACAGCTCGAACACGAGGCGCTCGAAGTTCGACGACACCTGGATGTCCATGGACGGCGACGCCGACGGCGCCACGCGTTCGGGCGTGTAGCGCCCGGTGCGCAGGCCGCGGTCGAGGATGTCGTTGCGGTTGGTCGCGATGACGAGGCGCTCGATGGGCAGCCCCATGCGGTGGGCGACGTAGCCTGCCAGGACGTCGCCGAAGTTGCCCGTCGGCACCGCGAACGCCACGCGCCGGTGCGGCGCACCGAGCGCCAGCGCGGCGAACACGTAGTACGACACCTGCGCCGCGACGCGCGCCCAGTTTATCGAGTTGACCCCCCCCATGGCGACGCGCGCGTTGAACTCGCGGTCGACGAACAGCGCCTTGACGATGCGCTGGCAGTCGTCGAAGTCGCCGTCGACGGCGAGGGTGTGGACGTTGTCGTCGGCGATGGTCGTCATCTGCCGCCGCTGCACCTCGCTCACCCGCCCGTCGGGGTAGAGGATGACGAGGTCGATCGCGGCGCGCCCGCGGAACGCGTCGGCCGCCGCCGCGCCGGTGTCGCCGGAGGTCGCCGTCACGATGGTCGCCCGCCGCCCGCGCTCGGTGAGGATGCGGTCCATCAGGCGCGCCAGGGTCTGCATGGCGACGTCCTTGAAGGCGAGCGTCGGCCCGTGGAACAGCTCGAGCACAAACGCGCTCGGGCCGATCTGGACGAGCGGCGTGCGGGCGGGATGGGCGAAGGTCCCCATCGCGGCACCGATGTCGGCTGACAGCGCCGCGTCGCCGAGCTCGCCGCCCGTGAAGCGCGACAGCACCGCCTCCGCCACCACCTCGAAGGGCTGCCCCACGAGGGCGGAGAGCGTCGCGGTGGAGAGCGTCGGGTACGCCTCGGGCACGAAGAGGCCGCCGTCGGGGGCCAGCCCCGTCAAGGTGGCGTCGCAGAAGCCGAGGCGCGTCGCCGAGCCGCGTGTGGAGATGTAACGCACCGAACCCTTCCTCCGCCGCGCCGTCACAAGCCGGTGAGCGGCCGACGTGTCAACCGCGGGTCCTCACGCGTGGCCCGCCGCCGAGGACAGGACGCGCGGGTCGAACCCAAGCTTCTTTACCGCCCGCTCGTACTTGTTGTCGGCATCGGGGTCGAACAGCAGTGCGTGGTCCGCGGTGCAGTGCAGCCAGCCGTTGCCCGCGATCTCCGCCTCGAGCTGGCCCGGCGCCCACCCGGCGTAACCGAGCGCGAGGAGCGCCTGGGACGGGCCGGAGCCGTGCGCGATGGCCCGCAGGATCTCCACCGTCGCGGTCAGGCACACGTCGTTGCCCGCGACCAAGGTCGCCTCCTTCAAGACGAAGTCCGACGTATGCAGGACGAAGCCGCGTCCCGTCTCCACCGGACCCCCGTTGTGCACAGCGACGTTGCGGGCCGCCGGAGGGAGGCGGATGGCGTCCTCCTGATCCACCACGCCGAGCTGCGTCAGGAGATCGACGAACGACACGTTCCTGGCAGGCTTGTTGACGATGATCCCCATCGCCCCCTCCTCGGAGTGGGCGCACAGGAAGATGACGGCACGGTCGAAGCGTTGGTCACCCATCTGGGGCATCGCGATGAGGCACTGGCCCTCGAGGTAGCCCTCCGTCAGCGTGCTGTCCGTTCGCTCCATACCCGCCTCCTGGTGCGGCCAAGCCGCCCTGTGACGCCGCGGTCACGTTAGCACAGCGCTCGCAAGGATGAAGCCGATCCGGGCGCGCGGGGGTGGCGAGGCTCGCCGCACCTGCTACATCGCAGGGCAACAGTCGGAGACGCTTCCCATGCCCATCGCCATCGGCGAGACGCTGCCTGACGCCACCTTCAAGGTCATGACGACCGACGGCCCGTCCGAGGTCACCACCGAGCGGCTCACCCGCGGCCGGCGCATCGTCCTGTTCGGAGTTCCCGGCGCCTTCACCCCCACCTGCAACAACACTCACCTCCCTGGGTTCCTCGACAACATCGACGCAATCCGCGCCAAGGGGATCGACGAGGTCGCCGTCATCGCGGTCAACGACATGTTCGTCATGGACGCCTGGGCGAAGTCCTCCGGTGGGCACGGCAAGATCACCTTCCTCGCCGACGGCTCGGCGACGTTCACCCGCGCCATCGGTCTCGACGTCGACGCGTCGGGCTTCGGCATGGGCGTGCGCTCGAGGCGCTACTCGCTGCTCGCCGACGACGGGGTGGTGAAGATCCTCAACGTCGAGGAGGGTCCTGGGACGACCGAGCGATCTGGCGCCGACGCCATGATGCCGCACCTTTGACGGGGCGACCCCCGCCGCCGGGCACGCTCGCCGGCGCCTATGGTCCCTCCTCCACCGAGGAGACGCGGGCGTTCTACGAGGGCTGGGCGGACGGCTACGAGGCCGACACCCTCGGCGAGGGATTTCGAGTGCCGCTCCTCGCATCGGCGTTCCTGGCGCGGCATGCACCGCCGGACGCAGGCCCGGTGCTCGACGCGGCCTGCGGCACGGGCCTCGTCGGCGACGCGCTCCGCCTGCTCGGGTACGCGCCGCTCGCTGGGTGCGACCTGTCGCCCGCCATGCTCGCCCGGGCGAGGGCACGCGGCGTCTACGACGCGCTCGCCGAGGCGAACCTCACGGCGCTGCCCTACGGGGCCGACGCGTTCGCGACGACCGCGTGCGCCGGCGCCTTCGGTCCCGGCCACGCGCCGCCCGCAGCGCTCGGCGAGCTCGTCCGTGTAACGCGACCCGGCGGCGTCGTCGCCTTCAACGTTCGTGCCGACACGTGGCAGGACCAGGGCTTCGCGGCGGCCATCGACGACCTGTCCCAGCATGGCGCCTGGCGCGAGGTGGACCGCTCGCCGACGTTCCCGGTCTACCTGCTCAACGACCTCGACCTTTCCGCGATCCTGTTCGTCTTCCGCATCGCTTGAGGCTACGAGGCCGTCGTCCGCGCACGGATCGAGGCAGCGACCCTCGTGGGGGTGCGATCCGCCCCCGCCCTGTTCGACGACCCCGACCCTTCGGCACCTCGCGTCGTTTTCCGGCCTCGCCGGAGGCGCGGGTCGGGTCGCTCGCGCCAGCGCCCGCAGACGCTGCGTGTGGGGCAGCGCTGGGCGATCTGACGGAACCGGCACGGTCGAGCGTCAGCCGGGACCCGATCGGGCTCGGGTGGTCGGATCGTTCCGGCAAGGCGGTTTACGCGCGCATCTGGCGAAGGGCTACGACACCAAATGTCGTGCCGCTCCGCCACCTTCCGGACGAGGGAGCGTCCGCGGTGTCACGACCAAGGATTGGCCGCGGCGCTGGTCCCGTCGACGACGGGTGCGGCCTTCCCCGGTGCGGTGCCGATCTTGGCACCGGCGGCGACGCTCGGCGGAGATGGACCGCGCCCCCGAACAAGGTCGCCGGCGCTTGCGGCGCGATCGAAGCTGCCGGTGCCGCTCGATCCCGAGCCATGGGGCGGGTCATCGGTGGAGTGAGGGGCCGCTCTGCAGGGGCACGCGCCGGCGACGAACGCTGCACACCACCGCAGCTCCATGCATTCGGCTCCTCCAGCCAGTGCCGGCGATCGCTCGACGATCCGCAACATCGACGCTCGTGGGCAAGGTGCCGCAACCGTGCAGCGAGGCGATCGCCCGGCTTCACCTGCGTCCCAGGTCGCCGTGTCCAGCGACCTCGGCGCGTCCGCCTTCCGGCGTCCCCCCCACCCTGTGCAGCGCCGGACGTCGGCGCTTTGGCGAGAGGCCACCTGCGACGCAAGGGTCGGCGAGCTGCGGGACCGTCCGGCGTTGATCCATCTCGCTGCCCCACTCAACGGTCGTCCGCGGCGCATGGGGCACGACGGTCCGGTCGCTGACGGGTGGAACTCAAGCGGTGGCGGCGCTAATGAGAACCATGAGGGCGCACCTGGAAGGCGTGCACGAGGCTCGGCGAAGGGCATCTTGGGGCACGGCTCGCCTTGGTGCCGCGGGCGCCCACGGCCCCATCGGCCGACGAACGGTGAACCCCAGAACGGCCGCACGGACGCGCCCGCCGCCCAGGCCCGTACCATGACCGAGACGACATGACCGAGATCACGGCGGACCAGCCCGTCCGCGACTACGCCAAGACGCTGTTCCTGCCGCGCACGGAGTTCCCGATGCGGGCGGGGCTACCCAAGCGCGAGCCCGAGTGGCTCGCCGAGTGGGCGCGGACGGAGCTCTACCGGCGCGTGCGCGAGGCGAGCGCGGGCCGCGAAAGGTTCATCCTCCACGACGGTCCGCCCTACGCCAACGGCCACATCCACATCGGCACCGCGCTCAACAAGATCCTGAAGGACTTCGTGGTGCGCTCGCACCAGATGCTCGGCTACGACGCGAACTACGTGCCCGGCTGGGACTGCCACGGCCTGCCCATCGAGTGGAAGGTGGAGGAGGCGTTCCGCGCGGCGGGCCGGGCCAAGGACGCGGTGCCGGTCAACGACTTCCGCCGCGAGTGCCGCGAGTTCGCGACGCACTGGCTGGGCGTGCAGGCCGAGGAGTTCCAGCGCCTCGGGGTGATGGGCGACTTCGCGGACCCCTACCGCACCATGAGCTTCGTCGCCGAGGCCGCCATCGCCGGCGAGCTCCTGAAGTTCGCCGCGACCGGCCAGCTCTACCGCGGCTCCAAGCCGGTGATGTGGTCGGTGGTGGAGCGCACCGCGCTCGCCGAGGCCGAGGTCGAGTACCAGGACTACGTGAGCGACACGGTGTACGTGGCGTTCCCGCTCGAGCGGACGCACCCGACCAACCGCGCAACCCTAGCATCTGGGGAACGTGTCGAAGCGAACGTCGTGTCCGGTCGCGATTGCAGCACCGATGAAGGTTTGGGTCCGCCGGTCGACGCGGGGCGGGCCAATCTGCACACCACTGCAAG
Source organism: Acuticoccus sp. (assembly GCF_965213555.1). Classification (GTDB taxonomy): domain Bacteria; phylum Pseudomonadota; class Alphaproteobacteria; order Rhizobiales; family Amorphaceae; genus Acuticoccus. Next base: position 1,995,616 of record NZ_OZ243890.1, on the reverse strand, counting down.
CGACCTGCAGATCGCTGCCAGCGACCTCGTCGACCGCAACGCCGCCATCGTCATCTGGACCACGACCCCGTGGACCCTGCCGGGCAACCGGGCCATCGCCTACTCCTCGACGGTCGACTACGGCCTGTACGAGGTCGGCGCCGTCGAGTCCCTTCCCGACGGCCAACCGCCTTGGGCGAAGGCGGGCGAGCGATACGTCATCGCCGATGCGCTAGCGCAAGGCGTGATGGACGCCGCAAGGGTCTCCTCGTTCACCCGCTTGGCAACCGTACCCAACGAGGCCTTCGCCGGGCTTGTCGCCGCGCACCCGCTGCGCGGACGTGATGCGGGCTACGGCTTCGACGTCCCGCTCCTCGCCGGCGACCACGTCACCGACGAGGCGGGCACGGGCTTCGTCCACACCGCGCCGAGCCACGGCGTGGAGGACTTCGAGGTCTGGACCCAAGCGACGCGCGACCTCCAGGCGGCCGGCATCGACCCCACGATCCCCCATCCGGTCGGTCCCGACGGGCGCTTCACCGCCGACGCGCCGAGCTTCGAGGGCCGCACCGTCATCACCGACGAGGGCGGGAAGGGCGACGCCAACGAGGCTGTCATCGCGGCCTTGCGCGAGGCTGGCGTGCTGGTGGCGCGCGGGCGGCTGAAGCACCAGTACCCGCACTCCTGGCGCTCCAAGAAGCCCGTGATCTACCGCAACACGCCGCAGTGGTTCATCGCCATGGACCGCGACCTCGGCGACGGGACCACGCTGCGCTCGCGCGCCCTCGACGCCATCGCGGCGACCGACTTCGTGCCGCCGTCGGGGCGCAACCGGCTGCGCGGCATGATCGAGCACCGGCCGGACTGGGTCGTTTCGCGCCAGCGGGCCTGGGGTGTGCCGATCGCCGTGTTCGTGCATCACGAGACGGGCGAGCTGCTCATCGACGAGGCGGTCAACGCGCGCATATTAGAAGCGTTCGAGGCGGAGGGCGCCGACGCCTGGTTCGCCGAGGGCGCCGCGGCGCGCTTCCTCGGCGAAGACCACGATCCGTCGGACTACGAGAAGGTTGACGACATCCTCGACGTCTGGTTCGACTCGGGGTGCACCCACGCCTTCTGCCTCGAGGAGCGCGACGACCTCGCCTGGCCGGCGGACGTCTACTTGGAGGGCTCCGACCAGCACCGTGGCTGGTTCCAGTCCTCGCTCCTGGAGGCCTGCGGCACGCGCGGACGGGCGCCGTACAAGGCCGTCGTCACCCACGGCTTCACGATGGCCGAGGACGGGCGCAAGATGTCGAAGTCGCTGGGCAACACCATCGCGCCGCAGGACGTCATCGGTGAGTACGGCGCCGACATCCTGCGGCTCTGGGTGGCGACGCAGGACGTCACCGACGACCAGCGCATCGGCGCCGAGATCCTTAAGGGCGTCGCGGACTCCTACCGCAAGCTGCGCAACTCGATCCGCTGGATGCTCGGCAACCTTGCCCACGACGACGGTGCCCCGCTCGACGTCGCGACGGCGCCCGAGCTCGAGCGGCTGATGCTGCACCGCCTGGCGGTGCTGTCTGATGAGGTCCGCGACGCCTACCGCCGCTTCGACACCAGCCACGTGGCCCACACGCTGATGGCGTTCGCCAACACCGAGCTGTCGGCGTTCTACTTCGACATCCGCAAGGACACGCTGTACTGCGACGCGCCGTCGAGCCCGCGGCGGCGGGCCGCGCTCGGGACCGTGCGCCACCTCTTCGAGGCGCTGGTGACATGGCTCGCGCCGCTCCTGCCGTTCACCATGGAAGAGGCGTGGCGCGCCCGGGGCGGCGAGGGCTCGGTGCACCTCGAGGCGTTCGCTGAAGCGGACCCGGCGTGGCGCGACGACGCGCTCGCCGCACGCTGGGAGACGGTGCGCCGGGTGCGCCGCGTCGTCACCGGCGCGCTGGAGGTGGAGCGGCGCGAGAAGCGCATCGGCTCCTCGCTGGAGGCGCACCCGGTGGTGTGGATCGCCGACGACGCGACCCGGGCCATCGTCGAGGCCGTCGACTTCGCGGACGTCGTCATCGCCTCGGCGATCACCATCGACGGCGGTGCGCCGGCGTCGGCGGCGTTCACGCTGCCCGAGGTCCCGGGCGTTGCCGTGCGCGTCGACCGCGCCGACGGCCAGCGGTGCGCCCGATCCTGGAAGGTCTCGCCGGACGTCGGCTCCGACCCGCGGTACCCCGACCTGTCGCCCCGAGACGCCGCTGCCATGGCGGAGATCGACGGCGCGTGAGCGCCGCGACGACGCCGGCGGAGCGGGCAGCGACGAGCCGCGTCGCCGGCGTCGCCCTCGCCCTCGCCGTGTTCGCGGCGGACCAGGCCAGCAAGGCGTGGGTCCTCGCGCTCGACCTGTCGCAGGGTCCCCTCAAGGTGTTGCCGGTGCTGGACATCACGCTCGTATGGAACCGCGGCATCAGCTACGGGCTCCTGCAGCAGGACGGCACCGGGCGCTGGCTCCTCGTCGCCTTCACCGTGGTCGCCACCCTCCTTCTGGCAGCCTGGCTGTGGCGGGCGCAGAGCGGGCTGGTGCGCCTCGCGGTCGGCGGCATCATCGGCGGCGCCCTCGGCAACCTCGTCGACCGCACGCTCTACGGCGCGGTGGTGGACTTCGTGCACCTCCACTGGCGCACCTTTTCCTGGTACGTGTTCAACGTCGCGGACGCCGCGATCGTCCTCGGCGTCGTTGCTCTTCTCGGCGACGCGCTGCTGACCCGACGCGCCGAATGAGCGGTACGAACCAGGGTGTTGCAGGCTTGCACCACCCTGGCCTGACCCTGGCGCCGAACGCGTGCCGCGGTTGACTCGCGCGCGGGCGCGGCGCGATGGCTGATGCGGGGGCAAGCGCCCCAAGTGGAGTGCCGTCATGGTCCGTTCCGTCCTCGCCGTCGTGTGCCTCGCGCTCGTCCTGTCGGGCTGCAACACGGCGTACAACTACTTCGAGGAGGAGCCCGACCCCATGGAGGAGAGGCCGGCCACCGCGTTCGGCGCGCTCCTCACCATGGGCGGCGTCGTCGAGAACCGGCGGCCCATCGAGCATCAGCCGCGCGCGCCGCTCGCGCTGCCGAGCTCCACGGACCAGCTGCCGAACCCAGTGGACCAGTCCGCCGCCGAGGCTGCGGTGGACTTCCCCGAGGACCACGACGTGCAGCGCCGGCGCGAGCGCATTGAGGCGAGCGCTGCGATCGCCGAGCTCGACGCGACGCTCGAGAAGCGTGGGGGCCGCGCCCTGCCCGGTGAGATCCCCGAGCAGGACGGCGGCCTCGGCCAAGCCCCGAAGGAAAGCATCGCCGAGATGGCGCGCGACCCGTTCGAGCGGCTGACGCGCCAGGAGATGAAGGTCACCATCAAGGCTGGCGGCCAGCGCACGGGCATGCTGGCGGACGATGGGACGGCCGCGCCGCGTGCCTCGCTCATCCAGCCGCCGAGCACCTTCCGCACGCCGGCGGAGTCGGCGGCGCTTCCCGAGCCGAAGGAGATCGAGAACTCCGAGTGGGCACGCAAGCGGCTCTACGCCAAGGAGGAGGACCCCGGCGCGCGTAAGATCAAGCAATAGCTTACCAAGAGTTCAGTGGTGGCCGGCCGGCGCGCGGACTACGACCGCGGCATGACCCACGACAAGGTGCGCCATGCCGCTTCGATCGACGCTCGCCGCCATCGCCGTGACGGCGCTGATTGCCGCTGCGCCACTCGCGCCCGCCGAGGCTGACCCCGTGGACCTCGGCGAGCTCACCATCGCCCCGGACGCGACGAGCTTCACCCTCGACAACGGCCTCGAAGTCATCGTCATCCCCGATCGGCGCGCGCCCATCGTGACGCACATGATCTGGTACCGTGTCGGCTCGGCGGACGAGCCGGGCGGCAAGTCCGGCATCGCGCACTTCCTCGAGCACCTGATGTTCAAGGGGACCGAGGCGAACCCGGCTGGGCTTTTCTCGCGTACCGTCTCGCAGCTCGGGGGAAGGGAGAACGCGTTCACCTCCAACGACTACACCGCTTACTTCCAGCAGGTCGCCAGGGAGCACCTCGCGACCATGATGGCGTTCGAGGCGGACCGCATGCGCGGCCTCCAGCTCACCGAGGACATCGCCGCGCCGGAGCGCGACGTGGTGCTCGAGGAGCGGCGAATGCGCGTCGACACGCGCCCATCCTCGGAGCTCAGCGAGGCGGTGGACGCCGCGCTGTTCGTCAATCACCCCTACGGCGACCCGGTGATCGGCTGGCCGGACGAGGTCTCGGCACTGAACGCTGCCGACGCTATGGATTTCTACAACGCGCACTACCGGCCGGGGAACGCCGTCCTGGTGGTCGCCGGCGACGTCAGCGTGAACGAGATCCGCGAGATCGCCGAGGCCACCTACGGCTCGGTCCAAGACGCGCGCGGGCCGATGGCGCGCTCGCGCCCCAAGGCGCAGCAGCTGCGCGCCGACCGCGTGGTGGAGCTGCGCGACCCGCGCGTCGAGCAGTCCACAACGCAGGTCTCTTGGATCGTGCCGAGCTACGCGACGGCGGAGCCCGGTGATGCTGAGGCCCTCGACGTCCTCGCCGAGATCCTTGGCGGGAACAACACGAGCCGGCTCTACACCGCGCTGGTGCGTGAGGAGGGGCTCGCGACGTCGGCCGGCAGCTGGTACCAGTCGAGCGCGGTCGACGACACGCGGTACGTGTTCTACGCGACGCCGGTGGACGGGGTCGATCTCGAGACGCTGGAGGACCGCGGCCGCGCCATCATCGCGGACGTCGCGATGAACGGCGTCACCGAGGAGGAGCTCAGGCGGGCCAAGACCAACCTCCTCGCGAGCGTGATCTTCGCCCAGGACAGCCAGTCCTCGCTCGCGCGCATCTTCGGTGCGTCGGTCACCACGGGCTCCACCCTGGAGGACGTGAAGGCTTGGCCCTCGCGCATCTCCGCGGTCACCGCCGAGGAGGTCCAACGGGCCGCGCAGACGTACCTGACCAACCGCGGCAGCGTCACCGGGCGCCTGCTGCAGGCGAGCGCTGCGACGGCGTCGGCCTCGGCGGCAGCGTCGACGACCGCCGACGTCGTGCAGTGAAGGGGAGCACAATGCGCCTTGTTCGTCGCGCCTTCGCGGCAGGCTTCGTCCTCGCGACCACCATCGGGAGCGCCAGCGCCATCGACATCCAGGAAGTGACGAGCCCCGGCGGCATCCACGCCTGGCTCGTGTCGGACGACACCGTGCCGCTCGTCGCGATGGACTTCGCGTTCGCCGGCGCGGGCGCCGCGCAGGACCCGACCGGCAAGGCGGGACGCGCCAACCTGTTGTCGACCATGCTCGACGAGGGCGCGGCCGACCTCGACTCGGTGGCCTTTCAGACCGCGCTGCGCGACGACGCCGTGCGCCTCAGCTTCGAGCCCTCGCGCGACCACTTCTACGGCAACGTCAGCGTCATCTCGTCGAACCTCGACCGTGGCATGGACCTGCTCGCGATGGCGCTCACCGAGCCGCGCTTCGACGAGGAGGCGATCAGCCGCATGAGGGCGTCGATCACCGCGAACCTGCGCCGCGAGCAGAACGACCCCGACACCATCGCCTCGCACCTGTGGTCCGCCACCGCGTTCCCGAACCATCCCTACGGGACGCCGAGCAACGGCACCCTGGAGAGCGTCGCCGGCCTCGGCAGTGACGACCTCGCGGCGGCGCACTCTGCGGGCTTCGCCAAGGACAACCTCGTGGTCGCCGTCGTCGGCGATGTGGACGCTGCGACGCTGGGGCCGATGCTCGACCGCGCCTTCGGCGACCTGCCGGACGCCGCGGACCTCACGCCGGTCGCGGACGTGGAGCCCGCCGTCGGGGCGACCGCCGTCGAGGCGCTGGAGACGCCGCAGACCGCGATCCGCTTCGGCGGTCCTGGCCTTGCCCGCGACGACCCGGACTTCATCCCGGCCTACGTGATGAACCACATCCTCGGCGGCGGCTCGTTCTCGTCATGGCTCTTCGAGGAGGTGCGTGAGAAGCGTGGCCTCGCCTACTCGGTGTACTCCTACGTCGCCCCGTTCGACCACAGCGCGATCTTCGGCGGCGGCACCGCCACGCGCAACGACCGTGCCGAGGAGGCCGTGGCGGTGATCCTCGAGCAGATCGGCCGCATGGCGAGCGAGGGTCCGACCGAGGAGGAGCTCGGCGAGGCAAAGGCGTACCTCACCGGCTCCTACGCGCTGCGCTTCGGCTCCTCGAGCTCCACCGCGCGCCAGCTCCTCGCGATCCAGCTCGACGACCTTGGCATCGGCTACATCGACGAGCGCAACGACCTCGTCGAGGCGGTGACGCTCGACGACGTGCGCCGCTCCGCAGCCCGCATCCTCGGCGAGGGGAAGCCGACCTTCGCGCTGGTCGGCCCTCCCGCCGGCTGACCTTGTGGCGGGCTTGCATGGTAATGGACCGGACGGCTCGCCTGCGGCATTGATCGTCCATGGACGAGGATCAGAGCGAGCTGATGGATCGCCTCGCGGCGCTGCGTGAGCAGCATCGCGACCTCGATGCGGCCGTCGAGGCGCTGGAGGCCGCCGGCTCCACGGACCTCCTGCAGATCAAGCGGCTGAAGAAGCGCAAGCTCCAGCTCAAGGACGAGATCCGCGTCCTCGCCGCCCAAGTACTGCCGGACATCATCGCATGACGGACGGGACCGCACCGGCCGCGCCGGTCGCCATCGTGATGGGCAGCCGGTCGGACTGGGCGACCATGCGCCACGCGGCGGACACGCTCGGCGGGCTCGCCGTGCCCCACGACGCGCTCGTCGTGTCCGCCCACCGCACGCCGCGCCGGCTCTACGAGTTCGCCGAGGGCGCGTCGGCGCGAGGCGTGCGCGTCGTCGTCGCCGGCGCGGGCGGCGCGGCGCACCTGCCGGGCATGGTCGCCGCGCTCACCACGCTGCCGGTGTTCGGCGTCCCGGTAGAGTCGCAGGCGCTCTCAGGGTGGGACAGCCTCCTGTCCATCGTGCAGATGCCGGCGGGGGTGCCGGTGGGGACCCTCGCCATCGGACGCGCCGGCGCGGTGAACGCCGCGCTCCTCGCGGCCGCGGTCCTTGCCCTTTCCGACCCTGCGCTCGACGGACGCCTCGCCGCCTGGCGCGCCGCCCGGACCGCGGGCGTCCCCGAGCGCCCCACGGACGACTCGTGAGCGTCGTCCGGCGTGTTTGGCGACGCGTGAGCGTCGTCCGGCGTGTTTGGCGACGCGCGAGCGTCGCGCGGCCTGTTTGGCGACGCGCGAGCGTCGCGCGGCGTATTGGGCGACGCGTGAGCGTCGTCCGGCCTGTGGACGACGGCGCGTGAGCGTCCTGCGGGAGGCGACGTGATGCTCGCCCCGGGCGACGCCGTCGGCATCCTGGGCGCCGGCCAACTCGGCCGCATGCTGGCGCTGGCCGCCGCGCGCCTCGGGTTCGCGACCCACGTCTTCAGCCCGGACGAGGCCGCCCCTGCGGCGGAGGTCGCCTCCCGCGCCACCGTCGCCGCCTACGACGACGCGGACGCCCTCGCGGCCTTCGCCGCGTCGGTGGCCGTGATGACCTACGAGTTCGAGAACGTGCCGGTGACCGCCGTGCGCCCGCTCGGCGACCTGGTGCGGCCCGGCCCGCGCGCCCTCGAGGTGGCTCAGGACCGGCTCGTTGAGAAGGCGTTCCTCGCCGCGTGCGGGCTCGCCGTCGCGCCCCACGCTCCGGTGGACGACCTCGCTGGGCTCGGGGCGGCGCACGCGACGCTCGGCCCCCACACGATCTTGAAGACGCGACGGCTGGGCTATGACGGCAAGGGGCAGGTCCGCGTCGGCCCTCACGCCGACCTCGCGGCGGCCTTCGCCGCCATCGGCAACGTGCCTGCCATCCTCGAAGCCGCCGTGCCGTTCGTGGCGGAGACCTCCACCGTGCTCGCTCGTGGCGCCGACGGCTCGATCGCCGCCTACGCCCACCCGCGCAACGTCCACGAGGGCGGGATCCTCCGCCGCTCCACGGTGCCCGGGCCGCTCGAGGCAACCGCGGAGGACGGCGCAGTGCGCCTCGCCACGGCCGTGGCCGAACGGCTCGGCTACGTCGGTGTGCTCGCCATCGAGTGGTTCCTCGCCGAGGACGGCGCGCTGATCGCGAACGAGATGGCGCCGCGGGTGCACAACACCGGGCACTGGACGGAGGCCGCGGCGCTCACCAGCCAGTTCGAGAACCACGTGCGCGCCATCGCGGGCTGGCCCCTCGGCTCGACCCGGCGCACCGGCGACGCGACCATGATGAACCTCATCGGTGACGAGGTGCGTGACTGGCGAAGGCACCTCGCCGTCCCCGAGGCGCGCCTCCACCTCTACGGCAAGCGCGAGGCGCGGGAGGGCCGCAAGATGGGCCACGTGACCGTCGTCGGGCAGACAATCGCCGGCGGAAGCGTCGACAGCAGCGGAACCCAGTGCTAGGTAACATGCTTCACGCCATCGCGACCGTCGCTCCCACCGCCATGGGAGCCGTGCGGCCGCGTGCGTGTGTTGGCGTCGGCAACGAGCCGGGCCCGGCGAGACGGTGCAGCCGCAAGGCATCGTGCAACAGAAGGAAGTAGGCCCGGTGCAGGTTCTCGTTCGAGACAACAACGTCGATCAGGCGCTCAAGGCGCTGAAGAAGAAGATGCAGCGCGAGGGCATCTTTCGCGAAATGAAGATGCGCAACCACTACGAGAAGCCGTCGGAGCGCAGGGCGCGCGAGAAGGCCGAGGCCGTACGGCGCGCCCGCAAGCTGGCACGCAAGCGCGCGCAGCGCGAAGGCCTCATTCCCGGCAAGAAGCGCACCACCACCTGATTTGGGACCGACCTCCGCCCCTGCGGCGAGGGTTCTAGCCCCAGGCTCGGACCGCATCGAGCCGGTCCGCACGCGGTGGCCAGTGATGATGATGCGAACCTTCAACATCCCGTTTATCGTGCTCGTTGCGGCTGCGCTCGGCGGCTGCGTGATCGACGACGCGATGACGACGCCCGGGCGGCTGATCGACGCCAAGTCCGGGTCGCCGACCAACATCGCTTCGCTGACGGCGGTGGTCGAGGCCAACCCGAGCGATCCCAGCGCCTACAACGTACGCGGCACCGCATACGGGCGCGCCGGCAAGATGCGTGAGGCGCTCGCCGACTTCGATCACGCCCTCGCGCTCAACCCGCGCTACTACCAGGCGTACGCCAACCGGGCGCTGGCCCACCGCCGCATGGACAACCTCGACGCTGCGCTCGCCGACTACGACGCCGCGCTCGCGGTGAACCCGACCTACGACGCCGCGCTCGTGGGCCGCGGCAACATCCATCGGCTGAAGGGGAACAGCGAGCGCGCGATCGCCGACTTCAACGCGGCGATCTCCAACAACTCCGGCGATCCGCGCGCCTACCACAACCGGGCGCTCATCTATCAGGCGCAGGAGATGCATGCCTTCGCCGTGGAGGACTTCGGCATCGCCATTGGCCTCGATCCGCGCGCGCCCGAGCCCTACAACGGCCGCGGCGCCTCCTACCTTGCGACGGGCGACATCGACGCGGCGCTGGAGGACTTCAACCAGGCGGTCCAGCTCGACCGGGACTACGCGGATGCGTGGACGAACCGCGGCCTGGCGTTGGAGGCCAAGGGTGAGACCTCCAAGGCGCGCTCGTCGTACACGCGCGCTCTACAGCTGCAACCGGGCTACGCCCCGGCGCGGGAGGGCATCGGCCGCATCGACCGCGGCCAGCCCCGCGTGCGCACCTAGGCTGGTCCTCGACCCTCGTTGGAGCAAGTCCCACCCGGGGCGCCGCGGCGATGGACCGTGCAACCCTGGGCACGCTGCGGTCAGGCGACCTCGCGCAACGCCGCGTGCGGGGGCTGTACGGCAGCCTGGTAGTCCCCCATCAGCGCCTTCGTGAGGTCACCGACGCGGAACGTGTACGGGCCGATCTGTCCCACCGGCGTAACCTCAACGGCGGTGCCGGTCAGGAAGCACTCCTCGAACCCCTCCATCTCCTCCGGCAGGATCGTGCGCTGCACCACCTCGACGCCGCGCGCACGGGCGAGCCCGATGACCGTGCGCCGGGTGATGCCATCCAGGAAGCAGTCGGGGGTCGGCGTGTGCAGCACCCCGTCCTTCAGGAAGAACACGTTGGCGCCGGTCGCCTCCGCCACGTGGCCGCGGTAGTCCAGCATCAGCGCGTCGTGGCAGCCCTTCGCCTCGGCGGTGTGCTTGGACAGCGTGCAGATCATGTAGAGCCCGGCGGCCTTGGCGTGGCAGGGCGCGGTGCGCGGGTCGGGACGGCGCCACTCGGAGATGTCGAGCGTCAGCCCGCGCTCGCGCAGCGCAGGGTCGAAGTAGGACGGCCAGGCCCACACCGCGATGGCGAGGTGGATCGTGTTCGTCTGCGCCGACACGCCCATCATCTCCGAGCCGCGCCAGGCGACCGGTCGCACGTAGGCCTCGGTCAAACCCATGCGGGACAACGTCGCCCGCTTGGCGGCGGAGACGGCGTCCTTGCTATAGGGGATGGCGTAGCCCATCGCTGCGGCGGAGGCGAACAGGCGGTTGGTATGGGCCTCGCATTCGAAGATCTCGCCGCCGTAGGCGCGCTCGCCCTCGAACACCGCGCTCGCGTAGTGCAACCCATGGGACAGGACGTGAAGCTTGGCATCCTTCCACGGCACGAACGCGCCGTCGTACCAGATCTCCCCGTCATGCTGATCGAACGGCAGCGCCATGGCGTCTCGTGCTCCCTCCACCGCGGGTGTGACCCCGCCGTTGCGTCCGAGCCGTCGGAATGAACGGGTCGACGCAACAATGTTTCAAGTCGTCCCGGAAGATCGATCGATCCGGCCTTCCTGCGGGCGGTCTGCTTATGCGTTGTGACGTATTACGTCAATATGATTGACCTGATTTTGGCGGAGGACGGCGACGCTGGCGTGGCCTACGAGCTGATCGAGCTGATGTTCTTCGGGTATCGCGACTTCGTGGGGATCGCAGACGAGCAGCTGGCCTCGCGCGGCTACGGCCGGGCGCACCACCGCGTGCTGCACTTCGTCGACCGCCATCCGGGGCTCACCGTGGGCGAGCTCCTCGCGATCCTGAAGGTCACCAAGCAGGGGGTGGCGCGGACGTTGAGGACCTTGGTGGACGACGGGCTGATCGAGGTCCGCGCGGGGGCCACCGACCGGCGGGAGAAGCGCCTCGCGACGACGCCGGCCGGGCACGACCTCGCCCGCGAGATCGCGCGGCTGCAGAGCCGGCACATCGAGGGTGCGGTGAGGGCTGCCGGACGGACCGGCGGCGCCGGCGCACAGGCGACGGTCGCGACCTTCCTCGCTGCGCTCGTGCGCGAGGACGAGCGCGACACGGTGCGCCACCGCATCGCGGCAGGGCGCTGATGTCCCTCGTCGCCCGCGCCGACGCCGGCGAGCCACGCACCGACGACGACGCGCCGCACGTGCTGCTCGTCGACGACGACCAGCGCATCCGCACGCTTCTGGAGCGCTTCCTGCGTGGCGAGGGGTTCCGCGTCACCGTCGCCGACGGCGCGGCGGAGGCAAGGCGCATCCTCGCCTCGCTGGTGTTCGACGCCGCGGTCCTCGACGTCATGATGCCGGGCGAGGACGGCTTCGCGCTGCTCGGGGCGATGCGCGCCGAGGGGGACACGCCCGTCCTCATGCTGACCGCGCGCTCCGAGCCTCAGGAGCGCGTCCGCGGGCTCTCCCTCGGCGCCGACGACTACCTCGGCAAGCCCTTCGAGCCGCGCGAGCTGTCGCTCCGGCTGCACAACCTCGTCCGCCGGCGACCCGACGCCACGCGCCAGGTGCGCTTCGGGCGCTTCGTGTTCGACCTGCGCCGCCAGGAGCTCGAGGCGGAGGGGCAGCCCGTCCGCCTCACCGACCGGGAGCGGCGGCTCCTCCGCCTGCTCGCCACGCGGCCCGGTGCGACGGTCCCGCGCCAGGACCTCGTCGCCAACGAGAAGCTCGGCGACCGGGCCATCGACGTGCAGATGAACCGGCTGCGCCGCAAGCTCGAGGCCGACCCGGCGCGGCCGCAGCACCTCCTCACCGTGCGGGGCGTGGGCTACCGCCTCCTCGCCGATCCGGTCCAGGCGTCGTGAGCGAGGCGGCCTCGCCGGCGCGACCGTCCTGGCGCCGCGTCCTGCGCCGGGCCGGGCTGCCTGCGCCGCTGGAGCGCTGGCTGCGCCGCCGCCTGCCGCGCCGGCTGTTCCCGCGCTCGATCCTCATCATCGTCCTGCCCATGCTCGTGCTGCAGTCGGTGGTCGCCTTCGTCTTCCTCGACCGGCATTGGGAGAACATGACGTGGCGCCTGTCGGAGGGCACCGCACAGGCGATCGCGGCGATCGTCGTGCTCCTGGAGCGCTCGCCGCCCGAGCGGCGCGGCGACATCCTCGCCATCGCCAACGAGAAGCTGTTCACCTCGGCGCGCTTCACCGGCGACGCGACCCTGCCCGAGCGCAAGCCGCAGCCGATCTTCGACCTGCTCGACCGCGCGCTGTCGCGGCAGATCCGGCGCGAGGTGGACCGCCCGTTCTGGGTCGACACCGCCCGCTCCGGCCGCTTCGTCGAGGTGCGGGTGGAGACCGCGGTCGGCATCCTGTCCGTGATCACGCGGCGCAGCGACACCTACGCGTCCAACTCGCACATCACGCTGGTGTGGATGGCGGGGACCTCCCTCGTCCTCATCGCCGTCGCCGTCCTGTTCCTGAAGGGCCAGGTCCGCCCGATCCAGGAGCTCGCCGCAGCCGCCGAGCGCTTCGGTCGCGGCCGTCCCGTGGGCCGGCTGCGCCCGCACGGCGCCATCGAGGTGCGCCAGGCCGCCTCGGCGTTCCTCGAGATGAAGCACCGCATCGAGCGGCAGATCGAGCAGCGCACCGCCATGCTCGCCGGCGTCAGCCACGACCTTCGCACGATGCTGACGCGCTTCCGCCTTGAGCTCGTGCTGCTCGACGACAGCGAGGCGACCGCGGCGCTGTCGGCCGACGTCGACCAGATGCAGGCGATGCTCGAGGACTACCTCCAATTCGCGCGCACCGACGCGGACGAGCCCGCCGACGCGGTCGCCATCGCCGACCTCGTCGAGGACGCCGTGCGCGGCGTCCCGGCCGACGTCACCGTCCCCCCCGGGCTCACCGCGAGCGTGCGCCCGACGGCGACGCGCCGGCTCATCGCGAACCTCGTGACCAACGCCGCCGCCCACGCGCGAGCCGTCGCGGTCACCGCCCGCAGATCGAGCGGCTGGCTCATCGTTGAGGTGGAGGACGATGGCCCCGGCATCCCCGAGGCGGAGCGGGAGGCCGTGTTCCAGCCGTTCTATCGGCTCGACACCGCACGCAACCAGGACGTCGCCGGCACCGGCCTCGGCCTCACCATTGCCCGCGACATCGCCCGCCGCCAGGGCGGTGACATCACCCTCGGCGACAGCCCCCTCGGCGGACTGCTGGCGAGCGTCCGCCTGCCCCTGTGACCTCGTCGCACGACGCGAGGACATTGTCGCGCCGTGGAGCCTTTTACGAACGCGCGCACGCCATGCCGTCAAGCAGCGCTTAAGAGCACAGCTGGACAAAGCGGGCAGGCTCAATTTCTTCTATTAGACACACCCGATCATTCGTGGACAAACTGAAGAGCACCCCAACATTAACCCAAAATCAAATGCACCAAGAACTCTACCTTCAACGAAAAACGCTACGGTACTTTGATGCTTATCCCACCTCAACATAAGTTTGTCTGTTAAATCTAACACGTCAGGATACTCAAGTTCAAACGCTAGCATAATCCCATTTCCCACATCGGCGTTCATATCGCGCGCGTAAAAAAACATGTAACATCATCACACTCAACAAAGACCCCAAAGTCTCCATCCTGACGCACACTGCTGGTATAAAAGTCCCGCATATCATTTATGCTACTTATTCCACACTTTTGAGACTTGTCGCTCGGCGATGTTGTGTTCGAGGCGTTGACTGCTTGGAACGGGACGCGTTCAGAAGGCGCGTGCTTTGAGATGCTTGGAGCGCAACGCGGTCTTACATCAGGCGTGCGCCGTCGGGCACGTCGCCGTCCGGCACGGCGAGGACGATGGCGCCGGCGGCGTCGGCGAAGCCGAGCGTGAGGACCTGCGACATGAAGGGGCCGATCTGGCGTGGCGGGAAGTTCACCACCGCCATCACCTTGCGCCCGACGAGGTCGTCCGGCGCGTAGTGCTCGGTGATCTGCGCCGACGAGCGCTTCACGCCGACCTCGGGGCCGAAGTCGATGGTGAGCTTGATCGCGGGCTTGCGGGCCTCCGGGAACGGCTCGGCGGACACGACGGTGCCGACCCGCACGTCGACCTCGAGGAAGGTGTCGAACGAGGTCGTCGCGGTCATGCTCGGCTCGGGTCCCCTCCGGTAGCACCGTCGTCATCCGGCTCCTCCGCCGTGTCAACGGTTGTGTTCGGCGCTGCGGCCGGTGGCCGATCGGCCGGCGACAGCGTGGCGTCGACGGACGCCGGCAGCTCCTGCCCGTCCTCGACCGAGGTGGCGGCGGCTGGGGCGAGGACGTCGGCAGGCGCGGCGGGGCTCGTCCCGGCGGCCGGATCGGCCCGTGGGGGGACGGTCGGGTCGAGGGGTTCGGCCGCGGCGGCGGGCATCGCCTCCTCCGGGAACGGCACGTCGGCAGCGCTCGCCGCCGCCCGTGGCTGCACCGCTGGGCCGAACCAGCGCGCGAAGCGACCGTGCCGCTCCTCGGCGCGGCGCAGCTCGCGGTCGAGGGCCGCCATGGTGCGCGGCAGGCCAGGGTCGTCCTCCTCGACGAAGACGCGCAGCACGCGGGCGAAGGCGACCGCGAGGCCCTGCGCCGCGAGCCGCCCGCGCCAGCCGCCGATCCCGATGCCCGCGGCCGCCAGCATCCAAGCCTGCGAGCGCACCGCCATGCCGTTGAGCGCGAGCCCCAGCGCCGGGTCGGCGCGGGCCGAGCGGGCGAGCGAGCGGATCGCCGCGCGGTGCGGCCGCAGCGCGTCGAGGCGCGCCATCAAAACGTCGAACAGGCGCTCGCGCGGCGCCTCGTCGGCCATGTCGCCGTACTCGCCGGCGAGGACCTCGTCGTCGATCCGCCGCACGAACGCATCGAGGATGTGCCCGCGGGTCGGGAACTCGGAGGCGAGCGCGGCAAGGCTGACCCCCGCGGCATCCGCGATGGCCTGGAGCGTCACCCTGTCGAAGGGGCGCTCGCCGATGAGGCCGAATGTGGCGTCGATGATGCGGTCACGCGGCGACACGCCGATCCTCCCTTTGGCGAGGGCGCCTCACGTCCGGAGGGGATCCGGCGCGAGGTCGCCCCCGAACGCACGATGACGCTCGCGCCCGGAGCCGCGCGCTCCGATCACGCGACGGCGCCTAGAGCGGTTTGGGGTTAGGTGGAACCACCAAACCCCAAAAAGACCGCTCTTGGTCAAGAAGCTAGAGCATCTTATCTGGGTCTGAGAGGACCCAGGATGCTCTAGCGGCCGAGCTCGCGGGAGCGCACCGTCGCGGCGTGGACGGCGCGGGTCATGAGCTCCGTCAGCGCGCCGGTGTCGGCGAGGACGCAGAGCGCGGCCGCGGTGGTGCCTCCCGGAGAGGTCACATTGCGGCGCAGCGTGGCCGGATCAAGCGCGCTGCGCCCAAGGAGCGCACCGGCGCCGACCACCGTCTGGCGCGCCAGCATCGCGGCGACGTCGGGCGGCAAGCCTTCGGCCGCGCCGGCGCTCGCCAGCGCCTCGGCAAGGTGGAAGACGTAGGCGGGTCCAGACCCGCACACCGCGGTCGCGACGTCGATGAGCGCCTCGTCCTCGACCCACGCGACCCGCCCGACGGCGCCCAGGAGCCGGTCGGCGAACGCCACGTCCGCCTCGCTCGCCCCGGCGGCGACGGCCGCGGTCATGCCCTCGCCGATGGCCGCCGGCGTGTTGGGGATCGCGCGCACGATGGGTCCGGAAGCGAACTCACCGAGCCTTGCGATGGTGATGCCCGCGGCGATGGAGACGACGAGGGTGCGCTCGTCCGCCGCCTGGCCCAGCGCGCTCAGCGCCTCGTCCATGACCTGCGGCTTGACGGCGAGCACCAGCGTGTGGGCCGGCCGCCGGGGCGGCTCGGCGACGACGGTGAGGCCGGGCGCGGTCAGGGCGGCCTGCTCGGGGTCGGGGCTCGGCTCGACGACCACGAGCGCGCGAGGATCGAAGCCCGCGGCGAGCCAGCCCTCCAGCAGCGCGCCGCCCATCTTGCCCGCGCCGACAAGGACGAGCGGACGGGCGGGCGACGGCTCCACCCGTCGCGCGGGTGCCGCGTCCTCGAACGTCGCCTCCCCGCTCACGCCTCGCCGGCGGTCTCGAACAGCGCCCCCTCCAGCGCCTCCGCCGCGGTCTTGCCGGCCCAAACGACGAACTGGAACGCCTGATAGTGCGCGTCGCACGTCTCTACGGCGTGCGACAGCAGCGCCTGGACGTGGGCCGAGGCCGGCACCTCATCACCCACGAGGAGCTGGGTGTGGCGAAAGATCACCACCCCCTCCTTTGACCACAGGTCGAAGTGGCCCATCCACATGCGCTCGTTGACGAGCGCGAGCAACCGCATCACCTCGGTCTGCCGCGGCTCGGTCACCTTCAGATCAAACGCCACCGCCACGTGCAGCGAATCGAACTCGTCCATGTGGGTGAACGCCACGTGGTAGGCGCTCCACCGCCCGGAGATGGAGATCGTGATCTCGTCGTCGCCCGCCCGCTCGTAGGTCCAGTCGTTGCCGTTGGCGACCTCCTCGATACGGTCGATGGGATTGGCGGTCTCGCTCAGTTCGTCGTAGTCGATCAAGCTCATCGCTGATCCTTTCAGCGCGCGGGGGTGAGGGGCCCGGACGGGCACCCGCGCTTGGGGCGACGCGCAGCGGCAGGAAGGTGATCGAATCCCGCGCTCTCGCCGGCAGGAGATCAGATAAGGTGCGGCATGGAAAGGTGGAGGGGTCCCGGTTCCACGGCCGGAACCGTCACGAGGCTTGCCCCGGCAGGCCCGCCTCATGGCCGCCGGCGTGCTGGGACGCCTTGTGGATCGCCTCGAGCGCCTCGACCCGCGCGCGCAGGGCGTCGGCCTCGTCCGCGGCGCG
The DNA here is from genome assembly GCF_965213555.1 of Acuticoccus sp. GTDB lineage: Bacteria > Pseudomonadota > Alphaproteobacteria > Rhizobiales > Amorphaceae > Acuticoccus. Next base: position 1,978,516 of record NZ_OZ243890.1, on the reverse strand, counting down.
CACGGCGATCGCCTTCACCGCCTCGAACTCGTCGCGCGGCACCACGTTCGCCTCGGCGAGCAGCCGCTCGATCTGCGCGCGCACGACGGTCTCCACCTCGCGCCGCGCGCCCTGGGCGACGGCCGCAGCGTCCGTCGCGAGGCGGGCGATCTCGTCGATCAGGCGATTGTTGGTCTGGGTCATGGCGCTCTCCGGGCTTGGGCTGGGGGCTGTCGGGCCGTCGCCGTCGGGCCGGCGCACGTCGTCACAGTCCCGTCGCGCCCTGCCGCGATAGCCGATAACCGAGACCACGAGAAGCGCCATGCTGCCCGTCCTGCCGTTCCCGGCGTTCGATCCCAACGCGTTCGTCATCCCGGTGCCGGGCCTCGACTGGGACCTGCCGATCCGGTGGTACGCGCTCGCCTACATCGCGGGGATCCTCGCCGGCTGGGCGATCGCGCGTCGCCTGGTGCGCGCGGACGCGCTGTGGGGCGGCCGCCCTCGTCCCGGCGTGCGGGACGCGGACGACCTCGTCACCTGGGTGACGCTCGGCATCATCCTCGGCGGGCGGCTCGGCTACGTCCTCGTCTACGACCTGCCGACCTACGTCGCCGACCCCGTGCGCATCCTGCGCCTGATGGACGGCGGGATGGCCTTCCATGGTGGGCTCGTCGGCGTCCTCGTCGCGGTGCTCGCCTACTCGAGGCTGAACCGCGTCTCGCCCGTCGCCGTGTTCGACGTCATGGCGGTGGTGGTTCCCATCGGGCTGTTCTTCGGCCGCCTCGCGAACTTCGTGAACGGCGAGCTCTACGGCAGGCCCGCGGACGTCCCCTGGGCGATGGTGTTCCCGGAAGGGTACGACCGGGCGAGCGGGACATGGGTGTTCGCGGCCGACGCCGTGGCGCGCCACCCGAGCCAGCTCTACCAGGCCGCGCTGGAGGGGCTCGTGCTGTTCGCCCTCCTCGTCATCGCCGTGGGGCTCGGCGCGTTGCGACGACCGGGGCTCGCGCTGGGCCTGTTCGGCACGGGCTACGGCGCCGCCCGCATCGTGGGCGAGGTGTTCCGCATGCCCGACCCCCAGCTCGGCTTCCTGTTCGGTCCGGTCACCATGGGGATGGTCCTGTCCGCGCCGATGGTGCTCATCGGCGGCGCGGTGGTCGCCTGGGCGCTGGCGCGACCGGCGTACGCCGCCGCGCCGGCCCGCGCGTGACGCCGGTCGAGGAGCGCCTGCGCCGCCGCATCGCGCTCACCGGACCGATCACCGTGGCGCAGTACATGGCGGCGTGCCTCACCGATCCGGACGGGTACTACGCGCGGCGCGAGCCGTTCGGCGCGGCCGGCGACTTCGTGACGGCACCGGAGGTCAGCCAGATGTTCGGCGAGCTGCTCGGCGCCCTCCTCGTCGAGCGCTGGATCGCGGACGGCAGCCCTGCCCGCATCGACCTCGTCGAGCTCGGGCCCGGACGGGGCACCTTGATGGCCGACGTCCTGCGCGTCGCGGCCGGCGCGCCCGGCTTCCTCGAGGCGAGCCGCGTCGTCCTCGTCGAGGCCTCGGAGCGCCTGCGCGCGGCCCAGCGCACGCGCCTCGAACCGCTCCATCCGTGCCTGCGATGGGCCGACCGTGCGCCGGACGAGCGGCCGATCTACCTCCTCGCCAACGAGTTCTTCGACGCGCTGCCGATCCGCCAGATCGTGCGGCGGAGCGGGCGGTGGCACGAGCGCACCGTCGGCCTCGCGGACGGCCGCCTCGCCTTCGGCCTCAGCCCGTTCCCTGTGGCAATGGCCGGCCGAGGCGCCGGAGGGCGCGGTGCGCGAGCTGCGGCCCGGCCGCCGAGGCGATGGTCGCCGAGATCGCCGCGACGCTCGCACGCCACGGGGCCGGCCTCGCCCTCCTCGTCGACTACGGCTACGCGGGTCCGGGCGAGGGGGAGACCCTCCAGGCGGTGCGCGCCCACGCCCCGGTCGACGTCCTCGACCGGCCGGGCGAGGCGGATCTGTCCGCCCACGTCGACTTCGCGGCCCTCGCCGCGGCGGCGCGGGGCGCGGGCGCGGCGGTGCACGGGCCGGTCGGCCAGGGCGACCTCCTCCTCGCGCTGGGGCTCCTAGAGCGGGCGGGCGCGCTCGGCGCGGCGGCGGGCGAGGTGGAGCGGTCCGCGCTCACCGCGGCGGTGCGACGGCTCGCCGGCGACGGCGAGGGCGAGATGGGCGCGCTGTTCAAGGCGCTGGCGCTGACCGGGCGGCCCGAGCCGCCACCAGGCTTCGCGGTTGTGGGGGCTCGCGAGGGCTGATAGGAGCGCCCGACCGCAGGGGAGGGCCGGGGTGCCCCAAGCCGAGCTCGAGACCATCGCCGCCGACGCGCTGCGGCGACCCGGCCTGCGCCACGCCTTCTTCACCAGGCGCGGCGGCGTCTCCACCGGCCCCTACGCCTCGCTCAACGTCGGCACGACCTCCGGCGACCAGCCCGGCAACATCGCCGAAAACATGGCGCGGGTGGCCAGCGCGCTCGATGTCGCGTCGGACCACCTCGTGACGCTGCACCAGACGCACTCGGCGGTCGCGCACACCGTGACCGGGCCCACCGCGGAACGTCCCGCCGCGGACGGCTTGGTCACGACCGCCCGCGGCGTCGCGCTCGGCATCCGCACGGCGGACTGCGCACCCGTCCTCTTCGCCGATCCGCAGGCCGGCGTCATCGGTGCCGCGCACGCAGGCTGGCGCGGCGCGATCGGCGGTGTCCTCGAGGCGACGCTGGCGGCGATGGCAGCCGCCGGTGCGGACCCGTCGCGCACCCTCGCGGCCATCGGCCCGACGATCGCCCAAGCGTCCTACGAGGTGGGGGCCGACGTGGTCGACGCCGCGCGGCAGGGGACGCCTGAGGGCATCGACCTCGCACCGCTCATGCGCCCCGCGGAGCGCGATGGACGCATGATGTTCGACCTCCCGGGCTACGTCGCTGCGCGCCTCGCCCACGCCGGCGTCACCACCGTGGAGGACGTGCGCCGCGACACCTACGCCGACGAGGCACGCTTCTTCTCGCACCGACGCCGCACCCACCGCGGCGAGGCGGCCCAGGGCAGCCTCATCGCGGCGATCGTCCTGGAGGCCTGAGCCATGGCGCTGCACTTCGACCGGGACGAGTTCGCCGCGCGCATGGACCGCCTCCAGGAGGCGATGGCGGCCGACAAGCTCGACGCGATGCTGCTGTTCGCCCAAGAGTCGATGTACTGGCTCACCGGCTACGACAGCTTCGGCTACGTCTTCTTCCAATGCATGGTTGTGACGAAGGAACGGCGCGTCGCCCTCGTCGCCCGCGCGCCGGACCTCAGGCAGGCGCGGCAGACCTCCATCGTCGAGGAGATCGTCGTCTGGGCGGACAGGGCCGGCGTCGACCCCGCCAAGGCGCTGAAGGACCACCTGTTCGAGATGGACCTCCTCGGCGCGCGCCTCGGCGTGGAGACCGAGACGCACGGGCTGACGGCGAGGAACGGCAAGCGCCTCGAGGAGCAGCTCCGGAGCTTCGCCACGGTGGTCGAGGCCTCCGCGCTCGTGCCGCGGCTCATCAGCGTCAAGTCGCCCGCCGAGATCGCAGTCGTGCGCCGAGCCGCCGCGCTCGCCGACGATGCCTGGCGCGCCGGCGTCGCCCTCGCGGCCCCCGGGGCGGACGAGGGAGCGATCCATGCCGCGATGCAGGGCGCGCTCCTGTCTGGCGGCGGCGACCCTCCGGCGAACCCGTTCATCATCGGCTCGGGCAAGGACGCGCTCCTGGTGCGTTACCACTCCGGACGCCGCACGCTGGATGCGGACGACCAGCTCACGCTGGAGTTCGCCGGCGTCTACCGGCACTACCACGCCGCGATGATGGACACGGTGGTCGTCGGTACGCCCAAGCCTCGGCACGAGGCCATGTGGCACGCGCTCGCCGACGCGCTCGTGGCGGCCCACGGAGCGATGCGCGAGGGCAACACCTTCGGCGACGTGTTCGACGCCCACGTCCGCGTCCTCCAGGACCATGGTATGGGCTCGCTGCGGCTGAACGCGTGCGGCTACTCGCTGGGCGCCGCGTTCGCCCCGTCCTGGATGCAGTGGCCGATGTTCTACCACGACAACTCGGCGGCGATCGTGCCGAACATGGTGCTGTTCGCCCACATGATCGTCCTCGACGTCGAGCAGGCGACCGCGATGAGCCTCGGCCGCACGTACCTCACGACGGAGGGGGAGGCCGAGCCGCTGTCAGCGATCGCGCCAGCCTTCGTGCGGCGATGAGGCGCCGGCTCGCCGTCCTCGCGCTGGCCGCGCTCGTGTCGGCGTGCGCGGCGCCGCAGCTCACCGGCATCGCGACCGGCCTCGCGCCACGCATGGCGGCGCCTGCGCGACCGCTCGCCGAGCCCGCCACCGCGACCTTCGCGTTCGCCCCGTTCCCGGGCATCCCCGGCAACATCAGCGACGACCTCCTCGTGCGCATCTGGCAGCGCGCCGAGCGCGAGGGCCTCAACGTCGTCAAGCGGCCCGGGGGGCGGGCGCTGTTCACCGTGGAGGGCACCCTCACCGCGGTCTCCGACGACAACAACGCGGTGCTGTTCTACGTCTTCGACGTCCACGATGTTGCAGGCCGACGGCTGCATAGGATCTCGGGCCGCAAGCGCTCCAACGCCTCGGACGGCGACCCCTGGGCCTCGGTGCAGGACGCCGACCTCGACGTCATCGCCCGCCGCCTCGCCGCCCTCCTGCGCGCCTGGCTCTACGCCGACGCCTGAGGCATGGATGTCGCACCGCTCGCCGGCGTCCGCCAGGCGGCCGGGCGGCGTTCCGAGCCCTGCTGCGATTTGCTAAGGACCGAGGCGCGCGTCAGGCGCTCCCCTGCGATCCTCCAGGATGGCGCCATGAAACTCGTTGCTGGAAACTCCAACCTCGCGCTTGCCGAGGCGATCTCCACCTACCTCGACCTGCCGCTCACCTCCGTCGCCGTCCGCCGCTTCGCCGACCAGGAGGTGTTCGTGGAGATCCGCGAGAACGTGCGCGGGGAGGACGTGTTCGTCATCCAGTCCACGAGCTACCCGGCCAACGACAACCTCATGGAGCTCCTCATCCTCATCGACGCGCTCCTGCGTGCGTCGGCCCGGCGCATCACGGCGGTGGTGCCGTACTACGGCTACGCGCGGCAGGACCGGAAGATGGGCGGCCGCACCCCCATCTCCGCCAAGCTCGTCGCCAACATGATCACCCGCGCGGGCGCCGACCGCGTCCTCACCGTTGACCTGCACGCCGGGCAGATCCAGGGGTTCTTCGACATCCCGACGGACAACCTTTACATCGCCCCCGTCATGAGCCGCGACATCAAGGAGCGCTACCGGCTCGACAACCTCACGGTCGTCTCGCCCGACGTCGGCGGCGTGGTGCGCGCCCGCGACCTCGCAAAGCGCATCGACGTGCCGCTCGCCATCGTGGACAAGCGCCGTGAGCAGCCTGGCGAGTCGGAGGTCATGAACATCATCGGCGAGGTCGCCGGGCGGGACTGCCTGCTGTTCGACGACATCGTGGATTCAGGCGGCACGCTGTGCAACGCCGCCGACGCGCTGCACGCGGCGAACGCCAACCGCGTGTCAGCCTACATCACCCACGGCGTCCTGTCGGGCGGCGCGGTGGCGCGCATCGAGGCCTCGCGACTCGAGGAGCTCGTCATCTCCGACAGCATCGCCGTCACCGAGGCGGTGCGCGAGGCGAAGCGCCTGCGCGTCGTCTCCATCGCGCCGCTCATCGGCGAGGCGATCTCGCGCACCGCGCTCGAGAAGTCGGTGTCGAGCCTGTTCGACTGACCCCCAGCCGGGGCGGACCGTGACGCACTACCTGACGCCCGAGCGGCTCCACCTCGCTGCCGCGTCGGCCGGCTACGCGCTCGAGACGTCGGCGATGCCGGCGCTCGGCCCCGCCCCGACGGACGGCGCGCGGACGGGCCGCGTCGTCGCGGCAGCAACGTGGGACGTCCTCCTTCAGGCGGCCGAAGCGGGGGTCGACGGCCTCCTCCTCGTCGAGCCGGAGGACGGCGGGACGTTCGCGCTCGCCCCCTCCGTCCTGTCGCGCCTTGCCGCGGCGTTCGGCGAGCGGGAGTTCCTGTGGCGGTCGGGCCGGATCGTCCTCGACCGCGCGGCGCACCAGCTCCTGTGGGTGGCGACCCGCTCGCCGGCGGCCGCCCTGTTCGCCGCCGCGCTCGACGCCCAGGACCCGGCGAACGCCCCCAAGCTCGTCGGCGTCGGCGTGAGCCTCCTCCAGCCGTGGCACGGCGAGGGGGTCTACGCGGCGGAGCAGTCGCGCGGCACCTACATGCGCTGGCAAGGGCCGGAGCCGGTCATGCGCCTCGGCTTCGGCGAGGTCATGGAGGCGTTCACAGCGCGCAACGTGCCCTTGGTGCGCGTCGACCTCACCGTCGGCATGATGCACCTGCCCGAGCTCCTCGCCCTTGCCCAGGTCACGGTGGCGGGCGGCGTCGTGCCCACGGTCGTCGCGCGGCACGGCGAGTTCCACACCCTGTCCCTGATCGTGATGCCGGCGACTGCGGCGCTGCAGACGCGCGAGGGCATCGGCTTCGACATCTCCGTGACGGTGCCCCTAGCGCTGCGCGGCATCGTCGAGGGACGCGAGGACGGGGGGCGCTCGTTCACCTACGCCGTCCACGCGGTGGGCGCGACGGGGTTCTTCTCGGACCGCGACCTACCGCTCGGCTTCGCGCCGGTGGCGGGACCGCGCGACGAGGTGGACGCGGCGCTGGCCGCCCTGCGGCGGCGCGCATCGCCGGTCGCCGGGTCGCAGGTGCTCAGCGCGCTGCACGCGGACACGGTGGGCGCCGAGGGGGTGCGGCGGGCGACGGCGCTCAACGCGTTCGTCGGCGAGGCGTTCTTCCACCGCCTCCAGGCGCGCGTCGGCCCGACGGCGGGCGAGCTCGTCGTCGACCGGCCGGTTCGCAGGACGACGCCGACGGGCTACGTCTACCTCTCGGCGGGGCCGACCCTGCGCCTACCCTTCGTCGGCCCGTCCGGGGTCGAGCTCGACCGCGAGCGACTGCCGGAGGGGTTCGCGCCGGACGGGGCGGACCGGCTGGCGAGCGCCGCCGCCGTGCTCGTCAACCTCGCGCTCAACGCGCCGTGAGGGCGCTCGTCGCGACCTCGCTGGCCCCGAGGCTTGCGCCCGGCGAGGACGGTGGCGACGCGATCCAGTCGATGTGCGTGCGTTCGCTGCACGACGCGTTCGGCGCGGTCGCCGCCTTCAACTACGCCGAGGAGGTGGCAGGGGTGCCCACCGCCGCCCCGTTCGCCCGCGTGGTCGACCTCGGCCCCCGCGCAGGCTCGCCCTTCCGCCGCCCGCTGGTCGACCTCGGCGTCGTGATGCGCCACCTCGCCGGCACGGGCGAGACGCTGTTCGCCCTCGCCAACTCCGACGCCTACGTGGCGCTCGACGCCGGCGAGGTCGCGGACGTCCTCAGGGTCGCCCGCGACGGCGTCGTCGTCTTCCAACGGCACGAGACCGGCAACCTCGCATGCGGCCACGGGCCCGCCTACACCCAGGGCTACGACGTCGTGGTTTTCGGCCGGCCGGCGCTCGAGGCCGTGACGCTCGACGGCCTCGCCTTCGGGATGCCGTGGTGGGACTACGCCCTCCCCGTGATGGCCCTCTCGGCCGGGCTGCCGCTCTACAGGGGACGCCCCGGCGCGGTCCGGCACGCCTCGCACGACCCGCGTTGGTCGCGCGAGCTGTGGCGCGACGGGCTCGCCGCCTACATGGCCAACCTGTCGCGGCAGAACGCCCGCCTCGGCGCGCCGCCACTCCTGCGCGCGATGGCGGACGTGACGGGGATGCTGGCCCGCACGCACGCGATCGCCCCGCTGTACGGCGGGGAGCAGATCTACGAGTTCGGGACGATGTTCGCGTTGTTCAACGTGGCGGCCATCGAGCGGGCCGCGACGCCCATGTGAGGCGCGCTGCGATCAGCCCGTCAGGCCGCCGAGCGCGCCATCGTGCCGTCGGTCGCGCCGCCGCCGACGTCCGCGGACGCGAGGGCGGCGAAGAAGCCGTCGATCCCAACGAGCTCGTCGGCAGCGCGCGACGCACGGTCGGTGAGGTCTGCGATGGTGGCGCTGAGGTTCTTGCGGCGCTCGCCGGCGGCGCGTGCCACCGTGGAGTAGGCGAAGTTCGACGGGTCGTTGACGCCCGACCGGCGCTCCTCCGCCTCGATCTGCTTGCCAAGCTCCACGGCGATGACCTCAAGGTCCGCGATCATGCGCTCGTACTGCGCTACCTGGCGACGCAGGGCCGCCGCCTGGAACTCCTTCGCTTGGATCGTGCTCTCGCGCGGCTTCATCCTGGCCCCCCAATCGCGTGACGGGACGAGCCTAGCCCCCCCTTCTTGCGACTTCGTTCGGAGCCTCGGTCCAAACCCAGCGCTCGTGTTAACGACTGCGGCGCGACCGCGCCTGGGAGGGCCGCGTTTGCCTCGCGTTCACCCCTTCGACGCCCCGGCGGACCCGCCTTCCGTTCATGATGAACGCACCCATGACGGGCGCTCCGCCGGCCATCCCGCGGGCATCGAACGGACCCTCGTGCCGGCGCCGCTTAACCGATTCGTGCGCCTTGACGCGTTACCGAAATGCAACACACCAGCGGCCCAGGCACGATCTTAAGGGATCGTTTACTGCCGCCGCCGATGGTTCCGCTGCGCCCCGCACAACCCCGCAAAGCCCTGGACAACGGTGGGGCGTGCCTCGGGCCGGTCGACGGTTTTGGTAACACTGGGACGTCGCCGATTCGCCCGACCGCACCGACGGTAGGGGTACGAGTGAAGATGGATGCCGCTCTCGGGCGGATCGCATGAGAGGACCAGCATGCGCGTTCTACTGATCGAGGACGACAGCGCCACCGCCCAAAGCATCGAGCTCATGCTGCACTCCGAGCGGTTCAACGTCTACACGACGAACCTTGGCGAGGAGGGCATCGACCTCGGCAAGCTCTACGACTACGACATCATCCTGCTCGACATCAACTTGCCGGACATGTCGGGCTACGAGGTGCTGCGGACGCTGCGTGTGTCGAAGATCGAGACGCCGATCCTGATCCTGTCCGGCCTCGGCAACATCGAGGACAAGGTGCGCGGCCTCGGCTTCGGCGCCGACGACTACCTCACCAAGCCGTTCCACAAGGACGAGCTCGTGGCCCGGATCAACGCGATCGTGCGGCGCTCGAAGGGCCACGCGGAATCGATCATCCGCACCGGCGAGCTCGCGGTGAACCTCGACACCAAGACCGTCGACGTGGATGGGCAGCGCGTGCACCTGACGGGCAAGGAGTACCAGATGCTGGAGCTCCTTTCCCTCAGGAAGGGCACGACGCTGACCAAGGAGATGTTCCTCAACCACCTTTACGGCGGCATGGACGAGCCGGAGCTCAAGATCATCGACGTCTTCATTTGCAAGCTGCGCAAGAAGCTGTCGGCGGCGACGGGCGGGCGCAACTACATCGAGACGGTGTGGGGGCGCGGCTACGTCCTGCGTGAGCCGGAGCCCGAAGTCCGCCGCGAGCTGGCCTGAGCGACGGGCGTGCCGAGGCGTGCGGCGACCGCCCCGTCAGGCCGGCACGCTGCGCAGGGTAAGCGCCGCCGCGTCGGCCGTGGCCTCGACGCGCCAGCCGAGGCTCGCGGCGAGCCGGTGGATGCAGAGCGCCGGGACGGCCCGTGGATCGCTCGCCTCGCCGCCCTCCGACACCACGTCGAGGAAGGGCGGGCTGCGCAGGGGCTGCCCCTCGCCGCTCGCGACCACCGCGACTGTCTCGCCCGCATGAGCCACCTTGACGGTTCCGCCGCGCGGGACTGCGCCGAGCGCGAAGGTCGCCATCAGCATGGCGAGCTTGACGGGCACACGCGGCGCCGCCGGCCCGTCCCAGGTCCAGTCGAGCCGCGCGCGCTCGCCGACGAACATGCCTGCGGTGAGGCGTCCTGCTTCTCCCGGGTCGAGCGCCTCAGCACCGCCCGCCGAGCCGTAGGCCATGCGCGCGTACTGCAGCTTGGCGGTGGCCTGCTCGGCGCTCTTCCTGATGAGGTCGATCGCCATCGCCGTCATGGACTGATCCTCGGCCATCAGCTCCAGGCCGTTCTGGATCGCGCCGACGGGTCCGACGACGTCGTGGCACAGGCGCGAGGCGAGCAGGCTCGCAAGGTCAAGGTCGCTCGGCATCGTTCGTCCACCCCAAGGCGCGCGTGGTGGGGCCCTGCCCCTCGGGTCCGCGCGGCGGGGACGAGTGGTGGCACGCGGCCCACACGAACGGAAGCCAACACCTCGAGGTGCACCATGTTGCGGACAGTTCTTTGCGCCGCCGCCGCGCTCGCGGCGGTCGCCCTCGCGCCCCCCGCGGCGCAGGCCCAGACCTACGACCTGCGCCCCGCCGTGGCGACGCAGCCCGCGCCCGTCCCGCCCGGGACGAGCTACTCCGAGGAGGAGCTCGTCACCGCCGGGCACGCCTTCTTCGGTCAGACCTCGGGCGGTCTCGCCCAGGCCATCGAGACGATGACGCAGAGCCTTGGGCTGCCCAACGGCTACGTCCTCGGCGAGGAGGCGTCCGGCGCGATCATCGGGGGGTTGCGCTATGGCGAGGGCGTCCTCACGACGCGCGCCATGGGACGCCACAAGGTGTTCTGGCAGGGCCCCTCGCTCGGCTGGGACTTCGGCGGCTCGGGGGCGCGGGTGATGATGCTCGTCTACCACCTGCGCTCGCCGCAGGACATCATGCAGCGCTTCGGCGGCGTCGAGGGCTCCGCCTACCTCGTCGGCGGGCTTGCGATGAACGTGCTCGCCGCCGACGAGATCGTCATCGTTCCGGTGCGGACCGGGGTCGGGGTGCGCCTCGGCGTCAACGCCGGCTACCTGAAGTTCACGCCGCAGCCGACCTGGAACCCGTTCTGACGACGGCCCTCGTCCTCGCGGGGGCGCGGCCGTGACACTGCGATCCCCTTTGCGTATGGACGGAGCGTAACGCGTCGGGTCCGAAGGTGATCGATGGACATTTCGAGCGGGCTTGTCGTCCCCGGGCTCATCGTCGGCGCCGTCCTCCTGTTCGTGGTCCTGGCGCTCTTCGCGCGGCTCGGCGGTCGCTCACGCCTCGACGTGTCCGCGCAGGAGGCTGCGCTGCAGGCCGAGAAGGACGTGCTTCGGGCGAACCACGCCGTCGAGGTCGCAGCGCTCGAGCACAGGCTCGCGGAGGCGCTGACCCGGAGCGCCGCCGCGGGCGCTGGCGCGGTGCTGGGCGACGGTGCGACGCCGCCGGCGGACCGGGCCCGCGCCGGGGCGTCGACGGACGTGGATGCGCTGAATGCTGAGGTCGCCGCGCTCAAGCGCCGTGAGGCCGACCAGGGCGAGGCCATCGCCTCCCTCAAGGCGACGCTCGCCGCGGCGGACCGCAGCGCCGCCGAGCGCGACGCACCGGCGTCCGACGAGCTCACCGCCGCCCGCAGCGAGCTCGTCCAGGCAATGCGCGAGCGCGACCAGCTTCGTGAACAGCTTGCCAACCGGACGGACGCCGACGCCTCGTCGGACGTCGCCGAGCTGCGTGTCGCGCTCGCCGAGCGCGACGGCACCATCGCGGAGCTGCGCGCCGCGCTGGAGCCGCGAGCGGCCGACGAGGACGACGGCGCCGAGGTCACCCGCCTCACCGCTGCGCTCCATGCGGTGGGCGAGCGCGAGCGCCTCGCCAACGGGCAGCTCTCTCGCCTCGCCTACGAGCTCGAGGGCCTGCGCGGTACCGTCCGCGACCACGAGAGGATCGAGGGCTCCTTGCGCACCGAGATCGAGCGCCGCGAGGCGCTGCTCGAGCTGCGCCTGCAGAAGGTCTACGCGATCGAGGAGCGGCTGCGCGAGCAAAGCGGCGAGCTTCGCGCGCTCGCCGAGCGCGCCGAGGCGGCCGAGGCCGCGCTGGAGCGGGCGGAGGGTACGGCGAAGGGCGACGGCGTGGCGGTCACGCCGACACCGGATGCCAAGGTGCACGCCGCGGCGCTCGAAGAGGCATTGGCCCGCGCCGCCGCCCTCGAGGGACGCCTCGAGAAGGTGCGCGCCGAGAACGGGACGCTGCTCCAGGAGCTCGAGGCGCTGCGCCGGCACGCCGGCGAGCCGCCAGCGGAAGCTCCGGCGCTCGCGGAGGAGCTCGCCGCGGCGCGTGCCGACCTCGCCGCCCTCGCGCAGGAGAACGAGCGGCTGAGGGCGGCTCGCGGCCCCGCGCTCGACGAGGCGAGCCTCGCTCCCCTGCGTGCCGCGCTGCGCGACCTCGCCGACCGCTTCCTGCGCGAGGTTGAGGGAGAGGCGTCAGTCCCCGAAGTCGCCGAGCCCTCGCTCGCCGAGCGCATCCGCGCGTTCAAGGCCGCGCGCGCCAAAACCGACGCCTGACCCGCTGCCGCCGCCGCCGAGGCGGCCCGACGCGGTGCCCGCTCACGGGGAGGGCGGGCCGGGCGCCGGGTCGCGGCAGGCCGGCCCCGCCGCCGCCATCGCGCTTGACAAGCCCGCAAGGTCGAACGAGGCCACCGTCTCGAGCCCGCCGCCGTCCTTGGCGGTCTCCGGCAGGATGTCGAAGCGCAGCGTGAGCGTGCGCCCGTCGTGCAACGCGGCGAGCAGCGCGTCCGCCTCGCGCGCGAACAGCGTCACCGTGGCCTCGCCGCCAGCGCCACCGACGCCGATGTCGTGGGCCGCGCCGTCAACCACCGCCTCGGCGCGGCCGAAGATGACGTCGAACAGCGCCTCCTCCTCGCGCCGCTCGCGCTTGGGGCGCAGCCGGCCGTTCGGCGTCAGGACGGCGATGGTGAAGTCGCGACGGCAGGACAGCACGACCGCCTCGACCGCGGCGTTGGTCTCCTTCGGACTCGCCATGACGCGCGTGCCGCTGACCTCCCAGGCTGCAGCAGGGCCGCACGTCGCAACGATGAGGACGCTCGCGGCGAGCGTCCCCAGGCCCGAGCGTCTCTCGCCGTCCCTTTCCCGCCGCGCCACCGGATGAACCGGGCGCCCTCGGCCGCGTTGACCCATCATGGATGCGCTCCCCGACATCGCCGCCTCGCCCAGCCGCCTCGTCGGCGTCGCCATCGCCGCCGTGGTCGCCTACTCGGCGACCATCCTCGTGCTGCGCGTGGCCGGCAAGCGCACGCTCGCGGACATGAACGCCTTCGACTTCGTGGTCAACGTCGCGCTGGGGTCGATCCTCGCGTCGATGATCGTCTCGCAGTCGACGCCGCTGTCCGTCGGCCTCACCGCGCTCGTGGTGCTCGTCGCGCTGCAGACGGCGGTCGCCTGGCTCGCCTCGCGCGTGCCGATCGTGCGCCGCGCGGTGAAGTCGGAGCCGACCCTCGTCGTCCACCGCGGCAAGTTCCTCGACGACGCCATGCACGGCGCGCGCCTCGCCGAGGCGGACGTCATGAGCGCGGTGCGTCGGTCCGGGCTGTCCGACATCGGCAGCGTCCATGCCGTTGTCCTCGAGCCGACCGGCGACCTCAGCGTCATCCCGGACGCGCCGGACGCCAAGGGACGGCCGCTGTCGGAGCTCGACACCTCGGTCTGACCCGTGGCGTCGAGTACCGTCTGTACGCGACCTCCGTTGCAGCGGGGTGGCGACGCTTGGTGAGCCGATCTGGCCTGGTCCTCCTCGTCCTCCTATGAAGGGGCCGGGGAGGACGCCATGACCAACGCCATCAACATCGCCGTGCTGCCGGGGGACGGCATCGGAAACGAGGTCACGCCCGCCGCGCTTGCCGTCGCAGCAGCCGCGCTCGAGGCGACGGGTGGCCCGCCGCTCGCCCAGCGTGAGGTCCATGCCGGGGCGCAATGCTACCTCGACACCGGCACCCCGCTGTCCGATGAGGCGAAGGCGGCGTGCGAGGCGGCGGACGCCATCTACCTCGGCGCAATGGGGCTCCCCTCGGTGCGCACCGCCGACGGCACCGAGATCGCGCCGCAGCTCGACCTGCGCTTCATGTTCGAGCTCTACGCCGGCGTGCGCCCGACCCGCGCCATCCCGGGTGTGCCGACGCCGCTCTCCGACCCGCGCGCCGCCGACATCGACTTCGCCATCATCCGCGAATCCACCGAGGGGCTGTTCGCCGCCCGCGGCAAGGGCGTCGTGGAGGACGACGAGGTGGCGCGCGACACGCAGGTCATCACGCGCCGCGTGACCGAGAAGGTGAGCCGCTTCGCCTTCGCCGAGGCGCGCCGTCGCGCCGCCCGCGGGAGGACCGGATCGCCGACGGTGACGCTGGTCGACAAGGCGAACGTGTTCACCAGCTTCGCCTTCATGCGGCGCGTGTTCGACGAGGTGGCGCGCGCGCACGAGGACGTCGCCGCCGAGCACGTCTACGTGGACGCCTCCACGCTGCGCTTCGTCGGCGCGCCGTGGACCTTCGACGTCATCGTGACGGAGAACATGTTCGGCGACATCCTGTCCGACCTCGCGGCCGGGCTCGTCGGCGGCATGGGCTACGCGCCATCCGCTGACATCGGCGACACCCACGCCGTGTTCCAGCCGGCGCACGGCTCGGCGCCCGACATCATGGGGACGGGCCGGGCGAACCCGACGGCCGCGATCCTGTCGGCCGGCATGATGCTCGCCTGGCTCGGCGACAAGCACGGGCTCGATCCCCTCGTCGAGGCCGCCGCGCTGGTCGAGGCGGCGGTGGACGCGGCCTTCGCGGACGGCTCGCTGCGCACCTGCGAGCTCGGCGGCAGCGCCGGCACGCGCGACGTCACCGACGCCGTCCTCGCCGCGCTCGCCGCCGGCCCTGCACCGACCCGCCGGCAGAGCAACGCGAGCTCGACTGTCTGATGCCGTCTTCGGCGTCGCCACCCAGCAGGATGCCGACCGGGCGTCGACATCCCCACGGTGCGCGGTGCTGACGGTCGCCCTCATCGGCGCAGGGTACTTCGCCCGCTTCCATCGCGAGGCGTGGACGCGCGAGCCCCGCGCCCGCCTCGTTGCGATCTGCGACACCGATGCGGCGCGGGCCCAGGCGGCCGCGGACGAGGTCGGCGCCACCGCCTACACCGACGCCGCTTCGATGCTCGCCGCCGAGCAGCCCGACCTCGTCGACATCGCAACGCCGCCGCACACCCACCGCGACCTCGTCGGCCTCACCGTTTCCCACGGGATCCCGACGATCTGCCAGAAGGCGTTCTGCCGCTCGCTGGAGGAGGCGCATGGGGCCGTCGCGGTGGCGCGCGAGGCGGGCGTGCCCCTCGTGGTGCACGAGAACTTCCGCTTTCAGCCCTGGCACCGCGAGGTCCGCCGGCTGCTCGGCGAGGATGCCGTCGGACGGCTCTATCAGGTGACCTTCCGGATGCGGCCCGGCGACGGACAGGGCGCGCGCGCCTACCTCGACCGTCAGCCCTACTTCCAGTCGATGGAGCGCTTCCTCGTCCACGAGACGGCGATCCACTTCGTCGACACCTTCCGCTTCCTCCTCGGGCCGCCGCGCGCGGTCTGGGCGGACCTGCGTCGGCTGAACCCCGCCATCGCCGGCGAGGACGCGGGCCTCATCATGTTCGACCATGGCGACGTCCGCGCGGTGTTCGACGGCAACCGCCTCGCCGACCACACGGCGGCGAACCGACGCCTCACCATGGGCGAGATGCTGGTGGAGGGCGAGCGCGGCACGATCAGGCTCGACGGCGACGGCCGGCTCCACCGTCGGGAGTTCGGCGCGAACGAGGAGCACGCGCACGCCTACGCGTGGGAGGACAGGGACTTCGCCGGCGGGTCGGTGGCGGCGCTCCAGGCGCACGTCGTCGCGCACCTCCTCGACGGGGCGCCGCTGGAGAACGCGGGAGCCGACTACCTCGCCAACCTCGAGGTGGAGGAGGCGATCTACGCCTCCGCGGCGAGCGGTCGCCGCATCGCCCTCGGCTAAGACCAGCCCGCCAGCGCGACGCGCACGAGGCCGCCCGCCTCGCGCTCGGCGTGGCCGGCGAGCTCCAGCTCCACCAGCGAGGCCAGCACCTCGCCAGGCGCGAGGCCGGTGGCGCGGACCAGCTCGTCCACCGCGACCGGCGTCACCGACAGCGCCTCGCGCACCGAGGCGATGGCGCGCGAGCCAGGCTCGAGCGGGATCGCGGACTCAGCGACGCCGGGCGGCGTCACGTCGACCGCGACGTCGCCGAGCGCGTCGAGGACGTCGCGCGGCTCCACCACCAGCGTCGCCCCGTCCTTGAGGAGGCGCAGGCATCCCGCGGCGCGCGGGTCGAGCGGCGAGCCCGGCACCGCGAAAACCTCGCGCCCCGCCGCGGTCGCGAAGTTCGCGGTGTGCAGCGAGCCGGACCGCACCGCGGCCTCGACCACGACGACGCCATCCGCAAGGCCGGCGATCAGCCGGTTGCGGCGCACGAACAACCGCGCCGCGGCGTCGGTGCCAAGGGGCATCTCCGACACCAACGCCCCGGACGCGGCGATGGCGTCGGCGAGGTCGAGGTTCGCCGGCGGGGTCGGCCGGTCGACGCCTCCAGCGAGCACCGCGACCGTGCCGGTGGCGATCGCCGCGCGGTGCGCCTCCGCGTCGATGCCCCGGGCAAGGCCCGACACCACGACGCGCCCGGCCTCGCCGAAGGCCTCCGCGAGGCGCCGCGCGAAGGTGCGCCCCGCCGCCGACGCCGCGCGCGCCCCGACGACGGCGACGGCGCGTCGGTGGAGCACCGCGACGTCGCCGCGAACGGTGAGCACCGGGGGCGGCGCGTCGATGGCCGCGAGCCGCGGCGGGTAGTCCGGGTCGCCATGGTGCAACAAGTCGACACCGAGGCGCTTGGCGCGGGCAGCCTCGTGTTCCACCTCCGCGACGCCGGCGACGCGGATGCGCCCGCGCCGTCCCCCCGCCGCCGCGAGGTCGGGCAGCGCCGCGAGCGCCGCCCGTGCCGAGCCGAAGCGGGCGAGGAGCGCGTGGAAGGTCTCGGGGCCGACGTTCTGCGAGCGGATGAGGCGCAGCCGGTCGGCCCGCTCAGCGTCCTTCGCCGGCGTCACGACCGGCCGATCCGGCTCTCCCCGCCCGACAGGAGGCGGCCGATGTTGGGAGCGTGCTTGTACCACAGAAGCGCGGTGAGGACCCCGAACACCTCAGCAAGCTGCACCTCGCCGCGCGCGGCGAGCACGAACGGGGCGGCGAGCGAGGCAAGGAGCGCGGCGAGCGAGGAGTAGCGGGCGAGGATCGCGACGGTCAGCCAAAGCCCGGCGAAGGCGAGCCCTGCCGGCCAGGACGCCGCGGCGAGGCACCCGAGGTAGGTCGCGACCCCCTTGCCGCCGCGGAAGGCGAGCCAGACCGGGAAGAGGTGGCCGAGGAACGCGCCGAGCACCGCCGTCACGGTGAGGTCCGGCCCGCCGAACCGCGCCGCGAGGAGGACCGCCGCCGCGCCCTTCGCCGCGTCGAGGACGAGCGTCGCCGCGGCGAGGTCCTTGCGCCCCGTGCGCAGGACGTTGGTTGCGCCGATGTTGCCCGAGCCGATGCGGCGCACGTCGCCGAGGCCGGCGAGGCGCGTCAGCACCAGCCCGAACGGGATGGATCCCAGGAGGTAGGCGCCGAGGAGGGTCGCGGCGTAGTACGGCCAGACCGCCTGCCAGCTGATCGGATCCGGCATGTGGTTCCCGAACGTCGCCCTACGGAGGGGTGATCGATGACGCAAACGGTGCCCGTCCGCAAGGCAGGCGTTGATGCCGGCGCACCTGTCGACTAAAGGTTGAAAGCCTGGAGCGTACGCCCGTCGAGGGTGTGCGTTCTATTCGGTTCTGGTCGCTCGAGGGCGCGGAGGGGCGGACGGACGGGATGGACCAGCTGTCGAGCCGCCGAGCCGGGCCTGCGCCCGCGTCCGTGCCAGCACCGTCGGAAGGGGGGGCCCCGCGCCCCGGCCGTCGCAGCGCCTTCGCCGACGACCCCGTGCTCACCGCCGCCCTCGACGCCGCTCTAGACGAGCCGGGCGAGAAGGAGCTCGTGGCGCTCGGCGCCTACTGGGGCTCGGCCGAGGCGGAGGAGGTCGCGCGCATCGCCTGCGCCTCGCCGCCCGCGTTGCGACGCTTCGACGAGCAGGGGCGCCCCGTCGATCAGGTCGAGGTCCACCCCGCCTACCACGCGCTGATGAAGCGGAGCGTCGGCTCGGGCCTCCTGTCCTCGGCGTGGGAGGAGGGCGAGGAGCGGACGCAGCACCGCATGCGGGCCGCCGCGCTCCACCTCACCGCCCAGTGCGAGCGCGGCCACCTTCTGCCGGTGAGCGCGACCCACGCCGCCGTCGCCGCCCTCGCCTGCGCCGGCGAGCTCGAGGCTGAGCTGTTCCCGCTCATCGCGAGCCGGCGCTACGACCGCCGGCCGCTGCCCCTCGCCCACAAGGAAGGCGCCAGCGTCGCGCTCGCCCTCGCCGAGCCCCCCATGGACGGGGCGGCGGCGACCTGCGCCGAGCCGGCCGGAGGCAACGTCGTGCGCGTCACCGGCACGAAGTGGCTGGTGGCGGGCCCGACCAGCGACCTCCTCCTCGTCCTTGCCGAGGATGCGGACGGGCCGACGACGGTGATGGTGCCTCGCCTCGCGCCGGAAAACGCGGGCGCCGTCCGCATCGAGGCCCTCACCGACGTCGGCGGGCTGACCGCCCAGGCGTTCGGCCGCATCGCGTTCGACGGAGCGGAGGGCCGCATCATCGGGGAGCCGGGACGCGGGCTGTCGGTGCTGCGCGACGTGCGCACGCTGCTCGCCCTCGACGGCGCCACCATCGCGGCGGGGGCGATGCGCGCCGCCGTGGTCCGTGCGGTCCGGGACGCACGCCGCGAAGGGGCCTCTGCGCAGGAGGAGGACGGCCCCCTGCGCGCGCGCCTCCTCGCCGACATCGCTCTGGAAAGCGCCGCGCAGACCGCCCTGGCCATCCGCCTCGCCACGGCGTTCGACCAGGCGTTCGAGCGCGACGGCGACCACGCCGTGGCGCGGCTGGTCACCGCCGCCGCCGGCCTCGCCGCGATGACCTGCGCGCCCACCGTGGCGCGCTCGGCACGCGAGGCGGTCGGCCCGTCGGCGAGCGTGGCGGGGCACCCCGTGGCGCGGATCGCTGCGGACGTCGGCGCGCTCAGCGCGCTCGACGGCGGCGGCACCCGCGCGGCCGCCGAGCTCGCACGGCTGGTCGACCGCGATCCCAACGTGCTGCGCGACGCCCTCGAGGAGCTCGGTGCGGACCTCGGCAGCGCCAACGGCGACCTCGTCGATGACACGCTGGCGCTCGGCGAGCGGGCGGCTGCCGACGTCGCGGTCGCCCGCGCCTTCGCCGAGCAGCTCGCAATGGTCGCCGCGGCCTCGGCGATGCGGCGCAACCTGCCGCGCGTCGTCGCCGACGCCTACGTCGCGACGCGGCTCAGGGGGCGCCACCGCGCCGGCCACGGCGCCTTCGACGGGCGCTTCGACGCCGACGCCATCCTCGACCTCGTGGTCCCCGGGGATTGATTGCGCGATCGCCGATCAGCGGCGCGGCAGCCCCAGCGCGCGCAGCCGGTCGAGCGCGCCCTGGAGGATGACCGCGGCGGCGTGCCGGTCGATGGCCTCGCGGCGGCGCGCCCGCGAGGTGTCCGTCGCGATGAGCTCCCGCTCGGCCGCCACCGTCGACCACCGCTCGTCCCACGCGACCAGCGGGCGGTCAGTGACCCGGGCGAGGTTGCGGGCGAAGTCGCGCGTCGACTGCGCCCGCGGGCCGACGCTGCCGTCCATGTTGAGCGGCATGCCGACGACGAGGGCCACCACGTTGTAGCGCAGGGCGTGGGCGAGCAGCGCGTCGGCGTCGGCTCGGAACTTGGTGCGCCTAATCGTGACGAGGGGCGCCGCGACGCGCCAGCCCTCGTCGGACACCGCGACGCCGATGGTGCGGGTACCGAGGTCGAGGCCGAACAGCGCACCGCGAAGCTCGCCGATGTCCTCGATGGCGGTGAACGGCCCCGTCATGCGCCGCCGAACAGCTCGCGCGCGCTCGCCCACGCCGCCCCCGGATGCCGTGCGACGAGCGCGGCGACGGCGTCCACGAACTCCCAAACGTCCCCCTTGTGCACCGCGTGGTGGGTGAGGAGGCCGATGGGCCCGCCCGACGCGACCGCCGCCTCCGCCATGCGGGACAGCGAGGGCGTCGCGAGGAGGCCACGCCCACCACGCCAGTCGACCGGGTCAAGGTGCGTGTCGACGCGCGCGAGCGGCCCGTCCCGCGTCGGCCCGCCGAACAGCGAGACGCCCACGTAGCCCGCCGCCGCGAGGGGGCCGTCGAGGTTGCCGCGCATGCGGTTCCACGGCGGCACCATCACCGGCAGGAACGCCGGCGAGGCGAGGGCCCGCCGCGCCGCCACGAGCTCCGCCACGATGGCGTCAACGTCCCGCGCATCGCCGAGCTCGGCCGGCTTGCCAGAGGGCTGATGATTGCTGTGGCTCGCCCCATGCTGGAGGACGACGTGCCCGTGGCGCTCGCAGTGGGCGAGGACGCTGGCGTCGGCGCCGTACGGGATCACCGCCAGCGCCAGCGACGCGCGGTGGCGGGCGGCGAGCGCGGTGAGCCGCTCCAGCCGCGGCCCGACCCGCACCGCGTCGTCGTCGCGCCACCACACGCGGCGCGGCGAGCCCTCTGCCGCCGCACGGCCGAACGCGGCCTCAAGCACCGCGAGCGCACCCATCACGCGAGCGCCGTCCGAGCATCGACCGCGGCGAGGAGGAGCTCGGCGGACCGTTCGGCGCCGCGGAGGTCGAGCTCTGGACGGGCCGGCGGCGGCGCGGCGAGCGCGGCTCGCACCGCCTCGACGAGCTGGTCCACGTCGAGCGAGGCCTCCTCGACCACCCTCGCGAGGCCGCGCGCTTCGAACGCGGCGGCGCGGTCGGTCTGCTCGGTCTCTCCGTCCGCCGCGAACGGCACGAAGATTGCGCGCACGCCGGAGGCCACCACGTCCACCGCGGTGTTGTAGCCGGCCTGGCTCACCGACAGTGCCGCACCGACGAGGAGCGCACGGAAGTCGCGCCGGTTCGGCTCCACCAAGGCGTTGTCGGGCGCCGCGGCGCGCCACCCCTCGATCCGGTGGGCCAGCGCTGCAGGGACGAAGATGCGGAACCGGCGCTCGCGCACCCGGCGCGCGGCGCCGAGCGCGGCCTCCACGAGGCGCGCACCCACCGCGCCGCCGCCGCAGGAGACGACGACGTCGCCGCACTCACCGGGCGCCGCGCGGGCGGCCACCGGGCCGGCATCGACGTAGCCCGTGTGGTGCGTGAGGTCCGCGATCGCGCCCGCCGCGCCGAAGGTGTCGGGAAGGCTCACCAGCGAGGGGTCCCCGTGGACGAGGACGAGGTCGTACCAGCGGCGGGCGAGCGCGGCCATCGCGGCCTCCTTCGCCGGCGGCTTGCGCACCAGAACGTCGCGCACCGAGGCCGCGACCACCGGCCGACGGCGCCCCACCGCGAGCCCGGAGAGCAGCGGCACGAGCTCGGCGGCGAACGCGCGGCGACCGAGCGGGAACGCCTCCGTGACGATGACGTCGGGCCGGACGCCGGCGACTACCTCCCCGAGGAGCGCGGCCCGGCCCGCGACCAGCGCCTCGTAGGGGCGGCCGTCGGCGCCGACGATCCGCGCGAACGTCGCGTCCGTCGCCCGGACGGGGGGCAGCGCCACCACGTCGAGGCCGGCGAGGTCGAGCGTCGCCGGCGGCGTCGCACCGACGACGAGCGTGACCGCCGTCCCGCGGCCCGCCAGCGCCCGCGCCAGCGCCGCGGCGCGCACGGTGTGCCCCGTGCCGAGGAGGTGGGTGACCCAGATCAGCGCGCGCGGCATCGCGCCCCCTCGCCGGCGCGGGCTCGGCGGTGCTCGATCGCGTGGGCGAGGAGCGCGTCGAGCCGCCGCGCGCCCGCCTCGAGGTCGTTGGCGCGGGCGAACGCGGCCGCCCGCCGTCCCATCGCGGCGAGGCGCTCCGGGTCGGCGAGCGCGGACAGGATCGCGGCGGCGTGCGCGGCCGCGTCCCGTGGCGGGACGAGCCACCCAGTCTCGCCGTCGCGCACGACCTCGGCGACGCCGGGCGCCGCGCCGCCGACCACGGGAAGCCCTGCGGCCTGCGCCTCCAGGAAGGCGAACCCGAACGGCTCGTCGATGGCTGGCCACACGAAGAGGCTCGAACGGGCGTAGAGCGCCGCGAGCTCGCGCGCCTCGAGCAGCCCACCATGGTGCCCATCGGGAACAGCGGCTCGAGCGCGCGCGCTCCGGCCCGTCGCCGGCGAGCGCCAGCGTCACCGAGGGCCGGACGCGCGCACCCTCGCGAGGGCGTCGGCGAGGACGCGCACGCCCTCCGCCTTGCGCCCGGGCCGCATCATCGCCGCGCACGCCAGCGCATCGGGGCGCGGCGCCCGCTGCATGAGGAACGGCGCGACGTCGAGGAAGGGCGGCACGCGCACCACCTTGTGCGGGACGTGGCGGGTCAGCTCCGCCGCGTCGTGCGCCGTCACCGCACCGACCGCGTCCGCCTCGGCGAGCACCGCGTCCGCCCGCTCAAAGCCCGCCGCCCACGGGCTACGGGCGTGGCGCGGCGCGCGGCTCGCCTCGAGGACGGCGTAGGGCAGCGCGAAGGCCGCGGCGAGGGGCGGGCCAACGAGGTCCGGCGCCTTGTGGTAGCTGTGATAGGTGAGCACCGCGTCCGGCGCGCGCTCCCGCCATCCTGCCGCGATGCGCCCGACCGCGGCCTGCGCCGCACGGTCGAGGGCGGCGAAGTCGTGCGGCTCGGCGCGCCAGGTCGAGGGGGCGTGGGGACGCACCACCTCGTGCCCGGTCCGCTCCAGCGCCGCCACCACGAGCCGCGCGAACGTGCGGTCGCCCGACGGCACCGGATGATCCGGCGGCCTCATCGGCGTCAGTAGCGCCACCCGCATCAGCCGGCCGCGGGGGACGGCCGCCGCGTCACGCTGCGCGCCGGGCCGACATCGTCGCTGCGAGGCGCGCCGCGATGCGGGCGATCCCCGGCTCCGGCGCGAACGCGCCGCGCACCCGTGCCGCGCCAGCCCGTCCCATGGCGCTTCGCCGCTCGGGATCATCGGCGAGCGCCAAGACGGCGGCCGCGAGCGCTGCCGGATCGCGCGGCGGCACCAGGAGGCCGGCCTCCTCGGTGACGATCTCCGGAACCGCAGACACGCCGGTGGAGACCACGGGCAACCGCATCGTCATCGCCTCCATCAGAACGTTGGGCAGCCCGTCGCGGTCGCCGTCCCGCGCGATGCGGCTCGCGAGCACGAAGACGTCGGCGCGCGCGTAGGCCGCCGCGACGTCGCCGCGCGCCATGGGTCCGAGGAAGGCCACCCGGTCGCCGATCCCAAGCCGTGACGCCAGCGCCTCGAGGCCTGGCACCAGCGCCCCTCCGCCCACATGCTCGAAGCGCCAGTCGATCCGCGCGGGCAGCCGCGCCAGCGCGCGCAACAGATCGTCGAGCCCCTTCTTCTCCACCGCCCGACAGACGCTGAGGAGGCGCAGTGGCCCGCTCCCCGTCCGCCGCGGCGGGGGGACGAACTCGGCCGCGTCGAGCCCGTGGTAGACGAGCTCGACCGCGCCGCGCGGAGCGTGCCGCGCGAGGACCTCCTGGTTCGCCGCCGTGCACGTCACGCCCCAGGCCGCGCCGGCGATCTTCTGCGCAAGGTCCCAGTCCGGCGAGGTGTAGATGTCCTTTGCATGGGCGGAGAACGCGTATGGCAGCCCCGTCATCAACGCCGCGTAGCGGGCCACGGACGCCGGCGTGTGCAGGTAGTGCACGTAGATCACCCCCGTCCCCTCCGGCAGCTCCGCCGCGAGGACGGCCGCCTGGCCGAAGCGTCGGCGCCGGTTGGCGGTGCGATCGCGGGCGAGGTCCGCGCGGTACGCTGCCTCCGCCGCCGCCCAGCCCGGCAGGCGCGCGGCGATCGATCGGGCCCGCCGCACCCGCGCAGGGTCGTCCTGGAGGTATTCCGGCAGGTAAAGGACCGGAGCGGCGATCCGCCGGTGCACATCGTGCACGATCCCCTCCGTGGGGCGGCGCAGCGACACAATGGTGAGGTCGAGGCCGACCCGTTCGAGCCCGAGGAGCTCTTGGGCGATGAAGGTTTCCGACAGCCGCGGGTACCCCTTGAGGACCACGGCGACCCGGGGCGCAATCGCCCTCACCGCACGACGGAGAGCGGCGCGCCCACCGCCCGGCGCGGCGCGGCGAGGATCGCCTCGGCGCGGTCGTTGATCGCCTCGAGCCCACCGAGCAGCTCGCCGACGCCCGCCCTCGACGGCGCCGGCCGCCCCGGCAGCCGCGCCAGCGCGTCGCTCATCACCGTGACGTCCGGGTAGGCGTCGATGGGCAGGCATGTGACGAGCCCGGCCGCCGCCGCCTTGCCGGCGCGGATCGCCTGCTCGCGCCGCGGGACGACGCGGGGCACCAGGAGCGTCGGCTTGTCGAATGACAGGATCTCGCAAAACGTGTTGTAGCCGCCCATGCCGACGATCGCCGTCGCCTGCGTCATCAGCGTCTCGATGACGGGGGTGAAGCGGATGAGGTGGACGTCGCGCAGCGCCTCGGCCCGCGCCTTGAAGGCGGACTGCGCCTCCGCGGGCATGAACGGCCCCATCACGACGAGCGCCGGGAACAGTGGTCGCCCGCGCGCCTCGTAGGCGTGCAGCACCCAGTCCACGAGCTCCATCCCGTCGCCGCCGCCGCCGGGCGTCACCAGGATGAACGGCTCGGCGCCGAACGGGTTGGCCTCCACCGCCCCGTCCGTCGGCGGCGCCTCGCGGCGCAGGTAGCCGGTGTAAAGCATCTTGTTGCGCACGCGCCGCGAGACCGCGATCCCCTCCAGCGGGTCATGCACCTCGGCGTGGCCGTAGATCCAGACCTCGTCGTAGAGCTCCTCGAGCGCACGCACCGCGTCCTTGCGCGCCCACTCGCCGGCAAGGCTCGCAGGGTCGTCCATCACGTCGCGCAGGCCGAGCACGAGGCGCGTGCCGCGCGCCTTCAGCATGGAGAGCGTCCGCTCGACCTCGCCGCGCAGGCCGAGCGGCTCCTTGTCGACCAGGATGAGGTCGGGGGCGAACACGTCCGCGGTGTGCTCGATGATGGATGCCCGCAGCTTCAGCATGTCGTCGATGCCGAGCCGCAGGGAGTGGGAGGAGTACGCCCCGTCCGACAGCTTGATGACGCCCGGCACGCGCACGAAGTCCACGCGCGGCCGGAACTCGAAGCTCCCAATGATCGGCGAGCCGGACAAGATGATGACCGACAAGCGGCCCATCCGCTCGACCATCGCGTGCGCGATGGCCCGGCAGCGACGCAGGTGGCCGAGGCCGAAGCTGTCGTGCGAGTAGATGAGGACGCGCGGCTGTTCGGCGGGCATGGCGACCTTCGCGACAAAAACGCCGAACCCAAACGTGCGCTTGGCCGATGCGTCAAGGCCGCCGCCACTCACCGCCGCCCAGCGATGCTGGCGCGGCCCATCGCGAAGGTGTGAGCGCGTCGGCGCCGTCGGATGAGGCGATGGCCGACCGCAGCGTTGATCCGGCGCCATCGTGGTGACAATCGTCGCACGATGGAACGCACACTGTTCGGCTTCATCTGGCGCTACTCGAAGCCCCAGCAGATCGTCATCCTGGCGCTGACGGTCGTCTCGTTCCCGATCCTCTACATGACGCTCGAGCTGCCCAAGTGGATCGTCAACGACGCCATCTCGGGCTCGGATTTCCCGAAGTCGGTGCTCGGCGTCGAGCTCGGTCAGATCGACTACCTCATCGCGCTGTGCCTCGCCTTCCTCGCGCTCGTCGTCGCAAACAACGGCGTCAAGTACGTGCTCAACATCGTGAAGGGCGTCGCCGGCGAGCGCATGCTGCGCCGCCTGCGCTACATGCTCTACAACGCGATCCTGCGCTTCCGCCTGCCGCGCTTCCGCCGCGTGTCGGGGGGCGAGCTCATCCCGATGATCACCGCCGAGGTAGAGGACGTCGGGGTCTTCATCGGCGAGGCGATCGCGACGCCCGCCTTCCAGGGCGGCACGCTCCTCGTCTACGTCGTCTTCATCTTCGCCCAGGACCCGTACCTCGGCGCGGCGGCGATCTCGCTCTACCCGCTGCAGGCCTACATCATCCCCAAGCTGCAGCGCCGCGTCATCCAGCTCTCGCGCGAGCGCATCGTCAACGTGCGCACGATCTCGGAGCGCATCAACGAGACGGTGGGCGCGGCCGCAGACATCCACGCCAACGACACCTCGCGCTGGCACTTGGCGGACCTCTCCGACCGGCTGTTCGTGAACTACCGCATCCGGCTTGCGATCTTCAAACGCAAGTTCATGATCAAGTTCCTGAACAACTTCCTCAATCAGCTCCCGCCGTTCTTCTTCTACGCCGTCGGTGGCATCCTCGTGATCCGGGGCGAGCTCTCCTTCGGCGCGCTGGTCGCCGTGCTCGCCGCCTACAAGGACCTTGCCTCGCCCTGGAAGGAACTCCTCAACTGGTACCAGACGCTCGCCGGCGTCAGGGTGAAGTACGAGACCGTCGTCGAGAACTTCGACGTCGAGGACGCGATGCCGGCCGCGCGCCTCCTCGGCACGCCGGAGGGCGAGGCGTCGCTGCCGTCGCTCCAAGTCGCGCTGTCCTCGGTCACCGTGTCGGGCGGCGGCAGCGGCCAGGAGGTGTTCGACGTTTCTCTCACCGTCGAGCCCGGGGATCGCCTGGCGATCTACGGCGGCGACGGCTCAGGCCGCACCGAGCTCGTGCTCGCCGCCGCCGGCCTCCTCCTGCCCGCCACGGGGCGCGCGACCCTTGGCGGGCTGCGCTTCGAGGACCTCTCCCACGCGCAGGTCGCGCGGCACCTGTCGTTCGTTGGGTCCGACCCTTACCTATTCAACACCACGATCCGCGGCAACGTGGTCTACGGCATCCGCACCGACCCGCTCGGCGAGGGCGGCGACGAGCTCGCCGAGCTGCGCCGCGCGGAGGCCGCCCTCACCGGCAACTCGCTGCACGACGTCACCGGCGCCTGGGAGGACTTCGCACGCGCCGGCGTCGATGCGGCCGAGCGGCTCGACGACCGCCTGCTTGAGCGGTTCACCCTCGCCGGGCTCGAGGGCGACCTCTACCGCCTCGGCCTCGCCTCCCATGCGGCGGACGGGGACGACGCACGCTTCCACGAAAGCATCCTCGCCGCCCGCCAGGAGGTGCGCCGCGAGGTCGGTCGTGACAACGACCTCAGGACGCTCGTCGCCCTATGGGAGCCGGACGCGTTCAACGCCTCCGCCACGCTCGGCGAGAACACGCTGTACGGCCTGCCGCGCGATCCCAAGGTGCGGGTTTGGACCGCCGCCGCCGACCCCGCGGTGCGCCGGGCGCTCGCCGAGGCGAACGTCGACGGCCTCCTCATCGAGGTCGGCGCCAAGGTGGCGGAGACGATGATCGAGCTGTTCTCCGACACCGGGGCCGACCCCTCGCTCATCGGCGGTTACTCGTTCCTGTCGGCGGACGAGACGCCGCTGTTCCAGGAGCGCCTGCGGCGGCGCGAGCGCGACGCGGCGAGCCTGTCGGGCGAGGACGTCGCCGCCTTCATCGGGCTCGCCTTCCGCCTGATCCCAGCACGGCACCGCATCGTCACCCTGTCGGACACGGATGAGGATCGCCTCGTCGCCGCGCGGACCGTCGTTCACAGGGCGCTCGGGGGCCATGCGGGCTACGCGCTGTTCACCGGCGATCGCGTCATCGGGCCGCTTTCCATCGAGGAGAACATCCTGTTCGGCAAGCCGCGCGTGGACCGCCGCGGGGCCTCCGAGCGCATCGACGCGCTGCTGCGCGACACGACCCGAGCGCTCGGCCTGCGCGACCCCATCGCTCGCGCCGGGCTGGACTTTCCCGTCGGCGTCGCCGGCGGACGGCTGTCCGCCGGGCAGCGCCGGCGCATCGGCCTGGTCCGCGCGCTGGTCAAGCGTCCGGACATCCTCGTGATGGATGGCGTCGTCGACGGCGACCGCGCGCTCCTCGCCCGCATCCTCTCTTTGTGCGGCGACGGATCGCTCGTGGTCGGCACCGCCGACCCCGCCGTCGCCGAGGCCCTCGGCACCGCCGCTGTGCTGCGCGATGGCCGGTTGGTCGCCGCGGGCCGATGGATCGCGTCAACCCCGGCGGTCGGCACCGCCGCTGTGCTGCGCGATGGCCGGTTGGTCGCCGCGGGCCGATGGGATAGCGTCAAGGCGGTCGCGCTCCGCGCGGAGGAGCCCGCGACGATGGAGGAGGCGTCATGACGACCGCTCGCGGCTGCACCACGGGCATCGCCGCGGCGGTGGCATGAGCATCGAGGCGGACGCCGCCGTCCTGCGCAAGCTCCCGCTGTTCCGCGGCGTTGACGACCAGAAGCTGCGCCTGCTCGCCTTCATGTCCGAGCGCGTGCGCTTTGAGGGGGGCGAGAGCCTCGTCGAGGAGGGCGACTTCGGCGACGTCGCCTACATCATCGTGTCGGGTGAGGCGGACGTCGTCATCGGGAGTCCGTCCGGCGAGCAGCTCGTCGCCACCGTGCGCGAGAACGACTTCGTCGGCGAGATCGCGATCCTGATCGACGTGCCGCGCACCGCGACCGTGCGGGCCAAGGGCGAGCTGGTGGCGCTCGCCGTCTCCAAGGAGCACTTCTTCAAGCTCCTCAAGACGTTCCCCGACATGGCGGTGGAGGTGATGCGCGCCCTCGCCCATCGCCTGGAGCGCACGACGCGCGAGGTGGGCCGGCTGCGCGCCGCATCGGCGCGCGCCTGACGTCCGTGGCGCTCGACCCAAACACCCTGTCGCTCACCGTCTGGGGCGCGCGCGGCTCGATCCCTGCGCCGGGCCCGCACACCCTGCGCTACGGCGGGGAGACCACCTGCCTCGAGGTCCGCGCCGGGCCGCACCACTTCCTCATCGACTGCGGGTCCGGCGCGCGCCAGTGCGGCGCCGCGCTCGCCGCCGAGGGCGTGACCCAGCTCGACGTCGTGTTCACCCACACGCACATGGACCACATCTGCGGCCTGCCGTTCTTCTGCTCGGCCTACGACCCCAACGTCCCCGTCAGCCTGTGGGCCGGCCACATCTCGCCCCCGGAGGGGTTCAAGGAGATCGTCGAGCGTATGATGAGCCCGCCGATCTTCCCGGTCGCCACCTCCGCGCTGCGCAACACGGAGTTCCGCCGCTTCGACGCGGGGCGTGAGTTCACCCTGGCATCGGGCCTCGCGATCGGCTCGGTGCCGCTCAACCACCCCGGCAACGGCTGCGGCTACCGCATCACGTGGGCCGGCTCGACGATCGCTGTCATCACCGACCACGAGCACGGCAACGAGGCGATGGACGATGCCATCGCCGAGTTCGTCACCGGCGCCGACCTCATGATCTACGACGCCATGCTCCTCGAGGAGGAGTACGAGCGGTACAGGGGGTGGGGCCACTCGACCCCGCAGCGCGCCCTCGCCCTCGCCGCGCGGGCCGGCGTGGCAACGCCGATGATGTTCCACCATGACCCCGCGCGGAGCGACGACGCGCTCGACACGCTCGCCGCCGACGTGGCACGTCAGCAGCCCGGCGCGCAGGTGGCGACGCAGGGCGCCACGCTCCACCTCACCCGCGGGCGGCTCGAGCTCGGCCCACGCCACGCGCCCTGACCGCGACGGGCCGCCGAGCGCCCCAACGACGCCACTAGGACGAACCCCATGAAGCTCTCCACCTCCCTCGCCGCCGTCGTCACCGGAGGCGCCTCCGGCCTCGGAGCGGCCACCGCCCGGCGCCTCGCCGCCGAGGGCGCCAAGGTCGCCGTCCTTGACATGGGCGACGGCGCGGCGGTGGCGCAGGAGATCGGCGGCACCTTCGTCAAGGTCGACGTCACCGACGAGGCGAGCCTCGAGGAGGGCTTCGCCAAGGCGCGAGAGGCGCACGGGCAGGAGCGCATCCTGGTGAACTGCGCCGGCATCGCCCCGGTCGCCAAGACGGTCTCGCGCGGCGCGCGGCACGCGTTCGACACCTTCGCCAAGGTCATTGACGTCAACCTCGTCGGCACGTTCCGCGCCTCGGCCATCGCCGCGCTGGGCATGTCGTCGGCCGAGCCGGTCACCGACGACGGCGAGCGCGGGATCATCGTGATGACCGCCTCCGTCGCCGCCTTCGACGGGCAGATCGGCCAGGCGGCCTACGCGGCGTCGAAGGGCGGCGTGGCCGGCCTCACCCTGCCGCTCGCCCGCGACCTGTCCCAGTACGGCATCCGCGTTGCGACCATCGCGCCCGGCATCTTCGAGACGCCGATGCTGATGGGGCTCGGCGAGAAGGTGATCGCCTCGCTCGGCGAGCAGGTCCCCTTTCCCAAGCGCCTCGGTCGGCCCGAGGAGTACGCCGAGCTCGCCATCGCGATCATCCAGTCGCCAATGCTCAACGGCGAGGTCATCCGGCTCGACGGCGCCATCCGCATGGCCCCCCGCTGACGAGCCAGCGACGTCCCCGAGCCCTGCGACGTCGATGCTGATCCTTGCAGCGAGCGATGGGCGCGACGGGACACGAACCGGCCGTGGGCGCGGCCGGTTCACGCCGTGGCCAAGCGATCGAGTGGCGCGACGGCCGCAGCGGCTCGCGCTGGCCCGCCGCCGGACGCCGGGGCTCCAGTCGCCCCGACGCGCGGGAGCTTCCGGCGAGCCCGTCGCACCGGCGACGCACGCGCCGACTCCAGGCTCCGCCGGCTGCGATCACCCTGCGGCACGGCCTTGCAGCACGCCGCGCCACGGACGGTGGCGTGGCGCTGCGCGCCGTCCCCCCGACGGCGGTGGGGCGCCGTCAGCCGCCGCCGGACGCCGGGGCTCCAGTCGCCCCGACGCTCAGGAGCTTCCGGCGAGCCCGTCGCACCGGCGACGCGCGCCGGCTTAAGGCTCCGCCGGCTGCGATCACCCCGCGGCACGGCCTTGCAGCACGTCACGCCATGGACGGTGGCGCGGCGCTGCGCCGTCCCTTGACGGCCTCCGGCGAAGTTGTCGAGCGGGAACTGGCGGGAGCTTCGCATCGCGGGCGACCGCACCGGCGCGACGCCCGGAAGGCGCCGTGCGCGCTGGACTGGCCGCGGTCGGCGACCCGCAGCTGCCCGTCATTTTCCAGGCAACCTGGCGCTACGCCTCGACCAGCGACGTGCGTCGAACACCGATCCCTCGCGCGGCAAGCGGACGGCTCGCGGTGAAGGTGATCCACGAGGTGAGCGAGGGTTGCCCTTTGAAGTGCATCACAGCGCCTGTCTGAGTTGCCCCGACGTTGCGACGGGGGGTTTGGTCTCCAAGCCGCGTCCGATGCGGCGTTAGCCGATACTCCAAAGGTTTGGCGATGAACGTCTTGGTCGGAAGTCGCAACGAGCCTCAGGACCCGTAGGCGCGATCCGCCAAGGCGGACCCGGATCCCGCGATCTCCCAAGGGAGATCGACAGGAGCCGACGGCACTTCTGGCTGAGCGAGCCGAGTTCGAGCGCCTTGCTCCGCTCCAGGCGACGGCCACGCGATGGAGGCCTCGCGTCGACGACCACCGGGTCATCGCCGGAGTCATCCCCGTCCTGAAGTCGGGCTGCCGGTGGAAGGATGCGCGTCAAGATCACGGCCCGCACGAGACGCTTTGCAACCGCGTCGTCCGTTGGGCGGCGAGCGGCGTGGGGTCGATGTCCTCCGCGCTCCGGCCGCGCTCGCGGACCGCCCTCGGCGCTCCTGACCCCCTCGTCGGCTTTGAAAGCCCATCGCTGCGCCGCCGGCGGCAGAGAGAGGAGCGGGGCCAGGCGATCGGCCGGTTGCGCGGCGGGCGCACGACCAACATCGACGCCCTGACCGAGATTTCGGTAGGCCGGTCACCCTCCACCCGACCGGCGGCAAGCGGCCGACTGCGCGCTCCTGAGCGCCATGCCGGCCTGCCGGGTCGTCCACGCCGACACGGCATGCGACACCAATGCGATCCGCCGGGCTGTCGAGGCCCGCATCGCGCTGGCGAACATCCCGCCGACGTCCCATCGGTGCTGGAAGGGCTGCTTCTCGCCCTTCATCTCCCGCGACCGGAACGCCATCGAGCGCGTGTTCGGCGGCCTCGAGCACTTCGGCCATGTTGCGCCCCGCTGCGACCGGCGGGCGGCCGACGTCCTCGCTCGTCGTCCGTCTCGCCGCAACCGTCGGCTGCTGGATATGAGCTCCGGCCCTGGAAAAGCTACCACCGACGATGAGCCTTGCACGATCCGCTGGGCGTCCGTCGTGCTGGATGCCGGATGGTCCTGCGTCATGCGCGATGACTGACTCGAAACGATCGCGACGCGCGATCAACAAGGGGCCTCTGCGAATGAGAGCCATTACGTCACCATAGGAGGGCGTCAGCTCAGCTCGAAGTCGCTATTGGGCTTCGGACAAGTGTGGCGACGCGCAGGATGACCGGGCGGTGGGCGACAACTTGGCAAACCCTTCGCGCTCGTCGTCGAGATCATGGAACGGAAGCTGCAAGGCTTCGAGGAGCTGTCCGTCGCGCCGTTCGCTCATGACGACTTGCGTCGCCGCTTCCAATGCTTCGCTGGCGACTTCGTCGCTCGCACCATCGGGCGGGGACGAGGCCCGAAGGGTGATGGCGAAGCTCCCTCTCCACTCCTGCAGCGGAGCGACCTTGCCTTGAGCCCGCTCTGCAAGGCCCCGAGGAGCGTCGGCGGCTGGAAGGCAAGGACCGTCGTCAGCCGTTCTTCACGACGACGCAAGGCGCCCGGGCCCGCGCGATGCGTTGACACAACGCCTCTGCCTCGCCACGCGACGCGGCGCTGAACTGCACGGCGTGGATCGGCAGCCGTCCGCGGGCGGCGAACCTGCGGACCACGACGTGCGGGCCGCGGGCGACGAGGTCCTGCGGCAGGCGCGGCCGGAGCCGGCCGTACTGGCGCATGGCGACGTGACGCTGCGGATGTCCGGCGACCTGAGCTCCCCAAGGACTGAAGCCCGCTGATCCGACCCCCGGAGGCGACACCGAACGGGCTCGCCCGAGCGCGGCGACCAGGACCGGGCAGTCCACCCGCGACGCGCGGTCCGGCCGGGGCAGCGGCGGAAAGGGGGCCGACACGTCGGAGAGCGGGCGTGTCATCGGCTCGAGCCCCATGCGCAAGGGCGGCCAGAATTGCGCCACCGGACGCATGGTGCCGGTCTGCGACCGCTCCCCCGTGGGCCCGTGCAACCCCACATCGATGGGGCTGAGGGCGAGGACGGCCGTTGCAGCGCGTGCCACCGCCGCCCGTCGCGCCGCGAGCGCCCAGTACTTGGCGGTACGGCCGGTGATCGCGTAGACGTAGTCGATGGTTTCGTAGGGCAGTCCGGCCCGCCCGGCGACGAAGGGAGGCACGCGGTTCGGCCCGCCGTTGTAGCCGGCGGCGGCGAGCCCCCACGAGCCGAACCGTGCCTTGAGATCGGCGAGGAAGTGCGCCGAGGCGAACAGCGCCGCCTCGCGGTCGAACGGGTCGGCGAGCCCCCGCAGGCGCGCCGTGGTCGGCATGAACTGGGCGATCCCCTGTGCCCCCACAGGGCTGACGGCGTTGGGGTTGAACCGGCTTTCCTTCCAGATCAGGCGGATGAAGAAGTCGTGGGGCACGCCATGGCGATCCGCGGCGTCGACCATGAGGCGGCACAGCGAGGCGACCTCGGCTGCCTCGCCGTCCGCAGTCCCCGAGCCCTCGTCCGCGCCTTCGTCCGCCGATGGCGCCGGCGCCGAGGCGGCGAGGCTGGCGATCGCGTTCCCGTTCGATGCCGCGGCGGCCCCCCCATCGCTCGCCGGAGGCGGGGGCGTACCGGGAGGATCGCCGTCCCCCGCAACGCCCTCCCTGCGACCGAGCTCCGCCTCCGCCGTCGCGCGCGAACGTGCGCCACGCCCTGCCGAAGCCTCGTTGTCGGGATTGCCCGGATCGCCCGCACTGAGGTCCGGCGACGGCCTAGACGGCGAACCGTGCCCGCGATCGCCCGGCGGCTCGCCCACCGCCTCGACCGCCGCCTCGGCGACCTCGTCCCGCGAGTCCTTCGTCGGCGCCCCGAGGGCATCGCTCTCCCGGTCCCCGAAGCCCTGCGCCGCCGTCCCGGCCGATGATGCGCCACGCCCCGCCGACGCCTCGTCGGCCGCATCACCCATCCCCGCGTGCACGCCCTGATGCGACGACGGCACGGCCGGCGAACCGGCCACGGCGTCCCGCGGGCCGTCGCCCGGTTGCTCGACCACGTCGTCGCTCCGGTCGCCCGCGGGCGCACCGAGGGCATCTCCCTCCGTGCGCCCGGAGCCCTGCGCGGGCGTCCCAGCCGATGGTGCGCCACGCGACGCTGACGCCTCGTCGGCCGCGCCACCCATGCCCGTGTGCACGCCCTGACGCGACGACGGCACGGCCGGCGCACCGGCCACGGCGTCCTGCAGATCCTCGCCCGCCGCCTTGGCCACCACGTCGCTCGCGTTCCCGGTCGGCGCACCGAGGGCATCGTCGCCGTCCGTGCGCCCGGAGCCGTGCACGGGCGTCCCGGCGGACGTTGCCACAGGTGCCGCGGAGACGGCCTCGGCCGAAGCCAACCCGCTCTGGTGCTCGCCGCTGTCCGACGGTGACACGCCCAGGCGCCTCGCCACACCGGCGACCGGGCCGCCGACGAGCCTAGGCGCCTCGGCGTCCGCAACCCGGTGCCATGGACCGTAGGGATCGCGATCCCAAGGGTCGGCCGTCACGCACCCGAAGGTGCTCGCGACCATCGCCGGTGATGGGGTGCGCTGCACTGCAACCGGAGCGTTAGCCTCTTCGACCGCGCTGCCAGTGTCGTTCCCACTCGAAGTTGGCGTGCGTCCGACCTTGCGACACGCCGGCGGCCCAGCGGCCGCGGCGACGGGTCGTTGCCGGACGACTACGTCCGCCGGTCCGGTCGGCGCCAGGGGAAGCTGCGTCCAGGATCCCGCGAGCCGCCCCGCGCTGGACGACGCCGCGACGACGCGGGCCCCCTGCGGCTGCCCCTGGCGCGCGGGCCTACGCCCGCCGTCCCTCGCTGGATCGCACATCGCGCGCCGGCACCCGGCCGAGCGAGGCACGCCCCTTGAGCTTCCCACCCGAGCAGCCGGGCTTACCACCTCATGCGTGCGAAGCTCGATCGTCGGGCGACCGGCGGACTGCAACGCGGCAAGCGCAGGCCCCCAGACGGACACGGCCACCAGCGCGACCGCGCCACCGATCGTGCGCGTGACCCACAGCCCCCTGCGATCAGGCCAGCGCATCGGAACTCCTCAGTGCGGTCCTTAGACATGCGCCAAGGGCAACAGCCTTGCCCCAATCGTGCCGCCCACGGGACGCAGCGCCTACGAAAGGATTGTCAAGCCGAGCATCCGTCCCCATGAGAGGGCCGACACGACACGGCAGGCAGACGATCCGTTGACCATCACGCTGCATCACGGCGACCTCCCGGCGCGGCCCGAGGGGCTCAGCTCCATCGCCGTCGACACCGAGGCGATGGGCCTCGTCAAGGGTCGCGACCGCCTCTGCCTCGTGCAACTGTCCTCCGGCGACGGGACCGCGGAGCTTGTGCAGGTGGCGGTCGGACAGCGCGAGGCGCCGAACCTCAGCGCGATCATGGCCGATCCTGCGGTGGAGAAGCTGTTCCACTTCGCGCGCTTCGACATGGCGCTCATCGCGGCGACCTTCGGCGTCATGCCCGCTCCCGTCTACTGCACCAAGATCGCCTCCAAGCTGGCACGCACCTACACCGATCGGCACGGGCTGAAGGACCTGTCGCGCGAGCTCGTCGGCGAGGAGCTGTCGAAGCGCGAGCAGAGCTCCGACTGGGGCGCTCCGCACCTCACCGACGCGCAGAAGGCCTACGCTGCATCCGACGTCCTCCACCTCCACAGGATCCGCGCTGCGCTCGATGCCATCCTCGCGCGGGAGGCTCGTGCGGAGCTTGCCGCGCGGATCTTCGCCTTCCTGCCCACGCGTGTCGAGCTCGACCTCGTCGGCTGGCCCGACACCGACATCTTCGCCCACTCGTGATGGACGCGCGCGCCCCTGCGGCCCCCGGCCGGACGCAGCGCTTCGCGCGCCAGCGCGAGGAGGCGCGCGCCACGGCCAACACGCGCCGCGTGCGGCGCCTGCGCGTCGCGCTGCCGGCGGTGGGCGGCGCGCTCGCCATCGGCCTCCTGGTGGCAGCGGTGCTGCCCAAGCTGTTCCCGCTCGGCGCCCTCGCGGGGCTGTCGCTCACCGCGGACGGCCTCGTCATGAACGCGCCGCGCCTCGCCGGCCACCTCGGCGAGGGCCGGCGCTACGAGGTGGTCGCCGAGCGCGCGGTGCAGTCGCTCTTCACCCCGTCCCGCCTCTCGCTGGAGCGCCTCGACGCCGACCTCGACATGGGGGAGGGCGAGCGCGTCACGATGCACGCCGACGCGGCGGTCTACGACACCGGCACCGAGGTGCTCGACCTTGCGACGGGCGTCGCCATCGCCTCCACCGACGGCAACGAGGCGCGCCTCGACGCGGCGACCGTCGACCTCAAGGAAGGCACGGTCCGCTCGCAGGAGGGCGTCGACATCACCTCCCCGCGGGGCACGATCCACGCCGGTCGCGTCGATATCCTTGATGGCGGCGCATTGATCCGCTTCTCGGGCGGCGTGTCGATCACCATCCTCCCCGCCTCCTGAAGCCGCAACCCGGAGCCCCCGATGCGCCTCCTCCTCAGCGCCGCGCTCGCCGCCGTGCTCGCCGCCTCGCCCGCCGCGACCCAGACGCTGCAGACGGGCTTCGCCGACTTCGGCTCGGACAGGAACACGCCCATCGAGATCGAGGCGGACGCGCTCGAGGTGCAGGACCGCGCCTCCATCGCGGTCTTCACGGGCAACGTCACCGTGCGCCAGGACGAGGCCGCGCTGCAGACCTCGCGCCTCACCGTGCACTACGCCGGGAACCCCGCGGACGGCGGCGAGCCAGCCGCAGGAGAGGCGCAGCAGGGCACGCCGGCGACGCCGGGCAACCAGCGGATCTCCCGCCTCGAGGCGGAGGGCGAGGTCCTCATCACCGCCGACGGCCAGTCCGCCACGGGCCGATCGGGGACGGTGGACTTCGACGCGCGCACCCTGGCGCTCACCGGCGACGTCACCCTCAGCCAGGAGGGCAACGTCGTCACCGGCGACACGCTCACCGTCGACCTCAACACCGGCGTCGCGCGCGTCCAGTCGGCCGGCCGGGTGCGCGTCCTCCTCACGCCCGGCGGCGGCGGCGGCTGAGCGGCGCGAGCGCCCCCTTGCGAGCCGTCCGCCCGCTTGTATAGTGGCGGCGATGACCCGCGCCCCCGCCCCTGCCGTCGCCAACTCGCCCGGGCCGGCCGCGTCACGCCTCCTCCTTACGAGCCCCTGAGCGTCGGCCGTCCGCCCCGCGGGCGCCCGCTCAGGGGATGATCGAAGCCCACCGATCATGCGGCCCCGCCGCCTCGAGGATGACGCCATGACCGACGCCACGACCCACACCGCGACCCCTTCTGCGACCCAAGACGATCCGTCCGACCGCGCCCCGATCCTGATCTTCGACACGACGCTGCGCGACGGCGAGCAGTCCCCAGGCGCCTCGATGACGCTCGACGAGAAGGTCGCCATCGCGACCCTCCTCGACGAGATGCGCGTCGACGTCATCGAGGCGGGCTTCCCCATCGCCTCCGACGGCGACTTCGAGGCCGTCTCGGAGATCGCCCGCCAAGTGGAGACCTCCGTGGTCTGCGGCCTCGCCCGCGCCATCGCCGAGGACATCGACCGCGCCGGAGAGGCCGTGCGCCACGCCCGCCGCCCGCGCATCCACACGTTCGTGTCGACCTCGCCGATCCACCTGACGCACCAGATGAGGAAGTCCGAGGACGAGGTGGAGGAGATCGTACGCGCCACCGTCAGCCGGGCGCGCAACATGTGCGACGACGTCGAGTGGTCCGGCATGGACGCCACGCGCACGCCGCTGCCGTTCCTCGCGCGCTGCGTGCGCGCGGCCATCGAGTGCGGCGCCACCACCATCAACCTGCCCGACACCGTGGGCTACGCGACGCCCGCCGAGTACCGCGCGATGTTCGAGGCGATCCGCGCCGAGTGCCCGACCGACGGCATCGTCTACTCGACGCACTGCCACGACGACCTCGGCCTCGCCGTGGCGAACTCCCTCGCCGGCGTCGAGGGCGGCGCGCGGCAGATCGAGTGCACGATCAACGGGCTCGGCGAGCGCGCCGGCAACGCGGCGCTGGAGGAGGTGGTGATGGCGATCCGCACCCGCGGCGACGCCATGCCCTACGCCACCGGCGTCGACGCCGCCCAGCTCATGCGCGCGTCCAAGCTCGTCGCCGTCGCGAGCGGGTTCGCGGTCCAGTACAACAAGGCGGTGGTGGGCAAGAACGCCTTCGCCCACGAGTCCGGCATCCACCAGGACGGCGTCCTCAAGTATGCCGAGACCTACGAGATCATGCGCCCCGAGGACGTCGGCGTGCGCGCGAGCTCCCTCGTCATGGGCAAGCACTCCGGCCGCCACGCCTTCCGCCAGAAGCTCGCCGAGCTCGGCCTGTCGGTGGGCGACAACGCGCTGCAGGACGCGTTCCGCCGCTTCAAGGACCTCGCCGACCGCAAGAAGCACGTCTACGACGAGGACATCGAGGCGCTCATCGAGGACGTCGGCGAGCAGCAGCCCGAGCACGCCCGCGTCATGTCGCTGACGGTGATCGCCGGCACCGGCGGGCCGCAGAAGGCGATCCTGGTGATGGACGTCGCGGGCCGCCACGTGACCGAGGAGGCGACCGGCGCCGGCCCCGTGGACGCCGTGTTCAACGCGGTCAAGAAGATCGTGCCGCACGAGGCGAAGCTGTCGCTCTACCAGGTGCACGCGGTGACCGAGGGGACCGACGCCCAGGCGGAGGTGTCGGTTCGCCTGGAGCACGACGGCCGCATCGAGTCCGGCCGCGGCGCCGACATCGATACGTTGGTGGCGTCGGCCAAGGCGTACGTCTCGGCGGTGAACAAGCTGCAGGCGCGACGCCGGCTGCACGCCCAGGCGGGGGCGGCGGTGGCCTAGCGCGGTTCGGGGTTCTCCCCGCATCCACGCGATGAGGCGTCGAGCGAAACGTCCCGGTCTCGTACCACTGCTCCAGGCCGAACCTCCTTGGAAACGACAGCTAGGTCGCGGCGCGGCGGTCTGCGGCCAGCGCGCGCTCGGCTCGGGCGAGGCGCACCTGCGCGGTGGCGAGGGCGAACAGGACGAGCACCTGACCCGTCGAGAACACGCCGTCCGCCCGCGGCTCGAAGAAGATCGCGCCGGCGAGCCCGGCCACGCAGCCGAGCAGCGCGTCGGCGACACCCCTGAAGGCCCTCGCCGTCGCGCGACCGCGCACGGC
This sequence comes from Acuticoccus sp., assembly GCF_965213555.1. Classification (GTDB taxonomy): domain Bacteria; phylum Pseudomonadota; class Alphaproteobacteria; order Rhizobiales; family Amorphaceae; genus Acuticoccus. The sequence goes on along the minus strand of NZ_OZ243890.1, from coordinate 1,939,176 downwards.
GAGGGCGAGCTGCGCGCCCCACATCCAGACGTACGCGGCGAAACCCGGCACGCCGAACATCAGGAGCTGGTCCACCCAGGTGTTGTGCGTCGTGGAGAAGCGCCAATTGGCGATGCGCGCGGCGAACGGCTCCATCGTCGCCTCGCCGTTGCCGTACACCAGGATCGACGGGTTGGCCGCGACGTTCGCTCCGAACGCCTCGAGGAGGAGCACGCGCACCCGGATCGTCCCCGTCGACAGGTCGGCGAGGACGCGGCTGTCCGAGCCCCCGACGAGCATGAGCGCACCGCTCACGACGGCAAGGCTCGCAAGCGTCAGCGTTCCCTTCCGGCGGATCGGCGCGAAGGCGACGGCGAGCCCGACGAGGCTCCAGATCAGCGCCCCCTTGTTGGCCGAGGCGTAGAGCGCCGCCGTCAAGACGAAGATGGCCGGGCCGAGGACCGCCAGGCGGAGCCTGCCCGGCAGCGCATCGCGGTCGACGATCAGCCGTGCGGCGATGACGACCGCCGGCAGCAGGCCGACGCCAAGCCCGTTCGGGGTAGCGAACAGTCCGTTCGCCGTCCGCTCGAGGAGGTCGCCCGACAGACCTTCCTTCCACACGTTCTCCTCGAGCGGCGGCACGAGGTAGAGGGCGCCGGTGCGAAACTGCACGAGCCCGAGGACCGCGTTCAGCACGCCGGCAGCGACGATGACCATCAGGACGAGGACGAGGCTCGTCCGCGAGCGGATCGCGAACAACAGGAAGGTGGCAAGCACCACGGAGGGCAGGAGGTTCTTCACCTTGCCGGCGGTGTCGGGCGATCCCGCGTAGCCGAGCGCAATGGCGGCGGCGAAGGCGCAGGCCGTCGTGTAGACGAACACCTCAGGGAACCAACGCACGGCGAGCGTCACCGCGTCCGTGCGTGGCACGAGGAGGCTGAGCGCGAGCTGCGGGGCGAGCAGCGCCCAGATGACGAGCTCGCCGAGGTAGAGCGTGAGGCCGCCGAACTCGCCGAGCTTGACGTCGTTCCAGACGGCGAACACCGCGATCGCCGCCGACGCCACGAGGACGCGCTCGGCCGGTGCTGCGGCGAAGGCCCTCGCCGTCGCCCGGTCGCTGAACGTCACGCCGCGCTCAGGCCTTGTGCTGCGCCATGCCGCCCTTGCGGCCACGCATGGCCCGCACCGCCGGTGTCAGGACGACGAGGACGATGAGCGAGATGAGGATCCATGAGACCGGGCTCTCGACGAAGTAGCCGTAGTCACCGCCGATCCGCAGCGCCCGCCGGAAGGACGCCTCCGCCATCGGTCCGAGGATGACGGCGAGGACCGCGGGCGCCGTCGGGATGTCGAGGCGCTCCATGCCGAACCCGATCAACCCGAACGCCAGCATCATCCAGACGTCGAAGATGCTGTTGTGCACCGCGTAGACCCCCACCGTGGTGAGCGCGATCACCATCGGTCCGAGAAGCAGCGGCGGCAGGCGCAGGACGTTCACGAAGGCACGAGCACCCACCTTGCCGATGACGAACATCAGGCCCGAGGTGATGAGCATCGCCAGCATGAAGCCGTACACCGTTCCCGCGTTGTCGCGGAAGAGCTCCGGCCCGGGCCGCAGCCCGTGGACCAGCATGGCTCCGAGGATCACGGCGGCGACCGCGTTGCCGGGCACGCCGAGGGTCAGCGCCGGGATCAGCGTCGCCGCGGTGTCGGCGTTGTTGGCGCACTCGGGCGCAGCGAGACCGTCCGGCGCGCCCTTGCCGTATTCGGCGCGGTTGCGCGACACGCGGCGCTGCTCGTTCCAGGCGATCAGCGCGGCGACGTTGCCGCCGAGTGCGGGGATGATGCCGATCAGGAGACCGATCCCCGACGCGCGGATCCACACCGGGACGAGGCTCGACCAGTTGAAGCGCTCCCGCGGTCCCCCGACCGAAAGCCCCTCGGTGTTGATCGCCGTGCGGCCGAGCAGGAGGTCGAGCGCCGGCGGGATCGCGTAGAGCCCGGTGAGCAGTACGATGATGTTCACGCCGCTGAGCAGGTCGACGCTGCCGAAGGTGAAGCGCTCCGTCCCGGTCATGCTGTCGATGCCGACCATGCCGAGGACGAGGCCGAAGCAGGCGCTGAGGAAGCCCTTGGCGGGATTGCTGCTGAGGAGGACCGCAATCGTCGTCATCCCGAAGACAGCGAGCCAGAAGTAGTCGGCGGGGCTGAACTTCAGCGCGACGGCAGCGAGGGGCGGCGCGACGAGGAGCAGCGCCACCGCGCTCACGGCGCTGCCGATGGACGAGGAGACGAGCGAGATGTCGAGGGCGAGGCGGGCGCGCCCGCGCTTCGCCATCTCATGCCCGTCGAACACCGTGGCGATGCCGGCGGGCGTGCCGGGGATGCGCAGGAGGATCGCCGGGATGGACCCGCCGTACATCGCCCCGTTGTAGATGCCGGCGATCATGCCGAGCGCAACGAGGGGCGACATGGCGAAGGTGAGCGGAATGAGCACCGCGATGCCCATCGTCGCCGAGAGCCCCGGCAACGCTCCGACGGCGATCCCGATGACGGTGCCGAGCACCATCGCCACGATCACGTCCGGTGCGAGGACGAGGGGGAGGGCTGCGAAGATCTGGCCGAAGACCTCCATCCTCACCCTCCAACGAGGCCGAGGACCGCTTCGGGGGGAAGCGGGATCGACAGGAGGAGGCGGAAGACGCCGTAGAGCACCGCGACGAAGCCCACCGTGGCTGCGAGGGCGATCGGCCAACTCCGATAGCCGACCGCGGCGGACAGGAGCGGGACCATGACGAGGGTGGAGGTGAAGAAGCCGATCTGCACCACGCCGGTGACGTAGGTTGCGACGGCGAGGACCACACCGACGAAGCGTGCCACCTCGCCGCGCTCGACGTGCAACTCCTGGAACCGGCCGCGCACGAGGGGGATGGCGTTCTGCGCCATCCAGACCAGGCTGAGGATGAGCGCGAGGCCCATCACCGCCACCGGCGTGTACTTCGATGCCGCCCGGTAGGACCAGGCCTCGAACAGCCCCGCGACGCACAGCGCTGCGAGCGCGCAGGCGACGAGGAGCTCCACGGAGAACCGGTTCACGGCGCTCGCCGACCCTGCCGAGCCGCGCACCACGCGCGGCTCCGCTCGGTCATCGCCCTACTCGACCCAGGGCTCGCTCTCCCAGAGCGCCTCGAACTGCTGCTGCAGCCGTCCAAGCGTTTGGGCGAACTCCTCGCTGCCCTGGAACGCCAGGGCGAGGTCCTGCTTTTCGGCCTGCTCGCGGAACTCCGGATCCTGGACCGCCTTCTCGATGGCCTCGCTCAGCTGGGCGAGCGCGTCCTCCGGGAAGCCGGCCGGGGCGCCGATGGCGCGGTTCGAGCCGATCACGATGTCGAAGCCCTGCTCCTGGAACGTCGGGACGTCGGGCGCCCCCTCCCAGCGCTCCTCGGCCATCTGCCCGAGCAGGACGACGTTGCCGGCATTCGCGTCGGGGATCATCTCGCTGACGTTCCCCGAGCCGAGGTCGATGTGCCCTCCGAGGAGGGCGGCGCGGACGTCGGCGTTCCCGTCGAACGGCACGTGGTTCATCTCGATCCCGGCGAGGCGCTCGAAGGCGAGCGCAGCGAGGTGGTCGTCCGAGCCGATGCCGGTCGTGCCGTAGCTGACCTCGCCAGGGTTTTCCTTGGCGTACGTGACGAGCTCGTCGAGGGTGTTGATGCCGGCGTCCGGGAGCACGCTGAAGCCGCCCGGGTCGTAGACGATGTTGGCGACCGGCTCGATGTCGTCCATCGAGTAGCGCGTCTCGCGTTGGATCGGGATGGTGAGGATGTTCGGCGCGTTGATGAAGCCGATCGTGTAGCCGTCGGGCTCGGCCATGGCGAGCGCGGTGAAGCCGATCTCGCCGCCGGCGCCGGTCCTGTTGACCACGGTGATCGTGGCGTCCTCGCCGAGGTACTTCTCGATGTAGGGGACCAGCGTCCGTGCCGCGATGTCCGTGCCACCGCCGGCGCTGTAGGCCACGATCATCGTGATCGGACGCTCAGGGTACTGCGCCAGCGCGCTCGTCGTCGTCAGCGCCGCCGCAGACATCGCTGCGGCCGCGATGAGTGCTCTCCTCATGGGCTCCCTCCCAACTGTGGCCCACGACGCTTGCCGGCCGTAGGCGTTTTTTTGATGCAAGATCGGTAGACGAGGACCCGGAGCGCGTAAAGAGGGTGCCGTTTACCGAAGCCCTCAGCCAGCGTAGAGCGATCCAAGCAAAAGGCGTCTCACTCGATGCAGAGCGCGCGCAGCAAGAGCGGGCTCGGCGAAGGTCTTGCCAGCGCTGGGTGATTTGGACTTCCTCGTCGTGGGCTTTGCGGAGTTGGAGATGCAGGCGAACGGTTCGAGACATGGACGGTCGGCTGCGTTGCTTCCGAGCGGTGGACGGAGCGGACGGTGAGCACGCCCGAGCCGCGAGCGCGCGTCTTCGTCCTCGACGAGGTCCATCCGGCGGCGATGGACAGACTTTCGGCCCGGGCCGAGGTGTTCGGCCCCGATCGGGCCGGCGACTGGGAGGCGCAGGCGGACGCCGTCATCGTCCGCAACAGCCGCATCGACGCCGCCGCCATCGAGCGCGCCGCTCGCCTGCGGGTCATCGGCAAGCACGGCGTCGGCACCGACAACATCGACGTCGACGCGGCACGCGCCGGCGGGATCGCGGTGCTGACCACGCCGGGCGCCAACGCCGAGCCGGTGGCCGACCTTGCTGTGGGCTACGCCCTCGCCCTCCTGCGCAACATCGCCGGCCACACGGCGGCCCTGCGCGCAGGCCGTCCGTTGCGCGGCGACGCGCGGGTCGGCCTCGACCTCGCGGAGGTCCCAGCGGGAATCGTCGGCCTCGGCGCCGTCGGAAGCAGGGTCGCGCACCGCCTCGTGCATGGCTTCGGGGCACGGGTGGCGGCCGTGGACCCTGCCATCGCGGACGCCGACTGGCCGCGCGAGGTTGCTCGTTCCGCAACGCTCGAGGAGCTCCTCGACCAAAGCAGCCTCATCTTCCTGCACGTGCCCCTCGACGGGACGACGCGGCACATGATCGACCGGGCTCGCCTCGCCCTGATGCCTCAAGGGTCATACCTGGTGAACTGCGCTCGCGGCGGCATCGTCGACGAGGCGGCGCTCGCCGAGGCTCTGGCCTCGGGCCAACTCGCTGGCGCCGCGTCCGACGTGTTCGAGCTGGAGCCACCCGCGCCCGACCATCCGCTGCTGCAAATCGAAGGCTTCCTGGCGACACCCCACATCGGCGCCTCCACGCACCGCGGGCTGCAGCAGGTCGGCATCACGATCGCCGACAAGGTGCTGGGATACCTTGCCGGTCCTGACGCTGCGTCGGACCACGCGGCAACCCAACGGCGCGAAGCCCGGTGATGCCGCGCCATCGGTTCCTGCGGATCGGCACCGCTTCCAAGGAGCGGGCGGATGGCGCGAGGGACGGGGACCGTCCGAGAAGGACTTTGACGCAAACGCGCGCCTTGCCATCGACGAGGCGAGGGAGGCATGGGGGAAGCGGACCCAGCCGTCGACAACGGCACGCCAGACCGCGCGGGCCCGGGGAACGCTCCGCCTGAAGCCATGCGGAACGGAGCGCTGATGGAGGAGAGGTTGTCCGAAGCAACATCGGAACGCACCGCGCAGGCGCCCCGCATCGAGGAGATCGTCGCGCGCCGCGTCGAGCGGCGGCTGCCGCGGCAGCTGCGCGGGGTCCTCTCGCTGGAGGACTTCGAGCCCGCTGCCCGTCGTCACCTTCCCCGGCCAGTCTATGCCTACGTCGCGGGAGCCACCGAGTCCGGGGCGAGCTTCCTCGCGAACCGTGAGGACTTCGCGGCGCTGCGCTTCGTTCCGCGGTCGCTCGCCGGACACACCGAGCGCGACCAGCGACGGACGATCTTCGGCGAGGAGTACGCCCACCCGTTCGGGATCGCGCCGATGGGGTTGTCGGCGCTCGCGGCCTACGACGGCGACGTCGTCCTCGCACGAGCCGCACAGGCCGCACGCATCCCCGCCATCATGAGCGCGAGCTCGCTGACCGCGCTCGAGCGCGTGGCGCGGGAGGGCGGCAGCCGCTGGTTCCAGGCCTACCTCCCCGGCGACGATGCCCGGGTGGAAGGCATGGTCGACCGCGTTGCGGCGGCGGGCTACCAGACGCTCGTCGTGACCGTCGACGTGCCGACCAACGGCAACCGCGAGCACAACGTGCGCAACGGCTTCGATGCACCGATGAAGCCGAGCCTGCGACTCGCCTGGCAGGGGCTGACCCATCCGGCCTGGAGCATCGGAACGGCGTTGAGGACGCTCGTCAAGCACGGCATGCCGCACTTCGAGAACATCGACGTGTCGCGGGGACCGCCCATCGTCTCGCGCGACGTGGTGCGCTCGATGAGGGGCCGCGAAGGCCTCGCCTGGCGGCACATCGAGCTGATCCGTCGGCGGTGGAGCGGCAAGCTCGTGCTGAAGGGCATCCTCGGAGCGGCCGACACGAGGCTCGCCCGCGAGGCGGGCGTCGATGGCGTGATCGTCTCGAACCACGGAGGCCGTCAGCTCGACGGCGCGATCTCCTCGGTGCAGGCGTTGCCGGACGTCATCCCCGAGGCCGGGGGGATGACGGTGATGCTCGACTGCGGCGTGCGGCGCGGGACCGACGTCCTGAAGGCGCTCGCCCTGGGCGCGGACTTCGTCTTCGTCGGGCGGCCGTTCCTGTTCGCCGCCGCCATCGCCGGGGAGGCCGGGGTGACGCACGCCATCGACACGCTCGGCGCGGAGGTCGATCGCAACATGACGCTGCTCGGCATCCGATCCCTGAGCGAGTTGACCAGCGAGTTCGTGCGGGAGCACAACCTCGCGGCTGCCGGCGGGCGCGCGCCGTCCCGCGCGGGGGCCGATGTCGGCGAGGCGCGGTCGGCCCCACCCGCAGGTTCCGTTTGACACCACGGAGCGGCGCGGTCCAACTCTTGAACAAGATGCTTCTGAAGGGGAGGTCAGCCTTGTCGCTTGGGTTCCGAGTGGTAGACGGGCATCGGCGCGCCGATGCTGGGATGGTGGCGGCCTTCCGCGACATCCCGACGGCCATCATCAGCGACAACCTCGGTCGGATGATCGCCGCCGGACCGACGGTTCGCCCGATGCACCGCATCGAGGGCGGGAAGGGTCGCCTCGCCGGCACGGCGCTGACCGTGAAGACCCGCCCCGGCGACAACCTGATGATCCACAAGGCGGCGGACATGGCACAGGAGGGGGACGTCATCGTCGTCGACGGCGGCGGCGACGCCACGAACGCGCTCATCGGGGAGCTCATCATAACCCATGCCCGACGCAACGGCGCGGTGGGGTTCGTGGTCAACGGCGCGGTGCGCGACCTCGACGCCATCGCCGCGGACACCTTCCCGGTCTACGGCACCGGGGTCAGCCACCGCGGCCCCTACAAGGACGGCCCCGGAGAGGTCGGCTTGCCGATCTCCCTCGACGGGATGGTGATCGAGCCCGGCGACATCATCGTCGGCGACCTCGACGGCGTCGTCGCCATCCCGGTGGCCCACGCCGAGGAGACGCTGAAGCTTGCCCGCGCCCAGCAGGAGAAGGAAGCCACGATCCAGGCTGCGATCAACGGCGAGGGCTGGGACAGGACCTGGGTCGACGAGCTGCTGCGCGAGCGAGGCTGCTCCGGCGTCTGACACGCCGGACGCGACGCATGGTGCGCCCCAACCGGTCGGTCGGGACGCTCAAGACCCTCCCACCAGCTCACGATGGCCTGCGTCCGACGCGCTCCAACGCCACGTCGATCCAATCGGGGGCGCGGCGACCGAGCGGATCCTTCGCTGGCAGCAGGTCGAGCGTCTCCTGCGGTGCGTCGTCGATGATGGATAGCTTGCGGCCGTAGGCGAGCCACCACACGAGGAAGACGCCGGCGAGCCAGCAGACGACCTGCCACAGGACGATGGATGGAACGGAGAGCTCGGCCGGTCCGCCCGCGAACACCGGCTGTCCAAAGAACGTGTTGCCGAGGATCGCGCCTGGCCCCAGCGCGAAGAACGTCCACACGAGGATCAACGACCAAACCGGCGCGGTGAACGTCCGGCGGCCCTCGTCGATGCGGGCGAAGGCCTCGTGGAGGCGTGCGCGATGGTCCGCCTCCTCGCGCCTGCGCGTGAAGATCGACACGATCAGCGTCGCGGCGACGTTGGCCGCGAGCCCCCAGCCCGCGGCGTGCACCGTCAGCGGCCACCGTCCCCAAGGCAGCTCGATGAAGAGCCCCTCGATGATGAGGAGCCCTGCGGTCTCGGTGAGGAGGACGAAAAGCGACCCTGCGATCAGCCCGACGTGGATGGCGGCCCGGCTCATCCAGGGAAGCCAGGCGAGCCCGAGGTATGCCGGCAGCAGCTGCACCGACAGCGCCAGCGTGAGCGATGCGAGGATGGCCGATGACGCGGGCGCGAAGGTCGCCAGGACGGCGACGAGGAGGAAGATCGCGGCGAGGACGATGCGCGCTGCAAGCCTCCTGCCGGAGGGCAACAGTCTGGGCAGGAGGTCGCGGGCGACGAACTCGATGACGGCAAGGTTTGCGCCTGCGCTCGTGAAGAAGGCGACGGCGATCAGCAAGGATGCCGCGATCATCGTGTCAAGCGCCACCGGCACCATGGAGTGGAGCTGGGAGAAGGGAGCGCCGAGCGCGGCGTACCAGGACGTGTCGGCGAGGTTCGCGCCGTCGCCCAGGCTGGCCGCAAGCGCGGTCGCCAGCAGCGGGCCGACCAGGAGGAGGAGGCCCGTCGCCAGTCCCGCGACGAGCCAAACCTGGCCGACTGCGAAACCATGGCGCGTCTGCGAGGTGGTCGCCAGGAACACAACCGCCGGGGACACGGCGATCCCCACGGCGACCAGCGCCGACGATAGGACGGTCATGGCGGTCCAGGGTCCGCCGACCGCGGCCTCCTTGCCGAGCCCTGCGCTGAACTGGATGACGCCGGGCAGACGATCGCCCACCGCGCCGGGCGCGCGCACGGCATCTTGGAGCTGCATGACGTCCGCGTCGAGGACGGCCAAGAAGAGCCCGCCGGCGAAGACCATGAGGAGGCCGAGGAGGACCGCGAGGCCGGCGACGACGAACACCGATCCCCTCCAGCCGCCGATCGCCGTCGCGACGAACAGGACCGTCGCGATCGCCCAGATCACGGGCGCACGCGGAAGGCTGCCGTCGGTCGCAGCTTCGACAAGCGCACCGAGCCGGGCGAGGCTCTCCGCGGCCACGGGCCCGGCGAAGAGCGCCGTCGCCGCGAGGAGGACCACACGCAGCGTGACGCTCTGAAAGTACGCCCAAAGAAGGTCCCCAGGCCCCACCAGGCCCGTGAGGCGCGAGGCGAGCCAAATCCGCTTGTGGAGCGTCGCCATCGTGACGGCCGCAAGGACCAGGCCGAGGGCGACGTGCACGACCTGGTAGCCGAACGCCGCGGACAGCAGCAGTTGGTCGTGCACCGACAAGGCTGCGAGGAGCGCGCCGAACGCGACGAACGCGTACGCCCAGGCTGGCAGGGTGCGCCCGCCGTCCACGAAGGCGTGCGGACCGGGCGCATCACGCGCCACCGCGACGGCGGTGTAGAGGGCATGGGCCAGCACCGCAGTGAGGGCGGCGACGAGGAGCACCGTCACCGGTCGTGTTCCTTCCCCACGCTCACGCGCGCGAGCTGCGGATCGCGTCGAACGCTGCGAACGTCCGCCGCAACCCGAACGCAATGACGAGGGAGGACAGCACCGCGACGAACATCGCCGCAAGCCCGACGAAGGTCGGCGCGAACGCCTCGTCGCGGAAGCTTGGGACCGTCAGCGTGGTCAGCGCGAAGGCGATCAGCGCGCCCGCGTAGAGCACAAGCCCGAGGATGAGTTCGCGGGACGAGAAGGCGATGCCGGTGGCCACGTTCACCAGGACGTGGACGGCGAACCCCAACACCACCACCGTGAACCCTGCGAGGATGAACGGCACGCGCGGGACGTCCTCTCCCCCGGCATACCCCAAGGCCCACAGGGTAAGGGCGACGAAGCCGAAGGCGAACCAAAGCTGCGTCACCAGGATGTGGCGGTCGAACGCCGCCTGCGCGTGGCCGACCGTCATGCCCTAGCCTAGCTGTCTTCCTTGTCGCCGCCCGCGTTGGTGGACGGCGGCGCGAAGTTGCGGAACGACATTCCTCCCGCGCTGCCGACGTGCTCGAGCGGCAAGCCGAGGTCCTTCATGAGCCCGTCCACGAACGCCACCTGGGTGCGGTACTTCATCGCCGAGTTCACCACGCGATCGGTCATGTTCGCGTCCGGGGACCCTGCGCTGCTCGCCCCGTCCGATGGGCTGTTGAGGCCTGGGACCCCGTCGACCTGGAGGATCTTGATGGACTCGATGTTCTCGATGGGCTTCACGGTCTCGCGGATGATGGCGGGCAGCGAGTTGACCAGGGTCTCGTAGATCGCGCTACGCCGGCTCGCCTCGGAGCGCATGTTCTCCGCCTCGTTGAGCCGCCGCTGGCCCTCGGCCTCCTTCTCGTAGCGCACGGCCGCCGCGTTGGCGTGCGCCACCTCGGCACCGGCGCGCAGCTCTGCCGCTTCCTTCTCCGCGCTCGCGATGGTGGTGATGCGCACCGCGTCGCGGTCCGCCTTCGAGGAGGCCTCGATGAACTCGATGCGCTTGCTGCGGCTGGCCACCTCCTCCTGCTCCGCGGTCGCGATCTCCTCCTTCTTGACGGCGAACGTCTTCCAGGCGTCGGCGGCCTCTGCCTTCGCCACCGCCTCCTCGATGGACTTCTGGATCACCGCGATGAGGCGCTCCTTGTCGACGATCTGCACCTCCTTCCGGCGTTCGATCTCGAACCGCTCCACGTACAGCTGGGCGGCAGTGCGCAGCTCGTCGATGTCCCGGTTCGCTGTGATGGACGCGTCCTCGGTGGCCTTGAAGGCGGACGTCTGTGCGAGCTTGACCTTCTCATTCTTGGCGATCTCGTAGTGCACGAGCTCCTCGTCCTTGCGGATGCGTTCCAGGTCGACGCCGTAGCGCTTGTCGATCGCCGCCTTCTCTTGCTCCGCTGCTGCGCGTTCGCGGCTGACATGGATGTCGCGTTCGCGCTCGAGCGACAGCAGCTCGATGGATTTCGCCACCTCGATGCGCCGCGCCTCGACGAGCCTCTCCTGCTCGAGCCGCGCCGCATCGACCTCGGCGATCGCGCTCGCGTCGATGACGCCGATCTCCTGCCGCGCTCGGATCTCGTCCTCCCTCACCTGCCGCTCGTTCGCGATGCGCTCCGCCTCGACGTCCCGTCGAGACTGGAGCCGCTCCACCTCGGTGGAGCGGCGCGCGCCGATGTCGGCGCGTTCGGTCTCGCGCTCGCGCTCGATCTCGGCGGCGCGGACGACGGATGCGGCGGTGATGCGCTCCGCTTCAACGAACTGATCCTTGGCGATGCGGATCCGCTCCGCCTCCTGCTCAGCCCTGACCTTGGCGGCGTTGATGGCGATGGCCGAGCTTGCACGCTCGTCCTCGATCTCCGCCTGCTGGGCGGCACGACGCGTCTCGATGGCGCGGGCCTGCTCGATGCGGGCGAGCTCGAGGTCACGGTCGATCTCGAGCGCACGCTGCTCCGTCTCGTAGTCCCGGAACTTGATGGCGATGCGCGCATCGTTCTCGATCTGGTTCCTCAGCTGCCGTCGTACCTCGATGGCCTCGGTGAGCTGCGTGAGACCCTCCGCATCGAACGCGTTCGCGGGGTTGAACATCGAGATGTCGCTCTGGTTGAGCCCGGTGAGGGCCGCGTTCTCGAGCTCGAGCCCGTTGGAGCCGAGGCGGGCTGCGACGAGCGCCGCCACGCGCTCCATGAAGGGCCCCCGGTTGGCGTGGACCTCTTCCATCGTCATCGTCGGCGCGATGGTCGCGAGCGCATCGATGAGGCGGCCTTGCACCATCTCCTTCATCGCACCGGGGTCGTTGGTGCGCTCGCCGAGGGTGCGGGCGGCCGTCGACACGCCCTCGGGGGTGGGGATCACGCGCACCGAGAACTCGCAGACGAGGTCGATGCGCATCTTGTTCTGCGTGATCAGCGACTGCTCGCCGGTTCGCCGGACCTCCAGCGGCACGGCGTTCATGTTGACCCTTGTGATCTCGTGGACGATCGGGATGACGAGGGCGCCCCCTCCCATCACCACCTTCTCGCCCCCGAGGCCGGTGCGCACGAACGACTGGTCCTTGGACGAGTGCCGGTAGAGCCAATGCAGGAGGTACACGACGATCGCGACGAGGATCGTCAGGATGACGACGATGGCGATGATGTCGGCGCCGGTCATGGTGCGCTTCTCCTTCGGGTCGGTGTCACGCCCTCTCCTGCCCGGCCACGGCGAGCACGATCAGCGCGACGGCTACGAGGTTGACGGCATCCGCGACCGTGTAGAGGACGGCGACGCTCACGGTGTGTCCGGCGCCGACGACGACGTCGACGAAGTGGAGGATCGGATAGATCGCCCACCCCACCGTAAGGATGAGCCTGATCCAGAAGTAGCCAAGGCGGATGGTGCGCGAGGCCCGACCGACGGCCTCGGCGATGGCGCCAAAGTAGAGCTCGCCGAGGATGTAGAGCCAGAAGGCGATCGATAGCAGCACGCCGAGGGTGGGATCGAAGATGCTCGCCGCGCCCAGGTAGCGCGTCAGCACCATGAGGATCGCAGCTGTGACGATGCGGTAGAAGACACCGACCGGCACCATCTCCACCGCACGCGCGAAGACGTAGACCGCGGCCACCTGCATCGGCTGCACGACGAACCAGGCGACGTGTCGCTGGGCAGCGCTTGCCTCCTGCGTGGTGAGCCAGATGGTGCCGGCATCGAGGTAGGTCAGCGCCGTTGCGAGCACCGCCACGCCGGACAAGACCAGCGCCGGGCGCCACCTCGCGTAGCTGAAGGAGAGGCCGAGGAGGGTCAGGAGCCCCGTCGCGAACGTGGTCACGGTGGCGGCAGCGAAGGCAGTCGCCACGACGTCGCTGGGAGGGAACGGCACCGCGAACATCAGCGGGCTAGACCTGGGTCCGGATGTCGGGCGTACGGCCGTAGAGTGCGACCATGGGCAGGATGAGGATGCCGAAGATGAACTGCTGCCACTCGAACTCCAGGCCGACGCCAATGAGGAACGAGGACAGCACCTGGAGCACGAGGACGCCGATGACGGTGAACCCGTAGCCGCCGTAGCCGCCGAGGAGCGACGTGCCTCCGATCACGACGGCGGCGAGGGTCGTGAAGAGGTAGGGGTCGCCCGCGCCGATGAAGCCGCCGCCGGACCAGCCGAGGAGGAGCGCCCCGGTGAGCGCCGCGAAGAAGCCGGACGCGGTGTAGGCGAGCGTCCAGTACCGGAACTCGGAGATGCCGATGAGCTTGGCCGCGCGCCGGTTTCCGCCGAGCGCGTAGATCGCCCGACCGTAGGCCGAGTAGCGCAGCGCGACGATCACCGCGCCCGCGATGAGGACCCACAGGAGGATCGCAGGGGGCACCGCGAGGCCCAGGAACGAGCCGTTCATCGCCGCAACGTTGCGCAGCCACTCCGGCACCGTGCCGAAGACGTTGCCCGCCTGCGCCGAGCCGAGGCTCGTGATGATCTGGACGAGCCCCGCGATCGCGAAGCCGGTCCCCAGGGTGAGGATCAAGGCCTGGCCCTGCAGGCGGAACGACAGCACCCCGTTGAGGAAGCCGATCCCGGCGCCAAGGACAAGCACCATCACGAAGGCGAGCCATGGCGGCACGCCGAGCCCGATGACGTAGAGCAACCCGATGTTGGCCGAGCCGATGACGAACGGGATCGACAGGTCGAGCCCGCCGAGGAGCGCGACCAGCGTCTGCCCGACGCAGGCGATCCCGAGGAAGGAGGCGAACAGCAGGATCGCCTTCACGTTCGTCCCCGAGAGGAAGCCTTCGATGCTGAAGGACGAGATGACGATCAGCGCGAGGAGGACGATCAGTCCGATGAAGGCGCTGCGTCCATGGGCGAACACCTTCGACACCTTGAAGGCGAACACGAGCACCGCCTCCAGCAGCAGGAAGGCGATGAGGTTGGTCACGGTTCGGAACGAGGGGACCGCGGCGCTGACGATGAGGTAGAGGACGAGGAGCGCTGCGGCGGCGAGGATGAGGAGCCGGTTGCTCTCCCACAGGCCGCGGAGCCCTTGCCGATCTGCCGGATGCTGATCCGCGCCGGGCGCGGTGCGCGCCGCAGCGTCGTCGCGCGAGCGTTCGAAGGCCCCGGCAACGGTGTTCGTCAGCCAGAACAGGAAGGCGACGGTGACCGTGGTGTAAAGGATCACGAGTTGGGCCGGCAGCTCCTCCGCGAAGCCGAGCCCGAACCCGATCGCAGCGATGACGAGCGTCAGCGCGAGGTTGAAGGCGATCAGCGCCGTGGAGCGCGGCATCAGCACCGGAGGCACCCCCATGGCAGCGCCTGCGCAGCGCTGCGGTCCGCGACGACCGCGAACAGCGCGAGGATCATCAACGAGATGCACACGTAGACGAAGACGCCGAAGCGCAGCGACAACGCCTCGGCCACCGCAACGCGCGCGACGAGCGTGAGCAGGCCAAGCGCAAGGACGAGAGGCAGGGCGACGCGGGTGAGCGGACCTGCTGCGACCTCGCCGACCTCGGCCGCCCGAGGCGGCGCGACCAGCGTGTAGCGATCGACGCTTCCGTCCACCGTCCCCGCCGCCAGCGCGCCCGGCGAGGCGTCCGGCGCGGTGACGGGACCGACGCCGACGTGCAGCATGATCGACAGGACGACCGTGCCGAGCGCCATCGCCGCCGAGTAGGGGGAGATGAACGAGATGCTGCGCGCTAGGATCGGCACGAGGAGCGTGAGCAGCAGCGAGAGCACCAGGATCAGACCATACGCCAGCTGGGTAACGAAGGCCTGGATCGCCCCGAAGTTGAACGTCGCCAGGACGTACCCGATCAAGAAGAGGTTGATCGCACCCAGGAGCGCCCCGATGACGTTGCCGCGCCCTCCGGCAAGGCTAACGCCGCCCAGGACCACCGCGGTGATCGCCGTCAGCGTCAGTGTCGTCCCCTGCGTCGGATCCCCCGAGCCGATGAGCCCCGTGTAGCAGATCGCCCCCAGCCCGACGAAGATGCCTGCGATCACGTGGGCGCCGATCCGGACGCCATTGGTGCGCACGCCGCTCGTGAAGGCGGCGCGCTCGTCGTAGCCCATGAGCCGAAGGTTCTGGTAGAACGGCGTCAGCGTGAAGAGGAGCCAGCCCCCCGTCGCGAGCACGACGATGGCGAGGATGGGCGTGAAGATCGTGATCCCGAAGCCCCACTCGAACATCCATTCAGGTGCCGTCCCCCCGGGCCTCGGCAGGATGACAAGGTTGATGCCCGACAGCGCGAGGAAGCCCGACAGCGCGACGATGATCGGCTGCACCCGCACGGTGATGATGATGAGCGCAAAGAGGACCTGGTAGAGCGCGCCGATCCCGAGAGCCAGGGCGAACACGCCGATGGGCGTGGTGACGAGGCCGAGGTCGTTCAGCCTCACGATCGACACGTTGACGAACGCGAGCAGCGGGCCCACCGCGAGGTCGACGGTGCCGCGCCCCGCGATGGCCAGCGCCATCAGCGCGTAGGTTGCGAGGATCAACGGTGCGGCGACGATGATGGCGCTGCCGACGCCGGTCTGCGTGACGAGGTTCGGGCCGCGGATGACGGCCGTGCTCAAGAGCACGCCGAGGAGCGCGATCGGGACCAGGAGGTAGGCGTTGGCTCCCGAGCCGGAGGACACGCGGGGCCGCGCTCTCTAGAGCTCGACCACGCGGCGCTCGCTCGCCCGCCCGTTGCCGGTGCGGCCGAGCGCACGGGTCGGCGCGCCCGTCGCACGGCTCATCGCGCCCTTGGCGCGACGCTCAGGGTCCAGCGCCATGATCTTGCGCAGCACCGGGGTGATGACCTCCTTGAACTTGTCCGGATCCTCGGACGTCGGGAAGTGACCGCCGGAAAAGATGGTGCACTCCGCGCCCTTGACCTTCTCCGCCGTCCGCTCGGTCATCTCCGGCGTGCAGGCGAAGTCGTACTCTCCCGTGAGAAAGTAGATCGGGAGCCGACCCGAAATCTTGGAGCAGTGGTCGCGGAAGTCAGAGTCAACACTGTAGAAGTACAGATCCCCCTTGAAGATCCCCGGACCGCCCTGTGCGTAGTACCACCATGTTTCCCATCGGTACTTGTCCGGCGACTCCGGGCTCATCAGGCCGAAGACGGAGGTCGCCACGACCTCTCCGCCGTGGATGTGCGGGTGATGCAACGGCTCGATCCACCATCCCGGCGAGTGATCGCACCCCTCCAGCGCGATGAGGGCGGTGAACTCGTTCTCATGGTTCAACGCCAGCGGTAGGCAGATGTTGCCGCCCATCGACTGACCCATGATGACCGGCTTGCGCAGCTCGAGCGCCTGGCAGAAGGAGACGATGAACTCCTCGTAGAACTTCGACGTCAGCTTGTACTCGTCCTCCATGAGGTAGTAGTCCTCCGGAGGAAGCGATTTGCCGTGCCACGGAAGATCGAACGCGACGACACGAAAGTTCTCGGTGATGTCTGGGTCGCAGAGTTGATGGCGGTACTGCCTGTTGTCGGTGCCTGCCGTGTGAAGGCACACGAGCGGGATGCCCTCGCCGTTCTCTTCGTAGTAGGTGCGATAGGTGCGCCCCTGGCACTGCACATAGACGTACCGTCCGATGATCGGGTCGTGAGCGTTCATGACGTTTCCGCCTCAGATCTGTCGCATGAGCGCGAGCATGTGGGTCAGCGCCCGCAGGTTCTGCCAGAACGGCAGGTGGTTGCCTTCGATCACGAGCTGCTTGTGCAGTGGATGCGCCATCGCCCAGATGTCGTTGAACATCGGCGGCGGCACCTGCTGAGAAAACTTGATCCATGCGCTCGCAGGGGCACGTAAGCCAAAGTCGTACCCCATGTCGTTGGGCAGAAGACCCTCCGATATCTTTTGGATCTTGCCGTTGCGCACGTCGATGAGGTAGTCCGTGTCGTCGACGCCGAGGACGAAGCGGCTGGTGAAGAATCGCCCGATGACGGGAAGCCTTCGGTCGTCATTGACCTGACGCGCCCAGCGTTCGATCCAGTCGAGATCGAAGCTCGCCCGACTGCCATACCTCGCCATCTCTTCCTCCGGATCCCTTGATCAACCGATCAGCTTGGTAGCGGTGCCTTCGCTGGCCCGTACAGCGCAGCGAATGAACTCTGTTCGATCGTCGCTGGCAGCACCGCCGCCGAGAATGCGGGAAGGTCCGCCTCGGGGGAAAGCTCAAGCTTCGGCACGTTGAGCGCGTAGAGCGTGAACACGTACCGGTGCGGTCTGTCGGGAGGCCAAGGGCCGGCGTAATGCGCAGCGTAACCCGGGATGCCGAAGGTGACAAAATCGCTGGCGAGCTCCTTGGCGCCGACGGGCATCCGGTCGGTTCCGCTGGACCCTTCCGCGATCTCACCGACCTCGGGCGTGATGTCGTAGACCAGCCAGTGGGCGAATGAGCGACCGAAGCCGAGCTCGTCCGGCAGGTCTGGATCGGTCACCGCGAGGGCGAGGCTCTTGGTTCCTTCGGGCACGCCCGACCAAGTCAATCGCGGCTGGACGCTCGACGCCTCAGCGAAGCGGGCCGGCATCATGGTGCCTTGAGCGATATCGGGCGCGGCGAGCCGGAGGAGGCCGACCTTCGCAGGCTTCGCGGCCCGGTGCGACGAGCGGAGCGGCCGGGGCATCGGTCGGCCGTTCGCGACGCTCGGACGACGGCTCGCCGGACGCTCCGACGCGTCCACGTCCGGCGTGGCTGCCCCACCCGGCATCGGCGCGTCCGTCCTACGTCCGAACATCGCGTTGAGGATCGTGTGCCCGTCGAAGGGAGGCGCGAAGCTCGCCGAGATCGTGCCGTTCCGGAACACGTGCACCGCCGTACAAAGGTCAAGGAACTCCTCGATCTCGCTGGACAGGAAGATGACGGCGCCGCCGCGTGCGGCGTACTCACGCAGGTTTTTGTATAGGTCGAGCTTGGCTCCAATGTCGATGCCGCGCGCCGGGTCGTTGAGCACAAGGACCGCCGGCTTCTCGGCGAAGGCGCGCGCGATCAGGACCTTCTGCTGGTTGCCGCCGGACAACGACACGATGGCATCGTTCCGGTCGCCCATCTTCACCGCGAGCTTGCCGGCCTCCCACTCGAAGACCGGGGTCAGCTTGCGACGGTCGGTGAGGTTGAGCCAACCCCCGACGCGATAGGCATCGTAGACCGGAAGCAGAAGGTTCTCGAAGATCGAGAGGTTGGCGAAGATGCCTTCCCTCTTCCTGTCGCCGCTGACGTAGGAGACCTTCGCCGCTCGCGCGCTCGAAAGGTCGGCGATGGCGGCTGCATGGCCATCCTCCAGGACCGTGATGCGACCGCTCGCAGGCGGCTCGACCCCGGCGAGCGCGCGCACGAAGGCGGCCTGCCCGGAGCCGTCCAGGCCTGTGACGCCGATGACCTCGCCGGGGTAGAGGCTGAGGCTTACCGGTGCGGCGCCTGGGGCAACCCGCACCTCCTCCACGCGCAGGACCGGCGCCTCACCCTGACGGGTCGGGACGGCGAAGGTGCGCGCGGCAGCCTCCCGCGCCGGTCCAGCGATGAGCTCGAGGATGCGTGCTTCCGTGATCTCCTCCCGCTCCAGGCAGCCGACGTCGACCCCGTCGCGCAGCACGGTCGCGCGGTCGGCGATGCGCACGAGCTCCGCCACGCGGTGGGTCACGATGAGCACGGCGGCCCCCCTCGCGGTGAGCTCCCGCATCTTGCGGAACAACCGCTCGGTGGCGTCGAAGTCGAGCGCGGCGGACGACTCGTCGAGGATCAGCACCTTCGGCTCGGTCAGGAGCGCCCGTGCGATGGTGATCCACTGCTTGAGGCTGAGCGGCAGGTCGCCAACCGTTGCCGACAGGTCGAGGTCGAAGCCGAGCAGGTCGCGCAGCAGGCTCGAGGCCTGGCGCTCCTTCTCCTCGCGCGTCAGCGTACCCCCTGAAGAGCCCGTCGGCACCGAGGAACAGGTTTTCCAAGACGGTGCATTCGTCGGCGACGAGCACCTCCTGGTAGACGTTCGCGATGCCGAGGTCGCGCGCCTCGATGGGGCTGGTCGCGGACTCGCCAAGGATCGACACCTGACCGGAGTCGGGGATCAGGATCCCCGACATGACCTTCGCCAGCGTCGACTTGCCCGAGCCGTTGCCGCCGACAATGGCGTGCACCTCACCGGCGTAGGCCGTGAGGTTCGCGCCAGCGAGCGCAACGGTCGGACCGAACGTCATAGTGACCGACGAGAGCTCCACGAGGGGCTGGGCCATGCGTCTGCCCTCAAAGCGGCCGACCGATGCCGCGGTGCGGACGGTCGCCAGACAGGCGGCTAGAGCGGTTTGGGGTTAGGTGGAAACCACCAAACCCCAAAAAAAACCGCTCTTCATCAAGGAGCTAGCGCATCTAATCTGGGTCTGAGAAGACCCAGGATGCTCTAGCCGTGGCTGGCGGCGTCGTACTCCTCGGGGTCGGCCGGCTCGAGGAAGAACTGATCGAGGAACTCCTTCCCAGCCCAGGCCTCGATGCCGACGTTGTACCAGTCCGCCGAGTCCTCGTCGCAGTCCTCGTCCAGCACCTTGGTGAGGTCCTCAAACGTCAACATCTGCGGCTTGGTGAGGATGGACTGAACCATAGGACCCTGTCCCATCAGGGTCCGCATCATGATGTTCCAGTTCATCTCGAAGTCGTCGCCCGGAGGCCATGCCTGGATCGCCGCGGACACGAAGTCGGGGTTCTTGCGCCAGTAGCACAGCGCGCCGAGCTCACCGCCGATGGTGATCGGCACCATCTCGCGGCCGGACTGCTTCATGGCGCGGATGGCACCGAGCTCGGACGCGGACTGGATGATGATCCCGTCGAGCTGTCCGGGATTGGTGGCGAGCCAGCGTTGAATCTCCGATTGGGCGATCTGGTCGGTCCACATGCCGGCCAGCGTGCCGACGACCTCGATGTCGGGGTACTCCTCGAGCGCCTGCAGGATGCCAACGTTCTGCGAGTCCGAGGCGGACGCGCCGGGGATGCCCTCGACGATGAGGACGTTCCCCGCGCCGCCGATCTCCTGCGCCATCCACTTGCCCATCATGTACCCGCCGACGACGAAGTTCGCCGAGGAGTTGAGCGCCTCGGGAGCCGTCAGGTAGCCGGTCGCGGAAAACACGGGTACGCCCCTCGCATGGGCGAGGCGGACGGTCTGGTTGAGCGCAGTGGGGTTCGAGCAGCACACGATGAGCGCGTCGACGCCCTGGTCGAGCAGCTGACGCATCTGCTGGATCTGCGTCGCATCGCTGAGGTTCGACTGGGTGATGATCACCTCATCGATCAGCCCAAGCTCCTTCCACTTGGGAATGATCGTGTTCTGCAGGCGGTCCATGACGTTCGCCCGCCACGTGTTGCCGGCGTACGAGCTCGCGTAGCCGATCGTCCAAGGCGGCGGGTTCTTCGCGATCCAATCGCGGTAGCTGCTCGGGCCGACCGGCTGCTGCGGATCCATCATCTCCGGATCGTACAGCTCCGCCTGCACCTCAGGCGGCAGCTCGTCGACGCCATCGGCGAGCGACTGCGCGCCGCTGAACAAGCCTGCAGCCAGCGCCGCTGCGGCCATGCGTTTTGCTAATCCTCGAACCACGCTGTCCCCCCTCGCTAGGTCGCCGGAGGTTGCCCTCCCCCGTGCGCACATGTTCTCCGGCATCGGCGCGGCGACGACAAGGGCGTTTCGGCGCTAGGACCCCCTCGCCTCGCGGCGGATGATGTCGACGCCGGCGGGGTCGATGCTCTGGCCGAAGCGCTCCTGGTTGTGGGCGTGTCCCACGTGGTGGAGCGCCATGGCAGCGTTCACCGCGGTCTGCAGACCTTGGGCGTCCTGCGCCTGGTTCACCGCCATCTTGGCGAGCCGCAGGCCCATCGCCGGGCGCGCCGCGATGCGTCCGGCAAGCGACAGGACGAAGCCCTCCAGCTCGTCGCGCGGGACGACGTGGTTCACGAAGCCGACCGCGTGGGCCTCGGCCGCAGTCAGCATCCCGCCGGTGAACAACAGCTCCTTCGCCTTGCGCGGACCGAAGTCCCAGGGGTGGGAGAACCACTCGACCCCGTTGACGCCGAAGGCGACCGTGGGGTCGGAGAAGGTCGCCTCCTGCGACGCCACGATGAGGTCGCAGACGGCGATCAGCATCAGCCCGCCCGCAATCGTCTTGCCGTGCGCCTGCGCGATGGTCGGCTTCGGGATGTCCCGCCAGCGCCGGCAGAAGCCGAGGTAGTACTCCTCCTCCCGCGCCTGCCGGCCCTCCGCGCCGGGCGCGTCAAAGCCGCCCCAAGGCGTGACCGGGGTGAAGCCGGACATCGTGCGGTCGCCCCCGAGGTCGTGCCCCGAGGAGAAGTGCGGCCCGTCGCCGGCGAGCACGATCACCTTGATCGACGCGTCGCGAGCAGCAGCATCGAAGGCCGCGTTGAGCTCGTAGAGCAGCTCGATGGACTGGGCGTTGCGGCGGTCCGGTCGGGCGAGGGTGATGCGCGCCACGTGGTCGGCCGGCGTGTCGGTGCGGATGGTCTTGTAGGTCATGGGGTGCCGGCCTTCTCGGGTTCGGCGGGCTGCTGCCAGAAGGGGGCCCGCAGTGCGCGCTTGTCGAGCTTGCCCATGGCGTTGCGGCCGAGGTCGTCGGTGAGGACCACGCGGCGTGGGCACTTGAACGTGCTGAGGCGCTCCCGGCACCAGGCGATCAGCCCAGCACGGTCCGGCGGCGCGGTCGGGTCGGCAGGGACGACGAGCGCGACCAACTCCTCGCCCATCTCGGGATGGGGCGCCGCGACGCAGGCGACGTCGGCGACGTCGGGATGCCCTGCGAGGACCTCCTCGGCCTCGGCCGGGTAGATGTTCACGCCGCCGGAGACGACCATGTCGCTCACCCGGTCGGTGATGTAGACGTAGCCGTCCTCGTCCATCCAGGCGACCTCACCGATGGTGAAGAGGCCCGGCGCAACGTACGCGTCCGCCGTCTTGCGCGGGTCGTCGTGGTAGATCGGGCCGCGTCCGGTGGCATCGCGGAAGCACAAGCGACCTTCGGTGCGCGGCGGGACGGGTGCCCCGTCATCGTCGACGATCACCGCGGTGAAGGGCGGCACCGCTCGCCCGACGGAGCCGGGGTGCGCCAGCCACTCCTGCGTGTCGATGGAGTTCGTGGTGCCGATCTCGGTCGCCCCGTAGGCCTCGACCAGCACCGGTCCCCACCACCCGATCATCGCGCGCTTGACGTCGACCGGGCACCTCGCCCCGGTGTGGCTGACGCGCTTGAGCGACGACACGTCATAGCGGCGGCGCACCGGTTCGGGCAGCGCGAGCAGGCGGATGAAGTGCGTCGGCACCATGACGGTGCTCGCGATGCGGTGGCGCGCGACGGCCGCCAGCGTCGCCTCGGCATCGAAGCGCCCCAGGATGACGGAGGGCGTGCCGGCCGCGAGGAGCCGCGCGCCGGAGAGCGGACCGGTGTGGTACATCGGCCCCACCACGAGGTGCGTCCCCAGGCCGGCGTGCGGGTTCGCCTTGAGCCGCTCCAGGTGTTCGGCGACGCTGCTGCCGCCGGCGAACATGGTCGGCGGCAACTCGACGGCCTTGGGACGTCCGGTGGTGCCGGACGTGTACAGGAGGTTCGGCCGCGGTGGGCGCGCCTCGTCGCAAGGCTCGCCCGATTGGCGTTGGAGCCACGTGGCGAAGTCGGTCGCCTCGTCCGGCACGCCGCCCCAGCCGATGACGGTGGGAACCCGAGCGAGCCGCGCGGCGGCGAGCCCGCGCTCGGCCGTGGCCGCATCCACGAAGAGCACGGCAATGCCGGCGTCCTTGAGGATGTAGGCGGCCTCCTCGGCGTTCAGGTGGAAGTTGACCGGCGTGACCGACACCCCGGCGATGAGGCCGCCGAGGTTCGCGAGCGCCGTCTCGGCCGCGTTCTCGGCGAACACCGCCACCCGCTGCGACGGCTCGAGGTCGAGGGCGGCGAGGCCGTTGGCGATGCGGTCGAGCATGCCGTCGACGTCGCCCCAAGTGAGCGACTGCCACGGATCGGCGAGCGCCACCTCGTCCGGGCGCGCCCTCGCAAGGTCGGCGGCGAAGCGGGGCACTAGGCGACCTCGAGCTCGCGCCGGGCGCCCGTCGACGCGCCCTCGGCCGCGGCGAGCCGATCGAGGTGCCAGTCGGCATCGCCGAACATCGCCTCGCAGACGGCCAGCCGCTTGTAGTAGTGCCCGATCGCCATGTCGTCGGTCATCCCCATCCCGCCGTGGAGCTGGATGCCCTGCCCGCCGACGAAGCGGCTCGCCTGCGCGACCTTCACCTTGGCCCGCCAGATGGCGACGGCCGTGCCGGCGTCGTCGTCCGCAGCCCGGTCCGTCGCCTCGAGCACCGCGTGGACCATCGCGCGGCACTCCTCCCCCATCAGGTGCATGTCGACGACGCGGTGCTGGAGCACCTGAAACTCGGCCAGAGGTCGGCCGAACTGCTCGCGGGACTTGATGTACTGGGTCGTGATCGCCGCGGCCGCGCTCATCGCGCCGACCGCCTCCGCGCACACCGCGAGCGTGCCACGATCGAGCAGCCGGTCGATCTCGCCCAGCCGATCGACCGGGACGCCGCCGAGCAGCGCGTCGCCTCCGGCGGGCACGTCGCGCATGCGGACCGCCGCGCCGAGCCGCCCGTCGAGGCAGGGCGCGGTGATGCGCTCGAGCCCGGCGGCGTCGGCAGGGAGGAGGAAGAGACCGACGGGCCCTGCGCCGTCGCCGATCCGCGCCGACACGACGAGGGTGTCGGCCGCGTGGGCGCCGATTGCGAACGCCTTGTCGCCGGAGATGGAGTAGCCGTCGCCGTCGTGACCGGCGAGCGCGTTGACGTGCGAGCGGTCGTAGCCGGCGTCCGGCTCGGTGTGGCAGAACGCGAGGACGCGCTCGCCGGCGACAACGTCCGCCAGCAACGAGCGCTGGCCCTCGGTCCCCACCCGGGCGATCGCGCCGGCCCCGAGGATCAGCGTGGGGATGAGGGGCTCCTGCGCGAGGACCTTGCCGGCGGCCGCCAGCACGATGGCGGCCTCCGTAAGACCACCCGAGCCCCCCACAGCCTCCGGCAACGCGAGACCCAACCAGCCGAGCCGCGCGTAGTCGGCCCACCCGCGACCGACCCCGTTGCCCTCCGGTCGGGACGGGCCGACGGCATGCCCGGCGGGGTGGCGGTCGGCCAAGTAGTCCTCGACGCTATCGCTGAGGAGTTGCCGCTCCTCACGGGAAAACGCTGGCATGGTGCCTCCTGGCGACGATCGGGCGTCAGAGACCGAGGGCGCCCTTCGCGATGATGTTCCTTTGGATCTCCGACGAGCCGCCGTAGATGGTGGCCGCACGACGCGTCAGGTGCTCGTAGAGGATGCCGGCCATCTCCGGCGGACCGATGAGCTCGCCGTTCCAGCCGGCATCCAGCGCCTCGGGCTGGTAAGGCAGGCCCTGGCGGGCAAGCACGTCCACCATGGTCTGTAGGATGGCCTGCTGCAGCTCCGTCGCGCGCAGCTTGAGCGCGGCGGCGCCGATCAGCGACGGGCGACCCGCCGCGTGGAAGGCCGCGTGCTGATCGGCGCCGAGCGCCGTCAAGGCGGCGAGGTCCGCCTCGTGCTGCGCCATGCGGCGCCTGAAGCGGATGTCCTCGGCCAGCGGTCGGCCGCCCTCCTTCGTGTCGCCGAGGATCTGCCGGAGCTGGGCGAGGTAACGGTGGTACTTGCCCGCCGCTCCTCCGGCAGAGCGCTCGTAGCCGAGCAGGAACTTCGCGTACTCCCACCCCTTGTTCTCCTCACCGACGAGGTTCTCGGCAGGCACGCGGACGTTGTCGAAGAACACCTCGTTGAGGTGATGGCCGAGGTCGATCGTCTTGATCGGCCGCACCGTCACGCCCGGCGTCGCCATGTCGATGAGCAGGAACGAGATTCCCGCCTGCTTCTTCGCGTTCGGATCGGTGCGCACCAGGCAGAAGATCCAGTCGGCCCAGTGCGCCAGCGTCGTCCAGATCTTCTGACCGTTGACGACGTAGTGCGGTCCTTCTGCGTCCTCTGCGAAGACCGCACGGGTCTTCAGCGACGCAAGGTCGGACCCTGCGCCCGGCTCCGAGTAGCCCTGGCACCACCACACGTCGTTGGCGATGATCCCCGGCAGGAAGCGGTCCCGCTGGGCCTCAGACCCGAAGGTGTAGATGACCGGGCCGACCATGGTGACGCCGAACGGGATCAGCCACGGCGCGCCGGCGCGGCCGAGCTCGTCGTGCAGCGCCCCGGTCCGCTCCGGTCCCCAGTCCTGTCCACCATGCTCGCGCGGCCAATGCCCGACGAGCCAGCCCCTCCGGGCGAGCGCCTTCATGTAACGGTCGTGCTCGTCCTTGCCCAACTGCTGGCCGCGGTCGAGCCTCGCCCTGATGTCGCCCGACAGCTCGGTGTGGCAGAACTCGCGGACCTCTTGGCGGAAGGCGTCGAGGTCGTCGTCGTGCGCAACGGTGTTGATGAACATCACACGGCCTCATGAGATGGGTGAAGTCGGCGTGCCGCCGGCTCCCGGCGACACCTATCAAGCGGGAGGGAGGCTCAGCTCCCCGGCGTGTACTTGGCGAACACCTCGTCCGACAGAAGCTTGGCGTAGGCCTCTTCGCTGTCCACGTCGGCGACGAGGCCCTGCCAGCGCTCGTAAGCGGTCATCACCTTCTGCGCGAGCGTCCGCGCGCCGTCGACGCCCTGCTCCTCACCCTTGGCGACGGCGGTCTCGAACGCGTCTGCGGCCGCCTCCTCGATGGCAGCCTTCAGCGAGGCGTCGGGCGTGATGAGCTCGTAGCCGGCGCCCTCCTTGTTGAGCGCGGCCTCGTCCTCCTCGAGCGTCCCGAAGTACGCGCCGGCGATGGCGGCCGGGGCGTGCTCGACCAGGAGCGCCTGCTCGTCCGCGCTCATCGCTTCCCAGACCTCCTCGCGCAGCATGAGCGTGTTGGGGTTCGGCACGGTGCCAGCGTTGACGTCGACGACGTGCTTGGCGATCTCCCCGAGCGAGTTGGCCTCGAGCCAGTTCGGCGGACCGAACACGCAGTCGACCTGGCCGCGCTCCAGCACCTCGTAGATCTCCGACGACGGGACGTTGATGGGCGAGGCGCCCAGCGCGGTGGTCAGCGGCACCGTGTGGCCGGCGGCGCGGATGCGGAGCCCCTCGACGTCGGCCGCCGTGCGAACCGGCTGGGTGCACATGAGGTCGTAGGGTGTGAGGCTCCAGGCGCCGAGGAAGCGCATGTTCCAGCGCTTGGCTTCCTCGTTACACGCTGGACAGTCGAGCAGCATCACCTCGTTGATCGCGCCGATGGCAGCCTTCACGTCCGACATCACGACGCCGAGGTTCACGATGACGTTGACGACCGGGAGCTCGGCCGGGTAGTACACGGTCGGGACGAACGCGCCATCGACGAGCCCGTCGCGCAGGGCAAACAGCGTGGTCTTGGCAGTCACCACGGCGCCGCCGCCGGCGAACGTCGTGTCGATGGCGCCGCCGCTCTGCTCCTCGACGGCCTCGAGGAAGGGGATGATGCCTCGGGCGTTGAGCGGTTGCTGGGGTCTGCTGTACTGGCCGAACACGACCTGAGTGTCGGCGTTGGCCGGAACCGCCGCGGCACAGCCGAGGCTCAGCGCGGCCGCGGCGGCGAGGGTCTTCGCGGTCGTCACCGTCAGGGTGTTGTTCATTTGTCGTCCTCCCTCTCGTCTCACCCCGTCATCATGTCGGGCAACGTCAAAATGATGGCCGGAAAGGCGATGAGGAGCGCCATGATGACGACCTCGGCGGCGAGGAACCAGGTCACGCCACGGTAGATCGCGCCGAGCGGCACCGCATCGCCCGACACCTTGTTCATCACGAAGACGTTCATGCCGACCGGCGGCGTGAGGAGGCCGATCTCGAGCATCTTGACCAGGATGACGCCGGCCCAGATCTCGTCGATCCTCGCGTTGTCGAAGATCGGCAGGAGGATCGGCAGGGTGAGGAGCAGGATGCCCAGCGTATCGAGGAACGCGCCGAGGACGAGGTAGAGCGCGCAGCAGATCAGGAGGATGACGACCGGCTCTTCGGTCCACATCGTGATCGTCTGCGACAGGTAGAGCGGCAGGCCGGTCAACGCGAGGTACTGGGTCAGCAGCGTCGCCCCGATGGCGATGAAGAAGAGGGTGCCCGACGTGGTCGCGGTCTCGATCGCGCTCTCGCGCAGGGCCGAAACCTTGAACGAGCCCTGGCTCCAGGCGACGAGGGCCGTCGCGATCGCGCCGACGGCGCCGGCCTCCGTCGCCGTGGCGATGCCGCCGTAGATCGCACCGATCATCGCGGTCGCAATCAGGCCGACGGCCAGACGCGACGCAGGCTCCGCACCTTGTCGCGCAGCGTGATGCCGGAAAGGTCCAGCCGCGGAGCCAGCTCAGGGTTCGCCGTGCAGCGCAGGTAGATCATGACGGCATAGACGAGCGTCGTGATGAGGCCCGGCACGATGCCTGCGATCAGCATCTTGCTCACGGAGACCTCCGCGAACAACGCGTAGATCACCATGATGATCGACGGTGGGATCAACGCCCCAACCGTGCCGACTGCCGCGGCGCAGCCTGCAGCGAGGCCGCGATCGTAGCCGACACGCAGCATCTCGGGCACCGCGATCTTGCCCATGGCGGCCGTGGTCGCAAGGCTCGAGCCGCAGATCGCGGCAAAGCCGGCGCCGGCGAAGCTCGTGGCGATGGCGAGCCCGCCTGGGAGGCGTCCGAACCACAGGCGCATGGAGCCGTAGAGCGCCGTGGTAAGGCCGGTGCGCGAGGCGACGGCGCTCATCAGGATGAACATCGGCACCGCCGAAAGCGTCCAATGAGCGACGAAATCGAACGGGGTCGACCGAAGGCTGCCGAACGCCGGGCCGAAGCCGCGCAGGTACCATAGACCCAGGAACGCGACCGCGATCAGCGCCACGCCGATCGGCACCCTGATGGCAAGGAGCGCGATGAGGATGCCGAGGCTAAGGAACCCAGCCTCGACGCTCACAGCAGGGTCCCCTCCTCGCGGCGCGCGTGCTTTTGCCTCCCGGCGGCAGCAGGGTTGGCGAGCTGGGCGGCGAGGACCACGATCATGGCAGCCGCGCCGGCCACGGCAATCCAGCGCGCCGGCCACACGGGAACGTCCACGGCGCCCGAGACGACGTGCTCCCCGTAGCCGGTCTGCCGGATCGCCTGGTCGGCGAGCGCCCATGTGACGACGCCGATGACGAGGAGGCTCGCGAGTGCGGCGGCGACCTGCGTCGCAGCGCGCATCCAGTCGGGCATCAGCCCAACGAGCGCGTCGACCGCGATGTGCTCGTGCATCCACTGAGCGAACGCCCACGGGGCGAACGCGATGAACACCATGTAGTAGTAGGAGACGACCTCGACCGTGCCCGTGAGCGACACACCAAAGACGCTGCGGCAGATGACGCCGGCGGCAACGTGTAAGGTCATGATCACGACCGCTGCCGCGGCGACAAGGATCGTCGCGCGTGCCAGGGCCGCGGCGATGCGGTCGAGCACGGTCATCGCCGCCGGCCGTGGCTTCGCGCCGTCCGCGGCGCCGGCGACTGCGGTACGCGGCGTCCTCGGCTGCGGAGCTCTACGCCCCATCGCGCCTCCCGATGCGCTCACGGCGTCGTGCGCTTGACGTCGGCGTGCGCAGTCGTCCCACCTCCACCTCGCGCCCTCACGATGGGTGGCCCTTCCAGGTGAGCGCTCGAGTGTCGTCGCTCGTCGCCCGTCAGGCGATTGCTCGGAGCGAACCGACCCTCGATCCTGGCCCGTTCGCCACCAATACTCCTACGCGTTGCAGCGAGCGGTCAACTCGATCCTGACGAGCAGGCCTGGGGCGGAGCAGGATCACATTGAGACTTCTGGCGGTGCTTCGCGGAAGAGCGGCGAACGGAGACAGCGATCGCCAGCAGGCCCAGCCGGAGCCTAGAGCGGTCTTCTTGGGTTGGGTGGAACCACCCGACCCGAGAGGACCGCCGTCAATCAACGAGCTAGAGCATCTTGTCGAGGTCCGAGTAGACCCAGGAGGCTCTAAGGCGAGGGGAGGTGCGTGCGGGCGGGTGCCTCACCGGGTGTCGAGCCCCGCCGGAGGAGCGCGCGCGCTCCGCCGGACAAGACGGAAAGGGCCCGGCGGTTGCCCGCCGAGCCCTGCGCATCCGTGGAACGGATGGGATTAGAAGGTGCGCTGGGCGCGGAAGAAGCCGGCGAGCGCAGAGCCCTCGAGGTCGTCGTCGTCGTCGTCGTCAGCGTCGAAGGCGACGTCGGCGTAGCGGTACTGCAGGCCGACGCCGAGGACGAAGCCGGGGACCGGCGAGTAGAACACGGCACCGTCGACGGTAAGCTGCGTCGCCTCGATGTCGCCGCCGTTCTCCTGCTCGGCGTAGCTGAAGCCGGCGCCGAGCGTGCCGGAGATCGTCGGCGTGAAGCTCGTCGCCGCACCACCGTGGATCGAGAACGCATCGGAGAAGTCGATGTCGCCGTCATCGTCGATCACGCCGTCGCCGACACCGAGGATGCCGTCGGACGTGGCGTAGCGGATGGCGCCGTGAGAGTAGGTGCCCTGGAGGCCGACAGTCGTCTCGTTGCCGAAGGGAACGTTGACGTTGACGCCGGCACCGATCGCGAACGCGATGGACTCGTCGCTTTCGTCGAAGTTGCCGTCGCCGCCGATGTCGACGCCGACCTCACGGTAGCCGAGCATACCCATGACCTGGGCCGAGCCCCAGCCCTGGTCGATGCGGATGTTCGCCACGAGGTCGGGCACGTGAGCGAGCTTCTGCTGTGCGTCCAACGCGGTGTCGAGGACACCGTCACCGTCCGTGTCGACCAGGAAGGCACCGCCGATGTCGCCGGCGCGACGCAGCTGATCCTCGATCGAGATCGAGGCCGAGAACCCGTTGCCGAAGGCGGCGGTGTAGGCCAGCACCGTGGTGTGCTGGTCGGAAACCTCGGGCACGAAGAAGAAGAACGAGCCGTAGTACGCGTCCGAGAAGTCGAAGAACGAACGGGTGTTACCGAACGTCAGGCCGCCGAACTGGATGAACGCACGCTCGACATCGACCTCGGAGAACGCGTCACCGTCCTGGAACTGCACCTGCAGCTCGGTGAAGGTGCGCAGGAGGCCGAACTCCGTGGACGTGCGCGAGTCCATGTAGATGTACGCACGGGCGCGGAAGCGGTAGCCGAGATCCGTGTCATTTTCGTAGCCGCGACCGCCGAGGATCTCGATGTCGCCGACGTCGTCGTCGTCATCGTCGTCGGTGAGGTCGCCGAAGAACTGGTAGTCGGCGCGGATGCGGCCGGCGACGCGCAGGCAGGTCTCGGTGCCGGGGATGAAGTAGTAGCCTTCGCCGTACGCATCGCAGACGCGGACGTATTCAACGGGTTCGACGACGACCGGAAGGTCCGCCGCCTGCGCCCCGGTCACCGCGAGAGCACCCGCAGCCGTGCCGAGGACAAGACGCCTAATGTTCATGTCTCGATCTCCAAAGAGGTTCACTGTCGATCCTTGACTTTCGTTCCGGCGGTGACCCTCGGGCCGAAAGTCGCCGGATCTCCCAACTGTTTGATCGCGCCGCTGCGGCCCGCCCAAACCCGCGATGCGACCGTCTCGGCCCCGTCGCACCGCCACATTGCTCAGGTGGCTTGCACGCAGCAATGGAAAGGCGACGGCGCGCACGGGCCGAACCCCGTGCGCCATCAGCGATGTTGCATGGACAACACGTTTTGGAGGCGGACCGGGAGAAACCCGTGCGACCGGGCAATCAAGCGTTAGGATGTAGGCGCGGTCGGGCCGGTGCGAGCGGCCGTCCGCGCTACCAGCTCGTAGCGAGGAGGATCGGGAAGGCCGCCAGCATGGTGGCAAGGCCAGCGTCCGCGGCGTCGAGTTCGCCCGGCGCGAGGCGCGAGCGCAGGACGACGCCAGGCGACATCGCGAGGTCGTCGAGGCGTTCCTCGGACAGGGCGATCCCCTCCCCCTCGAGGAGGGCGAGCGGACGGGTCGGCACGACGACGACGGCGCAGGCCTCGCCGTCACGTTGCCTGAAGGCAGCGAAGCGACCGGCCTCGCGGCCGCTGAGCGGCACCGTCTCTAGCCGTCCGTCGGCGAAGAGCTGCGGCCGCTCCCGGCGCAGCGCCAGCCCCTCTAGGAGGCACCGCGCCTTGACCGCACCGTCCCGCCAGTCGGCGAGCAGGGTCGCGGGTTCTGCGGCCCGCGCGCGCTCGCACAGCGCCGCCTCGGCGGCGAAGTCCACCGGACGACGGTTGTCGGGGTCGACCATCGACTGATCCCAGCCGAACGTACCCTGGTAGACGTCCGGCGCCCGCCGCCCGATGCACTTCAACAGCGCCTGGGCGAGGCCGATGACGGCGCCCGCCCGTGCCACCGGCTCGAGCGGGGCGAGGCGGTCGCGCGCGGCGGCCATCGCCTCCGCGGCGGCTGCGACGCGGCCCTCGAACGCCTCGTCGGGACGCGTCCAGGTGGTCTCCTCCTTGGCCTCGCGCACCGTCTTCAGCGCGGCCTCACGGAACCGGTGCGCGAAGTCCGGGTCGTCGGTGATGGGATCGGAGGCGAACAACATCTGCGCCATGGCCCAGCGCAGCTTCGGTGGCACGTCGCCGGGCAGCGTGTGCCACACCTTCGACCACGCCTCGAGCGTGCCGGGGTCGGACAGCGCGTAGAGCCTCGCCCGGGCATCCTCGCCCCGCTTGGTGTCATGGGTCTGCGTCGCGGCGAGCCCGCCCTCGGAGGCGACGGCGAGGAAGCGCTCAGGGCCAAGCTCGGGCGCGAGCTCGCCGCCGACCTCGTTCAGCCCGACGAGCCGGTGGTAGCGGTAGAACAGCGTGTCCTCCACCGCCTTCGCCATCAGCGGCCCGCTGGTCTGCTGCAGCCGGCGGATGAACTCCAGCCGCACGGCGTCGGGCCCGGGCGCCTGCATCAGCGCGACAAGGTCGTCGAGGATGCGCTTGTCCTCCAGCGGCGCGGCGTCGGCCTTGGCGCGGGCCCTCGCGAGCACCTCGCGGTCGGCGGGGTCGTCGCTCGGCAGGTACGTGCGGTAGACGTCGAGCGCCGTCATCAGCGCGACGAGCCCCTCGCGGACGGTGGCGCGGCCGTGGTCGCGCGCCGACCGGTCGTCGGCGAACAGGCGCAGCGCGAGCGCAACCAGCCGCTCCAGCTCGCCGGCGAGGTTGCGCGTCAGGATGAGCTCCTTCGCCTCCTCGCCCACCCGCTCCGCGTCCGCGTCGGCGACGTCGCCATAGGCCTCGCCGAGGCTCGCGAGGCCTTCCGGGTCGACGAACAGGGCGGCGAGGCCGGCGATGAACTCGTAGCCCGTGGTGCCGTCCACCGGCCAGCCTGGGGGAAGCTGCTCCTCGGTGCCGAGGATCTTCTCGACGAGGATGGGAACGCCGGAGTGCTCGGCGAGCCGACCCAGCGTGCCGGCAGGGTCGGCGAGCCCGTCCACATGGTCGACCCTCAGCCCCTGCACCTTGCCCTCGCGCACGAGCGTCAGGATGAGGCGGTGGACGGCGTCGAACACCTTCGGGTCCTCGACCCGCGCGCCGACGAGGCCGGTGACCTCGAAGAAGCGCCGGTAGTTGATGCCGTCGCGGCCGAGCCGCCAGTGCGTCAGCCGGTAGTGCTGAGCCTCGTGCAGCGCATCGACATCGGCGATCCCCTCCGTGCCCGGCGCGATGGGCAGGTCCGCGCCCGGGACGGACAGCACCGGACCGTCCGCGGTGTCGCTCCGCCGGACGTCGCCGGCGGCGAGCGCCTCGCCGTAGGGCTTGCCGAGGATGGGCAGCGTCAGCTTGCCCGCCGCCCAGTCGATGTCGAAGTGGTCGGCGAACCGCGACTCCTGGCCGTGCTCGGCGACGTCGCGCCACCACGGGTTCTCCATGGAGGCGGCCATGTGGTTCGGCACGATGTCGAGGATGAGGCCGACGCCCGCCTCCTGGAGCGCGCGCACCAGCACCTCGAAGGCCGCCTCGCCGCCCAACGTGGGGTCGAGCCCGTTGTGGTCGGTCACGTCGTAGCCATGGGTGGAGCCGGACGTCGCCGCGAACACCGGCGCGGCGTAAAGATGCGAGATGCCGGCGTCCGCGAGGTGCGGAACGATGCGCGCGACGTCCTCGAAGCCGACGCCCTCGCGGACCTGGACGCGGTAGGTGGCCCTGATCATGATGTCCTCCGTCCCCGCACGGCGGCGACCGCCGACAGGACCCTATGCAGCCGCTCGGACCGGGCGACCTCCTCCACCGTCATCGGCAGCGTCCTGCGCCAGTTCGGGTGCTCGCGGTCGGTGCCGGGGAGGTTCACCAGCCTGCGACCGCCGACCACGTCCTCGAGGCGCACGGCGAACAGGCGCGAGGCGCTGCGCGCACCGAGCCTGTGCAGCGCCACGACGAGGTCGTCGTCGAGCATCCCGCGCGCGCGCGACGGCGGCAGCCCTGCGAGGCCCAGCATCTCGGCCCTCTCGCGCGACCGCGCGCTGTGCTCGGCGTGGGCGACGTCGGCATCGATGCGCCCCAGCTCGAGGCGCAGGTCGATCTCGTCGCCGCGCCACCAGGCCTCCAGCGGCGCGATGTCGTGGGTGGACAAGCACGCCAGCGCGTCGCGCGGGTAGCGGGCGGGCGCGACGAGCGCGCCGTGCGCCCCGCGCTCGAAAGACAGCAGGCGCATGGAGAAGAGCCGTCGCGCCGTCATGCGCTCGCGGAAGCCCGGCGGGACGACGCCGAGGTCTTCGCCGATGGCGACCGCGCGGTGCCGGTGCGTCGCGGCGACCACCTGGTCGGTGAGGCGGGGCTGACGCACGTAGGCCCCGTCCTTCGGGGCCACGCCGTCGGGGATCAGCCAAAGCCGCTCCAGCCCCATGGCGTGGTCGATGCGCATGGCGCCCGCCTGGGCCATCACCGCGCTCATGACGGCGCGGTAGGGCGCGAAGTCGCGCTCCACCAGCGCCGTGGGCGACAGCGGCGCGAGGCCCCAGTCCTGACCGTCCAGCGAGAAGAGGTCCGGCGGTGCGCCGATGCGCAGGCCCGGCATGGCGAGGGAGGGGTCGGCCCAGGTGGACGCGCCGTCGGGCGCCTCGCCCACCGCAAGGTCGAGGTAGAGCCCGAGGCGCATGCCGGCCGCAAGCGCGGCCTCCTGCGTCGCCTCAAGCTGGGTCGCCGCCACGTACTGCAGCCAGGCGTGGAAGGCGACGTCGTCGCGGTGCGCATCGCGGAAGGCGACCACGGCGGCACCGTCGTGGTCCTGGTACTCGGCCGGCCAGCTCGACCACCCAGCGCCGTGCCCCTCCCCGACCATCGCGTGCGACACCGCCTCGAACAGCGCCACTCCCTCGAGGGCGGGGCTCGACGACGCATGGCGGTCGGCGGCGAGCCGCTCCGCCTCGGGGACCGAGGCGTCGCCGGCGCGCCATGCGTCGTGGATGCGCCGCAGGACGGTGAGCTTCGCCCGCGCGGCGGCTGGATAATCGACCTCTTCGTGCGCGCCCGGCACCGTGACGCCGTCGCGCATCTCGCGCCGGTAGCCTGGCACGTCCGCCACCGCGATCATCAGCGGGTTGAGCGCGCGGCGGTCGGAGGGCGAGAACGGCGAGGCGCGGTCGGGCGCGGCGGTGAACAGCGCGTGCAGCGGGTTGAGGCCGACGAAGTCCGCGCCCGCCTCGGCGAACGTCGGGATCAGCGCCCGAAGGTCGGCGAGGTCGCCGACGCCGAAGTTGTCCTCCGAGCGCAGCTGGTAGAGCTGCAGCGCGATGCCGAAGGCGCGGCCCTCGTCGAGGAAGGGCGGCACGTACGCCGCTACGGCCTCGTCCTCGGCCTCCTCGCCGACCGGCGGCACCCGCCCGAGGGCATCCACGAGCGCACGCACGGTGGGTTCGGGGACCGGACGCGCGACCTCGCCGGGGCGCTCCAGGATAACGCCGGCGGACCGCGCCGCGGCGACGAGCGCCGCGTTCACCGACTCACTCCGCCCCTTCCTCGAGCGTGACGACGACCGAGTGCGGCACGCGCGTCTCGGGTGTCGCGAGCTGGCCCCCGGCCACCGCCGCGATCACACGACCGTCCGGCAGCGGGCCGACGTCTTCGAGGGACAGGTTGATCGCCATGGTGAGCCGCGCGTCGTCCGCCAACGTCCAGGCGACGTCGACGACCCCGTCCTCGACGCGCAGCACGGTCCCCGTCTTCGGCACGGCGCCGGACAGCCGCGGGACGACCTCGCGTGCGCGGGCTTCGAGGAGGGTGCGGTAGAGGCCGAGCCACCAGCGCCCCTCCTCGGTCTCCGTCTTGTCCCAGTCGAGCCGGCACGCCTCGAAGGTGGAGGGTGCGTTGGGGTCCGGGATCTCGTCGCGCGAGGAGGCGGAGTGGAAGGCGTCGAACTTCTTGAACTCGTTGCGCCGTCCCTCGCGCACCAGCGAAGCAAGTTCGCCGTGGAAGTCGGTGAAGAAGCAGAACGGGCGCGTCTCCCCCCACTCCTCGCCCATGAAGAGCAGCGGGACTTGCGGCGACAAGAGGAGGACGGCGGTGAAGGCGACGACGACCTCCCGCTCCGACAGGTCGATGAGCCGCTCGCCGAAGGCGCGGTTGCCGACCTGGTCATGGTTCTGGTTGAACGCCACGCACGAGATCAGCGGCTGATCCGTGCCGTCGACGCCACGCGCCTCGCCGCCGTGCCCCAGCGAAGGCTCGCCCTGGAAGATGAAACCCTCGGCGAGCGCCCGGGCGAGCTTGTCCCACGGACGGGACACGAAGTCGGCGTAGTACCCCTCGTTGTCGCCGGTCGCGATGGGGTGGATGACGTTGTGGTAGTCGTCGTTCCACTCGGCGGTGAAGAGGCGAGGCTCGCCGTCCTCGTAGGGGTGGAGGCGCACGATGTTGCGCTCATCCTCGGTGTGCAGGTGCACGGGACGATCGAACGTCTCGCGAATGCGCCTTGCCATCTCCTCCAGGATCGGCTCCTCGGACTGGTCGTCGATGTGGTCGACGGCGTCGAACCTGAGGCCGTCGATGCGGTACTCGGTCAGCCAGTAGAGCGGGTTCTCCACGTAGAACGCGCGCACCGCCGGCTCTTCGAAGGCGATGGCTGCTCCCCAGGGCGTGTGCCGCTCGGGGTGGAAGAACTTGGTCGCGTACTTGCCGAGGTAGTTCCCGTCCGGGCCGAAGTGGTTGTAGACGACGTCGAGGTGGACCATCAGGCCGAGCTCGTGCGCGGCGTCGACGAGCGCCTTGAGGTCGTCGGGCGTGCCGTAGGCCTCGTGCGGTGCGTAGTGCAGCACGCCGTCGTAACCCCAGCCGCGCCGACCCCCGAACTGGGCGAGCGGCATCAGCTCCACCGCCGTGACGCCGAGGCGTTGAAGGTGCGGCAGCTTGTCGATGGCGCTCAGGAAGGTGCCACCCTGCGTGAAGGTGCCGACGTGGAGCTCGTAGAGCACGGTCTCTCGCCAAGGCCGTCCGGCCCACTCGGTGCGCCAACGGTAGCTCGATGGGTCGACGAGCTTGGACGGGCCGTGGACGTCGCCCATCTGGGCGCGGGCGGCAGGGTCCGGCACGACGAAGCCGTCGGGCAGCACGAACGCGTAGGAGCCGCCGACCGGAACGCGATCGGTGATTAGCTCGAACCAGCCGTCGGCCCTGCGCTCCATGGCAAGGTCCCCGGCCTCGGTGCGCAGCTGCAGGGACGGCTCGTCGGGCGCCCACAGGCGAAAGCGGGCCTGCCCGTCGTCGGTGAGGTTCGCTCCCCAGGACGTTTGGAAGGTACTCGCCTCAGGCTGTGCGGTCATCACGGTGGCGACGGTCACATGGTCCTCGCGTGGCGCGCGACGCACCCGAGGACCGGGCGCGCCAAAACTTCATGATTGAACGATCAAGACCGCGTGCCGGTTGCGCGGTGCGGCCGTCCGCGTCAGCTCGCCCGGCGGCCCAGCACGGCGACCATGGAGCGGGTCGGCACGGTGAGCGGCCAGGACGGTTCTGGTCCGGTTCCACCG
Organism: Acuticoccus sp.; assembly: GCF_965213555.1. GTDB lineage: Bacteria > Pseudomonadota > Alphaproteobacteria > Rhizobiales > Amorphaceae > Acuticoccus. The sequence goes on along the minus strand of NZ_OZ243890.1, from coordinate 1,902,030 downwards.
GCGTACACCTGCCCCGTGGCGGTGTCGAACAGCGTCGTCCACGTCACGTCGGAGAGCGTGTCCGGCAGCGCGAACGTCATGTCCTCCTCCAGCGCGTTGAAGTAGACGACGGCGCGTCGGTCGTCGTCGGCGAGGACCATCGCGACGACCTTGGGATCCACCGCGTGCCAGTCGTCCGCGTTCATCTCGCCGCCGTCCGGCCGGAACCAGCCCACGTCCTTCAGGCCGTCCGTCCCTTCGAGGACGTCGCCATGCAGGAAGCTGGTCTGGCTGAACAGGCCGATGTCACGGCGCACCGCGATCAGCCCCTTGACGAAGTCGAAGAAGGCATGGTCGCGGTCGTTGTGGTCGCTCCATGCGAGCCAGGCCATGTCCGTGTCCTGGCAGTACGCGTTGTTGTTGCCGAACTGGGTGCGGCCGAGCTCGTCACCCATCAGGATCATCGGGGTGCCCTGACTGACGAGGAGCGTCGCCATGATGTTGCGACGCATCCGGTCGCGCAGGTCGAGCACCGCTTGATCGTCCGTCGGGCCCTCGACGCCGCAGTTCCACGAGCGGTTGTCGTTGTGGCCGTCGCGGTTCTCCTCGCCGTTCGCCTCGTTGTGCTTCTCGTTGTACGCCCACAGGTCGGCCAGCGTGAAGCCGTCGTGGGCGGTGATGAAGTTGACCGAGGCCCAGGGCTTGCGGCCCTGGTGGTCGAAGATGTCGGCCGACGCGAGGAGGTTCGCGCCCAGCATCGGCAGCAGCCCTGGATCGCCGCGCCAGTAGGAGCGGATGTCGTCCCGGTAGCGACCGTTCCACTCGGCCCAGCCGGGCGGGAAGTTGCCGACCTGGTAGCCGTCCATGCCGAGGTCCCACGGCTCGGCGATCATCTTGACGCCGGCGAGCGTCGGGTCCTGCAACACGGCGTCGAGCCACGCGGACGACTTGTCGAACCCTGCCCCCTCACGGCTCATGGACGGCGCGAGGTCGAAGCGGAAGCCGTCCACGCGGCACACCTCGACCCAGTAGCGCAGCGAATCCATGACCATCTGCATGACGCGCGGGTGCGCGACGTTCACCGTGTTCCCGGTGCCCGTCGTGTCGTGGTAGTAACGCTTGTCCTCGGCGAGCACGTAGTAGCTCGCGTTGTCGATCCCCTTAAAAGACAGCGTCGGGCCCATCTGGTTGCCCTCGGCCGTGTGGTTGTACACGACGTCGAGGATGACCTCGATGCCGGCCTCGTGCAGCCGGCGGACCATGTACTTGAACTCGTGCAGGTCGGCGTTGCGCGAGATGTAGCGCGGCGCCGGGGCGAAGAAGTTCAGCGTGTTGTAGCCCCAGTAGTTCGCGAGGCCGCGCTCAGTGAGGTGCCGATCGTTCGGGAACGTGTGCGCCGGCATCAGCTCCACCGACGTCACGCCGAGCTTGACCAGGTGGTCGATGACGCGCGGATCCGCGAGCCCGGCGAACGTGCCGCGCAGGTGATCGGCGACGTCGGGGTGCAGCGCGGTCAGCCCCTTGACGTGCGCCTCGTAGAAGATGGTCTCGGCCCAAGCGACCTTAGGCGGCGCGTGCCGGCCCCAGGTGAAGGCCTCGTCGACGACGACGCACTTGGGCATCGCCGGCCCCGAGTCGCGCCGGTCGAAGGACAGGTCCTCGCGGTTCGAGCCTACGCGGTAGCCGAACATCGAGTCGTGCCAGCGAAGTTCGCCGCTCAGCGCCCTCGCGTAGGGGTCGATGAGGAGCTTGTGGGCGTTGAACCTGTGGCCTGCGCTAGGCTCGTAGGGGCCGTGCGCACGGTAGCCGTAAAGCTGCCCCGGACGCACGTCCGGCAGGTAGCCGTGCCACACGTCGTGGGTGTGCTCGGGCAGCTCGATCCGGTTCGTCTCGCGTCGCCCCGACGGTTCGAACAGGCACAGCTCGACCTTCGCGGCGTTCGCCGAAAACAGTGCGAAGTTCGTGCCCGAGCCGTCCCAAGTCGCCCCCAGGGGTGTGGGGCTGCCTTCCTCTAAGCGCATCAAGACCTCAGTGGGGTACGAAGACGAGCGCGCCGAGTGGCGGCAGCGTCAGCTCAGCGGAGTGCTGCCGTCCATGGAAGGGTTGCTCAACGACCTCGACGGTGCCGCCGTTGCCGACGTTCGAGCCGCCGTAGACCGAGGAATCCGTGTTCATCGCCTCCCGCCATCGCCCGCCGTGGGGGAAGCCGACCCTGTAGTTGTAACGCACGGTCGGCGTGAAGTTCAGCACGACCACCACGGACGACCCGTCCAGCCCGGTGCGCGTGTAGGAGAACACTGACGAAACCGAGTCCGAGGCGTCGATCCACTCGAAGCCCTCCGGATCGCAGTCCCGCTGGTGCAGCGCGCCGGTGGTCTTGTACAGCGTGTTGAGGTCGCGAATGAGGGACTGCACGCCCTTGTGCATCGGATCGACGAGGAGGTGCCAGTCGAGGCCCTGATCGTGGTTCCACTCCCGCTCCTGGGCGAACTCGCCCCCCATGAACAGGAGCTTCTTGCCCGGGTGAGTCCACATGAAGGCATAGTACGCCCGAAGGTTGGCGAACTTCTGCCAGCGGTCGCCCGGCATCTTACCGATCATCGAGCCCTTGCCGTAGACGACCTCGTCGTGGCTGAGCGGCAGGATGAAGTCCTCGGAGAACGCGTAGTGCAGGCCGAAGGTGATGTTGTCGTGGTGCCAACGCCGGTAGACCGGGTCCTCCTGCATGTAATGCAGCGTGTCGTGCATCCAGCCCATGTTCCACTTGAAGTTGAAACCTAGGCCGCCGTCCGACGTTGGGCGCGACACCTTCGGGAAGGCGGTGGACTCCTCTGCGGCGGTCAGCGCGCCGTCGCTGCGCTCGGCGACGCGATCGTTCAGCGAGCTTAGGAACTCGATGGCCTCGAGGTTCTCGCGGCCGCCGTGGATGTTGGGCACCCACTCGTCGTGGGCGCGGGAGTAGTCCCGGTAGAGCATCGACGCCACGGCATCCACCCTGAGGCCGTCGACATGGTAGCGGTCGAGCCAGAACAGGCCGTTCGCCTCGAGGAAGTTCGCCACCTCGTTGCGGCCGAGGTTGTAGATCAGCGTGTTCCAGTCCTTGTGGAATCCTTCGCGCGGGTCGGCGTGCTCGTAGAGCGCCGTGCCGTCGAAGTTGCCGAGGCCATGCGCGTCCGAGGGGAAGTGCGCCGGGACCCAGTCGATGATGACGCCGAGCCCCTCCTGGTGGGCGCGGTCGACGAAGCGGGCGAAGCCCTCAGGCGCGCCGAAGCGCGAGGTCGGCGCGTAGAGCCCGATGGGCTGGTAGCCCCAGGAGCCGGCGAACGGATGCTCCGAGACCGGCATCAGCTCGAGGTGGGTGAAGCCGAGGTCCTTGACGTAGGGGATCAGCGCGTCGGCGAGCGCGTCGTAGGACAGGTGCGCGTTGCCGTCGCCGCGACGCCAGGAGCCGAGGTGCACCTCGTAGATCGAGATGGGTGCGGACCGGTCGTTGGCTGCGGTCCGCCGGCTCATCCATGCGCCGTCCTGCCAATCGTGCTCCACGAGGCCGTGGATCACCGAGGAGGTGTCGGGCGGCACCTCCGTCGCGAACGCCACGGGGTCCATCTTGAGCGGCAGCACGTTCCCGTGGGCGCCGACGATCTCGTACTTGTAGTACAGCCCGCGGGTGAGGTCGGGGACGAACATCTCCCACACGCCCGCCTCGGGACGGCGGCGCATGACGTGGCGCCGTCCGTCCCAGCCGTTGAAGTCACCGACCACGGAGACACGCTTGGCGTTGGGCGCCCACACGGCGAAGTAGACGCCGTGCGTGCCATGCATCTCGGCCGGGTGCGCGCCGAGCCGCTCGTACAGCCGACGGTGCCGTCCCTCGGCGATGAGGTGCACGTCGAGCTCTCCGAGCACGGTGTCGAAGCGGTAGGGGTCGTCCGTCACCCATTCGTGCTTCCCGGCGCGCATCGCAAGGCGATACTCGAACGGCGCCTCCTCCACGACGACGCTGAACAGCCCGTCGGGGTGGACGCGCTCCATGGACACGATGGTGCGGCCGCCCGCGTCGGTGAGGGCGACGCGCTCGGCTTGGGGCGCGAAGGCGCGCACCGTGAGGCGCTGGTCCTCGGTCTGCCAGCGGTGCATGCCGAGGACCGAGAAGGGGTCGGAGTGACGGCCGGTGACGATCGCCTCGGCTGCGGCGGGCAGTAGGTCGTCGCGCAAGCGCGTCTCACCCATGGGGGGTCTCCGGTTCGTTGGCATCGCGTGCAGGGGCCGGCGCAGCCGTGGTGACGGCCTCGGACGAGGGCGTCGCGTCGGCCCACGCGGTCACGCCCCGCTCGTCGGCGAGGACGTCCAGCACGCCATTGAGGGGGATGCGCACCCACGTGGGTCGGTTCGCGAGCTCGTAGCCGACCTCGTAGATCGCCTTCTGCAGCGTAAAGAGGTCGAGGAGCGCGGCCGTCAAGGCCGCATCCGGCGCCTTGTCGCCGAGGGTCGTGAGGTACGCCGCGATGAAGTCCCGCCGGGTGCCGTCGCGCCACGCCAGCGCCTTGGAACGGGCATCCTCCGCGTTGACCTCGTGCGTGTCGCGCCAGCGCGCGAGCGCCATCGCGGCGGCGTAGTCGAAGGAGCGCAGCATGCCCGCGGCGTCGCGCAGCGGCGAGGACTTCTGCCGCCGCTCGTCGAGCGGACGGCTCGGCTCGCCCTCGAAGTCGATGATCACGAGGTCGCCCTGGCTCACGAGGACCTGGCCAAGGTGATAGTCGCCGTGGATCCGCGTCTTGGTTCCCGACGGCGCGGACGAGCGCACTGCGGCAAAGCGCGCTGCAAGCTGGTCGCGCTTGGCGATCAGCGCCTCGGCGTCCGCGGCGACATCCTCGGCGAGGCTCGTGCGACGCGCGGCGAGCCTCTCGAACAGCGCGTCCGCCTCGCGGGTCGCATCGTCCGCCCAGCGAGCAAGGTCCGCCTCGGTGATCGGCTCGGGGCGGAACGCCTCGGTGGAGCCGTCGGCCATGAGCGCGAGGTGGAGCTCCGCGGTGCGCCGACCGGCCAGCGTGCCGATGTCGAGGGGGAAGGTGAGGACCGGGGCGGCCGCCCCCTCGTGCCCCGTCTCCGCCTCGATCATGTCGGCGCCCTCGAGGTAGCGCTCGAGCGCGTCGAGGACGGCGCCCCACGCGTCGCCCTGGTTCGGCACGAAGTTGAACACCGCGGCGAGCACGGCCGTCCCCGCAGCGCCCTCCAGCGTCATCGTGCCCATCAACGCCGGCGTGTGCTCGTAGCGCGCGACCTCGGTGAGGTGGCGGGCGATCTCGACGTCGGGCTGCTCCCCCTCGCGCAGCCGGCGGTAGATCTTCATGATGACCTGGTCGCCGAACACGATGGACACGTTCGACTGCTCGACACCGAGCGGCCGTGGCGCGTTGAGCTCGCCCAACTCGTCGAGGAGGGTCGACCCGCGGAACGTCACGGTGTTGCTGCCGAACGTGCGTGCCTCGCCGCGCCGCATGAAGTCGATGAGCTGCCCGGCCAGCGTCTCGTCGTAGGTGCCGTCGATGAGCGCGCCGACCTTGGGGCCGGAGCGCACCTTGGCGAGGGTGTAGGACAACTTCGGCGCGCCGGTGCGCAAGTTGTCCTCGCCCCACCGCACCGCGAGCGGCGCGAAGTAGCGTTGCCTCCCCGACGGCACGTCCACGCTGAAGGCTGCGAGCGCGAACGTCCCGTCCGTGTCGAGCATCGCGAGGGGCTCGAGCTGCACGGAGCGGATCCGCTCGTCCTTCGCCGCGAACCAGCGCTGCAGCGGCAGGAACGCCGGCAACGTGTTCTGCTCGAGCTGCGAGCGCTCGCGCCCCGTCAGCGCGTCGTCGATGCGGCCGACGCGGGTCGTCAAGGTCACGAAGTCGGGCAACGGCTCGGGCAAGGGATCATGCCAGTTGGGCGCCTCCTCAGAGCCCGCCAGCGCGAACCAGAAGAAGCCGAACGCGGGAAGCGTCAGCATGTAGGGCAGATCGCCGACCGGCGGAAACGGCGTTCGCCCGGTGAGCTCGATGGGAACCTTGCCGCGATGCGTCGAAAGGTCGAGCTCCACCGCCTGCGCCGTGCGTGACAGGTTGGCGACGCACAGGATCACCTCGTCGCGCCACTCCCGCAGGTACGCGATGACCTTGCGATTCTTCGGGTAGAGGAAGCCGATGGTGCCGCGGCCGAACGCGGGGTGCTGCTTGCGCACCAGGATGATGCGGCGCATCCAGTTGAGCAGCGAGGACGGGTCGTTCTCCTGCGCCTCGACGTTGATCGCCTGGTAGCCGTAGACCGGGTCCATGACCGGCGGCAGGTAGAGCTGCTGCGGGTTCGCGCGCGAGAAGCCGCCGTTGCGGTCGGCCGACCACTGCATCGGCGTCCGCACCCCGTCGCGGTCGCCGAGGTAGTAGTTGTCGCCCATGCCGATCTCGTCGCCGTAGTACAGCACCGGCGTGCCCGGCATCGACAGCAGGAACGCGTTCATCAGCTCGATCTTGCGCCGGTCGTTCTGCAAGAGCGGCGCGAGGCGGCGGCGGATGCCGAGGTTGATGCGCGCCCGCGCGTCCGCCGCATAGGTCCGCCACAGGTAGTCCCGCTCCTCCGCGGTGACCATCTCGAGCGTCAGCTCGTCGTGGTTCCTGAGGAAGATCGCCCACTGGCAGTCCTCCGGGATCTCCGGGGTCTGGCGGATGATGTCGGTGATCGGGTGCCGGTCCTCCTGGGCCAGCGCCATGTACATGCGCGGCATCAGCGGGAAGTGGAAGCCCATGTGGCACTCGTCGCCCTCGCCGAAGTAGGGTCGCGTGTCCTCGGGCCACTGGTTGGCCTCCGCGAGCAGCATCCTGTCGGTGTAGCGCGCGTCGAGGGCCCGGCGGATCTCCTTCAGGACCTCGTGGGTCTCCGGCAGGTTCTCGTTGTTGGTGCCGTCGCGCTCGACGAGGTAGGGGATCGCGTCGAGCCGCAGCCCGTCGACGCCCGTGTCCAGCCACTGGTTCATCACCGACAGCACCTCCTCCATCACCTTCGGGTTGTCGAAGTTGAGGTCGGGCTGGTGCGAGTAGAACCTGTGCCAGAAGTACTGCTCGGCGACGGGGTCCCACGTCCAGTTGGACTTCTCCGTGTCGAGGAAGATGATGCGCGTGAGCTCGTACTTCTCGTCGGTGTCGGACCACACGTAGTAGTCCCGCTCCGGCGAGCCCTTGGGGGCGCGCCGGGCCGCTTGGAACCACGGATGCTGGTCCGACGTGTGGTTGATGACGAGCTCGGTGATGACGCGCAGGCCGCGCGCGTGCGCCTCGCGCACGAAAACGGCGAACGCCTCGACGTCGCCGTACTGCGGGTTGACCCCGCGATAATCCGCGATGTCGTACCCGTCGTCGCGCAGCGGCGACGGGTAGAACGGCAGCAGCCAGATCGCCGTTACCCCGAGCGCATGGACGTAGTCGAGCTTCTCCATCAGGCCGCGGAAGTCTCCGTAGCCGTTGTTGTCGGCGTCGTAGAACGCCTTGATGTGAAGCTGGTAGATGATCGCGTCCTTGTACCAGTCGGTGACGGAGCGATCGATGAGGCCGTCCTTCTGGGACACCGGCTCGGCGACCTCGGCCTCGCTGATGGGGGCGACGGCGTCCATCAGCGCTGGGCCGACGGAGAATGCAGCCGCCAGATGAAGTAGGGCCGCTGGTGGGGATCGATGTACACGTGTTGGATCTTGCCGTTCCAGGTGAAGTCGTAGTCCGCGACGAGGTCGGTGACCGCGATCGACGCGTCGTCGGGCAGCCCGAACTCCCATAGCGGGACCTCGAAGTTGGCGCCCTGGCCGGTGTGCGGGTCGAGGTTGACGGCGAACAGCAGGAAGGACGACAGGTCCGCCGTGCGCTTGCCGTAGTACAGGATGTTGTCGTTATACATGTTGTAGAAGGCCAGGTTGGCGAACTCCTGCAGCGCAGGGTGCGTCCGCCGCAGCTGGTTCATCAGGGCGACGTCCTGGCGGATGTGCCCCGGCCGGTCCCAGTCCCAGGCCTTCAGCTCGTACTTCTCGGAGTTGAAGTACTCCTCCTTGCCCGGGACCGGCGTCCCCTCGCACAGCTCGTAGCCGTTGTAGACGCCGTAGTTCCCGGCAAGCGACGCCGCGAGGACCAGGCGGACTTGGAACCCAGGGCGTCCTGAGGTCTGCAGGTAAACCGGGTTGATGTCCGGCGTGTTGACGAAGAAGTTCACCCGCATGGTGTCCTTCTTCACCGTCGTCGTCAGCTCCGTCATGTACTCGGTCAACTCAAACTTCGTGTTGCGCCACGTGAAGTACGAGTATGACTGGGTGAACCCCAGCTTGGCGAGGCGGTGCATGACCTTCGGCCTGGTGAACGCCTCCGACAGGAAGATCACGTCGGGGTGGTCGCGCTGTACCTCGGCGATCATCCACTCCCAGAACGGGAAAGCCTTGGTATGCGGGTTGTCGACGCGGAAGATCTTCACGCCCTGGTCGATCCAGAACAGGAAGATGCCAAGCTGGGCACGCCAGAGGTCCGGCAGCGGACGGTCGCCGTCGTAGAAGCGGACGTTGACGATGTCCTCGTACTTCTTCGGCGGGTTCTCGGCGAACCTGATGGAGCCGTCGGGCCGCCACTCGAACCAGTCCGCGTGCTCCTTGATCCACGGGTGGTCGGGGGAGCACTGCACCGCGTAGTCGAGCGCGATCTCGAGGCCGTGCTCGCGCGCCGCGGCGATGAGCCGGCGGAAGTCCTCGAAGGTGCCGAGCTCGGGGTGGATCGCGTCGTGCCCACCCTCGGACGAGCCGATGGCGTAGGGCGAGCCGACGTCGCCCTCCTCGGCCTTCAGCGAGTTGTTGCGGCCCTTGCGGTTCGTCTTGCCGATGGGGTGGATCGGCGTGAAGTACAGCACGTCGAAGCCGAGGCCCTGGACGTAGGGCAGCCGCGTGATCACGTCGTCGAAGGTGCCGTGCCGGTTGACGTCGTTCGACATGGAGCGCGGCATCACCTCGTACCAGGCGGAGAACGCGGCAGCGGGCCGGTCGACGGTGAGCGGCAGCACGCGGTCGTAGCGCGACAGGTTGGCGCGGTGCCCTGCACGCCGCATGAGGGCGGCCGTGTCCTCGGTCATGAGGACGGCGAAGCGGTCGCCCTCGGACGCGCCTTGCATGCGCTTGGCGAGGTCCCGGAGCGCAGCCTGATCGTCGTGCGTGCCGCGGCCGGCGCCCACCGAGGCAGCGACGAGGCGGGTGCCCTCCTCGAGCTCCAGCGTGATGGGGACGCCCGCGTTGTGCTTCTTCGCGACCTCGGAGCGCCACGTCTCCCACGCGTCGCGCCAAGCGATGATGGTGTACTCGTGGCGCGCGTTTTCCGTCGGCGTGAAGTGCCCGCGCCAGCGGTCGTTGACCACGAGGCGCAGCGGCGCCTCCTCCCAGTTGTCGACGCCAAGGGGCCGCCACAGGATCGCGCCATCGACCTTCTCGTGGCCGTCGCCGAACACGTCGGCCTCCACGACGAAGGGCTGTCCGGCGACGGTCTTGGCCGGGAAACGGCCGCCGTCGATCTCCGGATCGATGCCCTCGATGGCGACGCGGTTGGCAGCGATTGCCTCGATGTCGCGGTCGGTCGCCTCCGGCACGCTGTCGACGGCGACGCGCGGCTGGATGGTGGGGGCGGACGTGGCAAGTGTCGCGTCGGTCATTGGATCCTCGACGTTCGTCGGCGCTCCTCGGTCCGTCATCGGACGATCGAGCCGTTCGGTGTGTTCGATTGCGGGCTGGCGGCGCGCCGCTGGGGTCCCCTGCCCGTCGCGCCGCCAGAACCGCAGCCGGCCGCGCCGGCGCCCTTCGTCGGTGGGTCGCGTCATTGATCATCCGCCCCAGGAGGCGGCCCTGATGTGGGTCCCCCGTCAGTCGGTCCTGGGCGCCAGGATGGAGCCGAGCACGATGGCGAAGATCACGTGCCCGATGAGCGCCACCCAGGTGATTCCCGTGAAGCCGAGGAACGGCGGGTTGCCATTGATGAGATGGGCCATGACGTAGAGCGCGAAGGCCCAAAGGACCACGCCATAGACGATCGCCACGACCAGCCAACTTATCCCTGGCACGATCGCCCGCGCGATGGGAAGCGCGATCAGCGCATAGCCGACCGGATAGAACACGATCCCCGTTATCCAGTGCAGCGCGGTGCCGCCGGCGGCGTCCCCGTCGAAGGCACCGAACAGGGTCTGGAGCGTCTGCGTCGCCAGCGGCTCGGGCGCGAGGCGCGCGAACCCCAGCTCCGGCGTCAGGTATTGGCCGTACCAGTCGAACACGATCGTCGCGAGCAGACCCGCCCAAAGCATGACGAAGAGCGTTCCGCCGGAGAGGTAGGAGGTCGTCGCGGGGCGATCGGCTGCGAGGGTCATGGTCGTCCCTTTCGTGTCAGGCCGCCGATGTGGACCCAAGGTCGGTCGGCGCGGTTGTCGCGTCGTGGTCGTCGCCGCGGCGCGCTGGCAACAAAGCTGCGCGCCGCGTTGTTACTCCCGTACGCAAGGGTTCGCTGCCCGACTCACTGGGAGCGGTGAACGACGATCGGAGACCACACCGTCATGACGGATGCAACACGGTTCCTCGAGGGACAGGTGGCCGTGGTCACAGGCGCCTCGTCCGGCATCGGACAGGCGAGCGCGATCGCGCTGGCACAGCGCGGTGCGGCCGTGCTCGTCAACTACGCGCACGACGAGGACGGCGCCGAGGAGACCGTCCGGCGGTGCAGCGACCTCGATGCGCGGGCCGTCGCCCTGAAGGCCGACGTTTCCCGGGAGGACGAGGTCCGCGCGATGGTGGCCGCCGCCGTGGAGGCGTTCGGCGCCGTCGACGTCATGGTGGCGAACGCCGGCATCCAGAAGGACGCCGCCTTCACCGACCTGACGCTCGCGGACTGGAACGCGGTCCTCGCGGTCAACCTGACCGGCGCGTTCCTCTCCATGCAAGAGGCGGTGCGCCAGTTCCGCCGGCAGGGTCGACGCTCCTCGCGCGCGCTCGGCAAGATCATCGCCATGAGCTCGGTGCACGACGTCATCCCCTGGGCGGGGCACGTGAACTACGCGGTCGCCAAGGCCGGGCTCGCGATGCTCGTCAAGACGGCGGCGCAGGAGCTCGCCTCGGAGGGCATCCGCGTCAACGCCATCGCGCCGGGCGCCATCGCCACCGCGATCAACCGCGACGTCTGGTCCGACGAGACGAAGTCCGCGGCACTGCTAGAACTCATCCCCTACGGCCGGATCGGCGAGGCGGACGACATCGGCGAGGCCGTGGCGTGGATGGCCTCGGACGCGGCGGACTACATGACCGGGCACATCATGGTGATCGACGGCGGGATGGAGCTCTACCCCGCGTTCAGGGACAACGGCTGATGGATGTTCGTCTCTCCCAGCCCGCGGTCGCGGAGAAGTTCCCGGCCATCCGCGACCTCGCCGCCATCGGCAACCTTGAGACCGTCGCGCTCGTGGCTGACACGGGGGCGGTGGAGCTATTCTCCTACCCCCATTTCGACTCGCCCACCGTCTTCGCGGCGGCGCTCGACCGGACGGCCGGCGCGTTCGTCGTGCGGCCGACCTTCGCGGAGAGGGGCAACCAGCGCTACTTGCCCAACACCAACGTCCTCGTGACGCGCTACGAGGCGCACGGCAACGTGGTCGAGGTGACCGACTTCATGCCCGTCGGCGCGCCGGCGGAGGCGAACCAGATGGTGCGCATTGCAACCTGCGTCGCGGGCGAGGCGGAGGTGGTCGCAACGTGCCAGCCGGCCTTCGACTACGCCCGCCGCCCGACCCACGCGCGCGCCGCGGACGGACACGTCATCTTCGAGGACGGCGGCTCGATGCCCGTGCGCCTCGTCGCCGACCGGCCGCTTTCCGTGGAGGGCAACGCGGCGGTGGTGCGCGCCTCCTTACGCGAGGGCGAGCGCCTCGTCGTCAACCTCGTGTGCGACAACGCCTCCACCGACCTCCTCACCGAGGGCAAGGTCGACGCCGCGCTGGAGGCCACCATCGGCTTCTGGCAGGGCTGGACGACGCTGTCCGGCTACGACGGGCCGTGGCGCGAGGCGGTGATGCGCTCAGCGCTCGCGCTGAAGCTCATGGTGTCGAACCGGCACGGCGCCATGGTCGCCGCACCCTCCTTCGGCCTCCCCGAGGCGATCGGGGCGGCGCGCAACTGGGACTACCGCTACTGCTGGGCGCGCGACTCCGCCTTCACCGTGTACGCCTTCCTGCGCCTCGGCTTCATGGACGAGGCGGAGCACTACCGTTGCTGGATCCGCGACCGCATCGAGGAGGAGCCCCGCGGCGAGATCCAACTCATGTACAGGGTCGACGGCAGCACCGACCTTGCCGAACGCGAGCTCGACCACCTGTCCGGGTACCAGGGCTCGCGCCCGGTGCGCATCGGCAACGCCGCGTTCGACCAGTCCCAGATCGACACCTACGGCGAGGTGATCGACACGCTCTACCTCGCGCACGGCGCGCTCGGCCCGGTCTCCGAGCGAAGCTGGGACGCCGTCTCCGGGCTCGCTGACACCGTCTGTGCGAACTGGGACAAGCCCGGCGCCGGGTTCTGGGAGATGCGCGGCGAGCCGCAGCACTTCCTCGACGGGCGCCTGATGTCATGGGTGGGCCTCAACCGCGCGCTGCGCCTGTCGGACAAGACCGGCCTCGAGGCCGCGCCGCGCTGGCGCGAGACGGTGGAGGCGATCGCCGAGGAGATCGAGGCGCGTTACTTCAACGAGGCCATCGGCGCCTACACGCAGGTCCGCGACGGAGCGGCCGTCGACGCCACCGCGCTCCTCATGCCGCTGATGAAGTTCGTGCCCACCACCAGCGACCGGTTCCGCTCCACCCTCGCGGTGATCGAGGAGCGCCTCGTCGCCGACTGCCTGGTGCGGCGCTACGAGGCGGACGCGGTCGACGAAGGCGTCGACGGGTCGAGGGAGGGCGCGTTCGTGGCCTGCTCGTTCTGGTACATCGAGGTGCTGGCGCGCTCCCGCCGCGTCGAGGAGGCCCGCGCGCACTTTGAGACCATGCTGTCCCTCGCCTCCCCGGTCGGCCTCTACGCCGAGGAGGTCGACCACGACGGGCGTCACCTCGGCAACACGCCGCAGGCGCTGTCCCACCTCGCCATGATCAGCGCCGCCGTCGCGCTCGATCGGGCGACCAAGAACGGCGGTGAACCCTTCTGAACCGCGGGTGGCGCTGCAGGCGCCTCATGCTACTGTCGGTGCAGACTTACCTGAGGACGTTCGGCATGGATCTCAGCCCCGCGCACAACCAGTCGCTCGAGGACCTCGACCGGGAGAACGTGTTCCACCCGTTCACCTCGCCGAAGGACCACCTCGCGACGGGCCCGCGCATCATGGTGGAGGGACGCGGCTCGCGCCTCACCGACAACCATGGGCGCAGCTACCTCGACGCGCTGGCCGGGCTGTGGTGCGTCAACGTCGGCTACGGGCGCCAGGAGATCGCCGAGGCGATCTACGAGCAGGCCAAGCGGCTGCCGTACTACCACGGCTTCGCGTCGATGAGCACGGAACCCGGGATCCTCACCGCCGACACGGTCAAGCGCATGGCGCCAGGCTCCATGGCGCGGGTGCTGTTCGGCTGCTCGGGCTCGGACGCCAACGACACCCAGGTCAAGCTCGTCTGGTACTACAACAACCTGAAGGGCCGGCCGAAGAAGAAGAAGATCCTGGCCCGCGACCGCGCCTACCATGGGGTGACGGTGGCGGCGGGCTCGCTGACCGGCCTTCCGACCGTGCACAACGCCTTCGACCTGCCGCTGCCCCAGGTGGTCCGCCTGCGCTGCCCGCACCACTACCGTGAGGCCGAGCAAGGGGAGAGCGAGGAGGCGTTCACCGACAGGCTCGTCGCCGAGCTCGAGGAGACCATCGCCCGGGAGGGTGCGGAGACCATCGCCGCCTTCATCGCCGAGCCCATCATGGGCGCGGGCGGCGTGGTGGTGCCGCCGACCGGCTACTTCGAGAAGGTGCAGCGGGTCCTCAAGGCCAACGACATCCTGTTCATCGTCGACGAGGTGATCTGCGGGTTCGGCCGGCTGGGGACGCCCTTCGGCTCGCACCACTTCGGCATCGAGCCCGACATGGTGTCCGTCGCCAAGGGCATCACCTCGGGCTACCAGCCGCTGTCGGCGGTCCTCATCAGCGAGGAGGTCTGGGAGACGATACGCGACCACTCCGAGCACCTCGGACTGTTCGGCCACGGTTACACCTACACCGCGCATCCCATCGCCTGCGCGGCCGCGAACGCGAACCTTGCCATCATGGAGCGCGAGGGGCTGACGGCGAACGCCGCGAAGGTCGGCGCCTACTTCCAGGAGAAGCTGCGGGCAAGGCTCGCGGACGACCCTGCGGTGGGGGAGATCCGCGGGGTCGGGCTGATCGCGGCGGTCGAGCTCGTCGCCGAGCGCGAGACGAGGACGTCGTTCATCGCGACGCAGGGCGTCGGCAAGGCGGTGGCGGCCGAGGCGCTGTCGCGCGGCGTCATCCTGCGTCCCATGGTGAACGACGCGCTCGCCTTGTCCCCGCCCCTCGTCGTCACGCGCGAGGAGGTCGACGAGATCGTCGACGTCATCGCTGCGTCCATCGACGCGAAGCGCGGCCTGATGGCCCCGTCCGCAGCGGCGTAAGGCGCCTGGATCGAGCCGGATCGCCGGCTCGGCGGGGGCCGCGCCCGCTCGCTGCCCGGCGCACCCCCCCTTCACTGCCGCCGGACGCTGGTGCCAGCGCAGGCAGGTCGCAGGCTTCCGAGCGTCGCGCCCGACGCAGGGACGCTGCACGGCGCTACGACGCCGCAGCGCGGCCCGCAGATGTCATGTGCCAGGTTCCATCCGACCTTAGGCCCGACCCGCTCGCGACGTCCGCAGCGCGAATGCGTCCAGCGGAACCGGTCCTGCGGAGAAAGTGTGGTCCAACGGCGTCAGCGCGCAGACGATGCTGGTCGCGCGCCGGGGCCCCTACGGCGTGCAACAGGCGACGCGCGGGCCGCGCCGGCCCGCGCACGGTCGTCCAGGCCGCATGACCCCGACGACTCTCGCCAAGCGATCAAGACGCTAGCGCCGCGATGCACCGCACTCAAACCGCGATCATCGTCGCGGCACCGTCGCACGGTGGCTTCGCCGCTGGCCTCGACAAGGTTGAAGCCCTGCTCGATGGGGTGACCGAGGAGCCCGCCATCCGTTCCACTCGTCGGACACCCGCTCCGCTCCCGTCCGATACCGCGGCTGCATCGTCGGCGCGCCAGCGAGTGGGCGCGGCATGTTCAGGGTGTTTGATCCCGGGTGTTGCTGGTGCAGTCTTCTCGCCGGAATGGAAGGATGCGCTGTGGGCCGGGTTCTCCACGGGAGCGCCACGACGAGAGAGGCGGTCCGTCGAGCAAGACAAGTTAGTCAAGAGAGCTGAGGGCCCTCGCGAGGCGCTACGGGATCAACCGGAAGACCGTGGCCGAATGGAAGGAGCGCTCGTCGGTGAGCGACCTGCCGACGGGACCGGAAGAGCTAAGGTCAACGGTCCTGTCCGATGAGGACGAGGCGATCATCGTCGCCTTCCGTCGCCACACCGTGCTCCCGCTCGACGACTGCCCCTACGCTCTCCAGCCGACGATGCCACATCTCACCCGCGCATCCCTTCATCGCTGCCTGCAGCGCCACGGGATATTCCGACTGCCTGATGTCGATGGCGACAAACCTTGCAGAGGAAACTCTGGTGGCGATCGACCGGACGTCGAAGTTCGCCTTCGCCCAGCTCGTGGAGAAGGTCAGCCGCGTCACCGCATCGGCCTTCCTCGTCGCTCTCGTCGAAGCGGTGCCGTATGAGATCCACACCGCCACATCGCCATGCGCTGCCGCGAGCATGGCATCGAGCACCGCTTCACCAAGCCGAACCATCCATGGACGAACGGTCAGGTCGAACGGATGAACCGCACGATCAAGGACGCCACCGTCAAACGCTTCCCCTACGACGGCCACGAGCAGCTCCGGCGACACCTCGCCGACTTCATCGCCGCCTACGACTACGGCGCCGACCCAAGACCCTCAAGGGACTTACGCCCTACGAAGACATCTGCAAACGGTGGACCGACGAACCCCAACGCTTTACCATCAACCCGCTCCAGCCAATGCCGGGATGAAACACCTAGGGCGGTAAAAGTCCACCTATCGGCTGTGCCCATCGAGGCGTTGCGGGTCGAGCGGAGCGATGTGGAAGGGATCGACCTTGAGGCGACGGGACTCGTGGTCGGCCCCAACTTGTGGGACGCGGACATCTGCTTGCCACGCGTTGGCACCGACGTTGGCTGGCGGTACCGGACCTGGCGCGCGGTTCTTGCCACGGTGATTCCGCTGCAGCTGCTCGCGAGGCTGACCGATCATGGGCGTGGTCTCGTCTTAGCCCTTTCACCGCTGCACGCGGAACTCTGTCGCGATCCGCTGCCTGAGCACCTGCCCTTCGGCATGCAAAGCAAGGCTGTGCGTCGTGAGGCAACCTTCACGCCGTCCATCGACGGCGCTCGTCGCCTTTACAAGCCGCTGTTGAAGCGCGGGCGGGACGTCCACGGCCGCGAAGCCCGCTTACGACGGATGCGGCTGACGTCGGTCGACTACGATGAGGCGACCCTGCAGCGACCCACCGATCTGGCCGACCTCGCCGCTCGCCTGTGTTCTGGCCTCACACTTCGCCCATGCTCCTGCGCGGCTGTCGGCGCTACGCTGCACCGTTCAATGACGACGTGTCGCATCCATGCGGCCGGGCGGCTGCTCGACGGCCATCCTGCCGAGCGCCGAGACCGCGCAACGCTGCAGCCTCGCCCTGCAGCCCGGCTTCGGACAGGTGTTCGGCCGTGCCACCCGCGGGCATCGAGCACGTGGCGTCGGCCGCGGGGCGACCGGCGAGCACTCACCGCGGACCCGGCTCGCGACCGGCGCGCAACGGCGTCTTCAGGATCCAGGCGCCGCTCCCCAGCAGGAACATGAACAGGACGTACATCACCTTCCATAGGTGCACGGTCCACCCGACCATGTACAAACCGAAGAGGCAGACGAGGAAGCCCATCTTGTATTGTTCGACGCGGTCGTCCAGCGGCCTGTGGCGCACGACGCGGACGAACAGCGAGAGGACCGCGATCTGCAGCAGGAGCGCCGCGGGAAGGCCGTTCTGCACCGCGGGAACCAGCCAGAACATGTCCATGCTGCCGCTCATCCACGACGGCCGCGCCCACTCGTTGAAGCCGACGCCGAACATGGGGTAGTTCGCTATGCTCGCGGTGCCGAACTCCCAGATCTGCAGCCTGTTGTAGGCGGTGCGAGCGTTGAATGAGAAGTAATCGATGAAGAGGTGCGGCACCGAGCGGTTCGAGGCGATCTCGAGGAGGACCACGGCGACGACGGCCCCGACCGCAAGGAGCGTCCATCGCCCGCGCAGCGCGGCGAGCGCCCTGTCCCATCCGATGACCATGAGCTGCGCGATGACCGCGGTCAGCGGGCCGCTCGACAGCGACAGGAAGGAGGTCAGCACCACGATCCCAGCGCGCCACGCCTTGCCCATCAACGGTCGGCCGTAACCGAGCACGTAGTACGCCAGCGCGACGAAGGCGCCCGTGAAGACCCCGAAGTGGATGGGATGCTCGAACGGTCCCTGCACGCGGTCGAGCCCCCAGCGCGGGTCCTTGTAGACGTCGTCCACGGAGAACATCACCGAGTTGGCGAGCTCCAGGAGGACGTTGCGCGCGGTGAGCGCCTCGATCAGCGCGAAGGGGAGCAGGATGACGATGAAGCCGAACACCCAGCGCACCATGCGCTCGAAGGCGGCCGCGTCCCGGATGTAGACCCGAGCGAGGAGGTACGCCCCCATGGTCTCGACGAGCATGATGCCCGACGGCTCGGCGGCGAAGGCAAGGTCGTGGACCACCCAAAGACTGATGGCGACCCAGACGCACATGAGGAGGAGGGCGACGTCGGCCCGCCGCACGCCGTCCGCCGCGCCAGCGACCCAGCGCACCATCAACGGCACGAAGAGGACGAGGAGCACGAAGCGCGGTGCCGACATGAGGAGCGGACCGAGCTGGATCTGGTACGGGATGAACATCGCCACGACGAACAGGCGCACCGGCCACGCGAGCCGTGTCCGCTCCCCCCGAGCAGGGGCCGCCACCTCGAGGTCGGCTGGCGCTGTTCCGAACCTTGCGCTCACGTCATCCCATCGCAACCTCGCGCGGTAACCCCTTGCGCGAACTCGCGCGGTAACCCCTTGCGCGAAAAGGTCCTCGGCCGTACCTGACGGGAGGCTGGCGCAGCGGTCAAGCCATGACCGGTCCCAGCGGCTCCCTTTACCATGGTTGCCCTTTGACCTTGCTTCAAACTGACACGCCCGACGACGAGGCCGGCGCGCGATCGCGCGTTGCAGGCCTCGGCTCGCCGACGGTCAGCACCGTCCTGCGCGGCAAGCTGTGCAGCGGATGCGGCGGCTGCGCGGCCATCGCGCCAGCCGCCATCGCGATGGCGCCGTCCCCGGACGGGTTCCTGCGCCCCCGCGTCCACGGCAGCGTCGATGCCGCACAGGAGGCGCAGATCGCGCGGGCCTGTCCCGGCAACGTCCTCACGCTCGACGCTCGGGGGCGGCCGGACGATCCGCTGTGGGGACCCATCGTAGCGCTGCGCACGGGACACGCGGCCGACCCGGCGCTGCGTCGCCACGCCTCCTCGGGCGGCGCGCTCTCCGCGATCGTCACGCACCTTTTGCAGCGCGGCGTGGTCGACGCCGTACTTCAGACGGCCGCGGACCCGGACCACGCGCTCGGCAACGTCACCGTGATCTCGAGCGGGGGCGAAGAAGTCCACGCCGCAGCCGGCTCGCGTTATGCCCCGTCGACCCCGCTCGCCGGGCTCGGTGACCGGCTTGCTAGCCTGGGGAAGGTCGCGTTCGTCGGCAAGCCATGCGACGTCGCCGCCCTGCAGTCGCTGCGCGCGAACGATCCGCGCCTGGCAGCGCAGGTGCCGGTCACGATCTCCTTCTTTTGCGCTGGTGTGCCGAGCGAGCGCGCCGCCCGACGCGTCCTCGAGCACCTGGGGATCGATGGGCGCGACGTCGCCTCGTTCCGCTACCGCGGGGACGGGTGGCCGGGACACGCCCGCGCCCAGCTGAAGGACGGCACGGTCCGGCAGATGACGTACGCGCAGAGCTGGGGCGGCATCCTGTCCAAGGACGTGCAGCTGCGCTGCAAGATCTGTCCGGACGGCACCGGAGGCTTCGCCGACATCGTATGCGCCGACGCGTGGGAGACGGACGACGCCGGCTACCCGCTGTTCGAGGAGGCGGAGGGCGTGAGCCTCGTCGTCAGCCGCACGGCGCTCGGGGAGGACCTCGTGCGGGACGCCCTCGCCGCGGGCACGCTGATCGCAAGGCCCGTCGACGTGTGCTCGATCGCTCCGATGCAGCCTGGCCAGGTGCGCAAGCGTCGCGCGACCCTCGCGCGCCTCGCTGGGCTGAGGGCATGCCTGCGGCCGGTGCCTCAATACCGCGGCTTCCACCTTGCCACCAACGCGCGCAGGGCAGGAGCGTTGGCGAACGCCAAGGAGTTCCTTGCGACGGTTCGGCGCGTGGTGCGCGGCAGGCTCTGACGGGGCAGCGCGTCGGCAGGATCGTCGGCTAGAGTATCCTGGGTCTCCTTAGACCCAGGATGAGATGCTCTAGCTCCTTGTTCAAGAGCGGTCTTCTTGGGGTTAGGTGGCTCCACCTAACTTCAAACCGCCCTAGGTATTTAGTCCCGACAGTGCTGGAGCGGGTTGATGGTGAAGCGTTGGGGTTCGTCTGTCCACCGTTTGCAGATGTCTTCGTAGGGCGTAAGTCCCTTGAGGGTCTTGGGTCGGCGGCCGTAGTCGTAGGCGGCGATGAAGTCGGCGAGGTGTCGCCGGAGCTGCTCGTGGCCGTCGCAGTGGAAGCGTTTGACGGTGGCGTCCTTGATCGTGCGGTTGATCCGTTCGACCTGACCGTTCGTCCTTGGATGGTTCGGCTTGGTGAAGCGGTGCTCGATGCCATGCTTGCGCAAGCGCATGGCGAACATGCGCGGCGGGACGCTCTCCGACGCGACATGTCCCCGACCATCCCTGGCGAGGACACCCCCTTCATCACCTTCTCCCGGCACCTGTTAACCTTCTCGTCGAGGAGGATCTCGAAGTCTGGAGGGCGCATGCGTCCGCCACCGACCCCGACGCCAAACTCCATCCGACGGCGGCCTCCGCCGACTTCGTCAGCAGCCTGCTCGGCCGAGCCCGCGGACCGAGGGGCGGCTTCGGAACTGCTGCACGACAGGTGCGCCCAAGCGTCGGACGTCACAGGCGCCAGTGCTCGGCGACGAAGGGGGCGCGTCGCCATGGGCCGCAGGGTCCGTCCCTGACGTCCCGCGGCATGGGGTCGCCGTGGAAGGAGACCACCGCAGCGCCGGCCGGCGGGCGGGCGATGCCGAACCGGGCGGCGGACAGGCCGGCAAGGCGAGGCGCGCGGGCGTGGCAGTGCTTCTTGAAGGATACGACCTTACCGTCCGGCAGGAAGTCGAATTCGCCCACCGTATGCTGCAACCAGTTCTGCTCGCCGATGAGGCGCGTCTTGCCGTGATGGGCCTCGATCGCCGCCGCGGGATCGGCGATGAAGCGCTCCCAGACGTGCGCAAGAGCGCCGACCCGCAGGCGGTACACCGCCCCGCTCGCGCGCGAGCTCGTCGCGGCGCGGGCCCAGTTCCGACCGATCCAAAGGTCGATCTGTGGTTCCTCCGCGAGGAAGTCGAGGCTTCCGACGATGACCACGTCGAGGTCGAAGGAGACCACGTGGCGTCCGCCCAGGCCGAGAAAGTCGCGTCGGAACGTTCCGAGCTTGCGCCAGATCCCCTCGACGCCCTCGTCCGGCAGCTCGTGTGCAACGATGCGCCCGTCGAGCCCCGATGGGTCATCGGTGACGCAGTGCATGGTGTGCTGCAGCGTGAGGTGCCGCGCCACCATCGCCGCCAGGACGTTGACGTCGTGCGAGGTGTACTTGGTGCCCCAGCGGTACGCGACGACGTCGAGACGGTCGAGCCGACGCGGCGCGTCCTCGCGCTCCAACCGCGTCAAACCAGGACGTCGGTCTGCAGCGCCCTCTCCGTCAGCCCCTCCACGAGCAGGCTCCCGTTGCCGAAGTCGAACATGAACTCGTCCGCGGTGTTGGTGGCAGCATCGCGCGCATTCCGCAAGCCCGCGAAGCCAACAGCCGTCAGGTTGGACTTGGGGTTCTTGCGCTGGACGTCGGGTCTACTCCGCCCGTCGCCGCGCCGGACCACGAAAAGTCCCCCCTGGCTGCCCGAGGAAGGACCGTTGCCGAGCCCGCTGGGGCCCTCGTCGTCGCGGGCGCCCCATCGAACGTGTGGTGATTGGGATCGCTGGGCACGAGGGTGCGCTGCCGATCATCGGACCGTCGGCCTGCCCACGCACTGGCCGCCGACATCCCCCGGCGCCTGTGCGGGCGCCGGGCGGTCAGCGCGGGGTGCCGCCGGCGCCCTCGCCGCCGGGCGCGGGCGTTGAAGCCGGTCCGCCGCCCGCGGTGACTTCGAGGCCGAGCACTTGCTCGAGGGTCTGCGGGGCCATCCGCGCCGTGGTGCCAATCGTCTCCAAGGTGATGGGCTCCGGCGGCGTCAGCCTGACTGTCAGCCTCGCCGCCTCACCGAGGAGGAACGCACGCGCTGCCGCCGCCGCACGGGCCGCGAACGCCTCGTCCCCCACCGCGAGCAACGCCCCTTGCAGCGACCCGACCGCCAGATGAGCCGCCGACGTCGCGTCGAGCCCCATCCCCGTTCCGGCGAGCGAGAGCAAGGCGTCGACCATGCCCTCATCATTGAGGGCGAGCCTCGCATCCTCGACCGTCAGCCCGGCGATCGCGCGATCCAGTTCCGTGACGACAGGGGGCGTGGCCTTGCCGATGGCCTCGAGCGCCGCGAAGAACTCCGACGTCAGCCCCGCGACGCTGCCGGAGAGCCCGACGGAGCCGAACCGGTCCGCAGCGAGGTTAAGGGAGGCGATCTCCAGCCGGCCGGTCGGCGCCTCCCACCGGAACGTCGATGAGGCGGAGAAGACGTTCTCCTCGACCGCAGGAACGTCCTGGGGCAGCGAAAGGCGCATGCCGTCCATCTCGACCGTGAGACCGATGGCCGCATCGAGTTCTCGCTCGCTCGCCGTGAGGGTCGACGACGCGACCGATAGGTCGAAGGCGCCGGGCACGCGAAAGGCGACGTCCGTCGAGACGATCCGCTCGGCGACGAGCAGTGCGGCGACGGGGTCCGCGTTCTCCGACAGGGTCGCCTCGGGCAGGCGGACGCCGGTCCACTCGTCCGCCTCGATGGTGATGACCTCCGTCGACGGGCCGCCCTCGGTGGGATCCTCGAACGAGGTCCGCTGCGGGCCGAACGTGATGCGTTCGGCGAGAAGGACGCCGTCCTCGACGCGGCCGCCCATGATCTCCACGCGCTCGTACCGCTTCACCGCCGTCGGCGCCGTGATCTCAACGCCGGTGAGCCTCACCGTCGCGCCGTCAACCTCGAGCGAGCCGACGGTCACATCCTCGGACCCGGAGCCCACGTGGGCGCGGAGGAAGGCGTCGGCGACCTCGTTCCGCGAGGACGTGAACCCGAGCGCAGGAGAGGCCACCAGCCATCCCAGGAACAGCACGACGGCGAACCGCATGACGATACCCCTTCCGCAACATACCCCGCACGGTCGCCCACCGGCGGGCAGGTCATCGGCCCCGCGCGACCCGCCGGCAGGCCCCGCCGAGGGGACATTGCCGGACGAGCCTTGCGCGAGGCTCAGTACACCCGCTTGGCCGGCGCGATGTACTCGATGGCGTTGGACAGCGTGTAGGCGTGCACCGGCCGGTCGTCGAGCCGCACCTTGTAGCCCTCGTCGAGGAACGCCAGCGTGTGCTTCATCCACTCGGCGTCGTCGCGGTCGGGGTAGTCCTCGCGCGCGTGGGCGCCACGGCTCTCGGTGCGGTTCAGCGCGGAGTCCATCGTCACCACCGCCTGGCCGATCAGGTTGTCGAACTCCAGCGTCTCCAGGAGGTCGGTGTTCCAGATCAGCGACTTGTCCTGCACGCGGATGTCGCCCATGCCGCCGGCGACGTCGTGGATGAGCCCGTGCCCCTCCTCCAGGATCTCGCCGGAGCGGAACACGGCGCAGTTGTTCTGCATCGTGCGCTGCATCTCTTCGCGCAGCTCGGCGGTCGGCGTGCCGCCATCGGCGTGGCGGAAGCGGTCGAGGCGCGACAGCGCCGGCTCCGACGCCGCCTCGGGCAGCGGTGGCAGGCCCTCGCCGGACGTCACCGTCTCGGCGCAGCGTAGCGCCGTCGCGCGGCCGAACACCACGAGGTCGATGAGCGAGTTGGAGCCGAGCCGGTTGGCGCCGTGCACCGACACGCAGGCCGCCTCGCCAATCGCCATCAGCCCTGGCACCACGCGGTCCGGATCGCCGTCGACCTTGGTCAGCACCTCGCCGTGGAAGTTCGTCGGGATGCCGCCCATGTTGTAGTGCACGGTCGGCAGCACCGGGATCGGGTCCTTGGTGACGTCGACGCCGGCGAACACGCGCGCCGACTCCGAGATGCCAGGCAGTCGCTCGGCGAGGATCTTCGGGTCGAGGTGTTCCAGGTGCAGGTGGATGTGGTCGGACTGCTTGCCGACGCCGCGCCCCTCGCGGATCTCGATGGTCATGGAGCGCGAGACGACGTCGCGCGAGGCGAGGTCCTTGGCCGACGGGGCGTAACGCTCCATGAAGCGCTCGCCGTCCGAGTTGGTCAGGTAGCCGCCCTCGCCGCGCGAGCCCTCGGTGATGAGGCAGCCCGCGCCGTAGATCCCGGTCGGGTGGAACTGCACGAACTCCATGTCCTGCAGTGGCAGGCCGGCGCGCAGCACCATGGCGTTGCCGTCACCCGTGCAGGTGTGCGCGCTAGTGCAGGAGAAGTACGCGCGGCCATAGCCGCCGGTGGCGAGGATCGTCTTGTGCGCGCGGAAGCGGTGGATCGTCCCGTCGCCCTGGCTGATCGCCATGACCCCGTGGCACGCGCCCTCGTCCATGAGGAGGTCGAGCGCGAAGAACTCGATGTAGAACTCCGCCGAATGGCGCAGCGACTGGCCGTAGAGGGTGTGCAGGATCGCGTGGCCAGTACGGTCGGCCGCGGCGCAGGTGCGCTGGGCCGTCCCCTTGCCGTAGTTCGTGGTCATGCCGCCGAACGGGCGCTGGTAGATCTTGCCCTCCTCGGTGCGCGAGAAGGGGACGCCCCAGTGCTCCAGCTCGTAGACCGCCTCGGGCGCGTTGCGGCACAGGTACTCGATGGCGTCCTGGTCGCCCAGCCAATCCGACCCCTTGACGGTGTCGTACATGTGCCAGCGCCAGTCGTCCTGCCCCATGTTGCCGAGCGCGGCGGAGATCCCCCCCTGCGCCGCCACGGTGTGCGAGCGCGTGGGGAACACCTTGGTGAGGCACGCGGTGCGCAGGCCGGCCTCGGCGCAGCCGACCACGGCGCGCAGGCCCGAGCCGCCGGCCCCGACGACGACGACGTCGTACTCGTGGTCGATGACCTCGTAGGCGGGTCCCGTCGCGCCGTTGCCTGCGCCGTTCGTGCCGTTCGTCGCCATCCTCGTCCCTCCTCAGCTGGCGAGCACGAGGCCGGCCAGGCTAACCCTCACGATGGCGTAGAGCGCGGTGAGCGCCACCGCCGCGGCGAACACGTTGAGCGCTGCCATCAGCGCAATGCGCAAAATGTCGGCGTGAACGTAGTCCTCGATCACCAGCTGCACGCCGAGCTTCATGTGGAGTGTGACGGACAGGATCGCGAGCGCCAGCGGCACTGCGACCCACGTGCTGCCCACCAGCGCAACGGCGTTGGCGTAGCTCATCCCCGACAGCGCGATGGCGATGCCGGCGAGAAAGATCACGAGCACCGCGTTGGCGAGCGCGGTGATCCGCTGACGGATCATGTCCTCGGTGCCGGCGCCGGCGCTGCCAAGGCCGCGGATCACCTTGAGCGGCGTCTTGAAGCCCTTGCCCGCGCTGGGGTCCTGCTTGGCCGCGTGGTCGATGGGCTGACGCATCAGACGATCTCCATGGCGACGACCCCCACCCACAGGGCGATCGTAAGGACGATCCCGGCGACGAGCGCCGCCCAGGACATGGCGTAGCGCTCGGGGCCGAACGCGAGGCCGAAGTCCCACAGGAAGTAACGGATGCCGCTGACGAGGTGGTGGATCAGCGACCAGGTGAACGCCACCAGCACGACACGGCCGAACCAAGAGCTGTAGAGCGCGGCGGCAGTCCCGTAGGCCTCGGGGCCGGACGCGATGGCGAGCAGGTAGCCGACGACCAGGAGGAGGCCGCCGACGTTGATGATGCCCGTCGCACGGTGCATGATCGACATGACCATGGTGACGATGGGCCGGTAGATAGACAGGTGCGGCGACAGGGGCCGCGGCCTGCGGCTCGCCTCCGAATCAGCGCTCGCCATCTTGCTCCCTTCAACACTCCGGGCCGCGCGACCCAACCCGCAGGCGGCACCGCGCGACATCGTGCCGAGGCACGAGGTCACGTCGTCCGGGGTCGCTCCGCACGAGGGCGAGCCCTGCGCCCTGCTGTTCACGTAGCGCCGAACCCGTTGGCGGTCAAAGCGACTCCACGCCTCGCGTCGGGCTGCGCCGGCGGTTCCACCCACCGGCGGGCACCCCTGCACAGGCGCGCTCCCCTCGTGGGCGTGGAGCGCCATCCTCCTGGCGAGCCCGCCGCCGAAGCCGGTCAACGCACGGCGCGGGAGGCCGTGGCCGACCGATGGCCCGTGCCAGCGCCCCGTAGGTGGTCGTCGTGCCGTAGGATAACGTGAGGAGCGCTCGCCAGACCGCGGCCTTGCGATCCTGTGGGAGGCACCGTCCGTCGCCGACACGGAGGAGGGGGCCGACCGCCTGTCGCGCGTGCACCAGGCGAGGGCCAGCGTCGTCGCACCCCGAGCACCGATGGCGCTGGTCCGGTGGGCCGCTCACCTCCCGCGGCCTGCTCCGCTGCGGCCGGGCGATCCCGACGTCGCATCAGGCGCGCCCTCGTCGACGCGGGTGACCGTGTGACCGGCCTCGCGCAGCAGCGCGACGAGCCCATCCTCGCCCGGCAGGTGCAGCGCGCCCACCGCCACCACGACGCCGCCCCCGGAAAGCGCCGGCGCGAGGCGCTCGGCCATCCGCGCGTTTCGCCCCGCGACGAGCCGCTGCCAGAACGCGTCGGCGATCGCTGCAGCCTCGGCCTCGCCCACCGCCTCGGTCAAGTTAGACAGCATCAGGGTCCACAGCGCCCCGACGTACCCTCCCCGGTACAGCGCGACCGTCGTGAACCAGTCCTCGGGCGCGCGGTCGGCCCGTGCGATCATGAGGCGCAACACCTCGTCCATCACCTTGGGGTCCGCCTCCAGCGCCGCGACCTGCTCCTCCACGGTCTCGAGCGCCTCGACCGGCACGCCGCTGTCCCGGGCGAGCCGCTCGAGGTTGGCGTCGAGCCCCGGCCCTTGCGCCGCACCGACGAGGCAGGGCGGGAGGCTGAGGAGGCCGACGAGGACGAACGGGCGCATCCGATCGGCGACCGGCAGCGGCACGCCGTAGCGCGCGAACACGGCCCGCGCCTGCGTCCGCTCCGCCGCGCTCAGGCCGTCGGTGAGGCGATCGTCCGTCGCGCGCACCAGCCCCGCGGGGTCGGCGAGGAAGGAGGCCACGGCCGCCTTGAGGGCGGCAGCCTCCACCTCGACGAAGAGCCGCGAGGCGTCCGTGACGAGGCGCGACATCACGGGTCCCGGCGCCTCAATCCCGTCCGTGGCGACGTGGAACGTGCCCACGAGGTAGGACGGAGGCTCGGTTGCCACGCGCCACAGCCGGCCTTCGGCGTTGGGCAGGAGGTCCCGCGCGTCGGCGATGGCACGCGCGGCGCGCGGCGCCTCGATCAGCGCAGCGTCGGACCCCGGCGGCGCCCCACAGTCCGCCACCGCGCCGCTTGCGAGGACGGCGAGCGCGAGCCCGGCGATCCAGCCCCTTG
Source organism: Acuticoccus sp. (assembly GCF_965213555.1). Classification (GTDB taxonomy): domain Bacteria; phylum Pseudomonadota; class Alphaproteobacteria; order Rhizobiales; family Amorphaceae; genus Acuticoccus. The sequence continues at coordinate 1,874,927 of NZ_OZ243890.1, read as the reverse complement.
CCAAGACCCTCACCCTATCGCCTCCCCCGTGGCGTTCGACGCGCAGCGCACTGACCAGCGCCAAGTCCCGTCGCGGCCCCGCGCCCGCTCCTCCACGGCGACGCACAGGTCGCGGTCATGCGCCAGGGCGGCGCCGTGCACCAGCCCCTCCCAGCCCGCGGCGAGCGCGCCGCCGGAGTGCTCCACGCCGTGCGCGAGGCGCCAGCCGCGACGCTCGACGAAGCCGCCGCGCGCGTCGGCCGCGTCGCCCTCGAGGGCGGCCCAGCGGCACAGGAGGTTGGCGAAGTCGGCGGGAGAGCGCCCGCGCACGCCCCACGCCTCGGCGACCCCGCCGTAGAGCTGGGCTCCAACGAGGCGCCCGGTGTGCCGGGCGAGGTGCGCCGCGTCGGCGGTGCCGAACAGCTCGTCGAGCCGGGGCAAGGCCGAGCGGACGTACTCCATGGCGTAGTTCCTTCGCGCTGCCGCAAGGCGTGCCGCCGGCCACGCCCCTGGGAGCGCGAGGGCGTCGCCGCCTCCCGTCCGCGGCGGCTGTTCACCGGGACGGAATGCGAGCCGCTCGTCGGGTCCGAGGTCGCGCCCCGTCCGCTCGAAGTAGCCCGCCAGCCCGAAGTCGCCGTCGACGAGCTGACCCGTCACCACGAACCTCAGATCCGACACGCGGAGGCTGATCCCGTTCCGCGCGTACCAGCCCGTTAGCATGCCGCGCGCCACCGACGAGGGCACCGCGCAGATGGCGACGCCGTCCCAGATCCAGCGCGGCGGCGGGAAGACGACCCAGGCCTTGTCGTCACGCTCGGGCACGAACTCCACCGCCGCGCCGCCGATCCTGTTGGCGAGGGTGTGGTAGGCGGCGCAGGCGACGGCCGGCGGCCGGTCCTCGAGGCCGAGCTTGCGCAGGCCCGGCAGGAACATGCGCTCGTGCTGATGGCGGAACACCGCGTGGACGTAGCGCGCGGCGTCCGCCTCCCCCCGTCGCGTGACCACGGACAGGACGAGCCCGGTGAACATTCCCCGGTAGAGGCCGGCGAGGGCGTCGAGCGCGCGCTCGCCGACCCCCGCGTCCGCCGTCGGCGTGTCCACGCGCTCCTCCCGCCCGGCGAAGTGGCCGTCTTGGACGACACTACACCGTCATTCGGAGGCCGACGCACTCCTCACCGCCCGTTCGACGCAACTTTCATGGTGATGCCCATGCACGGGCATCCGGAAATGACCTTAGAATGACCGCGTCGGCGCGCGCGCCAACATCGGAGGGACCGCCATGACCATCGAGCCCGTGGCCCACGAGGGGGACGCCCGCCGGCCGCTGCGCCCGTTCGAGGGGCTCGTCATCCTCGACCTGTCGCAGGGCCTCGCCGCCCCCTACGCCGTGCAGATGATGGCCGCGCTCGGTGCCTCGATCACCAAGGTCGAGCCACCGGAGGGCGACTGGGGACGCCACATGGGCGAGCGCGTCGGCGCCATGAGCTCGCTGTTCCTGATGGCGAACGCCGGCAAGCGCTCCATCGTCGTCGATGCGGCGCGGCCGGAGGGTCGCGACCTCCTCCTGCGGCTCGCCCGCGGCGCCGACATGGTGGTGGACAGCTTCCGCCCCGGCGTCCTTCGGAAGCTCGGTATGACCTTCGACGCGCTGAAGGCCGTCGCCGACCCCGTCGTCCAGGTGTCGGTGACGGGCTACGGCAGCGACGGGCCCTACGCCAAGCGGCCCGGCTCGGACTCCATCCTCCAGGCGCACACCGGGATGGTGGTGGTGAACCGCACGCCGTCGGGCGAGCCGCACCGCATCGGGATGCTTGCGGTGGACATGACCGCCGGGCTCTACACCAGCGTCGTGCTCGCGGCGGCGGCGGCCGAGCTCCGCGCCGGGGGCGGCAGCCGCCGCATCGAGACCTCGCTGCTGCACACCGCGCTCACCTTCCAGGCGATGCCGCTGCTGGCGCACCAGATGACGGGCGGCCGACCGGCGGGGGCGGTCACCGCGCCGTCCGGCATGTTCCGCACCGCCGACGGCACGATCACCGTCACGTGCCTGCGCGACCGCATGTTCGCAGCCCTCGCCGAGGCGCTCGAGGCACCGCAGTGGGTCGCCGACGAGCGCTACGCCACCAACGCGGCCCGGGTCGCGAACGTCGCCTCGCTGCACGCCGCGATGGCGGAGGTGCTCGGCACGCGGACGTCCCAGGCGTGGCTCGACCTCCTGCAGGCGGCCGGTGTCCTGTGCGGCCCGGTGAACGACTACGCCGCGCTCCTCGACGATCCCCAGGTGCGCCATTGCGAACTCGTTGCGCCGCTGCACGCCGCCGAGGTCGGCGAGGTGCTGCTGCCGCGCCTGCCGGGCCTCGGCATCGCGCCGGGCGATCCGGGGTTCAGCTCCCCGCCGCTGCCGGGCGAGCACACCCGCGCCATCCTCACCGAGCACGGCTTCGCCGCCGCCGAGATCGACGCGATGGCCGACGCCGGCACCATCCACACCCGCGAGGTCCTCGCCTAGGGCAGCCCCGCCTCGCGGGCGAGCGCCTCGAGCCGGGTCTGAGGCCGCGCGCCGAAGTGCGAGATCACCTCCGCCGCGGCGAAAGCTCCCAGGCGCGCCGACGGCTCCGGCGCCGCGCCGCGCGCGCGGCCCAGCAGGAACCCGGCGGCGAAGAGGTCGCCTGCCCCGGTGAGGTCGACCACGCGGGTCGGCACCGCGGGCACGTCGATGCGCTCGGCTCCGGCGAGCACGCGTGCGCCGTGCTCGCCCATGGTGACGACGGCCATGGGCACGAGGCCGGCGAGCCGCTCGCAGGCCGCGTCGAGGTCGTCGGTCTCGGCGAGCGCGCGCGCCTCCGCGGCGTTGGCGAAGGCGAGGTGGATCGTGCCGCTGGACAGGAAGTCCAGGAAGTCGGCCCGGTGCCGCTCCACGCAGAAGGTGTCAGACAAGGTGAGCGCGGTGGTGCGCCCTGCCGCAGCGGCGAGCTCCGCCGCCCTGCGGAACGCGGCCTTGGCGTGCGGCGGATCGAACAGGTAACCCTCGAGGAAGGTGATCGCCGACGCCTCAACCAGCGCCCCGTCGACGTCGTCCGGGCCGAGCGCCTGGCTCGCCCCGAGGAAGGTGTTCATGGTGCGCTCGCCGTCGGAGGTGACGAGGATGGTGGAGGTCGCCGTCGGCGCGCCGTTCGCCAGCGGCGGCGTCTCGAAGGCCACGCCCGCGTGGCGCATGTCGTGGGTGTAGGCCTCGCCGTACGCGTCGGTGGCGACCTTGCCGATGAACGCGGCGCGTCCGCCCAGGGACGCGACACCGGCGACCGTGTTGCCCGCCGAGCCTCCGGACACGCGGACCGCGTCGGCGAGCTCCGCGTCGACGGCGCGCGCGCCGGCCTCGTCGACGAGCCGCATGGAACCCTTCGCGACGCCGAGCCGGGCGAGCGCGTCGTCCTCCACGTGGCCCAAAATGTCGAAGATCGCGTTGCCGATGCCAAGGACGTCGTAGCGCGTGTCGGTCATAAGGTCCCTTCAGGCGGCCGATGATGCGTCTCGGGGAGCCGCGCCCCCTCCAGCGGGACGTCAGCCGAACGGCCGGCGCTGGGTGAAGGCCGCGGCGAGCGTCCCCTCGTCGAGGTAGTCGAGCTCGCCGCCGATGGGGACGCCCGAGGCGAGGCGGGACACGCGCACCCCCGTCGGCTCGAGCCGTTCGGTGATGTAGTGCGCCGTGGTCTGCCCCTCGACGGTGGCGTTCATCGCGAGCACAACCTCGCCGACCTCGCCCTCGGCGACGCGCGCCACGAGGCGGCCGATGCCGATGTCCTCGGGCCCGAAGCCGTCGAGGGCGGAGATCGTCCCGCCGAGCACGTGGTAGCGCGCGCGCATCACGGCGGCCCGCTCCAGCGCCCAAAGATCAGCGACGTCCTCCACGACGATGAGCGTCGAGGCGTCGCGCGTCGCGTCGAGGCACACCGTGCAGGGGTCCGACGTGTCGACGTTGCCGCAGCTCGAGCACACGCTGACACGCTCGCCCACCTCGGCGAGGGCACGCGCTAGGGGCTCCAGCACGGCCTCGCGGCGCTTGACGAGGTAGAGCGCCGCGCGCCGCGCCGAGCGCGGTCCAAGGCCGGGCAGCTTGGCGAGGAGAGCGATGAGGCGCTCGATCTCGGGGCCTGCGACCGCCATGGGCCTCGCCGCGCCGCCGCCCGTCCGGTCCTAGAACGGCAGCTTGAGGCCGGCGGGCAGTCCCATGTCGCCCATCACGGACTGCGTGCGCTCCTGGACGAGCGCGGACACCTTCGCCTGGGCGTCGGAGACAGCTGCGATGACGAGGTCCTCGACGACCTCGCGTTCCTCCGGCCTCATCATCGCCTCGTCGATGGTGAGCGCGATGATCGCCATGGCGCCGTTGACCCGGGCGACGACGGCGCCAGCGCCGGCCTCGCCGGTGGCCTCCAGCGTCTTCAGTTCGCCCTGCAGGTCGCCCATGCGGCTCTGCAGCTCGCGGGCCTTGCCCATCATCTTCATGATGTCCATGGAGGTTCCTCTCAGCCTTGCTCGCGGGCTCGGCCGCTCGCCGGCCCTGCATCCTCGCGCGGGTTGGTCCGCACCTCGGCGATCGTGGCGTCGGGGAAGCGGTCCAGGATCGCCCGCACGAGGGGCTCCTGCGCCGCCTCGGCGCGCAGCTGCGCTTGAGCGCTCGCTTCAACCTCGGCAAGGGTCCGCGCCGTCGCCCCCTCGCTGACGGTGACGATCCAGCGCTCGCCGGTGATCTCCGTGAGCTTTTGACCGAGCGTCCCGGCGCAGTCCGGCGCCGCGCCCGGCTCGAGCGAGACCTCAATGCGGCCCTCCTCGAAGCGCTTCAGCCGCATGTCGCGCTCGACGGAGTGCTTCAGCCGCAGCGAGTGCTCGCCGACGAGCGCGGCGACCTCGCCAAGGCTCGCCGGCCGCCGCGCCGCGGCGCTCCGTGCCGGCCCCTGCCCCGACGGCTCGCGACCGTTCCCGGTCGGCGCGCTGCCGATGGTCCCGCGCACCGCAGCCGGCGATGCGGTCGGCGCCTCGGTCAGCGGCAGTGCGGCGGGGTCCGGCAGGCTCGCCATGTAGGCGAGGCGGATCACCACCATCTCCGCCGCGACGAGGGGCTTGGCCGCGGCCTGCACCTCGGCGATCCCGGTGAGCAGCGCCTGCCACATGCGCGACAGGCTCGCCATGGGAAGGCCGGCGGCGAACGCCTTCGCCCGCTCGCGCAGCTCCTGCGGGTCGCCGCCGTCCGGCGCGAGACCCGTCGCCTTGAGCCGCGTCACTTGATGGGTGAACGCGGCAAGCTCCGTCAGCACGACCGACGGCTCCGCCCCCACCTCGTACTGCGCCGCAAGCTCGGCGAGCGCCGCCGCCACGTCGCCCGACATGACGTGCTCGAAGAGGTCGACGACGCGGGCGCGGTCGGCGAGGCCGAGCATCTCGCGCAGCCCCTCCGCGCTCACCGCCCCGCCGCCGTGGGCGATCGCCTGGTCGAGCAGCGACAGCGCGTCGCGCACCGACCCCTCCGCGGCGCGCGCGATGAGCGCGAGCGCGGCCTCGTCCGCCGCGACGCCCTCGGCCGCGGCGACGGCGGCAAGGTGGGCGACGAGGACGTCCGCCTCGATGCGCCTGAGGTCGAAGCGCTGGCAGCGCGACAGCACCGTCACGGGCACCTTGCGGATCTCGGTCGTCGCGAAGATGAACTTGACGTGCCCTGGCGGCTCCTCGAGCGTCTTGAGCAGGCCGTTGAACGCCTGCACCGACAGCATGTGCACCTCGTCGATGATGTAGACCTTGTGCAGTGCCGAGACCGGCTTGTAGCGCGCCGCGTCGGTGATCTCGCGGATGTCGCTGATGCCGGTGTGGCTCGCCGCGTCCATCTCGATGACGTCGACGTGCCGCCCCTCCATGATCGCCTGGCAGTGGACGCCGGGCAGCTCGAGGTCCACCGTCGGCGCGCGCACCCCGTCGCGCTCGTAGTTCAGCGCGCGGGCGAGGATCCGCGCCGTCGTCGTCTTGCCGACGCCGCGCACGCCGGTCAGCATCCACGCCTGGGGGATGCGCCGGTGGGCGAACGCGTTGCGCAACGTGCGCACCATCGGCGCCTGGCCGATCAGCTCGCCGAAGTGGCTCGGACGGTACTTGCGGGCGAGGACGCGGTGGGCCGCTCCCGTCGCCGGGGGCGTGCCGGACCCCGGGGGCGCGCCGGTGTGCGGTGTCGGGCTGTCGGCCAAAGCGCTCTCCGCCGGCGGGCGTCCCGCCGCGCCACACGAGGACGAAAAGACGAGGACGACGAGACGGTTTCAAGAAGGAGGCCGGCGAATGACCCGGACCGGATTCGTTGGGGCTGCTTCGTTCCCGACCTGACCCGGTTGGCGAGCGGCCCGTCCACCGCCGACCTCCCACGCGCTATATCAGCGGGCGCTCGCCGGTTGGCAAGGCGTGAGTTCCACGACCGGACCGCCAGCGGCCTCTGCGTCCGCCGGGTCGTGGCTCACCATGACGACCGGCAGGCGGTCGGTGGCTGCAAGGTCGAAGACCATGCGGCGGACCTGGGCGCGCAGCGACGGGTCGAGCGCGGCGAACGGCTCGTCGAGGAGGAGGGCGCCGGGCCGGGAGGCGAGCGTGCGCGCCAGCGCCACGCGGCTCCGCTGCCCGCCCGACAGGGTGTCGGGGTCGCGCGCGGCGAACTCCGCCATCTCGACCCGCGCGAGCTCATCCAGCGCCTGCTCCCGCCGCGCCGCACGCGGCAGCGTCCGGCCGGCGCCGTCGCGCCGCGGCACCGCGAAGGCGACGTTCTGCAGCACCGACATGTGCGGGTAGAGCAGCGCGTCCTGGAACATCAGCCCAAGCCTGCGCCGCTCCGGCGGCAGCGCGGTCAGCTCGACGTCGCCGAGGCGCACCCGGCCGGACACCTGGAACGGGCGCGCGAGGAGCCCCGCGACGGCGAGGAGCAGCGAGGACTTGCCGACCCCCGATGGACCCATCACGGCCAGCACCTCGCCGGGCGGCACCGTCGCCGACAGCGACGCCACCGTCCTGCCGGCGACGCGCACGGTGAGCCGTTCCAGCACGAGCGTCATCCCGCCGCCACCGCAGCGGGCCGCATGGCGCGCCGATGGCGGAACAGGACGGCAGGCACCGCCCGGGCCAGCGCGAACGCGGCGCACGGGATCGCGAGCTGGACGAGCGCCAGCATCGCGACGAGCCGCCGGTCGCCCCCGGTCGCGGCAGAAACAGCCTCGGTGGTGACGGTCGCGACGCGCCCCGCGCCGACGAGCTGCGTCGGCAGGTAGAGGCCGACGCTGACCGCCACCGACAGCGCCGCGGCGACGCACAGCGGCCCCGCCAGGATGGCGAGGCGCACCACCACGAGGCGCCGCCACGTCCCCGCGCCGAGGCTCGCGGCGACGAGCTCGGCGCGCGGGTCGAGCGCGTGCCACGGCCCCGACAGCGCGATCGTCGCGTAGGGCAGCACGAACAGCGCGTGCACCAGGGTGACGATCACGGTCCCCGGAACGATGCCGGCGGCGACGACGAGCACCGACAGGCCGAACAGGAACGCCGCTTGGGGGACCACGAGGGGCAGGTAGATCGCGGGCCCCGCGCGCACGCCGGCGGCGAGCAGCGCCACCGCCGCGGGCAGCGCCACGAGCGTGGCGCCAAGGGCGACGACGAGCGTGGTGACGAGCGTCGAGGCGGTGTCCGGCAGGCGCTCCCTCCACGCGACGGCCGACACCGTGCGCGGCACGACGTCCGGGAACGGCCAGTAGCCTGCCACCGAACGCACCAGGAGCGCCGCGAGCGCGGCGGCCATGATCGCGGCGAGCAGCGCCGCCAGCGACATCGCCGCCGCCCGCAGCGGGCCGTCGCCGCTGAGACGCCGTCCCCGGTCGCGCACGGCGCGCGCCGCGCCCGCCGCGAGGCGCTCGATGGCGAGCCAGGCGAGTACGAGGCCCACCGAGAGCGCGAGGAGGAGCAACGCCCCCGCGCTGCCGACGAGCCACTGGGCGAGGTCGGCGGCGCCGAGCTCGTCGACGATGCGCACGGCGAGCGGCGGCGGCCGCGTCGGCCCGACGATCAGCGCGACGTCGACCACCGAGGCGGCGAACGCGATGACGGCGAGGATCGGCAGGCGCAGTTGGCGGTAGATGAGCGGCCACACCCCGTGCAGGAACGCCGCCATCGGACCGTAGCCCAGCGAGCGGGCGAGGTGCACGCGCTCGCGGGCGCGCGTCTGGCCGAGCGCGGCGAGCGCCATCAGGAACAGGAACGGCACCTCCTTGAGGACGAGCGCCGTGACGAGGGCGATGCCGGCGGGATCGCGCACCAGGGCGACGTCCGGCGGGGCGTCGTACCCGGTCGCCCACGGCGACAGGAGGCGCAGGAGGAGGCCGGACGGGGCGAACAGCGCGACGAAGCCGAGCGCGGCGGCGGCGTGGGGCACGGCGAGGAGCGGGGCGAGCAGCCGCTCGGCGAGGCCGAGCGCGCGGGTGCCATACGCGGCTGCCAAGACGACCGCGACCATCGCGACCGACACGAGCGTCGCAGCGAGCGCCGTCCAGGCGCTGATCGCAGCCGAGTCCACGATCCCCGGCCGCGCGATGAGGGCCGCGAACACGTGCAGCCCGGGACGGTCCGCACCGAGCGCCGGCATCAGCCCGAAGGCCGGCGCCAGCACTCCGAGGAGGCCGGCCGCGACCGGCAGGACGACTGCCACGCGCACCGCGATCCCCGTCCAGCGCCATCCGCGCCCGACCGACCGCGCCGCGCCCGTGCCGTTCACTGCAGTCGGCCGCCGAGCGCGAGCACCAGAGCGATCGAGCCGTTGCACCCAGGACAGCGCCGCGTCCGGGAGCCGGTCCGCGCCGGACGCGCGCGCGGTCGGCGCGGCCCGGGGTGGGTGTTCAGCGCACCGTGATCAGCGGTGAGGTGGTCTTCGCCAAGACGTCGCGCTGGAACCTCCCGTCCGCGAAGTCGAGGCACACCGTCTCGACACGGTACTTGTAGCCCACGATCTGCGAAGGCTTCAGTGCACTAAAGTCGCGGAACAGCCACGGCATCGCAAAGTGATGGTGGGGGTACGCGTAGTACCTGTTCGTCTCACCGCGCTCCTCGTAGCCCAGCGCCCTCGCGTGCTGGGCGCGGACGAACGGCGCCGGCCGCGTCGCGTCGTAGTCGACCATGGCGGGCTGGGCGAGGGGGATGGAGCAGCTCCGCCCGGCCGTCATCATCGCGTGCCTGGTGTAGGCGACCGCCCCGTTGAGGTTGTGATGCAGCCCGATCTGGCCCCATGCCGAGGTCGGCGCGTGCCCTGACGGGTAGCTCGTCTGACGATACCCGAAGTGCCGCGTCAGCAAGAGGTACGACGCCTCGCGGAAGTAGCTCGACGGCACCGGCACCTCGCGCCCGTCGTCGACGACGGCGACGAAGCTGCCGACGCGCGCCTGCCGGCTGTCGTACCAGCCGAGGTGGGCGTTGTAGAACAGGACGTTGCCGAACAGCGTGGTCACCACCCCGACCGCGACGGCAGCGCGGGGCAGCCGCGAGGACGGGAGCCGTAGCGCGGCCGCGACGATGAGGCTGTTCAGCACGATCCATGGGACGAACAACGCGCCCGTAAGGACGAAGATCGTGACGTGCATCGCGTCGAAGAACGCTGCGTAGCCGATCAGCAGACGGCGATCCAGGAACGCCAGGGCGCACGTGATTTGCGCGAACAGCGTGAGGATGTTGATCGGAACCTCGACCGCGCGGAAGGCCTCGTAGGCCCAGCCGAACAGCGCCGGCCACGCCGACAAGGGGGCCGCGCCGAGGTTGTAGCCGTTCAGCATCAGCGCGCTCGTCGGGTTCTCGAACGCCCAGCTCAGGAGGCCGCCGTCGAGCGCCATCTTCTCCACGCCCGACATGACGTAGTTCCCGAGGTGCGCGCCGATGGCCGCGGCGAGCAGCACCGTCGCGCCGAGGACGACCGGCTCGTGGAGGGCCTTGTCGCGGCCGACGAGGGCGGTGCGCGCCAACGAGAGCGCGACGACCCCTACGGCGAGGAACAGCCCGACCTCCACCAGCGGCAGGTAGTCGTTGACGCCGAGCTCGTTCGCCCCGGACAGCGAGCGCGTCAGGGCCTTGTGCAGCGCGACGTAGACGAACGGGAAGACCGCGAAGCTCGGCCGCACCAGCGACATGACCGTGGCGACGACCAGGAGCACGGTGCCCAACTGAAGGGCGAGGTCGACCGACGCGCCGTCCTGGTCGGGCGCCACCGCGATCGAGTGGCCGAGCGCGAGGCCGTAGAGCCCCATCACGAGGGAAAGCCCGGTGACGATGATCCGGACCGGCCTCGCCTCGGACGGGTAACGCACCAGCCCCGTCGCGGCGCAGAGCGCGAACACCGCGACCAGCGCCTCGAGCAGCCAGCCTCGATGCGGCCCCGCGAGCTCCCAGATCGCATGCCCGTAGGCCTCGATCGCGACGACTGCAACCAAGACTGGCAGCCCCACCAGAACAACCTGATGAACGGCCGTCTCTACCGAGGTCGAGAGCCCCCGACGCTCAACCATAGAATACTTGTACATGATCGCGACCTACATCTTAAGTTAACCATGGTGACATACTTTGGTCATCATGACAACGACAAATTATACTATATCGGACTTTCAATATGCCCATAGATTGACTTTGGTCCAACGCTTCTTTCTTAAGTTGTTACACGTAGTGCGCGAGCTGGCTCGCTCACTACTTGCAGGCGCCCCCGTCGGACGCGCGGCCGGCGATGCCCCACGCAGGCGCGTCCCCCGCGACGCACCGCGCCGTCGGGGCGCCCGAGGCGGAGGGACGCGACGGACGGGTGGCAACGGACCGAGGCATCGGTGACGGTCGTGCCGTGGCGGCGTCACGGTCGACGCTGGAGGCTGAGGGGCCGACCACGACCGTCGTGAGCATGGATGCGATGGCGGCGAGATGACCGGCGTCACGCGTCCGTCGCGCCCGCCTCGGAAGGTGGCGCGTGGCTTGCAACGGCACGCGCGGAGGCGCGGGCAGGTGGCACGCCGCCTTGCGACATCGCTGCCTTCGATCCCCAGGCTTGGCGGCGTATATTGGCGGCGATGTCCATCGCCGAGCCGTTCCACGCCGTTCTCTTCCCGCACCGCTCGCTGTCGCGCCGCGGCTACGCGATCCTGATGGGCTCGATCGTCGTCATCCTCGGCCTCGCGGCGCTTCGCACGCTCGCCATCGGGGCCTGGCCCGTCGCGATCTTCGCCGTCCTCGACATCGCCCTCGTCTGGATCGCGTTCCGCTTGTCCTACCGCGCCGGACGGCAGTTCGAGGAGGTGTCCGTGACGCCCCGCGAGGTGCTCCTGCGCCAGGTGACGCCGTCGGGCCGGGTGACGGAGCACCGCTTCGACCCGATCTGGGCGCGCCTGTCGGTGACACGGCGGGAGGACGAGGGCGTGGTGCGCCTCGACATCGGCTCGCACGGGCGCTGGGTCGTCGTCGGCGCGTTCCTCAACCCGGACGACCGAGCGACGTTCGCCGACGCGCTTGCTGCCGCGCTCGCGCGCATGCGCAGCGCCGCGACTTAGATGCGGACGCTGTGAAGGTTGTTCATCCGGGGCCGGGATGTGGGGCTGCGGTTGCCACGCACACGAGCCCCGACTGGGAGACTCGCCGCTCCCGCCCGCCGCATCGGCCGCATCGACACCGAGGAGCTCGGCGGCATCGGCCACCGCAGCACCGGCGACCGCAGGGGCCAGCGAACCCGCGTGGCACCGGATGGGAGGTGCCGCCTGCGGCCATCGACGAGGCCTCGCGCCTTGCCTGCACCGAGCTGCTGTGAAGCGAGAGGCGCCAGGAACGCGAAGCTTCGCCTTCTGCGACGTGTCGAGGGACGCCGGGCTCGAGCCCATCTGCACAACCCTACACGGCGCGCACCAACGGCAAGGCCGAACGCTTCATCCGGACGTCGCTGCACGGGTGGGCCATGCCAACGCCTCCACCTCACCGGCAGGGCGGACCGGAGCCATGCAGCCGTTCCTGGCCACCTCACTCCGCGCGACCTCCCTCGGCCCTTGCCGACCAAACGCCTTGGCTCAGGCCGAGCAACCTTCTTGGAAACGCCACCCGGAGCACCTGGTCTGTGTCTGAGAAGACCCAGGATGCGCTAGGAGTCTGTCGTCGGCCGGCCACGGCGAAGCCCAAGCGCCCTTGGGCCCGGCCCTCTTGCGGCGGCCTCAGAGCGCGATGAGGAGCGCGCCGTACCCCGCCGCGCCCGCGACGAAGGGCACGAGCCGGCTCTGCTGCTCCTCCGGAAGCTCCTCCTTCAACGTGTTGAGGAGGACGCTGCCGGCCAGCAGCGCGAACGGCCCCGCCACCGCCCACTCCGGCACCTGCGTCAACGCGCCCAAGGTCGCCCCGCCGACCAGCGCCGCCACCAGCACCCAGCGACCCCAGCGGTCGTAGCGCTCCGCGTGGTGCTGGCGCAGCCCGTGGTCGACGGTGAGGAAGTGGAACGCCATCGCCGCCACGTAGAGCGCCAGGGACACCGCCCCCGCCTCCTCCCGGTGGAACACGAGGTAGCCGATGAGCACGTTGTAGAGCGCGAACGAGGCGAGGTGCACGCGCGAGCCGTCCGGGTGGTCCGGCCGTGCCCTGATCATCCGCTCCAGGGCGTAGAACACCACGAGCCCGGCCATGGCGAGCGCGTACACCACCTCCTCCGCGCCGCGCGCGCCGAGGCCGAGCGAGCTCGCCAGCGTATCCTGGTGCGTCGCGAGCTCGGGCAGGATGTGCAGGAACACGTAGGCGACCGCCGCCCCGCCGGCGAACGACAGCCAGCGGCTGCGAGGCAAACGATCCAGCACGAACAGGCGCTGCACGCCGAGGTGCACCGTCGCCAGGAACGCCACCGCCGCCAGCTGAGCCCAAGCCATGTGAGGCCCTCCCCACTCGCACAACGGCCGTGCGACGGGTGGGTTGCCGCGCCCGCGCAACCTTTGCGGGGACGGGGCCGACTGCTACATTGGCGCCATGGATGACATCGCCCAGCGACCCGCGGTCCGCTCCGCCGCGACCGCCCGCGCCGAGACGGACGCCGGCCCGCGCCCCATCGCGGCCGTGCGCAACTTCTCCATCGTCGCGCACATCGACCACGGCAAGTCGACCTTGGCCGACCGGCTGATCCAACTCACCGGCTCCCTCACCGACCGCGAGATGAAGGAGCAGATCCTCGATTCCATGGACATCGAGCGCGAGCGCGGCATCACCATCAAGGCGCAGACCGTGCGCCTCATCTACACCGCCCGCGACGGCATCGAGTACAAGCTCAACCTCATCGACACGCCCGGCCACGTGGACTTCGCCTACGAGGTCAACCGCTCGCTGGCCGCCTGCGAGGGCTCGCTCCTCGTGGTCGACGCCTCCCAGGGGGTCGAGGCGCAGACCCTCGCCAACGTCTACCAGGCCATCGACAACGACCACGAGATCGTCCCCGTGCTCAACAAGGTGGACCTGCCCGCCGCCGAGCCGGACCGCATCCGCGCCCAGATCGAGGAGGTCATCGGCCTCGACGCGTCGGAGGCGCTGGAAATCTCCGCCAAGACCGGCCAGGGCGTGCCGGCGGTGCTGGAGGCCATCGTCACCCGCCTGCCGCCGCCGATGGGCGACCCCGGCGCGCCGCTGAAGGCGATGCTGGTCGACTCCTGGTTCGACCAGTACCTCGGCGTCGTCACCCTGGTGCGCGTCGTCGACGGCCGCCTCGCGCCCGGCCAGACCATCCGCATGATGCGCACCGGCGCCAAGTACGGCGTCGACAAGGTCGGCGTGTTCACCCCCAAGATGCTGGAGGTGGACGCGCTCGGCCCCGGCGAGATCGGCTTCCTCATCGCCGGCATCAAGGAGGTGGCCGACACACGCGTCGGCGACACCATCACCGAGGACAAGCGCCCCGCCGCCGCGCCGCTGCCCGGCTTCCGCCCCGCGATCCCCGTGGTGTTCTGCGGCCTCTTCCCCGTCGACGCCGCGGACTTCGAGGACCTGCGCGCGGCCATGGGCAAGCTGCGGCTCAACGACGCCAGCTTCTCCTACGAGATGGAGACCTCCGCCGCGCTCGGCTTCGGCTTCCGCTGCGGCTTCCTCGGCCTCCTGCACCTGGAAATCATCCAGGAGCGGCTGGAACGCGAGTTCGACCTCGACCTCATCGCCACCGCACCGTCGGTGGTCTACCAGCTCACGCTGTCCTCGGGCGAGGTGCGCGAGTTGCACAACCCCGTCGACATGCCCGACCCCACCGAGGTCGACGCCATCGCCGAGCCGTGGATCAAGGCGACGATCCTGACGCCGGACGAGTACCTCGGCGCGATCCTCAAGCTGTGCCAGGAGCGGCGCGGCAACCAGCTCGACCTGTCCTACGTCGGCACCCGCGCGATGGTGACGTACGAGCTGCCGCTCAACGAGGTGGTGTTCGACTTCTACGACCGGCTGAAGTCGGTGTCGAAGGGCTACGCCTCGTTTGACTACGCGCTGGTGGACTACCGCGAGGGCGACCTCGTGCGCATGAACATCCTGGTGAACTCCGAACCGGTGGACGCGCTGTCGATGCTCGTCCACCGCTCCCAGGCCGAGCGTCGCGGCCGCGCCATGTGCGAGAAGCTGAAGGACCTCATCCCGCAGCACATGTTCGTCATCCCGATCCAGGCGGCGATCGGCGGCCGCATCATCGCCCGCGAGACGATCCGCGCCCTGCGCAAGGACGTGACGGCCAAGTGCTACGGCGGCGACGCAACGCGCAAGCGCAAGCTGCTCGACAAGCAGAAGGCGGGCAAGAAGAAGATGCGCCAGTTCGGCAAGGTGGAGATCCCGCAGGAGGCGTTCATCGCGGCGCTGAAGGTGGACGGCTGAGGTACACCTTCACGAAGCACGCGCAGGAGGAGATCGAAGGGCGAACGCTCCCGCTCCGTTGGCTCGAAGCGGCAGTCGAACGGCCCATCCACGTCGAGCCCGATCCGAACGATCCGACGGTGGACCGCCGATATGCCGTGATCGAAGAGTATGGCAACCGCATCTTGAGGGTTGTATGCCGCCAGAAGCCGCACGAGGTTCAGATCATCACCGTGTTCTTCGACCGCAACGCGAAGAGGCGACTATGAAGCCGACCGTCCGCTACGACCCCGACGCAGACGCCGCAAAGATCACTTTGTCGGACAACGCTTACCTTGAGAGCGAGGAGGTCGCGCCCGGCATCATCCTGGACTTTGACGCGGAGGGCCGGATGATCGGGATCGAGGTGCTGCAGGCCCGCTCCCGGCTCGCAGCCGACACGTTGTCCTCGGCCGAACCGCCTCGTGCGCAAGACGTCTTCGTCATCGAGAAGGCCTGAGCCACCGCGTTTCGCCAATGTATACGGAGAAGGAAGAGACGTCTACTACGGGTTTGATGGTAAGCGCCTCGCTTTTATGAATTCGTTCTAGTAGCTTTGCGGAGTTTTTCGAGAAGATGCTGCGCAAGGATAATCAGATCTAATGCCTCTAGTGGGTCATCAACCCAATCGAACTCGTGAGCACAAGGGTTGCGCACACCGAGCAAAACACCTCCGTATATTCGCTGATATCCGCTCTGATGGTCTTTCCCAGATCGGTTTTCAATCTGTCGCAGCACGAGGCAGGGAGCTTTCACGTTGAACACATGTTCCATTAGCGGGACCCCGTACATATCTGATTTATCAGCGGTCTCTTGTACAGCTTTCTCAATCAATTTGAAGCAGTTCTCAACAGCGACGTTGTAGTGCGCAGATCCGTAAAGGTCTTCGCTAACCATCTTTATATCATTATTGTAGATGACCGTCTCGTAAACCGATACCGCATTTTCAGCTTCTGTTTGACTTTCCAGCAATAGTGTAGTTGGGACAGGGAGCGCGAGGCTGCTTCCCCCTCCACCCAAAGCGACAAGTTCGGCGTTTAGCTGTTTAATTCTGTCCCACAAGCCCATCACCCAGGTACCTCTGCATCGCCGAAAAGATCGCTTCGATTTGATCTACACTTGCGTTCGCGCCTATGTGAATCTGCAAATTAACGTTGAGGGGGAAATGAAGCCGATCGGAATTTGCTGTCTGAGCTGCTGGGGGTACCTCCGCATCGGTGAGATTCTTTTGCCGTTCAGACTGTGCGCGTCTTCGACCAGATGGCGAAGCCTTCTTACCTTCACTCGTAGCTTTCTCTCCGGGCCTAAGCGGAAATGGGGAAGCGATCAGCGCGTAAGTGGCTGCCTTGTTGCCGGCGGTACCGTTACCGAGGCCATCCGCCAAGAACCAAGATTTTGCTTTTTCGCGATCGACAGGGTCGGGGGGTACTGCGTCGATAAGTGATTCCGGATACGCCTTCGAAACGAAGGCGTGAACTCCCTCTCTGTACGAGTTGTCGTTGCGCCATTTCATTGCTGCCTCGGTTGGCCGGCCTTCTTCATCAAGGACGCCAAGGCGTTTTAGTTCAGAAACATACTGTCGCGCCGCAGAAGCCTGTACGCCAAGCTCGATCTCGATCCGCCGATCGTCGATCTTTGCTTGCGGGCGATCCTGAATCAGTTTCCGCGCGCCCCACCAGACTGTCGATGGAATCTGTGGAAAACTCTTCGCCATGTCCTCACTCCCATTTGTTCGTGACCTTGCATCCATCGATCCGTAAGGCTTCAACCGATGAGTCTCATCGCATGCAGATCAAATGGCAACATAGGCGGTTCTCGTCAAGATGGCGCAGACGAATGAATGCGCTACTTGCACTCCCATTCACGCATTTCCTATTCATTGAAATTTGATGGCTTCAGATCAATGGGAGTGACGCGTGGGGTGATTGCCCGGTTGGGTTCGGGCACAATCGGCAGAAGCCCGCTGTCGCTGGGATCGCCTTAAATGTCACGCGAAACCAGATGCTTTCAGAAGTACTTCACGCCGACAATAGCCTCGTTGCCGCGCTAAGAACCTGACTTGGTGCCATGTGATTGCCCGGCACGATCAACTCCAGCACCCGCTCCTATTCCGACGGCTCGCTCCCTGGCATCGAGTTGATGGACGCCAACCGCAAGTCGATCCGCACGATGGCGACCGCGTTGCCCAGAACCTTGTCACAAACGAGGAGGGGTCCGCCTGAAGCTGAAGGCGGCCTGATTTATCCCCACCCCTCAAACCATCCCCTAACCTGCCTCCGTCGCTTGATCCAAGGGGAGGCGCGTCCGGACCGGCCGCCGCGAGGATCGAGGGCTTCGGTGGCTCCGGACCGGCGCGGGTAACGCACGCGCCGCCCGGGGTGGATCGGACCGGCCTCGACCGGCTGCCAATTCGGCCGCGCTCGCCCGCGGTGTCGCTTGGCCGCACCTCCACTTCGCCTGGGGGAAGTCGGACGGGGACGGCGCAACGGGGCAACCCGGCGCGCCGATGGGGTAGACCCCACACGGATCGAACCAAGCCGAAGGCGGGACGCGTGGGGGAAGCCCCACACACACTAACCTCACTGGGCCGCCCACTCGCGTCCCGCCGATCCCCGCCCCCCGGCCGCACCGCGGCGCGGCGACGATGACGCGCGTCCGCACGCAGCCGACGCCGCCACGTCGCGCCCGCGCGGCGCCCTCAGCCCGCCTCGGAGGCGGGCGCCGCGTCCATCGCCGGCCCCTCCGGCCGCACCAGCGTCACCATCACGATCAGCCCGAACGCCACCAGCACGAGCTTCCACGCGTCGGCCCGGCGCCGCAGCCCGGGCAGCCCCAGCGGCCTGATGAGGTGGGCGACGATCGCGATCGCCACGATGACCGAGACGACCTTGGTCACCCCTCGCCCCGGTCCGCGCCGGCCAGCCCCGTCGGGCGTAGCGGCCCGCCCCGCGCATCAGCGCACCACCGACAGGGACGGCGACGGGCGCGACAGCTCCCCCCGCGTCACGTAGCGCAGGATCGCCACCACCTGCTCGGGCGTCTCGCACACCGCGAGCGCCTGCGCGTCCACCTCCTTCAGCGCGTGGGCGTGCTCGGCGCCGTGCACCACGATGTAGGGCGTGCCGAGCGCGGCGGCGTAGCCCGCGTCGAAGGCCGCGTTCCACTGCCGGTACTCGCCGCCGAAGCGCACCACCACGAGGTCCGCCTCGCCGATCAAGGTGCGCGTGCGGATCGCGTTCAGCTTGGCGCCCTTGTGGTCCTTCCAGAACGGCCTGTCCTCGGCACCCAGGATCGTGGAGCCGCAGTCGTCGGACGCCGCGTGGTCGGTCACCGGCCCGGTGAGGTCCACCGGCAGGTCGTGCTCGTCCACCCCGTCGGCGATCCTGTCGCGCCAGTCGGTGTGGATCTCGCCGGCAAGGTACACTGTCAGTTCAACGTCCATCGGCCACCCTTCGGTCCGTGCGCCCCGCGTCATCTGGGGCACCGGGCCCCCTTATCCCCGAACGGCGTCAGTGCGCTAGCTTGGGACGAAGGAACGACGGCGGCGCGCTCCGCCGTGCCAACCGCGGAGGACATCCATGCCACGCATCATCGCTGCGGTCCTCGTCGTCGCCCTCCCTTGGGCGGCGCCGGCGGCCGCGCAGTCGACGTTCGGCGACACGGACCTCTCCTTCCAGGGCGGCGTCGTGACCGACGACGACCTTGTGCCCGGCCGCGGCACCGACAGCCCGTTCCTGGCGGAGGAGGAGGCGCGCGCGCCGGTCGGCCCGCCGCGCGACGGCTTCATCCCCGGCGACGACCGGTCGCGGCCGCAGAACTCACGCAACCTCATCGGACCGGACGGGCAGCTCGTGCGCTGAGCCCCTACGCCGCGGCGCGGGCGGCGCGCACGTGGTCGAGGGAGGGGCCGAGCTCGGCCTCGAACACGTCCAGCATCTCCGCCGGCGCCGCGGTCACCCTGATGCACCGGTCCTGCGGCGGGACGAACGGCATGCGCACGAACACGCCGCGTGCCGCGAGCGCCGCGACGAGTGCCCGCGCGGTGGCGCCGTCGGCGCCGACGTCGAGCGTCACGAAGTTCGTCGCCGAGGCGAGCGGCGCGAGGCCGTGGCCCAGGGCCACCGCGGCGATCCTCGCCTTGGCGGCCTCCACCTCGGCGCGCACCCGCGCGAGGTGGCCGGCGTCGCCCAGCGAGGCCAGCGCGCCCTCCTGGGCGATGCGGTTGACGCCGAAGTGGTTGCGCACCTTGTTGAACGCGCGGGCGACCTCTCTTGTGGTGATGGCGTAGCCGATGCGCGCGCCGGCCATCCCGTACGCCTTGGAGAAGGTGCGCAGCCGCACCAGCCGCGGGTGCTCCAGCGTCGCCGCGGGCAGCGTCCCCTCGGGCGCGAACTCGCCGTAGGCCTCGTCGAGGCACAGCACGGTGGCCTCGGGCAGCGCCGCGACCGCCGCCTCCACCGCGGCCGCGTCGTGCCACGTGCCCATCGGGTTGTCCGGGTTGGCGACGTAGACGAGCGCCGCCCGCTCCCGGCCCGCCGCCTCGACGAGCGCGGCGAGGTCCTCGCGGTCGTCGCGGTAGGGCACGAGGACCAGCCGTCCGCCGAAGCCCGCGACGTGGTAGTTGAACGTCGGGTACGCCCCGGCCGAGCTGACGACCGGCGTCCCCTCGCCGACGAACAGCCGGGCGACGACCTGCAGCAGGCCGTCGATGCCCTCGCCGACCGCGACCCGCTCGACGGCGACGCCGTGGTGCGCCGCGATGGCCGCCCTGAGCGCGAACGCCTCGGGGTCGCCGTAGCGCCACACCTCGCCGGCGGCCCGCGCCATCGCATCGATGGCGTGGTGTGACGGTCCGAACGCGCTCTCGTTGGCGCCGAGCCGCGCGCGGAACGGCCGGCCCGCCGCCCGCTCCTGCGCCTCCGGCCCGACGAACGGGACGCTCGAGGGCAGCCGCGCGGCGAGCGGCGTCAGCGGCAGCCCCATCAGTAGCGGTACTGGTCGGTCTTGAACGGCCCCTCGGCGTCGACGCCGATGTAGTCCGCCTGCTCGGGCCGCAGCCGCGTCAGCTTCGCGCCGAGCTTGGCGAGGTGGAGCTCGGCCACCTTCTCGTCGAGGCGCTTGGGCAGCACGTACACCTTGTTCCCGTACTGGTCCCCGTTCTGCCACAGCTCGATCTGCGCCAGCGTCTGATTGGAGAACGAGGCGGACATCACGAACGAGGGGTGCCCCGTGGCGTTGCCGAGGTTCACGAGGCGGCCCTCGGACAACAGGATCATCCGCTTGCCGTCAGGGAACGTGATGAGGTCGACCTGCGGCTTCACGTTCTTCCAGGTCATGTTGCGCAGCGCGGAGACCTGGATCTCGTTGTCGAAGTGGCCGATGTTGCAGACAATCGCCATGTCCTTCAGGTCGCGCATGTGGTCGACCGTGAGGACGTCCTTGTTGCCGGTGGCCGTCACCACGATGTCGGCGCGCGGCGCGGCCTCCTCCATGGTCACCACCTCGAACCCGTCCATCGCGGCTTGCAGCGCGCAGATCGGGTCGATCTCGGTGACGAGCACCCGCGCGCCCGCGCCGGCGAGTGAGGCGGCCGACCCCTTGCCCACATCGCCGTAGCCGCACACGATGGCGACCTTGCCGGCCATCATCACGTCGGTCCCGCGACGGATGGCGTCGACCAGGCTCTCGCGGCAGCCGTACTTGTTGTCGAACTTCGACTTGGTGACCGAGTCGTTGACGTTGATCGCCGGGAACGGCAGCTCGCCCCGCTTCTCGAGCTGGTAAAGCCGCAGGACGCCCGTCGTCGTCTCCTCGGAGACGCCGCGGATCGCCTCGCGGCAGCGCGAGTAGAACGTCGGGTCGCGGCCGATCCGCCGTCGGATGGTGGCGAACAGCGCCTCCTCCTCCTCGTTGGCCGGGTTCGCGAGCACGGCCTCGTCGGTCTCGGCCCGCGCGCCGAGCATGACGAGGAGCGTCGCATCACCGCCGTCGTCGAGGATCATGTTCGCCGTCTCGCCGTTCCCCCAGTCGAGGATGCGGTCGGCGTAGTCCCAGTACTCCTGGAGCGTCTCCCCCTTCACCGCGAACACAGGGATGCCGGACGCCGCGATGGCGGCGGCGGCGTGGTCCTGGGTGGAGAACACGTTACAGGACGCCCAGCGCACGTCCGCGCCGAGCGCCACCAGCGTCTCGATGAGGACGGCGGTCTGGATCGTCATGTGCAGCGAGCCGGCGATCCGCGCGCCCTTCAACGGCTGCGCCGAGCGGTTCTCCTCGCGCACCGCCATGAGGCCAGGCATCTCGACCTCAGCGATCTCGATCTCGGTGCGGCCGTACTCGGCGAGGCCGATGTCCTTGACGAGGTAGTCGGGGGTGGCGGCCGTGGTCTCAGCCAACGTCATGGGAGCGTCCTCTGATCGATGCGCCGGGGTATAGGACGCCAGTGCCGCCCCGGCAACGACATAAGGATTTCGTTATGAGGCACCGACCTCGTAAGCTGCCGGACACGGAAAAGCCGCCGGCGCGGGGCCGGCGGCTCGTCGTCGATCCAGTGCGTCGGCGCTCAGTTGGCCTGCACGCCCACGCGGTCCCCGTCCGGGGTGTTGGCATCCAGCGTCGAGCCCGGACCCGTCCCAGAGCGGTCGATCGCCTGCGCATCGTTCAGACGCTGCTCCATGCGACGCAGCCGCTCGTCGTAGTCGACGAAGCGCGCATCGTAGTCGGCGAAGCGCGCATCGTAGTCCCCGGCCGCGCGCAGGCGCTCAGTATCGGGCTGGTTCGCATCGATCGTTGCACCCGTGTCGATGGTGTTCTGCGCCAGCGCCGTGGTCGCGAAGAGCGATACCGCTGCGGCTGCGATGATGTTACGGAACATCAATGTCCTCCTTCAACTCTTGTTCGTCAACGGTCTGCCAAGGACGAAGTTCCTCAGCGCTCAAACCACTACCATTCGAAGATGAACGGGAGCCGAAGTCGATCGAGCGAGGATAGCGATAGGCATCAAAGGGTAGATCGCACCGCGCGCAGCCTCGC
This sequence comes from Acuticoccus sp., assembly GCF_965213555.1. Classification (GTDB taxonomy): domain Bacteria; phylum Pseudomonadota; class Alphaproteobacteria; order Rhizobiales; family Amorphaceae; genus Acuticoccus. The sequence continues at coordinate 1,853,003 of NZ_OZ243890.1, read as the reverse complement.
CAACCGGCGGTTCGCGTCGTCACGGTCGGACGGACTCTCGAGCTGCGACACCTCCTCCTCTGCCTCGCTGATGAGGGCGTCCATCGCGGTGCCCGACAGGTCCTGCACCCTGGTCGCGGCCTCCGCCAACACGGTGCAGGAGCGGCCGTTCATGTCGCAGAACCCTCCGTCGATGAACAGGCGATCACCGGACGTCCCGCCGCCGGTCACCTCCATGATGCCAGGACCGAGCAGCGCGAGGAGCGGGGCGTGGTCGGCCATGACCTGGAACTCGCCCTCCGCACCGGGAAGCCGGACGGCCTCCACGTCACCGGAGAACAAGAGCCGTTCGGGCGAGACGATCTCGAAGGGGAAGGGCATGGGGGTCGAACCTCTCGGCGTGCTGCGGCCGCTTGGTGCGGCGGCCGCGTCGTTGATGGGCGCCGCCTACGCCGCCTCAGCGAGCTCCTGGGCCTTCTCGACGGCCTCCTCGATTGTGCCGACCATGTAGAACGACTGCTCCGGCAGGTCGTCGTAGTCGCCGTTCACCAAGCCTCGGAAGCCCTTGATCGTGTCGGCGAGGTCCACGAACACGCCCGGCTTGCCGGTGAACACCTCCGCCACATGGAAGGGCTGGGACAGGAACCGCTCGATCTTGCGGGCACGGGCCACCGAAAGCTTATCCTCCTCCGACAGCTCGTCCATCCCAAGGATCGCGATGATGTCCTGCAGGCTCTTGTAGCGCTGCAGCACCTCTTGGACGCGACGCGCGACCCTGTAATGCTCTTCGCCCAACGTCTGGGCGTTCAGCATCCGCGAGGTGGAGTCGAGTGGATCGACCGCCGGGTAGATGCCGCGCTCGGCGATGGAGCGGTTGAGCACCGTCGTCGCGTCGAGGTGGGCAAAGGAGGTGGCGGGCGCCGGGTCCGTCAAGTCGTCGGCGGGCACGTAGATCGCCTGCACCGACGTGATCGAGCCCTTCTGGGTCGTGGTGATGCGCTCCTGGAGCGCCCCCATGTCGGTGGCGAGCGTCGGCTGGTAGCCCACCGCCGACGGGATGCGACCGAGCAGCGCCGACACCTCCGAGCCCGCCTGGGTGAAGCGGAAGATGTTGTCGACGAAGAACAGGACGTCCTGCCCCTGGTCGCGGAACTCCTCGGCGATGGTGAGGCCGGACAGGCCGACCCTCGCCCGCGCGCCGGGCGGCTCGTTCATCTGGCCGTAGACCAGCGCGCACTTGGAGCCCTCGCCGCCGCCCTTCTTGTTGACGCCGGACTCGATCATCTCGTGGTAGAGGTCGTTGCCCTCGCGCGTGCGCTCGCCGACGCCGGCGAACACCGAGTAGCCACCGTGCGCCTTGGCGACGTTGTTGATGAGCTCCTGGATGAGCACCGTCTTGCCGACGCCCGCGCCGCCGAACAGCCCGATCTTGCCGCCGCGCGCGTAGGGCGCCAGGAGGTCGACGACCTTGATGCCGGTGACGAGGATCTGCGATTCGGTGGACTGGTCGGTGTAGGACGGGGCCGGCGCGTGAATCGGCCGCGTCTCGGTGTGCGGGACGGGTCCGGCCTCGTCGATGGGCTCGCCGATCACGTTCATGATGCGCCCCAGCGTGCCGGCGCCGACCGGCATCTCGATGGGCGTGCCGGTGTCGGTGACCGCCGTCCCGCGCGCGAGACCTTCGGTGGCGTCCATGGCGATGGTTCGCACCGTGTTCTCGCCGAGGTGCTGCGCCACCTCCAGCACGAGGCGCTGGCCATTGTTGTCGGTGTGCAGTGAGTTGAGGATCGCGGGCAAATGCTCGGTGAACTTCACGTCCACCACCGCGCCCATGACCTGTGTGACTTCTCCGGTAGCTTGTGCCATGTGGCCCTGCCTTCGCGATGCGTCGCGGCTGTCTTAGCGGGAGTTGCAGCCTTGTCCAGCGGTCAGACCTGCGACGGTGCGAGCCAGCGCACCTTCGATCCGTCGGCAACGGCCGCGTTCGCGTGGTCCATCGTGAAACGGTCGACCGCCGCGCCCTCAACGGCGTCCGTGCGTCGGCTTCGACGTCGTTCGACGCAGGCCATGGGGACGTCGAGACGCCGTTGTTGTCGAGCGCTCGCTTTAGTGCGTCGCCACGGTCCGGAAAGTGCTGAGCCCGCCGGGCGACCCCGCAGCGTCGGCAGCCGGAACGGCGCTGCTGCACGGCCGCGGGCTACAGCGACTCGGCGCCGGAGATGATCTCTATAAGCTCGGTCGTGATCTGGGCTTGCCGCGTGCGGTTGAACTCCAGCGTCAGACGGTCGATCATCTCGCCGGCGTTGCGCGTTGCGTTGTCCATCGCCGTCATGCGCGCCCCTTGCTCGGACGCCGCGTTCTCGAGGAGCGCGCGGAAGATCTGCACGCGGATGTTGCGCGGCACGAGCGCCTCGAGGATCTGGGCCGCGTCCGGCTCGTACTCGTAGACGCCGCCGCCCTCCACCTTCAGCTCGGCCTCCTCGCCCCCACCCGACGGGGCGGCGGGGATGAGCTGGAGCCCGGTGGGCTTCTGGCTGATCACCGAGCGAAACTCGGCGTAAAACACGGTCGCGACGTCGAATTCGCCGGCCTCGAACATGGCAACGACCCGGTCGGCGACCAACTGCGCCTCGCCGAAGCCGATCCTGCGGACGGACTTGAAGTCGATGACGTCGACGATCCTGTCGCGCAGGCCGCGCCGCAGGATGTCGAAGCCCTTGCGACCCACGCACAGGTACCGCACGTCCTTGCCCGCAGCGCCGAGCCGTCGCGCCTCCGACAGCGCGTGGCGCACGATGGAGGAGTTGAACGCGCCCGCGAGGCCACGGTCCGCGGTGCACACCACGAAGAGGTGACGCTCGTCGCGCCCCGTCCCGGTCATCAGGAGCGGCGCCTCAGGGTCGCCCTGGGTCATCGCGGCGAGGTTGGCGAGCACCGCAGCCATCCGCTCGGCGTATGGGCGCGCCGCCACCGCCGCCTCCTGCGCCCGCCGCAGCTTGGCAGCGGCGACGAGCTGCATCGCCTTCGTGATCTTCTGCGTCGCCTTCACCGAGGCGATGCGTACGCGCAGGTCCTTAAGGGAGGGCATCGGTCAGCCTCGCGTCACGGTGGTCCGGCGCGCGCCTCACGCCGCGCGTGCCGGCTCATCCTGGGCGGAGAACTGCTTGGTGTAGCTCTCCACCGCCGACTTCAGCTTGGCGCCGAGCTCGTCGGTGAGCTGCTTCTCGCGGTAGATGCCGTCGAGGATGTCGCGGTGCTGGCCACGCATCAGCGCAAGCAACCCCTCCTCGTAGGCGCCGATGCGGCCGACGGGGATGCGGTCGAGGTAGCCGTTCACGCCGGCGTAGATCACCGCGACTTGCTCCGGCGTCGTGAGCGGCGCGAACTGCGGCTGCTTCAACAGCTCGGTGAGCCGCGCGCCGCGCGCCAGCATGCGCTGCGTCGCAGCGTCGAGGTCGGAGCCGAACTGGGCGAACGCGGCCATCTCGCGGTACTGGGCGAGCTCGCCCTTGATCTTGCCGGCCACCTGCTTCATCGCCTTGATCTGCGCCGACGAACCGACGCGCGACACCGACAGTCCGACGTTCACCGCGGGCCTGATGCCCTGGTAGAACAGGTCGGTCTCAAGGAAGATCTGACCGTCGGTGATGGAGATGACGTTGGTCGGGATGAACGCCGACACGTCGTTCCCCTGCGTCTCGATGACCGGCAGCGCGGTGAGCGAGCCGTTGCCGTGCTCGTCGCTCATCTTGGCCGAGCGCTCGAGCAGGCGCGAGTGCAGGTAGAACACGTCGCCGGGGTACGCCTCGCGGCCCGGCGGACGGCGCAGCAGGAGCGACATCTGACGGTACGCCACGGCCTGCTTGGACAGGTCGTCGTAACCGATCACCGCGTGGCGGCCGTTGTCGCGGAAGTACTCGCCCATGGCGGTGCCGGTGAACGGCGCAAGGAACTGCATGGGCGCGGGGTCCGACGCCGTCGCGGCGACGACGATGGAGTAGGGCAGCGCGCCCGCCTCCTCGAGCACCCTCACGAACTGGGCGACCGTCGAGCGCTTCTGGCCCACCGCGACGTAGATGCAGTAAAGCTTGTTCGCCTCGTCGCCGGCGTCGTGGATCGACTTCTGGTTCAGGAACGTGTCGAGGATGATCGCCGTCTTGCCGGTCTGGCGGTCGCCGATGATGAGCTCGCGCTGGCCGCGGCCGATGGGGATCAGCGCGTCGATGGCCTTGAGCCCCGTCGACATCGGCTCGTGGACCGACTTGCGCGGGATGATGCCCGGCGCCTTGACGTCCACGCGGCGGCGCTCGGTGGCGTTGATCGGACCCTTGCCGTCGATGGGGTTGCCCAGCCCGTCGACGACGCGGCCGAGGAGCTCCATGCCCACCGGCGCGTCGACGATGGAGCCGGTGCGCTTGACGGTGTCGCCCTCGCTGATGTGACGGTCGTCGCCGAACACCACGACGCCGACGTTGTCGACCTCGAGGTTGAGCGCCATGCCGCGCGTGCCGTCGGGGAACTCGACGAGCTCGCCGGCCTGCACCTTGTCGAGCCCGTAGACGCGGGCGATGCCATCGCCGATCGACAGCACCTGACCGACCTCGGAGACCTCGACCTCCTGGCCAAAGTTGGCGATCTGCTCCTTGAGGATCGAAGAGATCTCTGCGGCGCGGACGTCCATGTTACGCGGCTTCCTTCATGGCAAGGCGCAGCCCCTGAAGGCGCGTGCGCACGGAGGTGTCGATCATCTGGCTGCCGAGGCGCACCACGAGGCCCCCGATCAACGACGGGTCGACGGAGGTCTGAAGCTGCACCGTCCCGCCGGCCTTCTGCGCCAGCGCCTCCTCAAGGGCGGTCCGCTGGGCGTCCGACAACGGCTCGGCGCTCGTCACGACAGCGAGCGTCTCGCCGCGATGGCGGGCCATCAGCGTGGCGAAGGCGTCGAGCATGTCCGGCAACGCGAACAGCCGACGGTTGCTGGCGACGAGGCGCGCGAAGTTGGCCACGAGACCCGCAACGTCGTGGGAGGCTAGCACCGCGCCCAGCGCCCGCACCTGATCGTCCGCCGAGAACACAGGGCTCTTCACAAGACGGCGCAGGTCCTCGCTCTCGGCGATCATCCGGCGCACGAGCGCTGCGTCCCGCTCGGTCTCCTCGAGCGCGTCCCGCTCGCGGGCAAGCTCGAAAAGCGCGGACGCGTAGCGCTGCGCAACGCCGGACGTGTGGGGATCTGTCAAGGCTCGCTCTTCGGCTCAGCGGGCGGGGGGGGATCGTCGTCGCGGGCCACGGGGTCCGCCGTCGTCGCGCGGCCGATAGCATAGCGGTTTGGGAAGAGCAACGCCGGCTCACCGTCCGCCACGGGGGGATGCGCCCAGCTGGCGGTCCCTCGGACCTGTCCCCCGCCGCGCGGCTTTCGGTCCGCCAACCGTCGCGGTGCGGCGCCGACGTCCGACGGCGCCTCTGCCCGTCGGAGCGTCCCAGCCGGCCAGTGCGGTACGACCTTGCAGGCACCCGCCGTTGTTCCGGGACGGGACCAAGGCAGCGCTCCGCTCGACGGCAGCGCGGCGTCCGCTAGGGCCGTTCGCCCCAGCCGTGTGACGCAGCAGCATGCCGGCACCCACGCCTCGACGCACTGCTGCGCGGTGGGCCGGCGCCTTGCTTCCCCGCCGGCTGGGACGCCGCGGAGGCCGGCACCGCCGTGCATGCGCGCATCCCGATGGTCCGGGCGATCGCACACCATGGCGTCATCGGACCATACCCAGCGGCGCTTGCCGACGCTGTTGTTTCGGCGTCGGATCAGATGGGACTGACCGATCTTGGGTCGCAAAGGGCGGCGAGGCATGGTTCGGGCCGAACCTCGTGGATGAAGTGACCCCCGTCGACCCTAACGATGCGCACCCCGAGTGCCTTCAGGCGAGAAAGGTCCTCCTCCGACAGCACGCTGCCCTGCGCCGCCTCGCCTGCGATGAGGGTGGTCGGGCACCCTGCACGGCGGATCGCCGACGCGGGGTCGAAGCCGCGTCCCATCGTGGCGTCGATCAGCCCGTCCAGCACGCGCGGGTCCAGCGCCGCGAGCTGGCCGGCGCGGCGCCGCACAGCGTCGGGACCCAGCGCCTCGAGGAGGCTCACCCCGCCGTGCCCGGAACTCCACGAGGCCACCGTGCGCTCCCAGTCGGACGGCGTGTACGACGACGCCTCGCCCTCCAACAGCGCGCGCAGCTTTTGGAAACCGCGTTGATATCGCCCCTGCGTGGCGCGTGGCGGCAGGATGGAGAACAGCGGCGCCTCCTCCAGCACGAGGCCGGCGAGGCGGCCGGGGCGGAGCGACGCACACTGCAGCGCCACACACCCACCCAAAGAATGGGCGAAGACCACGGCGCCGTCCGCAAGGTCCAGCGCCGCGGCCATCCCGGGAATGTCGTAGGCGGTGTATCGCGGTGCTGCGCCGTGCCCAGGAAGGTCGAGGGCCGCCGACGGTAGGGGCAGGAGCGCACGAAGCGCGTCGAAGTCGGATCGGTCCCGCGTCGCAGCATGCAGGAAGATCACCTGCGGCGACGGGTCGTCGGGCCGACCCTCCACCTCAGCTTGCCCGGCGCGGGTCGGACAGCGTGCGCACTGCCGCGGTGAGCTGCCGCACCTCTGCCCGCAGCGCCTTGAGGTCGTGGGCCATCGAGGTCTGCTCCTCCTTCAGCGCCTCGCGGCTCGCCGCCGCCTCCTCCTCGACGTCCTGCTGCATGCCCGACACGATGATGCCGATGAACAGGTTCAACACGGCAAACGTGGTCACCATGATGAACGGGACGAAGAACAGCCACGCCGTCGGGTGGAGCGCCATCACCGGGCGAACGATCCCCATCGACCACGACTCCAAGGTCATGATCTGGAACAGCGAGTACGCGGAGGCGCCCACCGAGCCGAACCATTCCGGAAACGTCTCACCGTAGAGCGATGTGGCCATCACCGAGAAGACGTAGAAGATGATGACCATCAACAAGATGACGGATCCCATGCCGGGCAGCGCCGCGATGAGGCCGCCGACCACGCGGCGCAGCGTCGGTACAACGGAGATGAGGCGCAGGACGCGTAGGATGCGCAACGCGCGCAGGACGGAGAACTCAGCGTTCGCCGGGACCAGCGCGATGGCGACGACGAAGAAGTCGAACAGGCTCCACGGATCGGTGAAGAACCGCCGGCGGAACGCCACGATGCGCAGGGCGATCTCCATGACGAACACGATCAAGATCGCGCCGTCGACGAAGGCGAGCAGCGTCCCAGCCCGCGCCATCACCGCCGAGGACGTCATCAGGCCGAGGATCGCCGCGTTGACGATGATGAGGCCGACGATGAACGCCTCCCAGGCGCGTGACTGTAGGGCTGAACGCAGCTCGTCCAAGGGGTCCTTCCTTGGCGTCGTGCGTGCCTCGTCCGGCGTGGGCGAGAGCACGATCGTGCGCGGCTCTTCGAGCAACGGGCCCTCCTCACCGGCCCGCTCGCCGGACCGCGCCGCTTGGTTTGACGACCCGTCGCTTCGGGTCAAGTCGCTCCGACGGCCGGCTGATGTCCGCGCACTTGCGCAACGGTCGACGCTATGTGTTACTCTGCAGAACGCGACGGTTGGGGTCCGACGGCCACACCTTGGCGGGCGTAGTTCAGTGGTAGAACGCAAGCTTCCCAAGCTTGATGTCGTGGGTTCGATCCCCATCGCCCGCTCCACTCCCGTTCTATAGAGTGCTTCCTTCGTTGCCGAATGGCCGTTCGTCGGCGGATGGGCATCGGCCGGCTCCAGGGGAGCTGCCCGACGCACGCTCGCCACAATTGTGAACCGCCGACGAAAAAAGTTCGGTCGCCGCTGGAACCAAATGTGGCAGCGTGTTCTTATACGCCTGTCATCCTCGGTCGTCCCCCGTCCGGGCGTGGCTCAACTTCGACGACTTTGCGGGCCGCCTCGAGCGGCCCTCTTTTTTGCCCCTTGGGGACAAGCTTTGTCTTTGCCCCTTGGGGGACAAGCTTTGTCGCGGAGCTTTCCCTTGCCAAGGTGCAAGGTCGCGCCGTGTGAGGGTCGATCGTTGTCGCCGTCGCAGTGGGAGATCCTAGGGGTCGACCTCTACCCGGGAGCACCGGGACGCCGCTCGACGGAGCGACGGATTGCGGGCGTCGCCGCCGAACTCGCGAGGCGGTTCGGGACCCATGAGAAGACGGTCGGAACGTGGCGCTCCCGGACGCGCGTCGAGGACCAGCCGATGGGGCTGAACGAAGGGCGGGAGGCCCATCCCCGCCGCACTCGAAGAGGCCGCCTTCGTCGCGTCGTGGGTGCAAGCCCGCTTGCCATCGATGATCCCCATCGCGTTGAAGGACGTCATCCCTCACCTGACGCGAGTGTTGCTGCATTGTCGCCCGCCGCGTCACGGGATCTGCCGCCCGCCCAAATCGGACCGCGAGACGCCTCGGCGCAAGGTCGGCGAGGTCGGCTATGCCCCCACATCGGCATCGCCGCGTTGCGCCACGAAGGCGGCAGAACCTATTCTGTTCGTGGCCGTGGATCGGACCTCCTTGCTTGGTCTTGGCCACGATCGGCCGGAAGGCGGCCAAGCCCGTCGCCGCCGGCTTCCTCAAGGCTTTGCCCAGCCGTATCCTACGGGATCGACACGGTTCTGACCGACAAAGGCGTGCGGTTCGTCCAGCGCGACACGGAGGCCGGATGCGGCTTCGCTGCCCACGTCATCGTCGCCGTCTGTGCCCAGGAGGGCATCGAGCCCCGCCTGCCAAACCACATCATCCTTGAACCAACGCTCCAAACCGAGCGGATCATGCGCACGACCAAGGCGTGCCGCTTAACTTCGTTTCAGCATGCCTTGCTCGAAGACTTAGGGTTGGGCCTCAAAACACGGTTCGTTGATGCGGATCTGACGACGATCTGCGATGGGAGAGCGTCATGCATCAAGAACACTTCCGGCTGACCGAGGCTCAGATCGAGCGCGTTGAGCGACCGCTTCCGACGGGCACGGGCGGTCAGCCACGCGTCGACGACGGGCGGGTGTGATCAGCGGGACCATCCCCGTCTTGAAGTCCGCCGCAAGGATGCGCCCGACGCCGTACGGGCCGCGCAGGACGCTCTACGATCGGCTCGTCCGCTGGGCTGCGCAGAACGGGTGGAACGCGTCTTCCACACCCTCGCCGCAGCGGGCGGTCAGACGGTCGAGGCGCGCGGCGCCTGGCCCAACACCCCGCCGAAGGTCGGTCGCCGCTCGACGAGTTGCCTCTCGCCCGTCCTCCATCGCGACCGTGACGCCATCGAAGGCATGTTCGGCGGCCTCGACCGTGCTAACGCCACAGCTCGGCCACGCCGCTCCCCGCCGCAGGCTCCGTCGGCACCGCGAGAATTCGCTCCTTGCTGAAACGGCTCTTCGTTCTCCGTCTCCTTCCAGCGGAGGCCGGTTCAGACCGAGGGCACCCCAAGGGGCAACGTCAGGCCGCCAAGCCATCACATCCTGGGACTGGACGCCTCGCTGCGGAGCAGCCGCTCGACGACGCTGGGCAGGCTTGCCTGCCAGGTGGGTAGCGTCAGGCCGTAGCGCGTGGTGAGCTTGCTGCAGTCGAGCCGTGAGTTGGCCGGTCGCACCGCCGGCGTCGGGTACTCGCGCGTCGGGACCGGGCGGACGTGCGGCCGATGGGGCGACAGGACGAAGATCGCCTCGGCGAACCCGTGCCAAGTCGTCTCGCCGGCCCCCGCGACGTGGACGACCTCACCCCCGACCGGCCACGTATCGGCGTGTTCGCACAACCCGATGAGCGCCTCGGCGAGGTCGAGGGCGCTGGTCGGGTTGCCGCGCTGATCGTCGACGACGGTGAGGACCTCGCGCTCGGCGCCGACGCGCAGCATCGTCTTCACGAAGTTCCTGCCGAACGGCGAGTAGACCCAGGCAGTGCGCGCGACGAGCGACCGTCCGCCAGCTTCGCGCACGGCGACCTCCCCATCGGCCTTCGTCCGGCCGTAGGCGCTGCGAGGCGCGACCGGGTCGTCCTCGCGGTAGGGGCGATCCATCGTTCCGTCGAACACGTAGTCGGTGGACAGGTGCACAAGGGGCACGCCCTCCTTCGCGCACAGCCTCGCCAGCGCAGCGGGACCGTCGGCATTGAGCGCGCGGGCGTTCCCCTCCTCCACCTCCGCCTGGTCCACCGCGGTGTAGGCCGCGGCGTTGATGACGGCGTCGGGCGCAACGCGCTCGAGGGCCGGCGGGAGGGTCGCGGGATCCGCGAGGTCGACGTCCCCACGTCCGAGCGCGACGACGTCGTGCGCCCCGGCACGCTCGACGAGGGCGCGAGCCACTTGGCCGCTGCGGCCGATCACCAGGATCCTCACCGGTGCTTCCCCCTGCGCAGCTCCGCAGCGCTCGCGAGCTCGCGACGCCCGGCATCACGCTCCTCCTCGATGAGCGAGTGCGCCGCCTCGCGGGGGAAGCCGATCGCGACCAGCGTCTCCTCGCCCATCTGCAGCGAGGCCTCGAACGCCTCGAGCACCACCTCGTCGGCGCCCATCTTGTAGAGCTCGGCAGCGTGGGCCTCGTCGCGGGCGCGCACCACTACGGGGACCGACAGGCCCATCTCACGCACCGCGCCGACGACGTCGGCGTTGGCGTGCGGGTTGTCCATGGTGAGGATGATCGCCCTCGCCGTCGCCGCGTGCGCGTTGCGCAGCACGTCGGCGCGCCGCAGGTCGCCGAAGTAGACCGGCAGGCCGTGGGCGCGCGCCCTGGCGACCTGCCGCGACTCGAGGTCGAGGGCGACGTAGGGGATGCGCCGCGCCTCGAGCAGCGCGCCAATGGAGCGCCCGATGCGGCCGAACCCAGCGATGATGACGTGCTGGTCCGGCGCACCCTCGATGAGCTGCGCCGGCCGTCGCCCCGTGGGGTCGGCGCGTCCCCCAAGGTGTTGGCCAAGGCGGTGGATCGGACCGGCGAGCGCGCTGGTGAGCGCCATGGTGATGCCAGCGGCGACGACGAGGATGCGCGCAAGCTCCTCGGGCACCACGCCGAGCGTTGCAGCGAGCGCGAGGCCGACGAGCGAGAACTCGCCGATCTGGGAGAGCATCAGGCCGCTCTCCACGGCCGTCGCGAGGGGCTGACGGAAGGCGAGCGCCAAGGCGACGATGACAAGCGCCTTGATGGCGACCACCGCGCCGATGACCGCGGCGAGCGCACCCGGCGCCTCGAGCAGGACGCGGGGATCGATGGTCATCCCCACCGAGAGGAAGAACAAGCCGAGGAGCAGGCCCTTGAACGGCGCGATCTCCACCTCAAGCTGCCGGCTGAACTCGGTGTCGGCGAACACCAGTCCGGCGAGGAACGCGCCGAGCGCCATGGACATGCCCGCGAGCGAGGTCGTCGCCGCCGTGCCGATGATGACGAGGAGTGCGGCCGCGGTGAACATGTCACGGTCCTGCCGCGCGCCGACGAAGCGGAACACCGGCGCGATGATCCTACGCCCGGCAAAGAAGATCGTGGCGATCATCGCAGCGGCGAGGAGCACGCTCTCGGCAAGGCTCGACCACACGCTCGCCTCGGCCGTCGCCGCCATCGAGCCGATGACAAGGAGGACCGGCACCACCGCGATGTCCTGCATGAGGAGGATCGAGAACATGACCTGCCCAGGAGGCGAGGCAAGCCGTCCCTCGCCGACGAGGAGCTGGACGACGATCGCGGTGGAGGACAGGGCGAGCGCCGCTCCGACCGCGACGGACGCCTCGGGACCGAGGCCCACCGCACGTGCTGCCGCGGCAAGTGCGGTTGCGGTGACGAGGACCTGCAGCCCGCCAAGACCGAACACGAGCCGACGCATCGCCCACAGCCGCGGCGCCGACAGCTCGAGGCCGATGAGGAAGAGCAGGAACACGACGCCGAGCTCGGCGAGCTGGCTCACCCCCGCGGCCTCGGCGATGGCGAAGGTCGCAAGGGGCATGCCGAACACCGTGTCGGCAAGCGTCACGATGCCGAACGGGCCGACGGCCATCCCGGCGACGAGGTAGCCGAGGATCGAATTCAGCCCGAGCCGCTGCAGGATCGGCACCACGACGCCTGCCGACACGAGGAAGATCATGACCTCCTTGAGGTAAGGCAGCCCGTGGTGCGCTTCGCCTTCCATCGCCTCCCCCGATCATGGGACGCCCGGGAGCGGGCCGCTCCCCTTCTAGCGGAGGACGCGGCGCCGTGCGCCCGTCCCATGCGGTCGGACGCCAACGTCCACGGGAACCGCGACGCTCTGCCGGCACGCACCGACCTTGGTAGCGGATCAGTCGTCGGCAACGCGTTCACGCTGGCGATGGCTTGTGGCGACGAGGTCACGACGCGCGGCCGATCGACCCGACTGTAAAGTCGTACGCTTCCGCGCACGCCGGCGTTGGTTTAACGCGGCAATCCCGACCCACCGCACGGTCGCGAGAAGGAGGCGCGCCGTGGCCATCCTCACCGGACCGCTGGAGCCGCGACGCCGACACGTCCCGCGCGGGATCCTCCAACTTCGCCCTGCGTTCTACATCGCCAGCTACTTCGGCATCATCCTCTCGGTGGCGATGGCGATCCCGGCGCTCGTCGACCTTGCCGACGGGCGACCCACTTGGGCGGTGTTCGCCGTCTCCGCGAGCGGCGTGTTCGGCGTCTCCGTCCTCGGCGTCGTCTCGCTGCGCGAGGCCGTCCCAGTTTTCACCCCGCGCTTCGGCTTCCTGCTGACGAGCGTCCTCTGGCTCACCTCGTGCGTCATCGCCGCGGTGCCGTTCTGGCTGTCGCCGCTGCCGCTGACGCCTGCGGCGGCGTTCTTCGAGGCGACGAGCGGCCTCACGACGACCGGCGCCACCGTCCTGTCCGAGCTCGACGCCATGGAGCGCTCGTTCCTGCTGTGGCGCGCGATGCTGCAGTGGCTCGGCGGCATCGGCATCGTCGCCATCGGGCTGTTCCTCTTCCCGTTCCTGCGGATCGGCGGGATGCAGGTGTTCCGCACCGAGTCGTCCGACCGTGCCGACAAGGCGCTGCCGCGCGTCGTGTCGGTGACCCGCGCCCTGTGCTTCATCTACCTCGCGATCTCCATCGCCTGCGCGCTCACCTACTCCGCGCTCGGGATGAGCGCGTTCGACGCCGTCTGCCACGCGATGACGACCGTTGCCACGGGCGGCTTCTCAACCCACGATCGCTCGTTCGGCTTCTTCGGCTCGCCCGCCATCCTGTGGGCGGCGGTGTTCTTCATGATCGTTGGCGCGCTGCCGTTCGTGCTCTACGTGGAGTTCATAGTCCGCGGCCGCTTCACGCTGTGGCGCGACTGGCAGGTCCGCACCTTCCTGTGCGGCATCCTGCTCGTCGTCCTCGCCCTCACGGTCTGGCTCGACCAGACGCGCAACATCCACGTGGCGGACGCCTTCACGCAGGCGACCTTCAACGTCGTCTCCATCGTGACGACCACCGGCTACGCCTCGGACGACTACGCCGTCTGGGGCCCCTTCGCGTTCGGCGTCTTCTTCATCCTCACCTTCATCGGTGGCTGCTCCGGCTCCACGACGGGCGGCATCAAGGTCTACCGCTTCATCATCGTCTTCCAGGCGTTGCGCCGCGCCTTCACCCGCCTCGTCTACCCGCATGCGATGCAGCCGTTGCGCTTCGGTGACCGCATCATCGAGCAGGATGTGTTCGATTCGGTCATCATCTACTTCATCGCGTTCTTCTTAGTTTACGGGTTCACCATCCTTGCTCTGTCCCTTGCAGGCCAGGACTTCATCACCGCGCTCACGGGCGCGCAGACGGCGCTCACCAACGTCGGGCCTGGGCTCGGCGAGCAGATCGGGCCCGCCGGCAACTTCGGCTCCCTCGGCGAGTTCGAGCTGTGGCTCCTCGCCTTCGTCATGCTCCTTGGGAGGCTCGAGATCATGACGGTCCTCATCCTCTTCACGCCGATCTTTTGGAGGGACTGATGGAGGAGTGGTCGCTCGCCACCCGCCTCGTCCACGAGGGCGCGACGCGTTCGCAGTTCGGCGAGACCTGCGAGGCGATGTTCCTCACCCAGGGCTTCGTCTACCGGAGCGCGGAGGAGGCGGCGGCACGGTTCGCGGGCGAGGCGGACGGGTTCGTCTACTCGCGCTACGGCAACCCGACGGTGGCCATGTTCGAGGCTCGCATGGCCGCGCTCGAGGGGGCCGAGGCATGCCGCGCGACCGCGTCGGGCATGGCGGCCGTCACCGCGGTGATGATGGCCTCGCTGCGGGCCGGCGACCACGTGGTGGCCGCGTCGGCGCTGTTCGGTGGCTGCCGCTACGTGGTGGAGACGTTCCTCCCACGGTTCGGGGTCGCCTCGACACTCGTCGACGGCACCGACCTTGCGGCCTGGGAGGCCGCGCTGCGGCCGAACACGCGCGTCCTGTTCCTGGAGACGCCGACGAACCCGACGCTGTCGCTGGTCGACATCGCCGGCGTCGCCGCCGTGCGCGACCGGGCGGCGCCGGGCGCCCTCGTCATCGTCGACAACGTATTCGCGACGCCGCTGTGGCAACGGCCCCTCGCCCTCGGCGCCGACCTCGTCGTCTACTCCGCGACCAAGCACGTGGACGGTCAGGGCCGCTGCCTCGGCGGCGCGATCCTCGGTCGCGAGGCATGGATCAAGGAGCACCTGGAGGTCGTGCTGCGGCAGACGGGACCGGCGATCAGCCCGTTCAACGCGTGGGTGCTTCTGAAATCGCTGGAGACGCTGCCGGTGAGGGTCCGCGCGCAGACCGAGGCGGCTGCCGCGGTCGCCGACGCGCTCGCGGCGCACCCCGCCGTGGAGCGCGTGCGCTACCCCGGACGCGCCGACCACCCGCAGGCGGCGCTCGCCGCGCGGCAGATGACGGCGGGCTCGACGCTCGTCGCGTTCTATGTCCGCGGTGGCCGAAGCGCTGCCTTTCGCGCCGCCAACGCGCTGCGCCTCGTCGGCATCTCCAACAACCTCGGCGACGCGAAGAGCCTCCTCACCCATCCCGCGACGACGACGCACAAGAACCTGTCCGAGGCGGCGCGAGCGGCACTCGGCATCGACGACGGGCTGCTGCGGCTGTCCGTCGGGCTCGAGGACCCGGCGGACGTCACCGCCGACCTGACGCGCGCGCTAGACACCGTGCTTCCATTCGCCACGGAGGCCCGCTGAGACGGCCTTACCGGGCGGACGTCACCTCGAGGAACGCCGCGCCGAAGTCCTTCAGCTTGCGCTCGCCGACGCCGTGGATGCCGCGTAGCTCGGCCTCGGTCGTGGGCCGCCGCGCCGCCATTTCGATCAGCGTGCGGTCGGAGAAGATCACGTAGGCTGGCACGTCCCGGGTGTCGGCGAGCACGCGTCGCAACACCTTGAGGCGCTCGAGGAGCTCGCCGTCGTAGTCCGTCGGCAGCTCCGGCGAGGTCTTGCGCGTCTCGTCCCTCAGCGACAGGGCGTCCTTGCGCAGCGTGACGCGTGCCTCGCCCTTCAGGACGCGCCAGCCCTCGCCGGATACCTTGAGCGTCGGGTACTCACCCGCGTCCGCCTCCGCGAGGCCGATCACGCCAAGCTGACGGAAGATGGAGCGCCACGTCTTGCGCGACTGGTCGGCGCCGACGCCGAAGGTCTTCAGCTCGTGGTGGCCCCACTTCTCGACCTTCTCGGAGCGTTCGCCGCGCAGGACGCAGATGAGGTGCTCGACGCCGAAGCGCTCCTTCGTGCGCGCCACCGCCGACAGCGCCTTCTGGGCGAGCACCGTCGCATCGAAGGTCTCCACCTTGCCGGCGCACATGTCGCAGTTGCCGCAGGGCGCGACCGCCTCGCCGAAGTAGCCCAGCAGGAGCACGCGACGGCAGGACGGCGCCTCGCACAACGCGACCAGCGCAGAAAGCTTCTGCCGCTCGACGTCCTTGACCGCGTCCGACGCCTCGGACGCCTCGATCCATTGTCGGAACTGGCGGATCTCACCGAAGCCGTAGAGCGCGTGCGCGGTCGCAGGCAGGCCGTCGCGGCCGGCGCGGCCGATCTCTTGGTAGTAGCTCTCGATGTTCTTCGGCAGGTCCATGTGGAAGACGAAGCGCACGTCGGGCTTGTCGACGCCCATCCCGAAGGCGACCGTCGCGACCACCACCACGCCGTCCTCGCGCAGGAAGACGTCCTGGTTGCCGTCGCGCTCCTCCCGCTCGAGCCCCGCGTGGTAGGGCACCGCCCGCCAGCCCTTCTGCGCCAGGAAGGCCGCCGTCTCGTCCACGCGCCGCCGCGACTGGCAGTAGACGATGCCGGACTGCCCCTCGTGGGCCTTCAGGAAGGTGAGGAGCTGGGCGCGACCCTCGGCGCGCTGCGTCATCGCGAGGGAGATGTTCGGCCGGTCGAAGGAGCGCACGAAGACGCGGCACCCACCGGCGAACAGCCGCTCGGCGATGTCCTCGCGCGTGACCTCGTCCGCGGTCGCGGTGAACGCGACCGTCTGGGAGATCCCGAGGTCGCGCCGCACGTCGCCGATCTGGCGGTACTCGGGGCGGAAGTCGTGCCCCCACTGGGAGACGCAGTGCGCCTCGTCCACCGCGATCATGGCGACCGGCGCCTCGCGCAGCCGCTCCAGCGTGGCGCCGTCCGTCAGGCGCTCGGGCGATATGTACAGGAGCTTGAGCGTGCCAGAGACCGCCGCGGCGAGCGTGCGGCGGTTGTCCTCCAAAGCGTTCGCCGAGTTGAGGCTCGCCGCCGCGACGCCGAGGGACTGGAGCGCCAGCACCTGATCGCGCATCAGCGCGATGAGCGGCGACACCACGATGGTGACGCCGTCGTGCATCAGCGCTGGGAGCTGGTAGCACAGCGACTTTCCGCCGCCCGTCGGCATCACCGCGAGCACGTCCTCGCCGGCGGCCACCGCGCCGACGATCTCTTCCTGGCCCGGACGGAACGCTGCGAAGCCGAACACCTCGGTGAGGATCGCCGCCGCGGAGCGCCGGTCCCCTCCGGTGTGGCCGCCACCAAGGGCCAGCAGGTCGGTCACGAGCGGAAGTGCTTGGACAGCTTCAAGGCCTGCCCCTGGTAGTGCGAGGTGAGGCTGGCACCGTAAACGATGTCAGGGACCTGCGCCATGCGCTCGTAGGCGAGGCGGGCGACGACCTGACCGTGCTCCAGGATGAACGGCACCTCGCGCGAGCGCACCTCGAGCACGGCGCGCGCCGCCTGACCGGGACCGTGACCGAACCCCGGATCGAAGAAGCCGGCGTAGTGCACACGGAACTCGCCGACCAACGGATCGAACGGCACCATCTCCGCGGCGAAGGCCGGTGGGATCGACACCGCCTCGCGGCTCATCAGGATGTAGAACTCGTCGGGGTCGAGGATCAGCCGGCCGTCGCTCGCCTCGATGGGGTCCCAGAAGTCGGCGGTGGCGAGCGCGTCACGCCGGTCAACGTCGATGACGCCGGTGTGGCGCTTGGCGCGGTAGCCTACGGGGCCCGCCTCGGGCTTGAGGTCGATGGACAGGTTCATCCCGTCCTTGATGACCGCGTCCGGCACCGCCAGCGGCGAGGCTCGGTGGAGCTCGGCGAGCGCCGCGTCGTCGATGACGGCGTGACCGGTGCGGAACCTCACCTGCGACAGGCGCGAGCCGGCCCGTACCAGGACGGGGAAGGTGCGCGGGCTGATCTCCACCGCGAGCGGCCCGCGGTAGCCTGGCGGCGCGAAGTCGAACCCCCCGGAACCGTCGGCGATCACCCGCGTGAAGACGTCGAGGCGACCCGTGGAGCTCTTCGGGTTGGTCGACGCCGACAGGTGCGCAGGCAGCGCGAGGCGCTCCATGAGGGGCACGAGGTAGACGCAGCCGGTCTCCAGCACCGCGCCCTCGCTGAGGTCGATGGTGTGCAGCCGCACCCGCGCGACCTTGTCCGCCATCGCCTCGCCGGCCGCGGGCAGGAAGCTCGCGCGGATCCTGTGCGCGCGGGGGCCGAGGCGAAGGTCGAGGCTCGCCGGCTGGAGCTGGTCGTCCGCGATGCCGTCGTCGGCCGCGATCGCGCCGTCCCGGGCAAGCCGGGCGATCGCCTGGCGTGGCAGGATGCCGTGCGCGGCCGCACGTTCGGCGGGCCCTTCGGCGGTCCATGGTCGAAGCGCTTGCATCGGCTCTCCAATTCTGCCGTTGGCGTCGAACGGCTCGTCCGCAGATCGTGCGTCGGGTCGGCCGACCGGCACGAGCCGCAAGGCACGGCCACCCCGCTATCCCCGCAGTTGCGGGCGGCACAGGCGTGTCCCCAAGCCGCGGATCCGCGCGGGAGCCTGCGCCCGAACCGATCGTCGCACGCCTTAGAGGCACGGTTCGCCATGCTATATCGAAGGCTTATCAACGACGGGATCGATCGATGGTGACGGACAGCGAGCGCAACACCTTCGCGGGCCGCGCAAGCCGCTACGCGCGGGTCGGCGGCAACATGTCCGGCATCGCCGCGAAGATGATGGCCTCGCGCCTGTTCGGCGGCGAGCTGCAGCACGACCGCAACGCGATGGAGATCGCGCGCGCGCTCGGTAACCTCAAGGGCCCGCTCATGAAGGTGGCCCAGCTCCTATCCACCATCCCGGACGCGCTGCCGCCGGAGTACGCCGCAGAGCTGCAGACCCTGCAGTCCGACGCGCCCCCCATGGGCTACCCGTTCGTCAAGCGCCGCATGGCGGCCGAGCTCGGCGCGAACTGGCTGCAGCGCTTTGCAAGGTTCGACAAGGCGCCCGCGGCAGCGGCCTCCCTGGGACAGGTCCACCGCGCCGAGACGCTTTCCGGCGAGGCGGTCGCCTGCAAGCTGCAGTACCCCAACATGGACTCCGCCATCGAGGCGGACCTCAAGCAGCTCGGGCTGATCTTCCAGCTCCACCGGCGGATGCGCCCCGGCATCGACACCTCCGAGATCAACGCGGAGATCGGCGACCGGCTGCGCGAGGAGCTCGACTACGCCCGCGAGGCCCGTGCCGCCAAGCTCTACGGGCTGGTGTTCGCCGACGACCCGACGATCCACGTGCCCAGCGTGCACGACGACCTGTCGACCCGCCGCCTCCTCACGCTGGGGTGGCTCGACGGCCGACGCCTGCTGACGTACCGTGAAGCCCCGCTCGAGGTCCGCAACCGGCTCGCCAAGGCGTTGTTCCGCGCCTACTGGGCGCCGTTCGCGGAGATCGGCGTCATCCACGGCGACCCGCACCTCGGCAACTACACGGCCTTCAAGGCGGACGGCGAGCCGGTCGGCATCAACCTGCTCGACTACGGCTGCATCCGGCTGTTCCCGATCTCCTTCGTCGGCGGCGTGATCGCCCTCTACGAAGGCCTGCTCAACGGCGACGAGGAGCGCGTGGTGCACGCTTATGAGACCTGGGGCTTCCGCGGGCTGTCCCGCGAGCTCATCGACATTCTGAACATCTGGGCCCGTTTCATCTACGGGCCGATCCTGGAAGACCGGGTGCGCACCCTCGCCGATGGCACGAAGCCCGGCGAGTACGGCCGGCGCGAGGCGTTCTCGGTGCACCAGGCGCTGAAGGAGAAGGGGCCGGTGACGGTGCCCCGCGAGTTCGTCTTCATGGACCGCGCGGCGATCGGCCTCGGCGCGGTGCTCCTCCACCTCCAGGCCGAACTGAACTTCCACGAGATCTTCCGCGACCAGCTCGTCGCCGCGCCGCTCGACGGCGTCGCCGAGCGTCAGGCGACGGCGCTGGCAGCGGTCGGCCTGCCGAACCCCAACCCTCGGAGCCTCGCCCCCGCCTGACCGTCCTTCGCCCGAGGTGGCTGGGGACACGCCCATGACGTTTCGGTGTCGCCGACCCCTTTAACTCCTGCAGGCGAGTTGCTAAGTCTGCGGTGCGGCGGACGGAGCCCCCTGGGGTGCGGTCCCAGTCGCAACAACTGGCGCGGGGTGGAGCAGCCCGGTAGCTCGTCAGGCTCATAACCTGAAGGTCGTAGGTTCAAATCCTACCCCCGCAACCAGCTGTCGCCCATCAACCATGCCGACCCATCAGCGGGTCCCTTCAGCCGCCATCGGCGCGCCGAGCATTGCCGTCATCGCAGCTGCGACATCCCCACGACGCATGATGCCTCGCCGACCAGGAAGCGGCGCACGCCCGATCGGCCCAGGCGCGCAAGGTCCGCCCAGCTGGAAAGGCCGCTCCTGCTGATCACGCTGCGGTCGGAGGCACGCGGGGTGCCAGCGCTTCGGTGGTGTCGAGGCAGGTCTTGAACGTCCTCAGATCGCGGTTGTTGATGCCGATCAGCGGCGACGGTGACGCGAGGGCGCGCTTGAGCTCGGTGCCGTCGTGCGCCTCGATCAGGGCATCCATCCGCCAATGGGCCGCGGCATCGACGAGTTCGGCTGCGAGAGCGCGTCGCGCACCATGGCGAGGATGACGAGGATCGCGTCTGCGCCCAGAGCCAGGGCCTCTGCGACCTGGTAAGGATCGATCACGGGCAGCCTCGTAGCGGCACGCATGGCCACAAGGTGACCCGGAGCGCCCATGACGCTCGGTCCGTCCGTGAGGGCGCTGAGGCAGGCGGCGCCCCCGGGCTCGTAGGCCGCCGCGAGGCGCGGCGGATCGAAGTCGTGACGGATCAGTCCCCTTGAAGGGGAGGCCTTCTTCAACTCACCGATGAGCGCGTAGCCCTGAGCAGCAGCGCGCGTGAGAGCTGCGCCGAAGGGGCGGACCGGCGGAGCAAGGCGAGCCTCCGCCTCGATCGCTGAAAGCTGAGCAGCCGACTTCGCGGCGATGACCTCCTCGCGCTTGTAGGCTGCAATTCGCGCAAGGACGTCCCTCATGGGCTGACCTCTGCCTCGCTCGCCCCTGAAAGCGGGGCCGGCTCACCGCGCGCCATGTTCGCAGGAGAGGTCACGTCCGCGAGTGCGGCGAGCTTGGCGCGGGCGGCACCGTCATCGACGCTGGAGGCCGCCAAGCTTGCACCCTCGGCGAGGCTGTTCGTCCGGCCCGCCACGACGAGCGCCGCCGCAGCGTTCAGGAGCACCGCGTCGCGATAGGCCCCGGGCGCGCCGTCCAACAGGTCGGCGAGCGCCTGGGCGTTGCGTTGCGGCGTGTCGCCTCGGATGGCCTCGAAGCGATGCGTCGGCAGGCCGGCGTCGGCGGGGCAGACCTCGAACGCGCTGATCTTCCCGTCCGTCAGCGCCACCACCTGACTCGGTCCGGCGATGGACAGCTCGTCGGTCCCGTTTCCCCGCCATGGACGAGCCAGGCCGTTTGCGACCCGAGCAAGGCGAGCGTCTTCGCCATCGGGCATAGGAGCTAACGGCTGTAAGCACCCGTGAGCTGTCGGCGCACCCCAAGCAGGGTTGGTCAGCGGCCCGAGGATGTTGAACACCGTGCGCACCCCCATCTCCCGGCGCACCGGCTGCACATGGCGCATGCTCGCATGGTGCATCGGCGCCATCATGAAGCAGAGCCCGCGCGTGGCGAGCGCGCGCTGCGCCACGCCCGCGGTAACCATGGTTCCGACGCCGAGGGCGCCCAGCGCATCCGCAGCCCCCGAACGCGAGCTGAGCGCGCGGTTGCCGTGCTCGGCCACGGGCGCGTCGCAGCCCGCCATCACGATCGCCGCCGCGGTCGAGATGTTCAGCGTGCCCTTGCCGCCTCCCGTGCCCACGACGTCGATGGCGTCGGCGGGCGCTCTAACGCTGATGGAGCGCGCGCGCATCACGACGGCAACGTCGACGATCTCCTTGACGCACTCGCCACGCATGGCCAGCGCCATCAGGAAGCCTGCGACCTGTGCAGCCGTCGCCCCTTCCCGGCCATGATCACGTCGAAGGCCCGCTCGGCTGCAGCGTGGGGGAACGGGCCTTGCATGGCCTCGCGGATCAGCGCGCAAAGGTCGCTCACTCCGCCAACTCCGGGACGTCACGCCTTGAGCTGAACAACGATCCACGCGCCGAACGTCAGCAACGCGAACCACAGGACCCTTCGCACGAGCCTGCGCACCAGGCTCACGGAGCGCGCCCTTCTTCTGCGCGAGGGGTACGGCACCGGACGGATCGGCAGGGTGGACGGTCGCTCGGACGGACCGGACGCCTCGGATGGCGGACGATGCGCTGGCTTGCCGAAGGCGCGACGCATCGCCTCGACGTTCCAGTGTTCGGCGAACAGCGCGGTCGCCACCATGCTCGGGCTCGGCTCGGATCCTTCTCGGCGGGGCGGCGGCTTGGCTCCCCTTGCGGGGCGTGCGGACAAGGTCAGACCTCCCGCAGGGACCGCGAGAGGGCGTCCTTCAGCGGCGAGAGCAGGTAGTCGATGGCGGTCCGCGAGCGGGTCGGGATGACCACGGTCACCGGCATCCCAGGGACGAGCCGCACGTCGGCGGGCACCGTGCCGAACGTGACCACCACCTGATAGTGGTCCTCGCCGTCACCCTCGATCCTCTGCCGGATCCGATCGGCGGAGATCCTTGCGACGGTCCCGTGGAGGCTCGCCTCGCCACGCGCCTCGAGCCCTGCGAGGCGCACCTCCCCGGTCATCCCCTCGGTCAGCCGCTCGCGATCGGTCGGTGCGACCTCCGCCTCGGCGATCAGGACGGGGCTGTTCGGGACGATCGTCATGATCGGCTCGCCCGGCGCGATCACGCCGCCGATCGTCGCCACCGACAAGCCGACCACGGTGCCGTCCACCGGCGCTCGCACGACGCTGCGGGCGATCCGCTCGCTGACGGCAAGCAGCGTCGGCTTGACCTCGGCCAGGCGAGCCTCGACCTTGCTCATCTCGTCCGAGACGCTGGAGATGCGCTTGCTGTCGGTCTCGGCCCGTTGCAGCTCCGCCTCGGCCTCGGCGGCCCTGGCCTCGGCGAGGCTCGCACCAAGCGCCGCCTCCTCGCCGCGAAGGGCGACGAGGGCCTGCTCGGCCTGGCGAACCACCGCGCGGCTGGCGACGCCGCGGGACGCGAGGTCCTCCTTGACGCCCATCTCCTCCTCGGCCAGCGCGATGCGCTGGGCGATCCCGTCGAGCGTCGCAGCGATCGCCGCGCTGCGCGCCCGCAGCCGCTGAAGCGTCCCGTCGAGCATCCGCTGCTCGGCCACCCGCTCCTGCGCGCGCGCCTTAAACAGCGCAGCTTGCCCGGCGATGGCGGACGCCAGCGTCCCCCGCTCGGAGGAGGCGAGCGCGGCGAAGTCGGGCGCGCCGTCCCGGAGCTCGGCGCGGAGCCGCACCGCCCGCGCGGCGAGCGCGTCCCGCTCCGCGATGAGCGCGGCGCGCTCGGACTGCGCCTCCGTCGTGTCGAGGCGCACCAGCGTCTCGCCCGCGGCGACGTCGTCGCCCTCCTGCACGAGGAGCTTGGCGACGATCCCACCCTCCAGGTGCTGGACGGTCTTGATGTCCCCCTCCACCGCGATGGCGCCCTCCGCAAGGACGGCGCTCGCCAGCGGCGCCTGCGCCATCCAGGCGATCACGCCACCGATCGAGACGGCGAACGCCACGAAGGCGACCGCCACCGGTCGACCGACGCCGTCGCGGAGCTCCGGTCCGCCGCTCATCGCTGCGCCCCCGTCGCGTCGGCGCCAACCCGCTTGACGCCGTCGTTCTGCGCGGTGGGCACGGCCTTGAGCGAGCGACGGCGCATGGCCTGAAGCACCGTGTCGCGATCCTCGAACACCTCCATCAAACCGTCGGACAGGAGCATGATGCGGTCCGCCACCGTCGACATCACGGGCTTGTGGGAGGCGACGATCACCGTGACGCCGGCGCCCTTCAGGGCACGGATCGCGTTCAAGGTCGCGACCTCGCCCGCCGCATCCATGTGGGCGGTGGGCTGGTCCAACAGGATGAGCGGGGCGTCGCCGACGAGCGACCGCGCCAGCGCGATCTGCTGCCTGAGGTTCGGCGAGGCAGCGACGCTCGGCGAGCCGACGTCAGTCTCGAAGCCATGAGGCAGCTTCTCGATCGCCTCGAGCGCTCCGGCCCGGCGGATCGCGCGGCGCACGTCCTCCTCGGGGAGGGGCAGGAACCTTGCCACGTTCTCGCGCACCGTGCCGGGAAAGAGCGGCGGGTCCTGGGGCATCCACCCCACCAACGCTTGAAGGAGCTGCGGGTCGGCGGAGGCCACGTCGACGCTGCCGATGCGCAGCTCGCCGCTCTTGACCGGCTCGACGCCGGCAAGGCAGCGCAGCAGCGTAGACTTGCCCGCACCCGCCTCGCCGACAACCGCCACCACCTCCCCCGGCGCGAGCTTGCAGCTGAGCGAGCGCAGGGCCGGCCGGGTCGCACCGGTCGGGGTCACGACGACGCGTCGCGCCTCCACGGCGACCCCGGCTTGGACGGGCAGCGGCTCGCTGCGGAGAGGCGCCGCCCTCTCGAGCGCCGCGTCGAGCCCCTCGAGCGCACGGCGCGACAGCCGCGCGTGGCGCAGCGCGACCGGCAAGGTCTCGATGGGACCGAGCGCGCGTCCGGTGAGGATCGCAGCGGCCAGCATCGCGGATGGCGCGAGCGCGCCGTCGATCGCCAGCACCGCGCCGGTCGCGAGCGCCGCGCTGTGGGCGGCAAGCCGCCAGAAGCGCGCGGTCGCGCCGACCGTGGCGGAACCCTCCCCGGAGGCGAGGCGCGTCGCCCCGAGGGTGAGGTGGTTGCGCGACAACCGCGCGGCGAGGCCCTCGTCGAGGCCGAGCCCCCTGATCTCGCCGCGATCGCGGCTCAGAAGCGTCGCGCTCTCGTCGATCGAGCGCGCCCCGTCGGCGATCCGGCGCTCGCGAGCGACCTCCACCAGCCGGGGCAGCCACACCGTGGCGAGGATCAACGCGGCGCCGACCGTCGCGACGAGGCCCAGCGCCGGATGAAGCAGGAAGAGGACGAAGAGGAAGAGGACGGTGAAGGGCGTGTCCATGAGCGTCGCCATGGAGCCGCCGGCGAAGAACTTGCGGACCACCTCGAGCTCCTCGAGCGTGGACTGCGCGCGACCCTTGCCCGCCATCAGCGCGACGCGGATCGCGGGGGCGGTCAGCCGCTGCGCCATCCGGCCCCCGGCCCGCGCGAGCAGGCGGCCGCGGGCGGCGTCGGCTGCCGCCATCGCGATCAGCACCAACGCCAGCACCAAGGAGAGCGAGGCGAGCGTTTCCAGGCTGCGCGAGTTCAGCACGCGGCCGTAGAGCTGCATCATGTAGATGGGCGAGGCGAGGAACAGGACGTTCACCGCCGCGGAGAAGGCGAGCGCGAAGCCGACGTGCGGCCCGATGGAGCGTAGCGCCGCGCCGACCTGCCCGTGGCCCGCGTTCGCTGAGCCCCCGTTGACGTCACGACCCATGCTGGCTGTCCCTCCGGTAAGCGCGGTCATTGGAGGAGGGCGCCGGAGCGCCCTCCTCGTTCGTCGCAGGGGAGGACGACACTCCCTCCCCGTCGGTCATGATCGGCGGGCCTGCGATCAGGCCAAGGCCGCGTCGTCGTCGAACTGATCGCTGTCGGCGAGGTCGCTGGCTTCGGGCAAGGCCATGGAGTCGTCCGTGCCGTCGGTCGTGTCGGCCGGTGTGGGATGCCCGTCGACGTCATCGTCGGTCGTGTCCATCGACGCGCCGGAGCCGAGATCTTCCAACGCGGCGAAGAAGTCATCGGCTCCGAAGCTCGAGATCTGCCCCTGATCGTCGACGATCAACAGCTCCGCCTGCCCCTCGCTCACGTCGTCGGCGAGGCCGGGCAACGTGTAGAAGTTGTCGGAGTTGCCCAGGACGAACTCGTTGTCGGCCGTCGCCTCGGCGTTCGCGCCGATCGCCGTGGAGTTGGCGAAGTTCGCGCTCGCCCCCTCGCCGACCGCGAGCGAGAAGTCCCCGCCGGCCTCCGCGATGTGACCGAACGCGTGGGCCCGCTCACCGGTGGCGGACGACTGCCAGCCGAACGCGGTGGCCGCGGTGCCGTCCGCGACGCTCTCCCCGCCGACGGCGGTCGTGGAGTTGCCCGACGCCATCGCCGTGTCGCCGATGGCGAGCGCATCGATGCCCTGCGCAGACGCCTGGTTGCCCATCGCCGTGGCGTTGGGACCCTGCGCCGACGCGGCCTCACCGACCGCGAGCGAGAAGTCGCCGTTGGCCTCGGCGACGTGGCCGAACGCGTGCGCCCGCTCACCCGTCGCGGACGACTGCCAGCCGTAGGCCGTCGCAGCGGTTCCGTCCGCCGTGCTCTCGCCGCCGACCGAGGTCGTCGAGTTGCCCATCGCCGATGCCGTGTCGCCGATGGAGAGCGCATCGGCCCCCATGGCGGCGCTTGCGTTGCCGATGGCGGTGGCGTTGTCGCTCTGCGCCCGCGCCGCCTCGCCGACGGCCAGGCTGAACGCACCGTCGGCGCTGGCGATGTGGCCGAAGGCATGCGCGCGCTCGCCGACCGCCGACGACTGCCAGCCGTAGGCCTGCGCGGCGAGGCCATCGGCGACGCTCTCGCCGCCGACCGAGGTCGTCGAGTTGCCCATGGCCGACGCCGTGTCGCCGATGGCGAGGGCGTCGATCCCGCTCGCCGTCGCCATGTTGCCGATCGCCGTCGAGTTGTCCGACTGCGCCTGGGCCGCCTCGCCGACCGCGAGGCTGCGCACGCCGTCCGCGCTCGCCAGGTGCCCGAACGCCTGCGCCCGCTCGGCCGTCGCGCTCGACTGCCAGCCGATCGCCGTGGCGCCGGGGCCGTCGGCGACGCTCTCGCCGCCGACGGCCGTCGTCGAGTTGCCCATGGCCGACGCCGTGTCGCCGACGGCGAGCGCGTCGATCCCGCTCGCCGTCGCCATGTTGCCGATCGCCGTCGAGTTGTCCGACTGCGCCTGGGCCGCCTCGCCGACCGCGAGGCTGCGCACGCCGTCCGCGCTCGCCAGGTGCCCGAACGCCTGCGCCCGCTCGGCCGTCGCGCTCGACTGCCAGCCGATCGCCGTGGCGCCGGGGCCGTCGGCGACGCTCTCGCCACCCACCGAGGTCGTCGAGTTGCCCATGGCCGACGCCGTGTCGCCGACGGCGAGCGCGTCGATGCCGCTCGCCATCGCCATGTTGCCGATGGCGGTGGCGTTGTCGCTCTGCGCCTGGGCCGCCTCGCCGACGGCTAGGGTGAAGTCCCCATCGGCGTTCGCGATGTGGCCGAGCGCATGCGCCCGCTCTCCGACCGCCGACGACTTCCAACCGTACGCCGTCGCGGCGAGGCCGTCGGCGGTGCTGAGGCTGCCGACCGCGGTGGTCGAGTCGCCCATGGCGGACGCGTCGGTGCCGACGGCGAGCGCGCCCGATCCGTTCGCCGTCGCGCCGTCGCCGAACGCCCGTGCGCCGTCGCCGTCAGCGGTCGCGTTACGACCGATGGCATCGTCCCGATCGACGATGGCGTTGATGATGTTCGAGAATGCCTGGGCAAACTTGGCGGCCAACATAGCCCCTCCTTGATCCGCAACACTGCGATGCTCGAGCACCCTGGTCCGACGCGGTCGGCCAGATCCTCGGGTGCTCGTGTGAAGTACCCGCCGGTGACCGTCGCGGATGCAGATCCTAGGAAAGAAATTGCACCTATGTACGAGTTCGTGCGGCCGACGAGGGGGGACGCCGGTTAGCGCCACGACGATCCTGGCACGCAGGCCGCGACGGCGGCCAACGATGACGATCCGAACACGCTCGTAAGCCAGGCTGGCGAAGCCGTTGCTCATCCGTACGGCGGAAGGCAGGGCAAGCCCGTCCTCGACCGCAACCTCCCGGGCCGGGATCGCGCGGCAGGCGGCCGCGCTGATGATGGCCCCTTGGCTTACGGAGGCCGGCTCCTCAGGATCGGCTTTCGCGTCGCAGGACGGGAGGCGTTACGCTGCGCGGCCTCGATCGCCTCGCGGACGCGGGCGCCGCCCTCCGCCCGGTGCAGGTTCGGCCACGACTTCGACCGTGATCGCGCCGTGACCAGGCGACCCCATGGTGCGCCCATCGGCGTAAGGGACCGCATGGCGGACGAGGCTTGGTTCAGCGACAGCCGAGGCACGCGATCGAGCTGCATCGCCCGAAGAACCAGCTCGATGCGTGGTCGGTGGACGAGCGCCGCGTCATCCCGGGCATCATTCCCGCGTGCCGACGACGGGCACCGCCGCGCGGCGGGCCAGCGGTCTCCGGACCGCTGAAGACGCTCGACAATCGTAGGCATCGTTGATGGTGGCACGAGCCCTTACGAGGCTCGATCGAGGCACTGCGGGAGGCGAGCCCCGACGGTGCCCAGCGCCTCGATGCCTAGAAACAAGCCGACCATTCATCGGCCAGCGAAGGAGGGGTGAGGTTTGCGAGGACATCGGCTGCTCGCATGGCGGTCGGCGCAACCTCCACCAAGACGGGCGGTCGCGATCGACCCGCCAGACCTTTAACCACGCTCCGTCCGCCCGGCGACGCTCGCGCGGGCCCGCTAGTTCTGGAACAGCCTTCGGCGGGCATGCTCCTCGTTGAGATGGCCGACGACATCAAAGCCTCCGATCCCCCACCGCGCGTGGCACGCTGCCGAAAAACCATCCGACGCGCAAACGGCCTCATCCGATCGACGAACGGCTCTACCGTAGCAACGACTAGGCTCAGGCCCATGAGCGCGATCTATCAGGTGAATCGGATCCGGCGATCCCCCAAGGGGACCGACAGGAGCCGAGGGCACTTGTCGCGGAGCCGAGGGGCGTGGGGGTCGATGTCCTCCGCGCTGCGGCCGCGGCTGGCCGACCGCCCTCGGCGATGCTGACCCCCTCGTCGGCTGCGAAAGCGCATCCGCTGGCTGCCGGCGGCACAGGGGGGAGCGGGACCAGGCGATCGGCCGGTCGCGCGGCGGGCGCACGACCAAGATCCACGCCCTGACCGATGGCCTCGGTAGGACGGTCGCGCTCCACCCGACCGGCGGGCAAGCGGCCGACTGCAGGGCAGCCGAAGGGCTCCTGCCGGGTCATCCACGCCGACACGGCATGCGACACCAATGCGATCCGCCAGGCTGTCGAGGCCCGCATCGCGCTGGCGAACATCCCGCCGACGTCCCATCGGCGCTGGAAGAGCTGCTTATCGCCCTTCTTCCTCCCGCGACCGGTGACCTGCCCCGGTAATCTCGGACCAAGGATTGGTGGAGAGCTGCCCTCCGGCATGGAGGGAAGGATGCGCAAATCAAGGTTCACGGACGAGCAGATGGTATCGATCTTGCAGGAGAACGATCGCGACATGGCTGCGACGGTGGCCGAGCGGCACGGCGTCAGCGAGCAGACCATCGACACCTGGCGCAAGCGCTTCCGCGCATTCGAGGCCGACGACGTGCGGCGGCTGAAGCAGCTCGAAGCGGAGAACGCAGCGGAAGAAGCTGGGGTCGAGCGGGACCTCGAGATCGAGGTGATGGAAGAGGTCGCCGCAAAAAGCGGTGAGCGTGCCGGACCGCTGCGCGGCGGTGGCGTATGCGATGGGCCGGGGCCTGTCGCAACGGCGGGCCTGCACGCTGATCGGGGTCTCGCGTTCGGCGCTGAGCTACCGTTCGCGCCGGGCGGAGAAGGATGCACCGGTGCTCGAGCGCATGGTGGAGCTCTCGGCCCAGCATCCGCGCTGGGGGTATCTCCTGACGGTCCCCGACGAGTGGACGAAGGAGGGTCTGGCGATCGAGGTCGACGGCTGCATCCGCTCTCGCGCGTCATTGAGGTGCTGTCGCGGATCGCCTGCGAGCGCGGCGCGCCTCTTTATCTGCGGTCCGACAACGGACCGGAGTTCGTCTCCCGCGCGCTGCTCGCGTGGATCGTCGACCAGGGTATCGAGACGGCGTTGATCGACCCAGGCAAACCTTGGCAGGATGGGGCGGGAGAAAGCTTCAACGGCAAGTTCCCCGACGTGCCTGAGCCTCGAATGGTGCCGCTCGCGGGAGGCCAAGGCGATGATCGAAGCCTGGCGCCGGCACTTCAACGAGGTGCGGCCCCGCTCGAGCCTCGGCCATCTGACGCCGGCGGCGTTCGCCTCGAAGATCGGAACCGAACACCCAGCGGTCACGACGTGGCGGACCGCTGCGGTATGTGGTGCCTCCGCGACCCGCCCCGTCGTTCAACCGCTTCGCAAGGGGCAGTCTGAAACAGCATCAGGGGCAGCACTCGAGCTAGGCGTGGTCCGGAGAAGCCCGACAGGCCACCGGAACGCCATCGAGCGCGTGTTCGGCTGCCTCGCAGACTTCCGCGGTGTCGCGCCCCGCTACGACCGGCGGGCGGCCGCTGTCCTCGCCCGCCGCCTGTCCCTGCGCAACCGTCGGCTCCTGGATATGAGCCCCGGCCTTGGGCGGATCGAGCGATCTCGCGTCGCACGGGGTCGCTCCAGCGCCACCATCAAGGAATCGAAGCAAGTGCTACCTTGCGGGAGCAGTTGCAGGCATGATGGGCGCAACGTGAAGTAACGATGCCTCGCTAGCTCCTCCGGAGCGTAGCCCTCTTCGACATCGGTGCAGCGTGCGGCCGAGCGAGGGCCCCTAAAGGCCGCCATCTCGCAGCCCGGCGACTGCGTTTGGCCGGCTTCGAGCGTCATGCACGACCGGTGCGCGGCGCCGCTCGCGCGTTGAGCGAGCCCGCGCAGGCCGGTCCCCTTCGTGGCGGGGTCGACCTCATCGATGGGAGCAGGCTGCACGGTTCGCGCCCGTGCTTCTTCGTCCAGGTCCTACCGGGGATACGCCGCGTCAACGCAGGCCCACCGGTCGCATGCGCGACTGGTTTCTGAACTGGGATGCTGCGTTTGACGAGGACGTCCCCGACGGTCGATGGACAGACGATGTTGCCCTCTTCTTGCTGCACACGGGCATGACCTCGGCAGCGGTGACCCTGCCCAGTCGGCGACCAAACCCGAGCTGACGTCTTCGCGGAGGCCGCTGGGAGCCGACCGGACGGCTGTGCCGCACCGGAGCCATCCAGCCATGCACCGGTACCGGCGATGCAACGCTACGGTCGTTGGGTCCCAGCGCAAACGGTCTCCGCTCCGCGAGGGAGCCGATCGCCTCCGGTCCCCTCCGCCACGCACGTCCACAGACCGTAGCGATCCACCCCGCGACGCCCCACGGCAAAAGCAACACCTGCGCCCCTAGATCGTCGAGGACCTCCAGCTCGCGTGCAATGCTTCAGCGGCCCTGCAGCACCGGTTGCTGGGCGTTGCCGACGCCGAAGATCGGACCGGTGGGCAGGCCGGTGGGCGAACCGCCCGCGGGCTCAATGGTGATCTCGTAGAGCTGCCCCTCGGTCGGCCGCGGCAGGTCCGCATTGCTCACCACCATCCGGGCGAGCTCCTGCAAGAGGCCCACCGACACCGGTGGTCCGTCGGGGTCCGGCTTCGTCCATAGTTGCAGGACCTCGGAAGGTTCCGTCTCGGCCGCCGCAAGGGGCGTGACCAGCACGGCGTTGTCCTCCGACGCCTCGAGGACGGCGACCGGTTGCCCCCCGTCGTCGAGCAGGACGACGAGCACGGCGGGCGCCTGCGGCACGAGGACCTGCCAGACGAGCACCGCGGCCAGCAGGGCCGCGGCAGCGGCCGCGCCGATCGCGGCCGGCCGCCAACCCCAGCTGACGCCCCCCCGCGTGCGGCCGGCGCGTCGCATCCTCGGCCTTCGAGCCGTCGACGAGGGCTGCGCCACCGGCTGCGATCGGTCGTCCTGTGGCGCGTCCAGACGAGCCTCGAGCCGTTGCCACGCCCCAGGCGAGGGCTCGACCTCCGCCGCCGTCAGGTCGAGTTCGAGGAGTTGGTCGCGCAGCTCGCCAACGGCGCTCGCGAGCGCCCTGTCCTCCGCGTTCGCCGGCGCGGTGATGCGGGCCTCGATCGCTGCGGCGGCGGCTTCGTCGAGGACGCCGAGGACGTAGTCCGTCGCACCGTCGTCGATCGCGCTCACCGCATACACTCGCGCAGCGCGATCAACGCTCGCCTCACCCAGGCCTTTGCGGTGCCGAGCGGGACGCCCATCCGACCCGCGATCTCCCCGTGGGTCAGCCCAAGCACGTAGGCCAGCAGGAGGGCGTGCCGCCGTTGCGGCTCGAGATCCTCAAGGCAGCGCCGGAGCATGCTCTCGCTGTGCAGCGTCATCCACCCGGCGTCGACGTTCGCCTGCGCGTCGACCAGCGGGTCAAGTTGCTCCGCCGGCATCGATGTCTCGCGCGCCTCCTTCCGAACCATGTTGAGCGCCCGGTAGCGGATGACAGCATAAATCCAGCTCCGGGCCGAGCCAACAACTGGATCGTAGCGGTCGGCGCTTGCCCAGATCTGTGCAAACCCCTCCTGGACCGCCTCCTCCGCGAGCTCCCTTCGATGAAGGATCCTCTGCGCGACGCCGATCAACCTCGGCCCTTCGGCCTCGAACAGCGCCCTCAACGCTGCCTTGTCGCCCCGCGCACAGGCGGAAAGCGTCTCGGCGTAGTCCTGCGTGTCCACTGGCCACCCACCGTGTCGCACCAACACCTGGCGCTTAATAAAGCCTTCCGACAACAGATCTACGTCCTCCGCGTCCGCATGGTCGAGCGGTTTGCGGAAAACGCTGCTGCGCAGCCCGTCCGGCGCACGGTAAGCTCCGGGAGAGCGCGTCGGTGCGCTCGGACGGCACGCCTTGCATTGCTGCGGCATCGCGGGACGGACTTGTGCGGGACATCCGACGCCATACGTGTTATACGATCTGGACGTGCGTCGAGCCGGGAGGACCGCTTCGATGCCGGACAGGGCGCCGCCTGGCTAGCGAACGGCCTGACCGGCGCACGGTCATGACAGCGAACCCGTGCCGAGGCAGCAGCCGAGGTGCATGAAAGACACGTTTGACAAAGTTTACGGCACTCGGCCTCGCCGAGCCCACCCTTCGCGGGGTCACCGCCGAGGGCTACACCACCCCCACCCCCATCCAATCGAAGCTGATCCCTGCGATGCTGGCCGGACGCGACGTGCTCGGCACGGCGCAAACGGGGACCGGCAAGACGGCGGCGTTCGCGCTGCCCATCGTTGACGCGCTCGGCGCAGGTGCCGGACGGCCGGAGCCGCGCACGTGTCGCGCGCTCGTCCTGGCGCCGACCCGCGAGCTCGCCGCCCAGATTGAGGAGAGCATCCGCGCGCTCGCCGTCGGGACGCGGCTCACGACGGCGCTCGTGGTCGGCGGCGTCAAGCCAGGGCCGCAGGTGCGAGCCCTTGCCCGGGGCGTTGACGTCCTCGTCGCGACGCCCGGCCGGCTCGAGGACCACCTGCGTGAGGGCGCGCTGACCCTATCCAAGGTCCGCGTGGTCGTGCTCGACGAGGCCGACCAGATGCTCGACCTCGGGTTCATCCCAGCGATCCGCCGACTCGTCGCAAAGCTGCCGCGAGAGCGGCAGACCGCGCTCCTGTCGGCCACCATGCCGCCGGCGATCCGCACCCTCGCCTACGAGATCCTGCGGGATCCGGCGGAGATCTCCGTCGCGCCTGTATCAACTCCGGTGGAGGCGGTCGTCCAGTCGGTCCGTCACCTCGACAGGACCGACAAGCGCGACGCCCTCGCCGCGATCCTCACGGCGCGCGACGTCGAGCGCGCCATCGTCTTCACGCGCACCAAGCGCGGCGCGGACAAGGTGAGCCGCCAGCTTGCCGAGGCCGGCTGCGACGCGGTGGCGATCCACGGCAACAAGAGCCAAAGTCAGCGCCAGCGCGCGCTCGATGCCTTCCGCACCGGCACCGCACGGATCCTGGTCGCCACCGACATCGCCGCCCGAGGGATCGACGTCGACGGCGTCAGTCACGTCGTCAACTACGAGCTACCGAACGTGCCAGAGGCCTACGTCCACCGCATCGGCCGCACCGCCCGAGCCGGTCGCTCGGGCGTGGCGGTGTCCTTGTGCGAGCCGGACGAGCGTCCACTGCTCGCCGACATCGAGCGGCTGATCGGCCGCCGCATCGCGGTCGAGGGGGCGCCAGCCTCCCCCGCCGCCGCGAGCGCATCCCCATCGGAGCCGACGACCGAGAGGGCTGCGCCGCCGCGTCGCCGCCGCCCGCGCTCGTCGCGTTCCGCGCGTCCCGACACGCCGAGCCGTCCGCGCCCGGCGCGTTCAACCCCATCCCACGGCGCCGGACCCGAGCGGTCGGCCCGAGACAACACGCTCTAGGAGGCACACAATGGCCAACGGTTCGGTCAAGTGGTTCAACGGCACGAAGGGCTACGGCTTCATCGCGCCCGACGACGGAGGCTCAGACGTCTTCGTCCACATCAGCGCGGTCGAACGCGCGGGAATGCGAGACCTGCAGGAGGGACAGAAGGTCGCCTACGACATCGAGGTCGACAAGCGACGCAACAAGTCCTCCGCGGTCAACCTGCGAGCGCTCTGACGCTCGGACGTCGCCCGTCCCAAGAGACCCGAACGCGCTCGCCGGTCGAGCGCGCTCGGGCAACGATCCCGACGAACGCCCGTCGCGCAGCCCTGCGCGGCGGGCGTTCTCACGCCTCCATGGCGTCGAACGCGTCGAGGGCCTGCGAGGCGTAGACCATCGCAGGTCCGCCGCCCATCTCCACGGCGACCGACATCATCTCGAGGAGCTCGTCGCGCTTGGCGCCGAGCTTCTTGGCCGCCTCGATGTGGTAGAGGATGCAGCCCTCGCAGCCCTTGGACACCGCGATCGTGACCGCGACGAGCTCCTTCTGCGCGCCGCTCAACGCGCCGTCCGTCTTCGCCGCCTTGGTCAGACCCTGAAAGCTGCGCGCCGTCTCAGGCAGTGCCTTGGTCAGCTCGCCGATCCGACCCTTCACCACCGCGAGCTGCGCCTTCGCGTCGCTCATCCCATGATCGCCCATGATCCCTCCATCGCTGAGGGAGCACTTAGGGCGCGGTCGACCGGCGTCCGCGGTCGTCGTCCGGCTCGATCGCCGCACGCATAACAGGCATCGAGCCGGAGGCGCCGCCTGCAACCCGGCGTCGGCA
Source organism: Acuticoccus sp. (assembly GCF_965213555.1). Taxonomy (GTDB): domain Bacteria; phylum Pseudomonadota; class Alphaproteobacteria; order Rhizobiales; family Amorphaceae; genus Acuticoccus. Next base: position 1,818,208 of record NZ_OZ243890.1, on the reverse strand, counting down.
CCATCAGGGCTCGCCGCGGCTCGGCGCGAAGCTGCTGCAACCTGCGCGATCAATGCGCATGAGGTCGAGGCTGTGCCTTCCCGTCGTGCCGTTGCGCGCGGGCGCAAGCTCCGACACGCTCCTGCTGGGCACACCAATTGAGGAGCCGAGAATGCAGAAGGCACCCACCCGGGTCCCCCGCACCACCGCCCTGGTCGCACTCCCGCGAGGGTCGTGCGTCCCCTCGGCGGCGCGGCCGTCGGTGCCGCAGGTGCGCCGGGGCGAACTGTTGGCCGGCACCCGCCTCGACGCGCATGGAGGGCCACGCACGCCGTTCGCGATCCTCGAGCTGTGCGAGGACGGCATCATCCAGTAGCGCAGCGGTCGTAGGGCGCGGTGGGACGTCAGCCGTAGATCACCGTCGGCAGCCACGTGGCGATGGCCGGCGCGTACCACAGGGCGACCAGCATCAGGAGCTGGATGAGGACGAACGGCACGATGCCCCGGTAGATCGCCGTCGTCGACACCTCGGGCGGCGCGACGCCCCGCAGGTAGAACAGCGCGAAGCCGAACGGCGGCGTCAGGAACGAGGTCTGCAGGTTCACCGCCATCATGATGCCGAGCCACACCGGGCTCATGGTCGATCCGTCCGGCATCTCCAGCACCAAGAGGATGGGCGCGACGAGCGGAACGACGACGAACACGATCTCGAGGAAGTCCAGGAAGAAGCCGAGCACGAACATCATCGCCATGACCGCGATCATCGCGCCAAGCGCGCCGCCCGGCAGGCCGGACAGCGCCTCGTGCACCAGCTCCTCGCCGCCGAGCCCGCGGAACACCAGGCTGAACAGCGACGCGCCGATGAGGATGGTGAACACCATGGCAGTGATCTGCGTCGTCGAGCGCACCACGGACGTCAGGATCCCTCCCTGGACGACACGCCACAGGGAGACTGCGATCCCGAGGACCACGAGCCCGACGAGGGCAGCGGCCACATAGATCCCGACGAGGTCGGCGTCCGGGATCGCACTGCGCGACACGCGCAGGTCCATCGTCGCGACGAGGGCGAGGATGGCGACGACGGCGGCCACCGCGAGGTAGATGAACAGCGGCTTGTCCTCGTTCAACCGATAGCCGGCGAGGAGAAGCGCCCCGATGCCACCCATGGCCGCAGCCTCGGTCGGCGTCGCGATCCCCGCGAGGATCGAGCCGAGCACGGCCACGATGAGCGCCACCGGCGGCACCAGCGCGTGGGCGATGCGCTTGACCGTGATCGGCGAGTTCGGGTCGCGCGGCACGGGCGGCGCGGCGTGCGGGCGGAGCGCGGCGATGATCGCCGTGTAAGCGATGTAGGCGGCGACGAGGAGGAGGCCCGGGATGAGCGCGCCGGCGAACAGGTCGCCCACCGAGATGGGCGGTCCCGGCACAAACGAGAAGTCACCGCGTCCCCACGCGGCCTCCTGCAGCAACCGCTGGCTCTCCTGGTAGGCGTTGGAGATCTGATCGCCGAGGATGACGAGGACGATGGACGGCGGGATGATCTGTCCCAACGTACCGGACGCCGCGATCGTACCCGCTGCTAGGGAGGGCGCGTAGCCGGTGCGCAGCATGGTCGGCAGCGACAGGAGGCCCATCGTGACGACCGTGGCGCCCACGATCCCGGTGGACGCAGCGAGGAGCGCCCCCACCAAGCAGACCGCGATGCCGACGCCGCCGCGCATGGGTCCAAAGAGTTGCCCCATCGTCCCGAGCAGCTCCTCGGCGACCCGGCTGCGCTCCAGCATCACCCCCATGAACACGAACAGCGGCACCGCGATCAGCACCTCGTTCGTCATCGTGCCGTAGATGCGTTGGGGCAGGAAGCTGACGAACGCGAAGTCGAACACCCCGAACGCGACGCCGATCCCAGCGAAGATGAGCCCCGTCCCGGCGAGCGTGAACGCGACGGGAAAGCCCGTCAGCAGCAGGCCCACCGCCGCGGCGAACATGAGGACGTCGAGGATCTCGGAGATCTCCATCCCCTGCGCTCAGCGCACGGACGCGCGGCCAGCGCCGCCCGAGAGGACAAGCAGGGCGCGTAGCATCATGACGACGCCCTGCGCACCCACCAGGATGCCGAACGCCGGGATCGCGGTCTTCAGGAGGAAGACCCCAGGGATGCCGGACGCCTCCATGGAGCCCTCCATGATGGTCCACGAGTTGCCGACGTAGTTCCAGCTCGACCAGGTGATCAAGACGGCGACGGGGATGAGGAGGACGAGCGCGCCGCACAGGTCCACCAGCGCGCGGGAGCGCTCGGACGCGCCGCGGTAGAAGATGTCGACCCGCACGTGCCCATCCTCCGACAGCGTGTACGCGGCGGCGAGCATGAACAGGAACCCGTGCATGTAGACGACGGACTCCTGCGCCCACAGGTCGCCGACGCCGAACACGTACCGCGCCACGACGACGCCGAACTGGACGAGCACCATGAGGAGCGCGAGCCAAGCCACCGCCTTGCCGATGAGGCGGTTGGTGTTGTCGATGGCGGATGCGAGGAGTTCCATCGCGTTGCTGGCGTGGGTCCGGCTGGGCAACCGGACCCGGAGGAGCGCCCGCAGGCGCCCCTACGTCCCTTAAAGCGTGAGCGTACGTCCGCGCTCGTTGAGGTAGGACTGCATGGAGATCTTCGTCCACCCCCCGAACTCGCGGCGAGCGTTGCGGTAGCTCTCGAGCACGCGCTTGGCGAGGTCGTCGTGGTTGCCGACCTCGTTGACCACGTCCTCCGACGCGTCGGCAAAGGCCGCGAAAACGTCCTGCGGGAACTCCTTGATCAGCACCCCGTGCTGGTTGACCAGCGTGGTGAGGGCCTGACCGTTCTTGGCGACGAACTCGGAGTACATCAGGTTGTTCTCGGCCCGGCACGCCGCCTCGACCGCCGCCTTGTCGGAGTCCGAGAGTGCGTTGAACGCATCGAGGTTGACCCCGCCGCACAGCTGCGGCCCCGGCTCGTGGAAGCCCGGGTAGTAGTAGTTCTTGGCGATGCGGTAGAAGCCGAAGGCGAGGTCGTTCCAGGGACCCACCCACTCGGTCGCGTCGATGGCGCCCGACTGCAGCGCCGGAAAGATCTCGCCGCCCGGCAGGTTGATGACGTTGACGCCGAGGGCGCGGAGCACCTCGCCGCCGAGCCCAGGGCTGCGGAACTTAAGCCCTTGCAGGTCGTCCACCGAGTTGATCTCGTCGCGGAACCAGCCGCCCATCTGGACGCCGGTGTTGCCGCAGGCGAACGGCTTGATGTTGAACTGTCCGGCCAGCTCGTCCCACAGCTCCTGGCCGCCGCCGAAGTTGATCCACGCGTCCATCTCGGGAACGGTGAAGCCCATCGGCACCACAGTGAAGAAGGCGAAAGCAGGGTGCTTGCCTTGGAAGTAGTACTCCGAGCCGTGGTACATCTCGGCGGTGCCGTTCTGCACGGCGTCGTGGACCTCGAAGGGCGGCACCAGCTCGCCGGCGGCGAACAGCTTCACGTTCACGCGCCCGTCGGTCAGCTTGGTGATCCGGTCGGCGCAGCGCTGCGCGCCGGTGCCGAGGCCGGGGAAGTTCTTCGGCCACGTCGTGACCATCTTCCACTCGGTGCGACCCTGGGCGATGGCGGGTGCGGCAAGCGCTGTCCCGGCAGCCGCGACCCCGGTCCCCTTCAGGAACAAACGACGATCCATGCAAGTCCTCCCGTGCGTTGCACCCCTTCTAGCGGGGCGACTTTTGACCGAGAGGTTTAGTCCGACTTACCGCAGCCACACAAGGCGTTAAGCAAGACTTGGCCCCACTGGAGCGGCGCGCTATCGTCGACGCGACGCCGCCTCATGGAGCGGAGGGAGTGTCCGTTGCCTCAGCCCATCGTCATCGCGAGCACGGACGCCATCGAGCACAACATGCTCGTGTGGTCCGCCGGCCCCGCGTCCTACCTCAACGCGCTGGCGATCGCCGGCTGTCTGCCGGTGCAGCTGCCCGCCATCGACGAGCCAGTGAACGTGGCACCGCTGCTGGCGATAGCCTCGGGCGTGTTGATCACCGGCGCGCGGTCCAACGTCCACCCCTCGCACTACGGCATGCCGGAGACCGAGGAGGCCGGGCCCTTCGACCACCGGCGCGACCGCACCACGCTTCCGCTCATCCGGGAGGCGGTGGCGCGCGGCGTGCCGCTCCTGTGCATCTGCCGCGGCATCCAGGAGATGAACGTCGCGTTCGGCGGCTCGCTCCACGTCGCCGTGCATGAGGTTCGGGGGCGGGACGACCACCGCTCGACGCCGCAGAGCGACGTCGACGCCTGGTTCGGCCTGCGCCACGAGGTGCGGCCGACACGGGGCGGCGTCCTGGCTGGGATCCTCGGCGACGGACCCGTCCGCGTGAACTCAGTGCACCGCCAGGCGGTGGACCGGATCGGCGACGGGCTCGACGTGGAGGCGACGGCGCCGGACGGCACGGTGGAGGCCCTTTCGGTACGAGGGGCTCGCGCCTTCGCCCTCGGCGTCCAGTGGCACCCGGAGCACTTCGTGCGCACCGACGGAGCCTCCCGCGCACTCTTCGATGCGTTCGCCGACGCCTGCCGCGCCTACGCCGGCGGCGTGCGCGCGAAGGCGGCCTGAGCGATGGACGATCACGCGCCGCACGGCGACCACGCGCATCCCGACGACCACAGCCACCTCTCGGAGATGGAGGTGCGCGTGCGCGCGCTCCAGTCACTGCTCCAGGCGAAGGGCTACGTCGATCCAGACGCCCTCGACGAGCTGGTGACGCTTTACGAGGACGATGTGGGCCCGCAGAACGGCGCGCGCGTCGTGGCGAGGGCATGGACCGACCCTGGCTACGCCACGCGCCTCGCCGAGGACGCCACGGCCGCAATCGCCGAGCTCGGCTACACGGGGCGGCAGGGCGAGCACATGGTCGCGCTGATGAACGGCGACGGCGTGCACCACATGGTCGTGTGCACCCTGTGCTCCTGCTACCCTTGGCCGGTGCTCGGCCTGCCGCCGGTCTGGTACAAGTCCCCGGCCTACCGGGCGAAGGCGGTGGCCGACCCGCGCGGCGTCCTCGCCGACTTCGGCGTGCGGCTGCCCGAAGGCGTCCGCATCAGGGTCTGGGACTCGACGGCGGAGGTCCGCTACCTCGTGGTGCCCGAGCGTCCCCCCGGCACCGAGGGGTGGTCGCAGGAGGAGCTCGCCGCCATCGTCACGCGGGACTGCATGATCGGCACCGCGCTGCCCACCGCCCGGCGGGACGCGGGGTCGGCCGGCGACGGCCAAGGTCCCGCCGCGGGCGCGGCGTGAACGGCCCAGCGGACGTCGGCGGCGCGCACGGCTTCGGGCCGGTCGAGGCGGATGCGGACGCCAACCCCTTCCACGCGGACTGGGAGCGTGCGGCGTTCGCGCTGACCCTTGCCATGGGCGCAGCGGGCCTGTGGTCCATCGACCGCTCGCGCCACATGCGCGAGACGCTGCCCCGCACCGTGTACTACGGCTCCAGCTACTACGGCATCTGGCTCGCCGCGCTCGAGCGGCTGATCGCCGAGGTCGACCTCGACGCGCCGCCGCCACGCGTGCTGGTCCGGGACGCGGTGCGGCCGGCGATGGCGCGCGGCTCGCCCTACGACCGCGACGGTCCGGCGCCGTGCTACGGCGTCGGCGACGCCGTGCGGGTCCGACCGATGCGCCCGTCCGGGCACACCCGCGCGCCGGGCTACCTCCACGGCCGGGTCGGGCGGATCGCCGCGCTGCACGGCGCGCACGTCCTGCCGGACGCCATCGCTCACGGCCGCGGCGAGTCGCCGACGCCGCTCTACAACGTCGCGTTCGACGCTCGGGAGCTGTGGGGCGAGGACACCACGGCCGACGCCGTCCACGCCGACCTGTTCGAGACGTACTTGGAGCCCGCTCCTTGAGCGCGGCCGGCGAGCCGCTCGCCGAGCTCGCCCGTCGGGGCGACGAGCCGGCGTTCGCCGCGCCCTGGGAGGCGACCGCCTTCGCGCTGCGCGCGCACCTCGTCGAGCGCGGGGTGGTCGACGCCGGGCGCTTCGCGGCGCTCCTCGGCGAGGAGCTGTCAACGGGCCACCCTCCTGCGGACGACGGTACCGCCTACTTCGCCGCCTTCGTCACCGCGCTGGAGCGCTGCGTCGCCGAGATCGCAGCCCCCGATGCGCTCGGCGTCGAGCGCGCGCGCTGGCGCGAGGCGGCGCGCACGACGCCGCACGGACAGCCCATCCAACTGCCCCGCTGACGCCGTCACTCGACGCGCCGGTACAACCCGACGGCGCTGTCGCCGCTCGTCCTGCGGTCGAGGGTCTCGAACCCGGCGAGGGTCGCTGGCAGCGCGTCCGCCCGCTCCTCCAGCACCGCCACCGCGCCGGCGGCGAGCCAGCCCGCGGCCGCCGCCGCCTCCAGCGCCGCGGTACCGAGCTCGCGGCCATAGGGAGGGTCGGCGAACGCGACGGTGAACGCGCCGGCCGGCGGAGCACCGAGGCGGGTCGCGTCGCGCCGGAAGATCCTGGCCTCGCCGGCGGCGCCCACCGCATCGAGGTTGCGGCGGATCGCGGCCCGCGCGTCGACCGCGGTTTCGACGAACAGCACGAACGCCGCACCGCGCGACAGCGCCTCCACCCCCATCGCGCCGCTCCCGGCGAAGAGGTCGAGCACGCGGGCACCCGGGATGAGGTCGGGCAACCGATGGGTGAGCACGTTGAACACGCTCTCGCGCAGCCGGTCCCCGGTGGGACGTGTCCCCGTCCCGCGCGGCGCCGCGAGGGGCGTCCCCCGGTAACGTCCGGCGACGATCCGCACCGCGGCTCAGCGTGGCTTTCGCGGCCGGCTCGGTCGCGACCCAGCACGGGGCGCCCGCCCGTCTCCGGCCGGGCGGCCGCCCCGGCCGCCCTCGCCCTTGCGCGGTGGTGCGCCGTCTCGTCCACCCCGGCTCTTGCCGGGGCCACCGGCCGGCCCCCCCGCGCGCGGAGGCTTCCCCGCCGCGTTGCGTGGCACCGATGGCTTGCGATGAGGGGTGTTGGCGGCTGCACCGCCTCCGCCCGCAGCGTCGCCGGACCCGGCGGATGCAGTCCTCGCCTGACGCGATGGCGGCACGCGCCCCGCGTCCCCGCCCGGGCCACGAGCGCGGCCCTGACGTGGGGGCGGCGCTCCGTCATCACGGCGGCGGCCAGGCGGCGGGCGGCCGCGCCCCTCGCCGCGTGCCGTCGCATCGCGGTGGCGGGGCGGTCGGGCCCCCGCGGACGGAGTGTCGTCGCTGGCCGAGCGCGAGCCGCGCGGGCCGTCTTGGCGTGGGGGCGACGCCCCGGCATCACGGCGGCGGCCAGGCGGTGGGCGGCCGCGCCCCTCGCTCCGCGCCGCAGCATCGCGATGGCGGGGCGGTCGGGCCCCCGCGGGCGCGGTGTCGTCGCTGGCCGAGCGCAAGGCGCGCGGGCCGCCTTGGCGTGGGGGCGGCGCCCCGTCATCACGGCGGCGGCCAGGCGGTGGGCGGCCGCTCCCCTCGCCCCGCGCCGCCGCATCGCGATGGTGGGGCGGTCGGGCCCCCGCGGACGGCCCGCCTTCGCGCCGACCGGGCCGTCCAGGCCGTCCAGGACGCGCCTCACCCTCATGTTCCTGCCTGCCGAGGTCACCCGCCCGCTGCGGGCCTCCGGCAACGTGGGGACCGGTCTTGGGGCCGGACGCACGCCGGGGGTTGGGGTGATGGAGTCGAGCCTGGCCCTCGTCGGCGCGGCGGTCGGGACGTGCGCCCCGCAAGGACGCACGAGGTCTTTCGCCCGGTTGGTCGGGCGCTGGCCCGCGGCCTCGAGCCCCCCGCGCGGCGCCCCGTGGCTCGTTCTTCGGCGCGGCGTGGGCGGCGAGCGCATCACGGCCCTGCCGGTGATCCGCGTAGGCCGATGCGCCGCGCTCGTCGAGCACGCGGGCGTCGGCCCGCGGCGGCTTGCCCGGGGGCGCGCGATCGGGCCCTCGCCTGGGGCGGTCGGCGCCGCGCGGTGGCCGGGACGCCGCATCCCGCGACGACGGCTTGGGTCGTGGCGGCGGCATGCGGTGCGCCGGCGCGGCGACCGCCGCCTCGAAGTCCGCCTCGGCCTCGGCGGCGAGGCGCGGGCCGAGCTGGTCCCTGAGGCGGCGCGTCGGCACCTCCACGACCTCGCCGCGTGGCAGGTCGCCGAGCTGGAACGGACCGTAGGACACGCGGATCAGACGGGACACCTCGAGCCCCAACGAGCCGAGCACGATCTTGACCTCGCGGTTCTTGCCCTCCGCGAGCGCCACGGTCAGCCAGGCGTTGTCCCCGGTCTCGCGATCCACCACCGCGTGGATCGGCCCGTAGAGCACGCCGTCGACCGCGGTGCCCGCCGCGAGCGCGGTGAGGGCATCGACGTCGAGCCGGCCATGCACACGCACGCGATACTTGCGCGTCCACCCCGTGGCGGGCAGTTCCAGGACGCGCGCCAGCCCGCCGTCGTTGGTCAGGATGAGGAGCCCCTCGGTGTTGATGTCGAGCCGCCCGACGGTGACGACGCGGGGCAGGGTGCTCGGCAGCGCGTCGAACACCGTGCGTCGGCCCTCCGGATCGCGGTTCGTGGTGACGAGCCCCCGCGGCTTGTGGAACAGCCACGCCCGGGTGCGCAGCCGCTGCGGGATCGGTACGCCGTCGACCCGCACCTCGTCGCCCGGCCCGACGATCACCGCGGGCGTCTCCAACTGGACGCCGTTGACCGCGACCCGGCCGGCCGCGATCAGGGCCTCGGCGTCGCGCCGCGAGGCGACGCCGGCGCGGGCCATGACCTTGGCGACGCGCTCGCCGGTCTTCGCAGCGTCGGGCGCGCCGGCGGACGCGTCTTCAGGATGGGTGTCCGCGGACGCCCCGGGGCGATGGGCGTCGGCGTCCTCGGACGTGCCGTCGGTGGCGTCGGGCATCACGGATCGGGTCATCCTCGTGGCGGCGGCGTGACGTTCATGGAGCTCGCGCTCGCCGAGGCGAGGGCGGCGGCGGACGCCGGCGAGGTCCCCGTCGGCGCGGTCGTGGTGAAGCGAGGCTCCGTGGTGGCGCGCGCCGGCAACCGCACCCTGACGGACGCGGACCCGACGGCGCATGCCGAGATGCTCGCCCTGCGCGCGGCAGCCCGCCACTTGAACAGCGAGCGGCTCACCGGCTGCGACCTCTACGTCACCTTGGAGCCATGCGCCATGTGTGCCGGCGCCATCGTGCATGCAAGGATCCGCCGGCTCTACTTCGCAGCGTCCGACCCCAAGGGCGGCGCGATCGAGCACGGGCCGCGCCTGTTCGGCCAGCCCACCGTCCATCACCGGCCCGACGTCTACGGCGGCATCGCCGGGCGCGAGGCCGCCGAGCTCCTCGCCGGTTTCTTCCGCGCCCGCCGTTGAGGCCGCAGCCAGCGCTCACCCGGCGAGCACGGCGCGGACGGCGAGGATGCGCGCCGCCGCCGACAGGAAGCACAGCGCTGCGAAGGCGTACGCGAGCGTGCCGAACCACGACGGCACGAGCGTCATCAGCACGAAAACGGCGACGGTCTCCGCCCCCTCGGCGAGCCCGGCGAAGTAGTAGATCGCCTTGCGCCCCTGCGCGGACGTCGTCAGCCCGCGCTGCGACGCCAGCGCGGCGAAGGCGAGGAAGGTCGCGCCGTTGGCGTAGAACGCGGCAAGAAGGACCGCGGCGGGCAGGGCGTTCGCCGGCGGATCGTGCAGCGCGAAGGCGAGCGGGACGGCGCCGTAGAACAGGAAGTCGAACACGATGTCGTAGTACCCGCCGAGGGCGCTCGGGCCACGCAGCCGGGCCACCGCGCCGTCGAGCCCGTCCGACAGGCGATTGAGGAGGATCGCCGCGAGCGCGGCACCGAACGCACCCGCGACGATCGCCGCTGCAGCCACGGCGCCGACCGCGAGCCCGGCGATCGAGATGGCGTTGGCGCTGATCGGCAGCGCCACGATCCGCCGCGCTGCCCAGTCGAGCGGCGGGTCGATGACGGGTCTCAGCCGTGTGTCGAACATCGGCCCTGCTGCGGACGACGCACGGCTGGGCATCGCGCGGCACCGCATTGAACGGCTCGCCGCGACGCATAGTTACGTCGTTGAGGCGCTTGACGCTGCGCCGGTGCAGCGTCCCCCAACAACGACATGGCCGGATGTATCAGAGCGTCACCCAAGCGATCGAGGTGTCGGTGGAGCCGGCCTACCTGCCAGAGCACTCCTCGCCGGACGAGCGGCGTTTCGTGTGGGCCTACACGATCACGATCCGCAACACCGGGCACGACACCGTGCGCCTGCGCAACCGACACTGGACCATCACCGATGCCAACGGGGAGGTGCAGGAGGTCCGCGGCGCAGGAGTCGTCGGCGAGCAACCCGTCCTGCCTCCCGGAGCTGCGTTCACCTACACCTCCGGCTGTCCGCTGACGACGCCGTCCGGCATCATGGTCGGGCGCTACGAGATGGAACGGGAGGACGGCCAGCGCTTCCTCGCCGAGGTCCCTGCCTTCTCCCTCGACCTGCCCGACGCGCGGCCGTCGGTGAACTGACCCTCGCACCCGCGGGCTGCTCGCTCGCTCAGTTCTTCGCGGCGAGGGTGCGGTGCCTGGCCCGCGCGCCGCGCTCCAGCGCGGCGACGACGAGCTTCTCGAGTCCCAGCCGATCGCGCAGCAGGGCGAGGAAGCGCAGCTCCTCCTGCTGAATGCGAAGGTCCGCGGCGGCGATCTCCACCGCGAGCGCGTACGCCGTCTCGTGCAGCGCCTTGGGGGTGCAGGTGGCGATGAGGTCGAGGATGGTGTCGAGCCCGTCCTCCTCCTGCAGGATCTCGCCGCACGTCTCGGCAAGGTTGACCAGGCGCTCGGCGTCGAAGTCGCGGAACACCGGCACGGTCTCGACGATCTCGCCGATGCGCCGCAGCTCCGCATCGGTCATGGTGCGGTCCACCGCGGACATCGTGACCATGGCGAAGACGAGCGCTTCGTGGTGGGAGATCGGCTGGTCCATGGAGCGTCCGCGGTTGGTCGGGCAGGCCACGGGCTTAGCATCCCGTCCCCGCCCGTGCTACCGACGCCGCGCCGCGGAGGGCGACGAACGAGGGAGGTGGCATGACAGGCACGACCGCCGGTGCCGGCCTGCGAGGGCGATGGGAGCGGCGTCCGTGAGCGCCGCCGTCGCCACCGCGCGGGCCTGGCCCTTCGAGGAGGCCCGCAAGGTGGTCGCACGCCTTGCCGGGGAGGTGCGCCCCGTCGTGTTCGAGACCGGCTACGGGCCGTCGGGGCTGCCGCACATCGGCACCTTCGGCGAGGTGGCGCGCACCTCGATGGTGCGCCACGCCTTCACCGCGCTCACCGACGGCAAGGTGCCGTCCCACCTCGTGGCGTTCTCCGACGACATGGACGGCATGCGCAGGGTCCCGGGCAACGTGCCGAACCAGGAGCGCCTCGCGCACCACCTCGGTCGTCCGCTCACCGAGGTGCCCGACCCGTTCGGCACGCACGAGAGCTTTGCCCATCACAACAACGCGAGGCTGCGCGCCTTCCTGGACGACTTCGGCTTCGAGTACGAGTTCGTGAGCGCCACGGAGGCCTACCGATCGGGCCGCTTCGACGCGGCGCTGCTCGCGACGCTGCGCGCATACGACGAGGTGATGGCGATCATGCTGCCGACCCTCGGGCCGGATCGCCGCGCGACCTACTCGCCGTTCCTGCCGATCCATCCTGAGTCGCGCGTGGTGATGCAGGTGCCGCTGGAGGCGCACGACGCCGACGCCGGAACCATCACCTGGCGCGAGCCCGAGGGCGGCCGGCTTCACGAGACGCCGGTGACCGGCGGCGCGGCCAAGCTCCAGTGGAAGCCGGACTGGGCGATGCGCTGGACCGCGCTCGGCGTCGACTACGAGATGGCCGGCAAGGACCTCATCGACTCGGTGCGCGAGTCGAGCCGCATCTGCCGCGCCATCGGCGGCACGCCGCCGGAGGGCTTCAACTACGAGCTGTTCCTCGACGAGAACGGCGAGAAGATCTCGAAGACCAGGGGCAACGGCCTCGCCGTGGAGGACTGGCTCGCCTACGCCTCGCCCGAGAGCCTCGCGCTCTTCATGTACCAAAAGCCGAAGACCGCCAAGCGGCTGCACTTCGACGTCATCCCCAAGGCGGTGGACGAGTACTTCGCGTTCGCCGCCAAGTACGCGCAGGAGGACGAGGCGAGGCGGCTGGAGAACCCGGTCTGGCACATCAAGGGTGCGCCGGAGACGGCACGTGGCACGCCGGTCAGCTTCGCGATGCTACTCAACCTCGTGTCGGCGTCGAACGCGCAGAACCGCGACGTGCTGTGGGGGTTCATCTCGCGCTACGCCCCGGACGCGACGACGCAGTCCGAGCCCGAGCTCGACCGGCTCGTCGAGTACGCGCTGCGCTACCATCGCGACTTCGTGCTGCCGACCAAGCGCTACAGGGCTCCGACGGAGGCGGAACGGACCGCGATGCTCGAGCTGTCGGCACGGCTCGAGGGGATGGAGGGGGCGTCGGCCGAGGCGATCCAGGACGAGGTGTACGCCGTCGGCAAGGCGCACTTCGAGGTGCTGCGCGATTGGTTCGGCGCGCTCTACCAGGTGCTCCTCGGCCAGGAGCAGGGACCGCGCTTCGGCTCCTTCGTCGCGCTGTACGGCGTCGCCGAGACGCGCCGGCTCATCGCCGACGCCCTCGCCCGCGAGGCTGCCTGACGCGCGTACCGAGAGGGGGCCGGCACGCCGACCCCCTGCCTCGCCTGGGCTACATTTCCAGATCGGACGTGGTGTTGAGCGCGAGGTTGACGATGCGCATGTCCTCGGCCGGCGGCGTGTCGGCGATGTCGAAGCCGCCGCCGGGCGCGCCGTCCACCGGGAACGTGTCGGCAAGGTACTCGGCGAGGGCGTCCTGCTCGGTGCCGACGGGCGCGAACTGCGCGGCGCCGTCGAGGACGAGGAGCGGATCCTCGAGGTCGACGCGGTCGAGGTCGCCGAACGTCGGGTAGGGGTAGCCGTCGCCGCCGTCGGCGAGGAAGCTGAGCGTCACGATGCGGATGCCGCTGGAGAAGTCGTCCGCCGCCGCGGTCGGCGAGCCGTTGTCGACGATCTTGACGTCCGCCCCGCCCTCGCCGGCGCCGACCAGCTCGACGTCGACGATGCGCGAGCCAGGCGCCGCGGCGGGATCGAAGGAGAAGTTCACGCCCGCGACCTGTGCGAAGCGGCCCGCCGCGTTCGTGGCGTTGCCGCTCGCGTCGAAGGTCGTGTCGGCCAGCGCGTGCTCCAGCACCTCGAGGAGTTGGGCCGGCGTCAGGGTCAGCAGCGTCAGGGCATTGTTGAACTGGAGCGCCGCGCCGATCTCGAGCTCGGAGATCAGGCCATCTAGGCCATCGGAGGTGCTTGGGATCGAGGCGCGGATGCCGCCGCCGTTCTTCAGCGAGACGATTACGTCCCCATCCGTCAGCTCACGCGCATAGGCGAGGTTGGCGTCCGCGGTCAGGTTGCCGAGGTTGGTCTCCTGCGTGCGCACGTCCTCGCGCTCGCCGTTGAGCGGGACCTCCTGCTCGCCGAAGAAGTTGCTGCGCGAGGTCTCGAGCACCGCTTCCTGGATCGTGTTGACCAGCGCGCGGACCTGGCTGCCCGAGGTCGAGCCGGAGATCGCCTCATCGAGGGTGGCTGCGCCAGTCACCGCAAGCACGCCTGCCTCGTCCGTCGCCACCGGCCCGCTCTCGTTGCCGATGGACGAGGCGATGAGGTTGCCGCCGGCATCGAACTCCACGATCAGTCGACCGACGTAGGTGTACTGCCCGTCCGTCGACACGATGGCGACGTCGTTGCCGTCCGCGTCCTGGGTGAGGATCGGGTAGGGTCCGGCCGCCTCGTCACCCTCGCGCAGCCGGTCGTCCCCGTCGGCGAGGATCGTATCAGAGCCACCGGCGATGACGATGTCGACGCCTCGCAGAAGCGGGACGAGCTGCTGCTCGAGCGCGATGTCCTGCAGGTGCGAGGTCAGGATGATCTTGTTGACCCCTTGGGCCTGGAGCTCGTCGATGAAGGGCTGAAGGTCCGCCGCGAGCGCGGGGATGTCGTTGACGTCCTGCCCGTCGGCGCCCTGCGGTGGCACGGTGACGTCGTCGTCGTCGTTCGCCGGATCGCCGCGGGTCGAGGACAGCTCCTCGAGCCGCTGGGTCGTCGCCCCGATCACGCCGAACCTCTCGCCGCCGCGCTCGATGATGGCGTAGGGGGCGATCTGCCCGTCGCCGTCCTCGTCCGCCTGGACGCCGTCCTCTTCGAGCAGCGGCTGCAGGACGCTCTCGTCCTCGACCACGATGTTGGCGGAAAGGTACGGGAACAGCGCGCCGGTCCACGTGTCGTCCGTGGTGCTCGGGGTGCCGTTCGTCTCGGCACCGACGATCTCCAGGAGCTGCTGCTGGCCGAAGTCGAACTCGTGGTTGCCGAGCACCGACGCGTCGAAGCCGATCGCGTTCATGATCGCGATGTCGAACCGGCCCGGGTCGGACTCGAGGCTGGTGTAGGCCCGGCCGGTCACCTCGGACAGGACGTCGTTCAGCACCGCGTTGAGTTCTGCCTGCACTTCGGGGTCGGCGCTGCCGGCGGCGTTGGAGAACGGACCGGGGATGTAGTTGTCGCCCGAGGAGATGATGAGGGTCGTCTCGAACTCGTCGTCGAGCGCGTCCATGACCGTGGCGAAGTTCGGCGCGTTCTCGACGGCGTCCGCGTTGCCCTCGAGGTCCGTCGCGTGGAGGAGCTGCAGCGTCGTCGTGCCGCCGGCCTCGGCGGTGTTGCCGGCCTCGTCGGCGACGCCCTCGACGTTGCGCACGACGTGGCGCGAGCTGCCGTCCCGCGCCTCGACGACGAGGACGCCGTTGGCGCGCTCGGCGAAGCTGTAGTCCGACAGGAGGCCGTCGAGGACGAGGGTGTCCTCGCCGCCGCCGCCGTTCACGTTGTTGTTGCCCGCGCCGGGCCGGAGCGTGTCGTCGCCGCGCTGGCCGCGCAGTATGTCGTCCCCCTCGCCGCCGCCGATCTCATCGTCACCGCTGCCGCCGAGGAGGACGTCGGCCCCGTCGCCGCCCTCGATCGTGTCGTCCCCGCCGCCGCCGCGGACGATGTCGTCGTCGCTGCCGCCGAACAGGAGGTCGTCGTCGCCGCGGCCGGCGAGGACGTCGTTGCCGGGGCCCCCGCCGAGCTGGTCGCCGCCGCGCGCTCCGACGATGAGGTCGCCGCCGCTCAGCCCCTCGTAGAAGGCCGACTCGTTGCGCGACAGCACGAAGCTGTCCGCCTCGAAGGTGCCGAGCTCGAGCGGGCGGACCTCCAGGTTGGAGGTCTGGATCAGCTCGATCAGCCGGCCGAGGTCGGAGTAAGGGTTCACCGCGGGCTCCCCGGAGCTTCAATGGGTTGTCAGGCGGTCCGGTAGACGTCGAAGGCGACAGGGCGACGTCGGAACGGTGACACGGCGATGAAATGCGCTGGGACGCGCCGCGGCCGGTCGGCGCCGTTCAAATGTAAGGGGGCAGCGGGGTCGTCCCGGTCGACATGGTCGAGTCGGCGTGCCCATAACGCGGCCGTCGATCGTCATCGGAGACTGTCGCGACATGACCGCACGCAGCCCAGCCGTCGTCGTCCTCATCCTCGTCACCATCGCGAGCCTTGGCGCGGCGGTCTACTTCTACCTTGAGAGCGAGGAGCGCGGGACGCAGCTCGCCGCGGCGCTGGCGAGCGGTGAGGCGGACAGGTCGCGGCTGACGGCGGACCTCGATGCGCTTCGCGCGGAGGGTGGGGCACTCGAGGAGGTCCGCCTGACGCTCGCGGACGCGCGGGCGGAGCGGGACACCCTCGCGAGCACCGTCGACGCGCTGACGCGCCGCGAGGCGGAGTTGTCCAGCCAGATCGCCAGCACCGATGCCGAGCTCGCCGATCGAACAGCGCGACGCGAGGAGATCGGCGCCGCCATCGCCAGCGCGAGCGACGAGCTCGCGGCGCTCGAACGGACGACGGCGAGTGCGCGGAGCGAGGTCGAGGCGGTCGAGGCCGAGCTCGCGTCGACCCGCGCCGACCTCGCCGCCGTGCGTGAGGCGGCGGCCGCCGCGGCGCAGGAGCGGGACGCATCGCGCGCTGCGGTGGACGAGGCGGAGCGTCGCGTGACGATGCTGGAGCGCGAGGGCGCGACGCTGCGTACGTCCCTCGGCGACCTCGCCGCCGAGCGCGACCGCCTCGCTGCCGAGCTCGACCAACTGGCGAGCCGGCGGGACGCCATCGCAGCCGAGGTCGCAGAGGCCACCCGCGCGCTCGACGGGCGACGCGCCGAGGCCGGCGGCCTCGACACCCACATCGCCAACCTTTCGGGCCGGCGCGACGCGCTTGCGGCCGAGACCGAAGTCCTCGCCGGGCAGCGCCGCACCCTCGGCGCCGAGGTGCAACGGCTCTCCAGCGAACGCGAGGCGCTGTCGGCCGAGGTCGAGGAGATGGCCCACCAGCGTGAAACCCTCCAAGCTGCGGTCGACGAGCTTTCGAGCCGGCGCGAGACGGTCGCCGCCGAGATCGATGCCGCGACGCGCCAGCAGCAAGCGCTGGCGTCCGAGCTCGGCGACTTGACGGACCGACGCCAGGGCCTCAAGGCGCAGGTCGCCGACGCGGCCGCGCAGCGCGACGACGTCGCCGCCCAGCTCGAGACGGCCCGCGAACGCCGCGAGGCCCTGTCCGTCGAGGTGGACGACCTCCAAGGCCGGCGGGCGACCCTCACAGAGGCGGTCGCCGAGGCGGAGGAGGACCGCGACGCTCGGGAACAGGAGATCGCCGCGCTCGCCGCCGAGCGCGACCGGCTCGCCGGCGAGGTCGCCATGGCGCAGGCCGAGCTCGCACGCGTCGAGCAGGCGCACAACGAGGTCCAGTCCGTAGTGACGGCGCTGCAGACGGAAGGGATTGCCCTGCGCGACGCGGTGGCCGCGCTCGAGGCTCGCCGCGAGGACGGCGAGGCGGGCCTTGCGGACCTTCGCGCGACGCTCGGCAGGACGCGCGACGAGGTCGCCGAGGCGGAGCGCGCGCTCGAGGAGACGCGCGGGACGTTCGACCGGACGATCAGCGAGCGCGACGCCGCGTCGGCCGCGCTCGGCGACCTGCGTCGGGGGCTGACCGAGGCCGAGGCTGCGACCGTCGAGGCGACCGGACGGCGCGATGCGGCAGCAAGCGAGGCGGAGGTCGCCGAGCAGCGTCGGACGCAGCTCGTGGCCGAGACGGATCAGCTTGCCGCCGAACGGGAGGCGCTAGCCGGTGAGGTGACCGCAGCCGAGGCCGATCGGGACGCCGCGCTGACCGAGGCGCAGGAGGCCGGCGAGGGGCTGAGCCGGCTGCAGGCCGAGCTCGAGGAGGGCCGAGCCGCGCTGCGTGACCTCGGGGTCGCCGTCCGCAACGCGAGGGACGAGCGCGACGAGCTGCTCCGCGCGCGCGACGCCGCCCGGGCCGAGCTCGAGGCGGCACGCGCGGCCCTCGAGGAGGCACAGGCTGAGCGCGACGCGTTGCGCAGCGAGGTCGAGCGTGCGCTCGCCGAGCGCCAGGAGCAGGCCGCCGCTGCCGGCGCCGCGCAGGAGCAGGCGACGGCAGCGCTGCGCGAGCTCCGCTCCAGCGAAAGCTCCCTCGGCGAGAGTGTGGCCGCGCTGCGCGACGAGCTGGGAAGCCTTGGCGAAGCACGGCAGTCCGCCCTCGACGAGATCGAGGCGCGGCGCGCGGAGGGCGCGGCCTCCGGGGAGAGGCTCGCCGCGATGCGGACGGCCGTCGCCGCCGCAGAGGCGTCCCTCGCGGAGGTCGAGGAGGTCCGTGGGACTCTTCAGGCGGAGGTCGCGACGCTCACCGGGGAGCGCGTCGCGATCGCCGCCGCGTTGGATCAGATGGCCGCGGCGCGCGACGAGCTCACCGCCGCCACGGCCGCGCTGACGGCCGAGCGCGAGGCGCAAGCGGCGGCCGTCGCCGAGGCCGAGGCAGAGCGCGAGGAGGTGGAGCTCAAGCTCGCACGCTCCGGCGCCGAGCTGTCCGACCTCCGGCGCCAGTTGCACAACCTCGAGGGCGAGTTCGGCGGCCGCAAGGCGACCCTGGTGAACGAGGTCGCAGAGCTTGAGCGCAGCGCCGAGCTGTGGCGCGCGCAGCGCGACGAGCTGATCGATGAGATCGACGCACTTCGAGCGGCGCGAGCCACCCCTACCGACCCGTCTGCCGCGTTCGAAGCCGTCGGTTCCCCGGAGGTCGACGCTCCGGTTGAGCGGACGGGGGCTCGGGCCCCCTCAGCCGGAGGCGCGCCGGTAGCCGGGCAACCCAGCTCGCCCGCGACGGAGGCCACGGACTTCCCGCCCCCCGCAAAGGTCGAGCCGCCTTCGCCGCAGGAGCCCGTCCCCGTCCGGTAGGGTCGACTTCAGCGATCGTCGTCGGCGGACGAGGCGCACATCAGCTCACGCGTGACGCGGGCGCACCCGGCGCAGACGCTACCTGCCAGCCTTCGTCTCGAGTGCACGGGGCACCTGGGCCCCTGGAGCGAGGGTTCGCCTTCGCGCGCCGGCGCACCTACCTCACGCCCCATGCAGGCGTTCGCCCACCTCCTCGACCGGTTGACCTATGAGCCGCGGCGCAACGGCAAGCTCGCGCTGATGGAGGCCTACTTCCGCGCTGCGCCCGACCCCGAGCGCGGCTACGCCCTCGCCGCGCTCACCGACGAGCTGTCGTTCCAGAACGCCAAGCCCGGCCTCATCCGCGCGCTCGTTGCCGAGCGCACCGACCCCGTGCTGTTCGCCCTGTCGCGGGACTACGTGGGCGACCTGTCGGAGACCGTCGCCCTGATGTGGCCGCGCCGGCCGCCCGATCCCACGGGTGGGCTCATCGGGCACAACGACCCGCCATCGAGCCCGCAGCTGTCGCAGGTCGTCACCACGCTTCAGACCGGCGGCAAGGCGGGGCTCGCCGCTCAGCTTGCAGACTGGCTGGACCACCTCGACGAGAAGGGTCGCTGGGCGCTCTTGAAACTCATCACCGGGGCGCTGCGCGTCGGCGTCAACGCGCGCCTGGCGAAGACGGCCGTCGCGCGGCTCGGTCCCGTGGAGGTCAACGCGGTCGAGGAGGTCTGGCACGGCCTCGCCGCGCCCTACGAGCCGCTCTTCCGGTGGCTCGAGGGCCGCGGCCCGGCGCCCTCCAGCGTCGATCCCGCACCGTTCAGACCGCCGATGCTCGCGAACCCCACGGACCTCGACGAGCTGACGCGCACCCAGGAACCGGCGGCGTTCCGCGCCGAGTGGAAGTGGGACGGCATCCGCGTGCAGATCGCCGCCGGGTGCGACCAGGCGGGACGGCGCGTCGTGCGGCTGTACTCACGTTCCGGGGAGGACATCTCCGGCGCGTTCCCGGACGTCGTCGCGGCGGTGGACTTCGAGGGCGCGCTCGATGGCGAGCTCCTGATCGCTCGCAACGGCCGGGTGCAGACGTTCAACGTCCTGCAGCAGCGGCTGAACCGCAAGGCGGTGAGCGCCAAGATGCTGCGCGAGTTCCCGCCGCTCGTGCGGCTCTACGACATCCTGTCGGACGGCACGGAGGACCTACGGGCCTTGTCCTACGACGAGCGCCGCCGTCGGCTAGAGGCGTTCGCGAGCCGGCTCGGACCGATGTTCGACCTTTCCGCGCAGCTCGAGTTCGCCTCGTGGCAGGACGTGGCGGACGGGCGCGCCGACCCTGCGTCCGCCGGCGCCGGCGAGGACGCCGCCGCCGTCGAGGGCGTCATGCTGAAGCGTGGCGACAGCGCCTACGTTCCCGGTCGCCCGAAGGGGCCGTGGTTCAAGTGGAAGCGCGACCCGCACATCGTCGACGCCGTCCTGATGTACGCGCAGCGGGGGTCCGGCAAGCGCTCGTCGTTCTACTCGGACTACACGTTCGGCGTCTGGATGGAGGGCGAGGACGGCGAGGCGCTGGTCCCGGTGGGCAAGGCGTACTTCGGCTTTACCGACGAGGAGCTGAAGCAGATCGACAAGTTCGTGCGCAACAACACCGTGAGCCGCTACGGTCCCGTGCGCGAGGTCGTGCACGAGCCCGATCGGGGCTTGGTCCTCGAGATCGCGTTCGAGGGCCTGAACCGCTCCACCCGGCACAAGTCCGGCGTCGCCATGCGCTTCCCCCGCGTGTCTCGGCTGAGGTGGGACAAGCCGCCTCGCGAGGCGGACCGCATCGAGGTGCTGCAGCGCCTGCTCGTCGTCGAGGCGAAGGGGCTGGACCGACGGCCCACGGCGCCGGTCACCACGCTCGAGGCCCTCGCCGCCCGAGCCCGCAACGAGCCCTGACCGGAGGCGCGGTGCTGGACCTGCCGCGCCGTGCCCTTCGAGCGGGGCGAGGTTGGCTGGGATGCGACCCCACCCGCCGCAGGAGTGAACGCTTGCGTGCCGCGATGGCATTGTCGGGCTGGCAGCCTGGCGGATGTCGATCCTGCGGAGGTGGTCGGTACGGCTGAACCAGCAGGCGGCGAGTGGGCTTGCGGGAGGCTAGCGCGGTTTGGAGTTAGGTGGAACAACCTAACCCCAAGAAGACGCTCTTAATCAAGAAACTAGATCATCTCACCTGGGTCTGAGGAGACCCAGAATGCGGTAGCGCGCTAGGTCCTGTGCTGAAGGCACGCTTCGCGGCGCGCCGCACGCGAGCCTCACGCTCGTCGGCCCTGTCGCCCTGTGTCACTCGCCGAAGTCGCCGTCCGTGATGCAGGCGTCCGCTACGAGGGGCCGCCCGGCAGACCGGCCGTGCCGGTGCAGCGGCGACTTTCCGCTGACTTCAGGGCCCCCCAGCAGGGCGGCGCGCCGGCGATGCGCCGCCCTGCTGCGTGCCGCTATCCCCAGTGCCGCACCTCGGGCGCGAGGCGGACGAGCGAATCTCCGTCGAGCGCGGTCGAGCGGCCTGCGGACGTCCCCAACGGCCGTTTGGCGCACCGTGATCGCGGACGCCTTCCACCTCGTTTAGCGAGGACGCGCTGGGCCGATCGTCGGCGGCGCCAGGCCTGAGCCCCTCAGATCGTGGCGAGGGCACGCAGGGCCTGCATGTTCTCGATGCAGTAGTACCCGGAGATCCGGCTGATGTAGCCCGCGCGCTTCCAGTCGTTGAGCACGCGGCTGACGTTCTCGCGCGCCGCGCCGACGACCTTGGCAAGATCCTCCTGACTGATCTTGTGATGCACCAGCGTGCGCCCCTGTCCGACGTCCTTGCCGAAGCTATCGGCGAGGCCAAGCACCGTCTGCGCGATCCGTCCAGGCAGCGGCAGCAGCGAGCGCGCCGCGAGCGAGGCGTTCGACGCCCGCAGGCGCCGGCCGACGATGCCCAGCATGTGGCGATAGACCGCCGGGTGGTCATCGGCGAAGCGGTAGACCGCGGACCTCTCGAAGAACGCGACACGGGAGGGCCTGACGGCGACGACGGTGGCAGAGCGCGGCTCGCCGTCGAACAGGCTCATCTCGCCGAAGACCGCGTTGGGCGACAGGATCGCCAGCACCTGCTCACCGTCCTCGCCACGAAGCACCACGTGGAGCGAGCCCTCGATCAGGGCGTAGAAGCCGTCGCCCGGATCGCCCGCCTCGAACACGGCTTGTCCGGCCTTGATCGGCCGCGCGTGAGCGACTCGGGCCAGCTCCTCGGCAACGTCGTCGGGCAGCCCGTCGAGCGCCAGGCTGTGGGAAAGCACCCGCGGGTTGACTCGCATCGGACCTTACCAATGAGGCGGCCGCCTGCGACGACCTGTCGCGAATTATGTGTGGTGGGCGCCCAACCCCTTCACAACGTACGCAGGCCTTGTGCCAGAACGACGCCGCGGCGGCGATCGCTCAGCGTAGCACGACGACGCGGGTCCCGATGGCGACGCGGGCGTAAAGCTCGATGACGTCCTCGTTGCGCATGCGGATGCAGCCGGACGACACCTCCGTCCCGATGGTCCACGGCGCGTTGGACCCATGGATGCGGTAGAGCGTCGAGCCGAGGTAGAGCGATCGCGCGCCGAGCGGGTTGTCCGGCCCGCCTGGCATGTACGCCGGAAGCTCGGGCTGGCGGCGGCGCATGGCGGCGGGCGGCGTCCAGCCCGGCCACTCGCGCTTCATGGACACGCGGTGCGTGCCCGCCCACTGGAAGCCAGGCCGACCGACCCCGACCCCGTAGCGCCGCGCGGTGCCACCCGGCTGCACGTGGTAGAGGTACTTCGCCACGGTGTCGATCACGATGGTCCCCGGCGCATGGCCGGCGAACCCGACGTCCGCCGGGAGGAACCGTGGGTCCATCCGCGGCACGATCGGCTGCGTGGACTGGGGTGTCGCGAGCGCCGTCCGACGCAGCCCGGGGCGGTCGACCGCCACCGACGAGGGTGACGCCGGCACGACGAGCCCGTTCGACATCGTGCGGTAGCGCGGCGCGGGCGGGGTCGACGCCGCAACGTCCCTCGGGTCGATCGCGGAAGTCGTCGCGGGACGAGCGTCCGACGCGGCGCTGTGCTCGCGCAGGGAGTTGATCCAGCGGGCCCGCTCGGTGTCGGCGTTCGCAGCGCCGACCGAGCTTGCAGCGAGCGCCACCGCGAGCGCAAGGGACCGGCCGGGCCGCCCCATCCACGTCCACACGTCCGACATCCCATCCCCCAGCTCGCGCGCGCACGTCCAGCGCATCCCCTCGCAAAGTGACATTAACACAGGTTTCCTGCTTCGGGCTGACCGGCGCGCCCCGTGGAGCACAGCTTGACGATCACGGCGCGCTGACGAGCGAATCGTGGGTGGGGAGCGCGGGGCGTGCGGCCATCACCTCCGGCAGCCTCGTGCGAGCCGTGGCGATGACGGCAGGCAGTAGCGGCTCGACCTCTCCCGCGCTCATCCCCGGCTCGATCCTCGCATCATAAAGCATGGTGAGGATGAACCAGTCGAAGACGCCGAACACGTTGACCGACGAGGCGTCGTTGAAGATGGAGGCCGGCAACGCGTCCGAATCGTTCGCAGGCCCGAGGCTCTGGGCGATCTCCTCCACCATGCAGTGGGCGAACGGAACGAACCCCTCGTCGACGACGAGGAAGATGAACGCCCGCTCGATGCCGGTGCGACGCGCCGCGATCACCGCCGAGCACGCGTTGTCCTCGAGGAAGTGCGTGTCGACGCCCGCCCATACCCGCTCGCGGATCGTCGCGACGTAATCCACGCGCTCGACGAGGTGGACGACGACCTCCGCGGCGCCCGGCGTCGGCGCCTCGGCCAGCGTGAGCCCCTCGATCGACGCGGTGAGCGAGGCCAGGAACGCGCGTACCGTCGTCGCCCAAGGCCCCTCGGTCACGCCGAGGATGTGGTAGCTCACTGGTCCGACGAACTTCTTGACGACATTGGCCGCCTCGACGTCCCCGGGCGCGTCGCCCACCTCAGCCCCGAACACGGTGAAGAGGAAGCCGTCGACGAGCTCCTCGTCGGTGTAGGGCGTCTGCGCACGCGAGGGGGCAGCAAGCATCGAGGCTGCAAGGACGAGCGTTGCGAGGAGGCCGAGCAGCGCAGGCGCGTGGAGGATGCGCACCCGCACGTCCAACAACGATGCTCCCTCGTCACCATGCTGCTCCCTCCCGGTGCCCGGCCGCGGCGGCGGGCCCGCGGCGCTCCGCGAAGGACGCCGGCTTCCGAGCCCGTCCGCGGGTCCCGCTGCTCCGAGGTCCCGAACATCGCCAAACCGACGCGCTCGATCGAGCAAGTCGCCCGGCCCGTCGGCGATCGGCGACCGGGGCCGCATGCGGCGTCCGCGTCGTCCCCGGATCGTCGCCGCCGAACCGTCAACATGCAGCATGACTCCGGTTCCCATGCTAGCAGCTCGCTCGGACGGAGTGAACTGCGCTGCGGTCGCAGCGCGAGATGGTGACTGCACAATCAAGGCCCATGCCGCGAACCTCGACGGGCGGGGACGATCGGGCCGGCGAGCGTGACGGACGATGTGCGGCGATCCCGCGGTGAGGACGGGTGCGCTCATCGCGGCGAGGGACGGTCGCGACCGCCGTGTCCGAAGACGCGCGGGCCGACGGGCCCTCGCTACTCGGGCGAACCCGTGTCAGCCTGCCCGCTCGAGCCGCGACCGGAGAGCCCGCCATGGAACGACTGCCCCCGCCCGACCCCGCCGACCTGACGCCGCCGCAGCGGTCCGTCGCGGACACGATCACCAAGGGCCCGCGCGGCGCGGTCATCGGACCCCTGGCGGTCTGGCTGCACAAGCCCGAGTTCGCCGCGAACGCCCAGGCGCTCGGCCAGTATTGCCGCTTCGAGACGTTGCTGCCGCGGCGCCTGTCGGAGCTTGCCATCCTCGTCACCGCCAAGGTGTGGTCGTCGGAGTTCGAGTGGCAGGCGCACGCGCCCATCGCCCTCGAGGGCGGGCTGTCGAGCGAGGTGATCGAGGCGATCCGCACCGATGCCGAGCCGCCGTTCTCCGGGGAGGACGAGCGCGTGGTCGCCGCCTTCGCGAGGGCCGCGCAGGAGGGCCGTGGGCACATCTCCGACGAGGTCTACGAGGACGCCCGGCGCGTGCTTGGGGAGCCCGCGCTCGTCGACCTTGTCGGCATCCTTGGCTACTACTGCCTCATCTCCATGACGATCAACGTGTTCGGCGTCCCACCGCAGGGCCCACGGCAGCTCACGTGATCGCAGGAGCCGGCGCGTCTCGGCGCCGGCTCCGCGTGGCTTACATCCAGCCGCGCTCCTTGTAGTACCGCTCTGCGCCGGCGTGCACCGGGGCCGACAGCGAGTCGGAGATCATCTCCTCCTCGGTGAGGTTTGCGAACGCGGGGTGGAGCTGCTTGAACTGGTCGAAGTTGTCGAACACGGCCTTCACGGTCTGGTACACGACCTCCTCTGGCACGTCGGTCGAGGAGACGAAGGTGGCGCCAACACCGAAGGTCTCGGTGTCCTCCTCGTTGCCCTTGTACATGCCACCGGGGATCGTCGCCGCGCGATAGTACGGGTTCTCCTCGATCAGCTTTTGGATGGGCTCGCCGGTCACGTCGACCAGCTTGACGTCGCACGAGTTCGCCGCCTCCTGGATCGCGGCGGCGGGGTGGCCGACGACGTACATCATGACGTCGATGTTGCCGTCGCATAGGGCCTGGGCCATCTCGGCGCCCTTCAGCTCCGTCGCGAGGGCGAGGTCGTCCATGGTGATGCCGTAGGCGTCCATCACGATCTCCATCGTCGCCCGCTGGCCGGAGCCGGGGTTGCCGACGTTGACGCGCTTGCCCTTGATGTCCTCGAAGCTGTCGATGTCGCTGTCGCCGCGCACGACGATGGTGAACGGCTCGGCATGCACCGCGAAAACGGCGCGCAGCCCCTCGAACGGGCCGGTCTCCTCGAACTGCGAGGTGCCGTGGAAGGCGTGGTACTGCCAGTCGGACTGGGCGACGCCGAAGTCGAGCTCGCCGGCGCGCAGCGTGTTGATGTTGTAGACCGAGCCGCCGGTCGCCTCGGCCGAGCAGCGGATGCCGTGGTCGCGCCGGCCGCGGTTGACGAGGCGGCAGATCGCACCGCCGGTCGGGTAGTAGACGCCGGTGACCCCGCCGGTGCCGATCGTCATGAAGGTGTCCTGCGCGAGCGCCGTGCCCGTCGGGGCCGACAGCGCGGCCGCGATGGCGAGCGCGAGGATGCGTGCGGTCATTTCAGTTCCCTCGTTGCGTGGGGCGGAGGCCCCATCTCTAGTTGCAGGGCAGGTGCCCCGTCTCGACGCTGCGCGGGGTGGCTGCC
This sequence comes from Acuticoccus sp., assembly GCF_965213555.1. Taxonomy (GTDB): domain Bacteria; phylum Pseudomonadota; class Alphaproteobacteria; order Rhizobiales; family Amorphaceae; genus Acuticoccus. The sequence continues at coordinate 1,792,475 of NZ_OZ243890.1, read as the reverse complement.
CCGCCGTCTCCAAGGTGCGGAGAGGCGGCTCGCCTTGCGCCGATGGCCTCGGCCGGGTCGCGCACCGCGCCGGTCGGCGGCACGCAAGCCGCTGGGTCGCGCTTTGTCAATCTTTCGCCACCCGTCGTGCCCGCACGCCGGAACAGTATGCCGCGCCCTCTCGTTATCGAGCCAAGGGCCGCTCGGCCTCACAAGCATACCCGACAAGGAGAGTGAGCATGCACCGCAACTGGTTGACTGGGACTGCGCTGGTCGCCGTTCTGGCCGCAACACCGGCATTGGCGCAGCAGGAGGCCGGCAGCCTGAGGTTCGCCGACGAGACGGAGCTTCAGGCGAGGGTCGGCGAGATCGATACGGACGGCGACGGCTCCATCACCCGTGAGGAGTATGAAGCCTACCTCGACGAGCAGGGCGTTCAAGAGCAGGAGCGCGAGAGCCTCCTCGTAGACTTCGACACGATCGATGCCAACGCCGACGCCATCGTCGTGGTGGCGGAGCTCGAGCAGGTGATGACCATCCCCGCCGGCCAGGCGCAGGGTGGGCAGCAGCAGGCTGGCACGGCGACCGGTGCGGCGACCGCCGCGCAGGTGGAGGTCCAGCAGGCCACGCCTGACGTGAACGTGCAGCAGCCGGCGCCGACCGTCCGCGTCGATCAGGCCGATCCGACGGTTCGCGTGGCGCAGCCCGAGCCCGAGGTCGCGGTCACGCAGCAGCAGCCGCAGGTCGAGGTGCGGCAGCCTGAGCCGCAGGTTCAGGTGCAGCAGCCGGAGCCGACCGTCCAGGTCGAGCAGCCCGAGGCACAGGTCGCGGTGCAGCAGCCCCAGCCGCAGGTCGCCATCGACGCGCCGGCGCCCGAGGTCGAGGTGCGCCAGGCTCAGCCGCAGGTTCAGGTCGAGCAGCGCCAGCCCGAGGTCCGCGTCCAGCAGCCCGAGCCCGAGGTGAACGTCGAGACCGCCGAGGCGAACGTCGAGGTCCAGTCCGAGGAGCCCGAGGTCGTCATCGAGCAGGCCGAGCCCGAGGTGATCATCGAGAAGGTGACCGAGGCCGAGCCCGAGGCGTATGACCGAGCGGGAGGCCGAGACCGACGTCGCTGTGACAGACCCAGCGCGACACCGAGGTTGCCGTCGCGCCGACCCAGACCGAGGTTGCGGGCGGCATCCCGTTCCAGGACCTCGAGGGCGAGGCGGTCTACAACAACGCGGGTGAGGAGTTCGGCGACATCGCTGAGTTCGTGATGCACCGCGAGACGGGCGAGATCTACGCGGTCGTGTCGGCCGGTGGCTTCCTTGGCCTGATCGGCGACAGCGAGATCGTGTTCCCCTACAGCGCCATCTCGATGGACGGTGACCGCGTCATCATCGACACGAACCTCACCGAGGACACCCTCGAGGAGCGCGAGGACTACGACGAGGCGCTCTACACGGTGGTCCCCGACGACCGCATCGTGCGCTGACGGGGCGTCCATGACCGCATGACGATCGAAGGCCGGGGCCCAGCGCTCCGGCCTTCGCGTGTGACCGCCATGCTGCCGCCGCCGCGACCGTCCCATGCCGGTCGTGCGCGTTGCGACAGTTCAACACCGACCACGAGGAGCCCCCATCCCATGAAGTTTATGACCGCCACAGCGCTCGTCGCGCTCGTCGCCGCCTCCCCCGTGCTCGCCCAGACGGCCACCGAGCCGGCCGAGCGCGAGGCCGCTGCGGCGAGCGAGGTCGATGGCGAGCGCACCGTCATCATCGTGCGGCAGCCGGCTGCCACCGTGCGCGTGTTCGAGCCGGCGCCGACGGTGACGGTGACGCAGCCCGCGCCACGCATCGTCGTGCGCCAGTACGACCCGATCGTCACCGTGACCCAGCAGGAGCCGGAGGTCACCGTGAGGCCGGTGGAGCCGCAGGTGCGGGTGGAGCTGCGCGATCCCGAGGTCAGCGTCGAGCAGCCCGAACCCACCGTCGCCATCGCCCAGCCCGAGGCGCAGTTCGAGTTGACCGTCCCCGAGCCCACCGTCGAGGTCCGCGTGGGGCAGCCGCTGGTGGCCGTCCAGCCGATGGCGCCCGAGGTCGCGGTCGCGACGCCGGAACCCGAGGTGCAGGTCACGCAGCCGACGTTCGACGTGCAGGTCGAGCAGGAGCAGCCCACCGTCCAGGTCGAGCAGGCGCAGCCGCAGGTCGAAGTCGAACGCACCGCGACGGTGCAGCCCGACGCTGCGCAGGTCGCCGTGGCCGATCGCCCCGCAGCGGCGCGCACCGAGGGGGACCGCATCCCCCGCGACCAGTTGATCGGTGTCACCGTGCGCAACGCGGACGGCGACGCCGTAGGCGACGTGGAGGACGTCCTCATGGATCGCGACACGCGCCAGGCGGTCGTCGTCATCTCCGTGGGCGGTGTGCTCGGCCTCGGCGAGACGGAGCTCGTCTTCCCCTACACCGACATCGACTTCGACGGCGAGGAGGCGATCCTCCTGACGGCGGCGGACGAGGCCGCGCTCGAGAACCGCCCCGAGTACGACGAGGACAACTATGTCGAGTTGCCTGCCGAGATGATCGAGTAGGCCCACGTCACCCGCGAGGGCTGACGGCCCCGTCCGCGCCGACCGTGCGGGCGGCGTTCGTTTGTGGGCGGGCGCATGCCTGTCGTCTCGCCGTAGGAACGGTCGGCAACGACTTTTTGCGGAACGTGTTGTCACACGCCGCAATTTACCAACGAGAACGCGGTGGACCACACCGCGCGCATCAAACATTCAATTGAGGAGCCTTCGATGACAGCCAAGTGGATGTTGGGCACCGCGCTCGCCGCGGTGATGGCGGCCGGTGCGCCGGCGCTCGCGCAGACCGACATGTCCGAGTTCGGTGAGTGCGCGCTCAACGAGATGACGAACGAGGAGTTCTTGGGCCTCGACCTCGACAACGACTCCGGGCTCACGCAGGAGGAGTATCGCGAGTGCCTGACCGAGAACGACATCGATCTCTCGGACGAGCAGATGCAGTCATACGATGCGGCGTACACGGAGGCTGACGTCGACGCTGACGGCCTTCTCATCTACGCCGAGATCGAGGAGATGCAGGGTTCTGCCCAGCAGGCCGACGCCGCTCCGCAAGGCACCATCACGGTGACGCAGCCGGCCGCCGATGTGACCGTCGACCAGCCGGCGCCGGACGTGACCGTCCAGCAGCCCGAGCCAACGGTCCAGGTCGAGACGCAGCAGCCCCAGGTCGACGTGACGACGCCTGAGCCGCAGGTCGCGGTGCAGCAGGCGGAGCCGACGGTCCAGGTTGAGCAGCCCGAGCCGACGGTTGCAGTTGAGCAGCCCGAGCCGACGGTCCAGGTGGAGCAGCCTGAGCCGCAGGTCGACGTGACGGCCGGCCAGCCCGCCGTCGAGGTGGAGACGCAGCAGCCCGAGGTCGCGGTGCAGACCCCGACGCCCGAGGTCGATGTGCAGCAGCCCGAGCTCGACGTCCAGGTCGAGCAGGAGCAGCCACAGGTCGCGGTCGAGCAGGCGAGCCCGGACGTCGCGGTGCAGCGCACCACGGAGGCCACTGCTGAGACCGAGACCGAGACCGAGGTCGCCGTGGCCGAGACCCAGCAGGTCGAGGTGGAGACGGCGGCGACCGGCGCGTACCAGATCAACATGGGCGAGCTGTCGGGCGTCGAGGTGTTCAACTCTGCCGGCGAGGAGATCGGCGAGATCGACACCGTCCTGCTCGACCGTCAGCAGAACACCCCGGTGGTGATCCTGTCCGTGGGCGGCGTGCTCGGGATCGGCGACAGGGAGATCGCCTTCCCCTACGACGACTTCGAGATCACCTCCGAGCAGGTCGTGCTCAACACCCCGATGTCCGCCGATGAGATCGAGGACATGGAGGAGTACAACGAGGCGGACTACGACGAGCTGCCGGAGACGATGATCGTCCAATAAGGCCGCTCAACGCTGCAAAGACCAGGAAGCCGGGGCAAGTGCCCCGGCTTTTTTCGTTGCCGGAGGCCAGCTCAGCGGGTGACGATCTCCGGCCCCATCAGCGCCGTCGGCAGGAAGGTCGACAGGATCGGCACGTACGTGACGAGGATGAGGAAGACGAAGAGCACGGCGACGAACGGCAGCGCCGCCCACACCACCTGGACGAGGCTCATCCCGGTGATCCCCGACGTGACGAAGAGGTTGAGCCCGATCGGCGGCGTGATCATGCCGATCTCCATGTTGACCACCATGATGATGCCGAGGTGGATCGGGTCGACGCCGAGCTGCACGGCGATGGGGAACACCACCGGCGCGACGATGAGGAGGAGGCCGGACGGCTCCATGAACTGTCCGCCGATGAGGAGGATCACGTTCACCGCGATGAGGAAGGTGAACCAGTTGAAGCCCGCGTCGAGCATGACGCCGGTGATCGCCTGGGGAATGCGCTCGGACGTCAGGACGTGGGCGAAGATCAGCGCGTTCACGATGATGAACATCAGCATGATCGTGGTGCGCGCGGCGTCGATCATGACCTTGCGCGTGTCCGGGTGGACGACGGTGAGCGGCGCGAACACCGCGGACTGCACGACGTTGCGGCCGAGGATCGCGAGCCCCGCGACGAGCGCGACCGGAATGCGGACCGGGCCGACCTTGATCGCCATGTAGACGAGCGCGGCCACCGCGCCGAGCACCGCGCCGAGCACGGCGCGCTCGCCGAGCTCGCCCTCGCCGCGGGCGAAGTAGCCGATGATGAGCACGATGATGCACAGCGCGAGCCCGTACACCCACGCGAAGAACCCGGCGCGCCCGACGTCGCTGACCCCGTCCGGCAGGAAGCGGCGACCCTTCAGCGGGCCCATGTCGCGGTAGACGAACAGCGCGATGACGAAGGCGTAGACCGCGGCGACGGCGGCCGCCTCGGTCGGCGTGAAGATGCCGCCATAGATGCCGCCGAGGATGATGATGACGAGGAACAGCCCCCACGCAGCGTCCTTGCCGGAGCTCAGGAGCTCGCCCCAGCCCGCCCACTCGCCCTTGGGCAACCCGCGGAGGCGGGCCATCACGAAGATCGCCCCCATCAGCATCAGCCCGGCGAGGATGCCGGGGATGACGCCGGCGAGGAACATGCGGCCCACCGACACATCGGTCGCGGCGGCATAGACCACCATCACGATGGAGGGCGGGATCAGGATGCCGAGCGTGCCGGCGTTGGCGATGACGCCCGCCGCGAAGTCGCGCGAGTAGCCCACCTGGCGCATGCCGGCGATGGCGATGGTGCCGATCGCCACAACCGTCGCCGGCGAGGACCCCGAAAGCGCCGCGAACAGCATGCACGCGAGCACCGAGGCCATGGCGAGCCCGCCGCGGAACGAGCCGACGGTGGCGATGGCGAAGCGGATGATGCGCTGCGCCACGCCGCCAGTCGACATGAACGCGGAGGCGAGGATGAAGTACGGGATCGCGAGGAGCGTGTAGTTCTGCGACGCGGTGAACAGCTGCTGCGCGACGGAGGAGATCGTGTCCTGCGAGAAGAACGCGATGATGAGGATCGAGGAGAGCCCGAGCGACACCGCCACCGGAACGCCCGCCAGGAGGAGGAAGAAGACGAGCGCGAAGAGGATGCCGGCTTCCATCAGTCCCTCAGGATGTTGCGGTTCTCGTTGACGAGCTCCTCCGCCTCATGGCTCGCGATGACGAGCTCGCGCTGGCCCTGCCAGATCTCCACCAGCGCCTGCAGCGCGCGCATGGCGAGGAGCCCGAGCCCGACGGGTAGGATGATGTAGGCGACCCACCGGTGGACGCGGTCCTGCCCGGCGAACTCGCGCATCCACTCGGGGTAGAGCAGGTCGTCGAGCCCGATGGGCAGGCGGAAGAAGCGCACCCAGTAGTCCACCGCTCCGCCGCCCTTGGTGGTCGCGCCGAAGGCGGTCAGCCACGTGCCGTGGATGAGCAGGACGGCGTAGAGGATCACCGCCGCCGCGCCGAACACCGCGAACGCACGGAACAGCGGCCGCGGGAGGAGCCGGATCACCGAGTCGATGCCGAGATGCGCGCTCACCTTCAGTCCGTAGCTCATGCCGAACAGGATGAGCCAGGCGAACAGGATGCGATTGAGCTCCAGCGAACCGACGATGCCGGAGTTGAAGCCGTAGCGCAGCACAACCTGCACGAAGGCGAGGAGGACCATGAGCGCGAGGATGATCGCGATGAGCGACTCCTCGAGCACCGCCATCGCGCGCGGCGCCAGGCGGTCGAGGATGAAGTAGGTGCCGACGAACGCGGTCAGCGTCAGGAGGGGGAAGTTGACGAGGATGTCGGTCATCGCGGGTCCCGCCGCGTGGGAGGGACGCGGCCGGCCCAGATCCGGGGCCGGCCGCGCGGACTCGTTAGGAGCTTGCCTCGCCGGCTGCCACGGCGGCGTCGATGAGGTCTTGGCCGATCTCCTCCTCGAACTGGCCCCACACCGGCCGCATGGCATCGACCCAGGCCTGCCGCTGCTCGGGCGTCAGCGTACGCACCTCGCCGCCAGCGTCGACGATGGCCTGCTTGGCCTCCTCGTTCAGCTGCGCGGACTTCTCGTTGTACTCGCTCGACACCTCGTCGAAGATCGTGAGGAACTGCTCGCGCGTTTCGTCGTCGAGGCTATCGAGGAACTCCTGGGTCGTCACTGCAAGGTAGGTGAGAACCTGGTGGTTCGTCTCCGTGATGCCGTCCTGCACCTCGAAGAACTTCATCGTGTAGATGTTGGTGTAGGTGTTCTCCTGGCCGTCGACGACGCCGGTCTGCAGCGCGCCGTAGACCTCGTTGAACGCGAGCTTCTGGGCGTTGGCGTCGAGCGCCTCGATCATCTCCTGGGCGATGTCGGAGGTCTGCACACGAAACTTGAGGCCCGCCGCGTCCGCCGGCACGAGGAGGGGCTTGTCGGCGGAGAAGTGCTTCATCCCGTTGTTGATGTAGCCGAGGCCGACGTAGCCGTAGTCCGTCATGGATGTGAGGAGGCTCTTGCCTTCCTCCGACACCACGAAGCGGTCCACCGACGCGAGGTCTGGGAACAGGAACGGCAGGTCGAACAGGCCGAGCTTGCGCGTGTAGGCGCCGAACTTCGACAGCGACGGCGCGGCGAGCTGGACGTCGCCGAGCAGGAGCGCCTCCATCACCTTGTCGTCGTCGTAGAGCTGCGAGTTCGGGAACACCTGCATGCAGGCCTTGCCGTCCATCTCCTCGTTGATGCGGTCGGCGAGGGCCACCGACATCTCGCCCTTCGGGTGGCCGGTGTTGGCGACGACGTGGCTGAACTTGATGACCGTCTCGCCCTCGTCGCAGGCGTCGGTCTGGGCGAACGCGGTGGTCGAAAGCAACGTCAGCGCGAGCGCGCCCGACGTCAGCTTGGCGAAGTTTTTCATGGTGTTCGTCATGGGCTTGGCTCCCTCGATCGTTTTATGCGCGTGGTGTTACACGAAAGCACGCCTTGCGGAAGCGGCATTCGCCGGGCGCGCGGAGCCGTGATCGCGGCGCTGGCGAGCGGTCGCACGCCCGCCGCCATCGTGTGGTAGCGCTGGGTGCGCGGGTGATGAAGGGCGGGCCATGGCGAGCGACACGGCGATCGCGCGATCGATGTGCCAGGGCGAGGCGGACGCGTCCTGTCCCCGTCACCTGCGCAAGTATGTCCTCGGCGTCGCGGTGCTCGGCTCGAGCCTCGGCTTCATCGACGGGACCATCATCACGGTGGCGGTGCAGCCGATCCGCGAGGGGCTCGGCGCCTCGTTTGCCGCCGTCCAGTGGGTGGTCAACGGCTACACGCTGACGCTCGCTGCCTTCCTGTTGATCGGCGGGGCGGCGGGCGACCGCTTCGGCAAGCGGCGCGTGTTCGCCGCCGGGATCACGTTGTTCGCCGTCGCGTCCGTCGCCTGCGCGATGGCGCCGTCCGTCGAGGCGCTCATCGTCGCCCGCCTCGTGCAGGGGCTCGGTGCGGCGATGATGGTGCCGGCCTCCCTCGCGCTCATCGCCGTCAACTACTCGGCCGAGGAGCGCGGCCGCGCGGTCGGCATCTGGGCGGCCGCGTCCGGCATCACCTCGGCGCTCGGCCCGATCCTGGGCGGCCTCCTCATCGACCTCGGCTCGTGGCGCTGGGTGTTCATCATCAACGTCCCCATCGCTGCGCTGACCCTCGCCATCCTCTTCGCCCGCGTGCCGGCGGACGAGCCGCAGGAGGGCGGTCGCTTCGACGTTCCAGGCGGCATCCTCGCCTTCCTCGCGGTGGGGGCGGTGGCGCTCGGCTTCACGCTCGCCGAGCGCGCCGGCCTCACCGCGCCGCTCCCCATCATCTTCGTCGCCGCGGGCGTCGCCCTCGCCGCGCTCTTCGTGGCCTGGCAGGCGCGCGCGACGACGCCGATGCTGCCGCTCGCGATGTTCGCCTCGCGCACCTTCTCCGTCGCCAACGCGGAGACGCTCCTCGTCTACTTTGCGCTCGGCGGGATCCTGTTCTTCCTGCCGATCACCATGATGGAGGCGCATGGCTGGTCGGCCACGGAGGCGGGGGCGGTGTTCCTGCCGTTCACCCTCACGATGGCGGTGGTCTCGCCCATCGCGGGGCGGCTCGCCGACCGCATCGGCGCGCGCGTCCTCCTCATCGTCGGCCCGCTCATCGTCGCCGCCGCCTTCGCAGCCCTCGGCATCCTCGCCGGCGACGCGGACACCATCGTCGACATCGCGCCGGCCATGATGGCCTTCGGGGTCGGCATGGGCCTCGCGATCCCACCGCTGTCGTCGGCGATCCTGAACGACGTGGGATCGGAACGCTCCGGCGTCGCCTCGGGCGTCAACAACGCGGTGGCGCGCGTCGCCGGGCTCCTCGCCATCGCCGTCCTGGGGCTCGTGGCGAGCCTCGTCTACCAGGCGGCGACGGGGACGACCTCGGGCTTCGCCGGCCCGGTGGAGGGCGATGCCGAGGCGCGCAGCGCGGCCATCACGCACACCTTCCTCGTGCTGACCGCGACGGCGGCGACGCTGTGCGTGGCGGCGTCCGGCCTCGCCCTCCTGCTGCCTCGGCTGCGCGAGGCCGCTGCCGACGCGAGCCCCGCCTGACGCTGCGGGCATGGCCAGGCGTCCGCACCACGCCTTGCAGCGCCGCCCGCGGACCGGTATGGGTGGATTGCGTTAGCCGCTGTAGCTCAGCTGGTAGAGCAACGCATTCGTAATGCGTGGGTCGGCGGTTCGAGTCCGTCCAGCGGCACCATCCCCCGCGACCAGCGGCCTTCTCGATGGGCAGCGCGCAAGGCGCAAGTGGTGCCAGCATGAAACGCGGCGCGGGCTGCACGAGCTTCCAGCTCGGACCGCGCCCCGATGGTCGGCCCGCCGTGGGACACCCGCACCCTTCTTCCTCGCGGGCCTCCTCACCGGCGGCACGATCGCGGGCGGACTGAGTTCGTTCTCCTTCGACGGCGTCACCGGCGCGTTCGGGTTGACGCAGAACCTCTTCCACATCGCCGTCGGCCTCGGCATCGGCCTCGGCCTCGGCATCGGCGCCTTCTATTCCATCCTCGTGCCGTCGGCGGTGATGGAGGCCCAGCCGCTCGTCCATGCGCCGGAGGTCGTCACCGGGCTCCTTGGAGGGAGCTCGTCATGCTGGCGCTGTGGCGCTCGATCCTGCACAACCGACGTATGGCGCATCGCTCCGCAGAAGGGGGCGCGTCCTGAGGACGCCGTGCTGACCGTGAGCGAGGACCGATGAGCTTTTCCGCCACCGCCTGGCTGCGCAGCGAGGCCGCCTACGAGGCGATCCGCACCATGCCGTTCAACGCGGGCCTCGCTGACGGCACGCTGCCTCGCGAGACGTTCGAGCACTACATCGTGCAGGACGCGCACTACCTCGTGGGCTTCGGCCGTGCCCTCGCCATCGCCGCCGCGAAGGCGCCGCACCCCGATCGCATCGTGCAGTTCTGCGATGCGGCGAAGGAGGCGATCGTGGTGGAGCGCGCGCTGCACGGGTCCTTCTTCGAAGAGTGGGGCATCACTTCGAACACGTTCGCCGACATCCCGGTGTCGCCGTCCTGCCACCACTACGTGTCGTACCTCATCGCCACGGCGTTCGCCGAGCCCTACGAGATCCTGCTCGCCGCGCTCCTGCCGTGCTTCTGGATCTACGCGGAGGTTGGGCGCGACATCCACGCCCGTGCGGCCGACGGCAACCCCTACAGGGCCTGGATCGACACCTACGCCGGCGAGGAGTTCCACGTGGCGGTGCGGGGCATGCGCACGGCCACGGACGAAGCGGCCGAGGGCGCGACCGAGGACACGCGCGAGGCCATGCACTCCGCCTACAACGCCGCGACGCAGCTCGAGTACATGTTCTGGGATGGCGCCTACCATCGGCGCTCCTGGCCGCTGTGAGCGCCGCCGAAGGTGCGGCGTCCCCGCGGCTCACCGGCCGCGGGATGCGCCGTGGCGCACGCCGGCTCGCCCCCGTGTCCCTCTTCGTACTGCCGTTCGGCCTCGCCTACGGCGCCGCGGCGGTGGAGCGCGGGTTGTCCGCCGCCGAGGCGATCGTGCTGAGCGCAACGGTGTTCGCGGGCGCGGCCCAGTTCGCCGCGCTCGACCTCTGGACGACCCCGCTGCCCTACCTGTCGCTCGCCGCCGTCGTGTTCGCGGTCAACGCGCGGCACATCATCCTGGGCGCCGCCTTGTCACCCTGGTTCAACGCACTGCCCGTCCGCCAACGGATGCTGGCGCTGCTCCTGCTCAGCGATGCCAACTTCGCCGACGCGCGGGCCGCCCATCGCGACGGCGAGACCGACGCTGGCGTCCTGTTGGGCGGCGGCCTCGTCCTGTGGCTCGCGTGGGTCGTCGGCACCGCGCTCGGCGCGAGCTTCGGCGCCGTGATGGGCGACCTCGCAAGGTTCGGGGTCGACGTGGTGATGGCCGCGTTCTTCGCCGCGGTGGTCACGCTCAGCGTCGGCACGCGCCGCGCGGCCGAGCCGGTGGTCGTTGCCTGCGTCGTGGCCGTTGCGACGATGGAGGTGCTGCCGCTCGGCTGGAACCTCATCGCCGCGGCGCTCGCGGGCGGGGTCGTGGGCGCGCTGCGCCATGACGGTCGAACCGGCAACGGCCGCCGCCATGGTGGTTGATGCGGCGACGGCCGTCGCTGTGGGGGTTGATCCCGCGACGGCCGTCGCGATCGCGCTCCTCACCGCCGTCACCATCGCGACGCGCCTCCTCGGTCCAATGATCATGCGGGTCGTCGGCGCCCCACCGCGGGTCGAGGCGTTCCTCGAGGCGATGTCGGTGTCCGTCCTGGCTGCCCTCGTCGCCACCATCGTCGCCGTGAGCGGGCCGCGCGAGTGGGTTGCCGTCGGCGTCGCGGCGGTCGTCGCGGTCGCCTCGCGCAGCGCCATCTGGGCGATGTTCGCCGCCGTCGCCGTCGCCGCGACCTGGACCGCAAGCGTTCCCTGATCAGCCTCGACCGCCGCCGCAAACGGGGCAGGTCCGCCACGTCGGCGCGCCGTGCACCCGTTGCCGTAAGCACAGAAGACCCGCCGGCCGACCGGCTAGTGCCGCCTCGCCGGCAGATCTTCCCCCTGTCCCAACCTAAGGGTTGGCTGCCCGCTGGAAGCAACCCATAAGGACAACTCTAATTAACCCTAAGATTGAGCCGGACAACCAAGCTCGATAACCGACGTCTAATGGAAAAACTAGTATTCTGTATCTCTGGTTGTACATAACGTTCATTGCAGAGCGTTGTTTCGTGGACCATGTTCGCTGGAGACCAGTGTCATGGGAACGTTCGGATGCGCGTGGACGACAGCTACGACGTCATCGTCGTTGGTTCCGGCTTTGGCTCGCTGTTCTTTCTTGACGAGCTTCTGCGCCAACCCGGCCTGCGGGTGCTTCTTCTGGAACGTGGCGAGCGATGGGATCACCTGAAGCGGATCCAGGAAGGGTCGAACTCGCCCATCGACGCTGCGGACACGTTCGTCGCTCGTCCCCGTCCTGGCGCCGAGGACAAGGTCTGGAACTTCACGATCGGCCTCGGCGGCGGCACCAACTGCTGGTACGCGCAGACCCCGCGCCCGCTGCCGTCCGACTTTGCCATGCGCTCGCGGTTCGGCGTGGCACAGGACTGGCCCTTCGACTACGACGCCCTTGAGCCCCACCTTGCGCGGGCCGAGGCGCTCATGTCGGTCGCGGGCGATGGTCGCATCGGGCACGTGTCGCCACGGTCGGGACCCTATCCGCAGCCGCCGCACCGGTTCTCCTCGGTGGATCGGGAGATGGTCCGGTCCCATCCTGAGCACCACTTCGCCTTGCCCACCGCGCGGGCGCGCGTTGCGACCGAGCGACGGCCTGCGTGCTGCGCGACGTTCCGCTGCGACCTGTGCCCGGTCAACGCGAAGTTCACCGGCCTCAACGACATGGCGTTGCTGTTCGCGAACCCGGCGGTGACCGTCCTGACAGGAGCGAGGGTGCGCCGCCTGCATCACAACTCGGGCGTCGTCCAGGCGGTCGAGGCCGAGGTCGACGGAACGCGGCGGGTTTACGCGGCCGATCTCGTCGTCCTCGGCGCCAACGCCATCCACAGCCCCGCCATCCTCCAAGCGTCCGGCATGGCGGACGAGAACACCGGCCGGTACCTGCACGAAAGCTGCGGCTCCCGCGTCGAGGTCCTGCTCGATGGCCTCGACAACTTCGACGGCAGCACGGTCACGACGGGGATCAACTACGCCCTCGCGCAGGATGACACGCGGGATGCGCGAGGCGCCGCGGTGCTTTTCTTCGAGAACCGCTGGACCTTCGGCCTGCGCGCCGAGCCAGGCCGCTGGCGGCAGAGCGCCCCCATCACGCTCGTGGTCGAGGACCTTCCTAACCCGGACAACACGGTGACCCTCGGCGGCGACGGCGAGCCCGTCGTGACGTACAACGAGGCCACGCCCTACGCGAAGCAGGGGACGGAGGCGGCGGTGGATGCGCTGCCCGCGCTCCTCGCCGGCCTTCCGGTCGAGGACATCCGCTTCCATGGGTACCGCCGTACCGAGTCCCACCTGCAGGGCACGCTAAGGATGGGCAACGACCCCGCGACGTCGGTGGTCGACGCCGACCAGGTGCACCACCGCTACCGCAACCTCGTCGTGGTCGGCTCTTCGGTGTTCCCGAGCTGCCTCAACGCCAACCCCAGCCTCACCGTCGCGGCATTGTCACTTAAGGCCGCGTGCGCCGTCACGGGAGCGAAGCCATGACCCTGTCGCGCCGTGCGCTCGTCCTCGGCTCAGCCGCCGGCCTCGGCCTCGTCGCGCTGGGCGGCGGGTTCACCCTCGCCCTGCGTGGACGAGGCGACTTCCTCCGCGACATCCTAGAGCGCGCCGTCGGTCCGTTCGACATGCCGACGAAGGATTTCGAAGCATTCGCCACGAGCTTCGACAGGGAGCTGGGCGACGCGCTCGGCGACCAGGACGGCGCGCGTTGGCGCGCTGTCCGCTTCATCGCCGGGCTGGTGCCGCTCGACATCCTGGCTGCGCCCGACAACGGCACGCGCTTGGCACAGAAGCTTGCTACCTACGAGCGGCTGGTCGTGACGCACTTCTTCGTGACGACCACCTTCGCGGTCGAACGTGGGGACCGTCCGGTCCAGTACGTCGGCGACTTCGGCTGCCGCAACCCGTTCGCACAGTTCGCGATGGACGATCGCCGGTAAGCGCGGCCACCATCGTCGTACGCGGCGAGGTACTCCCCGCGGATCATGACCAAGCCCCGGTCGACGCACCAGGGCTTGACCAGCGCTGCGCCGCCCGCGAATGAACGCCATGACAGGCTCGCGTCTCATCCTCGCCGGCGTCGTTCTCATCGGCGGCATGACCATCATCGTGCCGCTCCTCACCGGTTGGTGGCCGGGCGACCTCGCGGGCTACTTCACCGTCCTCGGGATCTACTGGTTCGGCTGGTGCCTCCCCGTCGCCATCGCCGCACATCGTCGCGCCGGCTGGTCGACGCTCACCCTCAAGCTCCGCGGGGCGCTGTGGGTGCCGGCGGCGGTGCTCGCGTTCCCGGCGTTCGTGGCGGTCTACGCGTTCGCCACCGGCCGGCTCGACACCACGCCGGCGATCCTCGGCGCAGGGTTCGCCGCCGCGCTCGTCAACGCGCCGCTCGAGGAGGTCGCCTGGCGCGGCTCCTACCTGGCGCTCGGCCCGTCGAACCCCGCGTTCCAGACCGTCGGCGTTTGGCTCTTCGCGTTGTGGCACGCGCCGCTCACCTTGGCCGTCGGCGTCGAGTTCGGCTTGACCGCCGTGTCCCTCGTCACCGTGACGTTCATGCTCGGCGCGTTCTGGGCGTTCGTCGCCTGGCGCACGCGGGGCGTCGGCTGGCCCATCGTCGGGCACGTCGCGTTGAACGCGGTCGCGTTCCCGGTGCTGATCAGCGCCAACGTGTGAGCCGGTCGCAGGACGGCCGGCGTCAGCCCGTGAAGCCGCCGCCCTCGAGGTAGGCGGTCTCCGCCGCCGTCGTCTCGCGGCCAAGCACGGCGTTGCGATGCGGGAAGCGGCCGAAGCGGCGGATCGCGTCGTGGTGGACGAGCGCGTAGTACGCGAACTCCTGCGGCGCGCTGGCGAGGTAGAGGTCGAGGCCACGCTCCTGCACGGCGAGGTCCTCGCTGTGCTGGTAGGGCAGCAGGTAGAAGTTGCGCACCGGCCAGGCCTGGGACAGGTGGTGCTCGCGCCCGATCGCCGCCTCGGCGACGGCCAGCGCCTCGTGGTCGGTGTCGAACTGCTGCGGCGTTCCGCGCAAGACGTTGCGCGGGACCTGGTCGAGCAGGAGGACGAGGGCAAGGCTGCCGGCGGCGGTCAGTTGCCAGCGGTCGAGCTCCCCTTCGGCAGCGCGCTCGTAGAGCGGCAGGTGCGCGCGGCACGCCTCGTCGAACTCGTCCGACTTCACGAACCACCGATCCGGCCCGGCGCTCACCCAGAAGTCGACGAAGCGTAGCGCTTCACCGTCCTCGGCATCCTCGTCGGTGCCCATCGTCCGCCCCCAAACCGCGGGGAAGAAAGTTCTTCCCCAGTCCCACAAAGCATGGAACCCTGATCGGCACCAACGGCGGGGGCACCCCCGCCGCGGGCCGCGACGACGGTCCGATCACGAAGGGCCGACGATGACGCAAGCAACCTCCGCCGACGCCCCCGGTGCCTCGACCGCCGCCGACGACCTCGTCGCGTCGGTGGACACCGGCGCGCGCAGCCCGGCGGGCTGGCAGCGCTGGTTGGTGCCGGGCATCGCCTTCGTCTGGTCGCTGTTCCAAATCTACGTCGTCTCGCCGATCCCCTTCCTCCTCGCCGAGGTCGTCCCCTTCCAGGTCGTCTTCAACAACACCGAGATCCGCGCCATCCACCTCGCCTTCGCGCTCGTCCTCGTCGCGATGGCGTTCCCACTGTTGGCGCGCGCGCCGCGCGACCGCATCCCGCTCTACGACTTCGTCTTCGCGATCCTGGGCGCGGGCTGCTGCCTCTACCTCGTGCTTTTCGCCGACCAGATCGCGACACGACCCGGCCTGCCCAACGACGTCGACCTCGTGGTGTCAACGCTCGGCCTCGCCCTCGTCGGCATCGCGGTCTACCGGGCGCTCGGCCTGCCGCTCCTCGTCGTCGCGTCGCTATTCCTCGCCTACGTGTTCTTCGGGTCTTCGGAGATCTTCCCGGACGCCATGCGCTGGGCCGGCGCCTCCTACGAGAAGGCGACGTGGCACTTCTGGATGCAGACCGAGGGCGTCTTCGGCGTGGCGCTCGGGGTATCGGCGACGCTGATCTTCCTGTTCGTGCTGTTCGGCTCGATCTTGGAGAAGGCGGGGGCGGGCAACTTCTTCATCAAGATCGCGTTCGGACTGCTCGGCCACCTGCGCGGCGGCCCCGCGAAGGCCGCGGTGGTGGCGTCCGGCCTGTCGGGCATCTACTCCGGCTCGTCCATCGCCAACGTGGTGACGACGGGGACCTTCACGATCCCGCTCATGAAGCGGACCGGCTTCCCGGCGGAGAAGGCCGGCGCGGTGGAGGTCGCCTCCTCGACCAATGGGCAGCTCACTCCGCCGGTGATGGGCGCGGCCGCCTTCCTCATCGCCGAGTTCACCGGCACGGCGTACACCGACCTCATCGTGTACGCCTTCCTGCCGGCGATCGTGTCCTACATGGCGCTCCTCTACATCGTGCACCTCGAGGCGCTGAAGCTCGGGCTGAAGGGCCTGCCGGCGCCCATCGACACCAAGGCGCGGTCCGCGGCGCGCCGCTACGGCGGCTTCCTTCTCGGCTTCTTCGCCCTCGCTGCCCTGGCGTTCGCGGTGCACTACGGGCTTGGCGCGGTGCGTGCAGCGATGCCGGGGGCGACGCTGGAGACCGCCGTCCTTCTCTTCCTCGCGTTCTACCTCGTCTGCCTCGTCGTCGCCGCGCGCCAGCCGGACCTTGAGGTGGACGACCCCAACGCGCCGCTGCACGAGATGCCGCGCGCCGGCGCGGTCGCCCTGACGGGCCTCCACTTCGTGCTGCCCATCGTGGTGCTGCTCTACCTCGTGATGGTGGAGCGCCTGTCGCCGAGCCTGTCGGCGTTCTGGGCGACGGCGGCGATGGTGCTCATCGCGTTGACCCAGCACCCCATCAAGGCGCTCCTTCGCGGGGGCCGCGGGCTCAGCGACGCCTTCGCGCGCGGCGTCGACGAGTTCATCCGCGGCATGGTCGGCGGCGCGCGCAACATGATCCCCATCGCCATCGCCACCGGGGCTGCGGGCATCATCGTCGGAACCATCTCGCTGACCGGCGCGCATCAGGTGGTGGGCGCGCTCATCGAGTCCCTCGCCGGCGGCTCGCTGATGCTGATGCTGATCCTCGTCGCCGTCATGAGCCTCATCCTCGGCATGGGGCTGCCGACGACGGCGAACTACATCGTCGTGTCCTCGCTCATGGCGCCGGTCATCATCACGCTGGCGGCGTCCGAGGGGCTCATCGTCCCAGCCGTCGCGGCGCACCTTTTCGTGTTCTACTTCGGCATCCTCGCCGACGACACGCCCCCGGTGGGCCTTGCCGCCTACGCGGCCGCGGGGATCTCGGGGGGCGATGCCATCAAGACCGGCTTCCAAGGATTCGGCTACGACATCCGCACCGCGCTCCTGCCGTTCCTGTTCATCTTCAACACCGAGCTCCTCCTGATGGAGGTGGTGTTCGTGGATGGCGAGCCGGTCGCGCAGTTCGTAAGCTGGCTGACCGGCATCAAGGCGTTCGTCATCGCCGCCGTCGCCATGCTGATCTTTGCGGCGGCGACGCAGCGCTACTTCATCGCCAAGTCGAACCTGTTCGAGACGGCGCTGCTCCTCCTCGCCGCGCTCCTCTTGTTCCGTCCCGGCATCGCGCTCGACCTCGTCCAGCCGGCCTACGACAGCCGCGAGGGCACCGCGCTCTACGAGGTCGTGGAGGCACTGCCGCAGGACTCCACCGTCCGCCTCGAGCTCGAGGGGACGGACTTCAACAACCCCGATCAGCGTCGCTCGATGTTCCTCGTTGTGCGCACCGGCGAGGGCGAGACGGGGGAGGACCGCCTCGCTGAGGTCGGCCTCACCTTCCTGCCCGACGGCGAGCGGCTGACGGTCGAGGAGCCCTTCCCCGCGACGCCCTACGCCTACCTGTCCCAGGACTTCGACTTCTACGCGGAGGAACCCGTGGTCCTCGAGACCGTCCAGACCCGCAACGAGCGGATGGCGAAGGAGGTGTTCTACATCCCAGCCTTCATCATCATCGCGCTGGTCGTCCTGATGCAGCGGCGCCGCCAGACGGTCCCAGCGTTCTGAGCCCGCGGTCGTGAGGATCGACCTCAACGCCGACTGCGGCGAGAGCTTCGGCCCTTGGCGCATGGGCGACGACGCGGCCATCCTCAAGGTCGTCACGTCCGCCAACGTGGCCTGCGGCTTCCACGCCGGAGACCCCGACACGATGGCCGCCACCGTGGCGCTCGCCAAGGCGAACGGCGTCGCCGTGGGCGCACACCCGGGCTACGAGGACCGCGCCGGGTTCGGCCGCCGCGTCATCCCGATGGCACCGGCGGCGGTCACCCGCATGGTGGCTTACCAGGTCGGCGCGCTCGCGGCAGTCGCCGCTCTGGAAGGCGTCCGGCTCGCCCACGTCAAGGCGCACGGCGCGCTATCCAACCACGCGAGCGTCCACCGTCCCACCGCCGACGCCATCGTCGCCGCGGTGAGGTCAGTCGACCCGTCGCTCCCGCTCCTTGCCACCGCGACCACCGCGCTGGAGGTCGCCGCGCGGGACGCTGGACTGCCCGTCAAGGCGGAGATCTTCGCCGACCGCGCCTACGAGCCCGACGGCAACCTGATGTCGCGCGCCAAGCCGGGCGCCATCGTCGAGGACGCCGAGGAGGCCGCGGCGCGCACCGTTGCCATGGTTCGCGCCGGAGCCGTCATCGCTTACGACGGGACGCACGTCTCCACCGCCATCGACTCGGTCTGCGTGCACGGCGACAACGCCCATGCGGTCGCGGTCGCCAGCGCGGTGCGCGATGCGTTGGAGCAGGCCGGCGTCACCGTCGCCGCGTCCCCTTGAGCGCCGGGCGCGGGTCGGATTGATGGGGTGGCTCGACGGCGCGGTGATCCGGCCGAGTGGGGAGGCCGCCTTCGTCGTCGAGTACGGCGAGGCGATCGACGCGGAGGTCGGCCGCCGCGTCGGAGCGCTCGCCGCGGCGCTCGACGAGGCCGCGCCGCAGGGCTTCGTCGAGGCGGTCCCCACCTTCCGGTCCGTCCTCGTGCTGTACGATCCGGACGTCACCGGCGAGGACGCGATCCTCGCCGCCCTGCCGGACGCGCCCTCGGCCGGCGACGCCGCGCCTGGCGCGCGCTGGCTCGTCCCCGTGTGCGTGACCGGCGCGGCGGCGGAGGACCTCGAGGAGGCCGCCCAGGAGCTCGGCCTGGCGCCCGACCGGCTGCGCAAGACGCTGCTCGCCGGGCGCTACCAGGTCGGCATGTACGGCTTCGCACCGGGCTACGCTTACCTGTCGGGCGTAGATCCGTCCCTCGCGATCCCCCGGAGGGCGAAGCCGCGGCCGCCCATGCCGGCGGGCAGCGTCATCATCGCCGGCGGCATGGCGGGCCTGTGCTCGGTCTCCATGCCGACGGGATGGTACGTCGTCGGCCGCACCGCGCTGACGCTGTTCCGCCCTGACGCCGACCCCATGGTGCCGTTCGCCGTCGGCGATGAGATCGCCTTCGAGGCCGTCTCGGCGGACGAGATCGACCGACTGGCGTCGACGCCCGACGGCGGGGTGCGCGCGCTCAGGCGATGAGCGGGGCTCGCATCCGCCTCGTGGAGGCGAACCCCCTGACGAGCGTGCAGGACGCCGGCCGACGGGGGGCGATGCGCTACGGCGTCTCGCAGTCGGGGCCCATGGACTGGGTGCGCTTCCGGCTGGCGACGGCGCTCGCGGGCGCGCCGCCGGGCGCGTTCGAGGTGGGTCTAGCCGGCGCCCGCTTCCTCGCCGAAGGGCCCGTCGCGGTCGCCGTCGCAGGGCCGGGCTTCGAGGTGCGCGTGGGCGAGGTCCGGTTCGCCGCTCCGGTGCGCCTCACGATCCCGGACGGTGCCGAGCTCGCCATCGTCCCGGGCCGCCATGGGATGTGGGCGTACGTCGCCGTCGCAGGCATCGACCTCGGGGCGCCGCTCCTTGGCTCCTACGCCACCAACGTGCGCACCGGGCTCGGCGCACGCGACCTGTCCGCCTGGTTCCCCTGCGACTCGGGAGCCGACGCCTCGCCGGCGTTGTTCGCCGACCCCTACGACGACGACGGGCCGGTCGGCGTGCTCCCCGGACCGCAGCACCACATGTTCGATGCAGCCTCCCGCGACCGCTTCGTCGAGGCAGCATGGCGGATCACCGATCAGGTCGACCGCATGGGCTACCGGCTCGACGGCCCGGGCCTGTCGGCGAGGCGGCACGACATCGTCTCGGACGGCGTCGTCGAGGGCGCGGTGCAGGTGCCGGGCAACGGGCTGCCCATCGTGCTGATGGCGGACCGTCAGCCCACCGGGGGCTACCCCAAGCTCGCCGTCCTTGCCGCGGTCGATCGCCCGCGGCTTGCGCAACGCCGTCCGGGAGACACCGTCCGGTTCGAGTGGACGGACGCCGCGACCGCTGCGGCGCGTCGCCGGGCCATCGTCGAGGCGACGGGCTCGCCCGCCGAGCGGGTCCTTCGAGAGATCGACCCCACGGTCCTCGCGACCCGCAACCTCGTCAGCGGCGTCTGGCCCGCAGCGTCGGAAGGCCTTTGACGGTCGACGCCGCCCTCGGCGTTGCGCGTTACGGGCACGGGGATCGTGCCTAAGCTCGTCGCGTGCGTCCGAAGCGGGGCCGTCGCGGGCGGCGCGCCACGCCATGGGTGGTCTTGCGCCAGTGATGGGGGCTGCGCACGAGGTCGTGCAGCGCGATGAGGACGGCGGCCCCCATGAGGAGCCAGTAGACCGGGAACCACAGCACCGCCCATGGGCTGATCGCGATGCCGCGACGGTGCCGGATGCTGATGGCGCCCAGCGCGAAGCTTGCCGTGTAACCCAAGGTGACGGCGAGCGTCTGGAGCCCACCGACCCAGGCGGACGGCCCGAACAGGAGGTTGGCCTGTCCCGATGCAAGGAGCGCGAGCTGGAGGACGAACGCGCAGTGCGCGAGCGCTGCCGCGAGTGCCCCCAAGAGGAACAGGTGGAGCACGACCGCATCGGCGAGGCCGACCTCGCGCACCAGCGTCCGTGGCGCCCGGTTGTGCACGAGCCAGGTCTGCATGAAGCCCTTGAACCAGCGCGAGCGCTGCTTGAGCCATGCGCCGATGGTGACCGGCGCCTCCTCGAAGGTGTGCGACGGGATCATGGCGGTGCGGTAGCCGAACCGGCGCATGCGGATCGCGAGGTCGGCGTCCTCGGTGACGTTGTAGGGATCCCAGCCCCCCACCCGCACCAGCGCATCGGTCCGGAAGTGGTTCGACGTGCCGCCGAGGAGGAGGAGGCGGCCGTGCGCACCCACCATCGGCATCACGTGGTCGAACAGGCAGGCGTACTCGATGGCGAACATCCTGGTCAGCCAGTTGTCGGACACGTGGTCGATGGTGAGGCGCGCCTGCAGCGCAGCCAGGTCGGGCGGGGATGCCGCGAACACCTCCGCGGCGATGCGCAACTGCAGCGGGTCCGGTCGGTCCTCTGCGTCGTAGATGGTGACGTACTCGCCGCGGGCCTGACGCAGGCCGACGTTGAGCGCGCGAGGCTTGGTGCGCGGTCGACCGCCCGGCACGATGGTCATGCGGCAGTTGAGCCCCGCCGTCTCGCGCAGCACGGCGTGCTGGGTGAGGGTGTCGTCCGCCTCCACGAGGAACTGGACGTCGAGCTTCTCGTGCGGGTAGTCGAGCCGCCGCAGGGCCTGGACCAGGTGAGCGAGCCCCCGGTCCTCGCGGTAGAGCGGGACGAGGACGGAGTAGTCCGGCAACGCGCCCGAGTTGAGCCGCGGGCGCAGCGCGCCCGGCGTGTCGGTCGCGGCGAGGGCGAGCGCGCGCGTCGACGCGTACGCGAGTAGGACGCCGGTCATCGTGAGGATGCCGCCGTTGAGCGCGATGGCAGGCGCGTGCGCCGCGGCCGTTGCGACGGCGGCGAGCCCGACGAGCCCGATGGCACCCTGGCCGCGGGTGATGACGCGTTCGGCAAGCGCGTGCGCAGGCACCCCATGCAGCGGCTCAAGGCGCCCGATGTTGATCCTCGGCCCATCCAAGGGGACCGCCGCGGCGAGCGCTTGAGGGGGAACGACGACGAGCTGTGCTGCGATGTCGGGCCGACGGGCCAGAAGGCTCGCGAGCTTGGGCAGCCAGCCGCTGGACGGAACCACCGAGTAGCGTTGAGTGCCGCCCACGCAGGCGCGTAGGACGACGCCGTCATCGGCGAGGAGCACCGTGGGGTCGTCTCCGACGGTGCGCCTCAGGACATCGCCGCGATCGAAGCCGCAGCCCAGCCAGCGGGCGATGCCGGCGTAGTAGTCGACGTCGCTGAACGGCCGCGGCGCGGCGCAGCGACCATGGGCGACTTCGACGAGCCGCCCGGAGCCGCCATCATGCAGCGCGAAGGCGGCGTCGAGGCAGTCGTCCGGCGTGGCCCTGCGGAGGAGCTCGGCGAGGGCTTCGTCGGGTCGGCGGCCCATCGTCATGCCGGCGCGCCGGTTCCGCAGGCCGAACGCGACGCATGCCTGCCGCGGCGTCATCGGCGGCCGCGACGCCACCCTGAGGATGGATTCTGCGTGCGTTCTGGCCAGCCTGCTGGCCACGCGCACGGGGACACCGTCGTCCTGCCACACTGCGCGATCGGCCATGGGACGACGTGCCCTCACGATGAACGGTCGACCCTAATCACTTTTTGGTTGAGTTATCAACATCCTACAACCACTTTACTTCCGAAGCGGGCGCTCATGTGGCGCTGCGTTGTTGCGCTGGCGAGGCGGCCGTCCCCGCCGCCTCACCGTTCGTCGGTGGGCCCGGTCCGTGGTCGACCGCGGACGACCGTTCGTCGGTGGAGACGAGCCTTAGGAGGTTGGTCATGCCGGCGATGTCGAGTGGCACGCCGGCGCCGGCGAGGGGGCGGTCGCGCGTGCGGCCCGGTCCGCGGTCGACCGCCTCGGTCGCAGTTCGTCGAGGCGAAGGCCGTCCCTGCCGTCGCCCGTGCGGCCGTTCGTCGGTGGAGCGGACGAAGGCGAGCTGGGGGAGGTTGGTCACGCCGGCGACGGCGAGGGGGCGGTCGCCCGTGCGGCCCGGTCCGTGGTCGACCGCCTCGGCGCAGGTGAGGCGGCCGTCCCCGCCGTCTCACCGTTCGTCGGTGGAGCGGACGAAGGCGAGCTGGAGGAGGTTGGTCACGCCGGCGACGGCGAGGGGGCGGTCGCCCGTGCGGCCCGGTCCGTGGTCGACCGCCTCGGCGCAGGTGAGGCGGCCGTCCCCGCCGTCTCACCGTTCGTCGGTGGAGCGGACGAAGGCGAGCTGGAGGAGGGTGGTCACGCCGGCGACGGCGAGGGGGCGGTCGCCCGTGCGGCCCAATCCGTGGTCGACCGCCCCGGCGCAGGCGAGGCGGCCGTCCCCGCCGTCTCACCGTTCGTCGGTGGAGCGGACGAAGGCGAGCTCGATGGCGAGGGGGCGGGTCGCCCGTGCGGCCCGGTCCGTGGTCGACCGCCTCGGCGCAGGTGAGGCGGCCGTCCCCGCCGTCTCAACGTTCGTCGGTGGAGCGGACGAAGGCGAGCTGGAGGAGGTTGGTCACGCCGGCGACGGCGAGGGGGCGGTCGCCCGTGCGGCCCAATCCGTGGTCGACCGCCCCGGCGCAGGTGAGGCGGCCGTCCCCGCCGCCTCACCGTTCGTCGGTGGAGCGGACGAAGGCGAGCTGGAGGAGGTTGGTCACGCCGGCGATGTCGAGCGGCACGCCGGCGACGGCAAGGAGGCGGTCGCCCGTGCGGCCCAGTCCGTGGTCGACCACCTCGGCGCCAGCGCGTGCGATGAACTCATCGACGTCCGCGCACGGTGGGACGACCACGCAGAAGACACCCCAGGCGATCCCGAGGCGGCGGGCGGTGTCGACCCGCGAGCACAGCGCGAGGATCTGCGAGAACGGTCGCTCGCGCGACATGCGCTGGACCGTCGAGCCGGAGGTCGTGTAGCAGGCGATGACGCCGACCCCGAGGGTTTCGGCGATCTGCCGCGCGGCAGCGGCGAGCGCGTCCGATCCCGTGGCGTCGGGCGCGACGCGCTGGGCAAGCGCGATGGCGCGGTAGTTCGGGTCCTCCTCCACGCGGCGGGCGACCCGGTCCATCATCGTCACGGCCTCGGCCGGGTAGCGCCCCGCCGCCGACTCCGCCGACAGCATGACGGCGTCGGCGCCCTCGAACACCGCGGTCGCAACGTCTGACACCTCGGCGCGGGTGGGCACCGGCGAGGAGATCATGCTCTCCAGCATCTGCGTGGCCACGACGACGGGCTTGCCGGCCCGCCGCGCCTCGCGGGTGATGCGCTTCTGCAGCCCCGGCACGGCCTCGAGCGGCGCCTCGACGCCAAGGTCGCCACGCGCGACCATCACCGCATCGGCGAGGTCGATGATGTCGTCGAGGCGCTCGATGGCCTGCGGCTTCTCGATCTTGGCGAGGATGCCGGCCCGCCCCCGTGCCACCTTGCGCGCCTCGGCGAGGTCCTCCGGACGTTGAATGAAGGACAGCGCGATCCAGTCGCAGCCGGCATCGAGGCAGGCGTCGAGGTCGCTGCGGTCCTTCTCGGTCATCGCGCCGACGTCAATCAAGGTATCTGGGCAGCTCACCCCCTTGCGGTCGGACACCTCGCCGCCCTGCACAACCTCGGTCCGCGCCGCCTTGGGCGAGGCCTCACGCACGCGCAGCAGCACCTTGCCGTCGTCGATGAGCAGCCGATCCCCCTCCTGCAACGCTCGCAGGATCTGCGGGTGCGGGAGGTGGACGCGGCTCGCGTCGCCGGACCGTGGGTCGGCGTCAAGCGTGAACGCGGCGCCGTTTGCCAGCGTGACCGGGCCCTCGCCGAAGGTGCCCACACGCAGCTTCGGCCCTTGGAGGTCCGCGAGGATGGTGACGGGGGAGCCCACCACGTCCTCGACCGCGCGGATGCGCAAGACGAGGGAGCGCATGAGCCGATGGTCGGCATGGCTCATGTTGATCCGGAAGACGTCCGCTCCGGCGCGGTGGAGTTCAAGGATCTGGTCCTGCTGGCTGGAGGCCGGACCGAGCGTTGCGACGACGCGGACGCGCCGCGCTCGAATCATCGCCCGCCGATGCCCACCTTGGGGCGCTCGGTGAGCTGGACCGTCCAGGACAGACGGTCGCCGGTGTCCACCTCGACGAAGCCGCGCCGCTCGTAGCCGCGAGCGACGCAGTCGTTGGTGCCTGCGATGGTGAACTCCTTGTCGGACGTGCACATGAGCGCGGTGCCGCCCCACGCGCCACCCTCCTCATAGTCCAACGCATAGAGGTAGTAGTACCTCGACGGGAGGGGACCATCGACGACGACCTGGCAGCTCTCTGCGTCGAGGTTCCACCAGCCCTCGCTGACCCATTCCTCGTTGTTCCGGTACCCGATCGCGATCCCCACCTGCACCGGCGTCTTGTTGCACAGTCGAAGTTCCGCCGAGGCTTCGGTCGAGCTTGTCGACAACGCTACAGCGGCGAGGAGCACGGGAGTTAAGCCTGTCATTACGCAGCAGGGGATTCGGAACATTTGCAGCGAGCCGTCCTATTGTTCGTTCGTCATAAACGTGTTCGCGGCGCCAACCGCGGCGTTCATGCGAGCTTGCTCGTCCGTTGTCAATCGCGGGTGCGGAGCGCCAACAGCATCACCACGGTACGCCCTCCGCGCCCCATCGAGGTGTGAGACAACAGTACGCGACGATGCGAGGGATCAATGCACGAAGAGGCTTTCGCGAAGCTGATATCTCCCTGCCTACGTGCTGTCATGATTGACGCCCTCTTAACGGACACTTGACTTGGGCATCGACGGGTCACCTCCGCTGCTTGCGATCACAGCACGGGAACATGAACATAATGATAAGCCGGCGGACGGCGCGGAGGGCTCATCAAACCCCGCGCGGCCTCACCACATTTGCGCCTGGTTTATATCAATATCGTGCCCAATGGCGTCGGCACTGCCTTGCAGGCGCGTTGTCCCATTTTTGCAACGTGAGCCGACGGCAGCGATGAGCACGCGCGCTCGGCCCGAGGAACGATCGCTTTGGCTCCAATGGGACAAGGCGATGGCGACCATGCTGCTCGCTTCAGCCCAAACATCGGGGACGAGCACCGGGGTGGGCGTTGATCCGGCTGCCAGCCGCATGACACTCGCACGGTGCAACGACGGAGATATCCCATGGTGAACGGTGGTGTCGCGGGCGATCAGCTGCGAGCGATCGTGGAGCGGATCGAGCGGCTGGAGGAGGAGAAGCAGGGGATCGCGGACGACATCCGCGACGTCTACGCCGAGGCCAAGGGCAACGGCTTCGACACCAAGGTGCTTCGCCAGATCGTGCGCCTGCGCAAGCAGGAGCCGAGCGAGCGCCAGGAGCAGGAGGCGGTGCTCGACCTCTACCTGCAGGCGCTCGGCATGCGCTTCACGGGCGAGGAGGCGACCGCCGAGGCGGCCTGAAGCCACACCGCGGTGCAGCGGGCAGGTGGTCCACCGCACGCCCGCCGCACTCGTCGTCCCAACTTCAAAGGAGCGCGACGCTGGAACCTCCAGCAACGACGCGTCCCCGGAGAAGCCGGCTTGCCCGTGCGAGCCGGGGCGCCGCTGGTCCCCGTCTCGGAGGTCGAGAACCGCCGTGTCCCACGGAGCATGGTGCTGACGAGCGGTCAGGTCCTCGGGCTTGCGAATACCGTGATCCGTGTGCCGACGAAGCGGTCCGTCCGGAGCCAGTCGTTGCGGCCGGTCTGGATGGGCTTGCCGGAGCCGAGGAAGCCCAAGACGAGCAGCACGCCCTCATCCATGGCGGCCGATCGGTCGGGCGCGACGAGGGTGGCGAAGCCGTCCGACGAGACGTCCGCGGGGTTGGCCAGCAGGGCCGGGCTCGCACCGGTCACCGGTCTCATCATCGCCTCGACCACCGGCGCCGTGAGCGCGCTCGGCACCGTCTCCGCCGAGGACGCCGCGACCGGCGCAAGGGGCTCGCCCATGGGCGCCAGAGGCTCGCCGATCGAAGCGAAGGGCTCGCCGAGCGGCGCGCTGGGGATCAGCGCAGCCGTGTCGGACTGCGGTGAGGTGTCCCCTGGGAGGACGTCCTCGCGGGCGTAGGCGAGGGCGCCCGGGGCGGGGACCACCTCCGTCCCGCTCGGCCGCAGCGGGCGGTGCGGCGGCAGCGCCGCCACGACGACCGGCGCCGCAGGGGCATCCTCCTGCGACCGCCCCGCCGGGGACGCGCGAGGCGTCGGCGGAGGGGCAGCCGGCTCCGACGCCACTGCGGGAGCTTCCGCCGCCACCGAGGTGAGGGGAGCGCTGGGCAGCGCCACGGGCTGCACCTCCGCAGGTTCTGGGGGAGCCGGAGCATCCGCGCGACGCGTGCGGCCGATCAGTCCGCCGAGCGAGACCGACGGCAGCTGGCGGAACAACCCGCGCCGCTCCTCGCCGTCGTCGTCGCTCGTGGGCTGGCGCGCTTGCGCCGAGGGCTGCGGCGCGGTGCGCTGCGCCTGGGAACCCAGGGAGGCGGTCCGCACCGCGATGGGCGGATCGCGAGCCGGCTCGGCGCGTCGCGGCGCCGTCGCTGGCTCCGCGTCCCCGCCGCCGCGACCGAGCCCCACGAAGGCGAGCAGCCCCCCGCCGCGTGAGCTCCCGTCGAGACTCGCAAGCTTGCCGTCGCGCTCCAGGCGCTGCGCCTCGGCGTAGCCCTTGAGCGGCTTGCCGTCCGCCGGCAGGTGCAGCGTCTTGCCGTCCGGGAACAGCCGAGCCAGCTCGCTCCGCGGCATGCGTGGCCACGCCCGCACGTGCCCGGTGTCCATGTGGACGAACGGGCTGTTGGAGCGCGGGTAGTAGCCGACGCCGCCAACCTGCCGCTTCATGCCCGCGGCGCGCAGCTTGGCGATGTTGGCGCCCTTGATGAAGAAGTCGACGGCCCGACCGGCCATGTGGTGGGAGTTCTTCGCCACCCCGCGCGAGCGGCTGCGGAGCATGGAGTTGGTCGCGGGCGAGCGGTACGCCGAGACCACGTGGATGGTGCCGCCGAACTCCTGCTGCATCTCCCACAACAGGTCGAACAGCTCGGGGTCCATCTTGGTCGCCTCGTTGCGCCGCCAGTCGCGCAGGAAGCGGTTGAGGTCGCGCAACGCCGAGCCGACGTAGCTGCCGTTGCGCTTGTAGACGATCTTGATGCTCTCCCGAGTGTGCGTGAAGTAGAGCTCAAGCGTGCGCGAGGCGGCCATTGCGGGTGCCGCCGGCAGGACCAGCGACACCAACAGCAACGCCACCGCGAGGCACCGCACCCCGCGGGGCACCCGGCGCCCGCTCAGGCCGGCCATCAGGCGCAGCGCGAGCCCGGCAGTCCGTCGATCGCGGAGCCTCGGCCTGCCTGAGCGCAAGGGTCCGGCGCGCTCGCGCGGGACGGTCGCGCACGGCACATCCCGGGCGGCGGAGGTGGTGGCGAGGATGATCTTCAACAGCCGCCCCCTGTCAGACACATCAGGGTACGCCGGACGCGACGCATGAGCCACGAGGTACGACGCAACGCTTGCCGGAGGCTTAACGGATCGACGACGCCGACGAAAGAGCCGTCATGCCGGCAACCCACGCTGTGGCGATCAGGCAACAAGGCGCATGCACGGCGGCGACCTACAGCCCGAGCGCGCGTTGGGTGCGAGCATCGTAGCCGTAGACGTCGGCGTATCGCAGGAGTGTCCCGTCCTGCGCCACCTCTCGGGTGAAGTAGGTGAGGTGCACCGGGATCTTCCGCTCCACGTCGAGCCATTGCTGCCTGCGGCCGACGAGGCGCTTCAGGCCAGCGCCGGACATCCCCGCCTCCCTGGCGAGCAGCGCATCGGCGAAGGCGAAGGGATCCTCCACGCGCACGCATCCGTGGCTGTAGGCTCGCTCGGTGCGGGAGAACAGTTGCTTGGTCGGCGTGTCGTGCAGGTAGACCGCGTGCCGGTTCGGGAACAGGAACTTAATCGAGCCGAGCGCGTTGCCACGGCCCGGTCGCTGGCGGATGCGCACGTGGCGCAGCGCGTCGCGCGACCAGGCGATGGATGCGGGGTGGACCACGCGTCCGTTCAGCACCGCCTCGTAGCCGCGCCGGGCGAGGTAGCCGGTGGGGTCGGCCTGGATGCCGCCCAGCATCTCGCTCGAGGCGATGGAGAACGGCACGTTCCAGTACGGGTTCACCACCACGTGCTCGACCTCGTCGGAGAAGATCGGCGTCGGGTTCGCCGGCTTGCCGACGATGACGCGCCCCTCGTAGGCGGTCTCCGCCGAGCTCACCACGCGCACGCGGTAGGCCGGCACGTTGACGACGACGTGGTGGGCGCCGAGCCACCGGGGCATCCAGCGCCAGCGCTCCATGTTGGAGATCAGCGCGGCAGCAGCCTCCTCCCCGAGCCCGGCATCGAGGATCGCGAGGGAGCGCGGGCCGACGATGCCGTCCGCGGCAAGGCCGTGGGCGCGCTGCCAGCCCTTCACGGCCTCGCCGAGGGCGGCGTCGAACACCGTGGCGTCGGTGCCCCGACGCACCGTGGCGCCGAGCCGCGCCCGCAGCACCGCCACGCGGGGGCTGCGCACGCCCTCCTTGAGGTTCGGCCCCCGGCCGACGGCGGGCGGCGCGTCCACCGATCGCTCCAGCGTTCGTCGCAGCGCGACGCGCAGTCCCTGGTACTGGGCGTGCTGCGGATGGACGCTGTCGAGGGTCGCCGCGACGTCCCTCGCATGAGCGAGGCGCAGGAGGAACGTGCGCTCGTTGAGGGACGGCGGCTCCAGCGTCATGATGCGCGAGACGTCAGAGGGATGCGTGCGGCCTGCGTGCGCGTGGCGAGCGTAGCGCAGCGCCGCCTCGGTCAGCGCGACCTCCTCGGCGGCTTGCGCCCCCACGCCGTCGCCGGCCGGCGGCACGACGTAGTCGGCGGGGTCGAGGCCGTCGAACTCAGCCTGCGCCAGGCGGGCCCGCAACGTCGCGGCGCGCTCCCCAGTCCAGATCGGCGCGTGGTGGCGCGCCTCATAGAACCGCGCCACCGACAGCCACACATCGGCCTCGACCTCACGGCGGATCGCAGCCTCCATCGACGGGGGCTCCGACGGCGCCATCGCCACGAGCGTCGCGACGTCGAGCCCCGTCGCCAGGGTGAGGGTCAAGGGCGAGGCGCGCGGCACAGGCGCCTCGGCGACGGCACCACGAGGCGTCGCCGCCGCGAGGAGGACCGCCCCCGCCACGCGGGCCAGCTTGCGGACGGCGCCCGGCCTCGTCGTCGATGTCACACGCATTGCCCTGTCGCCTTGACGGGAGGAAACCATCTATGTCGGTGGCACATAGCACCAGGCCGTCCTGCGTCCCCCTCCCGTCACGTCCCGTCGAAGGTCCCCCGATGAGTTTGATCGAATGTTGCGCAATCGTGCCACATGACACCGCCGAGCGGGGGCGCGCGGCGGCGCTGGGCGCGCTGCCCCAATGGGACCTGTCGGACTTCTACGCCGGCCCGGACGCGCCGGAGCTCGCCGCCGACCTTGCTGGGCTCGCCGAAGACGCTCGTGCCTTCGAGGGGCGCTACAAGGGACGGCTCGCCGACCTCGTGGCGGCGGACGGGGGCGGGACGGATCTTGCCGAGGCGTTGCGCGCCTACGAGGCGCTGGAGGACCGCGCCGGTCGCCTCGGCTCCTACGCCAGCCTGCTCTACGCGACCGACACCGCGAACCCGACCTTCGCCAAGTCCTACGGCGACGTGGCGGACCGGCTCACCGCGCTGTCCTCCCACCTCCTCTTCTTCCCCCTCGAGCTCAACCGCATCGACGATGCCATGATGGACCGCGCGCTCGAGGACGAGGGCGCTGCACACTACCGGCCCTTCGTGGCCGACCTGCGCAAGGATCGGCCGCACCAACTGTCGGACAACCTCGAGCGGCTGTTCCTCGACAAGTCGGCTCCGTCTCGCACGGCCTGGACGCGGCTCTTCGACGAGACCATCGCCGGGCTAAGGGTCGCGGTGGAGGGTGGGCCGGAGGCGCTCACCCTCGAGGAGGCGCTCAACCGGCTCCTCGATCCGGATGAGTCGGTGCGCCGCGCCGCGTCCGAGGGGATCGCCGCCGCGTTGAAGGGCGAGGAGCGCGTCTTCACGCTCATCACCAACACGCTCGCCAAGGACAAGGAGATCTCCGACCGCTGGCGCGGCTTCGACGACGTCGCCGCCGCGCGGCACCTCGCCAACCGCGTGGAGGCGGACGTCGTCGACGCGCTGGTCACGGCCGTGACAGAGGCTTACCCGCGGCTGTCGCATCGGTACTACGCGCTGAAGGCCCGCTGGCTCGGCAAGGACGCGCTCGACACGTGGGACCGCAACGCGCCGCTGCCGGAGGCGGACGACAGGACGATCGGCTGGTCCGACGCGCGTGACACGGTGCTGTCGTCCTTCGAGGCCTTCTCGCCGCGGATCGCCGAGCTCGCCGAACGCTTCTTCGAGAACCCCTGGATCGACGCACCGGTCCGGCCGGGCAAGGCGCCCGGCGCGTTCTCCCACCCCACCGTGCCGTCGGCCCACCCGTTCGTGCTCATGAACTATCAGGGCCGGGTGCGCGACGTGATGACCCTCGCCCACGAGCTCGGCCACGGCGTCCATCAGATCCTGGCGAGCCCCAACGGCGCGCTGATGGCGCCAACGCCGCTGACGCTCGCCGAGACCGCCTCGGTGTTCGGCGAGATGCTGACCTTCCGCACGCTGCTCGACGGGGCGCCGGACGCGCGCACGCGGCGCGTCATGCTCGCCGCCAAGGTCGAGGACCAGCTGAACACCGTGGTGCGCCAGATCGCGTTCTACACCTTCGAGCGCCACGTCCACACCGCGCGGCGCGAGGGCGAGCTCACCGCCGAGCGGCTCGGCGAGATCTGGCTCGACGTCTCACGCGAGTCCCTCGGCCCCGCGGTGCGGCTCAAGGAGGGCTACGAGGTGTTCTGGTCCTACGTGCCGCACTTCATCAACGCGCCGTTCTACGTCTACGCCTACGCGTTCGGCGACTGCCTGGTGAACTCGCTCTACGGCATCTACGAGCGCGAGCCGGACGGCTTCGAGGAGAAGTACCTCGCGCTGCTGTCGG
Source organism: Acuticoccus sp. (assembly GCF_965213555.1). GTDB lineage: Bacteria > Pseudomonadota > Alphaproteobacteria > Rhizobiales > Amorphaceae > Acuticoccus. Next base: position 1,760,715 of record NZ_OZ243890.1, on the reverse strand, counting down.
CCGGAGGGACCAAGCATCACGGCGAGCTCCTCGCCCCGTTCGGGCTCGACGCGCGCGATCCGGCGTTCTGGCACACCGGGCTCGCCGTCATCGAGGGGCTGATCGACGAGCTCGCCGCGGTCGAGGCCGGTTGACCCGGTTGGGCGCCCTGCCCCGTCCGCTCCACGCGCCCTATGCGGGGCGCCATCGCCCGTTCTCCATCGCGATGGCGCCGCTCGATCCGGCCGAGTGGCTCGAAGTCGACGACCGCCGCGACGCCGACCTCGCGCTGAAGGCCGAGGTCTTCGCGGCAGATCCCGGCGCGGTGCGGACGGAGCCGGGCACGGAGGGGGCGCAGGAGGAGGTCGAGCGGCGCATCGCAGGGCACCTTGCGGCGCGCGGCGTCGCGCTTCCGGCGACCGACTCCGTCTCGGCACCGATCCAGCGCGCGGCGCTGCTCGTGCAGGACGACCTCGTCGTGATGCGCCGTGGGACCGACGGCTGGCGCCTCGTCGCCGCCGCGCTCGCGTTCCCCTCCTCCTGGCTGCTGGCGGAGAAGTTCGGCCGGCCGATGGACACGATCCACGCGGACGTGCCCGGATGGGCCGGCGCCATGGGCACGCGGGTGGGACGCATCTTCGACGCCCTGCCGGACGACGCGCTGGTCTGGCGGCTCAACTGGTCGCTCCAGTTCGGCGGTGGGCTGCCCATGCCGCGCTCCAAGCGTGAGCCCGCGCCCGCCGCGTCCCTCGACGACGCGCTCGTCCGCGTGGAGCGGCAGACGCTGCGGCGGCTCGCCACCGGCGACCTCCTGTTCACGATCAAGGTGATGCTCGACCCCGTCGAGGCGCTCGCCCGCCACCCCGACGGGACGCGCCTCGTCGCCGGGCTGGTCACCCAGCTCGCCGCGCTCGACGACGCGCAGCTCGCCTACAAGGGGCTGACGGAGCGGCGCGACGCCCTGCTCGACCGCCTCGCGGGGCTGCGCCCCTGACAACGCAGGCCGGCGTCAGCACGGGCGAGCGATCGTGGCGCGCAGCGTCATGGTCCGGCCGGTGAGGTTGCGCAGCGGCGCCTCGATGCTCGTGGAGCGGACGGTGCAGAACCCGGGAGGCGCCTCCGGGGGACGGCCCTCGCGGCGGTCGACGGCGAGCGCGAGGTCGGGCGCGCCCGCCAGCGGATCGCCGAGGATATCGGCCTCGCGTCCCGCCCGCCGCAGCGCGAGGGTGAGGTTGGCCGCAAGGTCATGCCGCCAGGAGACGACACCGATGCGGCCGGCGGGCAGGTCGTCCACGAGGGGTGCAAGCAGGGCGTCGTAGGGTCGCGCGAAGCGGTGGTCGTCGAACGCGGTCATCGCCGCCATCGCGGCGGGGACGACCGCGAAGGCCGTGGCGCCAGCCGCGACGACGGCGCCGCGCCGCGGCCAGCCTGACAGGTGGAGCGCGGCCACGACCGGCAGCGGCGCGAGCAGCGGGATCAGGTAGCGCTCGTGCACCACGGTCGCGTCCGCCGCGGCGACGAGGGCGGCGAGCGCGCCGAGGCCGATGCCCATCGCGCGCCACAGGAGGCGCCGCGTCGCCTCGGCCGCCTCATCGAGGGGCGGCGGCGTGCGGGCGAAGATCGCGACGAGGAGCGCGACGAGGCCGCCCGACGCCAGCGCCGACAGCGCGAGGGACAGCACGCCGTCGAGCCCGACGAGCGGCACGTCCAGCGCGCTGAACGGACCGTCGTCGTAGAGCTTGGCGACCCGTGCCGTCGACGCCTCGAGCTGGAGCGCCGCGGCCAGATAGGCAGGACCGGCGAGGAGCGCGAACGCGGCCGGCGCGAGGAGCGCTCGGAGGTCGGCGAACCGCCCGCGCCAGAACGGATCGAGCGTTGCGGCGACGGTGAGGCCGCCGAGGAGCAGCACGATGTTCGCCTTGCCGAGCGCACCGACGGCGGCTGCGACCCCCAGCGCGAGGAACGCCGCGGACGTCGCGCGCCGTGCGGTCGCGGTCAGCGCCGCGACCACCCCCACCGCCCCCGCCAACACGAGGACGGAGTGGGCGAGGGTGTGCGCCGACATCCACGACACCTGCGGCATGAGCGCCGCGAGGGCGAGGGCGAGGACGCCCGTAGTTGGACCGGCGAGGCGTCGCACCGCGTCGAACACGAGGAGGTAGGTTGTGGCGAGCAGCGCCGCCTTGACGAACGCGACCGCGAGCGGCCAGCGCCATCCGGTCAGCTCCAACGCGCCGCGGACGAGCCAATTGTAGAGCGGGGGATGGGAGTTGGCGTAGACGAGCCGCAGGTCCACCGCGCCGACGAACTGCGCCTCGTCGATCTCCAGGAACGGCGACAGCCCCAGTCGGACGGCGCCGAGCGCAATGACGTAGAGTGCGACGACAAGGGCGACCTGCCACGGCCGTGCGGCAGGCGGCCCTGATGTCCCGTCGGTCCCTGCCATCGCGGCCCCCTGCCCGTGGGGGCCATCGCGGCTGACGCCCCGCCCGTCAACCCGACGCGCGATGCCTCGTCGAGCTCACCCAGTTGCGACCCCCGGTCCTTTTGACGAGGCGTACCGTGCGCCCCATCATCCGCCGATGACCCAGTTCGCACGCTCCCTCATCGCCACGCTCGCGCTCGCGGCCCTTGCGAGCGCGCCGGCCCTCGCGCAGCAGCGCGACACCGACACCGACACCGTCCGCCCGGAGGCGGACGCCGCGCCCCGGAAGGGGGACCGCGTCGACCGTCCGCAGCCCGCCGAGCCCCCAGGAGGCACGACGGCCGCGGAGCGCCGCGCGGAGCGGCTCGACCGCATGTTCGCCGAGCTCGCTGCGGCGGACACCAAGGAGCGGGCGGACCGCATCGCGCGTCACATCATGCGGCGCATGACGCGGTCCGGCAGCCCCACGGTCGACCTTCTGATGGCGCGGGCCGGGTACGCCATGCAGACGAAGAATTACGGCCTCGCGCTCGACCTCCTCGACGGGGTGGTGCGCATGAAGCCGGACTTCGCCGAAGGCTGGAACCGACGGGCGACGGTGAACTTCCTCGCCGGCGACTTCGGCCGCTCCATCGCCGACATCGAGGAGACGCTGCGGCGCGAGCCGCGCCACTGGGGCGCGCTCGTCGGCCTGTCGGTCATCCTAGTGTCGATGGAGCGCAAGGAGACCGCGGTGGAGGTGATGGACCGGGCGCTCGAGATCCACCCGCACCTTGAGGACACGCGCGTGCGCCGCGACCAGTTCCGTCAGGAGCTCGAGGGCACCGACACCTGACGACCGTCAGCGCGCCGGCGCCGGCGTGCGGCCGATGAGGAGGGCGAGCAGGCGGCCGACGTCGTTGCCGATGCCGAGCAGCGTCGGCACGAGGACGAGCACGATGAGCGTCGCCGCGGCGAGGCCGAACACGATCGTCACCGCCATCGGCAGCAGGAACTGCGCCGACAGGCTCCTCTCGAACAGAAGCGGGATCAGTCCGCCGATGGTGGTGAGCGAGGTGAGGAGCACGGCGCGCAGCCGGTCCGCGCTCGAGCCCACGGCGGCCTGGGCGAACGTCGCGCCCTCGGCGAGCCGCTCGTCGAAGCGCTTCACCAGGATGATGCTGTCGTTGACCAGGATGCCGGCGAGCCCGAGCAGCCCGACGAACGAGACGATGGTGAGGTTCATGCCGAGGATGACGTGGCCGAGGATCGCCCCTACCGCGCCGAACGGGATGATGAGCATGATGACGACGGGCCGCCAGTAGGAGCCGAACACCAGGGCGAGCGTCAGGTAGATCACGACCATGGCGAGCAGCGCGCCCTGCCTCAGGTCCTCGAACGATCGCCGCCGCTCGAGGTCGCGACCGCCGAACTCACCGCGCACGCCGTGGCGTGCCTCCACCGTCGGCAGCACCTCGGCAGCGACCCGTTCGGTGAGCGCCTGGGGCGTGATGATGTCGGGGTCGACGTCGGCGGTGACGGCGACGGTGACGACCCCGTCGCGGCGCAGGATGAGGGAGAACGTGTTGCGCTCCTCCACCTCGACCACCTCCGACGCCGGAACGAACTTGCCCGTGGGGGAGCGCAGGAAGAGCTCGTCCACCGACACGGCGGCACCGTCGGCACGCTGGCGCACGCGCACCGGCACCTCCTGCGCGTCCGGACCGACCACCAGGCGGCGGGCGATCTGTCCCTCGAAGGCGCCGCGCACCTGCGTGCCGACGCTGTCCAACGTGAAGCCCAGCGCCTCGCCGCGCGGGGTGAGGCGCATGGCGAGCTCGGGCTTGCCGTAGGGCAGGTCGTCGCTGACGCCGTTCACCCCGTCCCACGCCTCGACGGCGGCGACGACGTCCGCGGCCGCGGCCTTCAGCGCTCCAGGCGAGGCGCCGGCGAGCTTGAGGTCGAGGTCGCGACCCGGAGGGCCGCCGCGTCGCTCCTCGATGGCGACGGTCTTCACCCCGGCGAGCTCCGGCAGCGCCTCGCGCCACGCCCGCACGATGTCGGGCGTGCGCACGTCGCGCGCCTCGGATGGCGTGAGCTGCACCTGCAGCGTCGCGAGGTTGTCGCCACGGTCCCGCCCCGCGCGGCCGATGAGCGCGTAGGCATCCGACACCAACGCGCCCTCCTCGCCGAGCTCGGCCTCGGCGCCCATGAGCGCCGCCTCGATGGAGGCGACCCCCTCGATGGCGCGCTCCCGCGGCGTGCCGGGGTGGAACTCGACGCGCGCCGAGATCGACTCGGCCTCCGGCGAGGGGAAGAACACGAACTTCACGTGCCCGCCGCCGAAGTACAGCCCGTACACCACGACGAGGATGCTCCCCGCCGCGACCGCCGCCGTCGTGTAGCGGAACGCATAGGTCGCCGCGATGAACCGCGCGTAGGGCCCGTCGCGGAAGCGGTTGAACGTGCCGTCGAAGGCCGCGCGGAACCTTGCGAGCGGGGAACGCCTCGGGCGGCGGGTGCGCCGCGCGAGGCGACGCTCCACGACGCCGGCCAGCGCGAGGCCGAGGAGGATCGCAACCACCGCGACGAGGCTCGGCGGCAGCAGGAGGAGCGAGGCGAGCACCCCGTCCGCCTCGCCCGCGAGCCACGCCCCTGCGCGGACCAGCCCGCCGATGAAGGCGGCGCCGAGCCCGGCCACGACCGTCAGCCGCAGGAGGCGACCGAGGCGCAGCCCGCTCCCACCGGTGTGGGCGAGGTGTCCCGGCAGGATCAGGAAGCACTCGACGAGCGAGGCGAGGATGATGGCGATGCCGACGAGCGGGATCGCCGACATCATCTGCCCGATCACGTCGCGCATCAGGAAGATCGGCGCGAAGGCGGCCACGGTGGTCACCGACGAGGCGAGCACGGGCACCAGCATCTCGCTCGCGCCGCGCGTCGCCGCCTCATCCATGGGCAGGCCGCGCGAGGCCAGCGTGTCAGCGTGCTCTCCCACCACGATGGCGTCATCGACGATGACGCCGAGCATCATGATGAGTGCGAACAGCGAGACCATGTTGATGGTCTGCCCGGTGGCGAGCATCACGGCCAGCGTGCCGGCGAACGCCACGGGGATGCCGAGCGCGACCCAGAACGCGACTCGCGCGTCGAGGAACACGAACAGCACCACGAGGACGACCGCGAGCCCCTGCCAGCCGTTGCGCACCAGGATCTCGATGCGGTCCCACAGCATCTCGGTCTGCACGTCGTAGAGCTTCAGCTCAAGGCTCGCCGGCAGGGTCGGTCGCACCTCCTCGAGGTACTCGCGCACGGCGCGATCGGCGGCGAGCGCGTCGGCCGACGGCGAGCGCTCCACGGTGAGCTCGATGGCGGGGTCGCCGTCGCGCAGCCCAGACACCGAGCCGCGGGCAAAACCTTGCCGCACATCGGCGATGTTGCCGACGGTGATCGTCTCGCCGGACGGCAGCACCTTGACCGGGAACTCACGGATCGCATCAGGCGTCTCGCCGCCGCCGAGCACGCGGATCTGCCGGTCCACGACGCCGTCGACGACGCCCGAGGGGCGGTCGAGGGTGCTGGCGCGCACCGCGGCGGCGACGTCCTCGGTGGTAAGGCCGAGGCGTAGGAGGTCGCGCTCGCGCACCTCGACGACGATCTCGACGTCGCGCGCGCCGCCGATGGAGACGCGGTCGAGGTCGCGCCCGAGGAGGTCGTCGCGGATGCGCCGGGCGAAGGTCTGCAGCGCGTCCTCCGAGAACGGACCGGAGACGGCGATCTTCGCGACCGGATCGCGGATGACGTCGATGCTCACGACGGGGCGCTCGGCGTTCTCCGGCAGCGTGTCGAGGGAGGTGACGGCCTGCTCGACGTCGGAGAACGCCTTCTGCATGTCGCTGCCGGGAGCGAACTCGATGGACGTGAACGCTGCCCCCTCGCGCGCCACCGAGCGCACCTTGTCGACGCCGGAGAGGAACCGCACCGCCGGCTCGACCGCGGCAAGGATCGTGTCGGAGACATCCTCCGCGCTCGCGCCCGGCCAGGCGATGCTGACCTCCACCTGCGACAGGTTCGCTGCCGGCCAGAAGCGCGCGGTGAGGTTGGCCAGCGCGAACACGCCGAGCGCCAGCATCAACGCCATCAACAGGTTCGCCGCGTTGGGATGGCGCGCGAAGGCGCCGAGAACGCCGGTCATCGCCGCCTCACGAGGGCTCGCGGGCGGCGCTGCCCACCGCCACCGCCCCACCGAGCTCGACGCGGCGCACGAGGAGGCCCTCGCCGACCTCAGCGAGCCGCGTCGTCACGACCGCCTCGCCGTCCGCGATGGGGCCACGGACGATGACCTCGTTGCCGTCGCGGACGAGGAGGGTGACCGGCCGGCGGTCGAGGCGGTCGTCCTCACCGATGACGAACACCGCGTCGCCGTAGAGCGCGGTGGCCGGGAGCCGCGCCGATCCGCCGTGCAGGCGTCCGGGGACGGCGACCTCGACGAACGCACCGGGCCGCGGCACCGGGCCGTCCGGCATCGCGACGCGCGCGAACACGTCGACGCCGCCGGTATCGCTCGCGACGTCCGCGCCGATCCGCTCGACGATCGCCTCGTAGAGGAGCGGCGCGTCGCCGATGCGCCACGCCATGCTGACGGGCGTGCCGATGAGCAAACCGTCGGCGATCAACCGGCCGTAGCGCTCGTCCGACAGCGTGAAGCGCACCTCCAACGCATCCGCCCGCACCAGCTCGGCGGCGACGTCGTTCGCCGACAGGATGCGGCCGACGGCGACGTTCTCCGCCCGCACGATGGCCTCGAAGGGCGCGGTTAGGACGGTGTCGGCGAGCGCGCGCTCGGCCTTCTCCACCGCCCACTCGAGGCGGTCGACCTGCGCCTCCTGCTGCGCGAGCCGCGCCCGCTCGACCTCGAGCGAGTAGGTGCGCTGGTCCACCGCCTGCTGGCGTTGGCTGACGAGGAGTCGACGGTCGTCCACCTGGCGGTCGGCGATGGTCCCCGAACGCAGGTCCGTGGCACGCGCGAGGTCCCGCTCGGCGAGCTCGAGCTGCTCGCGGGCGCGCTCCAGCGCGTTCTCCTCCAGCGCGATGCGGCTTCTCGCCTCAGCCGCACGGGCGTTCGCCTCGGCGAGCTGTGCTTGCGCCTCGCGCACTGCGCCCTCGTAGGCGAAGGGGTCGATGGTGACGAGCGGCGCGCCGGCGGCGACGAGCGCTCCGACCGCGAGGTCCTGGTGGACGTCGACCACCTCGCCGGGGGAGGCGACGCGCAGCTCCGCCGCCTCCGCGGCGACGACCTCGCCGAACGCGCGCAGCGTCGCCCTGTGGTCGCCGAGCGCGACGTCCGTCGCCGTCACCGAGTACACCGTCTCGGCTGGCGTCGGGCGCTCGGCCGGGCCAGCAGCCTCACGGTCCACCAGCGCCTCGGTCCACGACCAGGCGCCGAACAGGACGAGCGCCGGCAGCACGGCCTGCGCCGCGGCGCGACCGAGGCGCCTCATCGGGCGCCCCGACGAGCGGTCAGCGCCGGCCGAGCCGCTCCAGCATCGCGCGCATGGCCTCGATCTCCGCCTGCTGCGTTGCGACGATGGCCTCCGCCAGGGCGCGCAGCTCCGCGTCCTGCGAGTGGCTGAGCAGCACCTCCGCCATCTCCACGGCCGCCTGATGGTGCGGGATCATCGCCCGTACGAAGTCGACGTCGACGTCGTTCGCGTAGCGGATGTCCATGTCCCTGTGCATCCGCGCCATGGTGTCCCTGAACGCGGCCGTGGCAGGGCTGTCCGGAACGAGGCTCGCAGCAGGCGCGCCGTGGGCCTGGGGTGTGTGCTGCGCCAACGCCTCTGGGACGCCGAGCGATGCCATCGCGGCAACGACCAGGATGGTGAGGGACCGCATCGGGTGCTCCTACCGGTAGGGGGTATCGGTTCCCTGACGATGCGGCAACGGCCGGTGCGGCGCAACTCAATGCGGCGTGCCTCGCTCCTCCAGCGTGGCAGGATCGAAGATGTAAAGTGTGTTGCAGAACTCGCATGTCACCTTGATCACCCCGTCCTCGACCATCGAGGCGCGGTCGTCGTCGCCGAATTGCTCCAGCATGGTCGTGATCCTGGAACTTGAGCAGTGACAATCTGCACTCAAGCTGAACGCGTCGAAGACACGCACGTCGCGCTCGTTGAACAGGCGCAGGAGGAGCCGCTCGGCGGTGATCTCCGGGTCGACGAGCTCGTGGTCCATGGCGCTCTGGGTGCGCGCGCTTGCCTCCACCCAGGCATCGTCGTCCTCGCGCTCGTCGCGGCGGGCGTCGTCCGGCGCGTCCCCGGGGTCGAGGTCGCGCACGATGATGCGGTCCGACGCCTCCGGCAGGAACTGCACGGTCACCCCGCCACCCCGCCACGTGCGCCGCGGCTCCTCGCCGGGCCGCCGCTCCATGGTCTCGGCGACCGCGAGGCGCACCGTGGTCGGGATCTGCTCGGACTGCGTGAAGTAGGCGTGCGCGACCTCCTCCAGGCTCGCCCCGGACATGGCGACGACGCCCTGGTAGCGGCGCACGGTGTCCTTCGGGTCGATGGTGAGGGCCATCGTCCCCTCGCCGACGATGTCGGGCAGGGTGAACGTGTCGGGGAGCGCCGCGATCGCGTCGGCGTCGAACCGCGCGTAGCCGCGCAGCCCCTCGGGCGAGGTGAAGTCGGTGACGAGCAGCGACACCGGACCGTTCGACTGGATCTGGAGGACGACGCGACCCTCCAGCTTCAGCGCCGTCGCGAACAGGACGTTGAGGATCACCGCCTCGCCGAGGAGGCGCGAGACGGCCGGCGGGTAGTCGTGCCGGCGCAGGATCTGGTCGAGGGCGGGGCCGAGGCGGGCGACGCGGCCGCGCACGTCGAGCGCCTCGACGGAGAACGGGAGGACAAGGTCATCGACGGTCGGGCTAGCGGTCACGGCGGATCCTGATCGTTGGGTGACGCGAGCGGAGGCGCCGGCGGTCCGGCGCGCAGCACGGGGCGCGTGGTGTCGCCCGATCATATACGAACCGTCTCAGCGCCCGCCACCGTTGGCCCCCTTTAGCCGGGGCTGAGCGGGCGAGCCCGAACCTGCCCGTCAGTCGAGCGCGTCGAAGACCCACGCCAAGATCGCCTTCTGGGCGTGGACGCGGTTCTCCGCCTCGTCGAACACGGCCGACTGGGGGCCGTCCATCACGGCGTCGGTCACCTCCTCGCCGCGATGCGCCGGTAGGCAGTGCAGGAAGATCGCGCGCGGCGCCGCCGCCGCCATCAACGCCTCGTTGACTTGGTATCGCGCGAACGCCGTGCGGCGCGCGGCCTCGTCGTCGTCGCCCATGGAGCTCCACGTGTCGGTGACGACGACGTCGGCGCCGGCGACGGCATCATGCGGGTCGTCCGCGATCCTGACGTGCGCCCCCGCGCACCGCGCCGCGTCGACGCTCGCCGGCGCCAGCGCGTAGTCCGGCGGGGAGGCGATCGCCATGCGGAAGCCGAGCGCAGGTGCGGCCTCCAGGAAGGTCGACAGCACGTTGTTGCCGTCACCGACCCATGCCAGCGTGCGCTCGGCGAGGGGTCCGAGGCGCTCCTCCGCCGTCATCAGGTCGGCGATGATCTGGCAGGGATGGGAGCGCCGCGTCAGCCCGTTGATGACCGGGATCGTGCTCGCGGAGGCGAAGCTCACGAGCCCGTCGTGGTCCAACATGCGCACCATCACCGCGTCCACGTAGCGCGACAGGACCGCCGCAGTGTCCGCCATGGTCTCCCCACGACCAAGCTGCATCTCGGCCCCCGAGGCGACGATCGTCCCGCCGCCGAGCTCGCGCATGGCGACGTCGAACGAGAAGCGGGTGCGCGTCGACGGCCGCTCGAACAGCATCGCGAGCGTTCGGCCCTCCAAGAGCGGGCGCCGCCGCCGCCCCTCGGCCTTCATCCGGTGCGCGCCGTCCAACAGGATCCTCAGCGCCCCTCCGGGGAGGGACGCGAGGGTCACGACGTGCCGCACGCTCATGCGACGGCGGCGTCCGCCTGCGTTGCTTCGAGCTCGCGCGCCGCCGCGTCGAGCCGGTCGGCAGCCTCGCGCAGCTCGTCCTCGGAGGCGACGAGGGGCGGCAGCAGCCGCGCCACGTTGTCCCCCGCGGGGATGACGAGGAGGCCGGCCTCGCGCGCCGCCGTGACGACCTTTGCCACGGGCATGGTGCACACCACGCCGACCATCAGCCCCTCGCCGCGCACGCTGGCGTAGACGTCCGGGTGCGTGTCGACGACAGCGCCGAGCGCCTGCATCAGGAACGCCCCCTTGCGGCGCACCTCCTCGAGGAAGCCGTCGCCCAGCACGACGTCGAGCACGGCGTTGCCCACCGCCGCAGCAAGGCGATTGCCGCCGAAGGTCGTGCCGTGGGTGCCGGGCGTCATCCCCGCCGCGGCGCGCTCGGTGGCAAGGCACGCACCGATGGGAAAGCCGCCGCCGAGCCCCTTCGCCGACGTCAGGACGTCCGGGACGACGCCCACCGCCTGGTAGGCGAACAGCGTGCCGAGGCGGCCGACGCCGGTCTGCACCTCGTCGAAGATGAGGAGGGCGCCGTTGTCGTCCGCGACGCGGCGCATGTCGGCGAGCGCCTGGCGGTCCAGCGTGCGGACGCCGGCCTCGCCCTGGACCGGCTCCACCATGATCGCCGCGGTCTGCGGCCCGACGACCCGCGAGAGCGCCTCGACGTCGCCGAAGGGCACCTGGTCGAACCCGGCCAAGGGCTCCCCGAACCCCTCGAGGTACTTTGGCGTCCCGCCCGCGGCGAGCGTGCCGAGCGTGCGTCCGTGGAAGGCGCCTTCGACTGTGACGATGCGCGTGCGCTCGGGCGCGCCGTTCACGTACTGGTAGCGCCGGGCGGTCTTGATCGCCGCCTCGTTGGCCTCCGCGCCCGAGTTGGCGAAGAACACCCGGTCGGCGAACGTCGCCTCGCTCAACCGCGCGGCGAGCCGCTCCTGCTCGGGGATGCGGTAGAGGTTGGAGGTGTGCCACACCTTCGCCGCCGCGTCCTGGAGCGCCGCGACGAGGTGGGGGTGCGCGTGGCCGAGCGAGGTCACCGCGATGCCGGCGCCCATGTCGAGGTATCGTCGCCCGTCCGAGCCCACGAGCCAGACGCCCTCGCCCGTCTCGAACGACAGGTCGGCGCGGTTGTAGGTCTGAAACAGGCTGTTCGTGCTCATGGCGCTCGTCGGTTCCCATCCTAGGGCCCGGTTTAAGCTGGCGCCGGGTCCCCGCTTCTCGGCCGCTACGTCGATCGTCCGCCGATGGGACACCCCCATCAGCGCCCGTGGCCGGCGTCAGCCACATCCCCCTGGAGCGTCGGCGACCCCGCTGCGACGCCGGGTCCGACATGAAGGCAGCGTCCGCGGGCGCGCGTCGCGTAAGGCGGAACGCCATGGGAGCGTGCGACCGTTGGTCCGCGACCAAGCGGCCCTTGTTTCCGATGGTTGGGGAAAAAGCAAGGTTGACGTCGCGCAGAAGCCCGCGAGCCTGGACCGTGATTCGGCAAATCTTTTACGATTCGATGCAGATAGCGCGGGCACAGAGCGCGAGAAACGAGCCTGCGCGGACCCTTCGACGGGACGCGAGGGGTGTGGACCGCCTGTGGACCGCCGGCAACGAAGGGATCTGCGATGAGCTGGACCGACGAGCGGATCGAGGTGTTGCGCAAGCTGTGGGCGGAGGGCCTGTCCGCCTCCCAGATCGCGAGCTCCCTCGGCGGCGTCAGCCGCAACGCGGTGATCGGCAAGGTCCACCGCCTGGGTCTCTCGGGACGGGTCAAGGCCCCGCAGGCGCGCGCCGCCCGTCACCGGGCAAGGCTGGCGCCGGCCCGCGCGTCCGCGGTCTCCGCGGTGGTGGCCTCGTCGCGCCCGGCGACGGCCGGTGCGCTCGCCCTCAAGCTCGAGGAGGAGGCAGCTCCGCAAGTCCATGCCGAGGTCCTGTCGTGGAGCGTCGGCGTCGCGCTGCCGGACCTGTCGCCCCGGTCCTGTCGCTGGCCCCTCGGCGACCCGTCCGACCCCGGGTTCCGCTACTGCGGGTCGCGCACCTGCGACGGTGAGGTCTACTGCCGCGGCCACGCCGAGGCCGCGTACCCGGCGCGCCGCCGCGCCGGCTGAGGCTGGCGGCACCGCAACGGCGCCGCTCGGGAACACCCGCGTCGCCCGCGCCAGGAGCCGGCCGTCAGCCCATGGCGAACTGGTCGTTGAAGGCGTAGCCGGCGCCGCGCACCGTGCGGATCGGGTCCTTCGCCTTGCCCCGGTTGATCGCCTTGCGCAGCCGGCCGACGTGCACGTCCACCGTGCGCTCGTCCACGTAGACGTCGCGGCCCCAGACGCCGTCGAGGAGCTGCTCGCGGCTGAACACGCGCCCCGGCGACTGCATGAGGAACTCGAGCAGCCGGAACTCGGTGGGGCCGAGGTGGATCTCGCGCATCGCGCGGCGCACCCTGTGGGTCGTGCGGTCGAGCTCGAGGTCCCCAGCGCGCAGCAGCGCGGAGACGACCGCGGGCCTCGTGCGCCGTAGGATCGCCCGGATGCGCGCCATCAGCTCGGGCGTCGAGAACGGCTTTACCACATAGTCGTCGGCCCCGGTGGCGAGGCCCCGGATGCGCTCGGTCTCCTCCCCCCGCGCGGTCAGCATGACGATGGGCAGGTGCTCCGTCTGGGGCCGCGATCGCAGCCGCCGGCACAGCTCGATGCCGGACAGCCCCGGCAGCATCCAGTCGAGGATGAGGAGGTCGGGCAGCTCCTCGAGGAGGCGCAGCTCCGCCTCGTCTCCGCGGGCGCAGCTCTCCACGTCGTAGCCGTCCGCCTCCAGGTTGTAGCGCAGGACGAGGACGAGCGGCTCCTCGTCCTCCACGACCATCACGCGGGCCATCCCTACATCCTCCCGGGCGTCTCGTCGGAGAACGCGGCTGAAAGGTAGGCCGAGCTGTCCGCCTTCGCGCGCTCCTCGCGGGGCTGCTCGCCGGTGACGAGGTAGTGGATGTTTTCGGCGATGTTGGTCGCGTGGTCGCCGATCCGCTCGATGTTCTTGGCGCAGAACAGGAGGTGGGTGCAGAACGTGATGTTGCGCGGATCCTCCATCATGTAGGTCAGGAGCTCGCGGAAGATTGAGGTGTAGATCGCGTCGATCTCGTCGTCGCGGTTGCGCACGTCGCTGGCCGCCGACAGGTCCTGGCTGGTGAACGCGTCAAGCACGCTCTTGAGCTGCTCGAGGGCGATGTCGGACATGTGTTCGAGGCCGATGGCGACGCGCGGAGGGTAAGCGCGCCCCTCGATGGCGAGCACGCGCTTGGCGTTGTTCTTCGCGAGGTCGCCGACGCGCTCGAGGTCGGAGGCGATGCGCAGCGCCGCCACCATCTCGCGCAGCGGCTTGTCGTTCGGCCTGTGGGCTGCGATGAGCCCGACGGCGTGGTGCTCCACGCTGCGTTGCATCGCGTCGATCCGTGCGTCCGCCTCGATCACCGAGCGTGCCCGGCCCGGATCGATCCTCGTCAGCGCCGTGACGCTATCCATGACAAGGCGCTCGGCGAGCCCACCCATCTCGGCGATCTCACCGGCGAGCGCCTGCAGCTCGCGCTCCCTCTCGCGCGTGGACAACGACACAACATCACTCCCGTCCGAGCCGGCCGGCTCGTCAGCCGAACACGCCGGCGATGTAGTCCTGCGTCCGCTTCTCCTGCGGGTCCTTGAAGATCGCCTCCGTCGGACCCTCCTCCACGAGCCAGCCGAGGTGGAAGTAAGCCGTCTTCTGGCTCACCCGTTCAGCCTGGCTCATTGAGTGCGTCACGATGACGATGGTGTAGTTCTCGCGCAGTTCCGCGATCAGCTTCTCCACCGTGCCGGTGGCGATGGGGTCGAGCGCCGAGCACGGCTCGTCCATGAGGATGACCTCGGGCGACACGGCGATGGCGCGGGCGATGCACAGGCGCTGCTGCTGGCCACCCGACAGCCCCGTGCCCGGCTCCTTCAGGCGGTCCTTCACCTCGTTCCACAGGCCGGCGCGCCTGAGGCTCGTCTCCACGACCTCGTCGAGGTCGGACTTGGAGTGCGCGAGGCCGTGGATCTTCGGTCCGTAGGCGATGTTGTCGTAGATCGACTTCGGGAACGGGTTCGGCTTCTGGAACACCATGCCGACCCGCGCGCGCAGCTCGACGACGTCCAGCGACGGGTCGTGGATGTCGCGCTCGCCGAGCGTGATGTCGCCGGTGACACGGCAGATGTCGATGGTGTCGTTCATCCGGTTGAGGCAGCGCAGGAACGTCGACTTGCCGCAGCCGGACGGGCCGATGAACGCCGTCACCGCCTTCTCGGGGATGTCGATGGTCACCGAGCGGATCGCCTGCTTCTCGCCGTAGTACACGTTGACGTCGCGGCACTCGACCTTGGTGACGCGGCCGACGTCGTCGTGCCGGCGGATCGTCTCGAAGCCTTCGTTGAGCTCGTGAAGCTCGGCCTCGGCGTGGGACGCGTCCGCGGCAAGCGTCTCCTCCTCGGTGCGGGGCTCGCGCGTCGCCTGCCGCCGATTGTCGGTCTCGCCCGCGGCCACCGTGCGAGCGCGGGCGGCCTCCTCGACATCGTCGCTCGTCGTGCTCGACATGTCGGCGCTCCCCTTACCACTTCCGCTCGAGGCGGTTGCGGAGGACGATGGCGATGGCGTTCATCAGGATGAGGAACGACAGCAGGACGAGGATGCCGGCCGACGTGCGCGACTGGAAGCCCCGTTCGGGCGAGTCGGCCCAGATGTAGATCTGCGTCGGCAGCGCGGTGGACGCGTCGAGCAGGCCGCCCGGCGGGCTCGTGGTGAACGCGTTCATGCCGATGAGGAGGAGCGGCGCCGTCTCGCCGAGCGCCTGGGCGAGGCCGATGATGGTGCCGGTCAGGATGCCCGGAAGCGCGAGCGGCAGGACGTGATGCCAGATCACCTGGTGCTTCGACGCGCCCACCCCAAGCGCCCCCTCGCGGATGGACGGCGGCACCGACTTCAACGCCGCGCGCGTCACGATGATCATCGTCGGCAAGGTCATCAAGGACAGCACCATGCCGCCGACGAGCGGCGCCGAGCGCGGCAGCCCGAAGAAGTTGAGGAACACCGCCAGTCCGAGGAGGCCGAAGACGATGGACGGGACCGCGGCGAGGTTGTTGATGTTGACCTCGATGACGTCGGTCCACCGGTTCTTCGGAGCGAACTCCTCGAGGTAGATGGCCGCCGCGACGCCCACCGGGAACGAGATGAGGAAGCATACGAGGAGCGCGTAGAACGAGCCAACGATGGCGCCCGAGAGGCCGGCGAGCTCGGGGAAGCGCGAGTTGGAGTTGAACAGGAGCCCCCAGTTGAATGGGGTCGCGACGAGCCCGCGCTCCTCCATCTCCTGGAACACCCGCGCCTGGAAGTCGGAGATGCGACGACGGTCCTCCGGCAGCTCAAGGTCCACCTGACCCTTGGCGAGCTGGTCGACGATGTCCGACGCCGGGAACGCGAGCGTCACCGTTTGCCCGATCAGCGAGGGGTCCTCCACCACCCTGTCGCGCAGCAGGAAGTGCGTCGACGGGGTGAACATCTGCTCGAGCTCGCGGAAGTTCTCCTCGGCCGCCTCCGGGAACGCGGCGCGGATCGACGAGCGGACGACGTCGCGGAACTCGGCCGACGCAGGGTCGTCGCGGCCGACCTCGGTCGCGTCGAGCCTGTAGGGGACCGCGATCTCGGTCTGCACGAACGCGGTGTAGCCGGTGGAGATCAGCGATGCGACAAGGATCCCGAGGAGCAGGATGGCAAGCCCGATGGCGACGATGCCGTAGGCGCGCAGCCGCATGTCCGCCGCGTGCCGCGAGCGCCTTCGTCGGGCCGCGCGGTCGGACGTCCAGTAGCCGTCGGTGGCGCTCCGCCTCACCGTGACGCCGTTGGCCGTGGTGTCAGTCATACTGCTCCCGGTACCTCTGGACGATGCGGATGGCGATCACGTTGAGCGCCAGCGTGCAGATGAACAGGACCAGGCCGAGCGCAAAGGCGGCGAGCGTCTTGGGGCTGTCGAACGCGGTGTCACCGATGAGCAGCGTCACGATCTGGACGGTGACGGTCGTGACCGAGTCGAGGGGGTTGAACGTCAGGCTCGCGATGAGCCCCGCCGCCATGACGACGATCATGGTCTCGCCGATGGCGCGCGAAAGGCCGAGCAGGATGCCGCCCATGATGCCGGGCAGCGCCGCTGGCAGGAGCACCTTCGTCATCGTCTCGCCCCGCGTCGCGCCGAGCGCCAGGGAGCCGTCGCGCATCGAGCGCGGCACCGCGTTGATCGCGTCGTCCGACAGGGACGAGATGAACGGGATGATCATGATGCCCATGACGCCGCCCGCGGCGAGCGCAGAGTTCGGGGAGACCGCGATGCCGAACAGCGAGCCGAACTCGCGGATCGCCGGGGCGACGGTGAGGACGGCGAAGAAGCCGTAGACCACCGTCGGCACGCCCGCGAGGATCTCCATGATCGGTTTGACCACGGCGCGCGTGCGGTTCGTCGCGTACTCGGTGAGGAAGATCGCCGAGAAGATGCCTATGGGGATCGACACGATCATCGCGATCGTCGCGATGAGGATGGTGCCCGCGAACACGGGGATCGCGCCGAACGCGCCCTCGATGCCCACCTGGTCGGCGCGGATCGGGATCTGCGGCTCCCAGGAGAGGCCGAACAGGAACTCCACGACCGACACGCGCCGGAAGAACTCCATGCTCTCGTAGAGCAGCGAGGCGACGATGCCGACGGTGGTGAGGATCGCGACGACCGCGCAGAAGATCATGAGGCCCGACACCACGCGCTCGAAGCGATTGCGGGCGCGGAAGCGCGGCGACAGCTGCGCACGGGTCATGAACATCACGAGGATGGCGAGCGCGAGGACGACGACGAGGAGCGCCCAGTCGGCGATGTTCTGCCAGCGCACGTAGGTCTCGGCCGCCCGGCGCACCTCCGGCGAGGGCTCGCCGAAGATGATGCCGGACGCGACGTTGCGGATCTCCTGCAGCAGGAGGGTCGTCCGGTTGCCCGACAGCCCCTGCGTCGTGCTCGGCGGCAGAGTCGACAGGAGGAGCTGCTCGATGACGCTCGATTGGAACGCGACCCACACGAGGACGAGGACGAACGCTGGGATGCCCACCCACACGGCGACGAACGCCCCGTGGTAGCCCGGCAGCGAGTGCATGTCCGTCCCCGCCGAACGAAGGAAGGACACCCCCGCCGAGCGCCCGACGTAGTAGGCGACGAGGCTCATCGCGATGACGAGGAGAAGCGCGTATCCGACCAAGCGGCGACCTTTCGGCTCGTTCTGCGGCAGTCAGCAAGGGCGACGGGAACCGAGCGGCGCCCTTGCTCGGAGGACGGAGCCAGGGGCGCCGCGAAGGCGCCCCCGACGGGTGGGCTCGCTTATGACGGCGCGCCCATGGACTCACCCTCGAGGGCGTTCTGCTGCGTCTGCTGACGCCGCTCGTCGGACAGCGTGGTGAGGCCACGATCCTTGAGGTAGCCATCGGGACCGAGGGCCTCCTCAGCGACGTACATCTCGATGAACTCGGTGAGGCCGGGGATCGCATCGCGGTGGGCGTTCTTGATGTAGAAGTAGAGCGGACGCGCGATGTCGTAATCGCCGGCCGCGATCGTCTCGAAGGTCGGCTCGACGCCGTTCACCTCGACCGCCTTCAGCGTGTCCTGGTTCTCGTAGAGGAACGAGTAGCCGAAGATGCCGAGGGCATCGGTGTCGGACTGCAGTCGCTGGACGATGAGGTTGTCGTTCTCGCCCGCCTCGATGAACGGCCCGTCGGTGCGCATGGTCGAGCAGATCACCTCCCAGCGCTCCTCGTCGGCCTCCTGCATCTCGGCGAGGACGTCGTACTCGTTGCAGCCGTCCTGCATCGCGAGCTCGACGAACGCGTCGCGGGTGCCGGAGGTCGGCGGCGGGCCGAACACGGTGATCTCGACCTCGGGCAGCTCCGAGCGGATGTCGGACCACACGGTGTGCGGGTTGGCGACGATCTCACCATCCACCGGCACCTCGGCGGCGAGCGCGGTGTAAAGGTCCTGCTCGGTGAGCTGCCAGTCGTACTGCGAGTCCTGCGCGACCGCGATGGACAGGCCGTCGTAGCCGATCAACACCTCGGTGACGTCGGTGACGCCGTTCTCCTGGCACAGCTCGTACTCGGACGCCTTCATCTCGCGCGACGCGCCGGTGATGTCGGGCGTGTTCGGGCCGACGCCCTCGCAGAAGATCTGCATGCCGCCGCCGGTGCCTGTCGACTCCACGACCGGGGCCGCGTTGCCGGTGGCGTTGGCGTACTCCTCGGATACCGCCTGCGTGTAGGGGAACACGGTCGACGAGCCGACGATGCGGATCTGGTCGCGCGACTGCGCCACAGCGCCGTTGGCGACGAGCGCACCAGCAGCGGCCAGTGCGGCGACGCTCGCAATGGTGTTGAACTTCACGGCTGAACTCCCTCGATCTCGGGTTCGTGTCTGCGCAAGCGGTCCGGGCACCGTCAGGCGCGCGCCGCTTGCTGCCCTCGAGGTACGGCGCCAACGCAACACTGCGTATGTCAGGAGGATGATCTTTTCGTGACGCGCTAAGTCGTTGCTTTCAAACACGAACAACTGTGCACGTTGGGTCGCGTCAGGCTGGCGGCCCGAGGTGGAGCGGCAAGCGCACGGTGAACGTGGAGCCGGCGCCGAGCTGGCTGCGCACCGTCAGCCGTCCGCGATGGCGTGCTAGGATGTGCTTGACGATGGCGAGCCCGAGCCCCGTCCCGCGGCGGGCGCGCGCCTCTTCGACGTCGACGCGATAGAAGCGCTCGGTGAGCCGAGGCACGTGCTCCGGTGGGATGCCGCGACCGTAGTCCTCCACGGAGATCGCAACGACCGGCCCCGCGGCGGCGTCCTCGCGCCGGACGGACACGCGCACGCGGCCACCTTCGCCGCCGTACTTCACCGCGTTCTCGATGAGGTTGTCGAACACTTGGACGAGCTCGTCGGCATCGCCGCGCACGCCGAGCGGCTCGCCGGGCAGGTCGAGCTCCAACGCCACCTGCGCCATCGCGGCGACGGGACGCACCATCTCCGCCGCGTAGCGCACCCGCTCGACGCAGTCGACGACGTCGGTGGGGCGCACATGGGCGCGCATCTCGATGCGCGACAGGGACAGGAGCGCGTCGGTGAGGCGCTTCATCCGCTCGGCCTGCTCGCGCATCACCTCGAGGAACTTCGTCCGCGCCGGCGCGTCATCGCGGGCGGGGCCCTGCAGCGTCTCGATTATCCCGGTGAGCGCGGCGAGGGGGGTCCTCAGCTCATGGCTCGCGTTGGCCACGAAGTCCTCGCGCATGCGGTCGAGCCGTTGCTGCTCGGTGAGGTCGCGGACGAACACGGCGAGCGCAGCGCCGGCGTCCCCGTCGGCGGACGGAGCGAGCGCGAGCGGCGAGATCACTGCCTCGAACCAGCGGCTGGTCGGCACCTTCTCGGACCAGCGGGCGCGCTCCTGCGTGCCCGAACGGGAGGCGACCTCCACCGCGCGCACGAGCTCGGGCACGCGCAGCGCGAAGGAGATCGGCCGGCCGACGGTGAACAGGCCGAGCTGCTCGCGCGCAGCGCGGTTCACCCAAAGGATCGTCCCATCTGAGGCGAGGATCACGCAGGCGTCCGGAGCCGCGTCGAGCACCGCGCGGGCGTCCTCCGACAGGGGGGCCTCGACCTCGCCGGTCACCTCGACGACGTCCTCGGCCCGCGCTGGCCGCGCTGCGACGAGCGCGGCCAGCGCGGCCAGCGCGATGGCGATCGCCGCCGCAGCCGCCGACGCCACGGTGAAGGCTGCCGTCATGACGCAGGCGAGCGCGACGACGCCCCACGCCACACGTGCCAGAGGCCTCGGGTCCCTGGACGGGATCGAGCGGCGGCCGCACGGTCGCGGCCAGCGGATGTCGAGGCTGTTCTACGCAACGCGGACCCGTGCTCCCTCCCCCAAGCTCCTCACATAGACTTAACTTGAGGGCAGGGCTAACCGGACTAGTTTGGCGAGTGTTTACGAAGTCCGTGTGAAAGGGTCATCCATGCCGACGTTCCAGAGGCCGCGGTGGACGCTGCCGGACCGCGCCGCGACCGACGAGGCCCTCTTCCGCGGTCGCCGCCAACTCCTGAAGACCGCCGGCCTCGGCGCGATGGGCGCGGGGCTCGCCGGGCCCGCCCACGCCGGCATCTTCGACCGCCTGTTCGGCGGCGCCGACGACGTGCCGACGCCCGACGTACGAGGTCGACCCCACCGCCGACCTCTACCCGGCGCCGCGCAACGAGGGCTACGGGGTGATGCGACCCATCACCGAGGAAAACCTCGTCACCACCTACAACAACTTCTACGAGTTCGGCTCTCACAAGCGGATCTTCTCCGCAGCGCAGGACCTCGACGTCCGGCCGTGGACGGTCACCATCGACGGCATGGTCGAGGAGACTCAGACCCTCGACATCGACACGCTCATCCGCCGCATGTCGCTCCAGGAGCGGGTCTACCGCCTGCGCTGCGTGGAGGCGTGGTCGATGGTGGTGCCGTGGACCGGCTTCCCCCTGGCCGACCTCGTGGCGCTGGCCCGCCCGCGGTCCTCCGCCACGTTCCTGCGCATGGAGACCTTCCTGCAGCCGAACGTCGCCACCGGGCAGCGCCAGTCCTGGTACCCGTGGCCGTACGTCGAAGGCATCACGCTCGCTGAGGCGACCAACGAGCTCGCCTTCCTCGTCACCGGAGCCTACGGCAAGCCCGTCGAGGAGCAGAACGGCGCGCCGCTGCGCCTCGCGCTGCCGTGGAAGTACGGCTTCAAGTCCATCAAGTCGATCACCCGCTTCACGTTCACCGACGAGATGCCGTCGAGCTTCTGGATGGACGTCGCGGGCGACGAGTACGGCTTCTGGGCGAACGTGAACCCCGAGGTGCCGCACCCGCGCTGGAGCCAGGCGACGGAGCGCCCGCTCGGCCAGGACGATCGCATCCCGACGCTGATGTTCAACGGTTATGCCGAGGAGGTTGCCTCGCTCTACGCCGACCTTCAGGGCGAGCGGCTCTACTTCTGACCTCATCCTGCCGTCTCGCCGGTGGGTTGTGGCGGTGCCGTCGTTGGATCGCGCGCCCGGCCGCGTTAGCCTCACGTCGGATTCGCGGAGGCGGTCGAGGATGGCGAGGGGTCGCACAGGAGCGAGACCGTGCTGACGGCGTGGGCGATCACCGCCGCCGCGTGCGCCCTTGCCGCTGTGATCTCGTTGCGGGCAGGCACCGCGGTGCGCGCCGCACGCGCGGCTCGGGACGCTGCGGCGGCGTGCGAGGCGCGCGCCGACCTTGCCGAGCGCGCCCTCGTCCGTGGCGCGCAGGGCGCCGTTCGCCTCACCCTGGACGGTGGCGTCCTCACCTGCGGCACGGTGCCCGACAATCTCGTACGCACCACGAGCGGGCCGTCCGGGGAGGATCCGCTCGCGCGCGCTGTCGCGCGGCTTCGCTCGACGGGCGAGGCGTTCCGACTGCCCGGCCACGACGGCTCCGCGATCGCGGGGAGCCTCGAAGGAGGGCACCCGACGCTGTTCGTGGAGCCGCCCCCCGCGGTCGGCGCGGCGCCTGAAGGTGGCGTCGCGGGCCGACTGCAGGCGCTCCTCGCCGCCACACCACATCCGGCCTGGATCGGCTCGGGTTCGGGCGAACGGGTGTGGGCGAACGCCGCCTACGCGCGCTCGGTCGCCGACGCGGACGGCGATGGCCTCCTCGACGCCAACGCCCTTGCCCGCCTCGCCGGCGCAGCGGATGGCCCGGTCCACGAGCGCGTGCAGACCGTGGTCGCCGGCGAGCGTCGCCACCTCGACGTGACGGCCGAGCGGCAGGGCGGCGTCCTCGCCGCACTCGCCGTCGACGTGACGGACACGCTGCGCACGCTGGGCGCCCAGGCCCGCTCCCTGGACAGCCACGCGGCGACCCTCGACCGGCTGGCCACCGCCATCGCGATCTACGGGCCCGACCGACGCCTCGCGTTCCACAACGCCGCGTTCCAGCGCCTGTTCGAGCTCCCTCCCGCCTTCCTCGAGCACGGACCGCCCGAAGAGCGTGTGCTCGACCGCCTGCGCGCCGACCGTCGCCTCCCCGAGACGGCGGACTTCAAGGCGTGGAAGCGCGACCAGCTCAAGGGCTACGAGACGCGGGACCCGTTCGAAAGGTGGTGGCACCTGCCGGACGGCCAGACGCTGCGCGTCATCGCCAACCCGGGCTCGGACGGCGGCGTCACCTACGTCTACGAGAACGTCACGCGCGAGCTCATGCTGGAGCGCCAGTACAACGAGATGAGCCGCGTCCAGGCCGAGACCATCGACCACCTCGGCGAGGGGATCGCGAGCTTCGGCCCCGACGGGTTGCTGCGCCTGGCCAACCCTGCCTTCTGGTCCCTGACCGGCGCCCCCGCGGCCGAGGTGGGCGACCACGTGCGGCTGATCGCGGCCGGCGCCCCGTCGGACGAGCGCCACGTGTGGAACGCGCTCAGCGAGCGCGTGACCGGCCTCACCGACCACCGCACGCGCGCCGGAGGACGCCTGGAGCGGGGTGAGCGCACGCTGGACTACGCCTTCGCGCCGCTGCCCGACGGATCGACGCTCGCGACCTTCGTCGACGTGACGGACACGGTGAACGTCGCCCGCGCCCTCGTAGAGCGCAACAGCGCCCTCGTCGCGGCCGACCGCCTGAAGAACGCCTTCATCGAGCACGTCTCCTACGAGCTGCGCTCGCCGCTCAACACGATCATCGGCTTCACCCAGCTCCTGACCCGGCCCGAGACCGGCCCGCTGTCCGACCGCCAGCGCGAGTACGCCACCTACATCTCCACCTCCTCGGAGGCGCTGCTCGCCATCATCGACGGCATCCTGGACCTTGCCTCCATCGACGCCGGCATCATGGAGCTGACCATCGGGACCGTCGACGTCAAGCCGACCATCGGCGAGGTGCTCGACGGACTGAAGGACCGCGTGAGCGAGGCGGCGCTGCGGATCGAGCTCGACGTCGCCGCCGACGCCACGCGCTTCGACGGCGACGCGTTGCGCGTGCGGCAGGTGCTCTACAACCTCACCTCCAACGCGGTGGCGCACTCGCCGCACGGCGGGCGCATCACCATCACCGCGCGGCGCGACGGCGAGCACGTCGCGCTGTCGGTGCGCGACCGCGGTCTGGGGATCGCGGAGGCGAAGGTCGAGGCGGTGTTCGAACGCTTCAACACCTCGGGGGCGCAGGGTCGGCGCGGCGGCGTCGGGCTCGGCCTGTCGCTGGTGAAGAGCTTCGTGGAGCTCCACGGCGGCACCGTCTCCGTGGCGCGCGTCGAAGGTCCGGGCGCCGAGCTCGTGGTGCGCTTCCCGCGGCACCAGCGAGCCGAGCGCGCGCCGGTGCTCAGCGCAGCGTGAGCGACGCGGGACGGCTCGTGGTCGACCTCCTGGACGAGGGGCAGATGGTGGTGCTCGGCGGCGACATCGCGCGCACGCTGCAGCCCGGCGACCACGTCGGGCTCGTCGGCGACCTCGGCGCGGGCAAGACGACGCTCGCCCGCGCCGTCATCCGCACCCTCGCCGGCGACCCGGGGCTCGAGGTGGCGAGCCCCACGTTCACCATCGTCCAGGACTACGCGACCCAGCCGCCGCTGCGCCACGCGGACCTCTACCGCGTCGAGCCGGACGGCCTCGAGGAGCTCGGGCTCGAGGAGGATTTGGCCGCCGTCCTCCTGGTCGAGTGGCCGCGCGCTCGAATGCCTGTGACGGTATCCATATCGTTCTGCGACGCCGAAGGCGCGCGGCGCGTGTCCGTCGAGGCGGACGCCGCCTGGTGCTCCGCGCTCGCCCGGCAGCGGCGCGCCTCCGCGTTCCTGGCCTCCGCCGGATGGGGTGCGGCGGACCGCCGACCGCTGACCCGGGACGCGTCGACGCGGCGCTACGACCGCCTCGTGCTCGGCAAAACGAGCGCGGTCCTCATGGACGCTCCGGCGTTCGAGCCCGACCCCGACGCCTACGCGCGGCGGGCACGGCTCGCCGACGGCAACCCGTCCGCCTTCCTCGCCGTCGGCGACGCCCTGCGCGCAGCCGGACTGTCCGCGCCGCGGGTGATCGCCGCCGACCGGAAGGACGGCTTCCTCCTCCTGGAGGACTTCGGCGACGAGAAGGTGGCGGACGGCACGATCGTGGCGGAGCGCTACGCCGCGGCCGTGGACGGTCTCGCCGCCTTCCACGCCGTCCCGCCCCGGTTGCCCATCGCGGGCTACCGTCCGCCGCGCTTCGATGCGGACCTCTCCGCCGTCGAGGTCGCGGTGTACCTGCAGTGGGCGCTGCGCCGGCCGGCCGACCAGGACTTCCTCGCGCTGTGGCGCGAGGCGATCGAGGCGCTGCCGCGCGAGGACGACCGCCTCGCCCTGCGCGACGTCCACTCCCCCAACCTCATGTGGCTCGCGGACCGCCGCGGCATCGCCCGCATCGGGTGGATCGACTATCAGGACGCGATGATCGCCCCGAGCGCCTACGACGTCGTCTCGCTCGCCCAGGACGCGCGGGTCGACGTGCCGCCCGACGTAGAGGCGATGCTCGTCGAGCGCTACCTTGCCGCCCGGCCTAGCCTCGACGAGGCCGGCTTCCGCAGGGCCTACCATGTGCTCGGCGCGCAGCGGGCGACGCGCATCCTCGGCGTCTTCCGCCGGCTCGACGAGCGGGACGGCAAGCCGCAGTACCTTCGGCACCTGCCCCGCGTGGCGCAGGCCCTGGCGCGCAACCTCGCCGCCGAGCCGTCCCTCGCCGCGCTGCGCGAGTGGTACGCCGTGAACGCCGACCTGCCGGCGCCATGAGCGAGCTGTCCGCGATGGTGTTCGCCGCCGGCCGTGGCACGCGCATGCGTCCGCTCACCGCGATCACCCCCAAGCCGCTCATCGAGGTGTGGGGCAAGGCGCTCATCGACCGCGTGTTCGACCGCCTCGAAGAGACGGGAGTCACGCGCTTCGTGGTCAACGTCTCCTACCTCGCCGACATGATCGAGGTGCACGTGCGCCGCCGGATCGGGGCTCGGGCGACGATCTGCGACGAGCGCGCGGGAGCGCTGGAGACCGGCGGCGGGCTCGTGCGCGCGCTGCCCCACCTTGGCACGGCGCCGTTCCTCGTCGCCAACTCCGACACCTTCTGGATCGAGGGGGCGTCTGCAACCATGACGCGGCTCGTCGCCGCCTTCGACGCCTCGCGCATGGACGCGCTCCTCGTCCTCGCACCGACCGTGACGGCCGTCGGCTACGACGGGCGCGGCGACTTCGAGCTCGGCACCGACGGGCGGCTGTCGCGACGACGCGAGCGCACCATCGCGCCGTTCGTCTACGCCGGCTGCGCGATGATGGCCCCCGCTGCGGTGGCCGACCCGCCCGCCGGCGCGTTCAGCCTCAACGTCGCCTTCGACCGCCTCATCGCCGCCGGTCGGCTCTACGGCCTGCGCCTCGACGGACTGTGGATCCACGTCGGCACGCCCGCGGCGATCGTCGAGGCGGAGCGGGCCATCAAGGCGAGCGCCCCGTGAGCGGCCCGCGAGCGCCGCGCGTCCTTTCGGTGGACCCGAGCGACCCGTTCCTGCCGACCCTCGCGGCACGCCTCGCGGACGGCACGTTGTGGCCGGACGGGCTGCCCGACGATCCCCTCGCCCTGGCGGACGCGACGATCTACCTGCCGACGCGCCGGGCCGCGCGGGCGCTCGCCGAGGCCTTCCTCGCGATTGCGTCCACGGAAGCGGTGGTCCTGCCGCGCATCGAGACGCTCGGCGATCCCGCCGACGAGGGGTTGCGGCCGGATGTCATGGGGCAGCTCGAGTCCCGCGTCGTCCTCGCCCGCCTGGTGCGCGCGTGGGCGGCAAGGCTGCGCACCGACGACGACGCCATGCGCCCGCTGCACCCGACGTCCGCCGCCGACGCGATCCGACTCGCCGACGAGCTCGCCGCGCTGATGGATCAGGTCGAGACGCAGGAGGCGGACTGGAGCGAGCTCCCGGGTCTGGTGGCGCGCGCCGACCTTGCGGAGCACTGGCACCTCACCACGGACTTCCTGCGGATCGCCACCGAGGCTTGGCCAGCCCACCTCAGGGACCGGGGACGCATCACGCCTGCGGCGGGACGACGGGCCGACGCCGAAGCCGCCGGGGCGAGCGTCGGCGCGGCGCGCGGCCCCATCGTGGTCGCGGGCTCCACGGGGTCGATCCCGGCGACGCGGCGGCTCATGGCGACGATCGCGGCGAGCCCGTGGGGCGTCGTCGTGCTGCCCGGCTTCGACCGCACGGCCGACGCCGCGTCCTGGGAGGCGCTCGCCGGGGCAACCGACGCGCCGGGCCACCCGCAGCGCGGCATGGCGCAGCTCGTCGCGGCGCTGGGCCTCGCGCCGCACGACGTCGGCCGCCTCGCCCCGGTGGACGGCCGTGGCGCGCACGAGCGGGCACGCGTGTTCGCGGCGGCGCTCCGGCCGGCGCAGGGCACGGCGCGATGGCGCGACGACCGCGCCGCCCTCGCCGACGTCGCCGAGGCACTCGACGGCATCACGCTGGTCGAGGCGTCCGACGAGCGCGAGGAGGCCGCCGCCATCGCCGTCGCCATGCGCCGCTCGGTGGCGCTCGGCGAGACGGTGGCGCTCGTCACGCCGCACCGCGCGCTCGCCCGCCGCGTCGCCCATGAGCTCCGCCGGTGGGGCATCGAGGTCGACGACTCGGCGGGCGAGCCGCTCGCCACGACGCCCTCCGGAACGCTCGCCCGCCTCCTTGCAACCTGCGCCTACGGGGGTGGCGCGGCCGACTGGCTCGCGCTCCTGAAGCACGCCGGCGCGCAGGGGATCGACCCCGCCGGCGTGCGCGAGGTCGAGCGACGCCTGCGCGGCCCGCGCGTTGCCCCCCACCGCATCCTCGCCGTGATCGGGGACGCCGGACCCGCCGCCGCGAGGGTGGCCGGGCGGGTCGCCGGGGCGATGGCGCCGCTCACCGCGCTCGCCGGACGAGAGGCGACGGTCGGCGACTTCGCGTCAGCGCACGTCGCCGCCTTCGAGGCCCTCGCGAGCCCGGCGCTCGAGGCCCGCGACGCACTCTTGATCGCGCTCGGCGAGCTCGTCGGTCG
Source organism: Acuticoccus sp. (assembly GCF_965213555.1). Taxonomy (GTDB): domain Bacteria; phylum Pseudomonadota; class Alphaproteobacteria; order Rhizobiales; family Amorphaceae; genus Acuticoccus. Next base: position 1,733,165 of record NZ_OZ243890.1, on the reverse strand, counting down.
CGACGAGCTCGCGCTGTCGGCGCGCGACTGGCCGTCCACCTTCGAGGCGTTGATCGCGGGCGTCCCGGTGCGCGGACCGCCGCGCGAGGACGCGGTGCGCATCCTCGGCCCGCTGGAGGCACGGCTCCAAACCTTCGATCACGCCGTCCTCGGTGGGCTCAACGAGGGGACCTGGCCCGCCTCGCCGGACGCCGGGCCGTTCCTCAGCCGGCCGATGATGGGCGCGTTCGGCATCGACCTGCCGGAGCGGCGCATCGGGCTGTCCGCCCACGACTTCCTCGCCGCCGCGCACCAGCGGCGGGCGACGCTGACGCGGGCGCGCCGGGCCGGCGGGGATCCGACGGTCGCCTCGCGCTGGTGGCAGCGGCTGGTGGCCTTCGCCGGCGCCGACGCACGGCCTGCGCTCGCCCGCGGCGCCGAGCTCCTCGCGCTCGCCGCGCTGCGCGACGCCCGGCCTGCACAGGTGCCGCCCGCGCGGCCCTGTCCGACACCGCCGGTGGAGGCGCGGCCAACGTCGTTCTCCGTCACCGAGGTCGCCCGCCTCGTCCGCGACCCCTACGCGGTGTATGCGCATCGCATCCTCGGCCTCACCCCCCTCGAGGCGCTCGAGCAGGAGGCGGACGCCGCGGACCGCGGCGAGGTGGTGCACCGCATCCTGGCGCGCTTCGTGCGCGAGGGGCACCATCGGGCGGCGGACGCCGAGGCGCGGCTCGTCGTCATCGTCGAGGAGGAGCTGCGCACGCTGAAGGATGCGCCCGACGCCCGCGCGCTGTGGGGCGCGCGCCTCGTCCATGCGGCGCCGGCGATCGTCGCCGAGGAGGCCGCACGTCCGCCCGCCGACGCCTCGCTCGTCGAGGTCGCTGCGGTCGCCGACCTCCTCGGCGTCACGCTGCGCGGGCGGATCGACCGGCTGGACCTTCGTGCGGGGGGCGTCGAAGTCGTCGACTACAAGACCGGCGCCCTGCCGAGCCGCAAGGAAGTGACGACGTTCTTCGAGCCGCAGCTCCCGTTGGAGGCCGCGCTGGTGCGTGCGGGGGCGGTCCCGGGCGTGCCGGCTGACGTCGCGCTCACGGGCCTTGCCTACGTCGCCGTCGCCGCGGGGCACGAGCCCGTCGGCCGGAAGACGGTGGCAGGGGACGACGCCGTCGAGCTCGCCTTCGAGGCACGGCAGCGGCTGGAGGCGCTCGCGGCGCTCTATGCCAAGCCGTCCAAGGGCTACCTGTCGCGGGCACGGCCCAAGTACGCCGAGCGGTGGGACGGCGACTACGACCACCTCGCCCGCGTCGCCGAGTGGGGCGCATGAGCGGCCTCGTCGTTCCCCCCGAGGCGGACGAGGCGCAGCGCCGCTCGTCCGACCCTACAGCGTCCGTCTGGGTCTCGGCGAACGCCGGCGCCGGCAAGACGTACGTCCTCGCCCAGCGCGTGGTGCGGCTCCTCCTGTCGGGCGTGCCGCCGCGCGCGATCCTGTGCCTCACCTACACGACGGCGGCGGCCGCGGAGATGGCCCAGCGCGTCACCGCCGAGCTGGCGAGCCTCGCCACCCTGCCGGACGACGCGCTCGCAGCGCGCGTCGCGACGCTGGCCCCGGCGGGCGGCCAGGCCGCACGGACGCGCGCGCGCACGCTGTTCGCGGAGGCGTTGGAGACGCCGGGCGGCCTGAAGGTACAGACGATCCACGCCTTCTGCGCCGCGCTGCTGCGTCGCTTCCCGCTCGAGGCGAACGTGTCCGGCTCCTTCCAGGTGCTCGACGACGCGACGCGGGAGGAGCTGACCGAGAGGGCCATCTCCGCCGTCCTTGGTCGCGCCGCCGCCGAGCCCACCGGCGCGATCGCCGAGCGCATTGCCTGCCTCGTGCCGCACGTGTCGGACGCGGGCGTCTCCAAGAGCCTCAAGGCCGTGCTCGCGGAGCATCGTCGGCTCGGCGCCTGGCTGCGCCGGGGCACCTCGGACGAGTTCCTCGCCCAGGGGCTTCGAGCGGCGCTGGCACCGCCCGAGCCCGGCCCGCCGCTCGGCAAGGACGTCTGCCACCGGCTGCACGAGGCGCTCGTCGCGGCCGGGAAGGGTGAGGCGACGCGTGCACGCATCAAGGCCGCGCTCGGCTGCCCCGAGGCCGAGCGCCCAGCGCGCTGGGCTGAGGTCTTCCGCACCAAGGCTGGCGAGAGGCGGGCGCTGGCCGGCATCGTGCCGAAGTCGGTGCTGGCGCAGTGGCCGGAGGTCGAGGCCACGATCGACGCCGAGCAGGACCGGCTCGACGCGCTCGCCGAGGTGGCCCGTGTCGAGGCGGCCATCGCCGCCACGGTCCCCCTCGTCCAGCTCGCCTTCGCAGTCGAGGAGGAGCTGTCGGCCGAGACGCGCCGGCGCGGCCTCCTCGACTACGACGACCAGGTCGAGACCGCGGTGAACCTCGTGCGCACGGGGACCGCCGCTGCCTGGGTGCGCCACAAGCTCGACGAGGGCATCGACCACGTCATGGTGGACGAGGCGCAGGACACCTCGGAGCCGCAGTGGCGCCTCGTCGAGGCGCTGACGGAGGAGTTCTTCGCCGGTGCGGGCGCCCGCGAGGTGCCGCGCACGCTGTTCGTCGTCGGCGACGAGAAGCAGTCGATCTACTCCTTCCAGGGGGCCGCGCCGCACCTCTTCGCGCTCAAGCGCGCAGCGACGCGCTCGGCCGCCGAGGCCGCGCAGCTCGCCTTCCACGCCGTCGGGCTCGAACACTCCATGCGCTCGGCGCCGCAGGTCCTGTCGGCGGTGGATCGGGTGTTCGCGGACCCCGAGCTTGCCGCCGCGGTCGGCGCCGAGGCGGCCACGATCCGCCACCAGGCCGTCAAGGCCGCGCCAGGCGGCGTCGACCTCTGGCCGCTGTTCGCCGACGACGAGGTGGAGAGGCCGCTCGCTTGGGACGCGCCCTTCGACGCGACGCCCGACAGCGCCGGCGTCGTCAAGCTCGTCCGTGCGATCGCCGATCAGGTGGCGCTGTGGACCGGAGCCGAGGGGCCGGACGGCGGCCCTCGGGTCGCCCCCGGGGAGGTGATGATCCTGTCCCGGCGCCGCGGCGCCTTCGCCACGCTGATGAACCGCGAGCTGAAGGCCCGGGGCATCCCGGTCGCCGGCGTCGACCGGCTCGTCATCACCGAGCACATCGCGGTGAAGGACATGGTGGCGCTCATGCGCGCGCTCCTGTCCCGGGACGACCTCTCCCTCGCCGCCGTCCTCAGGGGCCCGCTGTTCGGCTTCAGCGAGGAGGCGTTGTACGCCGCGGCGCACGGGCGGCCGGGATCGCTCCTCGACGCGCTCGCGCGGGGCGACGCCGAGGCACGCGAGGCGCACCGCACGCTCTCCCGCTGGGCGCGCATCGTGCGTGCGGCGCGGCCGTTCGACGCCCTCGCACACGTCCTCGTCGGCGAGGGACGCCGCGCGGACTTCGTCGCCCGCATGGGCGCGGAGGCGGCAGACGCGCTCGATGCCCTGCTCGACGCCGCGCTCTCCTTCGAGGGTCGCGGCGTGCCCGCGCTGGAGACCTTCCTCTACCGCCTGTCGAAGACGACGGAGGAGTTGAAGCGCACCGTCGACGGGTCGAGCGACGCGGTGCGGGTGATGACGGCGCACGGCGCGAAGGGCCTCGAGGCGAAGCTCGTGTTCGTCGCCGATGTTGGCGCGAGGACGGTCCGGCAGGAGAAGCCGCCCATCGTGGCGCTGCCCACGCAGGAGCCGCACGACGTCCTCGTCCATGCGCCGCGGGACACGCACCGCCCTGCACGGGCCGCCGCCGCGCTGGACGACCGCCGCACCGCCGACCGGGCGGAGCATTACCGCCTGCTCTACGTCGCGATGACGCGGGCCGAGCAGCACCTCGTCGTCTGCGGGGCCTACGGCAAGACACCGCCGCAGGAAGGGATGTGGCATGCCAAGGTCGAGGCGGCGCTGGCGGGCGAGGCGATGCGCGTCGCGATGCCCGGCGGCGAGGGCTTCGCCTGGCGCTCCCCCGAGCTCGGCACCGCGGCCCATGCCCGCTACGAGCCTCGTGCCCGGCCCGTCCCGCCCGTCGCGCCGCGTTGGCTGACCGAGCCCGTCGCACCGCCGCGGAGCCTGCCGGAGCCGCTGTCCCCATCGGACGGCGAGCATCGCGTCTCTGCGGGCTCGGCGGCCGGCACGCCGCGTGCGCTGGGTGCCGCCGCACACGGGGTGCTCATCCACCACCTCCTCGATCGAGGCGGCGACCGCGAGGCGATGGCAGCCTCGGTCCGCTCGCTCCATCCCCTGCTGACCGAGCTCGAGATCGCCGCCGTCGTGGCGGAGGCCGCGTCCGCGCTCGCCCTCCCCGAGCTCGCCGGCGGACGAGCCCGCACCGAGGTCGACGTCGTCGGCGACATCGTCTGGCGCGGCGAGCGGCGGCGCGCGAGGGGCCGCATCGATCGCCTGCAGTTCATTGGCCAACGCGCCCTCGTGGTGGACTACAAGACCGACAGGGTCGTGCCGGACCGCCCGGCCGACGTGGCGCAGGCCTACGTCGAGCAGCTCTCCATCTACCGCGCGCTGGTCGCCGCCGCGCTGCCTCGCCACGCGGTCAGCGCGGCCATCGTCTGGACCGCGTCGGCCTCGTGCATGGCGATGGACGACGTGCTCGTCCCGGTCCCTTCCGTCGTGACTGCTTGACGCTTCAACCGCCGGTTCATACCTACGGCCGAGGCCCTTACGGCACAGCACAGGTGAGCGATGCCCCCCGCAACCGTCACGGACGCCACGTTCGACTCCGACGTCCTCCAATCGAGCGAGCCGGTCGTCGTCGACTTCTGGGCCGAGTGGTGCGGTCCGTGCAAGATGATCGCGCCATCGTTGAACGAGATCGCCGACGAGATGGGCGACAAGGTGAAGATCGCCAAGCTCAACGTCGATGAGAACCAGAACACTGCGATGAAGTACGGTGTGCGGTCGATCCCGACGCTGATCATGTTCAAGAACGGCGAGCCTGCGGCGACCCAGACGGGCGCGCTGCCGAAGGGCAAGCTCGTCGACTGGATCAGGTCATCGATCTGAGCGAGCGGCGCACGGCGCCCTCGAGGCCTTAGGACGAACGATGTCTGACGAGACGACCAAGCCTGGCGAGCATCAGGGCGACACCCTCGTGCCGGACGCCGAAGAGATCATGGCAGCACGGTCCGGCGGGGCCGAGCGCGGCGATGACGAGGAAGCCAGCGGCGAGACCGACGAGCTTCGCCGGGAGGCCGAGGAGTTGCGCCAGCAGCTCCTACGCGCGCTCGCCGAGACGGAGAATGTGCGCCGCCGCGCCCAGCGCGATGTGTCGGACGCACGGCAGTACGCGGTGACGAGCTTCGCGCGCGACCTTCTCGGCGTCGCCGACAACTTCGCCCGGGCCATCGAGGCGACGCGGAGCGTCGATGCGGACGCGCTGTCGCCCGAGCTCACGGCGGTGCTGGAGGGCGTCCAGATGACCGAGCGCGAGCTGAAGGCGGTGTTCGAGCGGCACGGGATGCGAACCATCGACGCCACCGGGCAACGGTTCGACCCCAACCTCCATCAGGCGATGTTCGAGGTGGAGACCGCCGAGGTCGCGTCCGGCACCGTGGTACAGGTCGTCCAGTCCGGCGCCATGATCGGCGAGCGCGTCCTCCGCCCCGCCATGGTCGGCGTCTCCAAGGGTGGCCCCAAGCCCGGAGAGCCCAAGTTGGCAGAGCCCAACCCGCCCGAGCCATCGGCCGCCGAGGCACCCGACAACGCCGCCGCCGGCACCGGTGAGGACGCCGCAGCGGCGCCGGGCGCGCACCGTACGCAAGGGACGGCTGGAGCCGACGGCTGATCGGACGCGGCGCTGAGCTGCAGCGGCCCGAGCCCTCCGCGAGCGACGCAGCGTTGGGCCGTTCGGCGCCAGGCACCCGCTTGCCCCGCTCGGTGCTACTCCTGCAAGGGCCGCTGTCGCCGCTCTACCGGCGCATCGGCCGGCACCTCGCAGGTGCTGGCGTCGCCGTCCAGCGCGTCAACCTTTGTCCGGGCGACCGCGCGGCCTGGGGCTTCGGACCGGCGATCGCCTACCGCGGGCGGCTCGCCGACTGGCCGGGCTTCGTCGCCGCCGCGATGGAGCGGCACCGGGTCGACGCGGTCCTGATGCACTCCGAGCGCCGCCCCTACCACCGCGAAGCGGCGGCCGAGGCGAGGGCGCGCGACATCGACGTCCTCGTCACCGAGCTCGGCTACCTGCGCCCAGACTGGATGACCTTGGAGCGGAACGGCAACTCCATCGACTCGCTTTTCCCCGTCGACCCTGAGGCGGTCCGCGCCCTCGCCGCGGGTGCCGCCGAGCCCGACCCTGCCGTGCGCCATCCTCGCGAGGCCGGGCTCGAGACGGCCGACGACTTGAAGAACAGCCTGCCCAACGTGTTCCTGTGGTTCCTGTACCCGCACTACCGCACGCACGGGCTGCATCACCCGTTCGTCGCCTACGCGCGCTTCCTTGCCCGCGAGGCGCGCCGCGGAGCGCGTGACGCCGCGGCCAGGTCCGCGCTCGAGCGGCTCGCCGGCCGGCACTTCGTGTTCGCGATGCAGACGGACACCGACTTCCAGATCCGCTCCAACTCCCAGTTCGCCGGGATGGCGGACGCGCTTGCCACCGTCCTGCCGTCGTTCGCAGAGCACGCTCCCGCGGATGCCAAGCTGGTTGTGAAGGTGCATCCGGGCGACCTTGGTCCGGTGCGCTGGTCGCACGAGGTGCCACGGCTCGCCTGCGCCGCTGGCCTCTCGGACCGCGTGGAGTTGGCCGACGGCCTTGCGCTCGACGACTGGCTCGTCGGCGCGGCTGGCCTCGTCACAGTGAACTCGACGGCAGGGCTCGAGGCGCTCGCCGCAGGATGCCCGACGCACGCGCTAGCGCCGGCGATCTACGACGTGCCCGGCCTGACGCATCAGGGTCCGCTCGATGCGTTCTGGACCGACCCATCGCCGCCGGACGCGGCGCTGGTCGCCGACTTCCGCAGGGCGCTCGCGGCCACCTGCCAGGTCCGCGGCACGATCTACTCGCGCGCCGGGACGCGTGCGGCGGCCGAGGCCATGGCACGGCGCATCGCGGCAGGAGCCGTCGGACCGACGCCCCAGCGCGAGCCGCCGCGCCACGGCAAGGCGCGTGCGCTGGGCATCCGCTAGAGCGGTTTCGGGGATAGCTGGAACCACCCAACCCCAAGCAGACCGCGCTCGATCAACGACCTAGAGCATCTTCTCCGGGTCTGAGAAGACCCAGGATGCTCTACGCGTCGACGGCCCACCTCTCGCGCGCGCGATCGTCCGCGACGTTCGCCGCGACCCAGCTGCCGACGGTGCCGTCGGCGAGGTGCTCGCGCTTCCAAAACGGGGCGTCCGTCTTCAGGTAGTCCATCACGTAGCGCACGGCGTCGAAGGCGGCGTCGCGATGGGACGCGCCGGCGGCGACGAGGACGATGGGCTCTCCCACCGCGACGAGGCCCGTGCGGTGGACTGCGAGGAGGCCGAACAACGGCCAGCGCTCGCACGCAGCACCGACGACGCGCTCGACCTCGGCCTCCGCCATGCCGGGGTAGTGCTCGAGCTCGAGCCCGGTAAGCCGTCCTGCCTCGCCGCGGCACAGCCCGACGAAGGTCGCGATGGCGCCGACGTCCTCACCGGGGCGCAGCTCGCCGAGCCAGGCGGCGGGCTCCAGCGGCTCGTCGAGGATGGCGACGCAGGTGCGGGCCATCAGCCGCCCGTCATCGGCGGGAACAGCGCCACCTCCGCCGCCCCCCGCACGGGTGCCTCGTGCGCGACGTGCCGCCGGTCGACCGCCACGCGGATGACGCCCTCCTCGTGGAACGCCCGCTCGTAGCCCTCGCCGCGGCCGCGCAGCCAGGCGATCAGCTCGGCACCGGTGTCGACACCGTCGGGCAGCGTCACGTCCTCCTCGGCGAGGCCGACCCGCTCGCGCACCCAGGCGAAGTACTTAAGCTTCATTTGCGAAGTGCCCCCGCGTCGCGGCGGCGTACTGGACGCCGCTCACCACCGTCATCAGCGTCGCGACCCAAAGGATCGCGAGCCCCACGGACGTGGCGATCACGGGGAGCCCCGTCAACGGGGCGCCGATGAGCACCGCGATGGCGACGAGCTGCACCGTCGTCTTCCACTTGGCGAGCAACGTCGAGGCGACGACGACCGACTGCGCCGCGAGGTGCTCGCGCAGGCCTGCGATGGCGATCTCGCGGGTGAGGATCATCGCCGCGGCGAGGGCGTTCAGCCCCTCGATGGTGCCGTCGGCGCACAGCACGAGGAGGACCACGGCGACGAGCATCTTGTCGGCAATCGAGTCCAGCATGCGGCCGAACGGCGTCACCTGCCGCCAACGCCTTGCGAGGTAGCCGTCGAACCAGTCGGTGAGGGCGGCGGCGACGAAGAGCACCAGCGCCACCCCGCGGAGCGCGCCGAACGGCCAAAGCAGCGCCACCGCGATCGCGAGCACGGCGACGCAGCGGAACGTGGTCAGCGCGGTGGGGATGTTCACGACGGGCTCACCGCGACGACGGCGCGTTGGCGGCGTGGAAGTGATCGTACACCCGGCGCGCCACGCTCTCCGAGATGCCGTCCACCGCGACGAGGTCGTCGATGCCGGCCTTGGCCACCGCCTTCGCGGTGCCGAAGTGCTTGAGGAGCGCGCGCTTGCGCGCCGCACCCACCCCGGCGATGTCGTCGAGGGGGTTAGCGGTCAGCGCCTTCTTCCGCTTGGCGCGGTGGGCGCCGATGGCGAAGCGGTGCGCCTCGTCGCGCAGGCGTTGGATGAAGTAGAGCACCGGGTCGCGCGGCGGCAGGCGGAACGGCTTCTGCCCCGGCACATGGAACTCCTCGCGCCCCGCGTCGCGGTCGACGCCCTTGGCGACCCCAACCAGAGGCACGTCCGTGATGCCGAGGCCGTCGAGCACCGTGCGAGCGGCGGCGAGCTGCCCCGCGCCGCCGTCGATGAGGACGAGGTCGGGCCAGGGTCCGAGCCCCTCCGCCTCGCCGCCCTCGTCGGGCGCTCCGGTCCGCGGTGCCTCCTTCAGGAGGCGGGAGAAGCGACGCGTCAGCACCTCGCGCATCATGCCGAAGTCGTCGCCCGGGGTGAGCTCCTCTGACCTGATGTTGAACTTCCTGTAGTGCGGCTTGGAGAAGCCCTCCGGCCCTGCCACGATCATGCCGCCCACCGCGCTCGATCCCATCATGTGCGAGTTGTCGTACACCTCGACGCGCCGCGGCGGCGCGGGGAGACCGAAGGTCTGCGCCACGCCCTCGAGGAGCTTGCCCTGGCTCTGCCGGTCCGACAGGCGACGGCCGAGCGCCTCGCGGGCGTTGGCCAGGGCGTGCTCCACGAGGTCGCGCTTGGCCCCGCGCTGGGGCACGGCGACGTCCACCTTGCGCCCGGCGCGCTCGGAGAAGGCGAGCGCCAGGAGCTCGCGCTCGGGCACGTCGTGGGACAGGAACAGGCAGCGTGGCACCGGCTTGTCGTCGTAGAACTGGGCGAGGAAGGTCTGCAGCACGTCGCCCGCCTCGAGGCCCTCGTCGCGCGGGTAGTACGCCCGGTTGCCCCAGTTCTGCCCGGTGCGGAAGAAGAACACCTGCACGCACGTCTCCCCGCCGTCCTGGTGGACAGCGAACACGTCCGCCTCCTCGATCCCCTGCGTGTTGATGCCCTGGTGGCTGTCCACGTGGGAGAGCGCAGCGAGGCGGTCGCGGATGCGCGCCGCTCGCTCGAACTCCAGCGCCGCGGACGCCCCCTCCATCTCCTCGCCGAGCTTCCTGCGGATCGCCTTGGAGCGGCCCGACAGGAACGCCTTCGCCTCGCCGACCAACGCGCGGTAGTCGTCGACGGCGATCTCCTTCGTGCACGGCGCCGAGCAGCGCTTGATCTGCCACAACAGGCACGGCCGCGTGCGCTGCTCGTAGACCGCGTCGGTGCACGAGCGGATGAGGAACGCCTTCTGCAGCGCGTTGATCGTGCGGTCCACCGCGCCCGCGGAGGCGAAGGGGCCGAAGTAGTCCCCTTGGCGCGAGTGCGCGCCACGGTGCTTCAGGACCTGCGGCGCCTCGTGGTCCGCGGTCAGCAGGATGTAGGGGAACGACTTGTCGTCGCGCAGGAGCACGTTGTAGCGCGGCCTGAAGCGCTTGATGAGGTTCGCCTCGAGGAGGAGCGCCTCCGCCTCGGTTTGGGTGGTGACGAACTCCATGGCGACGGTGCGGTTGACCATCGACATCAGCCGCGACGACAGCCCCGTCGGCCGCGAGTAGCTCACCACGCGCTTCTTCAGGCTGCGCGCCTTGCCGACGTAGAGCACGTCGCCCGCCTCGTCGATCATCCGGTAGACGCCGGGTGCGTTGGGCAGCCGGCGCACGGTGTCGGCGATGAGGTCGAACCCGGTCTTGGCGATGGCGGTGCGGCGGAAGCGCACCTCCTCCGCACCGTTCTTGCGCTGGGAGGCGGACGCCGGCGCCGCCTGCACGCGGGTCACGACGTCCACCGTGACGACGGCATCCTCGAAGGCGTCAGGCGAGGCGAGCCCGTCCGCGTCCGCATCGAGCATGAGGTCGGCCCCGCTCACGCTGGCCGCACCGCGATGAGGCGCGCACCCGTCGCCCGTTGCGGCGCGGTCGGTGCGACGGCCAAAACGCTGTCCGGTCGACCGGCGGCGCACCTCCCGACCTCGTGGGACAGGAGCGCCTCGTCCGTGAAGAGGGGCGGCGCTGTGGTGTGGCCGATGGGCGCGCCACCACCGATGGCGATCCCCGTCGCATCGCGCACCGGCCGCGCGTCGCAGCGACCGAGCGAGAGGCCCGTGCGAACCTCGCCTGCGGCCGAGTCCACCTCGTGCGCGCCGCCCACCAGGAGAAGCCTGAGGGCCCCGTCCGCCGCGAACACGAGCGACCTCACGATCTGGCCGACCGCGCCGCCGCATGCTTCCACAGCGTCCGCCGCGGTCCGTGTCGCCGCATCCATGCGACGGCCATCGACCACCAGGCCGAGCGTACATGCCGCTTCGGTCACCCTTGCGAGGGATGGCGTCGTGGGCCTCTCGTCGATCGTCATCCTCTTAGTGTGGCGTGGCCGGGCCGGCGCTGCAATCAGGCGCACCGCGCAGTCCGGAACGGAAGCCGCGGCTGGCCCCTTTGCCGCAGATCGCACCATCAGCGGAGGGTCACAGTGGACCTTAGGATCGACGGCAAGACCGCGCTCATCACCGGCGGGGGCGGCGGCATCGGATCGCAGACGGCGGAGCGGCTGCGCGAGGCGGGCGTTACGGTCACCCTCACCGACATCAAGGACGACCCCTTGCAGGACGTCGCCTCGAAAGTGGGCGGCCGCGGCATCGTCGCGGACCTGTCGACCAGCGAGGGCGCCGAGGCACTCTACCGGGAGACCGGCGACGTCGACATCCTCGTCCACGCCGCCGGGGTCACTGGAGCGAAGGGCGACCCACTCAAGATGACCGATGAGGACTGGGAGGGGTCCTGGCAGACCGACTTCATGTCCGCCGTCCGCGTCGCCCGCCTTTACGGCCCGGCGATGATCCAGCGCGGCTGGGGCCGCATCGTGTTCGTCACGTCCGAGAACGCCGCGCAGCCCTACCCGGATGAGACGGTCTACAACGTCGCCAAGGTAGGCATCGCGAGCTTCGCCAAGTCCGTGTCCATGCAGCACTCGGCGAGCGGGCTCCTCGCGAACTGCGTGGCACCGGCCTTCATCGAGACGCCGATGACCGACGCCATGATGGAGAAGAAGGCCGCCTCCGAGGGGGTCTCCAAGGACGTGGCGATCGCGGACTTCCTTGAGCAAGAGCGCGCATACCTTGGGTTGAAGCGCAGGGGGAAGGCCGAAGAAGTCGCACCAGTCATCGCCCTCCTGACGTCAGACCTAGCGAGCTTTGTCGCAGGTGCGAATTGGCGGGTCGACGGAGGTTCCGTGGGAGCAATCGACCTCTAGCTGCAGTGCAGGCAACCCATTGATCGCAATCATTGGTTGACACTGCGCTCGAAGTTTTGTTCGATGCCTCCAGAGACATTATCGATCAAGGATCGGAATTATCATGCGCGGACAGGAAGTGGAAAAGGGCGAGAAGTTCACGGCTGCTGCAATGCACCGGATGACAGGCCAGGAAGGGGAAAAGAGCGAGAAGTTCAGGGAGGCGGCGATCCGCCGGGTGCGCAACGTGGAGACGACGCTACGGCGCGTGCGCAACCTCTCGAACCCGACCTCCTACGCCTACACCGAAGAGGAGATCGACCGGATCTTCGCCCACCTCCAAGGTGTCTTAGACCGCACCCGGGACAGCTTCTCCCGTTCCATGGACCGGAACGGCTTCTCGCTCTGAGCCTACGTCGCTGCCCGGCGATCGTCGACCCCGCGACGGCGATGCTTGACGGTCCCTGGCCGTAGGGTCTTCAGCCACGGATCGTCACGTGGCTTCGCCGGCACCGCTCGCGCAGATGCGCGGGCGGTCAGCCTGCGACATCCCCGCCCGAGTCCACCGCGCTGCAGGCTGTTCGATAATCTGCGCGGATCCGTCGACGCCGGTCTGGGCCGCTCGATCGCACGGCGGAAGGCGGCCGACCTCCTGAGCTTCACCTCAACGATGGGAGTGCGCATTACCCCAAGGGGGAGGACGTCGGCTGTCGCTCGACGTCGTAGCCGCGCGCGTTACCCCTGCCGCGCCTTGTAGCGCGGCGCCTTCTTGTTGATGATGTAAACGCGACCCTTGCGACGAACGAGCTTGTTGTTGCGGTCGCGCTTCATCAGCGCCTTCAAGGAGTTGGTGATCTTCATGGGACGCTCCGGACGGCACGGCGACGGCCATGCCCTCAGCGATTGGGCGCGACCTCCACACGAAACGGCGCGGGAGAGCCGGCGCCGAGATGCGCATGTAGGGAGCGGCCGCCGCGCCTGTCAAGGTCAGCCGGTCGCCGCGAGGCGAACCGGCTCGCCCCTCTCGTCGCGGAAGGGCAGCTCCACGTCCACCTCGAGGAGGGAGACGTCGTCCCCGCGGTCCATGGACACGCGCACCTTGTCGCGCTCGATGGGCATGTGCTTGGCGATGACCTGGAGGATCTCCTCGCGGAGCTGGATGAGGACATCGGACGTGGACGTCGCCGAGCGCTCGTGCGCGAGGATGATCTGCAGCCGCTCGCGCGCGACGGGGGCGCTGTCCTTCTTCCTTCGAAAGAACTCGAACACACTCATGCGGCCTTCCTCGCGAAGAACTTGCCGAACCGGCTCCGCTTGTCGGTCGGGATCGCGACCTCGAACTCCTCGCCCATCAGCCGCCGCGCCGCATCGCTGTAGGCCTTCGCCGCCACCGACGTCGGCGAGCCCAGCGTGACGGGCATCCCAAGGTTGGAGGCCTTGAGGACCTCCTGGCTCTCCGGCACCACCGCGAGGAGGGGGATCGACAGGATGTCGAGGACGTCGCTGACCTTCAGCATTTCGCCGCGCTCGGCCCGCGCAGGGTCGTAGCGCGTGACGAGCAGGAACTTCTCGACCCGCTGGTTCTCCTCGGCCCGCTTGGTCTTGGAGTCGAGCAGGCCGATGATGCGGTCGGAGTCGCGCACCGACGAGACCTCGGGGTTGGTCGTCACGATCGCCACGTCGGCGTGGCGCATGGCGAGCGTGGCCCCGCGCTCGATGCCCGCCGGCGAGTCGCACAAGATGTAGTCGAAGCGCCCACGCATCTCCTCGATGACGGCGGCGACCCCCTCCTCCGTCAGCGCGTCCTTGTCGCGCGTCTGGGACGCCGGCAACAGGTACAGCGTCTCCACCCGCTTGTCGCGGATCAGCGCCTGGGACAGCTTGGCGTCGCCGTTGATCACGTTGATGAGGTCGAACACGACGCGCCGCTCCGCGCCCATCACGAGGTCGAGGTTGCGCAGCCCAACGTCGAAGTCGACGATGGCGACGTTGGCGCCCGTCTTGGCGAGCGCGGCGCCGAGGGCGGCGGTGGACGTCGTCTTGCCGACGCCTCCCTTGCCCGATGTGACAACGAGGACCTTCGCCATCGAACTGTTCCTTTCCATCAGAAGGCGGCGACCTTGAGGGCATCGCCGTCGAGCCACGCCTGGACGGCGCGTCCGACGCACGCGCGCTCCAGGTCTTCGGCGGTCTTGTAGAGGCCGTTGATCGCGACCAGCTCGGCGTTGAGCCGGCTGGCGAAGATGCGTGCGGACCGGTTGCCGGCCGAGCCCGCGATGGCCCGCCCGTTCAGCGCGCCGTAGACGTGGATGGAGCCCGACGAGACCACCTCCGAGCCCGACGCCACCGAGCCGACGACGACGACGTCGCCCGTCAGGTGGACGATGGACTGGCCGGAGCGCAACGCGTGGTCGACGATGAGGGTGTCGGCGTCCGGCCCGTCCACCGCCTTCTCCACGGCCGCGAGCGCGGCCTCGGCCACCGCGGACGCAGCGCTGCCTTCGGCCGAGCCGTCCGGCGCTCCGCCATCGCCCGTCATCGCCGCACCGTCCGGGGTCCCTGCGAGGTCGGCGAGCGCCGCGATCTCCTTGCCGCCGGACAGGATCGGCGGCAGCCCGCGGGCGTCGGCCCCGAGCTCGCCGGGCGCGCGGCCGTCGAGGCCCATGATGACGATGTTGCGGCGGCGCAGCTCCGTCACCATGGCGACGAGGTCGGGCCGCGTCGGCGGCATCTGCGAGATGTCGACGACCACCGGGCGGCCGGCGAAGAAGCCCGGGCTGCGTCTGGCGAAGGTGTCGAACTCGGCGAGCCAGTCGGCGATGGGCGGCACCGGAGTCAGCACAAAGGCCATGAACGAGCGGCCGGTGAACCGAATCGAGCGCCGCGACGGTGTGGTTTGTTGCACGATGATTAAGCCCGGTTCCTCGGTCCGACCAATCAATCGGAACGCGGTGAATCTCGGGTTAACGCGTGATTCGCGCCACTGCCGGTCGACAGCCGTCCACAGCTGAGGTGGATCGGGTCGAGGTCAATCCTCGTCCGCAGGGCGCTCGGCGCTCCCCGCGTCCTCCTCGATCACCGGAACACGGTAGTGCCCGCCGAGCCAGCGATGGAGGTCGATGTCCGCGCAACGCTTGGAGCAGAATGGGCGCACCTCGTGGGCCGCAGGCCGTCCGCAGACGGGACAGCGCCTCGTCGGCTGCCCGACCGGGCCTCCCTCTCTCGCCGCGTTCATGCATCCGCCTCCTCGGGCAAGGTTCCGCGCGGCGCGTAACCCATGCCGTTCAGGAGCTGCGCCGTCTCGTAGAGCGGAAGCCCGACGACCCCGGTGTAGGAGCCGACGATCTGGACGACGAACGCGGCGGCACGACCCTGGATGGCGTAGCCGCCGGCCTTGCCGCTCCACTCCGCGCTCTCGAGGTAGGTGTTGATCTCGGCCGTCGACAGGCGCTTCATCTTCACCCGCGTCTCCACGAGCCGCTCCCGCGCACGCCCCCTCGGACCCTTCACCACCACCGCGGTGTGGACGTGGTGGTTGCGCCCGGACAGCCGCTTGAGGCAGGTCGCCGCCGCTTCGTAGGAGTCCGCCTTCGGCAGGATGCGCCGGCCGACGGCGACGACCGTGTCAGCGGCGAGCACGAACGTCCCATCGTCGTCCAGAACTTCCCGGGCGCGCGACCAGGCCACCTCCGCCTTCTCGTGGGCGAGGCGCAGCGCGTAGCTGCTCGGGCGCTCCTTGCGGAGCGGTGTCTCGTCGATCCCGGCAGGGGACAGGTGGTCGGGGGTGATGCCGATCTGCTCGAGGAGTTGAAGCCGTCGCGGGGACCCGGAGGCGAGGATCAGCGTCCGTTCGCGCGCCTGCGCCATCGGACTACTTGTAGCGGTAGGTGATGCGACCCTTGGTGAGGTCGTAGGGCGTCATCTCGACGAGGACGCGGTCACCGGCCAGGACGCGGATGCGGTTCTTGCGCATCCGCCCGGCGGTATGCGCGATGATCTCATGCTCGTTCTCGAGCTTCACGCGGAACGTCGCGTTCGGCAGGAGCTCGGTCACCTGACCGGGGAACTCCAACACTTCTTCCTTCGCCATCGAGGGCCTTTGTCGCTGTTGCTGGACCGGGGCCTCAGCGTGGGTGCGGCCGCCGAAGGCTAACGTGGTGTTAGCGCGCCTCGGTTCCAATGTCGCGCCCGCCGTCGCCGCTGGCGGAGAACATGCTTTCCACCTGCGCTCTCAGCGCGTCACGCACCGCGCGGTAGCTCTCCAGGATCCGCTCGCGCGAGCCGTGCGCCCCCGAGGGGTCCATGGTCGGCCAGTAGGCGACGTCGAAGGACTGGGTCCGCGACAGCTCGAGGACGTGGTGGTGCGCCTCGGGGGCCAGGGTCACGATGAGGTCGAAGGCGGTGTCGCCGAGCTCGGCGAGGGAGCGCGGGGTGCGGCGCGAGATGTCGAGGCCGAGCTCTGCCATCACGGCGACCGCGAAGGGGTCGGCCTCGCCGGTCTCGAGCCCCGCCGAGCGGATGTAGGTGGTCGGCGCCGCCTGGCGCGCCAGCGCCGCCGCCATCGGCGAGCGGATGGCGTTGTGGCGACACACGAACAGGACGGAGCTGGGGGCATGGCCCACGCGTCAGCCCTTGAAGTGCAGCGCGCAGATCAGGGTGAACAGGCGCCGCGCGGTGTCGTGGTCCACCTCGATCTTCCCCTCCAGCCGCTCGGCGAGGAGGCGCGAGCCCTCGTCGTGGACGCCGCGCCGGCCCATGTCGATGGCCTCGATCTGCGCCGGCGCCGACTTGCGGATCGCGGAAAAGTAGCTCTCGCAGATCAGGAAGTAGTCCTTCACCACCTTCCGCAGCGGACTGAGCGAGAGCATGTGCGCGACGATGTGATCGCCCGCCTCGCTCTGGATGGTGAAGACGAGGCGGTTCTCCTGGATGCCGAGCACGAGGCGGTATGGGCCTTCCGGCGCGCCGAGGGGCCGGAACGTGTTCTCCTCCAGGAGGTCGTAGACGGCGACCGCGCGCTCGTGCTCGACGTCGGGGTTGCCCCGGTCGATGGACGCCTCGTCGAGCGTGATCGCGATCAGCCGGCCGCTGTGTTGGGGAGCGTCGGCCAACCGGTTCAGCCCTTCAGGCGGCGGGCGATGGACAGGCGGTGCGCGTCGAGCCCCTCCGCCGCGGCGAGGGTCATGGCGGGGCCGGCGAGCGCCTCGAGCGCGCCTCGGTCGAGGCCGAGCAGCGTCGTGCGCTTGAGGAAATCCTGGACCGACAAACCGGAGGAGTACCGTGCCGACCGGCTGGTGGGCAGGACGTGGTTCGGCCCGCCCACGTAGTCGCCGATGGCCTCGGGCGTCAGCGCGCCGAGGAAGATCGCCCCTGCGTGGCGCACGCGCTCGGCGAGCCGCTCAGGGTCCGCGACGGCGAGCTGGAGGTGCTCCGGGGCGAGCTTGTCGATGAGCGCCGCGGCCGCGTCGAGGTCCGGCACCACGATGACGGCGCCGTGGCCCTCCCAGCTCGCGGTCGCGACCTCGCGGCGGGGCAGCGCGGCGAGTTGCTCCTCCACCGCGGCAGCGACGGCGTCCGCGAGCGCCGCGTCGTCGGTGATGAGGATGGCCTGGGCCACCTCGTCGTGCTCGGCTTGGGCGAGGAGGTCGGCCGCGACCAGCGTGGGGTCGGCGGACCGGTCGGCGACCACGACGACCTCGGAGGGGCCTGCGATCATGTCGATCCCCACGACGCCGAACACCTGCCGCTTGGCCGACGCCACGTAGGCGTTGCCCGGACCGACGATCTTGTCCACCGGCCGGATGGTCTCCGTGCCGTAGGCGAGCGCGGCGATCGCCTGCGCGCCGCCGACGCGCCAGATCTCCGTGACGCCGGCAACCTCCGCCGCGGCGAGCACCACGGGCTCGATGCGGCCGCCGGGCGCGGGCGTGACCATGACGACGCGGCCGACGCCGGCGACCGCCGCGGGCACGGCGTTCATCAGCAGCGAGCTCGGGTACGCCGCGCGACCGCCGGGGACGTAGAGGCCGACCGCATCGAGCGCGGTCCAACGCCAGCCGAGCGTCGCGCCGGTCGCGTCGGTGTGCCGCACGTCCTGCGGCCGCTGGCGCTCGTGGAAGGCGGCGATGCGGTCCCGCGCGAAATGCAGCGCCTCGATGACCTCCGGCGCAACCTCGGCCCGGGCCCGCGCCACCTCCTCTGCGGTGATGCCCATGGGGGCCTCGGTGAGGTTCAGCCCGTCGAAGCGCTGGGTGTACTCGACGAGTGCCGCGTCGCCGCGCTGTCGCACCGCCGCCAGGATTGCTGCCACGGCCGCGCCGACGTCCTCCGACAGCTCGCGCTGATCGCCGAGCAGCTCGGCGAAGGCGGCGTCGAAGCCCGATGCCGAGGCGTCGAGGCGTCGCATCAGGAGCCCCCCGTGACGTGCTTGGGCCGCATCGACGCGCCCCACGCCGCGCCGAGGTCGACGAGCCGCGCCTCGATGCACTCGACGTCGAGCCGGATCGCCACGCCCCCGGAGCACGCGACGGTGACGACGCCAGCCGGCGCCTCGCCGGCCTCGAAGAGCACGGCGAGGATCGACACCACCGCCGCGCGATCGCCGGCGACGATGCCGGTCACTCGGGCCCGGCCGACGCGGGCGAACGACAGCACGGACCGGCGCCGCTCGTCGGGCTCGCGGCCGACGCGACCGACCGTGGCGCGCTCCCAGGCGAAGCGGTTCATTGGGATCGCGAACGACCCGACCGATGGGGACCAGCGGATGTCGGCGACCTTGGCCACGGCGTCCTGCACGTGCGCGGAGAGGACGGCGAGGTCCTCCTCGTCGAGCGCGAACAGCTTCACCGGGCGCACGGGGGTCATCGAGGGTCCGTCACGTTCGCGGGGGAGGTCATAGGCGCGATCTAGGGCGGCGGCGAGCCCCATCAGCCCCCGCGGCGCCGTCGTCGCGGGTTCACGGTGCGGCGTGGACGACCTTGCCGCCGACGATCGTCGTCGTCACGGCGACCTCGCGGATCGCGTCCGCCTCGCAGGTGAAGTAGTCCCGGTCGAGGACGGCGACGTCGGCGAGCTTGCCGGGTTCCAGCGAGCCCTTCACGCGCTCCTCGCGGCCGGACCAGGCGCCGAGCGTGGTGTAGCAGCGCAGCGCCTCGGTGCGCGTGATCTTCTGGCTGGCGTCGAGGTCGCCGCCGCTGTCGCTCCGCCGCGTAACGAGGGCGGCGAGCGCGGTGAACGGGTTCGCCCGGCAGATCATCGCGTCGGAGTGGCCGGGCGCTTGGACGCCGGCGTCGATCAGCGCGCGGTGCGGCCACATGTGCGCCATCGCAGCAGCGCCGCGGTTGGCGCGGTAGGCGTCGCCCAGCTCGTCCATGAAGCCCGTCGCCGAGCTGTCGACGACGCCGAGCCGCCTCAACCGCGCGAGCACCGGGGGCGTCACGTAGCAGCAGTGCTCGACGCGCATCCTGTGATCGTCCGCAGGCGCCGCCTCGAGGCACGCCTCGATGGCGTCGAGCGCGAAGTCGATGCCGCGGTCGCCGACGCCCTCGATCATCACCTGCAGCCCCGCCTTGTGCGCGGCGACGGCGCGGGCGGTGAGGTCGTCCGCGTCGTAGAGCAGCATGCCGGTGTTGGGCGAGGGCTCGCCGAGGGCCGGCGTGCCGACGTAGGGCTCGTAGTACGCCGCCGTGCGGCCCGACGTGGAGCAGTCCGGGCACCACTCGACGCCGATCACGCGCACCCAGTCGTCGCCGAAGCCCGACCTGATCCCCGCCGCGATGAACGCCTCGACCAGCCCCGCCTCGCGCCCCGACACGATGATGCCGACCCGCATGGTGAGCTCCCGTCGCGCCCGCATCATCTGGTAGGCCGCGATGCTTTTGGAGCCGGCCAGGGAGTTGTACACGCTGGTGATCCCCACCGTGTTCCAGTCGGCGAACACGCGGGCCAGCCCCTCCGCGAGCAGCTCGGGCGTGTCCGACGCGTGCACCTCGTCGAGGAAGACGTGCGCCGCGGCCTCCCGGGCGAGCCCGGTGAGGGCGCCCGTCGCGGGGTCCCGGTCGAACGCGCCGAACGGCGGATCGGCGGGGTCGGTGCCGAGGCCGACCTTCGCGAAGGCGGCGGAGTTGGCGAGCCCGATGTGCCCGTCCGTGCGCAGGAGGAACAGCGGCCGGCCGCCGGCCGCAGCGTCCATCTCGCCAAGCGTCGGGTAGCCGCCGGACTTGTTGTCGTCGAACCGGTAGCCGACGACCCACTCGTCCGGCCCGCGCTCGCCCGCGCGGCGCGCGATCGCCTCGAGCAGCGCCGCGCGGGAGGGGACGCGGTCGGGGCTGACCAGCTCCCAGGTGGCGAGGCGGGCCGCGTAGGTGTCGGGGTGGGCGTGGCTGTCGACGATGCCGGGGATCGCGGTGCGGCCCGCAAGGTCGATGACGCGCGTCGCGGGGCCGGCGAGCTCGCGGACCTCCTGGGCGGTGCCGCACGCCGCCACGCGGTCGCCGACGACGGCGAGCGCCTCGACGGTGCGCTCGGTGGCGTCCATGGTCGCGATCTTACCTCCGGTGAGGATCAGGTCGGCGGCAAGTGAGGGCATGGCGAATTGATCCGGACGGTGGCGATGGGCCAAGGTTCGGCGCCGGCCGCGTCGCCTGTCAACGGCTCGGCCGAGCCATCGAGGGAGGATGCCTTGGCCGGATCGACCCACGGACCCGGCGCCTTCGACGCCCGCCGGATGCGCCCCGCCGATCCCTGGTTCGCCGTCGAGTGGCATCCGGACGGCGTCGTGCGCATCTGGGAGCCGCACGTCTCCCGCCTCCTGCGCGCGAACATCTGGCTCATCGCCGGCCGCGACCGGCACCTCCTCGTCGACGCCGGGATGGGGGTGGCGAGCCTGCGCGCCTTCCTCGCGCCGCTGCTGGACCGTCCCGTCACGCTGCTCGTGACCCACGCGCACGTCGACCACGTGGGCTCGGCGGCGGAGTTCGCCGGCGACATCCTCATGCACCCCGCCGAGGCCGACCTCCTCGCCGAGCCGACCGACTGGTCGCTGACGTTCGACACCGCGACCGACGAGCGCAAGCGCACGCTCCAGGCGTCCGGGTTCGACACGGAGGGCTCGCTCATCGCAGCGCTTCCCCACGACGGGTTCGACCCGGCGCGATGGACCATCGAGCCCGCGCGCGTCACCGCGACGGTGGACGAGGGCGACACGATCGACCTCGGCGACCGGCGCCTCACGGTGCTCCACCTGCCGGGGCACACGCCCGGCTCCATCGGCCTCCTCGAGGAGGCGACCGGAACGCTCGTCGGCGGGGACGCGATCTACGACGGCCTCATCATCGACACGCTGCCGGAGAGCGACCGCGCGCCGTACGCCGCCACCATGCGCCGCCTACGCGAGCTCGACGTGCGCACGGTGCACGGCGGCCACCGCGAGAGCTTCGGGCGCGAGAAGCTCATCGCCATCGCCGACGGCTACCTCGCCAAGGTCGGCGGCTGACCGGTTCGCCTGCCGTTCCCGCAGTGCTTGCGCGCGTCTTGGGCACTGCCCAGCTTGCAGGCGCCAGCGGTTCGTGCTCGATTTGCCACGGATCAACGGGACCCTTCATGCGCGACGTCGTCGACGGCAAGTCCGGGCAGGCCCTCTCGCTCCAGGGGCTGACGAAGTACTACGGTAGCCTCGCCGCGGTGAAGGACGTCGACCTCGACATCGCCGAGGGGCGGTTCCTGACGATCCTGGGCCCCTCGGGCGGCGGCAAGACCACCGTCCTGATGGCGATCGCGGGCTTCGTCGAGCCCAGCGCCGGCACGATCCTGCTCGGCGGACGCGACATCACCGGCCTGCCACCGGACAAGCGCAACTTCGGCATGGTGTTCCAGGGCTATGCGCTGTTTCCACACATGACGGTGGCCGAGAACCTGTGGTTCCCGCTTCGCGTGCGCGGCGTGTCACGCGCGGACTCGGCATCGAAGGTGGCGGCCGCGCTCGACCTCGTGCAGATGAGCCACCTCGGCGAGCGCTACCCCGCCCAGCTCTCCGGCGGACAGCAGCAGCGCGTGGCGCTGGCGCGCGCGATGGTCTTCGAGCCCGCACTTCTCCTCCTCGACGAGCCGCTGTCGGCGCTCGACAAGAAGCTGCGCTCCGAGCTCCAGTGGGAGCTGAAGTCGCTGCACGAGCGCCTCGGGACGACGTTCATCTACGTCACCCACGATCAGGAGGAGGCCCTGTCCATGTCGGACGAGGTCGTCATCATGCGCGAGGGCCGCATCGAGCAGCGCGGCGAGCCGGCCGAGCTCTACGAGCGCCCGGCGACGCGCTTCGTGGCGGACTTCCTCGGCAAGTCGAACTTCATCACCGGGACCGTGGAGGGCGCCGACGGCGGCGAGTTCCGCTACGCCGCCGACGGCGCCACGTTCGTGCAGCAGGCGACGGCGGCGGTCGAGCCCGGACGCGACGTCGTGATCTCCCTGCGGCCGGAGAAGCTGGCGATCACGCCCCGTGCTGCGCCCCCCGAGACGGCCAACCGGCTCGAGGGGCGGGTCGCCGCGGTGAACTACCTCGGCTCGAGCATCCACTTCCGCGTCGAGACGGAGGCGCTCGGCGACTTCCTCGTCGCCAGCCCGGCCTGGACGTGCGCCGTCGACCAAGCTGCGGGCACGCCCGTGTGGCTCGGCTGGCGCGCCGACGCATCGGTTCCCGTCGAGCCCTGAGCGAAACTAAAGAGAGAAGGAGAGGCGCGATGACCATCCTGAAGTCGCAGTACGAGAAGGACCTCTACCCGGAGGTCGCCAGCGCGATCGACCAGGCGGGCGACAACGACTTCGCGCGCGACTGCATCGAGATCGCCGCGACGAAGCTGGCGCGCGGCGAGATCGGCCGGCGCGGCTTCCTCGCCGCCATCGGCGCGATGGGCGCGCTCGCCGCCACCGGGCCGTGGTCGAAGGCGTTCGCCCAGGCCGAGGAGCTGGTGGTCGTCAACTGGGGCGGTCCGGCGGTGGAGGCCTACCAGAAGGCCTGGGGCGAGCCCTTCACCGAGGAGACCGGCATCGAGGTCATCATCGACGGCACCGGACCGTTGCTGTCGAAGATCCGCGCCATGGTGGAGTCGGGCGCGGTGACCTGGGACGTGTGCGACACCGGCGCCGGCACGACGCTCGTCCTCCAGAAGGCCAACGTGCTGGAGCCCATCGACTACTCCATCGTCGACAAGGCGAAGATCGTCCAGGACTACGCCTACGAATACGGCGCGGCGAACTACCTGTTCTCGTTCATCCTCGCCTACAACAAGGCGCGGCTCGACTCCGAGCCGCAGAACTGGGTGGACTTCTGGGACACCGCGAAGTTCCCCGGCGGGCGTACGCTGCGTCAGCAGCCCAACGGCATGCTGGAGGCGGCCATGTTCGCCGCCGGCAGGTCGAAGGAGGAGATCTACCCCATCGACATGGACCTCGCCCGCGAGAAGTTCGCCGAGATCCGCGACGACGTCATCGTCTGGGGCTCGGGCAGCGAGAGCCAGCAGCTGTTCCGCAACGGCGAGGTGGTGATGGGCAACATCTGGCACACCCGCGCCAACCTCTTGAACCAGGACATGCGCGGTGACGTGGTGTGGACCTGGAACGACGGCATCGTCACGGCCGGCATGTGGAACGTGCCCAAGGGCAACCCCGCGGGCACCGAGGCAGCGATGAAGTTCATCGCCTCGTCGCAGGACCCCGAGCAGCAGGTCGAGCTGTTCAAGATGATGGGCAACGGTCCGGCAAACCCCGCCGCGGCGCCCCTGGTGCCCGAGGACATGCGCTACATCGACCCCGGCCAGCCGGAGAACTTCGCCAAGCAGATCAAGCAGGACGCGCGCTGGTACGAGGCCGACAGCGGCGTCGGCGACCTCACCAACGACGCCCTGTCGCGCGAGATGTACCTCGACGTGATGTCCGGCTGACGCGCACGGACGATGACCGCGGGCCGACCGACACCGAGTTGAGATGACGCAAGTCCTCCGCCTGCAGTACTGGCTCCTGATCGCGCCCGCGGTCATCGCGATGCTGATCTTCTACATCTGGCCGCTCGGCGAGATCTTTTGGCTCAGCATCAGCGAACCGAGGCTCGGCCTCGGCAACTACCGCGACCTGTTCACCAACGGGACGCTGCACACCATCTGGCTGACGACGCTGCGCGTGTGCGTCCTGACAACGGTGATCACCGTCACGCTCGGCTACGTGGTGGCGGCGGCGCTGACCCTCGTCGGGCCGGCGCAGCGCACCTGGATGATGTTCTGCATCCTCCTGACGCTGTGGCTCAGCGTCCTCATCCGCGCGTTCGCTTGGATCATGCTGCTCAACAACCAGGGGCTCATCAACGAGGGGCTGATGGCGCTCGGCATCATCACCGAGCCCATGCGCCTGGTACGCAACGAGTTCGGCGTGCTGGTCGGCATGGTGCACTTCATGCTGCCGCTCGCGATCCTGCCGATCTACTCCAACATGAGCGGCATCCGGCCGGCGCTGATCGCCGCCGCGCGCGGCCTCGGTGCGTCGCCCTGGAGCGCGTTCCGGCTCGTCTTTTTGCCGCTTTCGAAGCCGGGCATCATCGCCGCGACGATCCTCGTGTTCGTGTTCTCCATCGGCTTCTTCATCACGCCGGCGATCCTTGGCGGCGGCAAGGTGGTGATGATCTCCGAGTACATCAGGGTCTCGTTCGAAGAGACCCTGCGCTGGGGCCAGGCGTCGATGCTCGCGACCTCGCTGCTCTTCGTCGTCCTGTTCGGCCTGGTGCTCGTCGCGCGCTTCGTCGACCTGCGCCGCGTGTTCGGCGCGACGTGAGGACACCATGAGGGACCCGCGCGCGGTCTATGGCCGCCTCTTCGTCCTCGGCCTCGCGTGGACGGTGCTCGCCTACCTCGTGCTGCCCATGGCCGTGGTGGTGCCGGTCTCGCTCACCGACCAGTACTACCTGTCGCTGCCGCAGGAGACGGTGTCGCTCGAGCACTACCGCGCGGTGTTCGAGCGCGACATCTGGCTGTCCGCCGCCCTTGACAGCGTCATCGTCGCGGTGTGCGCCACGACGCTCGCCGTCATCCTCGGCACGCTGTGCGCCATCGGCTGCTGGCGCCTCGCCTCGCGCGCGTCAGAGGCGGTGCGCATCTTCATGCTGACGCCGATCATCGTGCCGGTGATCGTCCAGGCGCTCGCGATGTACAAGTTCTGGATCGACCTCGGCCTCCTCGACACCTACCTGGGCGCGGTCATCGCCCACACGCTGATCGCGGTGCCGTACGTCGTCATCACCGTGTCCGCCTCGCTCGCCAACTTCGACCCTCGTGTCGAGCAGGCCGCTCGCAACCTCGGCGCGTCGACCCCGCAGACGGTGCGGCTCGTCATCCTCCCCTCGATCACGCCGGGGATCCTGTCGGGCGCGCTGTTCGCCTTCACCATCTCATTCGACGAGATCGTGGTGATGCTCTTCATCACGAGCCGCAACGTCTACACGCTGCCCAAGCGCATCTGGAACGGCATCCAGGACCACCTCGACCCGTCCATCGCCGCCATCGCGACGATGCTGATCGTGCTGACCTTCGTGCTTCTGATGGTCGAGCTGCGCACGCGCAGGGCGCGCACGGTTCGCCTCTCCGGCACCAACGAATGACCCGCCAACGCAGGAGGAGTGCCCGATGAGCGGCGCCGTGAGCGAGTTCGAGTACCGCTACAACATGACGATCCGCAGCTTCCCGAGCCACGCGGAGCCGGCGTTCGAGTCGCCCGAGCAACAGGAGACCGTGTGGGGCCGGCGCTGGGGCTGCGACAACGACGTCGGCCAGCTGCGCGTCGTCCTCATGCACCGGCCCGGCGAGGAGATGGCGATCCTCGATCCGTGCAAGCGCATCGAGCGGCTGAACTCCTACGGCGATGAGGAGGGTCAGACCTGGTACTGGCGCGGCGACCGCCTGCCCGACGTCGCTGCCCAGCAGGCGCAGCACGACGCGCTGACCGCCGCGCTCCGTGCGGAGGGCGTCGAGGTGGTCCTCGTGGACGGCGTCGCGCCCGGCCGCCACAAGCAGATCTACACGCGCGACAGCTGCATCGGCGTCCAAGGCGGCGCCATCGTGACGCGGCTCGGCCCCATCGTGCGCCGTGGCGAGGAGGCGCCGGTGACGCGCACCCTCGCCAAGCTCGGCATGCCGATCCTGCGCACGATCTCCGGCACCGGGCTCATGGAGGGCGGCAGCTTCGTGTGGCTGAAGCCTGGGCTCGCCGTCATCGGCCGCTCGTCGCGGGTGAACGAGGCCGGGGCGCGGCAGGTGGAGGGCGTGCTAACCGAGGCGGGCTCGCAGCTCCTGCGCGTCGACCTCACCGGGTACCGCCTGCACATCGACGGGGCGATCGTGATGATCGACGTCGACACCGCCATCATCAACCCGACGCAGCTCCCGTTCTGGTTCCTCGAGGAGCTGGGCCGGCTCGGCATCCGCACCGTCGAGGTGCACCCGGACGACGCCGTCGGCTGCCTCAACTGCCTCGCCGTGCGCCCGGGGCGCGTCCTCATGCAGTCCGGCCTCAGCCCGCGCACCGCCGAGCGGATGGACAAGCTCGGCATCGAGGTCGTCCCGGTGGACTACGACCTCGTCTACGAGGGCGGCGGCGGCATCCACTGCTCAACCTCGCCGCTGGTGCGCGACCCCATCGCGTGAGCGGCCTGCCCGCCGAGCTGTTCCGCCCCGTCGGCAGCTTCCTCGGAGTCCCCCAACGGCTCGACATCGGCGACGCGCGCGCTGCCATCGTCGGGCTGCCGTTCGACTGCGGGCAGCACCCGAGGCGCGTCGGCGCGCGGCTCGGCCCCGCCGCGATCCGGATGATGTCGACGGACATGGTGCGGCACTACCGCCCGGAGGGGCCGGCGACGGTCGACCCAGTGGCAGCGCTCGGGCTCGTCGACTGCGGCGACGTCGCCGTCGTCCACGGCGACCTCGAGGCCTCGCTCGAGCGGATGACCGACGCGCTCGCCGCGGTCGTGGCGACCGGCGCGGTCCCCATCGGCCTCGGCGGCGACGGCATGGTGAGCGTCCCGATGATGCGAGCGCTCCACGAGCGCCATCCGGACCTCGTCGTCGTCCACTTCGACAGCCACACCGACGCCTACCCCGATCCGCAGGCGCGCAACGCGGTCGTGCTCGACCCGGCGACGACCTTCGCCTACGCGGCGCAGGAGCGCCTCGTCGACACGCGCCACTCGCTCCACGTCGGGCTGCGCGGCCTCTCCTACGTCCCCGGAGTGTTCGACCACGCCGAGGGGCTCGGCTACCGCATCGTGCCGATGACGGTGCTGGAGCGCGACGGCGTGGAGGCGGCGATCGCGGCGATCCGCGAGACGGTGGGGACACGGCCGGTCTTTGTGTGCTTCGACATGGACGTGTTCGACCCGGCGACGGCGCCCGGCGTCTTCACGCCCGCATGGGGCGGCCTCACCGCGCGCGAGGGGCTCGCGCTGGTGCGCGGGCTCGCCGGCCTCTCCATCGTCGGCTTCGACATCAACACCGTGACGCCCGGCTTCGACGTCGGCGGCCAGACCGCCTGGCTCGCGGCGACCGTGGCGCTGGAGTTCTGCCACCTCCTCGCCTCGGTCTAGCGCGACGCGTCCCGCCCGTGCCATTCATCGCGGACCCATGACGACGCTCGGCCAGCACCTCATCGCGCTCCTCGCCGCCCACGGCGTCTCCGTCATCTTCGGGATCCCTGGCGTGCACACCGCCGAGGCGTACCGCGGGCTGCCGGGCTCGGGCATCCGCCACGTCACGCCGCGGCACGAGCAGGGCGCCGGCTTCATGGCGGACGGCTACGCCCGCGTCACCGGCGAGCCCGGCGTGTGCCTCGTCATCACCGGGCCGGGCCTGTCCAACGTCGCGACGGCGATGCTCCAGGCGCGGGCCGACTCCGTGCCCATGCTCGTCATCACGAGCACGCTGCCGATCGACGACCTCGGCGCCGGCCGAGGCGGGCTGCATGAGATGCCGGACCAACGCGCGTTCGCCGCCGCCGTCGCCCTCACCACCCGCACGGTCGGCTCGGCGGCCGAGCTCGAGGAGACGCTGGCGCGCGCCTTCGCGATCTTCCGCTCCGCACGGCCCGGCCCGGTCCACCTCGAGATCCCCCGCGACCGCTTCGCCGCGCCGGTGGAGGTGGGCCCCATCCGCCCGCCCGCCCACGTCCGCCCTCCGGTGCCGGACGCGGCGGCGATCGGTGAGGCCGTCGCGATGCTGCAGACGTCGGCATCGCCGGTCGTCATCGTCGGCGGCGGGGCACGTCGCGCCGCCCGGGGGGCGCTGGCGCTCGCCGAGCGGCTCGACTGCCCGCTGCTCGCCACGATCAACGCGCGCAGCGCGCTGCCCCTCGGCCATCCGCTCGTCGTCCCGTGCGGCGTCAACGTCGAGGCGGCGCAGGCGCTCGTCGACGACGCCGACCTCACCCTCGCGTTCGGCACCGAGATGGGCCCCACCGATTACCGCGCCTGGTCGAGCGGCAAGACCATGGCACCCCGGCGCCTCGTGCGCGTCGACATCGACCCCGAGCAGCTCTTCCGCAGCGCGCGTCCCGACCTCGCGCTGGTCGGGGACGCGGCGGGCACCATCGACCTCCTGCTCGAGGCGCTCGGTCCGGGCGCTGGCTCGGGCGACGGGACGCGCCGGGCCGCAGCCGCCCGCGCGGCGGCCGAGGCGTCCCTCGCGCCGGACCAGCGCGCGCTCACCGGCGTGCTCGACGCCGTGCGCGAGGCGGCGCCCACAGCCGCGCTGGTCGGCGACTCCACCCAGCTCGTCTACGCCGGCAACCACGCCTTCGCGGCCGGCGACCGCGGCCACTGGTTCAACGCCGCCACCGGCTTCGGCACGCTCGGCTACGCGCTGCCCGCTGGGCTCGGCGCGCGCCTCGGCCGGCCGGAGCACCCGGTGATCGTCCTCATCGGCGACGGCGGGCTGCAGTTCGTGCTGGGCGAGCTGGGCACGCTGGCGGAGCTCGGCGGTACCGTCGTCGTGCTGGTCTGGAACAGCAACGGGTACCTCGAGATCCGCCGGCACATGGAGGCGCAGGGCATCCCGCCGGAGGGCGTCGAGCTCGCTGCGCCGGACTTCGTCATGATCGCCGGCGCCTACGGCATCGCAGCGGAGGCGCTCGACGGACCGGAC
Organism: Acuticoccus sp.; assembly: GCF_965213555.1. Taxonomy (GTDB): domain Bacteria; phylum Pseudomonadota; class Alphaproteobacteria; order Rhizobiales; family Amorphaceae; genus Acuticoccus. The sequence continues at coordinate 1,704,062 of NZ_OZ243890.1, read as the reverse complement.
GGGGTCGGCGAGGCCGTCGCCCGCGCCGTCGCACGCGGCGGGCCCACGCTGATCGAGGTGCGCGGTGTATGATGTGGCGGCTCCGTCAGCCGGGCTTCGACGGACAGCGTGGGCACCGTGATCGTCAGCGCTCCGACGACCGTCGCCGTGCCGCCGCCCAAGGAGCTCTCGGGGCACCTGCGGGCGCTCCTCACGATGGTGCTGTGGGGGCAGATGGTCCCTGGCTTCGTGGTCCTGCTCGCGGTGTGGGACCCGTTCGCCCTGTCGGCGGCGCGCTACGTGATCGCGGCGCCGATCATGGTGGGCGCGCTGTGGATCGCCCGTGGCCTCGAGCTGCCGCGGCGCGACGAGGTGGGACGCCTCGCCGTCCTCGGGCTCGTCGGCATGGGCGGGCTCATCACGTGCTACACCTACGGCCTCGCCCACTCCGACCCGGTGGTGGCCATCATCGTGCAGAGCGCCGCTCCGCTCACCTACACCGCGGTGGCGACGCTGGCCTACCGCGAGCCGGTGCCGACCGGCCTCGGCTCGACGCTGCTGCTCGTCATCCCCGGCGGGCTGCTGCTCGCCGCACCGGCGCTGGCGGGCACCGCTGCGACCCCGCGCGGCGGCGAGGTGCTCCTCATCGCCGGCAGCGTGTGCTGGGCCTGGTACAGCCTGCAGTGCCGTCGCTGGTTGCCGCACTACGAGGAGTTCCGCCTCACCACCTGGACCATCGTCGCGGCGACGCCGTTCCTCGTCGCCCTGTTCTTCCTCCTGTGGTCGGCCGGCCTTACCGCGCCGCCGGACCGTCCGCCGCCGATGCAGCTCAACGCGCTGCTCCTGTGGCTCACCGTCTCGTCGAGCTGCGTCGGCATCGTGCTGTGGCACGGCAGCGTGCGGCGGCTCGGCGTCGCGACGGCGGGGCTCTACTTCAACGTCGCACCGCTCGTCGCCATGGCGATCAGCGCTGCGCTCGGCTACGTGCCGACCCTCCTCCAGCTCGCCGGCGGCGCGCTCGTGCTGTCGGGCGTCGGCCAGCTCCACGCGCGCCGCTGGTGGGCCGCGCGCAGGCGTGAGCGCACCGCGCACCGGCTCGATCATCCCCGAGGACCACTGCCATGACCGACCTCGAGCGCGAGCTGCTCGACGCCATCGAGCGCGACCGTGATGCGCTGGTCACCTTCTTCCAGGACTTCCTGCGCGCGAAGAGCCCGAACCCTCCGGGCGACACGCGTCCCGCCGCCGACGTCCTCACAAGCTGGCTCGACGAGCGCGGCGCGCCGCACCGCATCGAGGCCGCCGAGCCGCACATGCCGAACGTCGTCGGATCCGTCGCCATGGGCGCGCCCGGCCCGCACCTGGTGCTGAACGGTCACATCGACGTGTTCGCCCCGATCGACGACGCCACCGCCTGGACCGGCGAGTTGAGGGACGGGCGCATCTACGCCCGCGGCGCGTCGGACATGAAGTGCGGCACCGCGGCCTCGGCGATCGCCTACGCGATGCTGTCGGGACGGCGCGACCGCCTCGCCGGCCGCCTGACCCTCACCTGCGTCTCCGACGAGGAGACCGGCGGGCGCTGGGGCACGCACTGGCTGATGGAGAACTTCCCCGACGAGGTTCTCGGCGACTGCTGCCTGAACGGCGAGCCGTCGGGCCTCAACAACGTGCGCTTCCTGGAGAAGGGCACGCTCCGGCTCACCGTGACCACGCGCACCGACGGCGGGCATGGCGGCTACCCGCACCTCAGCGCCAACGCCATCGTCCAGGCCTGCGAGGTGATCACCGGCATCCGCGCGCTCAACGGGCGCGAGCCCGAGCTGCCGGAGGCGGTCGCCCGGGCGCTCCTGTCGCCGGAGGGCGTCGCCGGGACCGAGGCGGGCATGGGCGAGGGCGCGGCGAAGGTCGTGCGCAGCGTGACGGTCAACGTCGGCACCATCAGGGGCGGGCTCAAGATCAACCAGATCCCGCATGAGTGCGTGTGCGAGGTGGAGGTCCGCTACCCCTGGGGCTTCTCGCACGAGGAGATGCTCGCTCACGTGGAGGAGGTCGTCGGCAGGGTGCCGGGGGCGACGTTCGCCCTCGACGCGAACCACAGCTATCCGCCGAGCCTTGCCGATCCGGACCACGCGATGATGACGATCCTGGGCGACGTCGTCGAGGAGCTCGGCCACCCGCGGCCGATCCCGCTGTCGAGCCTCGGCGGATCGGACAGCCGGTACTGGCGCTGGCGCTCCATCCCCGCCTTCCTCTACGGCCCGAGCCCGGTCACCATGGGCCGCCGCGACGAGCACGTCACCGTCGACGAGTTCCTCCACGTCACGCGCACGCACTGCCTCGCCGCGGCGCGCTACCTCGCGCCGGCTGGGAATTAACGGACGGCGCCATGGGCACGCTGAGATCGCACGGCCGCTACCCCTACTCCCCGCTGGTGGATCGGCCGGTCTACGACTGGCCGGGCGGCAAGCGCCTCGCGGTCTCGGTCGTCAACAACGTCGAGGTGTTCGCCTTCCTGGAGGGGCTCGGCTCCGACAGCGCCGTCCTCGGCGCGCCGCAGAGCCAGCGCAACTACGCCTGGCGCGACTATGGCAACCGCGTCGGCGTTTGGTACCTGTTCGACCTCCTCGATGAGCTCGAGGTCCCCGCCGCGCACAACGTCAACTCGCTGATGTTCGAGGAGCACGCCCGGATCGGGGAGCGGATCCTGGAGCGCGGCGACCACTTCCTCGGCCACGGGCGGACCAACTCCGAGCGCCAGGACGGCATGGGCGAGGACGAGGAGCGCGCGCTCATCGGCGAGGCAACCGAGGCGGTCGTCCGCTTCAGCGGCCAACATCCGAGGGGCTGGCTGGGACCCTGGATCGCCGAGAGCGAGCGGACGCCCGACCTCCTGAAGGAGGCGGGCTACGACTTCGTGCTCGACTGGCCGGCCGACGATCAGCCGTTCTGGATGTCGACGCGGGCTGGCCCGCTGATGTCGGTCCCCTACTCGGTGGAGCTGAACGATTCGCCGGCGCTGGTCTCGCGTCAGGAGGGCGCGCGCGACTTCGAGGCGATGATCGTCGACCAGTTCGACGAGATGCTGCACCAGTCGCGGGCGCGGCCGCTCGTGTTCTCGCTCGTCTTACACACGTTCATCGTCGGCCAGCCGTACCGCCTGAGGGCGCTGCGGCGGGCGTTGACCCACGTCATGAACCACCGCGACGAGGTGTGGCTGGCGCGCCCGGCGGAGATCTACGACCACGCCAAGGAGCAGCCGATCCCGTGACGCCGCCGGCGCATCAGCGACGCGCGAGCGCGGCGGCGTTGCGGCCCGACAAGTAGCCGAACGCGATGGCCGTCAGGAGGCCGTTGCCCGATAGGTAGCCGTCGACCGAGGGGCCGGACACGCCGCACGCCGCGCCGCCGCCGGCGTAAAGGTTGGGGAACGATCCGCCGCTCGCACGCCGCACGCGGCCCTCGTCGGCGATGACGAGCCCGCCCTGGGTGTGGAACAGCGCGCCGGTCACCTTCACCGCGCGGTAGGGCGGCGCGAGCGGGGCGAGCCCGGCGAACGAGCGGCCGAACTCGTCGGTCCCGCCGCGGCTGGCGAGGCGCTCGACCTCGGCGAGCGTGCCGGCGAGCGCCTCCATGGGGAGCCCCGTCGCAGCAGCGAGCGCGTCGACGTCCTCGCCGCGGCGCACCGCGCCGGCCGCCACCGCCTCGCGGTAGTCCGCGAACCCTTCCATGGCGAAGGCGTGGCGCTCCTCGTCGAACACCGTCCACGCGACGGCGCTGGGCTGCGCCAGCACCTTCGTCGCCTGCTCGGAGTAGCCCGCGCTCTCATCGGAGAAGCGCAGGCCGTCGGCGTTGAGCTGGACCCCGCCGCGCATCACCAGCGCCCAGGAGATCAGGATGCCGTGCGGGTGGGCGAGCGACCCGTGGCCCTGGTAGCCCGACAGGTGATCGAGCTCGGCGCCCAGCGCCTCGCCCCAGCTCACCGCGTGCCCCGTGTTGCCGGCGTGGCCGTAGTACGGACCGGCGGCGATCTCGGGGATGTGACGCTCGACCATCGCGCGATTGCCGCCGTAGCCGCTCGAGGCAAGGACGAGGGCGCGGCAGCCGATGGTCTCGGTCACGCCGCCCGGCCGCGTGACCGTCACCGCGGTGATGCGCCCGTCATCCTCGCGGTGCAGCGTCTCCGCCGTCGCCTCGGTGACGAGCGTCGCGTCCGCCGCCTCGGCCGCGGCGAGGAGGCGCGTCATCAGTGCCGCACCGGTTTTCTCGCCGACCGCGTGCATACGGTGGCGCGAGTGGCCCGGATAGAGGAAGCCGTCGAGCACCTGCCAGTCGCAGGAGGCGGCGTCCGCGAGCCACTCCACCGCCTCGCCGATGGTGCTCGCGGCAAGGCGCGCGAGGCGCGCGTCCGACGTGCCGTGGGACTTGGCGATGATGTCGGCCGTCAGCCGCTCGGGGCCGTCGTCGGTGACGCCGATGGCGCGTTGGAAGCGCGTCGCCGGCGCGGGGACGAAGCCGGAGGACATCGCCGTCGAGCCGGACGGTGAGGCGTCCCGCTCCAAGACGATGACCTCGACGCCGCGGTCCGCCGCGGCGAGCGCCGCGGTAAGGCCGCACGCGCCGGCGCCGACCACGACGACGTCGGCGACGACTTCGGGCGGGGTGGAGGGCGGCGGAGCGACGGTCGGCATCGTCAAGCGGCATCCGTCCGGGAGGGCGCCATGACGAGGTTGCCGAACGCGTCCACCGTCGCCGTGAGCCCAGGATCGACGAACACGGTCGTGTCGGGCTGCTCGAGCACCGCGGGGCCCTCCACCACCTCGCCGACGGCGAGGGCGAGGCGGTCGTAGACCGTCGCCTCGTGCCAGCCACCCGCGAACACGGGTCGCCGGCCGAGGACGCAGCGCGCCGCCGGCCGACCCTCCCGCGGCGCGAACAGGCCCATGTCGAAGGCCGGGCGATGGCCGATCACGGTGACGCGATAGTTCATGACGCGGACGGGGATGCCGTCGAGCAGCCGGCCGTAGGCGGCGCGGTACGCGGCGTCGAACGCCGCCGCGATCGCCTCGCGCGTCAGCCCGGCGCGAGGGACTTCGACGCGCGCGGTGATCGTGTGGGTCTGTCCTACGTAGAGCATGTCGAGCTCGGTGAGGCGGCTCATCCCGGCGGCTCCTGCGCCGGCCTCGCGCACGACCGCCTCGACGGCGTCCGCCGCCGCCCCCATCTCCTTGCCGAGCGCCGCCGCGTCGAGCTCGCCGACCAGGAGGTTCACCGTCTGCACGCGGTCGTGCTGGACGTCGGCGACGACGCAGCCGAGCGCGGACGTGACGCCCGGGTAGCGCGGCACCAGCGCGCTCGACAGGCCGATGTCGCGGATGAGCGCTCCGGTGTGCAGCGCGCCGCCACCGCCGAAGGGCATCGCGACGAAGCGGCCCGGGTCGTGCCCCCTCTCCACCGAGACGAGGCGGATCGCCCCGGCCATCTTCGCGTTGGCGACGGTAAGGATCGCCTCGGCCGCCTCCTCCACGCCGAGGCCGAGGGGAGCCGCCACGTGCGCCGCGATGGCGCCACGCGCGGCGCTCGCGTCGAGCCGGGTGAGCTTGCCGCCGATGGGTCGGTCGGGGTTGATCCGGCCGAGCACCAGGTTGGCGTCGGTGACCGTCGGCCGCGTGTTGCCGAGCCCGTAGCAGGCGGGACCCGGATCGGCCCCCGCCGACTGCGGCCCCACCTCCAGGAGCCCGCTCGCGTCCACCGCGGCGATGGAGCCGCCACCCGCGCCGATGGTGGTGATCTCGATCATCGGCGTGCGCACGACCATGCCGAAGTCGATGGCGGTCTGCGCCGCGAGCGCCGCCTCCCCGCCGGCCACGAGCGAGACGTCGAAGGAGGTGCCGCCCATGTCGCAGGTGACGACGTTCTCGTAGCCCGCCGCCGCCGCGATCGCCCGCGCGGCGATGACGCCGGCTGCGGGGCCCGACAGCGCCGTGCGCACCGGGGTCGCCTTCGCCGCACCGATGGACATGACGCCGCCGTTGGACTGCACGATGAGGACATCGCCGGAGAAACCGCGGTCCGCCAGCCCCGTCTCGAGCCGGTCGAGGTAGGCGGCGACGACCGGCTGCAGGGTGGCGTTGAGCACCGCCGTGGACAGCCGCTCGAACTCGCGGATCTCCGGCAGGATCTCCGTCGCGGCCGTCACGTAGGGGTTCGGCCAGATGCGTCGCACCGCCTCCACCGCGACGCGCTCGTTCGCGTCGTTGGCGTAGCCGTTGATGAAGAAGACGCAGGCCGCCTCGCAGCCTGCTGCGACGAGCTCTTGCGCTTGGGCCTCGACCTCGGCAAGGTCGACGGCGACGAGCACGGTGCCGTCCGCGAGCACCCGCTCGGCCACCTCGACCCGGTCGGTGCGCTCGACCACGGGCACGTAGGCACCGCGCAGGCCCCACGTCGTCGGCCTGTCCCGCCGCCGCATCTCCAAGACGTCGCGGAAGCCCTGGGTGGTGATGATCCCGGTGCGCGCACCCTTGCGCTCCAGCAGCGCGTTGGTGCCGACGGTCGTGCCGTGGACGATCGTCCCCGCGGCGGCGAGGTCGTCGACGAGGCTCGCGATGCCCTCGATGAAGCCGCGCGACTGGTCGCCCTTCGTCGACGGCACCTTGCCGATGCGCAGCACCCCGGCCGCGGCATCCCAGACGAAGACGTCGGTGAACGTGCCCCCGACGTCGACGCCGATGACGAGCGGCGGGTCGCTCACCCTCGCGGGGCCACCGCCCGGGCGGCCGTGGTCGCGGCGGCGTCCACCGCGCCGTCCGCGGTGAGGGCGACGCCGTAGTCGGCGAGCGCCGCCTTGCGGCCGACGTAGCCGAGGCGCACGTCCCTTGCGACGGCGGCCGGGTCGCGCGTGAGCGCATCGCCGTAACCGCCGCCCCCAGGCGTCTCGAGCCGCACGCTGCCGCCGCGCGCCAGTGACAGCCCGGTGAGCTTGGAGGCCATGGGCGGCGTGCGCTCTGCGCCGTCCTCCTCGTAGAGGAAGCGGTTTGCGGCGCCCTCGCCGCCGCCGACGACGCCGCGCGGGGCGAAGCGTGCGCGCTCGCCGAACAGGAACGCGCTCGCCTGCCTCTCCAGGAGCTCGATCTCATAGACCGCGCCGAGCCCACCGCGGTGGCGACCCGGCCCGCCCGAGCCGTCGCGCAGCGCCCACTTCGTGAAGCGCACCGGGTAGGCGGCCTCCAGGATCTCCAGCGGTGGGATGGTCGCGGTGGAGATCGGCGCGTTGCCGTGGCTCAGACCGTCGCCACCGCCGTGCGCGCCGTGGCCGCCGCCGAAGAAGGAGAACATCACCCAGCGCGCGCCGTTCGCACGATGGCCGGCCAGCGAGAGCGCGTTGATCGTCCCATAGGCGCAGGCCATGGCAGGCCCTGGCGCGAGCTGAGCCACCGCCTGGAACACCACGTCGATGAGGCGCAGGATGGTTTCGGTGTAGCCGCCCACCGGCTTCGGCGCGACGACCGACAGGATCGAGCCGGGGTCGATGCGGAACTCGACGGGCTCCAGCACCCCCGCGTTGGCGGGGACGTCGGTGAAGATGTGCTTCAGCGCAACGTAGGTGGCCGCCACCGTGGTCGCCCGCGAGATGTTGACCGGCCCCGCGCACGCGGGCGAGGAGCGCGTGAAGTCCATCACCAGCCGGTCGCCCTCGATGGTGAGGTCGAGCGCGATGGTGAGCGGCTCGTCGACGATCCCGTCGTTGTCGAGGTGGTCCTCTGCCGAGACCGTCCCGTCGGGCAGCGCGGCGATGGCCGCGCGCATCATGGTCGCCGCGCGGGCCCTCAACGCCGCGAGCGCCTCGCGCGCGGTGTCGGCGCCGACCTCGTCGAGCAGCGCGCCGAGCCGCCGCTCGCCGAGCTCCAGCGCGTTGATCTGCCCGTTGAGGTCGCCGTAGAGCGAGCCGGGGAGCCGCGAGTTGGCCGACAGGATGTCGACGATGTCCTGACAGAACACGCCCCGGTCGTAGAGCTTCACCGGCGGGATGAGGACGCCCTCCTGGAAGCACTCGGTGGCCGCGGGGTTGTAGTTGCCGGGGACGTTGCCACCCACGTCATGCCAGTGCCCCACCGAGGCGAGGAAGCAGAACAGCGCGCCTTCGTGGAACACCGGCTTGACGAGGCGCACGTCCGACAGGTGGGTCCCGCCGTCGTAGGGGTCGTTGAAGATCCACACGTCTCCCTCGTGGAGGCCGCCGCGGCGGGCCGCCTTCTCGATCACCGCCTTCACCGCGAACGCCATGACGCCGACGAAGATCGGCAGGCCGGATTTGCCCTGGACCAGCGTCTCGCCGGTCGAGGCGTCGTAGAGCCCGTGGCTCGCGTCGTGCGCCTCGGCGATGATGGGATTGAACGCCGAGCGGAACAGCGTCGCGTCCATCTCGTCCGCGATCTGCTCGAAGCGACCCTTGAGGACCGCGAGGGTGACGGGGTCGAGGCTCATGCGGCGCCCGGCCAACCCTTCACCGCGCGCCGGCGGACGCCGCCGCCTCGACCTGTGCGCCCGCGAGCGCCATCGCGCGCAGGACGTCCGGCTTCGGCGCGGGGGAAGCGGGATGGGCGGCGCGACTGTGGGTGAGGCCGAGGCCGAGCACCGCCTCGGCGAGCTTGTAGGTGAGCGGGCCGGGATTGATCACCGGCACGGGGAGCGCCGCGGCCAGGTGCGCGTGCGCCTGGTGCATCGTGGTGGAGCCCAGCAGGATGACGTCCGCGCCGTCCTCCTCCACGCAGCGGCGGGCGACCGCCTCGAGCGCCGGCAGCACCTCGGCCTCCTTGCCGACGAGGAGCGCCTGGTTGTCGGGCGCAGCGTCGATCCAGCGGATCGAGGCGCATGCGTGGGCGACACCGAGCTCGGTCAGCGTCTTCGTGTAGAGGTGACGCCAGTGCGGCCACATGGCGAGGATCGAGAAGCGGTGGCCGAGGAGGAGCGCCATGAGCACGGAGGCGCGGCCGGGCCCGATCACCGGGATCGCGAGCTCCGAGCGCAGGGCCGCCAGCCCCGAATCGCTCATCGTGTCGATGCACACCGCGTCGTAGCCGCGCTCCTGCGCCGACAGTCCCGCCTCCAGCGCGCCGAACTCGGCGAGCGTCATGTCCGCGGCGCTGACGTAGTTCTTGGGGGCGACGCGCACCGACTCGAAGTCGAACGCGATGTCCGGACCGAGCTCCACGGCATCGAGCTGGGCGCGCCGGTGACCGCGGTTCTCCTCGCTCATCGGGAAGGGCACGATCACGAGGACCCGCTTCATCGCTCACTCCTGCACGGCTTGCGCGGGCGCGCCGCAGGGGACACGTTCGCAGCCCAGCCCCGTTCGGACAAGTGAGGCGAGGATGGATCCCCTCTCGACGGTCGCCGCCTTCGCGGCCGACACTCCCTCCGCCGCGCTGCCGGACGAGGTGCTGGAGCGCACCGCCCTCATCCTGGCGGACTGCATCGGCGCCATCGTCGGCGGTGCCGCCGAGCCCGACGTCGCGGCGCTGACGGCGCGGCCGGGCGTCGCCGATGGCGGCACTGCGCTGGTGATCGGGACGACCCGAACGGCGAGCCCTGGCCACGCCGCGCTGCTCAACGGGACCGCTGGCACGACGCTCGAGATGGACGAGGGCCACCAGTTCGCCAAGGGGCATCCAGGCATCCACGTCGTGCCGGCGGCCCTTGCCACCGCCTCCACCCGCGAGGTCTCGGGACGCGACTTCCTCGCCGCCATCGCCATCGGCTACGACGTCGCGGCGCGCGTCGGCCTCGCGAGCGCGCTGCGACCCGCGATGCACCCGCACGGCACGTGGGGGGCCATCGGTGCCGCCGTCGCCGTCCAGCGCATCCTCGGCGCGGACGCCGCTGCCATGCGCGAGGCGATGAACATGGCGGCAAGCCTCGGCCTCACCACCTCGCGGCGCACGATGCTGGAGGGCGGCACCGTGCGCAACGCCTTCGCCGGCGTCAGCGGGCAGATGGGCATCCTCGTCGCCGACCTCCTCGCCGCCGGGTTCACCGGCGACCGTGACGGCGTCGGACAGGTGTTCGGCCGCGTCGCGTCCGACCGGTTCGATCCAGCGGCGATGGTCGAGGAACTCAGCACGCGCTGGGAGGTCACCCGCAACTACTTCAAGATGCACTCCTGCTGCCGCTACAATCACGCAGCCCTCGACGCGCTCGCCGACATCCGTGCCCGGACGCCTGAGCTCGACGTGAAGAGCATTCGGCGGATCGACGTCGCCACCTACGCCCTCGGCGTCGAGCTCGACGAGCCCGCGCCGGCCAACGTCCTCGCCGCCAAGTTCTCGTTGCCGTTCGCGCTGGCGACGACGCTGGTCAACGGCTCGAGCGGGGTGGAGAGCTTTACCCTCGCGAACGTTGGGGACCCGGCGATCCGTGCGCTCGCCGCCCGCGTCGCGCTGGTCGAGGATCCGCAGATGACCGCGCGCCTGCCGGATCGGCGACCGGCGTTGGTCGCCGTGAGCCTGTCGGACGGCCGTACCCTGTCCGCCTTCACGGAGACGAACCGCGGGGACTGGACCGACCCCTACGCGCCGGCCGAGATCCGCGACAAGTTCGTCTCGCTCGCGACGCGCCTGTGGCCCGAGCGGGCCGCCATTGCGGTGTGGAACGCGACGCTCGCGCTCACCGAGGCCGCGGACGCGGGGGGCCTGCTCCAGCTCATGGCGGACGCCCCGCGGCCCCAGTCGCGCATGGCGATCGCATGAGCGCGCGATGAGGGCGGATCTCAAGCTCGCCGGCGGAGAGGCGTTGCTGCCGTCGGGCCTCGCGACGGTGGACCTCCTGATCGCGCACGGGCGCATCGCGGCGATCGCCGCGCCCGGCTTCACGGAGGCGACTGAGGCCGTCGACGTCACCGGCCTCACGCTGCTGCCCGGCGCCGTCGACGCGCACGTCCACCTCGGCCACAACGCGGACATCGCACGGCCGCGCGTGTCGCAGGACGCAGCGACGGAGACCGCCGCCGCCGCGCTCGGCGGCGTCACCACGATCGTCCCTTACATCATGAGCGCCGAGCCCCATCTTCCGGCGTTCGACGAGATCGTCGCTGTCATCGAGGCTGGCGCGCGGATCGACTTCGGCCTTCACTTCGTCATCGCGACGGAGGAACAGCTTGCCGAGGTTTCCGGGCTCGTCGCCCGCGGCGCCCCCACCGCGAAGCTGTTCATGAACATCCGCGGCGACGAGGGCGCGCGCCTGGGGCTGCCTGGCACCGACGACGGCTTCCTGCTGCACCTCCTCGAGCAGCTGGCGACCCATGGCGGGATGCTGTGCCCGCACCCCGAGAACATCGAGCTCGCGTGGGTCCTGCGCCGCCGCGTGACCGAGGCGGACCCGAACGGCGCGGCTGGCCTCGTCGCGTGGAACGACACGCGCCCGCCGTTGGTGGAGGCCGAGGCGCTGATGCGCGCCTGCTACCTGGCGCGCATGGTCGGTGCGCCGGTCCACGCGGTGCATACCTCCTCGGCGGAGGCGCTGGACGCGGCGCTCGCCCAGCGCCGCGCCGGCACCAACGTCAGCATCGAGACGTGCCTGCACTACCTCACCCACGACGTGGGGTGCGGCCTCGGTGCAATGGCCAAGGTCAATCCGCCCCTGCGCGCGCCATCCGACCGGGAGGCGCTGTGGGCGGCCGTCGCGCGCGGTGACATCGACACGGTGGGCACCGACCACATCCATCGTCCCCTGTCGTCGAAGGACGGCGGCATCTGGCAGGCCCAGCCCGGCTTCCCCGGCCTCGACGTGTTCCTGCCAGCGCTCCTTACCGAGGGTCTGGCGCGGGGCGTCCCGCTCGCCCGGCTGATGGAGATGGCGAGCGACGCGCCAGCGCGTCGCATGGGCCTCGAGGCCAAGGGCATGCTGGTGCCCGGGGCGGACGCCGACATCGCCGTCGTCGACCTCAAAGCGCCGTTCACCGTCGAGCGGGACGGGCTCGCCACCGACGCGAACTACTCGATCTTCGAGGGGCGACGGATGGCGTGCTCTCTCGTCCACACCCTGTCGCATGGCCGCTTCGTGTTGCGCGACGGCGCCTTCGTCGACGACGGCGTCGGGAAGGGCCGCTACGTGCCCCGTCGCCTCGTCCATCCCGACTGATCCGTCGGGTGCAGCGGACGAGCGCGACGATGTCGAGGCCAACCCCTTGCGCACCGATGTTGCGTCGCGGCAGATCCACGCGCGCGGAGCGGCTTGGCGAACCCGTCGCCCTGGGGATCGCCTCCACCTGAGCGCCGATGCTCGCTCCGACGCCGTCGCTGGGCAGGATGATGCTGCGCGCACGTCAGCCCTGTCCGCCGCGCCGCAGCCTGCGAGGGTCGTCCGGCCCCGCAGCCCTCGAGCACCACCGGAGGTCGCGACCCATTGCACGTCGCCGGAGCGTTGCGACGCGCCTGGGTTGTCGTAACCGAACCTGTCGGGCCATCCCACGCGTCTCGGTTGTCGATCCGAGGCCCCGGGCGACGAACGCTCGATCGACGAGCGTTCGTCGTCGACCTTTAGGCGTGGAGGGAGAGGGGGCGTCCCCGCTCGGCAGGACGATCCGGCAGGATGGTGATGCGCTGGCCCAGCCAGTCCCCGATGACGTCGAGCGCCTCGGGACGAACCCTGATCATGCGACGCTGCCGATCGATCCGCCGCTCCACGATGCCTGCAGTCTCCAGCACGCGCAGGTGCCGTGAGATCGCCGGCGGCGTCACGCTGAAGGGGGCGGCGATCGCGCCGACGGGCAGCTCACCGTCGTCGAGAAGGCGGTTCACGATGGCGAACCGGGTCTCGTCCGACAGCGCGGCAAACACCGCGAGGATCTCGTTCGTCTCGGTCATGGCGCTCTGCCCTCCCGCACTGGTTGCGACACACACGTTTTAGTATGCTTCCGTCTCAAATGCAACCTAAGAAACAGGGCGTCGCGTGCATTTCGAGCATGTTGATTGAGCAATGCGTTCAACTTAAGGCAGTCATGGCGATTGGCAACAAAAAAGCCGGCCCGAGGGCCGGCTTGGTTCGATCCGTCGCGGTGCTTCGCTGTCGCGAGGCTTGCCGGGCGATGGTCAGGGCAACCGGCAGGTGTGCCGAACGCCGTCGTAGCCGAGGAACGTCCCGTCGCTTGCCCGGAACGAGCGGTACTTGCGGTCGCATTGACGGTACCATTCGGCGCTGTAGGCGGCGGGGAAGCCGGCGTAGTACCCCGAATTGTAGCCGTAGGACGGGCGCGCCACGCTGCCGGCGATCGCAGCCGCGGCGCCACCGATGATGACGCCAGCGAGGACGCCGCCGAAGTCGTCGTAGTACCGACCGTCGTCGCGATAGTGATAGTACCGGCCGTTGCGGTAGATGCGGGGCCGAACCACACGCCCACGCCGAAAGTCGCGATCGGTGCGGCGGCGCACGAGGTCACGCGTGCGGCGGTTCTGCCGTCGCACGAGGTTGCGTGTGCGACGGTTCTGCCGCCGAACCTGTCGGCGGGAGGCACGCTGAGCCACTTCGACGCCCTCGACCGCGGCGTCAGCCGCGGCGACCGGCGCCGCGAGCGTCGGCACGAAGGTCATTGGAGTCGGCGCACCGGTGGTAGGCGCCGCGGCGGCGCCGCCGGCAGGCAGCGCCATGCCGAGCGCAGCGCACAGGCCCGCGAGGGCCCCGGTACGCCGCAGTTTCGTCAAGATCATCATGGTCCTCCGGATGAATGGAGCCGCACGGGCCACTCGGCGGCACGGCCTTCGATGATGCACCAATACATGCTTCACACTGAACGCCGTTTGAACATCTTGCAGGCGCCATCGTGCGACGACACGACGACGGGCCAGCGGTCACACGTCGAGGTTGGCGACCTGCAAAGCGTTGTCCTGGATGAACTCGCGGCGCGGGTCCACCGCATCGCCCATCAGCCGGGTGAACACGCCGTCGGCGTCGTCGGCCTCGGAGATGCGCACCTGCAAGAGGGTGCGGGCGTTGGGGTCGAGCGTCGTCTCCCAGAGCTGGTCGGCGTTCATCTCGCCGAGGCCCTTGTAGCGCTGGATGGACATGCCGCGCCGGCCGGCGGCGAACACGTTGTCAGCGAGGTCGCGCGGGCCGTGCACCCTCACCTCCCGATCTTTGCGCCGCAGCGTGGCGGCCCGGCGGTAGGTCTCGGCCAGGTGCGTGCCGTGGCTCGCGAGGCGCTTCGCATCGGCCGAGGACAGGAGCGCCCCGTCGATGAGGGCGTGGTCCTTCACGCCGCGCACGGTCCGCTCCACCGCGATGCCCCCGTCCTCGGTGGCGACGCCCGTCCAGCCAGCCTCGAAGTCCTCGGCGACCGCGTCCAGCCGCTCGGCGAGCTCCTGCGCGAGGCGCGCAGCGCGCTCCGGGTCGGCGAGCGCCTCGGGGTCGAGCGCCCCGGCGATCGCTGCCTGCTCGATGACCGTGCGGTCGTAGCGCGAGTGCAGCCCGCCAAGGATGTCGGCGATCTGCCGCGCGCGCACGGTGACGTCGGCGAGGTCCGGGCCGACGAGGACTTCACCGGAGGCGAGCGTCAGCGAGGTCTCCTCGAGCCCGGCGCTCGTCAGGTAGTCCTCCAGCGCGTCGTCGTCGTGCAGGTACTGCTCGGACTGCCCACGGCGCACCTTGTAGAGCGGCGGCTGCGCGATGAAGAGGTGCCCGCGCTCGATGAGCTCCGACATCTGACGATAGAAGAAGGTGAGGAGGAGCGTGCGGATGTGCGCCCCGTCCACGTCCGCGTCCGTCATGATGATGATCTTGTGGTAGCGCAGCTTGTCGGGCTGGAACTCGTCCTTGCCGATGCCGGTGCCGAGCGCGGTGATCAGCGTGCCGATCTCGTTGGACGACAGCATCCTGTCGAAGCGCGCCCGCTCCACGTTGAGGATCTTGCCGCGCAACGGCAGCACCGCCTGGTTGGCGCGGTGCCGGCCCTGCTTGGCCGAGCCGCCCGCCGAGTCGCCCTCGACGAGGAACAGCTCGGACTTCGCGGGATCGCGCTCCTGGCAATCGGCGAGCTTGCCCGGCAAGGACGCCACGTCGAGCGCCCCCTTGCGCCGCGTGAGCTCGCGCGCCTTGCGCGCCGCCTCGCGGGCGGACGCCGCCTCGATCACCTTGGCGACGATGACACGCGCCTCGGAAGGATGCTCCTCGAGCCAGGTGGACAGGCCCTGGTTGACGAGGCTCTCCACAACCGGACGCACCTCGGAGGACACGAGCTTGTCCTTGGTCTGCGAGGAGAACTTCGGGTCGGGCACCTTCACCGAGAGGACGCACGTCAACCCCTCGCGACAGTCGTCCCCCGTCGGCGTCACCTTCTCCCTGCGCGAGGCGCCCGCCTGGTCGGCGTAGGAGGTGATCTGCCGGGTCAGCGCCGCGCGGAAGCCGGCAAGGTGGGTGCCGCCGTCGCGCTGGGGGATGTTGTTGGTGAAGGTGAGGACGTTCTCGTGGTAGGTGTCGTTCCACCACATGGCGACCTCCACCGTCACGCCGTCGCGCGTGTCGGAGAAGGTGATGGGGGGCATGAACAGCGGCGTCTTCTGGCGGTCGAGCCAGCGCACGAACGCGGTCAGCCCGCCGTCGTAGAGCATGACCTCCTCGCGCTGCTCCACCCCACGGTCGTCGATGAGGCGGATCGTGACCCCGGAGTTGAGGAAGGCGAGCTCGCGCAGGCGACGCTCCAGGATCGCGAAGTCGAACGTCGTCTGAGTGAACGTGCGCGTCGAGGGGAGGAAGCGGACCTCGGTCCCGTGGCGGCCGCCCGCCTCGCCGATCACGGCGAGCGGCGCCTCGGCGACCCCGTCGCGGAAGCGCATGAAGTGCGCCTTGCCGCCCCGCCAGATGGTGAGGTCGAGCTCGGACGACAGCGCGTTGACCACCGACACGCCGACGCCGTGCAGCCCACCGGACACCTTGTAGGAGTTCTGGTCGAACTTCCCGCCGGCATGGAGCTGGGTCATGATGACCTCGGCCGCGGAGATCCCCTCGTCGGGGTGGATGTCGGTGGGGATGCCGCGGCCGTAGTCCGTCACCGTCACCGAGCCGTCGGCGTTCAGCACCACCGTCACCGCGTCGTTGTGGCCGGCGAGCGCCTCGTCGATGGCGTTGTCGACCACCTCGTAGACCATGTGATGGAGGCCCGACCCATCGTCCGTGTCGCCGATGTACATGCCGGGCCGCTTGCGCACCGCGTCGAGGCCCTTGAGAACCTTGATGGAGCCGGCGCCGTAGTCGTCCACGGACGGAGGGTCGAGGCGGTGGGATTCGTCTTGCATGCTCTTCCGTGTGGCTGACGCCGGCGACGGTTGGCGACGAGGACGTCCCGTCGTCGGCCGGACACTTTATATATAGGGGGCACGCGGGAGATGGAAGGATCGGCGGGCGCACTGAGCGCGCTTGCGATGCATCGGCTGAGCAGGTTGCCGGCGTCAGGCCGAGCGCTAGGTCCACCTCCGCCGTCCATCGTAGCGAGTGAGGTAGACCCATCGACCATCGTTCAGCGCGCGGATCGGCCGTGGCACGGCCGGCGCTTGCCCGACGGTCCGAGCCGCTCGCGCTCGGCATCCTCCTGCTCCTCACGGTGTGTGCGTGGGTGCTCGCCGTCCTCGGCGGGACGGTGCTCGAGGGGCGGGCCTTCGCGTTCGACGAGGCGCTCCTCCTCGCGCTGCGCGAGCCGGGCGCCCTCGACGATCCGATCGGTGGGCGGTGGCTCGAGGAGATCGCCCGCGACGTCACCGCCCTTGGCGGCTTCGCGCTCTTGACGCTCGTCACCGTCGCGGTGTCGGGGCACCTGTGGCTTTCGGGCAAGTGGCGCTCGATGGTGTTCCTCGTCGCCGCCGTCGTCGGTGGTGCGCTGGTCTCCACCGCAGCCAAGGCGCTTTTCGACCGACCGCGGCCGGAGCTCGTCCCGCACGAGGTGCTCGTCACCAGCGCGAGCTTTCCGAGCGGCCACACGATGCTGGCCGCGGTGACCTACCTCACGCTGGCCGCCCTCATGGCGCGGGTGGAGACGCGGCGGCGCATCAGGCTCTACCTGTTGACCGTGGCCCTCGTCGTCACCGTGGCGGTGGGCGCCTCGCGCGTCTACCTCGGCGTGCACTGGCCCACGGACGTCATCGGCGGATGGGCGGCGGGCACGCTGTGGGCCCTCCTGGCCTGGCTCGTGGCACGTCGGCTCGGCCTCGCCGGCCGCATCGATCCGGAGCCGCCGGAGCGCTGATCCCTTTGAGCTGAGCCTCAGGCGCCGCGGTGCCGGCGCACGTCGGCAAGCGCAGCCGGCGTGTCGGCATCGAGCCGCGCCGCGGCGCCGATCTCCACGCTGGCGAGCTGATCGGCGTAGCGCGACAGGAGGGCTCGGCCGCCGGCGTCGCCCTCGGTTGCCATAAGCTCCGGAAACAGCGCCCTCGACCAGGCGACGGGGTTGCCGCGCGCGCCCTCGGCGGTGGCGATGGCGATGAGGACGTCGGGCGGCGACAGCACGGCGAGCACGGCGTCGCAGTCCGCCCCGGTGACGAGGGGCATGTCGCCGAGGAGGACCAGCGCGGCGTCGGCCTCGGCCGGCAGCGCCGCGAGGCCCGCCCGCAGCGAGGTGGACAGCCCGTCCGCGTGCTGCGCGTTGTGCACGAAGGCGACGTCGAGCCCCTCGATGGCGTCGTGTACGCGCTCGGGCTCGTGTCCGGTCACCACGACGACCGGCGCCGCGCGGCTCGCCAGCGCGGCCCCGACGACGCGGCGGACCATCGGCACGCCGCCGACCTCCTCGACGAGCTTGTTGGCGCCCATGCGGGTGGATCGGCCGGCTGCGAGCACGAGGGCGGCGGGCCGCGTCGCCGGGCCCACCACGCCGCGACGGGGGCGCGGACGCGCTGCGGTCTCCGTCAGCAGACCACCGACGCCCATGGCGGCGATGTCGTCCGCGCCCACCGGGATCCCGGCGAGGCAGCGGTCGAGCACGAAGTCGAACCCGTTCTCCTTGGGCGAGCGGGCGCAGCCGGGTGCGCCGACTACCGGGCGCCCGCCGAGTTCGCCGAGCACGAGGAGGTTGCCCGGGTCGACCGGCATGCCGAAGCGCACCACGCGCCCGCCTGCGGCCCGGATCGCCGTGGGGATGACGTCGTCCTGGTCGACGACGGCGGAGGCGGCGAAGACGACGATCGCCTCCGCCTCGTCCGCCTCGGCGAGCGCCGCGGCGACGGCCTCCGTCACGTGCGCCACGCGCCTGTCCGAGGCGATGGTGGCGCCGGCCCCCTCCAGGCGGCCGGCGAACACGCCCAGCGTCTTCTCGACGACGCTCGCCTTCAGCGTGGGCAGCAGCGTGGAGATCGCGGCGACGCGCGAGAGGCGCCACCGCGCCACCGTCAGTGGCGGTGTGCCGACCGATGCGAGCGCCGCCTCCAAGCGAGCGCGCGGCGTCGCGAACGGCATGATCTTGACCGTGCCGACCATCCGACCCGGGGCGACGCGGCAGAACGGCGACAGCGTGGCGAGCGTCAGCGCAGGATCGACGGCGTTGAGCCGGTTCACCGCCGTGGCATCGACCCTCAGGAGCCCCGCCGCCTCGGCGAACAGGTTCGCGCGGCCGGTGTCCGCCTCGCCGGCGCGGACCCCCTCGCCCGCGACGGCGGCGGCGAGCGCCGCGGCCGCCTCGTCCTCCGCGACGTCTTCGGGGCCGGGCCGCGCGACGGTGACCTCGTCGAGGCCGGCGTCCGCCATGGCCGCGAGGTCCTCGGACTTCAGCGTGCGCCCCTTGCGAAGCACGCCGTCCGCGACGCGCTGGGAGTGGGCGAGGATCGCTCCCCCCGCCTCGGCGAGCGGCACGCGGCCGAACCTCACGCCGCCGCACGCGCCTCGGCGAGGCGCGACGCCCCGCGTAGCGCGGCGATGATCTCGCCGAGCACCGCCACGGCGATCTCCGGCGGCGACGACGCCCCGATGGCGAGGCCGATGGGGGCATGGATCCGCGCGATGTCGGCGGACGCGACGCCGGCCGCGCCGAGCCGCTCCACGCGCCGGCCGTGCGTCTTGCGGCTGCCGAGGGCGCCGACGTAGAACGAGCCTGCAGCGAGCGCCGCGATCAGCGCGGGGTCGTCGATCTTCGGGTCGTGGGTGAGCGTGGCGACCGCCGTCTCGCGGTCGAGCGCCATGAGGTCCGCGTCGGGCCACTCGGCGATGAGGCGGTGCGCGCCGAAGCGCTCGGGCGTCGCGAAGGCGCCGCGCGGGTCGATGATGGTGACGTCGAAGCCAGCGGCCTCGGCCATCGGCGCCAGGGTCTGCGTGATGTGCACCGCGCCGACCACGACGAGGCGCGGCGACGGCCTATAGACGCGCACGAAGACGCCATCCGCCTCCTCGCGGCCGGAGCGCGCTGAGGCGAAGCGTGCGGCGAGCGGCCCGGCCAGCGGATCGCGCGCGGCGTCCTCGGCCAGCACCAGGCGGCCCGGGCCACCGCCCAGCGGCGTCACCGCCGCGCACAGGCGCCGTTCGGCGCGCGCGGCGTTCAGCGCGGCAAGGTCGGCGAGCCTCACGCCGCCCGCTCGTCCGCCGGGGCAGGCTCGAGGGGCTCGACGTAGACGCGGATGGTGCCGCCGCAGGACAGCCCCACCTGCCACGCTGCCTCGTCCGCGACGCCGAACTCCAGGAGCTTGGGCGGCGCACCGTGCGCGATGTCGACGGCCTCCGCCACCACCGCGCCCTCCACGCAGCCCCCAGACACCGAGCCCTCGAACGCCCCCTCTCCGTCGATCACGAGGTGGCTGCCGACCGGACGGGGCGCGGAGCCCCAGGTGTCGACCACCGTGGCGAGGGCCACCCGGCGGCCTTCGCGGGCCCAGCGCTCGGCCACATCAAGCGGATCGTCGCGCATCCGATCCTCGGCCATCGTCGATCCCCCCGCGGCATGAACGCCGAGCCCCTTCGAATCGTTAGGTTCTCGGTGGCGGCCGCGCAAGAGACGAACATGGTGACCAAGGACGGGACCGGGGGGGCTTCGACGGGCGGCGACGACGGCGCTCGCGCAGGCAGCGGAGGAGGCGGTGGCGGCGATCAGCCCCAGGACCTCGTCAGCCTGCTCGACCGCATCAAAGCGGAGACCGAGGGCGACACCGTCTCCATGGGCGACATCGTCGAGGCGGTGGGTCGGCGCTCTTTCGGTCCCCTGTTCATTGTGACCTCGCTGCTCGCGATCCTGCCCACCGGGGCGATCCCCGGCATGAGCGTGCTCACCGGCACGATCATGCTGTTCCTGTCCGTCCAGCTCCTGTTCGGCGCCAATCGGGTCTGGCTGCCGGGGTTCGTCGAGAAGCGCGGGCTGCCGCGGGACAAGCTCGTCGAGTCGCTCGACAAGGTTCGGCCTCGCGTGGAGGCGGTGGGTCGCTACGTCGGGCCGCGCCTCGAGGTGCTGCTCAACCCGCCGGTCTTCCAGCTCGTGGCGATCGTCGGTGTGCTGGTGTCCCTGTCGATGTACCCGCTCGCGGTGGTCCCGTTCGGCGCGTTCCCCGCCGGCGTCTCGCTCCTCGTCATCGGGCTCGGCCTCACCGTGCGTGACGGGCTCGTCATCGCGATCGGGCTCGTCGTGGCCGCCGTCGGCCTCGCCGCAGCGTGGTACCTTTGGCCCTACTGAGGATCAGTGCGCCGCCCTCGCGCGGTCGGCGAGCTTCTTGAGCGCGCGGCGCAGGTGGCCGGCGTCGGCGACCGGGCCGTCGTCGAACTCGGCGCGCACGATGCACGTGCCGTCTGTGAGGTCGATGCCCTGAGGGTCGATGCCCACGGCGCGCCAGTCGCCGGGCGGACCACCCACCAGGCGCTCGGCGATCAGCGCAAGGGCGTCTGCGTGGTCCTCGTTCATGTGCGCGCAGGCCTCGCCGTCGATCGCCGACAGCGCCGCGGCAGCGTCCGCGGGGGCGAGCACCTCGTCCGGCGCGAGGTCGATGATGCGGCCGAACCCTGCGACGAGGTGCACGCGCTCCGGCGCGAGGTGGAAGAACGAGAAGTCCGCGAAGTCGGCGTAGAGCGCGGCGTGAGGGTGGCGCCGCAGGAACCGCTGGCGGGCCACTTCGACCTCGGCGACGGGGCTCATCGAGCCGATCAGCGTGACCCGCGGCCGCGTGTTGGGGTCGGCGGACACCGCGCTGCCGGAAAACAGCATCGAGGCCCGTGCGTCGCGCTGCAAGTTCTTGGTGTGGAGCGCCAGGGTGGACACCAGCAGGAGGGGTGCTCCGGTCGGCAGCGTCGCCGCCGCGACGTGCGAGGCGTTGGGGTGCCCAGAGGGCTCGAGGGTGCCGAGGGCGGCCTCGCTGGCGGCCCTCACGAGGGTACGCGCAAGTGGCGCGGCCGTGCGGCGATCAAATTTCATTTCAGTCCTGCGTGACAGTTGGGCTATGAACTATAGGCGGACCCTGGTCCCTAAGTTGTATACGGCCGCCCTTACTCACTCAGAGGTTGCGGTCATGGTGGGCAGTGCCCTGGGATAGGCCGTCATCGCATGGCACTGTTCGACGGCATGCCGGTGAGCACCGCGCCTGGTGGCACGGTGCGGGTGAGACCGAGGAGCACATGACAACGATCGCCCTGATCGACGACGACCGCAACATCCTCACGAGCGTCTCCATGGCGCTGGAGACCGAAGGCTTCGAGGTCGTCACGTACACCGACGGCGCCAGCGGGCTCGAGGGGCTCACCAACGCGCCGCCCGACCTTGCGGTCCTCGACATCAAGATGCCGCGCCTCGACGGCCTGGAACTGCTGCGCAGCCTGCGCCGCGACACCGACCTGCCCGTCATCATCCTCACCTCGAAGGACCACGAGATCGACGAGCTGTTCGGCCTCAGGATGGGCGCGGACGACTTCATCACGAAGCCGTTCTCCCAGCGCTTGCTCGTGGAACGCATCCGCGCGGTGCTGCGTCGCAGCCTCGCGCGGGGCGGCGGGACCGAGACGCCGGAGGACACCCTCCTCGAGCGCGGCGCGCTGGTGATGGACCTCGAGCGGCACGCCGTCACCTGGCGCGGAGGCCCGGTGATCCTCACGGTGACCGAGTTCATGATCCTTCATGCCCTGGCGCTGCGGCCCGGCGTGGTGAAGAGCCGCAACGCGCTGATGGACGCCGCCTACGGCGATCACGTCTACGTCGACGACCGAACCATCGACAGCCACATCAAGCGGCTGCGCAAGAAGTTCCGCCAGGTGGACGACGACTTCGACAAGATCGAGACGCTGTACGGCGCCGGCTACCGCCTGAGGGACGACTGACGTGCATCCCGGCGGTGCCCCGCCGGCACGTGATGCTTGAGGTAGCGCGCATGAGGGTCCGCCAGCCGAGCCGGCCCCGCTGCGTGGGTCAACCATAAACGCGATGACGATCGCCCAGCGCTTCAGCCCGCGCCAGCCTGATACCTTCGTTCCGGCGCGGATCAGGCCGGGACCGTTCTGGCTGCGCGGCGTCGGTCTCTCCCGGCTCGCGCTGAAGCTCGCCGCCGTGAAGGTCATCGGGCTGTCCGTCCTGCTCCACGTGACGCTCCAACAGGCGAGCTTCTCCGAGCGTGCGGCGCAGGGTGTCCTCGACACCCTCCTCGTGCAGGTCGACACGGTGAGGGCGGCGCTCCGCGACCTGAGGCCGGTCGATGACCCCGCGGTGATCGCGCTCGCGCCACCCGAGGCGCGCGTCGAGGGTGGCCCGACGACGGTGACCGCCATCGACCGCGACGCCGTGGAGCGGGTTTTCGCCGACGCCCTCGAGGGGACGCGCACGCGCGCGGAGCTCTACGGCGTCACCGGCGAGCGGCTCGCCGACAGCCGCACCGCGTTGCGCGGCGGGACGGACGTCGCCACGGCGCCGCTGCCGCCGCTCGCCGATCAGGCGCCGACGCCGGAACCCTCCCTCTGGCGCGGCCTCTTCGGCACGGCTCCGCCGCCACCGGCGTCACCCGCGCGCATCGACGCCGACGAGCCGGCCGCGCTGCGCGAGGTCATCGGCGCGCTCGGCGGCGTCAAGACGGTGGGGCGGAGCGAGCGTCCGTCCGGCGACGCGGTCGTGGCGGTGGCGACGCCGCTGTTCGATGCCGATGGGCGCGTCGTCGCCGCGCTGCGCGTGGTGAGCCCGCCCGGCGCCATCGACCGCGTCGCCCGCGAGCAGGAGCGCGGCATCGTCGTCGCGTTCCTGGTGGCAGCGGTCGCTGCCGTCCTCCTGTCGATGTTCCTCGCGGCGACGATCTCACGACCGTTGAGCCGCCTCGCCCGGGCGGCGGAGACCATCAAGCGCGGCAGCGCCTTCGCCCCCATCCCCGAGCTCAACCAGCCCGGCGAGATCGGCGACCTGAGCCGCGTGCTCAACGAGATGACCATCGCGCTCTACGAGCGGATCGACGCCATCGATGCGTTCGCCGACGAGGTGGCGCACGAGCTGAAGAACCCGCTCACCTCGCTGCGCAGCGCCGTCGAAACGATGCCCCTCGCCCGCACCGACGAGTCGCGCAAGCGCCTCCTCGACATCATCGAGCACGACGTGCGGCGCATCGACCGCCTGATCTCCGACATCTCCGACGCCTCCAAGCTGGATGCCGAGCTCAACCGCTACCGGTTCGAGCCTGTGGACATCGTCACGCTCCTGAAGACGATCGTCGAGGCGCAGGACGAGCTCGCCCGCCCCAAGGGCCTCGCGGTGGCGCTCGCCGTGCGCGGCCCGCGCCGGGGCTTCGTGGTGCGCGGCAACGACAGCCGGCTCGGCCAGGTGTTCACCAACCTCATCGAGAACGCCCGCTCGTTCTCGCCCGAGGGTGCCACGGTGATCGTGACGGCGACGCTCTACGCCGACTTCCTCGAGGTCACCGTGGACGACGAGGGCCCTGGCATCGACGAGGCCATGATGGAGCGCATCTTCGAGCGGTTCTACACCGACCGCCCGACGAGCCATGCGTTCGGCGACAACTCCGGCCTTGGGCTCGCGATCAGCCGGCAGGTGGTCGAGGCGCACCGCGGTGAGATCTTCGCCGAGAACCGCTACCGCACGACGCTCACCCCCGAGCGCGACGTCGCCGGCGCGCGGCTGACGGTGCGGCTGCCGACGGTCCCATGACGGGCGAGCCGAGCATGCACGCGAGCGCCGTGGTGCTCGGCGAGGCGGGCGTCCTCATCACCGGGCCGTCCGGCGCGGGCAAGTCCACGCTGTCCCACGCGCTGGTCGAGGAGTGGCAGGCGCGCGGGCGGTTCGCGCGCTGGGTGGCGGACGACCGCGTGGTGGTGGCGCCGCAGGGCGGTCGATTGGTCGCCCGACCGCCCGCGCGCATCGCCGGGCTCGCGGAGCGCACCGGCGTCGGAGTGGTCCCTGTGGAGCACCTGGCGGCGGCGCGGTTGACCCTCCTGGTCGAGCTGTCCAAGGAGCGGCTTCGCACCCCCGAGCCGTGCGAGGCGGTGGCGAGCGTCTGCGGCATCGCGCTGCCGCGGCTCGTCGTCGAGCGTCGGGCCACGGCCACCTCGCTGCTTGCCGTCGCCGCGGTTCTCGCCGGGCAAGGGTTGACGGGTTTGGGCTGCGCGACCCAACGTCCGGCCGCGGGCGCGATCCTGGGGACCGCAGCGTGCACCGGGGGGGACGACAGGTGATCGGATTGGTGCTCGTCACCCACGGACGGCTGGCGCAGGAGCTTCGCGCGGCCCTCGAGCACGTGGTCGGGCCGCAGAAGGCGGTCGAGCCGATCTCGATCGAGCCGGACGACGACATCGAGCAGCGTCGTGCCGACATCCTCGACGCGGTGAGCCGGGTGGATACCGGGCAGGGCGTCGTCATTTTGACCGACATGTTCGGCGGCACCCCCTCCAACCTGGCGATCTCGGTGATGCCGCACGGCAACGTCGAGGTCATCGCAGGGGTCAACCTGCCGATGCTGGTCAAGCTGTCCTCGGCGCGGGCGAGCATGCCGCTCGCCGCCGCGGTCGCCGCCGCGCGCGACGCGGGCATCAAGTACATCAGCATCGCGTCCCACGTCCTTGCCGGCGACTGACGAGGGTGACGCCTCGGGCACACCGGGCGGCGACGCGTTCGGCGGGACCGAAGGGCGCGACGACGACGTCGTCCTCACCCTCGTCAACCGAAGGGGCCTCCATGCCCGCGCCGCCGCGCGATTCGTGCGCGAGCTGCAGCCCTTGGACGTCGAGGTCGTCGTCCTCAAGGATGGGCAGGCGGTGGACGGGCGCTCGATCATGGGGCTCCTGATGCTCGGCGCGCCGTGCGGCAGCACGATCCGCGTGCGCGCCCGTGGCCCCGACGCGAAGGCCGCGGTGGCGTCGCTCACCGCGCTGGTGACCGGCGGCTTCGGCGAGGCCGACTGAAGCGCTGCCCTCGGTCCGGGGTCGCACTATCTGCCTCGACGTGCGCAGCGATCGGGTACCGGCGGCCCTCGTCACCCCGCCGGCGGCGGCGGGCCTGACGGAAGAGAGCGGAACGTGGACCTCAGCGACCCCTTCGCCGAGTTGGCGGCATCCGCCTGCGACCTCCTCGCCGACACCATCGGCGCGAGGCACTGCGGTGTCGTCGACGCCGGCGACCGGATCCTGCGGGCGGCGTCCAGCGAGTTCCTGCACCTGCCGGCCGCTGCCCGGACCAGCGTCGTTGCCGCCGTCGTCGAGGCGGTGCTCGGAGCAAGCGTGCCGGAGGATGTGGCCCGGTCGAGCCTGCTCGTGCCGGTCGCGACGGACGTCGACCTTGGCGGCCGGCTCGACGCGTTCCTCCTCCCGGAGACGGAGCTCGCCATCTTCGCCGTCACCCCCGCGACGGATCGTGCGGTCGACGCCGCAGCGCTGCGCCACGCGGCGGTCGCGGTGCTCCCCATCATCTACGGCATCGAAGGGCTGCGCGTGGAACGGCACGCCCTCGTGCGGGCCGCGCGACTGCTTGGCCACGTCGAGGAGCTCGCCAAGGTCGGCGCATGGGAGCGCGACCCTGGGACAGGCCGCCTCGTCTGGTCCGCGGCGCTCTACGGCATGCACGGCCTCACCCGCGAGCACGAGCTCACCGTCGAGCGGATGCTGGAGCTCTACCCCTCGCCGGCGCGCGAGCGGCTGTCCCAGGAACTGAAGCGCGCCGTCGCCGAGGGCGGCGGGTTCGACGTGACGGCGCCGATGCGCACGCCTGCAGGGGAGGAGCGCATCATGCGAACCGTCGGGCGCACGCGCGCCGCGGACGGCAAGGGTGCGCTCTACGGCATCACCCAGGACGTCACCGCGACACTGTCGACGGAGCGCCGGCTGTGGTGGGCTGCGAACCACGACCCTGTGACCAGCCTGCCCAACCGCCTGCTGTTCGGCGACCGCATCGCGACGGCCGCGCAGCGCGCGCGGCGTGACGGGGGCACCTTCGCGCTCGTCCGCGTCGAGGTCGATGACCGTCAGCGCGACGGTGCGGCGCACGGCTTCACCGTCCCCGACAAGCACATGCTCGACATCGCGGCGCGCCTGTCGACGGTGACGCGACAGTCCGACACCGTCGCGCGCGTCTCGATCAACGAGTTCGCGATCCTCTTGTTCGACGTCGACGGCGCCGACGCGCTCGACGCGCCGTTGTCCCGGCTCGAGGCGGAGGTCGCCGACATCCGCCGCTTGGAGCCCGAGGCGGGCCTCTCCATCCGCGTCGGCGTCGCGTTCTACCCGCAGCACGCTGCCGACGGGGATGAGCTCAACCGTGCTGCCGAGATCGCGCTCGCCCACGCGCGCACGACGCCCGACGCGCCGATCCAGGTGTTCGATCGGCAGGTCGCGAGCAACGTCGCGGAGCGCCGCCAGGGCCTCCTGGCGCGTGCCGGTGAGGCCGTGTCGCAGGGCGAGTTCGTGCCCTACTACCAGCCGCAGGTCGACATCGAGACGCGCGAGGTCGTCGGCGTCGAGGCGCTGGTGCGCTGGCAGACCCAAGGGCTCCTGCTCGACGCCAAGGACTTCGGCTACGTGCTGGCCGACCACGAGGTCGGCTCGCGCATCGGCCGCGCGGTGCTCGACGGGGTCATCGCCGACGTGGCGCGGCTTCGCGACCTGGCCGTGCGTCCGTTGCGTGTCTCGGTCAACGCCTCGCGCACCGAGGTCCTGCGCAACGACTTCCTCGACACGTTCCTGGCGCGCACACGCAGCGGGAACCTCGCACCGGAAGACTTCATCATCGAGATCACCGAGGACGTGATCGTCGGCATCGACGACCAGTCGCTGCACGACAAGGTGTCGTTCCTCGCCTCGTCCGGCGCGCAGTTCGCGCTCGACGACTTTGGGACCGGCTACGCCTCGCTGATCCACATGGCGAGCTTCCCCATCTCGGAGATCAAGATCGACAAGGAGTTCGTGTTCGGCATCGAGACGGATGCGCGCAAGCGGGCCATCGTGAAGGGCATCCTCGAGATCGCCCGCTCGATGGGCCTCTCGGTCATCGCCGAGGGCGTCGAGACGGTCGACCAGGAGGAGGCGCTGCGCGCGGTGGGGTGCCGCATCGCGCAGGGCTACCGCTACGCCGTCCCGCTGCCGTTCGCCGAGTTCGCCGCCATGCTCCAGCGCGGCTGACGCGTTCAGCCGAGCGCGGCCCCGTCGATGATGGCCTGTGCGGCTGCGGTTTGCCCGCTGGCGCCGTAGTGCAGCCCGCCTGCATTGGCGAGTCGATGCGCGACGTAGGCGTCGGCGACCTCGCGCGGAGCGTGGCGCAGGAGGAGGCTCGCGCACAGGACGAGGGCCATCCGCTCCACCACCCAGCGCGCCGCCGCCTCATGGCGAGCGATGTCGCGCAGCACCGGCTCGAGCTCCTGGACGGCGCGGTCCAGCGCGGGCTCGCCCGAGGCCCGGCGGACCTCTGCGAGGAAGGCGTCGACCGTCTCGGGCTCGCGGGCCACCGCGCGGGCGACGTCGAGGCAGATGACGTTGCCGGTCCCCTCCCAGATGCCGTTCAGCGGCGCCTCACGGTAGAGCCGCGCCATCAGGTGGTTCTCGATGAAGCCGTTCCCGCCGTGGCACTCGAGCGCCTCGGCGACGAACCCCACCGCGCGCTTGCAGACCCAGTACTTCGCCACCGGCGTGGCGATGCGGCCGAGGAGCCGCTCGTGGGCGTCGTCCCCGGCGTCGAGCGTGCTCGCGAGGCGCAAGGTCAGCCACGTCGCGGCCTCGCTCTCCACCGCGAGGTCGGCGACCACCGAACGCATGATGGGCAGGTCGACGAGGCGGCGCTGGAAGGCGGTGCGGTTCCTCGTGTGGTGGATCGCCTGGCTCAGCGCCTGGCGCATCAGCCCGGCCGAGCCCACCGCGAAGTCGAGCCTCGTGAGGTGCGCCATCTCGATGATCGCGCGGATGCCGCGGCCCTCCTCGCCGACGAGCACCGCCTCGAGGTCCGCAAACTCGACCTCGGACGAGGCGTTCGACCTGTTGCCGCACTTGTCCTTCAGGCGTTGGAGGCGCAGCCGGTTGCGCCTGCCGTCCGGCAGCCAGCCGCGCGCCAGGAAGCACGACACGCCGCGCTCGGTCTGGGCGAGGGTAAGGAAGAGGTCGGACTGCGGGACGGAGAAGAACCACTTGTGCCCGGTCAAGAGGTAGGGCGCGCCGGACCCCTGCGCGGAGGAGGCCGGCCGCGCCGTCGTCTGCGTCCGCCTGAGGTCGGAGCCGCCCTGCTTCTCCGTCATCGCCATGCCGACGGTGATCCCGCGCTTGTCCTCGGCGGGCCGCGGACGGGGATCGTAGGCGTCGGCGAGGATGCGCGGCTCCCAGGCCGCGGCGAGCTCCGGCGAGTGACGCAGCGCGGCCACGGAAGCGAAGGTCATGCCCATGGGGCAACAGACGCCGTTCTCCGCCTGGTTCCACAGGTAGGAGAGCGCCGCACGCGCGACGTGGGCGCCCGCCCGACGCTCGCGCCAGGCGAGGGAGTGCGCGCCGCTTTGAAAGGCCAGCTCCATCAGGCGGTGCCAGGCCGGGTGGAGATCGACCTCGTCCACGCGGTGGCCGAACCTGTCGTGGGTGACGAGCTCCGGCGTCGCCTTGTTGGCCTGCCGGGCGAGCACCTGCACCTCGGCCGAGCCGACGACGGCGCCGGTGCTCGCCAACTGGTCCGCCGCCCAACCGCCCCCGAACGCCTCGACCGCCTCGGTCAGCGCGCGGTCGTCGGCGTAGGCGTTGGCGCCGACGAGGTCGCCGGGCTGGTTGATCACCTCGTGGGTGTCGAGGCTCGTGCGCATTCCCATGTCCCTCCGCTGCAGCGGCTCGGTGCGGCCCGCCGCCACGACTTTGGTCCCCGCGCCGTCCCTGCGACCGGTCGGACGTTGATGCCGAGCGCACGCCGGTGGACGATCGCGTCCAGACCTGCGGGACACGCCGCACACACAGGGAGCGAACCCATGGACGAACGCGGTCTTGACCGGAGCGAGGCGAACCACCGGGCGCTGACGCCGCTCAACTTCCTCGCCCGCACCGCGGCGGTCTACCCCGACCGCCCTGCCATCGTCCACGGCGACCTCACGGCGACGTGGCGCGAGACCGATGTGAGGGCACGCCGCCTCGCCGCCGGCCTCGCCGCCCGGGGCATCGGCCGTGGCGACGTCGTCGCGATCCTTGCGCCCAACATCCCCGCCTTCGTGGAGGCGAGCTTTGGCGTGCCCATCACCGGCGCGGTGCTCCTCACGCTCAACACCCGGCTCGACGCGGACACGCTGCGCTACTGCCTGGAGCACGGCGAGGCGAGGATGGTGCTGGTCGACGCTGAGCTCGCCGGGAGGCTCGGCGAGGCGGTGGCCGGCATGGAGCGCCCGCCGACGGTGGTACGCATCGACGACCACCTCGCCCCGCCCGCCGACGGGCCGGCGGACCTCGACTACGAGGCGCTGCTCGCCGCCGAGCCCATGGCCTACGTACCGCCTGACGACGAGTGGCGGTCGATCACGCTGTCCTACACCTCGGGCACCACCGGCCGGCCCAAGGGCGTGGTCTACTCCCACCGCGGGCTCGCGACGACGGCGATCTCCAACGCGCTCGACTGGGCGATGCCGCACTTCCCGGCGTACCTGTGGACGCTGCCGATGTTCCACTGCCACGGTTGGTGTTTCCCCTTCACCGTGGCCATGATGGCGGGCGTCAACGTGTGCCTCAGGCAGGTCTCGCCGGACGGCATCATCGACGCCTTCGAGCGGCACGGCGTCACCCACATGTGCGGGGCGCCCATCGTGATGCAGATGGCGATCGAGGGGGCGGCGAAGCGCTCCTACAGGGCGCCGCACCCGATCCGCATGATGACCGCCGCCGCGCCCCCACCCGCCGCGGTGATCCAGCGCATGGAGGAGATCGGCGTCGAGGTCACCCACGTGTACGGCCTGACGGAGACCTACGGTCCCTGCGTCGTCTCGGCCTGGAAGCCGGAGTGGGACGGCAGGACCGTGGAGGAGCGCGCGCGGCTCAAGGCACGTCAGGGCGTCGCCTACACCTTGCAGGACGGCGTGTCCGTCCGCGACCCCGAGACGCTCGACGAGGTCCCCGCCGACGGCGAGACGGTCGGCGAGATCATGATCCACGGCAACATCGTCATGAAGGGCTACCTCAAGGACGAAGCCGCCACCGAGGCCGCCTTCCGCGGCGGCATGTTCCACACCGGCGACCTCGCCGTGCGCCATCCCGACGGCTACGTGGAGATCAAGGACCGCGCCAAGGACATCATCATCTCCGGCGGTGAGAACATCTCCTCCATCGAGGTCGAGGACGCGCTCTACGCCCACCCGGCGGTGACCGGGGCGGCGGTGGTGGCGATGCCGGACGACAAGTGGGGGGAGACGCCGTGCGCCTTCGTCGAGCTCGCCGAGGGCGCGGACGTCGACGAGGCGGCGCTCATCGCGTGGGTGCGCGAGCGCATCGCACGCTACAAGGCGCCGCGCCGCGTGGTGTTCGAGCCGCTGCCCAAGACGTCCACCGGGAAGGTGCAGAAGTTCGCACTGCGCCAGCGCGCCAGGGAGCTCGCCGGCGTCGAAGCCTGACACCCGCAGCGTCGGCGACGGGGAAGACCAGCCCGCCGGAGCGTCGTCCAATGGGCTGAGGGAAGGGCACGACCGGGCCTGAAGACGGGCGCTACTGGGCCGGGGCCACCTTGAGATGCTGCGCGGCGCAGCGGAACCTCCTCCTCGCGCCGTCGGTTCGTACCCGTCAACACTCGGAGGGACCGATGGACTTTCTCACATGGGCGATCGTGTTCGCCGTCGTCGCGGTGATCGCCGGCTTCTTCGGCTTCTCCGGGGTCGCGGCCGGCGCGGCGAGCATCGCGCGCATCCTGTTCGTGATCTTCGTCATCGTGGCGATCATCTTCCTGATCCTCCTCGTGCTCGGCGTCGGCGCGGTGGAGGAGGTCGCCATGCTGAGGGCGCACTTCGCCTGAGGCAGCAGCTGGCTAGTGGCACGGTCCGCGCCACGGTGCGGATCGTGCCCGGCCTCCCGGCACGTTGCTCCCCGTCGTCCACAACCCGCGCTACCAGGCCGAGCTGCCCCCCGGCCACCGCTTCCCCATGGGCAAGTTCGGGGCGGTGGCGAGGGTGCTCGAGGAGCGCGGCTTCGGCCCGTTCGTGGCGCCCGCGCCGGCCCCGGCGGACTGGATCGCCCTCGCCCACGATCGTGCCTACGTCGACCAGGTGCTCGCCGCGCAGGTCCCGGCGAAGGTCGCGCGCGAGATCGGCTTCCCGATGACGGCGAGCGTCGCCCTGCGTGCGCGCACGGCCACCGCCGGCACCACGCTCACCGCCCACCTCGCCCTCGAGCACGGCATCGCCTGCAACACCGCCGGCGGCAGCCACCACGCCCGACGCGAGCAGGGGGCTGGGTTCTGCGTGTTCAACGACGTCGCCGTTGCCATCCGCGTGCTCCAGGCGGACGGTGCGATCCGTCGCGCCGTGGTGTTCGACTGCGACGTCCACCAGGGCGACGGCACCGCGCGCATCTTCGAGGGCGACCCGTCGGTGTCGACGGTGTCGATCCATGCAGCATCGAACTACCCCGTCCGCAAGGCGACCTCGACGCTCGACGTCCCGCTGCCGGACGGCACCGAGGATGCCGCCTACCTCGCTGCGCTCGACGAGGCGCTGGAGGCGGCGCTCGCGATGCCGGCCGACATCGTGTTCTACAACGCCGGCGTCGACCCGCACCGGGACGACCGGCTCGGCCGCCTCGCGCTCACCGACGCCGGGCTCGCCGAGCGCGACCGGCGCGTCATCGCCGCGGTGCGCCGCGCAGGCCTGCCCCTCGCCGGCGTGCTGGGCGGCGGCTACGGCCCGGACCCGATGGCGATCGCTGGCCGCCACGCCCTCCTGCACGAGGCCGCCCGCGCGTCCCTCCGGCTTTCGGCGGCGGCTCGGTCGGCGTAAACCTCGCCCGAGGCCGCACGGAGGGTGCATGTTGACGAAGACCAGCCCGTCGACCGGACTGGGCTCACCGGACGTCACGGGGTTCTACGAGCCCGCGTCGGGCAGCATCCAGTACGTCGTCACATGTCCGACGACGCGCCAGGCGGCCCTCGTCGACGTCGTCATGGGGTTCGATCCCGACGCGGCGCGGCTCGATCCGGCGCCGACGGAAGCGGTCTGCAATTACGTCGAGGCGGAAGGGCTGTCCGTCGCGCTCATCCTCGACACGCACCCGCACGCCGATCACCTGATGGCGCAGGCCCTGCTGAAGGAGCGCTACGGCGCGCCTACGGGCATCGGCGCGAAGGTGGCCGAGATCGCTGCGTTGTGGCGTGAGATCTACCACATGCCGGACGCGTTCGAAGCCATGAGGGACTTCGACCACCTGTTCGAGGACGGCGACACGTTCCGCATCGGCGACCTCGATGGCCGCGTGATGCTGTCCCCCGGCCACACCCTCGCCTCCGTCACCTACGTCATCGGCGACGCCGCCTTCGTCCACGACACCGTCATGCAGCCCGACTTCGGCACGGCGCGCGCGGACTTTCCGGGCGGCGATGCGGCGACGCTCTACGACTCCGTCGCGGCGATCCTCGCGCTGCCCGACGCGACGCGGCTGTTCGTCGGTCACGACTACGGCACCGAAGAGCGCGACGAGCCATGCTGGGAATCCACAGTGGCCGAGCAGAAGGCGAGCAACGTCCACCTGGTCGGCTGCGCCACGAAGGCGGACTTCGTCGCGCTGCGCGAGGCGCGCGACGCCGGCCTCGGCCTGCCGCGCCGAATGCTAGCGGCGCTCCAGGTCAACCTGTGCGGCGGACGCCTGCCGCACCCCGAGGCCGACGGCAAGCGCTACCTCAAGATCCCGCTCAACCGCTTCTAGGGGACCCGCGTGCCGGCGACGCGCGGGGGTGGACCGGGCTGGATTCTTGCGCAAAAGGTTGCACATTCGTTCTAGTGATCGCGTGAGGATCGGACGAGACCCATGACGAAGACCGCCCGGCAGAGCGCGCACCAGGTTTCCATCTCCGCCCGGGCAGCTGCGGCCTCGCGTCCGGCGCCCGCCTACCTTGAGACGCTGAACCCCGAGCAGCGCCGTGCGGTGGAGGCCGTCGACGGCCCAGTGCTGGTCCTCGCCGGGGCCGGCACGGGCAAGACGCGGGTGCTCACCACGCGCATCGCCCACATCCTGGCGCTCGGACGCGCGCGGCCGTCGGAGATCCTCGCCGTCACCTTCACCAACAAGGCGGCGCGGGAGATGAAGGATCGCGTTGCCAAGGTGGTCGGCGGCGCCGCCGAGGGGATGCCCTGGCTCGGCACGTTCCACTCCATCGGCACCCGCATCCTGCGTCGCCACGCCGAGCTCGTCGACCTATCGCCCGACTTCACCATCCTCGACACGGACGATCAGCTGCGCCTCGCCAAGCAGATCCTCGCCGCCGAGCGGCTCGACGACAAGCGCTGGCCGCCCCGCCAGCTGCTTGGCATGATCGACGGGTGGAAGAACCGCGGGCTGACGCCGGAGGAGGTCCCGGCCGGCGAGGGCCAGTGGTTCGCGAACGGCAAGGGCGTCGCGCTCTACACGCTCTACCGCGATCGCCTGAAGGCGCTCAACGCGGCGGACTTCGGCGACCTGCTGCTCGAGCCCATCCGCCTCCTCCGCGCCCACGCCGACATCCTGGCGAGCTACCAGCAGCGCTGGCGCTACATGCTCGTGGACGAGTACCAGGACACGAACGTTGCCCAGTACCTGTGGCTGCGCCTGCTCGCCCAGGGGAACCGCAACCTGTGCGTGGTCGGCGACGACGACCAGTCGATCTACGGCTGGCGCGGCGCCGAGGTGGACAACATCCTGCGCTTCGAGACCGACTTTCCCGGTGCCACCGTGGTGCGCCTCGAGCGCAACTACCGCTCCACGAGCCACATCCTGGCGGCAGCGTCCCACCTCATCGCGCACAACGAGGGTCGCCTCGGCAAGACGCTGTTCACCGACCTTGCCGACCCCGACGAGGCGCCCGTCACCGTCGCCTCCGCCTGGGACTCCGAGGAGGAGGCGCGGGCGATCAACGGCGAGATCGAGAGCCTGCACACGAAGGGCGTGTCCCTCGACGAGGTCGCGATCCTGGTGCGCACCACCGCGCAGATGCGGGCCTTCGAGGACCGCTTCGTCACCACCGGCACGCCCTACCGGGTCATCGGCGGGCCGCGGTTCTACGAGCGACGGGAGATCCGCGACGCGCTCGCCTACCTGCGCTGCGTGACGCAGCCGGCCTACGACCTCGCCTTCGAGCGCATCGTCAACGTGCCGGCGCGTGGGCTCGGTCAGCAGTCCGTGCGCCTCATCGTCGAGGCGGCCCGGGCGCGCGGCGTGCCGTTGCTGCACGCTGCCGCCGACATCCTCGCCACCGACGAGCTGAAGGGCCGTGCGCGCACCGCCCTCAACCAGCTCGTCGCCTCGCTCGATCGCTGGCGCGCGCAGCTCGGCACGGTGCCGCACACCGAGCTCGCCGAGGTCGTCCTCGAGGAGTCCGGCTACACCGACATGCTGAAGGCGGACCGCTCCGCGGACGCGCCGGGCCGCCTTGAGAACCTCAAGGAGCTCGTGCGCTCCATGGAGGAGTTCGACTCCCTGCCGGCGTTCCTGGAGCACGTCTCCCTGGTCACGGACGCGCAGGGCGAGGCCGGCGGCGAGGCCGTCACCTTGATGACGCTGCACGCCGCCAAGGGGCTGGAGTTCGATGTGGTGTTCCTGCCCGGCTGGGAGGAGGGCCTGTTCCCGTCCGTGCGGGCCATCGACGAGGGCGGACAGGCGGGGCTTGAGGAGGAGCGCCGGCTCGCCTACGTCGGCCTCACCCGCGCGCGCAGGTACGCCTTCATCTGGTTCGCGCTCAACCGGCGCATCCATGGCATGTGGCAGGCGGGCGCCGCCTCGCGCTTCATCGACGAGCTGCCGGAGGCGAACGTGATTGTGCGCGAGGAGGCCGGCTACGGTGGCATCGGCGGCTACGGCGCCTCGCGCTTCGACCAGGTGGAGACGTTCTCCTCGACGTACCACACGCCCGGCTGGGAGCGCGCCCAGCGCCGCCGTGAGGACGTGCCGCGGCGCGAGCGGCGCCTGCCGCTCACCATCGAGGGCGAGCTGATCGCCAAGTCCGTGTCAGACGGACCGGCCGCGTACGCGGTCGGCGACCGCGTGTTCCACCAGAAGTTCGGCAACGGCGACGTTGCCCAGGTGGAGGGCAACAAGCTGACGGTGGACTTCGACAAGGCCGGCCGCAAGCGGGTGATCGACAGCTTCATCACGAGGGCCTGATCGGCCACCGCCCGTCCGCCGACATCGGTCCGCGAGCTGCGACATCCTCGGTGCATGGCGACCGGCCCGCGTGGCGTGCGTTCGCACGGGGTCAGCCTCGGCACCGCTTGGTGCGGTTCACTGGGATCCGATCGCATCGGGCGAGGGGTTCGCGTGATACCAGCGTTGAAGGAGGGGCATTACCGGCCGGTGGCCCGCGCGTTCGCGATCAACCTTGCGGCGAGCGCCGTCATCGTGGGGACCGCCCTCTACATCGTCGCCTCTGCGCTGAGCTCGGCCAAGGTCGAGCTGAAGGACACGCTCGCGCTGCTCGCTGGGCAGTGGGCGAGCGCGGCGGTGGCTGCGCCGAGCTTCGCGAACCTTCTGGGGGGTGACGAACCCACGGCGGAGGACGTTGCCTACTTCCGAACCATCGCCAACGTGGGCGACATCCTGCGCTTCACGCTGCTGCGTCCTGACGGGACCGTCATCATGACGTCCGGTTCACGCGATGTCCCCTACCGCGGCGTCGACGACGAAGACGTGCCAGGCTGGAGCGGCACCAGCGTGCTGTTCAAGCGCGACACGACCCTGGGGAGGGACGTCCTGTTCGCGCGCGTGCTCAGCCCGCTGGTGCAGGACGTGCGGCAGATCGGGCGGCTCGACATGACGCTCGACGCCACCGACACCTATCGCGTCCTGCGCACGCAGGCACGGGACGCGATCATCGCCGGTGCGCTGCTCCTCGTCGTTGCCGCAGTCAACACGGCGTTGACCGCCTACCTGCTGACGCGTCAGCGCCGTAGCACGGAACGGATCGTCCACCTCGCTCACCACGACCCGCTCACCGGCCTTGCCAACCGCAACCGGTTTCAGGCGACGCTGGAGCGGGCAATCGCTGGGACCCGCCGAGCCGACGGCCTGCTCGCCCTCCACATGGTCGACCTCGACGGCTTCAAGGCGGTCAACGACTCCCTCGGCCACGACGCTGGAGACGAGCTCCTCAAGGTGGTCGCCGCGCGCATCACGGACTGCGTGCGAGAGGGGGACCTCGTGGCGCGCCTCGGCGGGGACGAGTTCGCCGTCATCCAGCGCGAGGTGAGCGAGCCGTCCGCTGCGATGGCGCTGGCAGCACGCATGAACGCGTCGATCCGTGCCGTGCGGGAACTCAACGACGTGCCTGTCAGCATCACGCTCAGCATCGGCGTCGCCCTCGCCCCCGAGCACACCGACGTCGCCTCCGAGCTGCAGAAGAGCGCGGACGCTGCGCTCTACCGGGCGAAGCGGAACGGAAGGAACCAGCACGTCCTGTTCGAGGACGGCATGGACTGCGAGCTCAAGACGCGCAACACCATGCGCGTGATGATCCGGCGGGCACTCGAGCTTGACGGCTTCGAGCTGCATTACCAGCCGCAGCACGAGGCCAAGACCGGGCGTCTCATCGGCTTCGAGGCGCTGTTGCGGCTGCGCGACGGGGACGGCGGACACATCCCGCCGGCGCGCTTCATCCCCGTCGCCGAGGACATGGGGCTGACGCCGGCCATCGGGCAGTGGGTCCTCGGCGAGGCCTGTGCGACGGCAGCCCGATGGACCGAGCCGCTGTCGGTCTCGGTGAACCTGTCGGCGCAGCAGTTCTGCGAGGACCTCGTCGCCGTTGTCGCCGACGCGCTGGAGCGGTCTGGGCTCGACCCGAGGCGCCTCGAGCTCGAGATCACCGAGTCGCTGTTCATCTCCGACCCCGAGGCGGTCGAGATGCAGTTGCGCCGGCTGCGTGCGCTCGGCACCCGCATCGTCATGGACGACTTCGGCACCGGCTACTCGAGCCTGAGCTACCTGTGGAAGTTCCCGTTCGACAAGCTCAAGGTCGATCGCTCGTGCTTCCGGTCGCTGTCGGAATCGGAGCGCGTCGCGGAGGTCCTGCGCACCATCAGCGCGATGAGCGGTGCCATGAACCTGCGCGTGGTCGCGGAGGGGATCGAGACCGAGGCCCAGCGGACGTTCGCTCGCGACTCGGGGTACGACGAGCTGCAGGGCTTCCTGTGCGGTCGGCCCATGGCGATCGACAAGGTCGCCGCCTACATCGAGGGGGCGCGACCGCCGTCCTCGACGGCGAGCCTCCTGTCGCTCGATGTGGCGCTCGCCTCGTAACGCGACGCCGCCGCCCCCCGACGCTGCGTCGCTGCGCATCGGGCACCCCGCACGCGCCGGGTGCCCGGCACCGGGGCATCCCGTCGGACCATCCCCGCTCCGTCGAAGCTGTGACGCAAATGTCGCACGGCCCCCGTGGCGACGATCGCCGACGTCCCCGCCGGAACCGCGTGAGTTGATCGCCCCCCCTGCCTCGCATAGCCACTTCGCGCTGAGGTTCGGACAGCGACCGCACCGTCCGTGCTGTACGTGGCGTTAGGGGGCGTTGCATGGACCGCATCCGCATCACCGGCG
Source organism: Acuticoccus sp. (assembly GCF_965213555.1). Classification (GTDB taxonomy): domain Bacteria; phylum Pseudomonadota; class Alphaproteobacteria; order Rhizobiales; family Amorphaceae; genus Acuticoccus. The sequence goes on along the minus strand of NZ_OZ243890.1, from coordinate 1,665,968 downwards.
GCGTGCCGCTCGAGGGCTCGATCCCGATCTCCGGTGCGAAGAATGCCGCGCTGCCCCTGATGATCGCCTCGCTGCTCACCGATGAGACGCTGACGCTGCAGAACGTGCCGCGTCTCGCCGACGTGCAGAAGCTCTTCCACATCCTCGCCAACCACGGCGTCGACACCTCGTTCCAAGGCAAGCGCAGCGGCGAGGACCAGCTCGCCGGGCAGACGGTCGACCTCACCGCCCGTGCCATCATCGACACCTGCGCGCCCTACGACCTCGTGTCGACCATGCGGGCCTCGTTCTGGGTCATCGGTCCGCTCGTCGCGCGCATGGGCGAGGCGCGCGTTTCGCTGCCCGGCGGCTGCGCCATCGGCACGCGCCCGGTGGACTTCTTCATCGACGGCCTCCGCGCCCTCGGCGCCGACATCGAGATCGACCGTGGCGACGTGGTCGCCAGGGCTCGCGCAGGGCTCATCGGCAACCGCGTCCGCCTCCCCAAGCCGTCGGTGGGCGCGACCCACACCGTCATGATGGCCGCGACGCTCGCCCGCGGCGAGACCGTCATCGAGAACGCCGCACGCGAGCCCGAGATCGTCGACCTCGCCGAGTGCCTCATCGCCATGGGCGCACGCATCGAGGGGCACGGCGGCGCCACCATCTACGTCGACGGCGTGCCCCGCCTCACCGGTGCGCGCCACCGCGTCCTGCCGGACCGCATCGAGGCCGGCACATACGCGCTGGCCACCGCCATGGCGGGCGGGGACGTGACGCTCGAGGGCGCCACGTCCGAGCACCTCGAGCGCCCCATCGAGCTGATGCAACAAGCGGGCGCCGAGATCACCGTGACCAACCGCGGGCTGCGGGTGCGGCGCAACGGCCATGGCATCGCCGCCGTGGACGCCGAGACCGCGCCCTATCCGGGCTTCCCCACCGACCTGCAGGCGCAGTTCATGGCGCTGATGACCGCCGGCAACGGCACCAGTCGGGTCACCGAGACGATCTTCGAGAACCGCTTCATGCATGTTCAGGAGCTGGTCCGCCTCGGTGCGAAGATCTCGCTCAACGGGCAGACCGCCACCATCGAAGGCGTTGAGGAGCTGAGGGGCGCGCCGGTGATGGCGACCGACCTGCGTGCGTCCGTTTCCCTCGTGATCGCGGGCCTCGCAGCGCGCGGTCAGACCGAGGTGAGCCGGGTCTATCACCTCGACCGCGGCTTCGAGCGGCTCGAGCAGAAGTTGTCGCGCTGCGGCGCGCAGATCGAGCGCCTTTCGAGCTGACGCTCCGCAGGCGCAGGCAGGGTGCCTTCGTCCCTAAGGCATCCTGGGTCTCCTCAGACCCCGACAAGATGCTCGCGCTCGTTGATCCAGAGCGGTCTTCTTGGGGTTGGGTGGTTCCACCGAACCCAACCCGCCCTAGCAGGGACGGCCCGCTCAGCAAGAGCTGCCCCGGCCAGAACCGCGCCCGCGCTCAGGTTGTCCCCTGAACAGCGTTCGACCCATCGGGCGAGACCGTCCCAGGGACCTCCGGCCGGCGAACCCACCGCGGTCGGGGTAATCCTTCTGAGCTGGTCCACCAACGCATGGTGACTTGGTCCCGAGGCAGCAGCGGAGTGCGAGGGCGGGTCTCATTTGCCTTGCGATGGTCACTCGCGAGGCGGACCCATGGGACGTCATCCGGAGCTCGATCTGCGCACGAGGGGAGTGGAGGCGGTCAACGGCGGTCCCATCGTGCGGCGGCGAGGCGCCTCGAGGTCGGGGTCGCGACGGCGGAGGATGGCATCGGCTCCGGCGCAGGACGGAAAGCGTGGTGCCAGGTTGGCCGGGCATCCGAGCCAATCGAAGCTCGAGCTGCACGAAACCTTCATCCTGGGCCTCGTCGCGGCCGAGCCCGACATCACGCTCGCCGAGGTCGCTGACCGGCTCCGGGAGAAGGCGGACGCGGCTGCCTCGCCCGTCGACCGTCTGGCCCTTCCTCGACCGTTGCGGTCTTGCGCGCAAAGTAGACTGCGCACGCGGCCGAGCAGGACCGGCCGGACGTCGCGCGACAGCGCCGGGAGTGGATCGGCAGGCAGCTTGATCCCGACCCCTCCCGGCTGAACGTTCCCCACGAAACCGCCCCTTCGACGAAGAAGGCACGCCTGCGGGGCGCGCTCCACGGGGCGAGCGGTACCGCGCACCGATCCCGCACGGCCGCTGGAAGCGACCACGTTCACGGCCGGCTGAGGCAGGACGGCAGCGTCGCGAGCTCGGGGAGTAGAACCTTGGCGACATACACCTCGAAGGCGTCGCCGTTGATCGCGCCGTCGATCACGAAGGGCGCGACGATCCCGGACAAGGTGAGGCCTGCGACGAACGTCGATCTCTTCCACTGGGCGTGCGGCACGCTCATGCGCAACCTCGTCCCGCGGCGGCTGCGGCCGTGGATGCGGGTCATGCTCGTCTCGGCCCACGTCTCGTCGACGAAGACGACCGGGCAGGATCAAGGTCGGGCTGGCCGCGGAACTGGCCCGCCGCGCTCTCCGGACATCGGGACGGCTCTGCTCGGCCGCGTGCGCGGACTCCGGGCAAGGTCCGCCGAAGCAGCGCAGGACCGGGCGCTGCGGCGAGCCTCGTCGCCCGTGGGCACGCTCCGACCGGGAGCTTGGGGCCCCGAGGAGCTGGCGCTCGCCACCGCCGTGCGATTGACAACCGCCGACCCATCGCCTCCACTTTGCTGCGGGAGCCTCGGAGGATGGCCATGGCGGCGTGGACCGGCGTCATCACGGACGAGGAGGAACGCCGCTACGCCGAGGCCGGCTTCGGCGGCGAAGGCGGCCTCGGCGAGCGCTCGGCGCTCCTCATCATCGACGTCCAGTACCGCACCGTCGGCACGAGGCGCCTGCCCTACAGGGCCGCCATCGAGGAGTTCGCGACGTCCTGCGGCGAGGCCGGATGGGACGCGGTGGATCGCATCGTGCCGCTCCTACGCCACTTTCGCGCCCAGGGCCTCCCGGTCCTTTACCCCTACGTCGCGCCCAAGGACACGGCGACCGACGGCGGACGGCTCGCCGGCAAGGTTCCCTCGATCATGGGCATCGACGCGCACGGCTACGACTTCGTCGAGGAGGTCGCGCCCGTCGCGGGGGATGTGACGCTCCCCAAGAAGCACCCGAGCGCGTTCTTCGGCACGCCGCTCGTCAGCCACCTCGTGGACCTCCGGGTCGATACGCTCGTGGTGACCGGCTGCACCACGAGCGGCTGCGTTCGTGCCTCGGTCAGCGACGCGTTCGCCTACAACTTCAAGGTCGTCGTCCCAGAGGACTGCGTCTACGACCGCGCGCCGACGTCCCACGCGGTCAACCTATGGGACATGAACGCCAAGTATGCGGACGTCATGCCGTCGGACGCGCTGATCGCGCAGCTCGAAAGGATGCGGGAAGCCGTCGCGCTCCTCGACGAAGGTCCACTTCGCGCCTCACCGTCCAGCCGGCGAGCCCGGCGATGACGTCGAGGCCGGACGCCCGGTCCGTGCGCCACGGCGCGGCAACTCGATCGAGTTGGTCGCGGGCCCTCGCTCGGCGCCAACCTGACGCCCCTATGCCCCCCAACGCGAGCGATGACACGTCAGGGACATGGCTCGACCGGCCCTCGTGCAGGTCAGCCGACAGCGCCTCGCTGCGGCCCCCGCGGACGCTCGCGGCGGCTCAGCCCATCATGTTCGGAAGGACAAGGACGATGCTCGGGAACGCGATGAGGAGCGCGAGGGTGAGGACGTCGAGCACGAGGAACACCGACACGCCCGCGAACACCTGCTCCAGCGTCAGTGGCACGGGCGAGGCGCTGCGCACGACGTAGACGTTGAGCCCGACCGGCGGGGTGATCAGGCTGATCTCGGCGAGCTTGATGGAGATGACGCCGAGCCAGATGGGGTCGTAGCCGACGCCCGTCATGATCGGGAACATGACCGGCAGCGTCATCACCATGATGGCGATGGGGTCGATGAGCATGCCGAGCAGGAGGTAGAGCACCGCGAAGCCTGCGAGGTAGGCGAGCGGCGGCAGCTGTAGCGCCAGCATCCACTCCGACACGTCGCCGACGAGGCCGGTGTAGGTGAGGAAGCGCGCGAAGATGATCCCACCGATGACGATGATGAAGATCGTGCACGTGGTCACCCCCGCGTCCTTGAAGGTCTCGACCAGCATCCTGCCGCCGAGCCTGCCGCGGAACGCGACGATGAGGAACGCGCCGAACGCGCCCACGGCCCCCGCGTAGGTGGGCACGAAGAAGCCGGCGTAGATGCCGCCGATCACGAGGACGAACAGGAAGGTGATCCCCCACACGCCGCGCAGCGAGCGCCACCGCTCGGCCCGCGTGATGGTGACGTCGGGGATCGGCGCGAGGTCGGGCCGCGCCTTGGCGAGCGCGTAGATGCCGAGGAGGTAGATCGTCGCCGACAGGAGCCCCGGCACGAGGCCGGCGACGAGGAGCCGCGCCACGGACTGCTCGGTGATGATCGCGTAGACGATCATCAGGATCGACGGCGGGATCAGCGAGGCGAGCGTCCCGGATGCCGCGATGCAGCCGGCCGACAGGCGCTTGTCGTAGCCGAAGCGCGTCATCTCCGGCATCGCCATCTTGGTGAACACGGCGGCGTTGACGACGGTGGAGCCGCAGGCCGCGCCGAACGCGGCGGACGCCAGCGTTGTGGCCATGGCGAGGCCACCGGCCAAGCGGCCCAGCCAGTTGTAGGCGGCGCGGTAGAGGTCGGTCGTCAGCCCCGCCTGCGTCGCCAGCGCACCCATGAGGATGAACAGCGGGATGACGGCGAGGGTGAACGAGTTCGTCGTCGAGAACGGGACGGTGGCGAGCTGCGCAAGCGCCGCCTGCGGGTTGATCGCGAGCAGGATGCCGAGGAAGCCCGTCAGCCCGAGCGCCACGCCGATGTGGACGCCCACCGCGAGGAGCACCACGAGGAGGATGCCGACGAGGACGCCCGTCGTCGAGACGTCAAGCACGGCGGACCGTCACCGGTCGGCCCCCGACGCGCCGACCGCGTCGGTGGGGAGCGGCGCACCTGAGCGGATGCGCCCGATGTCGACCACGAGGTCGAGGGCCAGGCGGACGATCATGAGGAGCGTGCCCGCGCAAAGGATCACCCGTGCCGGCCACAGCGGGAAGCGGATCAGCCCGACGGTGGCCTCGCCGATCCGGATCGAGTAGCGCGCCTCCAGCACGGCCTGCCATAGGAGGAGCCCGAAGAAGGCGAGCGCCGCAAGGTCGGTGACGACGTCCATCGCGGCGCGTGCGCGAGGCGGTGCCTGGAGGTAGATCAGCTCGACGCGGATGTGCGCGCGCTGGATCTGGGCGTAGGCGAGGGCGCCGAACACGATGAGGACCATCGTGCTCTCGGTGAGCTCCCGCGGCCCCGGCACCGGGACCGCGAGGAGCTGCGTGCCGACGATGTCCGCCACGCCGAGGAACATCGACATCAGCATGCCGAGCCCGCCGACGAGGAGGACGACGAGGGCCAGGCGCTCGACGAGGAGGGACAGGCGGGCCAAGGGTTCTCGCTCGTCGGCGGCGGCGGGTGCAACGGCGGCGGCGGGCGCCGGTCCGTGCCGTCAGCCCTCGATGCGCTCGCGCCAGTACTTCGCGACCTCCTCGGCCTCCGTCCCGAGGCCGCGCGCCTCCATGTCGTCGACCCAGTCCTGCAGGAGGTCGGGCGCGGCATCCTTCCACCTCTGAAGCTCCGCGTCGGGGAAGGGCACGATCTCGCCGCCCGCCTCGACGATGGCCGCGCCTGCCTCGTCCTCGGCCGTGTCCATGGCGTCGATGTAGGTCCGGCCGGCCTCCTCGGCCTCCTCGAGGATGATCGCCTGGTCCTGCGGCGACAGCCCGTCCCACTGGCGCTGGCCGATGACGATGAGGTGGCCGGTGATCGCCATCACGGGTCCGCAGGAGGTGGCGCCAGCCTCGTAGAGCCGGTTGGTGAGGATGTTGCCGCGGTTGAGGAAGGAGTAGTCCAGCGCGCCGCGTTGCAGCGCCTCGTAGACCTCGCCGATGCCCACCGTGACCGGCACGGCGCCGATCGCCTCCACCGCCTTCGGGATGTCCGCGCCGAACGAGCGGATCTTCTTGCCCTCCAGCGCCTCGACGGTGGCGCATTGCGGGTCCGGCCCGGTCAGGTAGTACGCGCCGAGCGGCTGGTGGAACAGGAACTTGACGCCGAACCTGTCGAGCTCATCCTCGAAGTACGGCAGCTCCTCGTAGGCCTCGGCGGAGATCTCCATCGCCTGACGCGGCGTGTCGAACACGAAGGGGATCTGGTAGGCGCGCCAGAACAGCAGCTGGTCGGCGTAGTACCCGGGGACGATCGCCGCCATGTCGATGGCGCCGCGACCCGTCAGCGTCAGGAGCTCGTTGCCCGCGCCGAGCCCGCCGGCGTAGGTGATCTCGATCTCCACACGACCCTCGGTGCGCTCCTCGACGGCGGCGGCGAAGTCCTTCTCGACCTGGAGGAACGCGCTGTCGGGCAGGTAGTGGCCCCAACGCAGCGTCGTCTGCGCCTCCGCCGCGCCGGCGGCCATCGCACCGGCGAGGCCGCCGGCCAACACCACGGACCTCAAGGGGTAGGACATCGGTGTCTCCTCATCGCGCGTTCCGCGCTCGTTGGTTGCGCCCTACGGTCCGGTCGCATGGCCGCGGCGCACGGCCATCCGTCCTCACGGCGAGCAAGACCTGCGCCAGCATCGGCGACGGCCCCACGCGTTCGGAAGGCGATAAGGGTTTTTCCTGCGCGACGCGATGTCAACGCGGCACCGGCAACAAAGCAGCGCATGGCGCACGGACCGCAGGATGCTGCTGCCGTACGACCGCCGACAGTTCCCTGTGCTAGCCGTGCCGACGAGGTCGTCCGCCCCGCGGCTCGCTGTGCTAGGCTCGCGGGCAAATGGGAGGTGCTCGTGCAGGATGCTGTGATGGAGCGTGCGGCGAGCGCGAGCGGGTTCGCCGGGGCGTTGCTCGAGGCGCTGGGACCTGAGCTCGTGCGCTTCGGCGCCGACGTCCCGGAGCGCAACAGGGCGGACGCCACGCGGCTCCCTCCGGGCTCCCCCCTCGCCCTCGTCCTGCCGCGGACCACGGCCGACGTCGCGACCGTGCTTCGGCTGTGCCACGCCGCGCACCAGCCCATAGTGACGCAAGGCGGCATGACCGGGCTCGCTGCAGGCGCCCACCCCGGCGAGGGCGAGGTGGCGCTGTCCCTCGAGCGCCTGCGCGGTGTCGAGGAGGTCGACCGTGCGGCGGCGACGCTCACCGCGCTCGCCGGCACTCCGCTCCAGGAGGTTCAGGCCGCCGCGGAGGCCGCGGGCTTCCTGTGCGGCATCGACCTCGGCGCACGGGGCTCGTGCACGATCGGCGGCAACGTCGCGACCAACGCCGGCGGCAACCAAGTTCTGCGCTACGGGATGGCACGGCGCAACGTGCTTGGCCTCGAGGTCGTGCAGGCGGACGGCACCGTGCTGACCTCGCTCAACAAGATGCTGAAGAACAACACGGGCTACGACTGGACGCAGCTCTTCATCGGCAGCGAGGGCACGCTCGGCGTCGTCACGCGCGTCGTCCTGGGGCTCCACCCGCGTCCCGCCGAGATCGCGACCGCGCTGGTCTCCGTTCCGTCCGCCGCCGCCGCGCTCGAGGTCCTGTCGCGGCTGCAGCGCAACCTCGCCGGAGAGCTCATCACGTTCGAGGCGATGTGGCGCGAGTACCTCGACGTGGCGGTGGAGCGGCTCGGCCTGCGCGCCCCCTTCGCCGAGCCGCCCGAGCTCGCGATCCTGGTCGAGCTCGCGGCGAGCCGCGAAGCCGACGCGCTGCCCGACGCGCTCGATGCGATGGTGGGCGACAAGCTGGTCGTGGACGCGCTGGTCGCCCAGTCCGGCGCCGACCGCGCGCGGCTTTGGGCGTACCGGGAGAGCGTCTACGAGTACAAGACGCTGATGGAGGGCAGCGTCGGCTTCGACATCTCGATCCCGCGCGCGGCGATCGGCGACGCTGTTGAGGACCTCCGCCGCACGGCCGCACGCGAATGGCCGCGCGCGATCCAGGCCGTGTTCGGCCACATGGCGGACAGCAACCTGCACATCGTGGTGGGACCCCTGGATGGCGGGCCCGGGCGCGTCGGTGAGGCCGACCGGCTCCGCGTGGAGGATGCGATCTACGGGGTCGTCCGGCGCCACGCGGGCTCTGTCTCGGCCGAGCACGGCATCGGGCGGCTAAAGCGCGCCTACCTATCGCACAGCCGCACGCCGCCAGAACTCGCGCTGATGCGGACCATGAAGGCGGCGCTCGACCCCCACGGCATCCTCAACCCGGGCCGCGTTCTTTGAGCGGCCCATGTGAAAAGGAAGGGTAAGGGGGTCTCGTCACGAGACCTTGCAGCTCGCGCAGTCTCCTAGGAAGGATCGCCTAGGACGAGTCGCCCAGCGCTAGAGCGGTTTGGGGTTAGGTGGCACCACCTAACCCCAAGAAGACCGCTCTTAATCAAGGAGCTAGAGCATCTTATCTGGGTCTGAGAGACCCAGGATGCTCTAGCGCGCAGCCACCGCCAATCGCGATTTGCCACCGATGAACTGCGCGACCGTGCGAAGGAGTTCCGGCGGATCCCAGGGCTTCGACACCTGCCGAGCCTCCGGGAAGTTGCGCAACACCTCGCTGCCTGCGGATGTGTACCCCGACACGAAGAGGATCGGCGTGCCGCGCTCGGTCATCCGTCGCGCGATGGCCTCGCTCGTCGTCCCGTCGCCAAGGTTGACGTCGAGGATCGCAAGGCGCACCGCCGAGCGCTCGGTCGCGGACAACGCCTCGGGGACGGACGTGTAGGGACCGTTCACCTTGTACCCGGCGTCCGCCAACAGGTCAGCCAGATCGAAGCCGATCAGCGTCTCGTCCTCGACGATCAAGATCTCGCCTTCGTCTGGCCTCATCCGGGTGACACCTCCGCCTCAAAACAACAGGCGCGTTGGGCAGCGTATGCCCAGACCACGACCTTGCCGAGAAACCTGCTGCAACGCACGTGTCGCATCCGTCCTCAGTTCGTCGAACGACCCTATTCCTGCACGGATCGGACATCAAGGATCAGCGCAGCCACGCCCCGGTTCCGACGTCCGGCCTGCGACGGGAGGGGTCGGTGGGTTGGCGACGATCGGCGGGTTATGGACTCCATCCTCCGTCTCGGCATCCTCCATCCAAGGTACCCCTCAAGCCGAACCCAAAAACGCGCTCCAATGCTTATCCAAGTTAACGTCGTCCGAAGTTCCCAAGACAACATCGTTGCGCGGCGGGACCGGGAGGTAACCCATGCTGCTACGACTTACAGACATGCGATTGCATCGAGGGCGACAACGTTCGTCGTAGCCGAACACCAGCTACCGCCCGCTCCGCCAATGATGACTGCGACAACACAACGCAGCTGCCGCCATATGAACAAAAGTTCATTGATTGGAACAGTTTAATTTCGTGATGGCGTTGCCGCTTGCACGATCGTTGCTCCGATGGTGTGGCCAGCGAGGAACGACGCCAGGCGTGCTCCGACCGTCCCCGTAAGCTCTACGATGTCCCTGGCGGAGGCGGCGGGGCTCGGTCGAGGCGGAGGGTCGCAAGCCAGTCCCGATGCGCAGCCTGCAAGCAGTATTCCGCATCGTAGGCGTGCCGGATCGTCCGAGGATCGACGTCCCCCGAGGCAACCTTACCAAGCGCCGCCTCGATGCCGTCGGCGATCGCTGACGGGTCGTCGCTCGGCACGAGGAGGCCGAGGTCGCTGCGACCGGCGTAAAGGTCAGGGATGCCGCCGACCGGCGAGGCGACCACATAGCGACCGGCGGACAGGAGCTCGACCAGCGACAGGCACGGCCCACCCTCGAAGCGGGATGTGTAGAGGAACACGTGGCTCGCGGCGACGACGCCCGGAAGGTCGCTGCGATGGTCGTAGCGCCCGTGCATCGTCACCACGTCGCCGAGCCCTGCTGCCTCGATCATCGCCGCGACCTGCGGAATGTCGGGGCCGCCGCCGTGCAGGTTGAGCACGACGTCCCGCCGTCGCGTGCGCAAGAGGCGCATCGCCTCGATGACGGTGTCGAGGTTCTTCTGGTGGACGTCGATGCGCCCCATGAAGCCCACCGCGTAGGGCGGCGTCGGCGGCAGCGGGACGGGCCGGTCGAACAGCGGGCTGTTGTGGTAGCGGACCACCGATACCGGGCCACGGTAGCCGTAGACCTCGGCAAACTCGCCACGCGTGCAGTGCGAGACGGAGACGACGGCGTCGGTCCGCGCGACCGCGCGGCAGAACGCGCGTCCGGAGCGCCCCGGAGGCGGTGGCAGGAAGCGCGGTGCGTAGATCCAGCTCGCAGCGACTTTGGCTCCGCGCGCATGCACCGCACGGACGAGGTGGGGGTAGACGCCCGCCATCGGCTGGCGGACGCAGAACACCCAGTCGCCGGGGTGCAGCGCGCGGGCGACACGGTGCACGAGCAGGCGCTGACGCACCAGGAAGCGATCCCCGGGGACGCGCGGCTGACGGTCCACCTCGATCCCCATCGCCTCGAGGTCGTCGAGGAACGGCGTCGGCCCGTTGAGGCAGACCGCGACCTTGAAGCGCCGTCCCTCGACGTGGAGCGTTCGGGCGAGCGCGTCGAGGTACGTCTCGATGCCGCCGAAGCCGACGAGCACGTCCGCGAACAGGACGATCAGCGGCTCGCGCCCCACGCCGGTCACGAGCTCAACGGAAGGCGACGAGGACGTCGGTGTGGTGGGTCAGCGCGGTGAGCGAGCGCTCGCGCCAGGCGCCGTCCACCCAAGCGGTCACCCGTGCGACGCGTCGGCCGAAGGCGCGCAGCTGGGCGTCGACCTCCTCGGCCACCCTGCCGCTCGACACCTCGACGATCATCGCACGGATGCGTCCGTCCTCCACCGTCCGCCGCATGCCCTCTAGGACGAACGGCTCGTGCCCCTCCACGTCGACCTTGATGAGCCCGACGGGCCCGGTGAGGCCGAGCCGGTCGACCTCATCGTCGATGCTCACGCTGGTGAGCGCATCTGCCGACGCATCCTCGCCGCGGACCACGGTGTGCAGCGTGCTCGCCGCTCCGCGCCTCAGCATCAGGGTCCCCGCGGCGTTCGACACGGCGGCGTGGACGACGTCGATCGTGAGGCCATGCGCGGCGGCGAGCTGAGCGTTGCGCCGCAGGTGGGCGATGTTGGTGTGCTCGACCTCGTAGGCGACGACGCGACCGGCCGGTCCCGCCTTCGCGGCCATCTGGACGGCGAAGTAGCCGATGTTGGCGCCGACGTCGAAGCAGACGTCGCCCGGGCGGACCTCGTGCGCGATGACCTCGGCGACGTGATCCTCGTGACCGATCACGTAGCCGAAGAAGTGCGGGTCCGGCGGCACGAAGAAGCCCTCGCCGCCGGCGAGGCGGATCCTCTGCCCGTGCGGGAAGACGGCGGCGTTCAGCCGCCCGAGACTGCGCGCGCCGTGCCGGCCGGTGCCGCGCATGGCCAGCCTGTAGAGCTGCGGCAGCAGCGTCTCGGTGAGGATCACGCCGGTTCCTCCGTGGTGCGATCCAACCGGTCCAGCAAGCTGGCAGGAAGCAGATCCATCATGCGACCTTCGATGTGGCGCGAGCAGGACGCGACGCTGCGCGCCTTCGCGCGAGCGGTTGCGCTCGCCGGATCACGGCCTTGCGTCGGCCGGTAGCGTCCCTGGGACGGCTGGCGGATCGACCGTGCGGGGGCTCACCGGCGCAACGTCCTGGGGCGACGCGGTCCCGACGGGCAGCGGAGCGCTCGTTCCACGCCGCGCGGGCAGGGAGGCGCGCAACCGCCGCAGGATGGCCCGTGCGTCGTAGGTCGGGTCGAGCGCGACCACGACGCTCGCGCCGAAGGCGTAGAGCCCGCCGGTCACGACGATGTTCACCAGCCCGCGGACGACGTCCAGCTCGTCACCTACGAGTTCCAGGCGCCACAGCGGCGCCGCGACGATCAAAGCGACCGCGAGGCCGGCAAGGGGCAGGCAGGCGCGCACGACCGCCCACGTGGAGAGCGACGTGCCGCGCACCGCAAACGCGATGGACGGCAGCGCCGTCGCGCAGAATGCGACGGCGAAGCCGACTGCGACGCCCTCCGCCCCGTACTCGACGCCGACGAAGTAGGCGATGAGGTACGCCGGCAGCGTGGCGAGGTGCCATGCGAACATGCGTCGCGTGGTCCCGAGCGAGATGAAGACCCACACGTTCGCGGCGACGAAGGCGCGGGCGATCATCGACCAGCCGAGCAGCGACAGGATGACCGCGGCCTCGCCCCACTGCGCGCCGAGCACGATGCGCGTCACGTCGCTCGCGTTGGCGATCACCACCGCAGCCGCGCAGAACGTGAACAGGCTGGTGAGCCGCAGCCACTGCAGGATGAGGCTCGCCCACTCCTGCGGTCGGTTCTGCAGTCGGCTCAGCGCCGGCAGCACCGCCACTGTGAGCGGCCCCATGACCACGGACTGCGGCAGCAGGAGCAGACCGTAGGCGCGGCTGTAGAAGCCGAGCTCGGTCGCGCCCCAGCGCCAGCCGATGAGCGCGTTGTCGAACTGCCGCTCCATGTACTGCATGAGGTTGAACCCGGTGAGGGCGAGGCCGAAGCCGAGCGTCGACAGCGCGCCCGACCAATCGCGCACCCACGAGGGCCGCCAGCTCGAGACCATCCAGATGAGGACGGTGGAGGCGAGCACCATCGTCCAGGAGTTGGCGACGAGCGCCCAGGTCCCGGCGCCGGCCACCGCCGCGGCGATGCCGACGAGGATGCCGAGCGCCTGCGCCGTCAGCCCCGTCCAGCGCAAGGTCAGCCAGCGCATCTGGCGGTTGAGCAGGGCCTCCTGCTGGGCGCCGGCCGCGGCGACGGGCAGGGTCAGCGAGATCGCGACGATCAGCGTCGCCACGCGCTCGTCGCCGAACACGGCCGCAGCGAGCGGGGAGACGCCCATCGCCACCGCCATGAGGAGGATGCCGACGCCAAGGTTGATGGCGAACAGCCCGCTCACCGTATCCTGGTCGATCCTGTCCCTCTGGATCGTCGCGATGGTCAGCCCCAGTTCGCGGAACAGCTCGATGAAGGCGACGATGGTGGCCGCCATCGCGACGAGGCCGAAGTCCTGCGGCGCAAGCAGACGCGACATGACAGCGACGTTGGCGAGCTGCAGCGCCATCGCGACGAGCTGGGCGCCGACCCCGATGAGGCCACCACGAGCTGCCTTCGCGCCAAGGTCGGAGGTGTCGTCCTCGGGGAGGCCACGTCGCGCCATCAAGGTCCCCGTGCGGTTGTCCGACCAAGGTCCGGCGCACCGACGGCGCGCGGACCTTTAGCAACACAACTTTTATGGGATCACAATCATCATTGCCACCTTAGAATGTAACATGTTCGACGGCTCAGTCGCTTGGCATGGCGGCGGAGGTGCGGTCGCGGCTTGCCACCCTTGCGACCGCAGGGTCGAACATGCCGGCGACGATCTGGCGCGCACCGGCGGCGCTGAGGTGGTTGTCGTCGAAGTACAGCGCGGCACCGTCGATGGCGCCGTAGCACATGGCACCCTCGCCGGCCTCATCGCACATGCGCTCGGTGACGGGCAGCACTTCGGTCCCGAGATGTGTCAGCCGCGAGAGCACGAAGGATTGCCTCGCCTCATGGTAGGCGCGCGGGACCGTCGCGACCCTGCCCCCCTCGACGGGGCGGAGCATGGCGTACTTCTGGAACGGCACGACGATCTCCGGCACGGGCTCGGCGACGATCACCCGGAGGCCCGCTGCATCGAGCCGCGTCACCATCGCCGCGAACGAGTTCCAGTAGCGCGCCCGCCTCGCCTCGTTGCCGCCGGGACCTTCGATGCGGAAGGTGTCGTCGGGGAGGGTCAGGCGACCATCGGGGACGAAGCCGAAGAGGTAGGCTGTGTGCCGCCACGAGAGCACGACGGTGTCGATGCCGCGGGCCTCCTCGAGCCAGAGCGTGGCCGACCGGCTCCACTCGCGGCAACCTGGCACACCTGGGTCGAACGTCAGCGCCGGCGGACAGCCCGCGGAGGTGAGCTGAACAAGGGACCGTCCGTCGCGTTCGAGCTCGACGGCGAGCGCGTGGGCGAGCTCGATGGCGTGGCTGTCCCCGAACACGGCGACCGTGGGGGCGACGTCCGCCCCGTGCCGGCACCGCGCGAGGGAGAACCGTTCGGAGCTGGGCGGGTAGTGGCACGGGTTGCTGCGGCGCGAAGCTTCCGCGGTCTTGAGGATCGCCCAGAGCTCATGTCCGAAGCGCGCGGCCCCGAAGCCGCCGTGTGCCGCGGTGACGAGCCCGACCGCGGCGAGCCCGACGGCGGCGACGCCGGCGCCGACGAAGACACCTCGCGTCCCGACCCGCGCGCGATCGCGGAACGGACGCTCGACGAAGCGCCACGTCGCGACCGAGAGGGCGAGCACGACGACGGTGAGCGCCACCATGGTGGCCGGCGGCGGCTCGCTGAAGTGGGCGATCCGGGCGAAGGCGAACACCGGCTGGTGCCACAAGTACACGCTGTAGCTGACGAGCCCGACCCCCACCAACGCGGGTGCCGAGAGCAACCGCTGGACGAGCGTCCCCGGCACCGCTGTCAGGAGGACGAGGACCGTGCCGACGACCGGGACGAGCGCCACCACGCCGGGCACCCGCGCACGTCCATCGATCAGCCCCATGCCGGCGATGATTAGGCCGAGCCCGGCAAGGGAGAGGGCGTCAGCGACGAACCTCGCGCGTCCCGCCCACCGCTCCCGGCTCGCCGAACGCATGATGAAGGCCCCGGCGAGCGCACCCGCAAGGAGCTCCCACGCGCGCGTCGGCAGCAGGTAGAAGGCGGCGTCCGGCAGGCGATGCGCCATCACCTCGGCAAGGGCGAGGCTCAAGACGCCTCCAACAACAAGCGCGCCGACCGTCATCGCCCGGCCGCCGAGCCGCCACAAAACGAGCGCGACGACCGGGAACAGGAGGTAGAACTGCTCCTCCACCGCAAGGCTCCAGGTATGCAGGAGCGCGATCTCGTCGGCCCGCGGCGCGAAGTAGCCGCTCTGCACGGCGAACAGGACGTTCGTGCCGAACACGGCGAGGGCCGCGATGCTCTGCGCGAAGTCGACGAGCGCCTCCGGCGACATCAGCACCCAGGCGAAGGGCAGGCAGGCGAGGACGACCACGACGAGCGCGGGGACGATGCGCCGGACGCGCCGCACCCAGAACGAGGCGAGGTCGAAGCGCCCCCGCGCGAGGTCGGCGAGGATGATCTGCGCGATCAGGAAGCCCGAGATGACGAAGAACACGTCGACGCCGAGGAACCCTCCGGGGAGCGGCGCGCCGGCGTGGTGGGCGACCACCCCACCGACGGCGAGCGCGCGCAGTCCGTCGATCTCGGCACGATAGTGCACGCACGCTCCGGAGGAACTATTACGATCTTAGGTTGACCGCTAAGCTTCCTCCATCTGGCCGACGAAGTCACGGAAATACTCGATCGTGCGGTCGAGCCCCTCGTCGAGCTGGACCTTGGGCTCCCAGCCCAGGAGCGCCTTGGCCTTGGAGATGTCCGGCCGCCGCTGCTTCGGGTCGTCGCGGGGCAGGGGCATCGTGATGAGCTCGGCGCCGCCGATCTTGGCCACGGTCTTCTCGGCGAGCTCGCGGATGGTGAACTCGTTCGGGTTGCCGATGTTGATCGGCCCGGTGACCGTCTCGTCGGTGTCCATGAGGCGCAGGAAGCCCTCGATGAGGTCGTCGACGTAGCAGAACGAGCGCGTCTGGCTGCCGTCGCCGTAGATCGTGAGCGGCTCGCCGCGCAGCGCCTGGACGACGAAATTCGACACCACGCGGCCGTCGGCGTGGTGCATGCGCGGGCCGTAGGTGTTGAAGATGCGCACCACCTTGATCGGCAGCCCGAGCTGGCGATGGTAGTCGAAGAACAGCGTCTCGGCGCAGCGCTTGCCCTCATCGTAGCACGAGCGCGGGCCGATCGGGTTGACGTTGCCCCAGTAGTCCTCGCTCTGGGGATGCACCGTCGGGTCGCCGTACACCTCGCTGGTGGAGGCCTGGAAGATCTTCGCCCTCAACCGCTTGGCGAGGCCTAGCATGTTGATCGCGCCGTGCACCGATGTCTTGGTCGTCTGGATCGGGTCGTGCTGGTAGTGGATCGGCGACGCGGGGCAGGCGAGGTTGTAGATCTCGTCGACCTCGACGTACAGTGGCATGGTGATGTCGTGCCGCATGAACTCGAACAGCGGGTGGTTGTGCAGGTGGTCGATGTTCCTCTTCGTCCCCGTGAAGAGGTTGTCGACGCACAGCACCTCGTGACCCTGCCCGATCAACCGGTCGATGAGGTGGGAGCCGAGGAAGCCAGCGCCCCCGGTCACGAGGATGCGCTTCCGGCTTTCGTAGAGACGGGCCATCAAAGTCCTGCTTGGAAGCTCGCGAGGGGCGTCAATCGGGCACGCTGCAGCGTCGCGGGTTCTACGCCGACGGGTCCTTCCTTCGCAACCGCACACATAAGTCCTAACGACGGCGGTCGAATGTGCAGATCGCAATCATCGCCTCGTAGGTCGACAGCATGAACGCGTAGGTGAAGCCGCCATAACCATCAAGGAAGCCGCGGCGCAGCACGTAGACCTCGCAGAACCGCAGCAGCGGACGCAGCGCGAGGGGCACGTGCCGGGACATTGCCTTCAGCGCGCGGCGCCGCTCGGTGGCGTCGCGCGCGGCGATGGCCCGGAGCGGCGGGCGGTCGTCCGGTGGGCGCTCGGCGAGGAGCTCGGCCTCGGCCTGCGCATACGAGACGTGCTTCCTGAGCCACGCCGCCGCGCCGTGCGAGAAGTTGTAGTGCAGGTAGGGCTCGTCGAAGGTCCCCACCGCCTGGCTCGGCAGGTCCTCGCGCTGCCCGTGGCCGACCTGAACGAAGCGAAGCCCGGTGCGGTGGCCGAGCCGCACCTGGTAGGTCGGGTACATCCCAGCGCGCCGCAGCCAGCGCCCGTGCAGCATGAGCTTCGACGGCACGCGGTAGGCAAGGATCCCCGGCGGCGGCTCCAGCCCAGCCAGCCGGCGGACGAAGCCGTCCGTGACCACCTCATCGGCGTCGAGGTGCAGCACCCAATCGTGCCTCAAGCCGCCGTTCGCCAGGCCGTGGTTGCGCTGCCGGGCAAAGTCGTCGAACGGGCGGGTCAGGACACGCGCCCCCGCGGCCTCCGCGATGGCGACGGTGTCGTCGGTGGAGCCGGAGTCGACTACGACCACGTCGCCGCACCAGCGGAGGGCGTGAAGGCAACGCGGCAGGTTCGCCGCCTCGTTGTACGTCAGTAGGAGAACCGAAACCTGCACCGGCGCCCCCGTTCCACCGGCCGCGCCGGAACGAGGCGTCGTTGCGGCGGCAACGGCACCGTCGTCAAGCAAGAACACAACTCTTGGTAGATCGCGGCGCTTTGGTCCGCTAGAGGAACGGCCGGCCACGTGGCTTAGCGAGCGCGGGAGACGGACTTTGACGCAACGCCTCCGCGCGACCTGGCTTGTGTCGGACGACTACGACGGCGGCGTCGTCGCCGTGGCCGGGGCGTGCTGCGCGGCAGCCGCGCGCAGCGGGGCGGTGGACGCGACGCTCCTCTTCCTGCGCCCCCCAGAGCGGACCGTCGCCGAGCCTGGCGGCGCCCGTGTCGCGTCGCTCGACCTCGCGCCGCCGCTCCTCGACGCACCCCAGAGGCTGGCCAGCTGGCTCGCCGAGAACCCCCAGGACATCCTGGTCTACAACGGGTCGGAGGAGGTCGACCACACTCCACCGCACCTCCCCGCACAGACGCTGGCGATCTACGCCGTGCACGACACCGCGCCGCGCTACTTCGAGGCCGCGCTGCACCACGAGGCCGCGCTCGACGCCATCGTCGCGATCTCGGAGACCGTCGCCGCCTGCTTCCGGCCCCGGCTGAGCGACCCTTCCAAGCTCCGAGTGATCCCGAACGGTTCGGCGTTCCCGATCCCGCTCGAGGCGCTCGGCCGATCCGGGCGCGCCGACGACCTTATGTTCCTCGGCGGGGACAAGCCGCTGAAGGGCGCGCACGACGTCCTCGCCCTTTGGCCACGCCTCACGGCGAGGGGGTTCGCCGGACGCCTCCACTGGTTCGGCGACGTCGGGCCTGCCCTGCGCCATCGCGTTGAGGCACTCGAAGGAGCCGACCGGATCGAACTCTACGGGCGGGTGGACCGATCGGTGATCTTCCGGACCGCGGCAAGGTCGAAGCTCATTTTGATGTTGAGTCGCGTCGAGCCATTTGGCATGGCAACCTTAGAGTGTATGGGCATGGGCTGCGGCGTGGTGGCTTGGGACATCGAGACGGGGACGAAGGAGATCGCCACCGCGCCGCGCGACGGTCGGTTCGCGCCGCTTGGGGACGTCGCGAGGCTCGCCGCTGCCGTGCTCGAAACGCTGGCCCTCACCGACGACGAGCGTGCCGCCATCGCCCAGCTCGCCCGCAGGAGCTTCAGCGATGAGGCCATGTGGCGGCGCTATGGCGAGCTGTTCGAGACGCTTCGCGCGGCCGGCCCGGTGACGCGGCCGCTTGCCGGCACCATGCCGCCGCCCTTCACGCCAAAGGTTCGCCTGTTCCAGATGCTGCCGCCTGGCGTGCGCCAGGTGATCCGTGGTGTCGTGGGGCGCTCGCCGACCCTTACCCATGCGCTGCGCGACGTGCGGGGTCGCTAGAGCATGGCCGACCGGCCGTTCCTGTTCCTCGCCGCGAACGCTCCCTGGGTGTACGCCCTCGCGCACAGCCTCAGCGCGGCAGCCGAGGTCACGACCGTGCAATTCTATGACGCGGTCAACCACCGTCGCCTGAGGCCGGGATGGCCGGAGGAGGCGAGCGGCGTCGAGCGGCGTCGCGTGGTGCGGCCGCCGGGCTACGCGGGACGGCTCGAGCCGCTGTTCAGGTCCTTGATGCGGCGCACCGTCGAGGTGCAGCGGCGCGCGCTCGCCACGCGGTCGGGACAGGCCCCGCGCGTGGTCGTCCCCTACCCGTACCTCGCCCCCTGGGTGCGCCAGGTGCCGGACGAGGACCTCATCTACTACAACCTGGACGACTACGAGCTCTACGAGCCGTCGCGCGCCCTGCGCATCCGCGCGTTGGAGGACGAGCTCGTCGACCGTGCGGCGCTCACGGCATGCCTGTCGGTCCATCAGGCGGATCGGCTGGCGCAGCGTCACCCCCGTCGTCGCCGGCGGATCCGGCACCTGCCGCTCGGCGTCCTTGATGCGTACCTCAACCCGCACCCCAACCTTGCACCGCTTGCCTCGACGGTGGGCTACGTCGGCAACCTCGGCGACCGGATCGACTGGCGCCTCGTCGGCGAGGTGGCCGACCGGTGCCGGGACGTGACGTTCCACGTCGTGGGCTTCCTCGGGGCCGAGGCCGAGCGCTGCCAAGCGCCGTGGAGGGAGGAGCGCGCCGCCGCGCTGGCGCGGGTCAACGTGATCCACGAGGGCGGCGTGCCGCAGCACGCGGTGCGGGAGCACTACTGGCGCTACGCGGTCAACTGGATGCCCTACGCCGCGAACCACCCGTTCAACCTAGCTGCATGCCCGACGAAGATCATGGACGCCATCGCGAGCGGCCGGCCGTTCGTCAGCACGCCGGTGCCCGAGGCTCGGCTCTATCCAAGCTACGTCACAGTGGCTCAGGGGGCAGACGGCCTCGCCGCCGCCATCGCCCGTGCGCTCTGCGAGCCCGTCGACGCCGCCGAGCGGATCGCCTATGCGCGCAGCCAGACCTGGGCGCGCCGGGCCGGTCAGCTTCGGGCCATGCTCAGTGCAGCGCCGGACACCGCCGCGGCGGTGCCTGGGTGAGCGCTGGCGCGTGCAGCGAGCGAGGCGGCGAGCACGCGAGGCCGCCGAGGATGCCACCGCGCACGGCGGGCTCGGCGATCGCGGACACCTTCGTCTGCGCGTTCCGCGGTCGCCGCGACGACTACCAGGTGCCGCTCGCCCTTGCCGAGGGCGGCCTCCTGGAGCGTCTGGTGACGGACGCGTACGCCACTCGTCGCGTCGCGCGGCTGACCGCGCTCCTTCCCGGGAGGGTGGCGAATGCGGTCGTGTTCCGCTCGCGACCGGACCTGCCCGCTCAGCGCATACGCCAACTGCCGCGCGTCGCGCTCAGCGAGCTTCTCGTCCGTCGCGATCCGGCGCGGGCCGAGGCCCTGCGCGACCGCAACGACGTCGCCATCTCGCGCGCCGCGGCGGCGGAGGCGCGACGGCGGCGCTGCCACCTGCTGCTCTATTCGGCCAACGCGCCGGCAGCCTTCCACGCGTCATACGACCACGACCCGGCGCGCATCGTATTCTTCTACCACCCCCATCATGAGGCCGAGCGGACCCTCCTGGCCTACGACGAGCGCGACTTCCTTCCCTCAAAAAGCGCGGCCATCGAGGACGCACGCACCGTCGCGCGCGAGGCTCGCCGGCGGTCCGACGAGGCTTGGCGCCACGCCGACCACGTGGTCTGCGCCTCGAGCTTCACAGCGCGCACCTTCGTCGCCGCAGGGGCCGACCCGGGGCGCATCAGCGTGGTGCGCTACGGGATCGCCACGCCGCTCCAGCGGGAGGCGAGGGCCCCGCGCGGAGCGTTCGTGGTGCTCTTCGTCGGCTCCGCGCTGCAGCGCAAGGGCGTCCACCACCTCCTCCTGGCGTGGAGGAAGGCGCGCCTGCCGAGGGGCGCCCGCCTCGTCATCGTCGCTCGCACCCGTGATGGCTTCGTCGAGCGCCACCTCGATGCCAACCCGTCCGTGGAGCTCGTGCCCGGGGTGTCCGCCGCCGAGCTCGCGCGGCGCTACGCGGCCGCGTCGCTGTTCTGCATGCCATCGATCGTCGAGGGGTTCGGCCAAGTCTACCTCGAGGCGCTCGCCGCCGGTGTCCCTGTCCTCGGCACACGCAACACCGCGCTGCCGGACCTCGGCGGCGAGGAGGACGGCATCTTCCTGAGCGAGGTCGGCGACGTCGATGGCCTCGCCCGCCAGCTGGAGCGGCTCGCGGGCCTCACCGACGCCAACGACGACCTGCGCGCCGCTGCGGTGAGGACGGCCGCCCGCCATCCCTGGGACACCTTCCGCACCGGCATCCGGGACGTCTGCCACGCCGTCCTCCAGGCCCGGGCAGCGGGGGCGTCGTGAACGACGAGGTCACGCTGCCCTTCACGTACTACGCCGCAGCGGGGCTGACGGCGGCGGGGCTCGCCTACGGCCTCGCGAACATCGCCGCCTACTGGTCGACACCCCTCCTCGCCGTTCTGGGCACCTTCGCGGTCTGGTACCTCGTCGAGCCGATCTACATGGCGGAGGAGTTCGTCTACCTCGCGCCCTCGCACGTGGAGACGGCGTACCTGTGCGCGACGATCTTCGTCGCCGCCTTCATGGCGCTCTACGGGCTGCTCCGCCCCGTCCTCGAGCCGTCCGCCCGCGGCTCCAGCGGACCGATCGCGAGGTCGATGTTCACCCGAGGGTCGATCTCGCCGGACGGCCTCGCCGTCCTCGCCGTCGCCGGTTGGGTGTTCCTCCTCGCCTACGGCACCTGGCGCATGGGCGGCGACCTCCTCGGCGCGCTGTTCCCCCTCGAGGGTCGCGCGACGGGCTCCATGTGGGCGAGGGCCGCCGGCAGCGGGGCCGGGTCCGGCGGGTTCGTCGTGTCGACCGCCACCTACCTCTACACGCTGACCCTCGCATCGTTCGGCCTGATGCTGCCCATCGTGCGCCGCCGTTCGACGGCGATCCTGCTCGTCGCGGCGATCGTCATTGCCTGGCCCTATGCGTTCCTCCAGGGCTCGCGCAACGTGACGCTCGCGGTCGTCACACCGATGTTCGCGAGCCTGTTCCTGTTCACCCGGCTGGCACTCTGGCTGAAGCTTGCGATCCTCGCCGCCGGCGGGCTCGTCGTGGAGACCGCCTTCCGGCTGATCATCGCGAGCCGCGACAAGGGGTTCGCCCTTGCGGAGGTGCGCGGCCTGGAAGAGCAGAAGCATCTCGGGCTCAACATGGCGTCCGAGCTCACCTACGTCGTCGGCTTCCTGGACGAGGGGCTGCTGCGCCTGTCCTACGGCGGTCGCTACGTCGCCGAGTTGGCGAACGTGGTGCCGCGGGCGCTATGGCCCGGCAAGCCGCTCATCGGCATCGACTACGCGAACCTGCGCGGCTTCGGTGGGGCGGTCAACGACATCGGCGTCCACGCCACGATCTCCACCGGCATGGTCGGCCAGGGGGTCCTGAACTTCGGGCTGTGGCTCGGTCCCGTCGCCGCGGCCTTGCTCCTCGCCGTCTGGGCGAGCCTGCTCAACCGGCTGCGGCTGCAGGGGAGCGCGCCGCGCGTCGCGCTGTTCCTCGTCGGGCTGGGGCTGACGTTCAACCTCGGCCGCGACGTCACGCTCCTCGTGCTCTTCCCCTTCCTGTTCGGCTACGCGCTGATCCTCATGCTCGAGCTGCACACGGCACCGCAGCGTCGATCGACGCGTCGCCCGATCGACGCGCCGGCCCTCGTGCAGGCAGGCACCGGCCGCGCGGCACGCCACCGATGAGCGCCTTCGCAATGACAGCGAGGGTGCCCGTGCACCTCGCGATCCTCACGCAGCAGGTCTCGCACTACCATGCCGCCCGCTTCCGAGCGGCGCACGAGGCGTTCCGGCGCATCACGGTGCTCTCGGTGCGCAACGCCGCCGACTTCGCGCAGCTCCTTGCGGGACCCGGCGTGCCGTCGGTGACGCGCGTCTGCGAGGGCGAGGCGGACTACGCCGGCGCCCTCGCCGACGGCACGCTCACCGAGCGCGTCGGCGCGGCGCTCGGCCGATGCCGGCCGGACGTCGTCGCCGTCGCAGGCTGGTCGTTCGCCGAGAGCCTCGCGGCGATCGTCTGGGCCAAGCGTCACGGCAGCGCCGTCGTGATGATGAGCGACAGCCAGGCGCACGACGGTCCTCGCTCGGGGTGGCGCGAGCGGGTGAAGTCGCGCGTGGTGCGCTGCGCCGACGCCGCGCTCGTCGCCGGCGCGCCGCATCGGGCGTACGCGGCCGCGCTGGGGCTCGACGCGGAGCGCATCTTCCTCGGCTACGACGCCGTCGACAACGCGCACTTCGCCGGGGGAGCGGACGCCGCGCGCGCTCATGCGCCAGCGACGCGCGCCGCCGAGGAGCTGCCCGGGCGCTACCTCCTCGCGAGCGGACGCTTCGTGGCCAAGAAGAACCTTTGCGGCCTCATCGACGCCTTCGCTGCAGCGCTCGCACAAGGCGACACGGGGCACGACCTCCTCGTCCTCGGCGACGGACCGGAGCGCACCGCGCTCGAGGCCGCCGTGGCACGGCACGGGCTCGGGGCGCGAGTGCACCTGCCGGGCTTCCGTGACTACAACAGCCTGCCCGCGATCTATGGCCTCGCCGACGCGTTCGTCCACGTCGCGCGCGCCGAGCAGTGGGGTCTCGTCATCTCGGAGGCGGCTGCGGCCGGCGTGCCCCTCATCGTGTCGCGACCGTGCGGGGCGGCCGACGCGCTGGTCCGCCCCGGGCTGAACGGTTGGCTCGTCGACCCCCACGATGGGGCTGGCGTCGCCGCAGCGCTGGCCGCTTCGATGGCGCTCCCCGCTGCATCGAGGGCCGCCATGGGTGCCGCGAGCCGCACCATCGCCGCCGACTGGGGGCCGGAGCGCTACGCCGATGGCCTCAAGCGCGCGGTCGCCGCGGCGCTCGCAGCCCCCCGACGACGCCTCGGGCCGCTGGACACGGTGCTGCTGCGCGCCCTGTCGCGCAAGCGCATTGCCAAGGTCGCCTGACGCAATGCTTGGCCCCATCGCACCCGCGCCGCTGTCCGTCGCCATCGTCGCGCCGACGCTGTCGCGCGCGGGCGGTGGCATCTTCTCCGTCGTCCTCGCCCACGCGCGCGAGCTCACGCGCCGTCCCGCGACCCGCGTCACGGTCTATGGCCTCGACGACGATCCGCAGCGCCTCGACCGCGCGCACTGGAGGGACCTCACGGTCGTCCGCTACCCGGCGAGTCGGCTCGGGTTCGCGCCGCGCCTCGCGGGCGACCTCGAGCGCGACGGCCACGACATCGTCCACCAGCACGGGCTGTGGCTCCACCTGTCCGTCATGGTGAGCCGATGGCGGAGGCGCACCGGGCGTCCCGTCGTCCTTTCCCCGCACGGCATGCTCGAGCCGTGGGCGCTGGGCAACTCGAGCTGGAAGAAGCGCTTGGCTGGCCTCCTCTTCGAACGGCAAAACCTTTGTGGCGCCGCTGCGATCCACTGCTCGCCATCCGAGGCGAGCGCGGTGCGCGCTCATGGGGTCCAGGCGCCCATCGCGACGATCCCCAACGGCACGGACCTGCCGGACCTGTCGCACGCCCGCCCGGTTCCGGGAGAGCTCGTGGCGCCGGACCGCCGCACGCTCCTGTTCCTTGCACGGCTGCACCCGAAGAAGGGCATCGCCGAGCTCCTCGAAGCGTTCGCGCTGCTCAAGGCCGCCGCGCCGAAGCTCGCGGCGGGCTGGCGCCTCCTGGTGGTCGGCTGGGACGACGGCGGCCATGCGGCCGGCTTCGAGGCCTGCGCCAGGGCGCTCGGCCTCACCGCGGCGGAGGTCGCCTTCCCGGGCCCCCGCTTCGGCGAGGACAAGTCCGCGATGCTCGCCGCCTCGGACGCCTTCGTGCTGCCGTCCCACTCGGAGGGCTTCCCCATGGCCGTCCTCGAGGCATGGGCGCATGCCCTGCCCGTCCTCATGACCGCCGAGTGCAACATCCCGGAGGGCTTCGCGGCAGGCGCTGCCGTGCGCATCGTGAACGAGCCGCGCGCCCTCGCCGCCGCGCTCGAGCGCGCGCTCGCCGACCCCGAGCTGCCTGCCATGGGCCAGCGAGGCCGCCAGCTGGTAGAAGGCTCGTACGCCTGGCCCGCCATCGCCTGCGAGCTAGGTTCGGTCTACGCGTGGCTGACGGGGCGGGAGGAGTGCCCGCCGTGCGTCGTTCAAGGCTGCATGAGCGCGAGGAGGGCGTGATGCGAGTGCTCGTCACCGGCGGCGCCGGCTACATCGGCTCGCATGCCTGCAAGGCGCTGGCGGCGGCTGGGCACGAGCCGATCGTCTACGACAACCTGCGGACCGGGCACCGCTGGGCGGCGCGCTGGGGTCCGTTCGTGCACGGCGACATCCATGACGTCCCCGCCCTCGTCGAGGCCATGCGCACCCACCACGCCGACATCGTCATGCACTTCGCCGCTCTCGCCTACGTCGGCGAATCGGTCTACCGGCCCGACCTCTACTACCGCGCCAACATCTCAGGAACGCTGGCGCTGCTCGAGGCGATGAAGATCGTCGGCATCGAGCGCATCGTGTTCTCCTCCACCTGCGCGACCTACGGCGTCCCCGACGTGATGCCGATCACCGAGGGATCGCCCACCGCGCCGATCAACCCCTACGGGCAGTCGAAGCTCGCGGTGGAGCACATCCTGGCGGACTACGCGCGCGCCTTCGGCCTCGGGTCGGTGGCGCTGCGCTACTTCAACGTTGGCGGGAGCGACCACGAGGGTGAACTCGGCGAGGAGCATGACCCCGAGACGCACCTCATCCCGCTGGTCCTGAAGGCGGCGGCGGGCGAGATCCCCCACATCTCCATCCTCGGCGACGACTACGACACCGCCGACGGGACGTGCGTGCGCGACTACATCCACGTCGCCGACATCGCTGCGGCGCACGTCACGGCGATGGACATCATCGAGCCATCGCAGCGGAAGTCGCTCAACCTCGGCACGGGGCATGGCTTCTCTGTGCGCGAGGTGATCGAGGCGGCGAGCGCGGTGACCGGACGCGACGTCCCCGTGCGCGTGGCAGAACGGCGGCCCGGCGATCCGCCGACGCTCGCCGCCGACGCCAGCGCCGCGCGCGAGCTGCTGGGCTGGACGCCCGGCCGCTCGACGCTGCCGACGATGATCGAGAGCGCATGGGCCTGGATGACGGACCATCGCACGAGCGTGCGCCTGCCGTCGGTGCTCGACCGGCGCAACGGACGCCCACCGGCCTCACAATGACGCCGCGCACCCCCCTCGCCACGCGCCGTGACGGTCCGCCCCCGGCACCTTGGGCGGACCGGCTTCCGCGTCCCGAGCGCCTCGTCTCGATGCCGCACCCCTCGCGGGGCGACAAGCTGCGCCGCGCGGTTTGGGGCATCGTGGACGCGGCGCTCTACCGCCACGTCCCGAGGCCGCTCTTCGGCGTGCGGCGGCTCATGCTGCGCGCCTTCGGTGCCAAGGTCGCCGGCACCGCGAAGCCCTACCCGTCGGCCCGCATCTACGCCCCCTGGCACCTCGAGATGCGCGCGCACAGCGCCATCGGCGCGCGGGTGAAGATCTACAACGTGGCCCCCATCCTCCTCCTCGAGGACTGCACCGTCAGCCAGGACGCCTCGCTGTGCACGGCGAGCCACGACTTCCGCAGCCCGGACTTCGCGCTGGTGGCGGCCCGCATCATCGTCGGCCGCGGCGCCTGGGTCGCGGCCGAGGCGTTCCTCGGTCCCGGCGTCATCCTCGGCGACGGAGCGGTCGTCGGCGCACGCGCGGTCGTCGTGCGCTCGGTTCCGCCGCACGCGGTGGTCGCTGGCAACCCCGCCCGCGTGGTGTCGGAGCGCGTCATGAAGGGGTCGGGCCCCATCGCGGCCCACCGCCTCGTCCACCGCGAGGGCCGGGCCGCGCCGTGACCGTGGGTGGCACGACGATCGCAGGGCTCGCCACCACGCGCGTCGGCTTCGGCACGTCGCGCCTGCACTACGCGAGGGACGCTGCCGGCCGCGAGCGCGTCCTGTGCGCTGCCTACGAGGCGGGCATCAGGCACTTCGACACGGCTCCCGTGTACGGGCACGGGCTCGCCGAGCGCGCGCTCGGCGCCTTCGCGGCATCGCGCAGGGACTGCATCGTCGTCGCCAAGCACGGCATCAGCGCCTCGCCCTGGATCGGCGCGTTGCCGGGACCCTTGGTGCGGCCCGCGCTCCTCGCCCGTGCGGCGGCGAACCGGGCGAGGGGCGGCAGCCGCCCGCTGTGGCTGACGCCTGCCACCCTGCGGCGCTCGGTGGAGGCCTCGCTCCGGCGGCTGCGCCGTGAGGTGATCGACGTCCACCTCCTGCACGAGCCGGACCCTTCCGCGATGGCGGACCCTGCGGCCGTGTTCGGCGCGTACGAGGCGATGATCGCAGAGGGCAAGATCCGCGCGGCCGGGGTCTCAGGGGCCTACGCGCCCGCGCTCGAGCTGCTGGGCCACGCGCCGCCCTCCTTCGTGCTGCAGACCGGCGAGGACGAGTGGACCGAGGCGCGCGTGCCGGACGTCACGTACGGCGCGGTCTCGCGCGCTCCGCAGTCCCGTCGCCAAGCAAACGTCGGCGAGGCCGACGCGCGGGCGCGCCTGCGCATGGCGCTCGACCGCCGGTCGCACGGCGTCGTCCTCGTCTCGACGACCAGGCCGGCGCACCTTCGCGGCCTCCTGTCCTGATGCTGCACGACCTCGCCGACGCGGACGGTCCCGTCACTCTCGTCGCCGACGTCGCCGTCGTCGGCGCGGGGATCGCGGGTCTCGTCCTCGCGACGCGCCTCGCGCGGGCGGGGCTATCCACGGTCGTCGTGGAGAGCGGCGGACGAGGAGGCGACGAGGCCCACCCGCTCAACGCGGTGGAGAGCGACGGCGCGCCCTATCGCGGGGCCGAGCTCGGACGCCGCCGCGGGCTCGGTGGCACCTCCACGCGCTGGGGCGGCGCGCTCCTGCCGTTCCTGCCGGAGGACCTCGGCCCACGGCCGGAGCTCGGGGTCCCCGCCTGGCCCGTGGGATACGACGAGCTCGCGCCGTGGCTCGCCCAAGCCGAGGCGCTGTTCGGCCTCGCCCCCGGTCCCTACGAGGCGCGCCCCTTGGGGGATGCCGGCGACGGGTGCGACTTCCTGCCCCGCGAGGCGAAGTGGCCGACGTTCCGCCGACGCAACGTCGCGACGCTCCTGTCGGCCGACGTCGCCAGCCCGGCGCTCGCGGTCTGGCTGAACGCCACCGTCACCGGCTTGCGCATCGACCGGTCGGCGGGGCGCATCGCAGGGCTCGAGGCAAGGCACGTGGGCGGCGAGGCGTTGACGGTGCACGCGCCGGACACGGTCCTGTGCGCCGGTGCCATCGAGACGACGCGGCTCCTCCTGTACCTCGAGCGACAGAGCGAGGGTCGACTCGCGAGCCCGCACCTCGGCCGCGCGCTGCAGGACCACGTCTCGCTCCCCCTCGCGCACGTCGTCACCCCCTGCCCGTCGGCGCTCAACCGGCTTGCCGGCTTCCGCTTCGACCGCGGCACCATGCGCAGCCTGCGCTTCGAGCTGTCGCCCCAGGCACGGTCGCGAGACGGGGTCGCTGGCGGCTTCGTCCACATCGCTCCCCGTGCGCTTCAGCCGACCGGGTTCGACGCCGTGCGCGACCTCCTTCGCTCGCTCCAGCAAGGGCGGCCGGACGCGGGGGCGGCGCTGCGGACGCTGCGCGACGTGCCCTACCTCGCGCGGCTCGCCACGTGGCGCTACGGGCGACGGCGGCTCTGCTGGCCGCGCCCCGCAGCCTACGACGTCCACCTCGTCGCCGAGCAGACCCCATCCACGCACAACGCCATCACGCTATCCCGCCAGCTCGACGCGTTGGGGGTGCCGCGTGCCCACGTCGCTTGGGCCGTGCGCGAGGCGGACGCCAGAACCTTCCGCGCCATGGCGAGCGCCTTCGACGCCTACTGGGCCACCGCGCTCGGCGCTTACGGCCGGCTCGCCTGGCCGGTCGCACCACGCGCGCTCACCCTAGAGCACCTCGGCGGGGCGGACGACATCTTCCACCCTGTCGGCACGACGCGCATGGCGACGAGCGCGACGGGCGGCGTCGTCGACGGTTCGCTCGCGGTGTGGGGCGTCGACGGACTGTCCGTGGCGGCGACGAGCGCGTTCCCGTGCGGCGGCACCGCGAACCCGACGATGACCCTCGTCGGCATGACCCTTCGGCTCGCCGACCGCCTGGCGCGGCAGCACCGATGGAGCTCGGTCGCCGCCTGACCTCGGTCGCTTCGATCGCCCCGGCGACGCTAGGTGTTCATGGAGTCGAAGAACTCGGAGTTGTTCTTGGTCTGGCGCAGCTTGTCGAGCAGGAACTCGATGGCGTCCACCGAGCCCATGGGGTTGAGGATCCGGCGCAGCACGTAGACCTTCTTGAGGTCGTCCTTGCGCACCAGAAGCTCCTCCTTGCGGGTGCCGGAGCGCTGGATGTCGATGGACGGCCACACCCGGCGGTCGGAGATCTTGCGGTCGAGGATGATCTCCGAGTTGCCGGTGCCCTTGAACTCCTCGAAGATCACCTCGTCCATGCGCGAGCCCGTGTCGATCAGCGCGGTGGCGATGATGGAGAGCGAGCCGCCCTCCTCGATGTTGCGCGCCGCGCCGAAGAAGCGCTTGGGCCGCTGCAGCGCGTTGGCGTCCACGCCGCCGGTCAGCACCTTGCCCGAGGAGGGCACCGTGGTGTTGTACGCGCGTCCGAGGCGGGTGATCGAGTCGAGCAGGATCACCACGTCCCGGCCGTGCTCGACGAGGCGCTTGGCCTTCTCGATCACCATCTCGGCGACGGCGACGTGGCGCTGGGCAGGCTCGTCGAAGGTGGAGGAGACCACCTCGCCGCGCACCGAGCGCTGCATGTCCGTCACCTCCTCCGGTCGCTCGTCGATGAGGAGCACGATGAGGTAGCAGTCCGGGTGGTTCGCGGTGATCGACTTCGCGATGTTCTGCAGCAGCACCGTCTTGCCGGTGCGCGGCGGCGCCACGATGAGGCCGCGCTGACCCTTCCCGAGCGGCACCACGAGGTCGATGATGCGGCCGGAGAAGTCCTTCGACGGCGGCCCCTCCACCTCCATGTGGAAGCGCTCCTCGGGGTAGAGCGGGGTGAGGTTGTCGAAGTGGATCTTGTGCCGCGCCGCTTCCGGCTCCTCGAAGTTGATCGTGTTCACCTTAAGGAGCGCGAAGTAGCGCTCGCCCTCCTTCGGCGAGCGGATCTGCCCCTCGACGGTGTCGCCAGTGCGCAGCGAGAAGCGGCGGATCTGCGAGGGCGAGACGTAGATGTCGTCAGGTCCCGGCAGGTAGTTCGCGTCGGGCGAGCGCAGGAAGCCGAAGCCGTCCTGCAGCACCTCGACCACGCCCTCGCCGATGATCTCCACGTCCTTGTCCGCGAGCTGCTTCAGGATGCCGAACATCAACTCCTGCTTGCGCAGGGTCGACGCGTTCTCGACCTCATGCTCCTCGGCGAACGCAATGAGGTCGCCGGGGGTCTTGGTCTTGAGCTCAAGGAGTTTCATCTGCATGGGGTTGTCCTGGATGACGGACATCGGACGCCGCAAGGTTCGAAGGGAGGGGTCGAGGGAACATGTCCGGTCGGGCAGGAGCCCCGCAACGAGGTGGAACGCTGCGCTCGAAGGTGTGAACCGACGTCCGGAACACACGCAATGTACAGGCAACGGGTTCGTTTCGCAAGGGTCCGCTCGGGCCGATGCAGGAAGGAAGCTTAGATCGGCTTCACAATCACCAAGATCACCACAACGACCATGAGTAGCGTGGGGACTTCGTTGGCGATCCTGTAGAACCGCGGGCTGCGGCGGTTGGCGTCGCTCGCGAACGTGCGCACCCACCGCGCCATCGCCATGTGCATCGCCGTCAGCCCCGCGACCCCGACGAGCTTGGCATGCAGCCAAGGGCTCGACCAGGCGTTCGTGATCGTGGCGAGGGTGACGCCGAGCCCCCACGCCGCGATCATCGCCGGCGTCGCGATCGCCCGCAGCAGGCGCCGCTCCATGACCTTGAACGTGTCCGACTGCGGCGAACCCGCCTCCGCTTGCGCGTGGTACACCATCAGGCGTGGCAGGTAGAGCAGCGCCGCCATCCACGCGATGATGGACACGACGTGGAACGCCTTCAGCCAGAGGTACAGCACGCTCAGGCGGTCGCCGTCTTCACCCGCTCGATGACGCGGGTGACGTGGTCGACCGGCGTCTCCAGCGAGATGCCGTGGCCGAGGTTGAACACGAACGGACCGTCGCGCAGGGCGTGGCAGATGTGGTCGACCGCGGCGTCAAGCCCGTCGCCGCCAGCGGCGAGCCGCGCGGGCTCGAGGTTGCCCTGGACGCACACGCCGCTCGCCTGGACGCGGCGGGCGAGCTCCATGGGCGCGGTCCAGTCGAGCGACACGCCATCGACGCCGGTGCCCCGCGCGAACGCCTCCACCGAGGCCGCCGCGCCGCGCGCGAAGCCGACGATGGGCACCCCGGGAGCCGCGGCGCGCACGCCCTCCACGATGCGCGCGATGGGGGCGATGGACCACCGCGCGAGCCCCGGCTCGTCGAGCGCGCTCGCCCAGGAATCGAAGATCTGCAGCGCGTCGGCGCCGGCGTGGGCCTGGGCCACGAGGTGGCGGGTCGCGGCCTCGACGAGGACGTCGATCAGCGCGGCAAAGCGGTCAGGATCCGCAGCCGCGAGCTTGCGCGCCGGCCACTGCTCGCCGCCGCCGCGGCCGGCGACCATGTAGGTCGCGAGCGTCCACGGCGCGCCGCAGAACCCGAACAGCGCCTTGTCCCGCCCCAGCGCGGCCCGCATGCGGCGCACCGCCTCGTACACCGGGGCGAGGTGCGCCTCGAAGCCATCGAACGAGAGCGCGCCCGCGTCGGTGAGGGGCGTGAGCCTCGGCCCCTCCCCCTCCACGAACCAGACGTCCTGACCCAGCGCGTGGGGCAGGACGAGGATGTCGGAAAAGATGATGGAGGCATCGAACGCGTACCGCCGCATCGGCTGCAGCGTCGCCTCCAGGGCAAGCTCCGGCGTGTAGCAGAAGTCGAGGAAGGACGGGGCCTGGGTGCGCAGCTCGCGGTACTCGGGAAGGTAGCGCCCCGCCTGCCGCATGAACCAAACTGGTGCGGGTCGGACGACCTCGCCGCGCAAGGCTCGCACAAGGTCGGAGGGGACGGGGGCGGCCGTGTCCATCGAACGATCAGATTCTTATAGATAAGGGTTGATGATGATGTTGGCCGACGGGTCGCGGGGACGAACCTCGTATGCACCGCCGCCGGTCAATCAACGCGCACGGTGCACGACGATCGCCCGCTGTGTTCACACGCCGGGCCCAAGGTCCGCAAGACCCGCCGATCGCCGCGCCGTGCCCCGCGCTCGCGCCCGGCGGAGGTCGCCGCCGGGCTGTGCATGGTCGCGGCACAACGCGGACGGACGGCGGCCTAGTACGTCGTGGTCCATCGGCGGTCCACACGGGGGCATCGGTGGATGCGATTGGGGAGGGCGACCAACGCCATCCACAGGGTTGCGCCAGCGACGCGCCGGGGCCACCAGTTGTTCCACGCTGGTCCCCAAGCGAAGGCCGAGCCGTTGAACCGCAAACGCACATTCGTGCACGTCCACCTCGTCTCCGACTCCACCGGCGAGACGCTGATGACGGCGACGCGCGCCGCGGTCGCAAGGTACGACGACGTGGAGGCCATCGAGCACGTCTACCCGCTGGTGCGCTCTGACCGGCAGCTCGACCGCGTGCTCGCCGAGATCGAGGACGCGCCGGGGATCGTCATGTTCACCCTGGTCGACCCGGACATCCTGGGGAGGCTGCAGATGACGTGCAACGAGCTCGGCCTGCCTTGCATCGACGTGCTCGACCCGTTGGTCGCCGTGTTCCAATCCTACCTCAACGTGCAGAAGGCGACGCGCGTCGGCGCCCAGCACGAGCTCGATGCCGGCTACTTCCGCCGCATCGAGGCGCTCAACTTCGCCATGCGCCACGACGACGGTGCGCTGCCCGACAACATCGACGACGCCGACGTCGTGCTCGTCGGCGTCTCACGGACGTCCAAGACGCCGACCTCGATCTACCTCGCCCACCGCGGCGTTCGGGCGACGAACCTACCGCTCGTTCCGGAGCTTGTGGTGCCAAGGCGCCTGTTCGAGGCACGCCGGGCGCTGATCGTCGGACTGACCGCCTCGCCCGAACGCATCGTCGCGCTGCGCGAGAACCGGCTGCTTGCGATGAGCGAGGACAAGCGCCAGTCCTCCTACGTGAACCGCCAACTCGTGGCCAAGGAGGTCACCTACGCCCGCAAGCTGTGCGCGGAGAATGGCTGGCCGCTCATCGATGTGACGCGGCGCTCCATCGAGGAGACGGCGGCCGCCATCGTCGCCCTCCTCACCGACCGTCGCTACGGCTCCAACCTCACCGAGGAGTTCTCGTGACGGTGAGGGTCGGGCTGATCGGCTGGCCGGTTACCCACTCGCGCTCGCCGGTGATCTTCGCGCACTGGTTCGCGCGCCACGGCATCGACGCGCGCTACGACCTCCTGCCGGTGGAACCGGGCGCCGTGGAGCGCTTCCTCGCCGATCTGCCGGGCGCGGGGCTTGCCGGCGTCAACGTCACCGCGCCGCACAAGGTCGCGGCGGCGGCGTGCGTGGCGTGCGACCCGGTGGCGACGCGGCTCGGCTCGGTGAACACGGTCTGGCGTGAGGACGGCGTGCTCGCCGGGACCTCCAGCGACGGCGCGGGATTTCTCGCTAGCCTCGACCAGGGCGCCCCGCGTTGGCGCGACGGGCGGCGCGCGCTGGTGCTGGGCGCCGGTGGCGCCGCCATCGCGGTGGCCGACGCCCTCGCCGCCGCGGGGATGGCGGTCGCGGTCGCCAACCGGACCGCCGCGCGCGCCGACGCGCTGGCCGACCGGATCGGCGGCACGAGCGTCCCTTGGGGATCCCTCGGCGGTGCGCTCGACGAGGCGGACGTCTTCGTGAACGCGACCTCACTCGGGATGACCGGCGCCGAGCCGCTGGAGCTCGACCTGGCGCCATTGCCCTCCCACGCGGTGGTCGCCGACATCGTCTATAACCCGCTCGCGACGCCGCTCCTCGAGGCGGCCGCGGCGCGGGGCCACGCCACCGTCGATGGGCTCGGCATGCTGCTCCACCAGGCCCGCGTCGGGTTCGAGCGATGGTTCGGCGTCGTGCCGGAGGTCGATGGGGAGCTGCGGCGCACAGTCGAGGCCACGCTGTGAAGGTCGTCGGGCTGACGGGCTCCATCGGCATGGGCAAGTCGACCACCGCCGCCCTGTTCCGCACGGCGGGCGATCCGGTCTACGACGCGGACGCGGCGGTCCACCGGCTCTACGCGGTGGGCGGAGCGGCCGTCGAGCCCGTCGGCGATGCCTTCCCAGGGGTCGTCGTCTGCGGCGCCGTCGACAGGGCGCGCCTCGGCGAGCGGGTTGTAAGCGACGCGGAGGCCATGGCTCGGCTGGAGGCGATCGTCCACCCGCTCGTGCGGCTCGAGCAGGACGCCTTCCTCGCCGCCGCACGGGAGGCGCGGGCGCGCCTCGCGATCCTCGACATCCCGCTGCTGTTCGAGACCGGACGCGACCGTGCCGTGGACGCCGTCGTCGTCGTGAGCGCGCCCGCCGACGTGCAGCATGCGCGGGTGCTCGCCCGTTCCGGCATGACCGAGGAGAGGCTCGCCGCGATCCTCGCCAAGCAGGCGCCGGACGCTGAGAAGCGGGCGAGGGCGCACTGCGTCATCGACACCTCGCGGGGCGTCGACGACGCGGCTCGACAGGTGGAAGCCGTGCGCCGAGCCTTCCTGGGGCTTGGATAGTCGCCCGCGACGGGGTGCGAGCGCGCGTGCGCTGTGGCACATCAGCTGGCAGTTCATCGGGGGACCGGGCTTGCGCGAGATCGTCCTCGACACCGAGACCACGGGGCTCGACCCAGCGTCCGGCGACCGCGTCGTGGAGATCGGCGCGGTCGAGGTGCTGAACGCGATCCCCACAGGCAACGTCTTCCATCGTTACATCAACCCCGAGCGGGACATGCCGGACGACGCCTTCCGCGTGCACGGGCTGTCCGCGGCGTTCCTGAAGGACCACCCACAGTTTGGGGACGTCGCCGAGGAGTTCTGCGCCTTCGTCGGCGCCGACAGAGTCGTCGCGCACAACGCCTCGTTCGACGTCGCCTTCCTCAACCACGAGCTCAGCCGCTGCGGACGGCCCGCCATCGCGCCGCACCGCGTGGTGGATACGCTCGCCATCGCGCGTCGCAAGCACGGCGGGGCGAACTCGTTGGACGCCCTTTGCACGCGCTACGGCATCGACGCCTCGCGTCGCACCAAGCACGGTGCGCTGCTCGATGCCGAGCTCCTCGCCGAGGTCTACCTCGAGCTCTCGGGGGGGCGCCAAGCGACGTTCGTGCTCGGCAGGGGCGCGGCCGGCGACACCGTCGTCGGCGGCAGGGCGCGCCACGGTCCGCGCCCGACACCGCTCGCACCGCGGCTCACCGACGCGCAGCGCGCCGCACACGCCGCGTTCGTGGCGACCCTTGTGGATCCCCTATGGCCGACCCTTTGGCGGACCCCCTGCACCACCAAGGACGTGGGGACCCCAAACATGGCGGTCATGGCTGCGGAGTAGCCCTGCGACGCCTGCGTCCGGCGCGACCAGGCCTTAGCCGCTGGGGAATGCCGAGGGCGGTCCTGCGCCGGCTCGATGCGTCCGGTCGGACGGGCGATACGGTCAGTTCACCGCGGTCTGCTCGGCCTGCTGCTTCTGCGCACGCTCAAGGTTGCGACGGTAGAGCGCAACGAAGTCGATGGGGTCGATCATCAGCGGTGGGAAGCCGCCGTTGCGCACCGCGTCGGCCATGATCTGCCGGGCGAACGGGAACAGCAGGCGCGGACCCTCGATGAGGAGGAAGGGCTGGACGTGCTCCGGCTTCATGCCCGCGACACGCACCACGCCGGCGTACTGCAGCTCGACCTGGAAGTTCGCCTGCTCACCCTCGCCGGCCTTCGCCTCGAGGGTCAGGGTGACCTCGTAGTCGTTCTCCGCGAGCCCGCGGGCGCCGACGTTGACGCCGATGTTGATGGGCGGCGTGTTGTCCCTCTTCTGCAGCGAGATCGGTGCGCGAGGGTTCTCGAACGACAGGTCCTTGACGTACTGGGCGAGGACTCGGACGGTGGGTTGCTGCTGGCCGGACTGCCCCTCCGGCGATCCTGCGGTGGCGTCGCTCATCCTGTCGACCGCTCCAATGTTGAGTGCACTGCGGCGCAAGGCCCGGTTCGGCGCTGGCTAACACCTCAAGGCCGGCCCGCCTAGTGCGTGGCCGGCCGAACGCCGGCTATCGCTGGCCGTCGCGCCAGGGCGAGGACGGATCCTCGGTCCGGACCTCGGTCGCCTCGAGGTCGATGGTACGCCCCGTGTCGGAGCGGGATCTTGGGCCGCCTCGGGGGGCAGACCCTGGGTGAACGCGCAGCTTTGCCGACCCCGCGAGGCGTCGCCAGAACGACGCGCGGACGGCAGGCACGAACAGGAGGAGGCCTACGGTGTCCGTGATGAAGCCCGGCGTCAGCAGCAGCACCCCGGCGACGGCGACTGCGATCGCGTGACCGATCGCCGCTGCCGGCACCCGGCCCGAGCGTAGGTCCGACTGCAGCCGCGCCAGCGCCGACAGCCCCTGCCGCCGGAGCAAGATGGCGCCGACGATCGCCGTCGCGACGATGATGCCGAGCGTCGCCAAGGTGCCGATCTGCGAGCCGACCGCCAGGAAGACCGCGATCTCGGCGATTGGAACAAGGACAAGGAGCAGGAACAGGACGGTGCGGATCACGACGACGCCTCGGCTTGCACGAGGCTAGGCATATGGGGGTGGTGCCGGCCGATTTCAGCCGGGCGGCATGGACCGGACGGCCCGACTTCGCTACGCTTGCAGCGCACCGACCGGGATCGAGGCCTGTACGCCGGAGCGCAACGTCTTATGTGAGCCGAGGCGGGTCACCGGCCGCGCGTTCGCAGCATTTGCTGCGCGGGTGCGACCGTCGCACCTCGGGCCGAGCTGACAGGTAGCCGCGGATGAGTGAATTCTTCGACATCTACAACCTGATGATCCTCGCCCTCGCGGTGGCGATCTTCCTGCGCCTGCGCAGCGTGCTCGGCCGGCGCACCGGCAACGAGCGGCGACCGTACGACCCCTACGCGGCGCGATCGGGCAACGACGGTCAGCGAAGCGCCGACAACGTCCTGACCCTGCCGCGGCAGACTCCCGCGGAGCGCGCCAGCGGGGGCGTCCCCGCCGACGTGGAGCAGCGGCTCACCCCGGTCGCCGCCAAGGGCACACCGCTCTACGAGGCGCTGCACGAGATCGTCGCGGCTGATCCATCATTCGAGCCGAAGCAGTTCCTGTCGGGCGCGCAGATGGCCTACGAGATGATCGTCACCGCCTTCGCGAACGGCGATAGGGACACGCTGGCGCCGCTGCTGTCCCCCGAGGTGCTCGACGGCTTCGGCGCGGCCATCGCCGCCCGTGAGGAGGCCGGCCAGACGATGTCGACGACGCTCATCGGCATCGACAAGATCGCCATCACCGACGCCTCGCTGAAGGGCCACATCGCGCGGGTGACGACGCGGATCGACAGCCAGATGATCTCGGCAACGTACGACAAGGACAGCGCGCTCATCGACGGCGATCCCAACAAGGTGACCGACGTGGTTGACGTATGGACCTTCGAGCGGCGCACCGATGCGGACAGCCCGAACTGGGTCCTCGTCGCCACCGAGTCGGCCTGAGGTGATACCGGTGGGTCCGTCCTCTGGCGGGCGGGCCCAGCGCTCCGCAGCACTCGGCCCTAGCACCGTGGGTGAGGTGTCGTTTCGAGCTCGCCGGCACTGCTTGGCTCGCTCCGTGATGCAGCGTTCCCCCTCCGCCACCCCCGCCGCCTCGTGAGCCTCGTCGATGGCCGGCAGCGAGACGCCGCCGTACTGGGCGGTCCCCTTCTCCGCCCTTGCCGGCTGGGACGACGCGGAAGCCGCTGCTCTCCTTGCGGGGATTGCCCCGCACCTCGCGCCTGACATTGCCGCTCGCCCGGCGCAGGCGCCGTGGCTCCCGAGCATCGCCCCGGCCATCGCCGCGCGCGCCGCGGCGGCGGCGGACTTCGTCGCAGCGCACTTCGTGCCCTGGCGCGTCGGGGTCCGCGGCTTCCTCACCGGGTACTACGAGCCCTCGATCCCTGCCTCGCGTACCCCGCATGGGTCGTTTCGGCATCCGATCTACCGGCGTCCCGACGACCTGGTGCGGGTCCACCCCGGACGCGCGGATCTTCCGGGAGACGGCACCTTCGCCCGCCGCGCCGTCGACGGGACGACGGTCCCCTACCACGACCGCAGCGCCATCGTCGCCGGCGCGCTCGAGGGTCGGGGGCTGGAGCTCGCCTTCGTGGAGGATCCCGTCGACGCGTTCTTCGCCCAGGTGCAGGGCTCGGCGCGCCTCGTGTTCGAGGACGGCTCCACGGCACGCATCTCCTACCACGGCAAGACAGGGCACCCCTACGTCGCCATAGGCCGCGTCCTCATCGACCGCGGATGGCTCCCCGAGGGGGGCGCGACGATGCAGACGATCCGCGCCGTCCTCAAGGCGCATCCGGAGATCGTGGACGAGACGCTCGCAGCGAACCCGTCCTTCGTCTTCTTCCGCGAGCGGGAGGGCGTGCCGGACGACCGTGGCGCCATCGCGGCCGGCGGCGTGCCCCTGACGCCCTACCGCAGCCTCGCGGTGGACCGCGCGCACGTCCGCCTCGGGACGCCCGTCTACCTTGAGACGATCCTGCCGCGGCGGGGCGAGCACCACGGCGTCACCATCGCCGAGGACACCGGCTCGGCCATCGTCGGTCCCGCCCGCGGCGACCTCTTCATCGGCTCGGGCGCGGAGGCCGGCGAGATCGCCGGCGAGCTGAAGGCGCCGGCGACGTTCACGCTCCTCCTGCCGAGGGGCGTGGCGCCATGAGGCGCCGCCCGCTGCGAGAGGAGGAGCGCGCGCTCTGGGAGAAGGTCGCCCGCACCGTGGCACCGTTGCGGCAGGCCGCGTCCTTGCCTGCCATCGAGGCGGCTGCGGAGGCGCCGATGGCGCCCGAGGCGGCCACGGCTGCCAGCGATCCTCCAGTACAGCCGGTGGCGGCGAAGCGGCCCGTCCGCGCCCGCACCGTCGGCGACCTCGACCGCAAGACACGGCGCAAGGTCGCGCGGGGCGGCGTCGCCATCGACGGTCGGCTCGACCTCCACGGGCTGACCCAGGAGGAGGCACACGCCGCGCTGCGCCGCTTCCTTGCCGCCTCGACCGACCTCGACCGGCGCCTGGTGCTCGTGATCACCGGCAAGGGACAGGGCGAGGCGGAGGGCCGCGGCATCCTGCGCCGCTCCGTGCCGCACTGGCTCGCCGCCCGGGACCTCGCGCGTCACGTCGTCGGCTTCGGCCCGGCGCACCCGTCCCATGGCGGCGACGGTGCGCTCTACGTGCGCCTGCGCGCCAAGCGCCGCGGCAGCGCTTGAGACGTTGCGAGCCCGATCGTTGAGATACCCCGACGTCGCTGCACTTCCGGCCCCGCCCGCCCACCCAAGCAGCAGGAGCGCCAACGCCATGACAGATGCGCCGCGCGATCCGGACACGCCGGACGCCCCGATGCGCCGGACATCCGCGCCTCGATCGCGCAACGCTCGGATGGATCGCTCGTCGTGCTGCCCGAGCTCCCATCCGCGAGGTGCGAGCAACGGTGACCCCTGCAACGGCGTGACGTCCGCGAGTCCTCATCGTCGCCTCGCAGGACCGCCCCGGCATCAGCTGTGTGTGTCGGGCCAGGGTTGGAGCCTTCGGCCGAGCCGACCCGCCGCTAGCGGCGTGGCTCAGGCAGACCGACCGGGCGACCATCCGCTCTAGCGTCCGGCGCACCGAGCCGCAGCGCGCTCCGATCGCCTCGACCAGGCGAAGATCGGTCAGGCGACGAAGCCCACCACGCGCTTCGCGTCGCGCAGCACCGGACCCGCAATCTCCGCTGCGCGCTCGGCGCCCTGGGCGAGGACGGCGTGGAGGTGCCCCTCGTCGGCAAGGAGGCGCACCATCGCGTCGTTCATCGGGGCGAGCACAGACACCGCGAGGTCGGCGAGCGCCGGCTTGAAGGCGGAGAACATCGCGCCGCCGTGCTCGGTGAGGACCGTTTCCTTGGTGGTGCCTGCGAGCGCGGCGTAGATGCCGACGAGGTTGTCCGCTTCGGGGCGGCCCTCCAGCCCCTTCGGGTCGGAGGGGAGCGGCTCGGGGTCGGTCTTGGCCTTCCTCACCTTCTGGGCGATGGCGTCCGCGTCGTCGGTGAGGTTGATCCGCGAGGCGTCCGACGGG
The DNA here is from genome assembly GCF_965213555.1 of Acuticoccus sp. Lineage (GTDB taxonomy): Bacteria > Pseudomonadota > Alphaproteobacteria > Rhizobiales > Amorphaceae > Acuticoccus. The sequence goes on along the minus strand of NZ_OZ243890.1, from coordinate 1,625,717 downwards.
TCGGACTTCGACATCTTCTTCGCCCCGTCGCGCAGGCTCATGACGCGCGTCGCGGGACCCTGGATGATCGGCTCGGTCAGGGGGAACAGGCCCTCCTCGCCGTAGCCGAGCGCGGCGAGCCGCTCCGCGTAGTCGAAGTTGAACTTCTGCGCGATGTCGCGGGCGAGCTCCAGGTGCTGCTTCTGATCCTCGCCCACGGGCACGTGCGTCGCCTGGTAGGCGAGGATGTCGGCCGCCATGAGGTTCGGGTAGGCGAACAGCCCGACGGAGGCGTTCTCGCGGTCGCGGCCGGCCTTCTCCTTGAACTGCGTCATGCGGCTCAGCCAGCCCATGCGCGCGACGCAGTTGAAGATCCAGGCGAGCTCGGCGTGGGCGGCGACGCGGCTCTGGTTGAACACGATGGAGCGCGCCGGATCGATGCCCGCAGCGAGGAACGCGGCGGTGACGTGCCGCGTCGCGCGGGCGAGCTCGTCGGGCTCCTGCCAGACCGTGATGGCGTGGAGGTCGACGACGCAGAACAGGCACGGGGCCTCGTCCTGCATGGCGACGAACCGGCGCACCGCGCCGAGGTAGTTGCCGAGGTGGAGGCTGCCGGTGGGCTGGACACCGGAGAAGACGCGTGGGGTGAAGGCCATGGGCTCGTCGTGTCACAGAGGCCCGTGCCGTCTAGAGCGGTTTGAGGTTAGGTGGAACCACCTAACCCCAAGAAGACCGCTCTCAATTAAGGAGCTAGAGCATCTTATCTGGGTCTGAGAAACCCAGGATGCTCCAGTCCGCTCGACCCGCGCGGGCAAGGCGAGCGTGGCCTTCGCCGACGGCAACCGCAACCGCACGGGCGAGCCAGTCAGCCTCGCCGAAACGCGCGGATGAGGTCGCGCACCCCCATGGCGCCGGACACCTCGCAGACGACGGCGAAGATGGCGACGGAGCCTGCGACGAGGAGCCCGAGCGCGAGCGTCGCGGTCAGCGTCCCCGAGGCGAAGAACCAGGCGTCGAGCCCCTGGGCGATGAGGGCGGCCGCGATCATCAGCGCGAGGGACGCGGCGAGGAAGCCGAGGGCGCGCCAGCCGAGCGTCGCGTCCGGTCGGAAGTCGCCGCGGCGCACGAGGCCGACGAACAGGAGGAGCGCGTTGACCCATCCTGCGAGCGAGGTCGCCGCGGCGATGCCCACGTGGGCGAGCCCGTCCTCGGCGAGGAGCAGCGCGAGGCCGATGGAGCCGGCGACGTTCACCACCATGGAGATGCCGGCGAAGGCCATCGGCGTCGCGGTGTCTTCCCGGGCGAAGTAGCTCGGGGAGAACACCTTGATGAGGACGAACGCCGGAAGGCCGAAGCCGTACGCCGACAGGGCAGCGGCGGTCATCGCCGCGTCGTCCCGGCCGTACTCGCCGCGCTCGAACAGGGTCACCACGATCTCGAAGGGGACGACGATGAGCGCCGCGGCGGCCGGCAGCGTGAGCATCAGCGCGAACTCCAGCGCGCGGTTCTGCGTCCACAGCGCGCCGCCCACGTCGCCAGCCCTGAGGCGCCGCGACAGGTCCGGCAGGAGCGCGACACCGATGGCGATCCCGACGACGCCGAGGGGGAGCTGGTAGAGCCGGTCGGCGTAGTAGAGGTGGGAGACGGCGCCCGGCCAGTACGAGGCGACGATGGTGCCGACGACGATGTTGATCTGCGTGATGCCGCCGGCGGCGACGCCCGGGAGGCCGAGCAGCAGGAGGCGCTTCAGCCGCGGTGAGGGGCGTGGGCGGGCGAGCGTCAGCCGCACGTCAGCGCGCGCCACGGCGCGCCAGAGGAGGAGCGCCTGCAACACCCCCGCGACGAACACGCCGACCGACAGGACCGCTGCGGCGGCGGCCGGTGCGAGCCCCATCGCCTGGGCGGCGACGAGCGCGGTGATGAGGACGACGTTGAGCAGGATGGGGGCGAAGGCCGCGACGGCGAAGCGGTTCAGCGTGTTGAGGATGCCGGAGAAGAACGCGACCAGGGACATCGCTGCGAGGTAGGGGAGGCAGATGCGCGTGTAGAGCGTCGTCAGCGACAGCGTGTCCTCGGCCTCGAAGCCTGGGGCGAGGGCGAGGACGAGGACGGGCGTCGCGAGCATCCCCGCCGCCGTCACCGTGAGGAGGACGGCGAGGAGCCACGCGAGCACCGCCGAGGCGAACGCCTCCCCACCGGCGTCGCCCTCCTCCGCCCTGGCCCGGGCGAAGAGCGGCACGAACGCGGAGTTGAACGCCCCCTCGGCGAACAGCCGGCGGAACAGGTTCGGGAGCTTGAAGGCGACGAAGAAGGCGTCGGCGATGGGCCCGGCGCCGAGCGTCGCGGCGACGAGGATGTCGCGTGCGAAGCCGAGGACGCGCGAGGCGGCCGTGAAGGCCCCCACCGTCGCGAAGTTGCGCACGAGCTGCATGGGGCTCGTCAGGCCACCGAGCGGGGGGACGGAGCGGCGTCCCCGGGACGGTCGTAGGCGTCGGTGAGCGCCTCGATGATGCGCTTCTGCATCGCCAGCTGGGTGACCTGGCCGCCGCCCGGCCCCGTGACGTAGAACACGTCGACCACGCGCTCGCCGAACGTCGCGAGCTGGGCGGAGCGTACGTTGAGCTCGAGCGCAAGGAGCGCGCCCGCGAGGTCATGGAACAGCGCTGGCCGGTCGAGCCCGGAGACCTCGACGGCGGTGTAGCCCTCCGACCAGTCGTTGGCGACGATGACGTCCGTCGGGTGGGTGAACGCGCGCTGGCGAACCGGCTGGGGTCGACGATCGACCGGCCTTGCCGGCGGCGGCCCGCCGGCAAGCGCGTCGCGCACCATGCGGGCGATCCGCGTCACGCGGGCCTCCTCGTCGAACGGGTCGTCCGAAAGGGACCGGATGGCGAAGACGTCGAGGGCGGTGTCGGCGCTGGTGGTGAAGATGTCGGCCGAGACGACGTTCGCCTGCGTCGACGCGCAGGCGGCAGCAACGATCGCGAGGAGGTGGGGCACGTCAGGCGCGATGAGGGTCATCTCGGTCACTGCGCTGGACTTCAAAACGCGGCAGCCGACGGTGAGCCCGCGCGCGTCGCCGCCGGCCCACAACACCGCGTGACGCACCGCGTCCTCGGTCTTCACGCGGATCCAGTACGGACCTCCGAGCTCGGCCATCCAACGGGTGCGCTGGGTCGCCGTGAGGTCGGGCGTCGCCTCAGCGAAGGCCTGCTTCGCGGCGGCGATGCGGTGCTCGCGCGGGCGGCGCGTGTGGCGCGAGGCGAGGACCGCCTCGGCCTCGTCGAACAAGGTGTGCAGGAGCTGGCTCTTCCAACCGTTCCACACGGTGGGGCCGACGGCGGCGATGTCGGCCTCGGTGAGCACCTCAAGGAGCTTCAGCCGCTCGAAGCTCTGCACCTTCGCGGCGAAGTCCTCGATCGTCTTCACGTCGGACAGGTCGCGGGACTGGGCGGTGATGGACATCGTGAGGTGCTCGGCCACGAGCCAGGCGACGAGCTCGGTCTCCGCTGCGGTGAGGCCGAGGCGCGGGCACAGTCGGCGGGCGATGCGGGCACCCTCGAGGGAGTGGTCCTTGGGCCGCCCCTTGGCGATGTCGTGCAGGAACACGGCCACGTAGAGGGCGCGACGGTTGTGCACCGTCCCTATCAGGTGGGTGGCAAGGGGATGGGTCCGTTCCACGTCCCCGCGCTCGATCCTGGCGAGCTGCCCGACGGTGCGGATGAGGTGCTCGTCCACCGTGTATGAGTGGTACATGTTGAACTGCATCATCGCCACGACGCGACCGAAGTCCGGCACGAACTGACCAAGCACGCCGGTCTCGTTCATCAGTCGGAGCAGCGTCTCGGGCTCGCTCGCCTCGGTGAGGAGCTTCAGAAAGATGCGGTTCGCCTCCTCGTCCATGCGCACCTCGTGATCGATGAGGCGCAGCGAGCGGCGTAGCTCGAACAACAGGTTCGGGTGGGGACGGACGTTGTTCGCGTCGGCGAGCTCGAAGACCCGCAGCATGTTGACCGGATCGTCGCGGAAGGCCTCGGGGCGCCTCAGCACGATGCGGTCGACGTCGATGGCGAAGTCGGCCGTCAGCACGCGCGGCGTGCTGCCGGTCAACGAGCGGACCATGCGCGACAGTCCGATCGGGGCGACAACATGCTGAGCCTCGAGCCCGGCGCACAGGATACGCGTGAGGTCGCCGACGTCCTTGGCCACCAGGAAGTAGTGCTTCATGAAGCGCTCGACGTCGCTGAGGCCCGGACGCGGCGTGTAGCCCAGGCGTTGGGCGATCTCCGGCTGAAGGTCGAACGTCAGCCGCTCCTCGGCGCGGCCGGTGACGAGGTGCATGTGGCACCGCACCGACCAAAGGAAGTCGTCGCAGCGGCGAAACAGCCGGTAGTCCTTGGCGCTGAACACCCCGCGCTCCACGAGCTCGGCCTCCGAGCGCACCCGGTAGAAGTACTTGGCGATCCAGAACAACGTGTTGAGGTCGCGAAGGCCGCCCTTGCCCTCCTTCACGTTGGGCTCGACGAGGTAGCGCGTTTGGCCCTGCCGGCGGTGCCGCTCGTCGCGCTCGGCGAGCTTGGCGGCGATGAACTTCTTGCCCGTGCCGCGCACCACCGCCTGGTCGAAGCGCTGGTAGAGCGTCTCGGCGAGGAGCTCGTCGCCGCAGATGCGCCGGCACTCCAGGAGCGCAGTGCGGATCGTCGTGTCAGCACGGGCGAGGCGCACGCACTCGTCGATGGAGCGCGCCGCATGACCGACCTTCAGGCCGAGGTCCCACAGCACGTAGAGCATGGTCTCGACGATGGACTCGGTCCACGGCGTGGGCCTGTAGGGGAACAGGAACAACAGGTCGACGTCCGAGCCCGGCGCGAGGAGGCCGCGGCCGTACCCGCCGGTGGCGATGACCGCGAGACGCTCCGCGACGGACGGGTTCGCCGTCGGGTAGAGGCAGTCGGCCGCGAAGTCGTAGAGGGCGCGCACGATGGCGTCCTGCCCCGCCGCGAGCGTCCGTGCCGCTGCGACGCCCGACTTGGTGGCGTCGAGTGTCGCCTTGCAGGCGGCGAGGGCGTCGGCCCGCGCTGCTTTCAGCCGGGCGAGGATCGCCGGGCGGGCGAGGGCGAACATCCCGTCGTTGTCGAGGTACAGGCGCTTCAGGTCCGCGCCAAGCTCCTCGGTCGAGCAGACGGTCGTCACGCCGCGAGCTCGCGCACGACGAGGTTGGTCAACAGACGCGCGGTGTCGGGGATGGCGAGGCGCGACCCGCGGCGCACGAGGAGCCCGGCGTCGATGAGCCGAGCGACGCGCTCGGCGTCGAGGGGTCGGCCGGTGCGGCGCGCGTGGTCAGCGACGTCGATGCCCTCGGAAAGGCGCAGACCCATGACGAGCAGCTCGTCGCCCGCCTCCTCGGCCGTCAGCAGCTCGCGCGCCGCGACGCCGTGGCCGGCCGCCTCCACCGCGGCGAGCCAGGCCTCAGGGGAGCGGTGCGTCGCCGTCGCGGTCCGCCCGCCGGCGATGTCGAGGCGGCCGTGGGCGCCGGGTCCGGCGCCGATGTAGCGGCCCCCGCGCCAGTAGACGAGGTTGTGTCGTGCCTCGCCGCCGGGGCGAGCGTGGTTCGACACCTCGTAGCGCTGGAGGCCGGCGGCCGACGTCATCGCGTGGGTGAGCTCGTAAAGGTCGGCCGCGGCGTCGTCGTCGGGGACGACGAGCTTGCCGGCGGCGGCGAGGTCGAAGTAGCGCGTCTCCGGCTCGATGGTGAGCTGGTAGAGCGACAGGTGCTCGCCGGCGATGTCGAGGGCCTCGGCGAGCTCGGCGGCCCAGTCCGCGGTGGACTGCCCGGGGCGGGCGTAGATGAGGTCGGCGGACACGCGGGGGAACGTGCGGTGCGCGAGCGCGAGGGCGGTGCGCGCGCCCGCGGCATCGTGCAGGCGGCCGAGCGCGACGAGGTCACGGTCGCGCAGCGACTGCACGCCCAAGGAGACGCGGTTGACACCGGCCGCGCGGTAGCCCGCGAAGCGGGAGGCCTCGACCGACGAGGGGTTCGCCTCCAGCGTCACCTCCACGTCGGCGCGAAGGCCGAACGCGGCGTCGATGGCGCCGAGCACGGTGGCAACGGTGTGGGGCGCCATCAGGGACGGCGTGCCGCCGCCGAAGAACACCGAGACGGGCCGGCGGTCCGTCGTCCAGGAGGCGAGCGTCGTGAGCTCGCGAGCGAGCGCCGCGGCATACCGCGCCTCGTCGACGCCGCCGTGGCGCACGTGGCTGTTGAAGTCGCAGTACGGGCACTTCGCGGCGCAGAACGGCCAGTGGACGTAGACGGCGAAGCCGCCCCCGTCGGCGTCCTCCCCCTGCAGGTGCTCCATCGTTTGGTCGGCGATGAGGGCCATGGGACCTCCTAAGGCGTTCGCCCGCCTGGCCGTAGCGCCACACGCCGACGTGGGGCGGTACCGCACCACGGCGACCGGACGGTGTGGCGCCGGTGCCGCGGATTACGCCAGCATGCGCACGAACTTGGCAACGGCGCGAGCGCGGTGGGAGAGGGGCGCGGCGCCGCCCGACTTCTCGTCCGCCGTCATCTCACCGAAGGTGCGCCCATCGCCTTCGGCCGGCATGAAGATGGGGTCGTAGCCGAACCCGCGGTCACCCCGTGGCTGCGCGCAGATGCGCCCCTCGCAGCGGCCCTCGAAGGTGCTGGTCGGTCGGCCGGGGATGGCCAGCGCGAGAACGGTGACGAACGCGGCCTCGCGCGAGGGGGCGTCACCGAGCTCCTCAAGGACACGGGCCATCGCCGCGCCGAAGTCCCGGGTCGGGCCCGCCCATCGGGCCGAATGAACCCCCGGGGCGCCGTCGAGCGCCGCGACGGCGAGGCCGGAGTCGTCGGCGAGGGCCGGCACGCCGGTCGCGGCGGCTGCGGTCTCCGCCTTGATCGCCGCGTTCTCCTCGAACGTCGTGCCGCTCTCCTCGGGCTCCGGCAGGCCGTGCGCGGCGGCGGCCGAGACGGCGATGCCGAGGGGCGCGAGGAGCGCCTCGAGCTCGGCGACCTTCCCGGCGTTGTGCGTCGCGAGGATGAGCTGTTCGCCGATCAACCCGCGCAGGCTCACGCCACCGTCATCTTCTGCAGCTCGACGAGCTGGCCGATGCCGGACCCAGCGAGTCCGAGGAGAGCGCTCAGCTCCTCGCGCGAGAACGGCGCGCCCTCCGCCGTCCCCTGGATCTCGACGATGCCGCCCGATCCGGTCATCACGAAGTTCGCGTCGGTCCCGGCGGACGAATCCTCCACATAGTCGAGGTCGAGGACCGGGGTCCCCGAGACGATGCCGCACGAGATCGCCGCCACGTGGTCGGTGAGCGGCGCACCGGCGATCATGCCGACCTCGCGCATGTGGGCGAGGCAGTCCGACAGCGCGACCCAGGCGCCGGTGATCGCCGCGGTGCGCGTGCCGCCGTCCGCCTGCAGCACGTCGCAGTCGATGGAGATTTGTCGCTCCCCGAGCGCCGCGCGGTCGATCACGGCACGGAGCGAACGGCCGATGAGCCGCTGGATCTCTTGCGTGCGGCCCGATTGCCGCCCGGCGGTCGCCTCCCGACGGACGCGCTCCTTGGTGGCACGCGGCAGCATGCCGTACTCGGCAGTGACCCAGCCCGCGCCGCCACCGCGCAGCCACGGGGGGACGCGCTCCTCCAGCGAGGCGGTGCACAGGACGTGCGTGTCGCCGAACTTGACGAGGCACGACCCCTCAGCGTGACGCGACACTCGGCGCTCCATCGAGACGGCGCGCAGCTCGTCCGCGCGCCGGCCATCATGTCGCATCAAACGCTCTCCCTCCCCGTGGGGCGAGAGGGTTGGCATATTAGCTGTCGAGCGGATAGCCCTGACCTGTTGGGCAAACGGGTGCCACGAGGAGCAGCACACGGGCCATGCAACTGGTGGACGCGACCAGCGAGGCGATCGAGCTCGACGAGCGCAGCCGGGACATCTTCCGGCAGATCGTCGACGCCTACCTCGCCTCGGGCGAGCCGGTCGGCTCGCGGTCGATCTCGCGCGCCCTGCCCAACAAGCTCTCGCCGGCCTCCGTGCGCAACGTGATGAGCGACCTCGAGCACCTCGGGCTGATCTTCGCGCCGCACACGTCCGCCGGCCGGCTCCCCACCGACCGCGGGCTGCGCTTCTTCGTCGACGCGCTCCTGTCGGTGGGCGAGCTGTCCGACGAGGAGCGCGCCGGCATCGAGGCACAGGTGAGCCGCGGCTCGGACGCGGTGGACGACGCCCTCGACAAGGCCTCCAGGATGCTGTCCGGGCTGTCGAGCGGGGCCGGTGTCGTCGTCACGCAAACCCACGACCTGCGTCTCAAGCACATCGAGTTCGTGGCCCTCGACCCCGGGGCGGCGCTCGTCGTGCTCGTCGCGCAGGACGGCTCGGTGGAGAACCGCCTCGTCGACCTGCCCGCCGGGCTGCCGCCGTCGGCGCTGCAGGAGGCGTCGAACTACCTGAACGCCCACATCCGCGGGGCGACGCTCGGCGAGGCGCGGGACATCATCGCCAAGCTGGAGGCAGAGGAGCGCGGCGAGCTCGACGCGCTGACCGCGCGCCTGGTGGAGGAGGGCATCGCTTCCTGGTCGGACGCCTCGCACCGGGGAGGCGGCGCGCTGATCGTGCATGGGCGCGGCAACCTCCTGCAGAACGTCGGTCTGCGCGAGGACCTCGACCGCGTGCGGCAGCTCCTCGACGACCTTGAGACCAAGCGAGACCTCGTCCAGCTCCTGTCGCTCACCGACGAGGGCGAGGGCGTGCGGATCTTCATCGGCTCGGAGAACAAGCTGTTTTCGCTGTCGGGCTCGTCGCTCATCATGTCGCCGTACCGGGACACCCACCGTCGGACCGTCGGAGCCCTTGGAATCATTGGGCCTACGCGGCTAAACTACGCAAAGATCATCCCCGCGGTGGACTACACGGCGCAGGTCGTCTCCCGGCTCCTCAAGTGAGGTTGCAACCCATGGGCAGGCTTGCTCGTTTATCCGATGATCGACGGAGGGACTGCGATCAGGGTTTTGCGTGTCAGTTCCGTGTCAAGGGTCCGACGGGGCATGGCGCGCATGCGGCGACGTCTATGGGCCATGGAGCAAGCAAGGGCGGATGACCCGCCGGAGGAGCGGACGATGACGAAGGCACTGGCGGCGATCCTGACCGCGGTCGTGGCGACGGCTGGGCTGACCGGCACCGCGGCGGCGCAGGAGAGCATCACCGTACGGCCGTTCGCGGACGGTGGCGGATCGGGGGCCTACCTCGGTCCCTACGGTCGCGAGCTGCCTGGAGTGTACATGTTCCGCAGCAGGGCGGTCCCCGTCACGCCCAGCTTCGCGGGGGGAGGTGTCCCCGTGCCGACGCTGCAGAAGATCGAGAACGAGTACACCTACTCGCAGTCGACGCTGCCGATCCTCGACGGCTACCAGGCGACGCTGTCGGAGGGCTTCCCCTTCTGACGCAAACGGGGCGGCGGCCGCGCGGGGCCCTGTCCTCGACACCCGCGGGCGCCTGCACCGGCCGGCAACATGGGCGCCCGGGGGCTCGAGCAGCCTGCCCATAGGGCCGGCGGAGCCCGAAACCATAGCGGCCGGCTGGCTTGGCGGAAGCGGCAGAACGCTCCGTCGGTGGCGCCTTGCAGCGGGATGGGCGCCGGGGGCTCGCGCAGCCTGCCGACACGACCGGCGGAGCCCAAACCGTACCGGTGGCCAATGGGAGCAGCAGGACGGTCCGTCGGGTGACAGAACGCCTTGCAGCGGGATGGACGCCGGGGAGCTCGCGCGGCTTGCCCACACGACCGCCGGAGGCCCAAACCGTACCGGCGGCTGGCGTGGCGGCAGCGGCGGAACGGTCCGTCGGGTGGCGGAACGCCCTTGCGGGGGGATGAGCGCCTGAGGGCTCGCGCAGCTTGCTTACACGGCCAGCGGAGGCCTAGATCGTTCCGGTCGGCCGGCTGGCGTGGCGGCAGCGGCGGAACGGTCCGTCGGGCGGCGGAACGTCTTGCGGCGGTGGCGCGATCCTTCGATAAGGAAGGCGCAACCCCAGCATGGATCGACGCCATGGCCTTCCTGTCCGACACACTGTCGCGCGTCAAACCCTCCGCGACCATGGCGGTCTCGCAGAAGGCCTCGGAGCTGAAGCGCGAGGGTCGCGACGTCATCGGCCTCGGCTCGGGCGAGCCCGACTTCGACACCCCCGACAACGTCAAGGACGCCGCGATCCGCGCGATCCGCGACGGGCACACCAAGTACACCACCGTCGACGGCATGCCCGAGCTGAAGGAGGCGGTCGCCGACAAGTTCGCCCGCGAGAACAACCTCGCCTACGAGACCTCGCAGATCACCGTGGGGTCCGGCGGCAAGCAGGTGCTCTACAACGCGCTGATGGCGACGCTGAACGAGGGCGACGAGGTCGTCATTCCGGCGCCCTATTGGGTGAGCTACCCCGACATGGTCCTCCTCGCGGGCGGCACCCCCGTCCCGGTGGAGGCCGGGCCCACGACGGGCTTCAAGCTCTCCGCCGAGGCGCTCGACGCCGCGATCACGCCGCGCACGAAGTGGGTGATCCTCAACTCGCCGTCCAACCCGTCCGGAGCCGCCTACTCCCACGACGAACTGAAGGCCCTCACCGACGTCGTCGTGCGCCACGAGCACGTGTGGGTGATGACGGACGACATGTACGAGCACCTCGTCTACGACGACTTCGCCTTCCACACCGTCGCCGAGGTGGAGCCGGCGTTGAAGGATCGCACGCTCACGGTCAACGGCGTCTCCAAGGCCTACGCGATGACGGGGTGGCGGATCGGCTACGCCGGTGGACCCGCAGCGCTCGTCAAGGCCATGGCGAAGGTCCAGTCCCAGTCCACCTCCAACCCCTCCTCGATCTCCCAGTGGGCGGCGGTGGAGGCGCTCAACGGCACGCAGGCGCACATCGACCGCAACAACGCGGTGTTCAAGGATCGGCGCGACCTCGTCGTGTCCATGCTCAACCAGGCCAACGGGCTGAAGTGTCCGACGCCGGAAGGCGCGTTCTACGTCTACCCGTCGTGCGAGGGGCTGATGGGCCGCCGCGCGCCCACCGGCGCGGTGATGGAGGACGACGAGGGCTTCGTCACCGCGCTGCTCGAGAGCGAGGGCGTCGCCGTGGTGCAGGGCTCGGCGTTCGGCCTCGGGCCGCACTTCCGGATCTCCTACGCCACCGCGACGGACGCGCTGGAGGAGGCCTGCCGGCGCATCCAGCGCTTCTGCGGCGCGGTGAGCTGAACGGCGGAGGGCCGGCATGCATGCGCGTCGGCTCTCGTTCACCACGTTCAACCTCTACACCCTCAACCGACCGGACCAGCGCATGGACCGCGACGCGGACGGCTGGACCGAAAAGCGGTACGCGCGCAACATCGCGTGGACGCGCTTCTCCATCCGCAACGCGCGCGTTGATGTGTTCGGCTTCCAGAGCTCTGGGACGCGGCCGCCCTCCAGGAGGCGTTCAACACCGCGGACCTCGGCGAGCCCTACCGCGTCCTCGCACCGCCGGGGCACGACGGCGGCATGATCGTGTGCGCCGGCGCGTGCGCGAGGACATGATGGAGGGGGAGCCGGAGTGGATCATCGACTTCCCCGAAGCGTTCCGGCTGAGAGCTCGGGCGAGGATCCGCAGACCGCGGCGATCGCCGTCGCCATCGGCTCGTTCTCCCGCCCGGCTGCACTTCGCGATCCGGCCGCGCGACGACGAGGCGCCGGTCCACGTCGACGTCGCTCACCTCAAGTCGAAGCGTACCACCAACATCTGGCGCGAGGGTTGGTACCGCGACTCCGATGAGCTCTAGGCTCCAGACCCATAACCAGAATGCGACGATGGCGGCGATGGTCAGCGCGGCGAGATGGTTTCGTGCCAGCTTGTCGGATCGTGTGGCGACGCGCCGCCAGTCCTTCAGTCGGCGGAATGATCGTTCAACGACGTTGCGTTCGCGGTCGAGCACCGGATCGAAGGGGTGCTTCGTCCGCCTCGTCGGGTTGTTGGGGATGACCGGCAGGCCACCGCGATCGCTGACCAGCGTGCGCAGGGCCTTGGCGTCGGGAGCCTTGGCGTCGTAGGCCCCATCGGCGAGGCCCCCGCGCGGAGCGAAGGAGCCGATGAGGTCGGCGGCCATTCGGCGGCCACTGGCGCGTCGCCGCGATGGCCAGGGCGAACGATCAGGCGTCGGGGGCGTCCAGCGCCATCCACCGCCATGGGGATCTTGGTGGTGCGCCCGCCTCGTGAGCGACCGATGGCCTGGGCGTCCGCCCCCCTTTCCCGCCGGCGGCGCAGCGGTGAGCCTTCGCGCTGGTGGCATCCAACATGAGTGTCGCCGGGGCTCCGCCCTCTTGTGCCAACGCCTTGAAGAGGTCGTTCCCGATGCCTCGCTCAGCCCACCGCACGAAGCGGTTGTAAAGCGTCGTGCGCGGCTCGTAGCAGGCCGGTACGTCGCACCAGCGGCACCCGGAGCGCAGCACGTGCACGATGCCGCAGATGACCCTGCGATCGTCGACGCGCGGCACGCCCCTCACGTCGGTCGGCAAGAGCGGCTTCAGCCGTGCAAACTGTTGATCGGAACGCCAGAACTGCGATGCCATGGCGCCCTCCCTCGGCGCCCGCAGCATCCCTCACAATCGAAAGCCATTCGTTCATGGGTTCGGAGCCTACAGCGCCCACCGCACCGCGATCGGCGCGGCGCTGTCGACGATCCGCCGGACCGCCGAGGCGCTCGCGCTGCGCATCCTCCTCACCGACCGCATGAGGGGAACCGACGCGCCCGTCATCGTCCTCGGCGACGTCAACGACGGCCAGCGCCCCAGCACGCCTCAATGACCGAGCAGCCGAAGTTCCTCGCTGCGCTGTCCGTCGGCGGGCGCGACGCCGCGCCCTACTCCGGTCAGACGCTGCAGCAGTTCCGTGCTGAGCGCGACGTCTACTACACGCACGTCTACCGAGGGCGCGCGCGAGGGCCTCGGCCACATCCTCGTCAGCCAAGAACTCTACGACGACTCGCGCGTTCGCGTATGGTCGTTCGATGGGCTGGAGGTCTACAACGACCACCTCAACCGCGAAGAGCACGTGGACGAGGACGGGGACGGGACCAACGACCACGGCATCGTCCGGGCGAACTTCAGCTATCGCCCCGCCCGTGGGGACTGAGCGCGGACGGGACATCGACAAGGAGAAGATTGATGTTCAGGGCTGTACTCGGCGCCGTGGCTGTGATCGGTGCCGTCTTCGGGTCCGTCGTCGCAGCGCCCTCCGCGAAGGCCGACTTCGGTGTGCGCGTCGGCCTCCTGACGTGCGACGTCGCGGGCGGCCAGGGCTACATCCTCGCCTCGCGCAAGGCACTGGCGTGCTACTTCAACGCCGTCGCGGTGCCCGACGAGGCCTACGACGGGTCGATCACCAAAATCGGGCTCGACGCCGGCATCACCACCGGCGCACGGATCGTCTGGGCGGTCTTCGCGCCGACCTTGCAGCTCGCGCCTGGGGCGCTCGAGGGCACCTACGTGGGCCTGTCCGCGGAGGCGACCGGGGGGATCGGCGTCGGCGCCAACGTGCTTATCGGCGGCTTCGACCGGTCGATTAACCTGCAGCCCGTGTCCGTGCAGGGCCAGCTCGGCGCCAACGTCGCGGCGGGCGTCGGCGTCATGCAGCTTCAGGCGCCGCCGCCGCTCGTGTTGAAGCGCTGAGCTGCGACGACGGGTCGGGCGCGGCGCTGCAAGCGCGTCAGCGGCGTCCGGCCTCGCGCTTGGCGCGGTCGGACGCCGCCTCGTCGAGCTCGCGCTGGCGCGTCCCGGCCCTTGTGGCGCGGTAGCGCTCGTCGGACGTCGCGGCGATGGCACGGCGTCGCTCGGCAGCGCCGTGCTCGGCCCTGTCGCCCCTGTGGGCAACGTAGAGCGAGGGGAGCGCGAACAGCGTCGTGAGCGCGCCGGTCCCGGTCCGCGCCGTCCCGAGGTCGCGGCCCACCGTGACGAAAACCCCGTGGCGCACCGTGTCCGCCATCCCGTTCGCCCACACCTCGCCGTCGGGCGCGGCCATGGCGACGAGGATGATGTCCGGCCGCGCCGTGCGGATCATCGACAGGATCTCACGGTGGACCTCCGGATCGCGCTCGAAGCCTTCCGGCGGTGCGTAGGCGCCGACGAGCTCGAGGCGCGGGTGGCGGCGCTTTAGGCCCTTCGCAACCTGGTGAAGGCCGCTCATCGTCGGCCCGAACAGGAACAGCGAGCGTCCCGCCCTCGCCGCCTCGGCGGCCAACGGCTCTACGAGGTCCTCGCCGCGGATCAGGGACCTCAGCTCACCGCCTTCATCACCCGACACCCAAAGGAACGGCCTTGCGCCGCCCAGGACGAGGTCCGCCTCGCCCATGGCGCGGGCGAACACCCGGTCGCGGCGCAGCGCGATGGCATGCCCCATGTGCGCGGTGGCCACGGTACGGGCCGGGACCTCACGCGACCAGGCGATGATGCGGGCCACCGCCTCGTCCAGCGTGACGTCGGCGACGTCGAGGCCGAACAGGCGGCGCTTTGAGAGTGGCGGCAGCGACGGCTCCGTCGCTCGCCGCCGGCGAGGCTTGGGCGCAGGGTCGCTCTGCCGCCGCGTCGCCGATCGGCCCTTCGCAGCCAGCGCGGCCGCGCGGCGGGGCGCGCCGTACAGCGCGGCGGCCAGCAGGATGCCGGCATACGCGCGCCGCAGTGGTGCGTTCTCCATGGCCCTCAGCGCCCCATCCCGTGCCGTCGTTCCCCCAGTCATAGGACAAAGGGTTGATGAAGTGAGAAAAAAGGCCCGGGTCGCTGACCCGGGCCTCGTTGCGGACGGCGCTGGTGCCGACACGGCAGCGCTCGGGCCGCCGCGTCCGATGGGGGTCGGACCGGCCGACCCCTGCCCCGCGCGCGTCAGGCGCGCGAGGAGCCGAACTCGGGGTAGGCGAGCACGCCCACCTCGCTGGAGTCGAGTCCGACCGCCTCCTCCTCCGGCGTCGCGCGCAGGCCCACCACGGCGGCAAGGATCAGCCAGGCGATCAGGCTCGCGAAGAACGCCAGCGCGCCGACGGAGGCGACGCCGATGAGCTGCACGTAGTACGTCGCGTCGCTGTTGGTGAACGGCACGATCATCGTCCCCCAGATGCCAGCGACGAGGTGCACCGGGATCGCGCCCACCACGTCGTCGACGCGCAGCTTGTCGAGCAGCGGCACGAACACCACGACGATGACGCCGCCGATGCCACCGATGAAGGCGGCCTGCGCCACCGTCGGCGTCAGCGGTTCGGCGGTGATGGACACGAGCCCGGCGAGGCAGCCGTTCAGCGCCATCGTCACGTCCACCTTGCGGTAGAAGATCTGCGTCAGGAAGATCGTGACGATCACCCCGGAGGCCGCCGCGGTGTTCGTGTTGACGAAGATCTTGGCGACCGACGCGGCGTTCTCCGCTGAGCCGAGGGCGAGCTGCGAGCCGCCGTTGAACCCGAACCAGCCGAGCCACAGGATGAAGGTGCCGAGCGTGGCGAGCGGGATCGAGGAGCCCGGCATCGGGTGGATCACCCCGTTCGGCGCGAACTTGCCGGCCCGAGCGCCGACCACGAGCGCGCCCGCGAGCGCTGCCCAGCCGCCCACCGAGTGGACCAGCGTGGAGCCCGCGAAGTCGGAGAAGCCCTGGTCGTCGAGCCAGCCGCCGCCCCACTCCCACGAGCCCGTCACCGGGTAGAGGATGCCGGTGAGGAAGGCGACGAAGATGAGGAACGGCCACAGCCGTGTGCGCTCCGCGATGGTGCCCGAGACGATCGAGGCCGTCGTGGCGCAGAACACCATCTGGAAGAACCAGTCGGACGCGGCCGAGTAGTCCCCGGCGTCGGCCGCCGGGGCAGGGATCTCCTTGATGGAGAACGTGCCGAGGTAGTTCGCCAGCGCCTCGATGTTCTCCGCCGTGTCGACGTCGAGGTACATGAGGTTGTAGCCGAGCACCCAGAACATGATGCCGGCGATCGAGTAGAGCGCGATGTTCTTGAGGCACTGCATCGAGGCGTTCTTGGCACGCACCAGGCCGGCCTCGAGCATGGCGAAGCCGGCGGCCATGAACATGACGAGGAAGCCGCCCATCAGGAAGAGCAGCGTGTTGAACACGTAGGGCTCGTCGCTCGCCGTCGCGGGCTCGCCCGCCTCGTCGTCCCGCGGCGGCTCCTCCGGCGCCTCCGCGCCGGCGGTCGGCGGATCGCCAACGCCGGTCGCCTGGACGTCGCCGGTCGCCTCGCCCGTCGTCGTGTCGGTTTGCGCGACCTCGGGCTCGCTCGCCTCCTCCTCCTCGGTGATGATCACCGTGGAGGCCTCGGCCTCCCCCGCCTCGGGGGCCTCCTCGGTCACCAGCGGCGCGGGCGTCGCCCCCGGCGGAGCTTCGGTGTCGGCCTGGGCCCACACGGTCGTGGCCGAAATCGCGAGCGCGAGCGTCGCTCCGGCGAGCTTCAACAGGATCGGTTTCGTCATAAGGTTCTGTCTGTCCGCGAGAGGTTCTGGAACGATTAGAGGGCTTCTGCGTCCACCTCGCCGGTGCGCACGCGCACGGCGGTGTCCAGCGAATAGACAAAGATCTTGCCGTCGCCGATCTGGCCGGTCTTGGCACTACTCTGGATCGCCTCGATCACGCGCGACACCGAGCTCTCGGTTACGGCGACTTCGATCTTCAGCTTGGGCAGGAAGCTGACCGCGTACTCCGTGCCACGGTAGACCTCGGTGTGCCCCTTCTGCCGGCCGTAGCCCTTCACCTCGGTCACGGTCAGCCCGGCGACGCCGATGGCCGTAAGCGCGTCGCGCACCTCGTCCAGCTTGAACGGCTTGATGATCGCCATCACTATTTTCATGCGCATTCCCTTGTGTCCTCCCCGCGGCTCGAGGTGCCGCCGGCGGTCGACACCGTGGCTGTTCAAGAGGCGTGCCAACCGCACCCGCCGGCGCTGCCCGTCCCGTGTACAGTCGACCTGCTTAAGAAGGAAGCAGGTGCGCACGATGTGGGCGGCGCCGCCCCGGGGCAGGTGGCGAGCGTGCGAGCGAGGTGGTTCGATGGCCTACTGGCTGTTCAAGTCGGAGCCCGGCGCGTGGAGCTGGGACGACCAGGTCCGCGTAGGATCATCCGGCACCGAGTGGGATGGCGTGCGCAACTACCAGGCACGCAACCACATGCGGGCGATGGCGAGGGGCGAACTCGGCTTCTTCTACCACTCTGTCGACGCCAAGGAGATCGTCGGTATCGTGCAGGTGGTGGCCGAGGCGCACCCGGACAGCACCGACGCGACGGGCAAGTGGGAGTGCGTCGAGGTGGCTGCCGTGGAGCCGCTCGCCCGTCCCGTGTCCCTCGCCACCGTCAAGGCAACGCCGGAACTTGAGCGCATGGCGCTCGTCACGAACATGCGCCTGTCGGTGCAGCCGGTGACCGAGGAGGAGTGGCACCGGGTTCTCGTGCTCAGCCGGGCGTGACGACGCCGGCGGACTTCGTCAGGTCGAACACGGTGCTGTCGTGCCCCTCCCACGTCCCGGAGGTGCAGCTCCACCTGGCGGACGACGCGCTGCCGCTCTGGCACAGGACCGAGGAGGAGCTTGCCGCGGACGGCCTGCCGCCGCCGTTCTGGGCCTTCGCCTGGGCCGGCGGACAGGCCCTCGCCCGCTACGTGCTCGACGCGCCCGACCTCGTGGCGGGTCGGCGCGTGCTCGACATCGGCGCCGGCGGTGGGATCGCGGCGATCGCCGCCGCGCTCGCCGGGGCGGCCCACGTGCGCGCCAACGAGGTGGACGAATTCGCCCTCGCCGCGATCGCGCTCAACGCAGCGGCCAACGGCGTTGCCGTGGAGGTCATGGCGGGCGACATCCTCGACGGCTCGGCGGAGGCCGACGTGGTGCTCGCCGGCGACGTCTTCTACGAGCGGCCCCTCGCCGAGCGAACCCTCGCGTTCCTGCGCCGCGCACGGGCGGACGGGGCGGACGTGCTGATCGGCGACCCCAAGCGCACGTACCTGCCCACCGACGTGCTCGTCGTCGCCGCGAGCTACGCCGTCGCCGTGCCGCGCGCGCTGGAGGACGCCGACGTCAAGCGCACCAGCGTGTGGCGACTGGCGCCCGAGCGTTAAACCGGCGGACGATCCATGCTAGCGGATGATCCGACCTCACCGATCGGGTCGATGGGGACGCCAAGCTCGGACTCCGACGTCCGGGGGGTGCGAACGCCGAAGGGTCGCCATGGCGCTGCGTGGGTGGTTGGTGTTGGCGATGGCACTGATGGCGACGCCCGCAGCGGGGTGTGGCGTCGCGACGGACTGCGTCGTCGGCGATCGCACCTATCGCATCGCGGTGCCCGACGGAGCGGGCCCGTTCGGAGCGATCCTCTACCTGCACGGCTACCAGGGCTCGGCTGCCGCCGTGATGGGGGCCTCCGAGCTGCGCGCGGTGGCGGACACGCTCGGGGTCGCGCTCATTGCGCCGAAGAGCGCCGACGCCGGATGGCTGATCCGCAACGCGCCGCGCCGCGCGCTCGCCGACAGCGCCATCGAGCTCGACGGCATCGACGCCATGCTCGCGGACGCCGCCGAGCGCTTCGACATCGACCCGGGCCGCGTCCTCGTCGCCGGCTTCTCCGGCGGCGGCATGATGACGTGGACCCTCGCCTGCCGCCGGGCGGACCGCTTCATCGGCTTCGTGCCCATCGCTGGAACGTTCTGGGCGCCCTTGCCCAAGGACTGCGACGGCGCCCCGGCCAACATCCTCCACGTCCACGGCACCGCCGACGCCGTGGTGCCGCTCGCCGGTCGTCCCATCGCCGACACACGGCAGGGCGACGTCCACGAGACCCTCGCGATGTTCCGCCAGGCGCTCGGCGCCGGTCCGCCGATGCCGGTGGACGGGCCGGACGGGCTCGACTGCGAGGGCTCGCTGACGGAGCGCGGCGGCAGGCTTCTCCTGTGCCTGCACGGTGGCGGCCACGATGTCCGCGCGAGCTGGGTCGCGTGGGCCTGGCACGCCTTCGGGGGCGACTGAGTGCGGCGCTGGGCGCTGGCTCTCCTCGGCGCCGTGCTCGCCGGCGGCGCGTCCGCCCAGCCGTCCGCGCTGGCCACCGCGCCGCCAGCCGCCGTCCCTGTCCCGGCGGCGCGCGCGCCGCACGTCCCGCCAACGCCTGCGATCGAACCGGACGCGTCGCTCGCCGCCGCGCGGTTCGCGGCGGTCGCGACGCCTACGGCCAGCCCAGCCCGTGCGGTCGGCAAGTACGCCCGCGGCTGCCTCGCGGGGGCCGTGGAGCTCGCCGCAGACGGGCAGAGGCACCAGGCGATGCGGCTGTCGCGCGGCCGACGGTGGGGCCACCCCGACACCGTCGCGCTGGTGGAGGACCTCGCCGCGCGGTCGGGGGAGCTCGGGCTCGCAGGCATCCTCGTCGGCGACCTCGGCCAGGCCCGGGGCGGGCCGCTCCCGACCGGACACACCAGCCACCAGAGCGGCCTCGACGTCGACGTCTGGCTCACCCCGATGCCGGAGCGGCGGCTGACCGAGGCGGAGCGCGAGGTCACACCCTTCACCTCGGTGCTGAACGCCGACCGCACCGCCGTCGATCCGACGCGCTTGACGCCCGCCATGGCGAAGCTGGTCCAGGCAGCCGCGAGCGATCCGCGCACGGCGCGCGTGTTCGTCCACCCGCTCATCAAGCGCGCGCTGTGCGCCATGACGTGGGACGACCGCGCGTTCCTGCAGCAAGTGCGACCGTGGAGCGGGCACGATGCCCACATGCACGTGCGCCTCTCTTGCCCGGCCAGCTCGCCCGCGTGCGTGCCCCAGCGCCGCCCTCCCCCCGGCGACGGCTGTGGAGCGCCGCTCGACGCCTGGTTCACCGCCGCACCCTCCAAGCCGAGGCGCGGCGCACGCCCGCGCCAACCCCTCACGCTGTCTGGCATGCCGGCGGCGTGCCGCACGCTGCTCGAGGCCCAGCCCGCCGCCGGCGGAGGCGATCAGGCCGCAGCGCCGGCGCCGACGGGGCAGCCCACGCCGGTGCCGCTTAGCCCGCAATAGCCGTTCGGCACCTTGTGCAGGTACTGCTGGTGCTCGGCCTCGGCGTAGTAGAACGGCTCAGCGCCCTCGATCGTCGTGGTGATCGGACCGAAGCCCTTGGCCGCCAGCGCCTTCTCGTACGCCGCCTTGGCCTCTTCGGCGACCCTGCGGTCCTCGTCCGAGCTGACGAAGATCGCCGAGCGGTACTGCGTGCCGACGTCGTTGCCCTGGCGCATCCCCTGGGTCGGGTCGTGCCCCTCGAAGAACGCTTTCACCAGCGCCTCAAAGGAGACCTTGGCGGGGTCGTACACCACGAGCACGCCCTCGGTGTGCCCGGTGCGGCCGGAGCAGACCTCGCGATAGGTCGGGTTCGGCGTGACGCCACCCACGTAGCCGACGGCCGTCACCTTGACGCCGGCCATGCGCCAGAACAGCCGCTCGGCGCCCCAGAAGCAGCCCATCGCGAAGACGGCCGTCTTCTGCCCCGTCCAGTCGCTCTTCAGCAGCTCACCGTTGACCGCGTGACGCTCAGCGGTTGCGATCGGCCCGTCGCGCCCCGCCAGCGCCGTCTCCTTGGTCGGCAACTCGGCGGACTTGCCGAACAGTTGGAAGAGGTTCATCGCTCAGCTCCCTTGCGGTCTCAACTTCACTTGGCTTGATAGATGAGCTGGGCGAGGAGCAGGATCAACGCGGCCACGATGAACAGGCTCAGCCAGCCCGGCAGGCGCAGGAGCGTCTGTACGCCCGGGTCCCAGATGGCTGGGTGAAGGTAGCGCTGCACTGCAGGTTGGGCGAGCGCCAACGTCTCGGGCGAAGCGTCACGCCACAGCTGGCCGAGGGGAGTGAGGACGACGCGGTCGGCGATCACCGATCGGTAGACGTCGACGATCCCAGCTGCGACGCCAGCGACCACCAGGAGATAGCCGAGGATGCGGAACGGGAGCGAGATCAGCCACCTCAGCGCCGCCATCATGCGTCCTTTCCTGCCAAGCGCGGCGATGTTTGGTGTGTCGGCCGCGTCGAGCGACCCCTTAACGCACAACCGAGGTTCTGCTAAGCGGGTTGCCCTCCGGAGGGGTGGCCGAGCGGTCGAAGGCGCACGCCTGGAAAGTGTGTAGGCGGGAAACCGTCTCGAGGGTTCGAATCCCTCTCCCTCCGCCATGACCCGGGTTCAAACGGTTCTCCGGACTTCCTTGAGCGCCAAAAACGCCAGCGAGCGTGCGGGTTTGCCGGGGAGCTGTTGACTACGGATGCGCCGGACAGGCTCGATTTCGCTCTTCACGCTGCTCTGTTCTCTGAAGCTGTTGACTACGTCTTTCTAGTCAACAGCTTTGAACGGCGCGGATCGCCTGAGTTTTTTTGTGATCTGCCTCGGCCGTTTCGGATAGTAGGTCGGGTGGCGACGGGTGCTGATAGCGAAACTATAGATGGGCTGAGGTCTGAGTGTGACCAACCCTCGACCGATGTCCTGTTTCCAGTTTCATTCTGCCGCGCCCCCACTCCAAACTCGGGCACCTCAGTTGTGAGAGCCTGGGTCTCGCGGGACCGGTTTTTGGAGGGGGCCCTCTTCTGGTTGTGTGGCCTCGACACGGGCGCCGCTCCAATCGCGCCCTCGGGTGGGACGCGCCATGAACCGCGTGGATCGCCATCGGCAGTGGCATAAGCGCTCTCGAGTTCGGCGCATTGCTAGGCTACCAATACCGCCCGAAGTATTTAAGGAACGCCTTGCGCAGTGACCTCACATACCCCGCCGCTCAGGCGGTGCTGTCCGCGCGATGTTCCGCAGTCCGAGGCGAGCGATCTCGCCTATGAGCACCTCGACACCGGTACGCTGCAGCAGCGCCCCCTCACGCCCAGCGACGCCTTTTCCCAGCACTCGGGCGAAGCTGCGCATGGTGGTTTCGGTCTCCTCCAAAGCGCCGGCGAGGTGCGCCGGCCACACCGAGTCCGAGGCGTAGTAGGTCATGCTGGGGACGAACTCGCCATGCCCGTCGGGCCTCTGGTCGTCGCCGGGGTAGTAGTCGGCATGTTCGCGGCGCAATCGATCGAACGCAGCTGTCAGCCAAACCTTGCGCAATAGGCGCAGCGGGATCGCGAGGTGGTCAGTGGTCAAGAACGGCGGTGGTGGCGCATCACCGGTGATCGACTCGGGATCGTTGAAGTAGTGCAGGTCGTGGCTTCGACTGCGGCACAGGGTGGCGACCAGTGAAAACGCCTGACGGCGCCGTCCGGCGCGCCCCACGCGCTGCTGGTAGTTGAAGCGCTGCGGCGGCATGTTGGCCTGGTACACCGCCTGCAACGAACCGATATCGATCCCGACCTCCATCGTCGTGGTGACTGACAGCATGTCGATCTCCTTGGCCATCCACTCTTGCACGGCCCCACTCTAGCCAGGCCGCTCGACGAGAATGCCGCGGAAGCGGCGCAGCCGTTCGGCAGGCGAATGGGTCTGGCCCGTCAACTCCTCGCAGCGAAGGCGGAACGCACCGGTGTCGGCTTCGACGCTACGCTCGATGCGACGTGCGAGCACGTTGCGTGCTCGCACGTCGGACACCGGCCCGGTGGGATTGTCTGGTAGCGGCACGGTACATCGAGTGCATAAACCGGTTCCGCGATGCAGGTGGATGCGCGCGCAGGCGGTGCACTCGTAATAGGGCGCGTCCGGGCGGACGATGCGGACGCACAGCTCGCTCGGCTCGATGAAGCCGTTCTTGTGGCCGCGGCCCCTGAGCGCGGACAGCACTTCATCGAGCTCCTAAATTTGCCCGCCGGGACGGTTGGCAGCCGCGAACTCCTTCAGACGCCGGGCGGAAACCGATCGCCCCTCGGTCCATTCGAGTTTCTTGAAGTCCTGCTCCACCCAGCGATTTCCCCGCACGCGGTAGGAGTCGGCAAACACCCGCAGGTACCCGTCGAGCCGGTCGACGCCGTCGCCAGCGCGAGCCGACAGGGTCGGGTAGCCGATGCCTGTCTCCTCCAGCGCGAAATACGTCTTGGCGAACAGGACGTCGTCGACCTGAGGGCGTTGGTCCTCCGCGATCGCGATCCGTGCCGTGGCGACGGCGATCGCGTCTTTGTCGCTCGTGTAGTCGACGCTATCGCCGTGGCCTCGAACAGCTCGTACCACTCGAAACGATCCTCGGCCCTGCCGCGCTTCGGGATAGTCGCGATACCGACGTCATCGGTTGGGTGCATGCCGAGCTGGACCATCCGGGTGAGCAGAGGGTTGGCCGATGGCTTGCCGGTCGATGCCTCGACGATCTGCGCTAACGGGATACGATCGGCGTCGGCGGCCCGCTGTGCAGCCTGGATCCGAGCGGTGAGCTCCTCGCACGCGTCGTCGTCCTCCACCTCCATCGCGGCCCTGCGCTGTCGCCTCAGTTCATCGATGTCGACGGGCGGACGCGTGCCGAACTCACGCAGGATCTCGACCAGAAGTTCGCGGCGACCGTCCTGATGGTGGCGACGCTCGATGTCGAGCGCGACGCATCCTGACGACTGTCGGAGAACACGACGGCCTTGGCGACGCCTCGGCTCGCGCGCAGCAGGCCGAACACCTCGGTCGCCAAAAGCTGCGAGCTGCGAGCGAAGCCGGTGCGGAAATTTCGGATCGGTGAGCGGCGGAAGCGGCGGCTGCGGCGGAAGTAGTCGGTACCGCACGCCGGGCAACAGTTGGGGCCGGTCGTACCGGGAGCGCGCAACTCCGCCGCCTGGTCGGTCGAGCGGAAGAGCTGGCCGCGGATGCAGCCCTCTTCGACCGTGTCGAGATTCATTGCGACCCCGTTGCGAGTGTCTAGGACGACGGCCGCCCAGGCCTCCTTGTCGTTTTCGCCGCCCTTCGCCGGTTGTATGCTAGGCCAGAAGATCGCGAAGTCGTCGTAGCTGAGGTCGTCGTAGTTGCCGTCCCCTCCGACCTCGGGCAGGTTCTCAAGATCGGGTGACGACGGCAGCAGCTCGGCCTTGGCGCTTCTATCGTCCTTGCCGCCGCGTCTACCGCCGATGAACTCCTCCCCACAGGACTCGCAGTAGACGAGCTCGAACACGCGCCGCAGGTCGGCGCCGTTGCCGCTGTAGGTTGTGCTGCGCTCCACACCCAACCCGGTGAAGCGGACTTCCTCGCCTACTACGGTCGGAGGCGCGAACAGCCCTTCGATGCTGCGCAGGAAGACGTGCTCGCGAAAGCCGGTGGTAGCCTCGGCGATCATGACTTCGGGCCGATCGCCGAGGCCGCGGGCAAGCGTAAGGCCGCGCAATGCCGCCCGCCCCGAGTCGTTCCGCGTCGCGAAGATGCGTTCCGCGAGGTCGCCAGCCGCGGTGGCACGGTATCGCGCTGTGCCCAGCTCGCGGCAGGCCTCGGCGAGCACTGCCGCGCTCTCCTCGACTACGCGGCGCGCGACCTCGGGCAGTTCGCCTGCGCCATCGCCGCCAAGGGTCCGGTCGCAGGCCCGCACCGCCTCGCCGACGTCGTCAAGAGAGTGGAGCACGCCGACGAACTGCCCGGCCGGAGCGGCAGCGAAGAGGAGCGCCGCGAACGGTGCGGGATCGAGCGGCAGCGCCGCCTTTGGCGTTGAGACGACGGGTTCGCCCTCGACAATCGCGGTGGCCGAGTCATCCGGTCCAGCGGCACCGCCGTGTACTGAGCTCTCGTACGTCCCGAACGGGCCGAAGAAATCGTGCAGGTATTGGAGGCTGCGGTCGCGGGCGATGCCGTCGAGCGGCAGCGAGGCGCTGGAGGCAAGGATCCGCAGCTTGTGCCGCATCTCCGGCCGGTGGAGTTCGAGGCGGTGGATAAGCGCGCGGACCAACCCTGCTACTTCGGTGCCGGCCGACCCGCGCACGAGGTGCAGCTCGTCGAGGACGAGGAAGAAGTACGCGTCCTCCTCATCGCGGAGCCAGTCGCGCGTCCGGTCGAAGATCGGCTGCTCGATTTCGCGCGACAGCATGGTACCAAGCATCGACGTATTGGTGACCAGGACGTCCGGCGGAGTCGCCTGCATGTTCCAACGCGTCACCAACTCGCAGTCGTGCGGCGAGGGGAAGAGGTAGCGGGTCGGATCATCCTTTGTGTGGTTCGAGTCGTGGGTGCGGGCGAGTTGCTGGTCCTCGGCCATTGTTGCAAGCGCCTGGACGACGCGCGAGGCCCGGCGCTCCTTTCCGCGCTTTTCCTTCGCATCCGCGGCGCGGCGCGGGTGCTGCAGGTAGCCCGGCACCGGCGTGGCACTTGTGTAACGACCGAAGAAGATGCGATTGCCGGCGAATCGCGCGTCCATGACCTCGTGCGCTTCGGGTGAGTCGATCGCCTTGCGCAAGCGGGTAATCTGATCCTCGACGAGCGCGTTCATCGGGTACAGCACGATCGCCCGCATTGCCTTCGGCCGGCGCGGGTGTTCCTCCTGCCGATGCGGGCGGACCGAGGCGCAGCATCGCCCCACCACGAGGAGGCGAGGTAGCCCGCGTCGGGAGCCGGCCAACGCGTTGCCTCTTCGGCCAGCGCGGCAAAGATCGGCAACATGAACGCTTCCGTCTTGCCCGATCCGGTACCTGAAGTGACGATACCGGGTCGACCCGGCTTGATCCCGCGCGCCGGCATGTCCAGCTGGTGGCGGTAGGGCTTGAAGAGACTGCGCCGCACCAGTTTCCCGCCCGACCTTTCGCCGGCGAACAGCCCGGAAAGGGCGAGTTCGACGAATGCGCGGCGCCCCTCGGTCGACATCTTTGCGAGCGGATTGGCGTCCGCGTCGTCGTCGACCAATTGCTCAAGTGAGTGGTCCGAGGTCTGGTAGCGCAGCACCGGCTCAAGGAACGGCTCCGTGGTCAGCGTGCCTGGGCGGCGGAGGAGGTCGCCACGGGCTTGCATCAGCTCCGGGCGGCGGACGCGGAAGGCTGTGTCGAGGTACGAGATATAGAGATCGCGGATCCTCTCGAAGCCGCCCAACGGGTCCATCACGCGCTACCCCTCCCAACCCTTCGAGATCCTGCTGAGCCACTGTCGGCCTGCGACGAGGACGGCGCCATAGGCGTCCACCCCATTATTTTCCCAGAACGCGCGGGCTACCCGTGCCGGCTCGACCGTCGTGTATAGCGGCCATGCGGCACGCAAAATATCGGCCGCGCGGCGCAGATCGATCGACGCGCTGTCGGTGACGTCGACGACGTCGGCGGCGTCGGGTCGCGGAACCGTTGACGCGTCGAACCAAGCGGTCTGCGGTGGTTTTTGCGCAATCCTCGCGCGGTCGGCTGCGGCGAGGCCGGGCTGCCGCTCTGGCGCCAGCGGCACCAGCAGCTCGGCGAGCGATCGCCGGCACCGGGCGGCGTCAACCACGTCGGCTTCGAGGCTTGCGAAGACGAGGAGGTTCTGCGGCCGCACCGCACCGCATAAAACTTCGATAAGAGACGGCAGCCAGAGATCCATCAGGGTGCGTCCAAGGCCGTCGAGGAGGACCACGCGGAAGCGGTTAGGATCGCCCTTCGCTGCCGTCCACGCACGGGCGAACGCTGTGGGGCTACGGGTGTTGGGCGTCCGCCAAAGGTCGTCCAGCGCGATCATCGACGGGTCGAGCACCTGGCGCACGACCTCGCCCTCGGCCATCGCCACCGCATGGCACCCAGCGAACACGCCGGCGACAGCCTCCGGCAGCGTCACCGCCGCCCCGGACCGGACCGCAACGTCTGCGACGACGAGTGTCTCAGGGAGGAAGCCGCTCCGCTTCGCGCTAGCTTGCAGTACCTCCGGATAGTCGGACCAGGGTCGTCCCGGCGATCGTGTCCGTCGCTCGACTCTCGTCCACGGCGGTGCGGGATCGGGCGCGAGCTCGACGTCGGCCCCGCGCGCACGCAGCCGCTCGCCGATCCTCCGCGCAATTAACCCAGCGTCCTGCTCGGCCTCGACCGGAACGTCGTCCAATTCAGCCGACACTTTGCGCAGTTCGTCCTGGAGCGCCTCACGCAGCTCGTCGCGCGACGCGCGCAGCTTGTCGCGGGCGGAGCGTGCCTCGGCCCCCTTCTGCTTTGCGAGATCGATGACCTGCTCGGCGGTGGTCAGCTCCTCTTCGAGCCTGGCCTGCTCGGTGGCGACAGCGGCCTTCCGCGCGGCAAGGCCGGCCTCGACTTCCGCTGCCGCGCGTCGGCGCTCGTCCTCGAAGAGGTCTGCACGCTTCCCGTCGAGTTCCCGCGCAGGAGCGGCCTCCATTTCCGCACGGCGGGTGCGCAACACCTCTTCCACTGGCTGGAACGCTGCGACGAGGTCGACGATTTCCTCGACCAGAGCCGCGTTCGCATGGAGAGTGGCGGCGAAGCCCTGCAGACGGGCGCGCATTGGCCCAAGGTCGGCGCCGAGGTTGGGCAACAGCTCTGCGCGGCGTAGGTTGGCGACCGCCTCCGCGACCTGTGCCTTGACGGGCGGCGGGCCTACGTCCGCCACCCTACGGAGGCGGTTGAGGACGCAGAAAATCGTCGTCCGTGCACCAGTTCGTCACACCGAGGCGGCGGCCCACGGTAGAATCGGGCACGGCTATATAGTGACCGTCGATTTTGTCCCCGAAGAATACGCCCTCGTCGAATTGGTAGAGGGGTAGCTAAGAGAGATCTTTCGCCGCCGCGCGGTATACTTCGGTGCCATCGACCTTCTGCATTGGGACGATCACGCAGGTCGAGTCCGGCAGCGCAGCGACGATCCCGGTGGCCCCAGGAACCAACTTCGGGATCCCGAGCTCGACGAGGTCCCGCCGCGCTGCCTCGCCTCCCAGCGTGCGGTAGTCTAGGGTCTCCAGAATCGGTGATGCTTCGGCGAGGATCATCCTGTCGCCGCCGCCCGAGTTTTTTGGTTCACTTCAACTGTGAACCAGAACTTTTTTGCCGCACCCGGCAATCCAGCGGCCGGCGCGGAGCGAAAACCTTACCGTCTTCGGGGAATATCTCCTGCCAGTCTAGGTCGACTCGCCATGCTCGTCCGTCCACCGCGGCGAACGGTTCGACCCGAGCGTAGTGCTGATCGTCGTATAGAACCTCGCCGAGGTAGACCGCGTCCATCATCCCGGTCCGATGGTGTCGCATCGCCAAACATGGCGCGTTCCAGCTCGGCGAGCGGCGACGACCCGCTCAAGGGGCGCCCTGTGCGCGCTCGGCCAGCGAAGAGCCGATCGCGGGCCCGAACAAAGCGGCGAGCCAGCTGGTGGTTGCCTCGTCCGCCGCGTAGGCGGAGGTCCAACGGCCGTCCTGTTCCGACGGACCGGAGCCGGCGGCAGCGATGCGGCGCAGATGGCGTGCGATCGGCAACGGCAGATGCCCGCTGGCGGCGGTCCGCAGAAGCCGCCCACCTCTCGACCGGAACAGCGGCCGCGCTTCGCGGCGGTGTGCCTCGAGCACCGCGACCGTGCGAGAGGTGGTGACGAAATCGTCACCTCGGCCAGTGACGCGGTAGAGGTCACGATCATCCTTGCGCTCACGCGCCCAGCGTTCGAGCACGACCGAGGGGCAGACGACGAGCGGCGGCGGAAGGAAATGCCCCCGGTCGAACGACCAGATGCCGACGAGATCGCGGCCCTGGGAGGTGCGTCGCTCCTCTGGCCAGCAGGCGGGCGCGCGTGCGACACGCGGCCGCTTCGCATCGGCCAGCGGCCAACCCATGTCGTGCGTCAGCCCCTCCGGCTCCACGTCTTCGGCAACCATCACGGAGGGCGTCCACTCGGATATTCCGCCCCGTTCGACCATACGTCCACCACGCCTCTGTACCTCGAATCGCAGCCGGCGCAGCGCTGCGGCGCCGACCGCACCCTCCACCGTGATCCGGCCTCCTGGCATTGGCGCGAGCGTGGGCCGGCGCAGTAGCAGCCGCCGCGCACGCCAACGCACCGCGAGGAGAGGTTCGAGCCATCCCGCTTCAACGAGGCTCCGCAGCACGTCCCATACGAGGTAGGGCGCCGGCAGTAGCGGCTGCAGGAGCGCGACCAGCTCGCCCTCCGACCAGCCACCGGCCGGGGCACCCGCGTAGACCGCCTCAAGCAGGTCTACTATTCGTAGGCTTCCCGGCGCACCGGACGCGTGCGTCCAGGGGACGTCGAGTCCATCGGCGACCACCAGCTCCCGTTCGGGCTCAAAGGCGACCGGTGGGTGGTCGGGCTAGGAGAGCCGCTCGCGTGCGTTCTCCTCAAGCACGAGCACCTTCTGCACGTCGTCCGCCCCTTCCGTCGCGGTGATGCGCCATCGCCCGGTCAATGGGGTCGTCGCCACGATCCGCCACTGCGGCGCCGCCCCCTCCAGCCTCAGCTCGCCTGTGCCCACGATCGCCTCGACCGACAGCTCGCTCCGCTCCGACGCGGTGACAGGGCCTGTCCGCACTCCGCCGGCGAAGGCGAGGTCGGCGAACACGGTTACCCCGCTCGGTGCGCTCCCTCTCGCCTGGCGCAGGAGCTGGTCGAGGTCGTTCTGGGACATCGGCCGGGTCGCCGCCCAGTTTGGCGCGATCAGCTGCTAGTCGCTGCGCGATGTCCTGCGGGCGACGTCCATCCGCGCGATCGCAAGCGACCGCGCCGTCCAGCCGGCTCCGCTACTATCGAGCCGCCAGCTGCCCTCGGGCGACTCATCGAACAGCAACAGACCGGCAGCGACGTCCGCAGCAAGCCCCTGCGGGAGGTCCACGGCGCAACCGAGCAGTGCTGTGATGTCGACATAGGGGTCGGGGTCGCGATCGATGCGCCGACCGACCCACAGTCGCGCTTCGATAAGGTCGTCTTCCCAGCCCCCGAAACGGATATCAAGACGCCAAGGGGCATGTTTTGGGCGGAGCGGGTCGACGAGTTCAGATTAAATGCTCTGTACCAGCGACCAGAACCGATGCCCCTGCAGCATTCGATGGTCGGAATCTAGGCGACGGCGGAAGTCGTCGAACGCGGCTTGCACTGCCGCAGGAATCTGCGGGTAGACCCCCGGACGTTCGAGCGCCTGCGTCAGAATGTAGGGCGTCGCTCGCTCTGACGCGGCGAGCTTGCGCAATATCCGCGCGAACGCGATGCGGTCTCGCCAATTCGGGAACGCGATGTTGACGGCGCGTCCGATCCGGTTGGCATTGCCGGGATCGGGAAGGCGGACGACCCGGGTCGGCTCGCCGTTAGCCGCGCGACGGTTGCACCAAAGGGCGAGTTCCTCCCACAATTGGTTCACCTTGGCGACGCCTCGAAAGCGCTCGCCACCGAGCAGAGTCCCAAGTCGGTCGCGGAAGTCATGGTTCTGACCGACCCCCTCCACGGTCGCCGACACCAGCGCGGTCAGCACCAGGTACCGGAAATATCCGTAGATCGGAGGCCGCTGGAACGCGCCGCGGCGCCCGGCCTAGTACCGCCCTCACATCACGCCGGGTAAAGATCGAGACGAACGCCTCCTGCACCGCGTCGTGTGAGATGTCCGTGAGGTCGGCAGCGACGGCGAGTTCGGCCGGTGTGGCGTCGATGTAGGTCAACGGGCTGCTGCCGAATGGTCCGTCGGCATGCAGGTAGTGCTCGGTGAGCAACCGTTCCCATTCGCGGGCGGTAGGAACGTCGGTCCGCCCTGCCGTCACATCAAGCACGTCCCCGCTCGCTTCCCGCCGAGCAGGCTCGACTGGTGCAGCTGTTGGTCGAGCGGGTCGAGATCGGAATGGATGGAATGACAGTTCGGCTGCGGATCGACGGCCTGTCGGGTGTTGCGAACGAGATGGCAACACGGGAGGCACTTGCGGCATGAGTGACGTTCCCGCTGACACGATCACCGTAGAGGTGCCGATCGCGTTCAAGCGGCGGCGGGGTCGGAAGCGGATCATTGCCCCGGATGGGACCGAGGTAGAATTGGGGCCCCCGTCGTCACCGCCGACGGGCGAGGTAGACAGCGCGCTCGTGAAGGCTATCGCGCGGGCGTATCGGTGGCAGCGAATGCTGGAGAGCGGGAAGTACGCGACGCTACGGGAGCTGGCTAAGGCGGAGCGGCTTGACGCCGCGTACGTCAGCCGTGTGCTGAGACTGACGCTTCTGGCCCCAGCACTGGTTGAGGATGCACTCGACGGCATGAGTAATGGGCTGGATCTGCGGGACCTGGCAAAACCGTTCCCAGCGAATTGGCGGGCGCAGGCACTATCTTCCGCCCGCCCAACAAACGTTGGTGAGCCGGTTGCAAAACGTTGGGTGTGCAAATCGCGTCCGGGGCGTGGCAATAGCTGCCGTAGCCGTGACCCGGACACCGTCCCTTGCGAAAGTTCAACGTCTGACAGAATAGACCTCCTTAAGGTAGTGTGCGCGCGACGATGTCGGCGAGCCGATTCGAGCGCCACGCCTACAAGGCGGCCATCGGCTTGGGCGTCAAAGAGTGCTTAGCCTCGAGGGCCGGCGATGCGCCCAAGGAACGGCCGCTGGTGGACGGCGTGCCCTATATTTGGGCGATATGCTTGCTAAGATAATGCCGCGCCCCCCAACCTGGGATCGGTGCCGGGGTCGGGATTTTGGCCATCCGAGGAGGCGTGGCGAGAAACTCGGAAGCGGGACGAGGACGTCACCGAAGCCGAAGTGCGTAGGGCACTTAACGCGCTCGATCCGTTGTGGGACGATCTGTTCCCGGCGATGATCTCGGGTTGCCGGAAGACGGCCCGGAGTTGATCGACCACCGCCGCTTCGATGTCACCGGCCGGCACCCGCCCGACCGCACAGGCGTCCGCCCCACGTTTCAGTTCCGACTGGCTGACGTAATACCGATAGAGCTTCGGCCCGCGCCGAGTGTGCGTGGGCGAGAACGCTGAGCCGTCCGGGCCGAACAGCAGGCCTCGCAGCAGAGCCGGTGTCTGCGCCCGCGTGTTCGACGCGCGCCGCCGCGGGCTGTCCTTCAGCACCGCGTCCACCTTGTCCCAAAGCGCGTGGTCGACGATCGCCTTGTGCTCGCGCGGATGGCTCACGCCTTTGTGGACTGCATCGCCGAGGTAGATTCTGTTGTTCAGCGTTTTGTAGATGAAGCCCTTGTCTATCGGGCTGCCGCGCTTCGTCGTAACGCCTTCTTCATGCAGCGCCTTCGCCAGCACCGTTGCCGAGCCGATCTCGACGAACCGCTCGAAGATCATCCGCACAGTCTTCGCCTCGGCCGGGTTCACCACGAGCTTGCGGTCCTTCACATCGTAGCCGAGCGGCGCCCAGCCGCCCATCCACATGCCCTTCGCCCGCGACGCCGCGAACTTGTCCCGGATGCGTTCGGCGGTCACCTCCCGCTCGAACTGGGCGAACGAGAGCAGAATGTTCAGCGTCAGCCGGCCCATCGAGGTCGTCGTGCTGAACGACTGCGTCACGGAGACGAAGGTGACGCCGTTCCGATCGAACACCTCGACGAGCTTGGCGAAGTCGGCCAGCGAGCGCGAGAGGCGGTCGATCTTGTAGACCACGACGACGTCGACAAGGCCTTGCTCGATGTCGGACAGGAGCCGCTTCAGCGCGGGCCGCTCCAGCGTCCCGCCGGAGATCTCGCCTTCGTCGTAGCGCTCGCGGACGAGGACCCAGCCCTCCGAGCGCTGGCTCGCGATATATGCCTCGCAGGCCTCCCGATGGGCGTGGAGCGAGTTGAACTCCTGCTCCAGTCCTTCCTCGGATGACTTGCGGGTGTAGACCGCACAGCGGCGCTTCGGTTTTGTTGCGTCCTTCATGCCGACCGCCGCTGGTTCTTGAGGCCGAAGAACACGCAGCCGTTCCAGCGCGTCCCCATGATCGCGCGGGCGATCGCCGAGAGCGACTTGTACGGCCGCCCTTGCCACTCGTAGCCCTCGGCGAGGACGGTCACGATGTGCTCGACGCCCTTCCACTCGCGCAGAAGCCTCGTTCCGGTGATCGGCTTGTCGCTGTAGTCGGCCCGTTTGCGGCTTTTGGTCCGATCGCCGCCGTCGAGCTCCTCGCCGAGCCGCTCCAAGCGCTTGATCGTCTCCGGATTCAGGCCCCCGTAGGCCAACTCTTAGATGCGGTACGCGAGCCGACTCTCGAGGTAGCGGCGGTTGAAGGCAGGCGGCTCGCTGTCGAAAAGCTCGCGCCACTGCTTCTTCAGCTCCGGCGTCGGGGCCGTCTTCAGCGCGGCGAGGCGCGCCGGGATGCTTTCGGTCTGGCTCATGCGGTTCTCCGGTCAAGACGGTTCGCATGTACGCTCTCGGCGGGCGAGAAGTGAAGGCCAATTTCTCCTTTGTCTGCATGTGGTTGGGTATTCCGCTGACGCAGGCGAACGACGCCGCGCGCGAGGATGGTGCAGACTTCGCGACGTCGCTCGGCGGCGGTTATGCGGTCGGGAGGGAGAGGGTTCGGTGCTCGGTTCACAGGGCGGCCTCGTGATCGGGTGCCCTCTTCCTCTACTCATGGACGCACGAAAACGTCCCACTCCCGCGGAGGGTGTGGATTGCGGCTAGGCTCGGACTCGACTCATGGTTGCTGCCCTAGGTAGAACATAATTGGAACAAACGAGTGTGTTTCAGAGGGTCCAGTATGGCTTCGGACGTTCAGAAGTTCACGAGCAAGGGCTTCGTCGCCAACATCGATCTCGACCTGATGCGCGCGCTGTTCGTCCGGCATTTCGCCGACGGCGACAGCCCGATCGCGTCCGACGGCGATCCAGCAGAAGTGCGCGCTGCACTGACGGCGTACTTCCACGCGCCGGTCACTGACTGGTCGGAGGGAATGATAGCGGACCTGCACCGGGTGAAGGAGCTGGGCAAGGAGAGCGGCCTGCAGCTTATCCTCGGCGAGGCGCGCCGGCAGGGCGTCGTGCTCTATTCGGAGGCGGAGCAGGCTGACGATGAGCCGACGACGGAGTATGAGCCAAGGACGTCGCGCTGCACGTCTACCTCAACCATCCGAGCATCTTCGAGGCCGCCGCCGACTTCCAGGCGCTTCGTGCGCCGACGGCTATGGCCGAGTTTCGCGGTCCCGATCGTGACGTCGACGCCGAGCTGACCGAAGAGACGACGGACGACCTGAAGTCCGCGATCCGGAGGCTCCTCGCGGAAGACCTTCATGGCGACTTCTGCCGGATCACGCCCTACGAGGACTACGACGAGATCAGCGTGGTGGTGAGCCACGGCGCGCCGATCAAGACGATGCCGATAGTCGCCGGCGACCGGGAAGAGGTCATCCCCATCCAGGCGATGAAGTACGCGACGCTGCGCTACTCCGCCTCCGAAGGCCCGCTGCGGATCGGCGGTGTTGCGAAGGCCCGCCAGTCCGACGTCGCTGAAGCATTCGCCATGCACATTCTCGGGCGGCCGGGGTTCTTCGCCGGCAAGGACGCGCGGGACCTCTACACCCTGGACGCGATCGCCACAGTCGGGCCCGACTTCACGTTCGAGCATGGCTTTGACGAGCGGATCAGGGAGGTTCGCATCGTCGCGGCGACGGCGCTCCTCTACGAACGCGATGAGGACGAGCAGCGGTTCAAATTCGTCCGAAGCCTCGAGTCGAAGGACGCGTCCGGCTCGTCGGCCCTCCAGCATCTTCGGAGCGCTGGTGTGAGGCTCGGGCGCGCCTGGCGGCTTGGCGAGATCACGTTCTGGGTGTTCTTCGACGTCAGGCCAAGCGACCGGCCCAGGTCACCGTCCGGCTCAAGCCGCCGGGGACGCTCGCCTTCCGCCGCACCCGGTTCGAGAAGGCGATCCACGTGCTCGTGGCCCGCAACGGTCTGGAGGTCAACCGCGATGCTCTCCTTCTTGTGGAAGCGGCTGAGTGAGGTCGGGCCGCAGGTCTCCGGCCGAGCGCTCCGACGCTTCCCGGATGGCGAGGTCGAACGACTTCTCCGGGTGCGAGTCCTGATCGAGCACCGCCGCGCCGACACTTGGCCGGTCTGTACTCACTGCGACTGCGGGCTCGACGCCCGCCCGATCCGAACGGTGGGCGACGCACTGCGCGCCTGCTGTCCTTACGACCCGGATGAGGATGAGGTGCTTGCCGGCGGTGACGTGCGACGCTTTGCGATCGAACCCGATCGGCTTGCCCGCGCGATCGCGGCGTCGGGCGGTCTGATCGGCGGCGTCAGTACTGTCGATGAGGGTATCTGGCTCCTCGGCAGGACGCCGGCCGGTCGTGCGGTCGTGGCCTGCCTCGATACGCAACTCCTGTTTGGGCCCGGGACGGCATTGGCACTCAAGTCCGTCGCCGCCGGGGACCCTGTGTCGGTCCTCGCCACTGAGTGCGGGCCGGCTGACGGGCTCTGGCTCACCGAAATGGGGTTCGCTGCGCACGCCCTCGTCGACGTAATGGAGCGGGAGGAGGCGGACGTTGAGCGGCTTCGCGTCGAGCGCTTGTCGCCGACCGCTGGACCCACGCGCCTCGTGCTTGACCTTATTGCATCTGCGATCACGTTCGACGGCCAGGTGATCGATCTGCCACCGCAGATGTTCTCCGCTTTCCGGATGCTGGCCGAGCAAGTCGATCAGCGCGATCCCGTCCTACGCAGTCAGGAGACCGAGCATCGCTTTGACCGCGAGGCCCGTGGTGTGATGCGCGATCTGCGGAAGGCGATCGCGCGGTGTCTTTCTTCGGAAGATGCCGACAGACTCGTCGAGACCGTCCGCAATCGCGGCTACCGCGTCGGCTTGGACCCGTCGGAAATGATCCTTACGCGCTGAGCGCCGGAGCACACAAACCTCACACACAAAGCACACGCGAAACACACCTGCGGCGGCGGGCGAGCGGGCACCTTCTCGGTCAACAGCAACGACCGAGGCCCGCTCATGGACCGAGCTCTCTCCCCGGACGACCTTCACCTCGTGATGCACGAGGCGGACGCCGCCGCGCGCCGGCTGCACCGCAAGCTGCGCCTTCCGGCGGCCAACCTCGACGACCTTCGCCAGGACCTTCTCACCGACCTGATCGGCCGGCTGCCGGGCTTCGACCGTGAGCGCGGCAACCTCGGCGCGTTCGCCGGCCTGGTGATGCGCAACCGGTCGGTGCGGATCGCGGAGAATGTCGCGCGCCAGCGGCGCTTCACGGCCGGAGGGCCGCTGTCCCTCGACGCTCCGGTCGCCGACGGGGCCTCCCTCGCCGATCAACTCTCGGGATCGGACGGGCTCGCCGCCTGGCACGGTCAGCGGGTCGACCACTTCGAGCAGGTTGACCGTCGCCTCGACGTCGAACGTGCAGTCGCCGGCATCGACAGACCGTCCGCTCTGCGTTGCGCTTGCTGACAGGTCAGTCGATCAGCTGGCGAACGCCGGCGTCGGCGCCCGCACCACCCTCTACCGGCGCCTCCGCGACCTCCGGATGATCCACGCCGCCGAGGGCCTGCTGCCCCGGTGGGACGCTTTTCGAGCTGCGTGAGTAGAGGCTCGTCATGGCACCTTCAAACATCCTCCACTTCACCCGGCCCGCCGCGCCGCTCACCGAGATCGAGCTGTGCGCCTCGATCGGCCAGGCCGCGCCCGGCGCGGCGCTCGAATACCACCGAGGGTTTCTCGCGCTGGGCACAGTGGCGGCCGCCTCGCGGCTGCCGAACGACCAGCGCGAAGAGCTCCTGCGCATGGCCCGCCGCGCGATGTGGGCGTCCGAGAAGGGCCAGGCTGTAGGCGAACGTCAGCTCCGCGGGGGTGCCGTTGATCGCCTAGTTCAGCAGCGTCTGGTCGGCGAAGCGGATGTCGATGCGGCCGGTGAGGGCGGCGATAGACGGGTCCGCGCCGTCGATGCGGCCGTCCGCCCGGATCGTCTCGATGCGATCGAGCTTGTTGGCGTACGTCACCTCAGCCGAGACGACGTTGCCGAGCGCCGAACCGTCGCGGCTGATCGAGCCGGCGAAGTGGCCGAACCGCTTCAGCGACCAATCGGACGGCGTGCCGGCGCCGGTAGTCGAGGCGACCGCCTCGCCCTGCGCGATCAGGCCGACCGTTGCGGTGAGGAGCCCCGATCGCTGCATCTGCCAGCTGATCCGATCGACGACGCAGCGGAAGCCATCGCGAAGTGCGGTACGTCCGGCATCGCTGTCTCGATCGCCATCGAGGGCAGCGTCCATGATCCCGAGCGGAAATCGTGGGTGTAGGGTCCGCTACCGGTCGTCGTCGGGCTGCCGAACGCGCTCTTCAGCCAGACGCCCCAGGGCTCCGCGTCGATCGGCACGACAACATCGCCATCGGCTGTGACCGCGTCCTTCACCGGCGCGAGCGGGTCGCGGCCGTAGCCGAAGAGCTCGGAGTCGAGCAACGGCTGCTCCGAGCCGATCGTCGAGCTCGCGAACGGCATGCGGTGGAAGCCGCTTTCCGGGGCGGTGCCGAAGACGCTCTCGAACGCGAGCGCCATCTGCGCCCGCGCTCCAATCGCGCGTGCCATAGCGTGTTCCTGTCGTTGTCGGGATCAGGCCAACGGGTCTGCCGTGGAGTAGGTCAGCGTGATCGGGACGATCGCCGCCTTCAGTGTTGCCGCGCCCTCGACGGGAAGGTCGACCGGCTGCGGTGCGCTCGCCTCGATCCAGTCGCAGAGGCCGCCGAGCGTGCGGTCTGCGGCGATCGCGGTGCCGATTGCGGCGAGAAGATCGTCGAGCGCTGCGTCCCGGTCAGCCGGCTGCCGCGGCGCGACGATCGCCTCGACCTCCGCCCGGTGCTCGTAGTGGTACCGCCGCGGCGACAGCGTGATCTCAGGATCCCCCGGATCATCGTCGCGGAGGATCAGGAGCCCGTCCGACGGCACACGTTCGGGCAGGACCTCGCCGCGGAGCACCGTGGCAGACGGGATCGTCTGCAGCCTGCCCAACAGCGCAACCAAAGCGATCTCCCGGAAGCTGGCCATCGGAGTCAGAACCGAACGCTATTAAGGCTTTGCGGCAATCTTGGCCGAAGGCATCCGCCTCGCCACGCGACACCTTGATCCGATCGCCGATCGCTGCTGTAGCGTTCGACGCAAGAACGGATTTGCCGCGTAGCAACATGCAATCGAGGGCTCACATGGTGATGCGTTACGCGTATCGCTCCGGCCTACGATGGCTGGGTACGCTGCTCTATACCTGCTATCTTGCTGGTGGAATACTCGGTTCCGCTGCAGCGGAGGCGACTTCGTCATCCGACGCTCGTTGTGAGACGAGTTGTCCGGGCCAATCGATCAAGGCGACGCTGAGCGATTCGAAGCATTCACTCAGAACTACCTTAAGAATCATCCGCACACGGACTATGAGTATGCGGAATTCGGTGATTTCACTCTCTGCCTAGAAGGGCCTAGCGGCAACTATGCAGATAGAATGAGCATTGCGAGTTCGTATTCGAGAATGGTATTAAGACGAGAAGTTCTTCTTCGTAAGTTATGCTACAGCATCTGCGCCCTTATATTCATGGCTGGACGGTCCAGTGGGAGCGAGTTTGATCATCCCCATCGAACAATGGATATACGTCGACGATCGGATTCCATGCCCCTTATCTCGCCCTGGACGGAACTCGGACCTTCAGTGCGGCCGAAGTAGATTTAACTGCTGCTCTCCAAAACGCCATCATCGGTAATTTTATATCGATGATGGCGCAGCAGACGTTCGAGAGCTACAAACCAATCATCAGCATGACCCTTCTTCAGCAGATACTGCTCATGGGTCCTGACGAATTCGAGATAGTCGACACCGTTGAAGAGATTGCGCTTTGGGGCATCAACCTCGAAGGGGTGGCGGGAAGCTTCGCGCTCTGAGCGAGACATGCTTCAGCTATGCGAGAACTTCTCCAGTTGGTACCGCGACGTACGCGCCAGCCGTGACGAGCCGTATCCGAGGGAGCTACCGAGCATCTCGGGCAACCTCTACGGGAAATCAGCCGAGTTCAAAATCGCAACCTTGACCGATCTCACCGGTGCACATTGCCGGGTCGAGAAGCATCATACGGCCGATCGACCGACCATTGCATTGTGTCTATACGACAACGATCGTGGGCGTGACTATCGGCGATTGCCCAGCAGAGGGTACTGCTACGTACCTACCCCACCTATTTCGCACTCCCCCCATCAACTGCACTGAACCAGCTGAATACAGCTCTGCGACAAAAACCTTCGTTCCGCCCCCTATTCACGGGTGTGCGCGATCAGAAACTATGCATCACTGCGAGTGGTAAATTAAACCTACGTGATCGATAATGTTGAGGGAGAAATTGTCGATCAGCTGGAGGCTGACAGCTGCACGCTCATTTTGGTGCACGATTGCAACGGGTTGTGGTGCTACGTTCGAACTGACAAAGATCGCTACGGATACGTGCACTCCGACTATGTTCGGCTACGGTAGAGCGGTCGGCGAACGCTGTTAGCGGAATCGGGGTGCGAGCCGATCAAGTCAAACGACCATCTACCCAGTAGGAGACGATCGTACCCGGCAACGACGCCTCGGTCGCTCGCGCATCGCGATCCAGATCCAGCCGCTTCGGCAGCCGAACCTGCGGCACGAGCAGGAAGATCGGTGCGGACGATCGGCCGGCGAGCCGGCTGTAGGTCGTCCCGTCCTTCCGTCGCGTGACGTTCGAACGGATACGGCCTGACTTGGAGATCCGGACGTTGTCCGCAACGAGCAGGCTCGGCCCGTAGCGCCGCCGCACCATGCGCAGGCTGGTGCCGGTGCGTCGCTCCCAGATCGCGGGTGTCAGGGGACCACGCCGGATGCGCTCGCGTGCCACCGGCAGCGGAACCGCGAGCCACAGACCGGACCTCGGCCTGATCAGCGCGCCCTGATCGTGTGCGCCGACAATGACCGGCGCCTTCGACCAGACGAGCGCGGCGGCGCGGATGCTGGTGCCCTGCTTCGGATAGCGCTCGCTGCGGATCGTGTTGCCGAGCCTTGGGCCGAGGTCCGCTCCGACCACTTGCGCCCGCCAGTTGCCCTTCAGTCGGACGCCCACCTCGCTGACACCGGTGGTGACCGCGCGCTCGGCCGCTTCAATCTCCTCCGCCATGAGCGTCGCGAGATCGGGAACGACCTTCAGATCGAGCATCATGCCCGCCGAAGCTCCACCGTCCAGACGAGCCGCTCGCGATCGCGGATAGGCTCGCCCTGGATGACGAACGCTTCGCCGTCGATCTCGAAGGCGTCGCCGGGGCGCGGCTCCGCGACCTCGCTGACGCGGACATCCAGCCGGATCGTCTCGGACCAGACCCGTGCGTCGCCGAACTTGCGGGTCCAGGAAGGATACCGCGTGATCGCCCGGCGGCTCGATCCTGTAGGGCTTATCTACCTCTGGCCGAAGACGAACTGATCGGGCAAACCTTGGACCGATACAGGCGCGCTTGGGCGGGACGGGAGGCGGCAAGAGAGATGCGGAGACGAGGCTCGACGAGACGGCGCAGTGGCTGAACTGCGTACGGCCCGCGGGCCTCGTCGTGGGTGCCAACGTCCTTCGCGAGACTCTCGGCACGCCGCCGCTCCAGGCCGCCGCCGAGACCGAGGAGGCGGCGGACGCGCTTGGTCTCTCCGAAAAGGGGACACGCCGGCGGCGTCACGAGCCGCGGCGGGACGACTAATTCGTCCTCGCCGACCCGTGGCCCCTATCCCGCGACGTTCTCGGCTGGCCGGCGAGCCACGTCGCCGATGCGCCGGGGCCGGCGCTTCCCGCGATCACCGTCCCCCTGCCCGAGCACGGCATCAGCCTCGCGCCCAAATGGGCCGCCCTGTGGCGGGACGAGCCGGAGGGGGGCGTTCCCGCCCAGGCGCTCGTGATGCTCGACCCCGCGATCGGCGGGGACGAGGGCGACAACCATGCACGGCGAAACGCCCGTGTATCGTCCGCCCGAGCGCTTCGCGACCTTCCCCTTCCCGAGGGGGCTACAAGACCGACCCCGCGCTGTAGGAGGCCGGGCGCGCCTACCACGACCACCGCGCCGCCCTCATGGTCGAAGCGAGCGAGGGCATGACCAGGACCTACAACCGCTTCTACAAAGAGGCGAGACGTCCGCCCCGATCGCCCGCCTGTGTGAGCTCAACGACGTGATGGACCGCGCCGTCTTCACCGCCTACGGCTGGCACGACCTCGGCGAAACGGTCCGCCCCGAGTTCCTCATGGAGGAGACGGAGGACGACCACACCTACCAGGGCCCCTATTCTGGCCGTCCGACACCCGCGACGAGGTCCTCGCCCGCCTCCTCAAGCTGAACGCGGAGCGCCACGCCGAGGAGGTCGAGGCAAGAAGGCAAGGCAAGTCGCTGGCCGCGGAGTAGACGCCAAACCCAACCACGCCCTACAGTTGCGACAATGCGCATCCATGCGCGATGAGGCCATGATCAGGACGCTCACGGAGGCGGATCTCGGAAAGGACCGCCGCATCCGCCTGCTTACGGACGGGGCCGCCTTCATCGGCCTCGTGATCATCAAGGGCAAGGAGGCCGGCCGTCTCCACGGCGAGAGCGCAGACGACGTCTGGCGCAGCCTCCACGACGAGGCGGCCCGCCACCTCCCCGGCTTCCACGGATGGGACGGAGCCCGCACCCGCTTCACCCGCCTCTTTCCGAACGGCTTTGCGGACCCGAGCTTCCATGAGCGGGAGCGCAACTACAAGGACCAGGCCCGCCGCCTGCTCCTGAGCACTGCGCCGGTGGAGAGGGCTGCAGCGGCAAGCGGCCTCGGCGCTGCCGTCGCCAAGGCCTTCCAAGCAACCAACCTCCTCGCCTCCTTCGAGATGATGCGGATCGGCCCTCTGCTGAAGGGCGAGGACGCCGACGACGTCATTCAATCCGCCGCCCGCTTCACCCTCGATCCATCGCCCACGACGATGGGTCGCCTCGCCCAGTCCCTGAAGCGGGCCGACGCTGCGAAGTGGCCGCCCGCAACGTACCTTCCGTTCCTCTGGCAGCCTGATCGGCACATGTTCCTAAAGCCGCAAGTAACGAAAATTTTCGCCGAGCGCGTGGGCCATCCCTTCGCCGACGTCTACGAACCGTTCCCGGATTGGGCCACATACGAGAGCCTGCTGGATCTCACAGCCCGCATGCGGGACGAGTTCGTCGCCTTCGCTCCGGCCGACAATGTCGACCTGCAAAGCGCCCTTTGGGCCATCAGCGAATACGAGGACGACCCGGCCGAATGACGGACGACGACGGAGAGCACTTCGACACGGCAACCGTGATCTCATCGCCGGCCCGCTGCCTGATCGAGACGCTGACCTGCAACGCGAGGGCCTATCGGGTGTGAACCCGTCCAACTGGTACCCCACCGGCTTCATCGCCCCCTCCGAGGACGCCCCCGACGCCTCCGGTGCGATCCCTGCGGACCGCGACCGTGCCGAGGAGGAGGAGGCCGACCGCGAGGTCGACGAGGAGCGTGCACCGAGGCCCTGGAACAGGGGGGCACCTCAAAGAACCCGGGCGACGACGAGGGCCGCGACCGAGCGCGTCGCTCGCCAGTTCGTCCCGTCCTCCATCGGCCTGACCGTCCGCTTCCCTCGGCGCATGACGCGCATGGAGGCCGACGTCACCTAGGGCGACTACGTCTCCGAGCCGCGCATAGACCGCATCCTCCTCCCCGAGGCGACCCGCGAGAAGGGCGACGAGGTCGCCGAGCGCCCGCTCCGTCCGCCCTCGACTGGCGCCGCATCCCGTCGGAAAAGACGGTTCCGATCGACCTCGGTCGGGCCGGCAACACGAAGACCGCCTCGTGCCCAACAGCGCCGCGCTGCAGCGTCCGGGCGGCGGCCTCGTCGTTGCCGTCTCGGAACGCGAGACCCGCACGGCCGAGATCGACGGCGTTGCCTGGGAACTCCGTGTCGTCTCCGTCTTCCTTGTCAACAAGCGCCACCACGCCTACCGCCGCTATGGCGACGTCGCCTACGCCTTCCAGCCGCGCGTCGAGTTGATCTGCGATGAGGGCTTCGCCCCGGCGACGACCGCTCCACCTACCACTCTGACGATTCCGACGAGCGCCTCGCCGACCTCCACTACCGCGACGATTGCTCCTACGCCGTCGGCCACAACGTCTCCGGCGACTGGGAGGACCCTATGGACGGCACGGTTCGCCGCGTGTGGACCAACCGCTCCCCGCGCTGGACGTGGACAAGATCGAGCCCGGCCTGAAGCCCCCGGGCGTCACGCTCGAGATGGAGACCCTCGCCGAGGCTGCTGCCGACCCCGCCCGCCTCCGTGGCGCCCTCGAGGAGCTCCCCCGCCAGTACGGCGAGGCGTTCGGCCTTATGAACCGCGCCATCGCGCTTTCCCAGCGGCGCCGGACTGCGATCATCGCGAACACGACGCCGGAGAAGGCGCGCACGCCGGCTTGGCGCGCTTTCCAGCTCGCTTTCGTCCTCCTCAACCTCGATAGCCTTGCCGACCGGAAGCATCCAAACCGCAAGATCGTCGACCTGCTCGTCTTCCCCACCGGCGGCAGCAAGTCGGCTAGCTCGCCCGCGCCGCCGGGCTCATCTGCGCCCTCGATGTCCTGCGTCGCGAGACCGGCAGGCTCGGCGACTGGCCCATCGAGATCGGCCTGTGGGTCGGTGGCGCCGCCGCGCCGAACACCATTGGCACAAGGAAGAGCGACAAGGGCTCGCTCCACGAGTGGCACCAGAAGTTCATGCAGCGGAAGGTCCCGCCGCCGGTTCCCGTGTGACGTTGCCCCCAACTTCTATCCAGCGGCGGCTGGAATTCGGCGGTTAACGTCGGTAGGCGGGGCAAACCAAACCTGTCGAGGTTGGACAGGTCGTGAGAGCGACGCGGGCGCAGGATTGCTGCGGCGTAGTCGTTCGGGGTGAGCCGGCCGAGACGCGAATGCGGCCGCGTCGTGTTGTAGTCGGCGCGCCACGCAGCCAGCACGGCACGGGCATGGGGGAGCGAGCAGAACAGGCCCTCGTTCAAGAGCTCGTCTCGCAGGCGGCCGTTGAAGCTTTCGATGAAGGCGTTCTGGATCGGCTTTCCGGGCGCAATGGAGTGCCAGGCGACCCGACGCTCGTCGGCCCGTGAGAGGATCGCGTTCGCGGTCAGCTCGGTGCCGTTGTCGCTGACGATCGTCGTCGGCCGGCCGCGTTCGGCAACGAGCTGGTCGAGCTCGCGGGCAACCCGCACGCCGCAAAGCGAGGTGTCGGCGACCAGCGCCAGGCACCTCGCGGGTGCGATCGTCGACGACGGTCAGGATGCGCAGGCGCCTGCCGCAGGCGAGCTGGTCGGACACAAAGTCGAGCGACCAGCGCTCGTTCGGCCGGAGCGGCACGGCGAGCGGGGCTCGCGTCCCGACTGCCCTCTTGCGGCCGCCGCGCTTGCGCACCGTGAGGCGTTCCTCGCGGTAGAGCCGGAAGAGGCGCTTGTGGTTCAAGGCATAGCCTTCGCGCCGCAGCAGCACGTGC
The DNA here is from genome assembly GCF_965213555.1 of Acuticoccus sp. Lineage (GTDB taxonomy): Bacteria > Pseudomonadota > Alphaproteobacteria > Rhizobiales > Amorphaceae > Acuticoccus. The sequence continues at coordinate 1,581,451 of NZ_OZ243890.1, read as the reverse complement.
AGCCGCCGATAGCCGAACCGCCGTCGCTCGTGCGCCAGCGCTCTCAACCGTTCGCGCAGCTGACCGTCGGGCCGCCGCACCGAACGGTAACGGACCGTCATCCGGCTCGCGCCCACCACCGTGCACGCCCGCCGCTCGCTCATCTTGAACGTCGCTCGAAGAAGCGCGACAGCCTCTCGCTTCGCAGCGGGCGTCACCATCTTTTCCCAAGAGATCCTTCAGCGCCGAGTTGTCGAGCATCGCTTCGGCGAGCAGCCGCTTCAGCTTCGCGTTCTCCTCCGCGAGCCCGCGCAGCCGCTTCAGCTTCGCTCACGTCCATCCCGCCGTACTTCGACTTCCAGGCGTCGAACGTCGCATCGCTCATGCCGTGACTGCGGCACGACTCGGCGACCTTCGCTCCCGCCGCACGCTCCTTCAGCACGCCGGTGATCTGCTCTTGCGTGAACCTGCTGCGCTTCATGCGTTCGGTCCTCTCTGGGCCGAACTCCACTTCGCCCTGGATCAGGCGCCGGGGGCAACGTCACTGATGACTTACGGAGCTTCCGTATCGAGCGCGAGGCGCTGGTACGAGGGATCGCCCTTGCGAGTGGCCTCGGCGAACCGTCTCTGGGTGGCGTATGGACATCGAAGAGACAGCGGTCGGACGACACATCGCGATCGTACTGTTTCGCCGATCTATAGGGGAGGAGCTGGTTCCCCTTGCAATGTAGCGTATGGGTCGGGCAGCCGATGGCGCTCCGTGGGCCCAGAACTGTCGGCCGTGGAACTCGTCCGCTTGGAGGTGGCTGGTGGCGCGGTGCGTGCGAAGGAGATCGTTAGTTCGGTTCCGTCGCCAGGATAGAATATGGGGCTTCCGAAGGCCGTTATTCGCCTCCTGCCATACGGTCTCCCACACCGGCCCCACAGCAAGCCCATGGCTATCCCATCTACGGCGAGGTCCGTTTCGGCAGGTTCTTGGCATTGAAGCGACGCTCGAAGCCAGCCGATGCCGACCGAACGTCCTCCCACACGATCCCATCTCCTGCCTGCCGAGGCCGACGCCGCCGCGCGCCGCTTGAGGCGACGCTTGCGCCTGCCTTACGGCGAGTTTGCCGATGTACAGCAGGTTCTGCTGGCCGACCTGGGTGCGCGGTTGCCGGGATGCCATCGGGAGCGCGGTAGCCTTGGAACGCTCGCGAACAACGGGCTGCGTCACCGCTGCGCTGAGATCGTCGATCGGATCGGTCGTGCGCGACGATTTTCGGCGAGCACACGGTATCGCTCGAGAGGCCGATCGCTGACACCGAGGGGACGGGTTGCCGGCGCGGCTGTCGGAGGCCGTTGCGATCGGCGGGATCTCGATCGTCCGAAGTTTCGCGCTGCGGCGCGTGTTCGATGCGATCCGGCTCCGACGAACGAGCAACGCCGCCGGAGGCGAACCCCCAGCGGCTTGTCCGCGGGCTCCATTCCGGCTTGCTGCCGGCGAGTGGCGCGCGATGGCGGCGTCGCAGGATCCGCGGACGATCGATCTTTATCTGTCTGCGCTCTCCTCCTCGCTCGGCTGGGAGTTGTCGGCCGACATCGCGCGCAACAAGGAGATGATCGCCGGGTCGGACGAAGCCGAGCGCGTTTTCCGCAACACCGTGTTCGGCGAGACGTGGGTCAAGACCGGCGATGCGCCGGACTGGCAGCGTCTCACTGATCGACCCGAGGACTGGACGCCGAGCATTGTTGCGGCGGGCGGCTTGTTCCCGACGGCAGGCGCGGACGTTCAGAAGGACCGCATCGAGGTCGACGTGTGGGCATGGGGACGCGGCCTCGAAGGCCGGCTCGTCGAGCACGTGGTCATCGAAGACGACCCTGGTTCGAGGCGTGCTGGGCGGGTCCCACCGACCTGCTCGGTCGGTCGCGGACGCACGCCCATGGATCGTCGCTGACCTTACGCCACGACGTCGCCGCTTGCCGGCTACCGTCGGGTCCACGAACGTCGGCCCCGTCACATGGCTCGCGCGGTCGAAGCCCTCCGCGCCCGTCACCGGCGCCACCTGTGCAACCCCCGACCTGGCACGCTTGATCACGGTGACGAACAAGCGCCGCTTTTGCCCGGCTCGAATGGCAGAAGCTGCGCGCAGGTCGCGTCGCTGGAGTGCGAGGAGCAAACGGCGCCGCCGCACGCAGTATCGCGTCCCGTCGCGCGGCGGCGGACGGTCCAATCGAGCGACCTGAGCTGGCGATGGCCACCGCGGCCGAACTCGAGACCTGCCGCGAGGCGCTGCGGGCGACGCGCGTCGCACGCGTCAGTACGACGGCAAGACCGTCGCTTCGCGCAGCCTCGCCGAGATCGACCGCAATCAAGGCTGGGCCGCATGATCGCCGCTGCGGAGGGCCGGACCATCGGCGGCCGAGGATGGAACCGGCGCGGTCAGCCTTCAGCCCAGCACGCCGCAGGTCCTGCTGTGCGGCGAGGACGTGAAGTTCTCCTCTCCAGGTGACGTCACCGGCGGCTTCGAAGCGGTCCATGATCGGACGCTGATGGCGGTCTCGACCTCGCTCGGCCTGTGGTACCACCTCGTCACTGGCGATGTCCGGCAGGCGAACTACCCGAGCCTGCGGGCCGAGAGGGTGGAGTTCCGAAGGCGCATCGCGCAGCTGCAGCATGGGGTCATCGCCCACCAGCTGTGCCGCCCCAGCTGGCAGCGCTGGTTGGACGCTGCCGTCCTGGCTGGCGCGCTCGATGCGCGGTCAGCCCCTGGCACGCTGCGACCCGTCCAGTGCATCCGGCTGCGCGATTGGGTCGATCCGCTGAACGACATCCAGGCGCAGGCCCTCGCCATCGAGTCCGGCCTGCTCTCGCGCCGAAAGGCCGTCGATGCCACCGTCTACGACATCGAGGAGGTCGACCGGGAGACCGCCGCCGACGCCACACGCGCCGACGGTCTCGGCCTTGCTCGCTGCGGATCAACACCCCCGGCGGGCTCGATGTTCAACACGGTCGCGATCCACAACGCGCTGAAGCGTCATCCGGCCGGCGTCACCGTCTGGATCGGCGGCATCGCCGCATGGGCTGCGTCCTATGTCGCTATGGCGGGCGACGAGGTCACTATGCCGGCGAACACCTTCCTGATGATCCACGATCCGAGTGGCATGGTGTCGGCCCGCGGCGACCTGCGGGCGATGGCCGAGGCGCTCGACAAGATCAAGACGAGCCTCGTCGCGGGCTACGCCGCGAAGTTCGGCGGGAGCGAGGCGGACATCGCCGAGCCGATGCGTAAGGAGACATGGTTCGACGCCGAGGAGGCGGTTGCGTACGGCTTCCTCGATCGCGTGGCCGAGCGGTCCGGATCGCCGCGCGGTTCCATATCGGCAACTTCCGCAACGCGCTGGAGCTGGTCGAGGAGTGAGCACACGAAGGAGCTTGCGACGGCCGGTGAGGACAGTGAGGCGGTCTCCGAGGACGACGCGGCTGTCGATGAGGCAGCCACCGGCGCCGCGAAACCGATCCGCCGCAACGGCCGCCACATCCGTCGGCAGCGGCGATCCGCTCCGAAGCGATGGCGCAAGCCCGCGCTGTCGTCGACCTCTGCACGCTCGTCGGCCTGCCGCGTATGGCGAGCCGCCTTCTTTCCGACGCGACCCCGATCGAGGAGGTCCGAGCCGCGCTGCTCGCCGCTCGCGCCGAAGCGGGCTTGGAGCTCGACGTCGATCACGCCCGGCCGGGCGGAACGGCTGGCGCAGGACCTTGGGGCGAGGTGATCGCCTCCACCTTCAAAGCCCGGAGGATGAACCGATCACCGTACTCACCGAAGGCCGTGGTTCTCCGCGCCGCGCCCGCCGGACTGGTCGGTCACCGGGACCGACGCGGTGCCCAGCGGCGAGGTCGTCCTCCTCGAACGGCGCTACGGCGGCGGGCTCGTTATCGAGATGCGCGCGGGGCCATCGGTGCCGACGCGATCGCCGACGCCCGCGACGTGGTCGATGGGCCCGTCCTCCTGCGTGCCGGCCTCACCACGGAGATCGACGACATAGAGTCCATCGCCCCCGGAGTGGAGGGCGGTCGGACCGTGCCGACGATGATGTCGGCCCCAACTTCAGCGTCCTGCGACGCAAGCTCGTCCCATGCTCCGTCGTGCGCGGTCCGCTTCCGCGGCGACGACCCGGCCCCTCATGGAGCCAACGGCACGCTGGCACTCCGGTCGGGCATAGCGGTCAGCTGCCATCGCGCGGCGTCGCACCACTTGTCATCGCCGATCGCCGCTGCAAAACTTGTCCGATGGACGCGATCACCGACTTTGCGAAGCTGGAACGCCCGTCCCGCCAGCGGGACGAGCTCGCGCCGTTCCACGTGTTCAACGAGGCGGACTGGGCGCTCTTGCGAGCCGGCATGCCGATGACCTTGTCGCTGGACGAGATCATCCAGTTGCAAGGGTTCAACGACCGCGTCGAGCCGGGGCAGGTGGAGACGATCTACCTACCGTTGTCCCGTCTGCTGTCGCTCTATGTGGAGGCGACTGAGGGGTTACACAACGCGACCCACGCGTTCCTCGGCCGCGAGCCGGAGCGCGTGCCGTTCGTCATCGGCATCGCGGGATCCGTGGCAGTCGGCAAGACGACCACCGCGCAGCTCCTGCAGACGCTGATCGCGCGATGGCCGTCACGTCCCAAGGTCGACCTCGTGACGACGGACGGCTTCCTCTACCCCAACGCGCGTCTCCTCGAGGACGGGCTGATGGAGCGCAAGGGGTTCCCGGAGAGCTATGACGTCGGGATGCTTCTCTCCTTCCTCGTGGACGTGAAGGCGGGCGTGCGCCATGTCGAGGCGCCGGTCTACTCGCACCTCACCTACGACCGCGTGCCGGGCGAGACCATCGTGGTGGACCAGCCCGACATCCTTCTCGTCGAGGGCCTCAACGTCCTGCAGACCCAGCGGCTGTCCGGCGACCGGCCACGCGTGCCGTTCGTGTCGGACTTCTTCGACTTCTCGATCTACATCGACGCCGACGAGGCGTCGCTTGGCGAGTGGTACCTGACGCGCTTCAACCGTCTGAAGGAGACCCGCTTCACCGATCCGCGCTCCTACTTCCACCGTTACGCGCACGTGTCCGACGCGGAGGCCGAGACGTTCGCCCGTGGGCTGTGGAACCGGATCAACCTCAAGAACCTGCGCGAGAACGTCGGCCCGACGAAGCTGCGTGCGGACCTTATCCTGCACAAGGGTGACAACCACCGCATCACCAAGGTCGCGCTGCGCAAGGTCTGAGCCGCTCCGGCCCGGTTCCACGCGGAGGCGGAGACCAAGGGCTCGCACGCGCCACCGGGTCATGGCACTCGCCGCGCCCGGCGCCCCGCTGTCCCAGGACTGCGCGTGTGGACCTGCCGTGCACGGTCTTCCTAGGGACGACCAGATGGCCTTGCCGAGGGGTGCGGCGCTTACCATCCCCACCCCCTTTCCCGACGGCGCGGGGCCAGCGGCTCGGATCCTCACGGACGACGCACTCACGGGTTGCCTTTTCGTGCGGGTCCCACGGTCGTCTCGCGCGAACGCGCTCCCCCAACGACGACGCCAGCTGTCGCCGAAGAGAACCCTCCCCGCCGAGCACGCGCGGCGCCGCAGCGAGGCGGCGTTCGTACGCGAGGGGTCGGACGACGCAGCCCGCCGAACCCGGCATCCACCCGACGAACGTCGCGATGCCCGGCTGCTCGACGGACGGCTCGTTCAAGGGGTCGTTCGCACGCACAGGACCCGCCCATCGTGGCGACCTGCGCGCCGGTGGCTGAAGCGTTTTGACGTCCCATCCCCGCAGTGGGCGACTGCGCCGGTCCCGACCACCTCAGTCACGCGCACAGCTGGCGCGTCCCCGCGCCGTGCCGCTCGAGGGTTGACCGCTGCGCCGTGGCGCCGCCTTGCAGGGCGACGCCTTCGCCCCGCTCGCGACGCCGATGGCGCGACCAACCGGTGGGGCCGGGGCAAAGGGGTTCGCGTCCGGGGAGGTGCGGCTGCGTCGTTGCTGGACAGACCGCGCGCCGGGAAGCGCGCTCCGCGGTTTGCTGCACCGAGGCAGGCGCGTCGTCCCGGCGCCCTCGGCAACAGGCGCGCTTGCCTGGTGCGACGCGCTGCCGCCGGCGCGGCGGCTCGGGCTCGGCTCAGGCCGCCTTCAGCACCTCGCCGGCGGCGTAGTTGAGGATCGGCGCGAGCCACCGCTCTGCCTCGGAGACGTCCCATCCCTTGCGCCGCGCGTAGTCCTCGACCTGGTCGCGCTCGATCTTGCCGACGCCGAAGTAGAAGCTGTCCGGATGGGAGAAGTAGAGCCCGGACACGGAGGATGCCGGCCACATGGCGCAGCTCTCCGTCAGCGTGACGTGCGCCCGGGCCTCGGCGTCGAGCAGGCAGAACAGCGTGCGCTTCTCGGTGTGGTCGGGCTGCGCGGGGTAGCCCGGAGCGGGACGGATGCCGCGGTACGCCTCCGCGATCATCTCGGCGGGGTTCAACGCCTCGTCCGGCGCGTAGCCCCAGTGGGTGCGGCGCACGCGCATGTGGGCGTACTCGGCGAACGCCTCCGCCAGTCGGTCGGCGAGCGCCTGGAACAAGATCTTGCCGTAGTCGTCGCCGCGCTCCACGAAGCGCGTCGCCACGTGATCCTCGCCAAGTCCTGCGGTGACCGCGAAGCCGCCGACGTAGTCCGCCGGACCGCCGAGCGGGGCCACGAAGTCGGCGAGCGCCACGTTGGGCCGGCCGTCGCCGCGCGGCATCTGCTGGCGCAGCGTATGGAGGCGGGCGAGCTCGCCACTGTTCTCGCCGAACACGACGATGTCGTCGCCGTCCGACTGAGCGCGCCACAGCCCGATCACGCCGCGCGGGGTCAGCCAGCGCTCGGCGACGATGGAGGCCAGCATGGCCTTCGCATCCCGGTGGAGGGCGCGCGCCGCCTCGCCGTAGCGAGCATCCTGGAGGATCGCTGGGAACGCACCCTTCATCTCCCAAGCGGCGAAGAACGGCGTCCAATCGATGAAGGAGGCGAGGGTCTCGAGCCGCGCCTCGATCGTCCTGACGCCGAGCTCGGCCGGGACGGGCGGCGCGGTGGACGCCCAGTCCGTGGCGAACGCGTTCGCCCGGGCTTGCGGGAGCGAGGCGCGGCGCTTCTCGCCCTGCCCGCGCAGGTACTTCGCACGCGTGGCGCGGTAATCGGACCTCACCTCGGCGGCGTAGGCCTCGCGGTCGTTGATGAGGCGCGAGCACACGCCGACGGCGCGCGAGGCGTCGGTGACGTAGACCGTCGGCCCCGCAGTGTAGTTCGGGTCGATCTTGACGGCGGTGTGGATCTTCGACGTCGTCGCGCCGCCGATGAGGAGCGGGACGGTCAGTCCGGTCCGCTGCATCTCCGCCGCAACGTAGCACATCTCGTCCAGCGATGGCGTGATGAGCCCGGACAGACCGATGATGTCGACGCCCTCCGCCCGCGCCACCTCGAGGATCCTCGCCATGGGCACCATGACGCCGAGGTCGATCACCTCGAAGTTGTTGCACTGGAGGACGACGCCGACGATGTTCTTGCCGATGTCGTGCACGTCGCCCTTGACGGTGGCGAGCAGCACCTTGCCGGCCGAGGAACGCGCGCCCGACTTCTCCGCCTCCATGTGGGGAAGGAGGGTCGCGACCGCCTGCTTCATGACGCGGGCGGACTTCACCACCTGCGGCAGAAACATTTTGCCGGACCCGAACAGGTCCCCGACGACGTTCATGCCGTCCATCAGGGGTCCCTCGATGACGTCGAGTGGGCGAGCGGAAGCCAGTCGTGCCTCCTCGGTGTCGGCCTCGATGAACTCGGTGATGCCGTGCACCAGCGCGTGCTTCAGCCGCGCCGCGACGTCCCCCTCGCGCCACCCAAGGTCCGGGGCGCGCCTGGCGCCGGCGCCGCCGCGCCAGCGCTCCGCCGCCTCGAGCAGGCGCTCCGTCGCGTCCGCTCGGCGATTGAGCACGACGTCCTCGCACAGCTCGCGCAATCCGGGCTCGAGGTCGTCGATGACGGCAAGCTGGCCGGCGTTGACGATGCCCATGTCCATGCCCGCAGCGATGGCATGGGTGAGGAACACCGAGTGCATCGCCTCACGCACCCGCTCGTTGCCGCGGAACGAGAAGGAGAGGTTGGAAACTCCGCCCGAGACGTGCGCGCCGGGCAGGTTCCGACGGATCCAGCGCGCGGCCTCGATGAACTCGACGCCGTAGTTGTCATGCGCCTCGATTCCGGTGGCGACGGCGAAGATGTTGGGATCGAAGATGATGTCCTCCGGCGCGATGCCGGCCGCCTCGGTCAGGAGCTTGTAGGAGCGCGCGCAGATCGCGGTCTTGCGCTCAAAGGTGTCGGCCTGCCCCGCTTCGTCGAACGCCATCACGACGACGGCGGCACCGTAGCGCCGGACGAGCTCGGCCTGCTCCAGGAACGGCGCCTCCCCCTCCTTCAGGGAGATCGAGTTGACGATCGCCTTGCCCTGGACGTGGCGCAGGCCCTCCTCGATCACCTCCCACCTCGACGAATCGACCATGATGGGGACGCGGGCGATGTCGGGCTCCCCCGCCACGAGGTCGAGGAACGTCGCCATCGCGGCCTTGGAGTCGAGCAGGCCCTCGTCCATGTTGACGTCGATGACCTGGGCGCCGTTCTCGACCTGCTCGCGGGCGACGGCCAGCGCGGTCGCGTAGTCCCCCTCCTTGATGAGCTTGCGGAAGCGCGCCGAGCCAGTGACGTTGGTGCGCTCGCCGACGTTGACGAAGACGATCTCCTCGGTGAGCGCGAATGGCTCGAGGCCGGACAACGCCATGACGGTGCGCGGCGCAGGCAACTCACGCGGCATGTGCGCACCGACCGCCTCGCGGATGGCGGCGATGTGCTCCGGCGTCGTGCCGCAGCAGCCGCCGACGACGTTGATCAGCCCCTCCTGCGCGAAGCCGCCCAGCTGCCGCGCCATGTACGCGGGGCTTTCGTCGTAGGCGCCCATCTCGTTGGGCAGGCCCGCGTTCGGGTAGACGCAGGTGAGCGCGTCGGCCACGCGGGCGAGCTCGGCGACGTGGGGGCGCATCTCCTCCGCGCCGAGCGCGCAGTTGAGGCCGATGGTGATGGGCCGTGCGTGGCGCACCGAGTTCCAGAACGCGGTGGGGGTCTGGCCCGACAGCGTGCGTCCCGACCGGTCGGTGATCGTGCCGGAGATCATCAGCGGCACGCGCCTGAGGCCGCCGGCGAACAACCCCTCGATGCCGAAGATCGCCGCCTTGGCGTTCAGCGTGTCGAAGATCGTCTCGAGCAGCAGGACGTCGACGCCGCCGTCGACGAGGCCGCGCGCCGCCTCTGCGTAGGCTTCGGCCATCTCGGCGAACGTGACCGCGCGGTAGGCGGGATCGTTGACGTCCGGCGAGATGGACAGCGTGCGGTTCGTCGGCCCGATGGCACCCGCGACGAAGCGCGGACGGTCCGGCTCGCCGGCGCACACCGCGTCGACGGCCCGCCGCGCGACCTGTGCCGCGGCGAGGTTGAGGTCGTAGGCACGGTCCTGCAGCCCGTAGTCCGCCTGAGCGATGCGCGTGGCGGAGAACGAGTTCGTGGCGACGATGTCCGCTCCGGCCTCGAGGTAGGCGCGGTGCATCCGCTCGATGGTCTCCGGCTGGGTGAGCGACAGGAGGTCGTTGTTGCCGGCCTGGGGCAGGTCGACGTCGAGCCGCCTCGCACCCTCGCCGCGGAAGCCGGCCTCGTCGAGGCCTTCGGCCTGGATCATCGTACCCATGGCGCCGTCGATGACGAGGATGCGGCGGCGGGCCTCGCGGGCGATCTCGTGGGTCATGACGTCCTTCAGGCGGCGGCCGGGACCGGCAACGCGGGTTTGATGCCGATGAGGTGGCACAGCGCGTAGACGAGGTCGGCCCGGTTCATCGTGTAGAAGTGGAAGGTGTCGACGCCGCGGCGCTCCAGGTCGCAGACCTGCTCCGCGGCGACCGCGGCGGCGACGAGGCGCCGCGTCTCCTCGTCCTCCTCGAGCCCGGCGAACCGATCGGCCAAGGTGTCCGGGATCGACGCGCCGCACATCCCGGCGAAGCGCTTCACCTGCTTGAACGAGTGGATCGGGATGATGCCCGGGACGACCTCGACCTCGAGGCCGCGCGCGGCGACGCGCTCGCGGTACGCGTCGAACAGCGCGTTGTCGAAGAAGAACTGGGTGATCGCGCGGTCGGCACCGGCGTCCACCTTGCGGGCGAGGTGGTCGATGTCGGCGTCCCAGTCGCCGGAGTCGGGGTGACGCTCCGGGTAGGCCGACACGGACACCTCGAACGGCGCGATCGCCTTGATGCCGGCGGTCAGCTCGGCCGCGTTGGCGTAGCCGTCGGGGTGGGCGGCGTAGGGCGTGCCGGGGCCCTCCGGCATGTCGCCGCGCAGCGCCACGATGTGGCGCACGCCCGCGTCCCAGTACTCACGGATCACGGCGTCCACCTCGGCGCGCGAGGCGGCGACGCAGGTGAGGTGCGCTGCAGGCTGCAGCGAGGTCTCCTCCGCGATGCGGCGAACCGTGCGGTGCGTCCGCTCACGAGTGGAGCCGCCGGCCCCATACGTCACGGACACGAAGTGCGGCGCGAGCGGCTGGAGCTTCTTCACCGTCGACCACAGCGTCTCCTCCATCACCGCAGTCCTCGGCGGGAAGAACTCGAAGGATACGCGGGTCATGCGAAGGCCCCCTCCCTGGTCCGGACGTCGTCGGCGACGATGCGGGGATCGACGGCGAGCCACAGCGTGACGGTAAGCGTGTCGTCGCTCCCAGCAAGGTCGAGGCACGCCACGGTCTCGAGGCCCGCGTCGGCGAGCCAGTCGGCCATCTCGTGGCGCGCGATGCCGAGCCTGCGGTGCTGCGCCTCGGTCCGCAGCGCCTCCATCGTGTGAGGCGCGAAGTCGACCACGAGGAGGTGTCCGCCCGGACGGAGCGTGCGCGAGGCCTCGCGGACCGCCCGCGCCGGGTCGTCGAGGTAGTGCAGCACCTGATGCACGACGACGGCATCGAACCTGTCGGTGCCCAAAGACAGGGCGTAGACGTCGTCCTGGGCGAGGCGTGCGTTGGTGACGCCCGCAGCGGACAGGTTGGCGCGCGCCACCGCGAGCATCGCGGCGCTGGCGTCGATGCCGACGAGACGCTGGGCGTGCGGGGCCATCAACTCCAGCATCCGCCCGGTGCCGGTGCCGACGTCGAGGAGCGCTCGGATGGTGCGCCCCGTAAGAAGCTCGACCGCCTTCGCCTCGACCTGGGCCTCAGGCACGTGCAGCGAGCGGATGCGGTCCCACACCGCAGCGTTCGCCGCGAAGTAGTCCGCCGCGGCGGCGGCGTTGGCCGCGCGGATGGCGGAGCGGCGCTCGCGGTCGCGCCGGTGTACCGGGTCGTCCGGGTCGAGCTGCGACAGGACGAGGTCGGCCACGCGCACGCCCGACGGGTCCTCGGCGAGCCGGTAAAACGCGAAGGCGCCCTCCACGGAGCGCACCACGAGCCCCGCGTCGGCGAGCAGCTTCAGGTGGCGGGAGATGCGCGGCTGGCTCTGGCCGAGGATCGACGTCAGGTCCTTCACGGTGAGCTCAGCGTCGCCGAGGAGGGCGAGGATGCGCAGCCGCGTCCCCTCGCCCGCGGCACGCAGCGCGGTAACGAGCGTCTCATGAGACAGGCCCCTGGTGGCACCCGCGGCGAACTTCACACTAAGACCTCAACATAAAGAAATCTTTATGCGGTTATGATGCGGCCCCTCCCGGGAGTCAACGCTCGTGTCGGAGCTGCTGACCAACGGTAGCCCCGGAACCTGTCGCGAACCCGATGTCCCTGCCCCACGCTCGGGGCTGACAGACGAGCCCCGCGACGGCCCCGAGCACCGGCGGGGCGCACTTGCCAAGATGGCGGCCGCGGCTCATGTGGAACGATCCCTCCGAGACGCATCCCATGAGCACCGCCGACGCGGACCCGCGGCACTTTACGGTCAGCCTGCGCATGGTGTTCGCCATCGCCGTGCCGATGACGCTGGCGTACCTTTCAACGCCGCTCATCGGGGTGGTCGACGTCGCCGTCGTCGGTCAGCTTGGCGACGCGGCGCTGATCGGCGCGGTCGCGCTCGGCGCGCTGCTGTTCGACTTCATCGGCACGTCGTTCAACTTCCTACGCTCGGGAACCACCGGGCTCGTCGCCCAGGCGATGGGCGCGGGGGACCGCGAGGCAGAGGCGATCACCCTTTGGCGCGCGCTGCTCTTCGCGACGGTCGCCGGAACCGCCGTCATCGCGCTGCACCAGCCGCTGCTCTTCGTCTTTCTCGAGGCGATGGGGGCCAGCGAGGCGGTCGATGCCGCCACCGCGCGGTACTACGCCGTGCGGGTCTGGGGCACGCCGCTGATGTTCGCCAACTACGCGATCCTCGGCTGGCTGCTGGGCCTCGCGCGCGCGGGGACAGGGCTCGGCCTCCAGGTCATGCTCGGCGTCACCAACATCGCGCTGTCGCTCCTCTTCGTGCTCGGCCTCGGCTGGGGCGTCGCGGGGGTGGCGGCGGCCTCGGTGATCGCCGAGGGGGTGACGCTCGCGGCCGGGGCCGCCGTGGTGGCTCGGGCGCTCGGCCGGCGGCCTCGGCCGACGCTCGCCGCGGTGCTGGAGCGGATCGGCTTCCTGCGCATGGTGTTGGTGAACCGAGACATCTTCATCCGCTCCATGCTGCTCGTCGGCACGTTCTCGTTCTTCAACGCGGTGAGCGCGCGGACCGGCGACGTGACGCTCGCGGCCAACGCGATCCTGATGAACGTCTTCCTCCTTGCCTCCTACTTCCTCGATGGGCTGGCTACCGCCTCCGAGCAGCTCGGCGGACGCGCGGTGGGGGCGCGCCTAAGGACGGCGTTCGACCGCACGGTGCGCGTCACGCTCATCGCCGGCGTTACCCTCGCCGCTGGTCTGAGCGCGCTCGCGCTCGTCGCCGGGCCGGCCTTCATCGACGCGATGACGACGTCCGAGCCGGTCCGGTCGGAGGCTCGGCTCTACGTAGCATGGGCGGCGCTCACCCCGGTCGCTGGCGCCGTCGCCTTCATCATGGACGGGCTGTTCATCGGCGCGACCTGGACGGTCGCCATGCGCAACATGATGATCCTGTCGACGCTACTCTTCCTCGCGGTGTGGGCCGTGGCGACGCCGACCTTGGGCAACCACGGACTATGGCTCGCGCTCCTCGCGTTCCTCGGGGCGCGCGGGCTGACGCTGTGGCTCGCGGTGCCACGTCACGCCCGTAGGACCTTCGGCGTGCCAGCGTCCTCACGTTAGCGGGGGCCGAGTGCGCGGGGCCAGCAGGCCCGGTCGCGCGAAGGTGGTGCGAGAGGGGGGACTCGAACCCCCAAGCCTTGCGGCGGACGATTTTGAGTCGTCTGCGTCTACCGATTCCGCCACTCTCGCGGGCCGTTTGGCTGGGCGCACAATAGCCAGGCCGTTGTCGCGCACAAGTCACCCGCGCTCGACCGGCCCAACGCGATGGGGTATACACCATCAGTTGTTAGTCCGCATCGTTGCGTCCGGAGGATGTACATGCGTCGGCTCCTCGTGCCCCTGGTGGTGCTCGCCCTCGCGCTGACGGCAACCGCGGCGCACGCCGGCGCGTGGACGCTTCGGCGGGGCGAGACCCAGACGTTCGTCGCCTCGACGTTCACCTACGGCGACCACGGGTTCGACGAGGACGGCGAGCTCGTCACCGTTCCCGAGTACCGCAAGTTCGGCCTCTCCGCGGCGCTCGAGTACGGGCTACGGCCGTGGGTGACGGCGATCGTGCGCGGCGAGCTCTTAGAGGAGAGCATTGAACAGGAGGTCAGCGAAACGCTGATCGCTCCGGTGTCGCAGAACTTCGCGTCCGTCGCGGGCGGGGCTCGCGTCAGGCTGTTCCGTGGCCCGACGTGGGTCGTCTCCACGGAGGTGACCGCCTTCTCCGGTGGCTTCACCACCGCCGGAGCCGGCAAGCCGAGCGACGGCCCGGCCCTCGAGGTGCGCGTCCTTGGCGGCTATGGGACGACCGTGTTCGGCCGCAACGCGTACCTCGACGGTCAGGTCGCCTACCGCACGCGCTTCGATGAGGGGGAGGCCGACGAGGTGAGGGTCGACCTCACCGCCGGCGTCGAGGTCCTGCCGAACTGGGCGCTGCTCGGGCAGACCTTCTCCACCTTCGAACTCGGCGGCGAGGGCGAGGAGAGCCAGTACCACAAGGTGTCGGCGAGCGTGGTGCGCACGGTCACCGACCGCCTCCGCGTGGAGGTGGGCGGCGTCGCAACGGTGGCGGGCCGCAACGCGCTGCAGGAGTTCGGCGGGCGCATCGGCTTCTGGTGGACGCTGCCGCCCGGCAGCACCCGCGAGGACGAGGCCACGGGCCCCGACTTCGACTACGCCGCCATGCAATCGGTGCTGAAGTAGGAGGCACGCGTGGGTGCCACCACACGCGCGATCGCGGCTCGGTGGACCGGAGCCCCTTTGAAACAGTGCCCTAGCGGCTTGCCTGCGGCCGCGCGCCGAAGATCGCCGAGCCGACGCGGACCCAGCGTGCGCCGTGGGCGATCGCCTCGGCGTAGTCGCCCGACATGCCCATGGACGTCGCCAGCCCGAGCTCGTCCGCCAGCGCCGCCAGCGCTTGGAAGTGCGGACCGGGCGGCTCCTCGAGGGGCGGGATCGCCATCAGCCCCTCGACCGGAAGCCCAAGCGCTCGGCAGCGCTCCACCAGCGCCGCGGCCTCCTCGGACGCGGCGCCGGCCTTCTGCGCCTCACGCCCGACGTTGACCTGCACGAGGCAGCGCGGCACGCGCCCGGCCCCGTCGGCGGCCTTGGCGATCGCCTCGGCGATCTTCTCGCGATCGACGCTCTCGATGACGTCGAACAGGGCCACGGCATCCTTAGCCTTGTTGGACTGGAGCGGGCCGAGGAGGTGGAGCTCGACGTCAAAGTCCTCGCGTAGGGCGGGCCACTTCGCCTTCGCCTCCTGAACGCGGTTCTCACCGACGACGCGCTGGCCCGCCTCGAGGACGGGGCGAATGTGGTCGGCATCGAACGTCTTCGTGACGGCGACGAGCTCGACCGGATCGGTGCGCCCCGCCTGCCGGACCGCGGCGTCGATCGCGTGCCGCACCGCCGCGAGCCGCGTCGCGACGTCAGAGGCTTCCTCGGTCACGCTCATGCCGGTTGACCCCCACGTTCGGCTCACCCATGGTCCGGCGACACCCATGCGCCGGTCCAGCCCGATGAGTTCCCACGAGCGTTACAACGCGCCCGCCGTCGAAGCCAAGTGGCGTGCCGCCTGGGACGAGGCCGAGCTCTACCGCACGCGCAACGACGACCCTCGCCCCAAGTACTACGTGCTCGAGATGTTCCCGTACCCCTCGGGCCGCATCCACATGGGCCACGTACGCAACTATACCATGGGTGACGTGGTGGCGCGCTACCGCCGGGCCAAGGGCTACAACGTGCTGCACCCGATGGGCTGGGACGCCTTCGGCATGCCGGCCGAGAACGCGGCGATGCAGAACAAGGTCCACCCGGCGAGGTGGACCTACGACAACATCGCCGCCATGCGGGCGCAGCTGAAGTCCATGGGACTGTCGCTCGACTGGAGCCGGGAGTTCGCCACCTGCGACGTCGCCTACTACCACCAGCAGCAGCGCCTGTTCCTCGCCTTCCTTCGCGAGGGGTTGGTCACACGGCAGACGCGCAAGGTGAACTGGGACCCCGTCGACAAGACGGTGCTCGCCAACGAGCAGGTCATCGACGGGCGCGGCTGGCGCTCGGGTGCCACGGTCGAGCAGCGCGAGCTGCCGGAGTGGTGCTTCAAGATCACCGACTACGCGCAGGACCTCCTAGAGGCGCTGGGCGAGCTCGACCGCTGGCCGGACAAGGTGCGCCTCATGCAGCGCAACTGGATCGGCCGCTCGGAGGGGCTGCGGCTGCGCTTCGTCCTCACGGTGCCTGCACCGGGGGACCACCGCGAGGTGGAGGTGTTCACGACGCGGCCTGACACGTTGTTCGGCGCCTCCTTCATCGCGCTGGCGCCGGGCCACCCCTTGGCGCGCGCGGTCGCCGAGGCCAACGAGGACGTCGCCGCCTTCATCGCCGAGTGCGGTCGCATGGGTACCAGCCTCGCCGAGATCGAGAAGGCGGAGAAGCGCGGCGTCTTCACCAACTTGCGCGTGGCGCACCCCTTCGACGACACGATCACGTTGCCGGTCTACGTCGCCAACTTCATCCTCATGGAGTACGGCACGGGCGCGGTCTTCGGCTGCCCGGCGCACGACCAGCGCGACCTCGAGTTCGCCCGCAAGTACACGCTGCCCGTCACCCCGGTGGTGCGCCCCGCCGACGCCGACGAGGGCTTCCACGTGGGCGCGGAGGCCTACACCGGCGACGGCGTGATGATGAACTCGCGCTTCCTCGACGGAATGACGGTGGAGGCGGCGAAGGAGGAGGTTGCCCGACGCCTCGAGTCGACGATGCTGGACGGCGCGCCGCTCGGCGAGCGGCGGATCAACTACCGCCTGCGCGACTGGGGCATCTCGCGCCAACGCTACTGGGGCTGCCCGATCCCCGTCGTGCACTGCGCGGCGTGCGGCATCGTTCCGGTGCCCGACGCCGACCTGCCGGTGGTGCTCCCCGACGACGTGACCTTCGACGTGCCGGGCAACCCGCTCGACCGCCACCCGACCTGGCGGGACGTCGCGTGCCCCTCATGCGGCGGGTCCGCGCGGCGCGAGACGGACACGATGGACACGTTCGTCGACTCGTCCTGGTACTTCGCCCGCTTCACCGCGCCGGACGCCGAGGCGCCCCTCGACCGCGCCGCGATGGAGGCGTGGCTGCCCGTCGACCAGTACATCGGCGGCGTCGAGCACGCGATCCTGCACCTGCTCTACTCGCGCTTCTTCATGCGCGCGGTGGCGAAGGCGGGCTACGGCGATCGCCCCGAGCCCTTCGCCCGGCTGTTCACCCAAGGCATGGTGACACACGAGACCTACCGCGATGCGTCGGGCGCCTGGGTCTTCCCCGAGGACGTGGTCGTGCGCGACGGTGCGGCGACCCACGCGCAGACCGGCGAGCCGATCACCGTCGGTGCCGTCGAATCGATGTCGAAGTCGAAGAAGAACGTCGTCGACCCCGACACCATCATCGCGAGCTACGGCGCGGACACGGCGCGCTGGTTCATGCTGTCCGACACGCCGCCGGAGCGCGACATCGAGTGGACCGACGCCGGCGTTGAGGCCGCGCACCGCTTCGTGCAGCGCGTGTGGCGGCTGACCTTGGAGGCCGCCGCGCGCATGGAGGAGCCCGGCGAGGGCGACGGGCTCGCGCTGCGCAAGGCGACCCATCGCGCGGTGCGCGACATCGCGGGCGACATCGAGGCGCTCGGCTTCAACCGTGCCGTCGCCCGGCTCTACGAGTGGACGAACGTGCTGCAGCGCGCGCTCGCCGACGAGGCGACCCCAGGCCCCGCCATCCGCGAGGGCGTCGAGGCGATGGTCCGCGCCCTCGCGCCGATGATGCCGCACCTTGCCGAGGAGTGCTGGCGGGCGATCGGCGGCGAGGGCTTCGTCGCCGTTGCCCCCTGGCCGGAGGTGGACGAGGCGCTCCTCGTGGAGGACACCGTCACCCTGCCGGTGCAGGTCAACGGCCGCAAGCGGGCGGAGATCACCGTCGCCAAGGATGCCGCGGCCGGCGAGATCGAGCGCATGGTGCTCGCCCTCGACGACGTGCAGCGCTTCCTCGACGGGCCGCCGCGCAAGGTGATCGTCGTGCCCCAGCGGATCGTCAATGTGGTGGCGTAGCCTCGGGCTGGCGGCGGTCCTTGCACTCGCCGCGTGCCAGGTGCGGCCGCTGTACCAGGGCACGGCGACGTCCGGGCCCCTGTCGCCGCTGCCGGACCTTCGGGCCATCGTCGTCGACCCGCCACGCGACCGCACCGAGCAGGTGCTCACCAACGAGTTGAAGTTCCTGTTCCGCGGCGACGGCGGTGATCCCGCGGAGGAGCTCTACCGGCTGCGCATCCTCGCCGACGCCTCCAACGATCCGCTCGCCGTGGAGCTCGAGGAGGACCTGCCGGCGGCGGTCCTCGTCACCCTCAACGCCACCTTCATCCTGTCGGAGGTCGCGAGCGAGCGCACCCTCCTCACCGGGTCGTCGACGACGAGCGCGTCCTACGACTTCTCCTCCCAGCGCTTCGCCAACGTGCGCGCGGAGAAGGATGCGGAGGAGCGTGCGGCCAGGGCGATGGCGGAGAACATCTCGGCGCGCGTCGCGGCCTACTTCGCGGCGAGGCGGTCCGACACGTGAGCGTCATGCGCGCGGCTGAGGTCGGCCGTCGCTTCACCGAGGCGGAGCGGCTGCCGCCGCTCGTCCTCGTGTTCGGGCCCGACCGCGGGCTCGTCACCGAGGTATCCGATGCCATCGTTGCGCTGTTCGACGCCAGCGACGACCCGTTCGCCGTCACCAAGCTCGACGCGGCGACGGTCGCCGCCGACCCCGCGCGGCTGGTCGACGAGGCGCACACGATCTCCATGTTCGGCGGCCGGCGCCTCGTGCTCGTGCGCGATGCCGGGGGGCGCAACCTCGTCCCCGCCGTGGCGCCGCTTCTCGCCACGCCGCCTACGGAGGCGGTGGTCGTCGTCGAGGCGGGGGAGCTCAAGCGCGGTGTCGGCCTGCGCAGGGACGTGGAGGCGCACCGGGAGGCGGTGGCCGTGCACTGCCCCGCCGATGGCGAACGCGACCTCGACCGCATGATCGACGACGTGGCGGCGAGCTTCGGGCTCGCCGTCGATGCCGAGGCCCGGGCGGTGCTCAGGGGTCGGCTCGGTGCCGACCGCGCCGCCTCGCGCGCCGAGGTGGTCAAGGCCTGCCTTCATGCAGCGAGCGGTGACATGCTGACGGTGGGGGACGTCGACGCGGTGGTCGGCGACGTCGCCGTCAGCCAGGTGAGCGAGGCGGTGGACGCCGCCTTCCTCGGCGAGCGGCGCGCGCTCGACCGGGTCCTGTCGCGGGTGCTCCAGCAGGACTCGGCGGCGGTCACGGTGCTGATCGCCGCCCAGAGGGTCGCCCACGCGCTGGAGCTTGCCGCCGCCGACGTCGCGCGGGGCACGGCCCCGGGCCGCGCCGTCGAGGACGTCCGCCCACCGCTCTACGGGGCGAGCCGAGCGGCCGCCGCACGCGCCGTGGAACGCTGGTCCCCGGACAGGCTCCGCGCGGCGTCCGAGGCGATCGCCGCGGCGACCTTCGCGACGCGGGTGATGCCGCACCTTGCTGCGGCGACCGCCCGCGACGTCCTCTTGCGCATCGCTTCGGAGGCAGGGCGCCGCTAGAGCGGTTTGAGGTTAGTGGAACCATCTAATCCCAAAAAGACCGCTCTTAACCAAGCAGCTAGAGCATCTTATCCGGGTCTGAGGAGACCCAGAATGCTCTGAGGCGGGGATCAGCCCTCGCCGAGCATGCGGCAGACGGCGTCGAGCTGGTCGAGCGTGGTGTAGCGGATCGTCAGCGTGCCGCCCTCGTCGGCCCGGTGCGACAGGCTGACCGCGAGGCCGAGCCGCGCCGACAGGCGGCGGACAAGGGCCCTGGTGTCCGCATCGTCGACGACGCGCGGCGCGGCCTCCACCGGCCGCTCACGGTGTGCCACCAGCGCCTCGGTGGCCCGCACCGACAGGCCGCGGCGCATGACCTCGTCGGCGAGCGCCTCGGCGTCCGCCCGCCCGATCAGCGCGCGCGCGTGACCCGCCGTGAGGCTGCCGTCGGCGACGCTCGCGCGGATCGACGGCGGCAGCGACAACAGGCGCAGCGTGTTCGCCACGTGGCTGCGGCTCTTGCCGATGATCTTGGCGAGGTCCTCCTGGCGGTGACCGAACTCGGCCATCAGCCGCTGGTAGCCGGCGGCCTCCTCGACCGGGTTGAGGTCCGCCCGCTGCACGTTCTCGATGATGGCGAGCTCCAGCGCCTCGCCGTCCGTCACGTCGCGGACGACCACCGGCACCTCATGAAGACCCGCCCGCTGC
Source organism: Acuticoccus sp. (assembly GCF_965213555.1). Lineage (GTDB taxonomy): Bacteria > Pseudomonadota > Alphaproteobacteria > Rhizobiales > Amorphaceae > Acuticoccus. The sequence goes on along the minus strand of NZ_OZ243890.1, from coordinate 1,561,433 downwards.
GCCGCGCGCCAGCGCCGCTCTCCGGCGATGATCTCGTAGCCGTCGCCCGACGGCCGCACCAGGAGCGGCTGGACGATGCCGCGGTCCCGAATGGACTGGGTAAGCTCGTCGAGCGCGTCGTCGTGGAACGCCGCGCGAGGGTTCTGCCGGCTTCGCCGGAGCGAGGCGATGGGGACGCGGCTCGGCGCACGGCCCTCCGCCGTCGGGGCGGTGGGCGCGGCACCGGGAGGCGGCATGTCGCCCAGCAGGGCGGACAAGCCGCGGCCGAGGCGCTTCTTGGTGTCCTCCATCAGGCGGCCCCCAGCATGCGGTGTTCCCTGTCCATCAGCTCCGACACCAGCCTCAGGTAGGCTTGGCTCCCGGCGCACTTGAGGTCGTAGAGCAGCGCCGGCTTGCCATGGGACGGCGCCTCTGACAACCTCACGTTGCGAGGGATGACCGTATCGTAGACGAGCTCGCCCATGGTGGAGCGCACGTCCGCCTCCACCTGGTTCGACAGGTTGTTGCGGGCGTCGACCATGGTGAGGACGATGCCGTGGATGACGAGGTCGGGGTTCACCCCGGCCCGCACCTCGGCGATGGTCGTGAGGAGCTGGGACAGCCCCTCCATGGCGAAGAACTCGCACTGCAGCGGTGCGAGCACCGCGTGCGCCGCCGCGAGCGCGTTCACCGTGAGCATGGTGAGCGAGGGCGGACAGTCGACGACCACGTAGTCCGGCGCCGCCGGTTCGGCGCCGTAGGCGGCGATGGCCTGGCGCAGCCGCAGCGCCCTGTCCGAGGCCGCCGAGAGCTCGATGTCGATGGACAACAGGTCCATGGTCGCCGGAGCCAGCGTCAGCTCGGGCACCTCGGTGGCGTGGACCGACTCGGCGAGCGAGGCGGTGCGCGTCATGACGTCGTAGGTGGTGAGGCGCCGCGCCGCGGGGTCGATGCCGAGCCCGGTGGAGGCGTTGCCCTGGGGATCGAGGTCCACGAGGAGCGTCGCGTGCCCGGTGGCCGCCAACGCCGTCGACAAGTTGATCGCCGTGGTCGTCTTGCCGACGCCGCCCTTTTGGTTGGCGACCGCGATGACCCTGGGTCGCGGTGGCAGCGTCATGGCTGTGACCGGAGGTCGGTCACCTCGACGACGGGACCCTCGGCGCCGAGGTGGAGCCTTGCAGCGAACGCGTGGACGCTCTGGGCCGCCGCAACCTCGGCCTCGGCCTCCTGCCCCTTGGGGAACAGCCCGCGGGTGTGCGGGCCGAAGAAGCGCGATGCCAGCGGCAGGAGGCGCGGCAGCGGTGCGAGCGCGCGGGCGGAGACCACGTCCGCCTCGAACGGCGCCGACGCCTCGATGCGCTCGGCCCGCACCGCGACCCTGGCGCCGCACGTGGCAGCCGCCTGGACGAGGAACGCCGCCTTCTTCCGGTTCACCTCGACCATCGTCATCGCCCCCTCGCGTGCCAGCGCGACGATCATCCCGGGGAAGCCGCCCCCCGAGCCGAGGTCCACCCAGACGGGCCCCGCACCCTCGGCGAGCGGGACGAGCCGTAGGCTGTCCCGGACGTGCCGCTCCCAGAGTCGCCCCCGATCCTCGGCGCTGACGAGGTTGGTAACGCGGCTCCAGTGCGCAACTGCGTCCAAAAACCTTTCAATTGCGTCAAAGGTCGATGGCGCCACGAGGCACCGGACCTCCTCGCGGGCCGCGTCCTCGACGTCCGTCGCTTCAGGAGCCGGCACGACGGGCGTGCGCTGCGATCAGCGCGAGGCCGGCCGGCGTCATGCCGGAGATGCGCCGCGCCTCCCCGAGCGTCCTCGGGCGACGCGCGCGCAGCTTGGCGGTGAGCTCGGCGGAGAGCCCGGGGATCGCCCGCTCGGCGAGCGCGGTCGGGATCGCGAGCGCATCGGCGGCCCGCGTCTGGTCCGCCGCAACGCGATGACGGTCGGCGTAGCTGCGGTAGAGCGCGTCGGCCTCCAGCGCGTCGCGCACGTCCCTCGGCGTGTCGGCGAGCCGCGGCAGGAAACGGTCGACCACCCGCCATCCGCCGCCCGGATGGGCGAGGAGGTCGAAGCCGTCGCGCCGCCGCCCGTCGCGGTTCATCGGCACGCCGTGCGTTGCTGCCTCCTGCGGCGTTACCGTGAGCGCCGACAGCGCCTCCGAGGCCGCCCGTCGCGCCTCGACGCGTGCGGCGTGGCGAGCGCTGCGGGCGGACCCCACGAGCCCTTGCGCTTCGCCCCACGGGGTCAGCCGCTCCATCGCGTTGTCGGCCCGCAGCGCCAAACGGTTCTCCGCGCGCGAGGTGAACATGCGGTAGGGCTCGTCGGCGCCGTTGGTGACGAGGTCGTCGACGAGGACGCCGATGTAGGACGTCCCGCGGTCCATGGTGGCGGGCGTCGCGCCACCCGCCCGCCGTGCGGCGTTGAGCCCTGCGAGGACGCCCTGCGCCGCGGCCTCCTCGTACCCCGTCGTGCCGTTGATCTGCCCGGCGAGGAACAGGCCGGGCAGCCGCTTGAGCTCTAACGTGGGTTCCAAGGCGCGGGCGTCGATGGCGTCATACTCGATGGCGTAGCCCGGCTGCGCGATCTCGGCTCGTGCGCATCCTGCCAGGGTGCGCACCATCGCGAGCTGCACGTCCTGCGGCAGCGAGGTCGAGATCCCGTTCGGGTAGATCCTGTCGCTCGCGAGCCCCTCGGGCTCCAGGAAGACCCGGTGCGACGTCCGATCCGCGAACCGCACCACCTTGTCCTCGATGGAGGGGCAGTAGCGCGGCCCAACGCCGGTGATGGCGCCGCCGAACAGCGCCGACCGGGACAGGTTCGCACGGACGAGCTCATGGGTCGCGGGCGTCGTCGCGCTGACGTGGCAGGGCCGCTGGGGCAGGGTCGGCGCAGCGCTCATCGCCGACAGCATGGTGGGCTCGGGGTCGCCGGGCTGGTCCTCCAGCGCCGCAAGGTCGAGCGTCCGCGCGAGGAGGCGCGGTGGCGTCCCGGTCTTCAGCCGCGCCATGGGGAGCGCCATCCCTCGAAGCCGCGCCGCGAGCGCCGAGGACGCCGCCTCGCCCAGACGTCCCGCGGCCCATCGCATGTCGCCGAGGTGGATGACGGCGCCGAGGAACGTCCCCGTGGTGAGCACCACCGCGGCCGCCCGGAGCTCGCGGCCATCGGTGAGCCGCACGCCGACCACCGATCCGCCAACCACCGCGAGGTCGGCGACCTCGCCCTGCACCACCACGAGCGCAGGATGCGCCGCGAGCGCCTCCGCCATGCGCCTCGGATAAAGCTCGCGGTCGACCTGGGCCCTCGGCCCCCGCACCGCCGGCCCGCGGCTGCGGTTAAGCAGCCGGAAGTGGATCCCCGCAGCATCGCTGACGCGCCCGATCAGGCCATCGAGCGCGTCCACCTCACGCACGAGGTGCCCCTTGCCGATGCCGCCCACCGCCGGGTTGCACGACAGCCGCCCCACCGCCGCCGCGTCGAGCGTGACGAGCGCGGTACGCGCTCCCACGCGCGCGGCAGCCGCCGCAGCCTCGCATCCGGCGTGCCCCGCGCCCACGACGACGACGTCGTGTTTCACGTGAAACCTCACTTACCGATGCAGAACCTGCCGAACACGTCGTCCAGCACGTCCTCGATGCCGATCTCCCCGGTCATACGTGAGAGGTCGTGGCGGGCCAAGCGCAGCGCCTCGGCGACGAGCTCCAAAGGCAGCTCGCCGGCGGCGGCCCGTAGGTTGTCCACCATGCCGACGAGGGCGGAACGCTGTCGCGACCTTGTGACGATGGCCGCCTCGGACCCTTGCATCCCCTCGCGCACCAGCGCCGTCAGCCGCTGCGACAGGCGGGCGATGGATAGCGGCTCGGCGAGCGAGGTCGCGCAGTGCGCGGCGTCAGGGGGCGGCGCAAGGTCGGCCTTGTGCCAGACGAGGACGGCGCCAGGGTCCACCGCGACGGGGTTGGTGTCGGGGCTGCGCACGGCGACGACGAGGTCGGCGGTGGCGGCCTCGCGACGGGTGCGCCCGATGCCGATGGCCTCGACCCCCGTGGCGTCCGTCCGCAGCCCGGCGGTATCGCACAGGGTGACGCGGTAGCCACCCAGCTCGACCTCCGCCGTCACGACGTCGCGCGTCGTCCCGGCTTCGTCCGCGACGATGGCGGCGTCGCGTCCGGCAAGGGCGTTGAGCAGGCTCGACTTGCCAGCGTTCGGCGGGCCGACGAGCACGATGCGGAAGCCGTCGGTGAGCTTGCCCGCGTCGCGGCTTTGTCGGAGCGCGGCCTCGACATCGTCCGCGAGCGCGGTGCAGCGCTGGCTCAGGCCGCACGCGTCCTGCGGCACGTCACCCTCGTCGGCGAAGTCGATGCGCGCCTCCGCCTCGGCGGACAGCGCGACCAGCGTGTCGCGCCAGGCTTGCGCGCGCTGCGACAGCGCGCCCTCGGCGAGCCGCACGGCGCGGCGTCGCTCCGCCTCGGAGCGCGCGGCGATGAGCTCGGCGAGCGCCTCGGCCTCGACGAGCCCCATCCGGCCCGAGAGCACGGCGCGCAGGGTGAACTCGCCCGGCTCCGCGAGGCGGATGCCCGGAAGGCTCACGGCGTCGGCGAGCACGCGCTCGACCACCGCGGGCCCTCCATGGCAGTGCAGCTCGACGACGTCCTCCCCGGTGGCGCTCGCCGGCGCGGGAAACGCGAGGCACAGCGCCTTGTCGACGGCGGCCCCGTCCACCGGCGACGCGAGCGACCGCAGGACCGCACGCCGCGGCGGCAGCCCGTGGGCGCCGAACGCGTCGGCGACGGCGAAGGCACGAGGCCCGCTCACGCGCACCACGGCGATGGCGCTGGGTGGCCGTCCGGAGGACAGCGCCACAATTGTCCCTTCGAGATCCATCAGGAACCCTGTCGATGCCCCACCGCAACAGGCTGGCGGACGAGGCCAGCCCCTACCTCCTGCAACACGCGCACAACCCCGTGGACTGGTGGCCCTGGGGCGACGACGCGCTCCGTGAGGCGCAGCGGACGGGCAAGCCGATCCTCCTGTCGGTGGGCTACGCCGCCTGTCACTGGTGCCACGTGATGGCGCACGAGAGCTTTGAGGACGAGGCCACGGCACAGGTGATGAACGCGCGCTTCGTGAACATCAAGGTCGATCGCGAGGAGCGCCCGGACATCGACCAGCTCTACATGGCGGCGCTGCACGCGACCGGCGAGCAGGGCGGCTGGCCGCTTACCATGTTCCTCACGCCAGCCGGCGAACCGTTCTTCGGCGGGACGTACTTCCCCAAGGAGGCGCGCTTCGGCCGCGCGCGGTTCGTCGACGTGCTGAAAACCGTCGCCGATGCCCACCGCGACAAGGCCGACATGGTGCGCGGCAACGTGGCGGCCCTGCTCGACCGGATCGCGGTGTCCGAGGCCCCCGGCGAGCTGCCGGGCGACGCGCCGGACAAGGCGGCGGCGCAGCTCTTGGGGCTGATGGACCCGGTGCACGGCGGAACACGCGGCGCACCGAAGTTCCCCAACGTGCCGATGTTCGAGCTGATGTGGCGCGGGTACGCCCGCTCCGGCGACGCACCGCACCGCGATGCGGTGGTCCACGCGCTGAACCGCATCGCCATGGGGGGGATCACCGATCACCTCGGCGGCGGGTTCGCGCGCTACAGCGTCGACGAGCGCTGGCTCGTGCCGCACTTCGAGAAGATGCTCTACGACAACGCCCAGCTCCTCGCGCTGCTGGCGGACGCCTGGTGCGTCACCCGCGATCCGCTGTTCGCCGCGCGCGTCGAGGAGACCATCGGCTGGCTCGACCGCGAGATGGCGATCGCGGGGCTTTATGCCGCGAGCCTCGACGCCGACTCCGAGGGCGAGGAGGGCCGGTACTACGTGTGGTCCCTCGACCAGGTCCGCGACGTCCTCGGCGCGGACGCCGACCGCTTCGCGTCGCACTACGACGTCACCGAGGAGGGCAACTGGGAGGGCACGAACGTCCTCGCACGGTCGGCTGAGACCGGCCTCGCCGACGAGGGCACCGAGCGCTTTCTCGCCGACGCGCGCGTTCGACTGTTGGAGGCGCGGGAGCACCGGGTGCGACCGGCGCGGGACGACAAGCTCCTGGCCGACTGGAACGGGCTCGCCATCGCAGCGCTCGCGCGCTCCGGGGCCGCGCTGGGTCGCGCCAACTGGCTGGCGCGGGCGAGGGACGCCTACGCCACGGCGTGCGACACCTTCGGCGAGGGCGACCGGCTCATCCATGCGGTCCGCGGCAACCGGCGCCTCGGCCAGGGCTTCGCGCTCGACCACGCGGCGATGATCCACGCCGCGCTGACCCTGGCGTCCGCCATGCCGGGCGAGGCGGCGCCGTGGGTGGCCGACGCGGCGCGCTGGACCGCGGTCATGGAGCGGCACTATGCGCTTCCCAGCGGCGGCTACGCCTGGACGGCCGACGACGCCCCAGGCCTCGTCATGCGGCCACAGTCTCCGACCGACGAGGCGGTGCCGAACGCCAACGGCGTCATGGTGAAGAACCTTGCAACGCTTTGGGCGCTGACCGGCGACAACGCGTACGAGGCCGCCGCGCGGAGGGTCCTCGCGGCCCACGCGCGGGCGGCGGCGGCCAACGTCTTCTCCTGCGCCTCGTTGTTCAGCGGCATGGACCAGCTGCAGCGCCTCGCCACCGTGACGGGGGACCTCGCACAGGTTACGGCCCGGTCCGGGCACCCGGCGGCCATCGCCCTCGGCCAGCCGCCCGAGGATCACCCGGCCGCCGGCCCGCCGCCCGGACGGGCCATCGTGTGCCGCGCCGGCGTCTGCTCCATGCCCCTCGCCGACGAGGGCGAACTCATGGAGGCGTTGTGGCGGACCTGACGCCCAGGGCGTTCGTCGCAGCGCCGTCGCGGCCAGGGTGCCCGCACGTCCACGTGGCCGCCTACCGCGCCCTCGTGCCGAACCCGTTCGCCCTCGACTACCTGGTCGAGCTGTCCATGCGCACGCTGGGCTTCTTCACCGATCACGCGCCTCGAGCCTGGGAGTACCCCGTCGTCCTGGAACGCGCGCTGGCGACCTCGGGGCTGGTGATCGACCTCGGCGCCGGGCTCTCGCCGCTACCCTTCGCGCTCGCCGAGCGCGGGCGCGAGGTGCTGACGGTGGACAACAGCCCGATCATCCGCGACCCCGACGACCGTCACGCATGGTCCGAGTGGGGCTCCCTGGACTACGGCGTCATCGACCCGCGCATCGCCTCGCGCCGCACGGACATGACGCAGCTCGAGCTGTCGCCCGGCAGCGTCGGCTGCTTCGTGTCGGTGAGCGTCGTCGAGCACATGCCGGCGACCCAGCGACGCGCGCTGTGGCCGCGATTGCGCAGGGCGCTCTCGTTCGAGGGCGCCCTCGTCCTGACGCTTGACCTCGAACCCGGCTGCGAGGTCCTTTGGAACCGCTGCCTGGGCCAGACCGTCGACGCCGAGGGCCACGGCACGCTGTGGGACGTGCTCGGCGAGATGCGCGCCGCACGGCTCGCCGTAGGCGAGCTCTCGTTCGCCCGCGGCCTCCCAGGCTCCCAAACCGACATCGCCTGCTTGACCGCGCGACCCGGTTGAGGCGTTGCGGTCGCATCGCCTCACGCCTCCTTGGGCGCGCCCGCTGCGACCGAGGCGCGGGTGCAGGCCTCAGCTCGCCCAGCGGCGCTCGAAGTCGTGCACGTCGTCGAAGCCGAGGATGGAGCAGAACGCCCTGAAGTCGTGCAGCGGGACGTTCGCCTCGGCCGCAACCCCGGTGCGGGCGAGCGCCCCGTAGACCGCGTCGAGCGCTGCGGCCGTGGCGAGGAAGCCCGCCGCCGGGAAGATCGCGAGCTGGAAGCCAAGTTCGGCATAGCGCTCCCGGGTGAGGACGGGCGTCGAGCCGCCTTCAACCACGTTGACGATGAGGGGGAGGTCAAAGCTCCTCCCGATGGTGGCAAGCTCGTCCTCGCTCTCTGGAGCCTCGATGAAGAGAACATCGGCGCCCGCCTTGGCGTAGGCCTCCGCCCGTCGCAACGCCTCGTCGAGGCCGAGCGCGGTACGCGCGTCGGTTCGCGCGACGATCAGGAAGTCTGCGCTCGATCGGCTGTCCGACGCCACCTCGACCTTGCGCACCATGTCCTCCACGGGCACGACGCGGCGGCCCGGCGTGTGGCCGCACTTCTTCGGGAACTCCTGGTCTTCGATCTGCATCCCCGCGGCGCCGGCGGCCTCGTAGCCTCGCACGGTATGGCGCACGTTGAGCAGGCCACCGTACCCCGTGTCCGCATCGGCGATGAGCGGCGCGCCAACCGCGCCGGCGATCAGGCGGGCGCGCTCCACCATGTCCGTGTAGGTCGCGAGCCCCGCGTCGGGCAGCCCGAGGTGGGAGGCGACCACGCCGAAGCCGGTCATGTAGGCGCACTCGACGTCGTGCTGCGCCAGCATGCGCGCCGAGATCAGGTCATAGACGCCGGGGGCCACCACGAGATGCCCGCGCCGCAGCAGCGTCCGCAGCGATCGTGTCTCACGCATGGTCCGTCCCCCTTCGCCGATCCAGCCGAAGGGCACCGTACACGACGCGGACCGGCGTCGGCGAGGAGGCCCTAGGGCGGTTTGGGGTTAGGCGGAACCACCTAACCCCAAGAATACCGCCCTTAACCAAGGAGCTAGAGCATCTTCTCTGGGTCTAAGTGAACCCAGAATGCCCTAGGCTCCGGACTCAATCAGCACCACCATCGGTTCACGAGTGCGAGGGCAACGGTGGAGCGGTATGTTGCGGACAAGGCGGTCGTAACGCGTCGCGATGCGCCGCCAGTCCTTGAGATGGCCGATGGTGCGTTCGATGCGGTCGCGATTTCAATAGAGCCGCTTGTCGAAGGGGTGCGGCCGCTTGCGGGTTGGGTTGTTTGGGATGACAGGCAACGTCCCTCTCTCGGCGAGGAATTGTTGCAAGCCGTTGGCATCGTACGCGGTGTCGGCGAGGTACATGCGACCGGGCGGAACCTGGGCGAGGAGAGGCAGCGCCGCCCGCCGTCGCCAAGCTGGCCGGGCGTGATCTGGAACGCGACAGGTCGCGACCCGGCCCGTCCGTCAGTAGGTGGATCTTGGGGCAGCGACCGCCGCGCGATCGGGGGATATCCTGGCGATCCGCCCGCCTTTTCCGCCGGCAGAGGAGCGATGTGCCTTGGCGGTCGTGCAGTCGTTCCGATGGGCGTCGTCGGGGGCTGACTTCGCGCAGCGCCTCGAACAGGCCCTGCCAGAAGCGGCGCTGCGACCAGCGGTGCCAGCGGTTGTAGATCGTTTTCGGCGGGCCGTAGACAGCCGGCACGTCGCGCCAACGGCAACCCGATTCCAGAACATGGATGATGCCCGAGATGACGCGGCGATCATCGAGCCGCCGCGCCCCGGGCTGGTTCTTCGGCAGGTGCGGCTCGATGGCCGTCCACTGCCTGTCGCTGAGCCAGAACTCGTCCGTCATGACCGCCCTCCGACGCTGCGGACAGCTTGAGGGGTTTTGGTAAGAAAAATGGTTAGGGCCGGAGCCTAGAGCGCGTGGCGGCCGGCGAGCCGGGTGAGGTCGGGCATCGTGCCATCGAACCACAGGCTTGCGGCGACCTTCGACATCGCGTCGCCGTCGTGACCGATCCTAGGCACGGGGACGAGCTGCCAGCCGAACGGCAGGCCGCGGCGCTCGGCCTCAGCCTTGCCTGCGTCGTAGTAGGCGTGGGCGCGGGCGAAGCGGTGCGGCCCTTGGGCGAGGGCCTCGGGGTTGTGCGGAAGGTTCGTGTCGTTCGTCGCGTTGTCCTCCGCGCCGGCGAGGATCGTCAGCGGGAACGCGAGGAGGCGGGCGAGGTCGTCCTCGCCGAGTCCGACGCCGCCGAGCCCGGCCGGAAAGTCCGCCTCCAACGTCGGCAGGGTGTACCAGCCCGCGTTGGCCGCGGTGATGCGGGCGAACGGCATCGTGCGCTGCGTCGTCAGGAAGCGGTGCACGAACTGGCCGCCGGCGGAGTGGCCGTAGAGCGAAGCCTCGCCGGGGCGGATCGATGCGCGCTCGGCGAGCGCGGTCAGGATGCGGGGCAGGACGGCGTAGGTCCAAGAGGCGGCTGGGCGCACGCGACACGCCTCGTCGCGCACGAGGCCGTTGTTGTAGGCGTCGTGCGTTGGCCAGGCCTCGTTGCTGAACGTCGGCGTCACGACGAGGAGGCCGTGGCGCTCCGCCGGCTCGATCCAGAAGTCCCGATAGTCCCAGCCGTTGCGACCCATGCCGTGCTGGACGACGACGAGCGGCCCGCCGGGCGCCCAGCCGTCGGGGCGGAACGTCCACAACGTGATCGCCCGGTCGGGGTTCTCGCGGTCCGTGAAGGTGATGGTGGCGGGCCCGGCGCGCTCCAGTGCGTCGAGCGTCTCCAGGGGAACGTCGGGGACGGGGTTTTGTGCGGTCATCGCTTGGGGTCAGCCCGTGGTGTTGAGGTGGCAGGCGGAGGTGTGGCCGGGCGCGACCGCGAGGAGGGCCGGCCGTTCCTCGCGGCAGATCGGCATGGCGTGCGGGCAGCGCGGGTGGAACGCGCAGCCCGGCGGCGGCGCGAGCGGCGAGGGGAGCTCGCCCTTGATGGCGGAAAAGCGCTGCCGCCGGCGGTCGAGCCGCGGGATCTCCTCGACCAGCGCCTGGGTGTAGGGGTGGTTGGCGCGGGCGAAGATCTCCGCGCTCGGCGCAAGCTCGACGATGCGGCCGAGGTACATGATGGCGACGACGTCGCTGATGTGGCGCACCACCGACAGGTCGTGGCTGATGAAGAGGTACGTCAGTCCGCGACGATCGCGCAGGTCCATGAAGAGGTTGATGACCTGCGCCTGGATCGACACGTCGAGCGCGGCCACCGGCTCGTCGCAAACGAGGAACATCGGCTCGACGGCGAGCGCCCGCGCGATGCCGATGCGCTGGCGCTGTCCGCCGGAGAACTCGTGCGGGTAGCGGTCCCGGTAGGAGCCGTCGAGCCCGACCTCCGCCAGGGCCCGGTCGACCCGCTCGCCGACCTCGCGGCCGGCCGCGAGCCCGTGCACGCGCACCGCCTCGCCGACGATGCGACGCACCCGGTGCCGGGGGTTCAGCGAGGCGAACGGGTCTTGGAAGATCATCTGGATCTTCAGCGTGGTCGCCACACGCTCGCGCGCCGTCATCTCCGCGATGTCCTGGCCCGCGTAGGTCACCACGCCGCTGCTGGGCCTCAGAAGGCCGGAAACGAGGCGTCCCAGCGTCGACTTCCCGCAACCCGACTCACCGACGAGCCCCACGACGCTGCCCTGGTCGATGGAAAGGTCGACGTCCGTCACGGCGTGGACCGTCCGCCGGTCGATGGGGCGACCGAACGCGGCGAGCAGACGCTCGGCGACGTCGGGCTGTCGCTCGAAGCGCTTCGTCACGCCTGCGAGCGTCAGCAGTCCGGACGACGCGCTCACGCCGGGATCGGGTTGTGGCACAGGAAGAGGTGCCCGTCCGGTGCCACCGTCGGCTCCGGCCAGGTCCGCGAGCAGACCGGCAGCCTTCGCGTGCAGCGCGGGTGGAAGGCGCAGCCGGACGGCCGAGCCGAAAGCGGTGGTGCCGAGCCCTCGATCTGCGCGAGCCGGCGCCCACGCACGTCCTCGCTCGGCACCGACTGGATGAGGCCCATCGTGTAGGGGTGTCGCGGCGCATCGAGCACACCGTCCACCGTGCCGCTCTCCACGATGCGGCCGGCGTACATCACCGCGATGCGCTGGGCGAGGCCGGCGATCACGCCGAGGTCGTGGGTGATCCAGATGAGCGCGGTCCCCGTCTCCTCGCACAGGGACTGCATCTCGGCGAGGATCTGGCCCTGGATCGTGACGTCGAGCGCCGTCGTCGGCTCGTCGGCGATGATGAGGTCCGGCCGGTTGATCATCGCGATGGCGATGGCGACGCGCTGACGCATCCCGCCGGAGAACTCGTGCGGGTAGCTCCGCAGCCGGTCCGAGGCAGAGGCGATGCCGACCCGCTCCAGCGCCGCCGCGCAGCGCCGCAGCGCCTCGCCGCGCGAGACGTCCTCGTGCTCGCGCACCGCCTCGATCATCTGCGTGTCGATGCGCAGGACCGGGTTCAGCGTCATCAGCGGGTCCTGGAAGATCATCGAGATGGCCGACCCACGCAGCCGGCGCAGCTCCGCCTCGCTCTTCGTCACGAGGTCCTCGCCGCGGAACCGCACCGCGCCGGCGACGATCTCACCCGGCCGGTCGACGAGCCCCATGATCGAGAAGCCGGTCACAGACTTGCCAGAGCCCGATTCGCCCACGAGACCGACGATCTCCCCCGGCGCCACGGTGAGCGACACGTCGTCGATTGCGGTGAGCGTGCCGTCCTCCGTGTGGAACACCGTGGTGAGGCCGGCGACCTCGAGCAGCGGTGTCGTCATACGGCGAGCCGCGGGTTGAGCAGCTCGCGCGCGCGGTCGCCGATGAGGTTGATCGAGGCGATCAGCGCGAGCAAAGCGAAGCCCGGGTAGAAGCTGATCCAGTACTGGCCGGACAGGAGGTAGTCGAACCCGTTGGCGATGAGGAGCCCGAGCGAGGGCTCGGTGATCGGCACGCCGAGGCCGAGGAAGGACAGCGTCGCCTCGATGGAGATGGCGCTCGCCACCTGGATCGTCGCCACCACGAGGACGGGACCGAGGCAGTTCGGCAACAGGTGCAGCGCCATGATGCGCCAGGGCGAGAAGCCGAAGTTGCGCGCCGCCTCGATGTATTCGCGGCGCTGCTCGGACAGCGCCGACGAGCGCAGGATGCGCGCGTACTGCGCCCATTGCACGGCGATGATCGCGATGATGACCTTGTCGACGCCCTGCCCCAGCACCGCGAGGAGGACGAGCGCGACGAGGATGGCCGGGAAGCCGAGCATGAAGTCCACGAGGCGCATCAGCACCGTCTCGACCCAGCCGCCCACGTAGGCCGCGATCAGCCCGACGACGACGCCGATGACCGTCGCGACGAACGTGGCGAGGAGCCCCACCGTCAGGCTGATGCGCAGGCCGTAGAGGATAGCGCTCAGCATGTCCCGCCCCTGGTCGTCCGTGCCGAGGATGTAGAGCCCACCGTCGCCTACGGTGCCGGGCTCGAGCCGACTGTCGAAGATCGAGATGGTAGCGAGGTCGTAGGGGTCCTGCGGCGCGATCCATGGCGCGAAGGTCGCCGCTCCAAGGAAGAGCGCGAACACGACGAAGCCGACCGTGGCCCGAGGTGAGGCGAAGTACTTGCGCCAGCGCGGCTTGCGCCGCGGCGGCGCAAGGGCGACGGCGGTCTCGCTCACGCGGTCTCTCCGGCGAGCTTCACCCGCGGGTCGAGCGCGGCGTAGGCGACGTCGACGACGAGGTTCACCGTGACGAACAAGAGGGTGATGAGGAGGAGGTAGGCGACCACCACCGGCCGGTCGAGGAGGTAGATGGAGTCGATGAGGAGCTTGCCCATGCCCGGCCACGCGAACACCGTCTCGGTGATCGTGGAGAAGGCGACGAGGCCGCCGAACTCCACACCGAGGATGGTGACGATGGGAATGAGGATGTTCTTCAGGATGTGCACGCGGACGATGCGCCGCGGTCGCACCCCCTTGGCGCGGGCGAAGCGCACGTAGTCCTGCAGCCGCGCCTCCGCCGTCCCCGAGGCCGCGAGGCGGATGACGAGCGCCATCTGGAACACCGCAAGGTTCAGCGCGGGCAGGAGGACGTGGCTCCACCCGTCCGCGGTGAACAGGCTAAGGCGTACGCCGAGCACCTCAACCGTCTCGCCGCGCCCGGCCGCCGGCAGCCAGCCGAGCCACACCGAGAAGAAGAGGATGAGGATCATCCCCTGCCAGAAGTTCGGCAGGCTGAAGCCGAGGATGGAGCCGGTGAGGATCGCCCCGCTCGTTGCGGACTTCGGGCGCAGCCCTGCCACGAGGCCGAGGGGGAGGCCGACGGCGATGGACAGGAGGAGCGCGACGACGACGAGCTCCAACGTGGCGGGGAAGCGATCCAAGATCAGCTCCAGCGCCGGCACCCCGTGCACGAACGAGGTGCCGAGGTCGCCCTGCAGCGCGTTGCCCAGAAAGACGAAGTACTGGACGAGGATCGGCTGATCGAGGCCGAGGCGAGCGATGAGGAGCGCCCGCTCCGCCGCGCTCGCCTCGGGGTTGATCAGGATCTCCACGGGGTCGCCGACGGCGTAGACGCCGAAGAAGACGACCAGCGACGTGAGAAGGAGCACGACGCTGCTCTGGATGAGCCGGCGGATGATGTAGAGCGTCATGGCGGGTCAGTGCAGGGCCGGGGTGGGCACGGCCCCGCTCGTCGGCGTCAGCCCTCGACCTCGACATCCATCACGATCGTCGCCTGGTCGGCGCGGCCGGGATAGGAGATCCCATCGCGGAATGCCCAGGTCGAGCTCTCGTAGTGCAGCGGGATCAGCGGCATCTCCTCGAGCGCGACCTTCATGGAGTCCATCAGCCCCTGCTCGCGCTCCGCCTCGTCCATGCTCTCGATGGCGGGCAGGAAGACGGTGTCGAACTTCTCGCTGGTGTAGCCGCCGTAGTTCGAGCCGCCGACGTCGCGCTCCGGGTCCTCGGTCACCACGAACGCGCGCAGGAAGGACGAGGCCTCGCCCGTGGAGGAGCCCCATCCGGCCATAGACATGGAGAACGCGCGCTCGCGCCGCTTGGGGAAGAACACCGAGCGCGACATGGCGTCGACGCTCGCGTCGATGCCGATCCTGGCGAGGAACTGCGCCACCGCCTGGGCGACGCGCTCGTCGTTGATGTAGCGGTCGTTGGGCGTCGCGAGCGTCACCTTGAAGCCGTCCGGGTAACCCGCCTCCGCGAGCAGGCGCTTGGCCTCCTCGGGATCGTACTCGAGCACCGGCGGCTCGGGCAGGGCTCCGAACATAGAGTCGGGCAGGTACTGGTAGGCCGGCGTCGCGACGCCGTCCATGATGCGCTCCACGATGGCGTCGCGGTCGATGGCCTTGGAGATCGCCCGGCGCACGCGCACGTCCTTGAACGGGTTCTCGCCCTCCGCCTCCAAGGTCGGGCTCTCGCCGACGTCCCTGTAGGTGTCCATCTGCAGGAAGATCACCCGGTTCGACGGCGTGACGACGTAGTCGAGGTTCGGGTTCTCCTCGATGCGCGGCAGGTCGCGCGGCGCCGGGTTCTCGATGAGGTCGTAGTCGCCCGCGAGCAGGCCCGCGAGGCGCGGCCCGTCGCTCGGCACGGCGGTGAAGACGACCGTCTCGAACGCCGGCGCCTCGCCCCAGTAAGTCTCGTTGGCCGACAGGGTGATCGAGTCACCCTTCGTGTAGTCCTCGAGGGCGTAGGGGCCGGTGCCGATGGCGACGCTGCCGTCGTTGAACTGCTCCACCGTCGGCCACGCGCCGGTGACGCCGCACCCGTTGGCCGGATCGAACGTCAGCTCGCCGTGCTCCACGATGGAGCTCGAGAGGATCGGGATGTCGGTGAGCTCGGCGAGGAGCAGCGGCTCGGGCACCTTCGTCGTCACGACGAGCGTCGTCTCGCCCTCGGCGACGAGGCTCTCGGTGTTGCTCGCGACGTCGGTGAAGGACCCCTGCCCGGTCTCGTTGTTGAGGACGCGGCACAGGGTGAAGATGACGTCCTTGGCGGTGAACGGCTCGCCGTTGGAGAAGGTGACGCCCTCGCGCAGGGTGAACACCCAGGTGTTGTCGTCCCTCCGCTCCCACTCGGTGGCGAGCTCGGGGACGATCTTGAGGTCCTTGTCGTGCGCGACCAGCGCCTCGAAGATGTGCTCGACCATGGCGTTGTTCGGTCCGAGGTCGTGGTAGTGCGGGTCCACCGCGGTCGGCTCCGAGCCGAGCCCGACGTTGAGCGTCTCGGCGGACGCGGTCGCGGGCAAGAGCACCGCTGCCGAGACGGCGAGGAGCAGACGGGAGCGTCGGATCATGGGCGGCCCTCTCTAGTTCCGGTGCGGGTTCGGCGGTCGTCATGCAAGCGGCACGCCGAGCGCGCCGCGCCGGCGTCCCGCCCTAAGCGAGCGCTCGCATCATCACGGCACAAAACTTCGCGCTGCTCAACGGGCCAATGCGCGTGCGATACGCTCCACTAGCATGGGGCCCCTCGTCGGGGCCGGGCTCGGACCGGAGGCGAGGGATGACGGCGAACAATCAAGGCTCCGAGGCCGGCGCGGAGCGGACGATCCCGGCGTGCCAGCCGCCGGACCCGAACCCCACGCCGGCACGCTTCACGCCGCCCGACGGCGCGGTGGACTGCCACGCCCACGTCTTCGGCCCCGCCGCCCGGTACGCCTACGTCGCCGATCGCTCCTACACGCCGCCCGACGCGCCGCTCGAGGCGTACCGGGCCATGCTGGCGACGCTGGGCCTGTCCCGCGGCGTCCTCGTCCAGCCGAGCGTCTACGGCACGGACAACACCGCCATGCTCGACGGGCTCGCCGCCGACCCCGGAGCGCTCCGCGGCGTCGCGGTGGTTGAAGGGGACGTCGCGGACGCCGAGCTCCGGCGCATGCACGATCTCGGCGTGCGTGGCGTGCGCATCAACCTGCTGTTCGCTGGCGGCACGGGGATGGCCGACCTTACGAGGCTGTGCGCCCGCATCGCGCCGCTCGGCTGGCACGTCCAGCTCCTCATCGACGTGTCGACGTTCGGCGACCTTGCCGCGACGCTCGCGGAGCTTCCTGTCCCCGTGGTGTTCGACCACATGGGCCACGTCCCCGTGGCGAAGGCTGAGGGCGATCCCGGCGTCGCGGCGATGCTGCGGCTCATCGCCGAAGGTCGCGCGTGGGCCAAGCTGTCGGGCGCCTACCGCATCACCGGACTCCCTCGCCTGCCCTACGACGACGTCGGCACCCATGCGCGGGCGATCGTCGCCGCGAACCCCGAGCGCGTGGTCTGGGCAAGCGACTGGCCGCACCCGAGCGTCGACATTTTGATGCCGAACGACGGCGCGCTCCTGTCGATGCTCGAGGATTGGACGCCGGACACGGCGACCCGCGACCGGATTTTGACGACCAACGCCTGGACGCTCTACGACTTCGAGCCGCCGGCCCCGTGAGCGGGCGCGACGTCCGGCCGGCGGCGATGTCCCAAAGCGCGGCCGAACGGTGCGACCGGCGGGGCCGCGAGAACACCACCGGGAGGATCCCTCATGCGTCACTACAAAGCCCTCATTCCCTTCGCCCTGGCGGCGAGCCTGCTCGCGACCTCGGCGCTCGCGCAGACGACCCTGCGCGTCGGCTGGACGACGTCGGACGGCGAGGGCGACCCCTACGCGATCGCCGCGCGGGAGTTCGCCGGCGCGCTCGAGGAGCTGTCTCCGGGCGCGTTCGAGGTCGAGTTCTTCCCCAACCGTCAGCTCGGCGACGAGAAGGAGATGCTGGAGGGCCTCGCCTTCGGGACGCTCGACGTCGCGGTCATCACCAACGCCGTCATCGCCAACGTCGAGCCGACCTTCCAGCTGAACGACATGCCGTTCCTCTACGCCAGCGAGGCGCAGGCGCACGAGGTGCTGGATGGTGAGGTGGGTGAGACCCTCCTCCGCGCCCTGGAGGACGACGGCATCGTCGGGCTTGCGTTCGCCGAGGGCGGCTTCCGTCACATGCTGAACAACGCCAAGCCCGTGACGGCGCCGGCCGACGTCGAGGGCGTCAAGTACAGGGTGATGCAGAACCCCGTCTTCATCGAGATGTTCCAGTCGCTCGGCGGCAACGCGGTGCCGATGGCTTGGGGTGAGGTCTACACCGCGGTCCAACAGGGGACGATCGACGGGCTCGAGATCCCGGTCGCGGTGATCAAGAGCAACAACTACGCGGACGTGGTCGAGTACTTGTCCCTGACGCGGCACACCTACTCCGCGCTCGGCCTCCTGATGTCCCAGCGCACCTACCAGGGCTTGAGCGAGGAGGAGCAGGCGACGGTGCGCGAGGCGGCCCGCATCGCCGCCGACCGGCAGCGCGCGAAGGTGGGCGAGGATGCTGCCTCCATCGTCGAGGCTTTGCGCGCGGAGGGCATGACCGTCAACGAGGTCGCCGATCCGGCAGCGTTCCGCGAGCTTGTGCGGCCGGTGTACGACCGGTTCCGCGACGAGGTCGGCGCCGAGTTGTTCGACAAGGCGCTCGCCGCGGTCGAATGACCGACAGGGCCCGGTGCGCCTCGGCACGGACTAGGCGATGGTCACGCTGATCGAGCGCGCCTCCGCGCTGGCGGCCCGTGCAAGCGCGGTCCTCATCGTGGCGATGACGGCGGCCTGCATGGGCAGCCTCGTGCTGCAGGTCGTCATGCGCTACTTCGTCGGCCAGGCGACGTCGTGGACGGAGGAGCTCGCGCTCTTCCTGTTCACCTGGATCGTGCTCCTTGCGGGGAGCCTCGGCGTGCGCGAGGGCTTCCACGTGCGCCTCACGCTCCTCGTCGGCGCGCTGCCGGCGGGCCTTCGACGCCCGTTGGAGCGCCTGACGAGCCTCCTCGTCCTCGCGTTCGGCCTCCTCCTCGTCGTGTCCGGCGTCGACTATGTGGATCGCACGCTCGGGCAGGTTTCCGCGGCGGTGCGCTTCCCCATCGAGCTGCTGCACGCCGCGGCGCCGGTGGCAGGAGCGCTCGTGGCGCTGCACGCCCTCGCCCGCCTCCTGGGTCCGGCGACGGCGGAGGCGCCGGCGCTCGGACCGCCACCGGAGGAGGCGCGTTGAGCGCGACCGCCATCGCCCTCGTGGCTGCGTTCGGCGGGCTTCTTCTCTTCGGCGTCCCCATCGCGTTCTGCCTCGGCCTCGCCGCCGCCATCGGACTTTGGGTCGCCGACGTGCCGCAGGTGGTGCTCGCGCAGCGGGTGATCTCCGGCACGCAGATCTTCACCCTCCTCGCCATCCCGGGCTTCGTCCTCACCGGCGACCTCATGATGCGGGGCGGCCTGTCGCGCCGGCTGATCCGCGTCGGCCAAGCGCTGGTCGGGCACATCACCGGCGGGCTCGGCATGGTGACGGTCGTGTCCGCCACCTTCTTCGCCGCGATCTCCGGCTCGGCGCCGGCGACGACGGCCGCGGTGGGGCAGATCATGATCCCCGAGATGGAGCGGCACGGCTACGGCCGCGGCTTCGCCACCGCGCTCGCGACGGCGTCCGGCCCCATCGGGCAGATGATCCCGCCGTCGATCCCGATGGTCATCTGGGGCGTCGTCTCGGAGCAGTCGATCAGCGAGCTGTTCCTCGCTGGCGTCGTGCCGGGGCTCCTCATCGCGGCCGCCTTCATGGTCGCCTGCGCCGTCGCGGCGCGGCGCATGGACGTTCCCCGCGCGTCCGCCCGCGCGACGCGCCGCGAGCTCGGCGCCGCGCTGTGGGACGGCAAGTGGGCGCTCGCCGCCCCCGTCCTCATCCTCGGCGGCATCTACGGCGGCGTGTTCACGCCGACGGAGGCGGCCGCCGTGGGCGTGTTCTACGGGCTCGCCGTCGGCCTCCTGGTCCACCGGGAGATCGGGGTCGCCGACCTCTACGGCATCGTGCTCGGCGCGATGCGCACGACGGCGATCATCTGCCTCATCATCGCCACCGCCGCGGCCTTCGGCTGGCTGGTGGCGTCCGAGCGCGTGCCCGCGGCGCTCGCCGCCGCGGTCCTCTCGGTGAGCGACAGCCCGGTCGTGATCCTGCTCCTGCTCAACGTGACGCTGCTCTTCATCGGCGCGATCATGGACAACATCGCAGCGATGATCATCCTCGGCAGCGTGCTGACGGGGTTGGGTGCGCAGCTCGGCCTCGACCCCATCCACCTCGGGGCGATCGTCGTCATCAACTTCGCCATCGGCATGGCGACGCCGCCGTTCGGCTACTCCCTGTTCGTCGGCTCGGCGATCTCCGGCCTGTCCATCGAGCGCATCTCGCTGTCGATCTGGCCGCTCCTCCTCGTGCAGCTCGCCGTGCTCATTGCCATCACCTTCGTCCCGGCGCTGACGCTCGCCCTGCCGTCGCTGCTGCGCTGATCGTTCAGCCGATGACGAGCTCGGTGTGGACCTTGCGGCAGTCCATCTCGAAGGCGAGACCCTCGATGGGCGGGCGGCAGTAGTGCCAGGTGAGCCCGTGGCCGGCGAGCTCGCCGGGGATGAGCTCGGTCTCCATCAGCCCGTGCACCGGCTCCACGGTGTAGACCTGCGCGGCCGTCACGTCCGCCGGCGCGACCCCCAGCGTCGCGAGCCGGCGCCGCATCTCGCCGACGACGTGCCGCGCCTTCGCCCGCATGCCGTCCGGCGACACGTCGCCGGGCGCGACGATGTGGTCGCGGTACGTGGCGTGCCCCTCCGGGACCTCCCCGCTGCCGGCGACCACGCACGTCGTCGGCGCGGCGTCCGCGGCCGGACGGGTGTAGGCGAAGGCGTGGAAGGACGGCTCGGATGGCGGTGCAAGCTTGGGACACACGTTCGAGCGCGCCACCGGGTTGACCCCGTCCCTCACGATGCCCCAGTCGGCTAGGACGCCGATGTAGAGCTCGTTGAAGGCGCGGAAGCCGTCCTCGGTGAACTGCCCTGGTGAGCGCAGCTCGCAGGCGGCGAACGCGGTGCAGCGGCGATCCGCCGCCTCGAGGTGGTCCGCGATCCGGGCGAAGCCCTCTTCCAGGGCAACCGGCCGCGCGAAGCGGGCGTGGACGAGCTCGAAGCCGGGTTGCGCCACCACGCCCGCCGAGTACTGCGCGACCCCCGGCGCGTAGCGATAGTCCCCTGGTCCAAACTCCCGTGTGTCGCTCATCGCCGCCGTCCCCTGCCGAAGCGGTCCTGCACCGTGCCGAGGATCCCCTTCGGCATGTAGATGATGAAGACGATGAGCAGCAGCCCGTAGATCGCCGTGTCGAGGGCGAGCGCGCTCGAGCCGAGCGCGGAGCGCAGCGTCTCGCTGGACGCGATGCCGACGCGCAGCGTCTCCGCCAGCATTTGCGTCAGCAGCGCGCCGAGGGTCGGGCCGAGCATGACGCCGACGCCGCCGACGATGCACGCGAACACGATGTTGAGCGAGATCGCGAGCCCGGCG
The DNA here is from genome assembly GCF_965213555.1 of Acuticoccus sp. Lineage (GTDB taxonomy): Bacteria > Pseudomonadota > Alphaproteobacteria > Rhizobiales > Amorphaceae > Acuticoccus. The sequence continues at coordinate 1,540,451 of NZ_OZ243890.1, read as the reverse complement.
ATGGTGTCCGGACCGATGTACATCTGGTACTGGCCGAACATCGCGCCGCCGAACGCGCACATCCCCGCCGAGATCGCCGTCACCTTCAGCTTCTCGCGGGTGACGTCGATGCCGACGGAGGCGGCGGCGTCCTCGTCCACGTTGGCCGCCTCCAGCGCGTAGCGGTCCATGGAGCGGTCGACGCGGTGCCAGACGTAGAGCCCGACGATCCAGGTCGCGAGCGCCACGAAGTAGGCGAGCACCCTGTCCGGCTCGAACTGCACGGCGACGAGCGAGATGCCGTCGCCCGCGCGGTCGGGCTGGGTGCCGAGCGACCCCCCGGTGACGTCGCGCAGCCCGACGATGGCGAGGCGCACGAACTCGGTGAGGGCCAGCGTGAGGAGCGCGAAGTAGTGCCCGCGGATGCGCTGGCGAAAGCTCGGGTAGCCGACGATCTGGCTGACGAGGACGGCCGCCGCGACCGCGACCGGGATGCCGATGAGCGGTGTCAGCCCGGCATCGTTCCACAGAAGGACCGTCACGTAGGCGCCGATGCCGGTGAACGCACCGTGACCCAGGGAGACGAGGCCGAACCGGCCCATCAGCGACCAGCCGGTGTAGATGAACGCCCAGAACAGGATCTGCACCGCAAGGTGCAGGTAGTATCGCGAGCTGACCGGGTAGATCGCGTCCAAGATGAACGGCAGCGCCACGAGCGCCGCAAGGCCCACGACGTAGAACGGGTTGATGCGCAGGCGCGTCGCCGGCGCCGCGGCGGTCCCCGAGGCGGGCGTCATGCCTTGGTCCCGAACAGGCCCTGCGGGCGGATGAACATGACGAGGATGAAGAACAGGAAGGCGATGGCGTAGCCCCACTCGGTGGCAAAGCACGAGCCGCCGATGGTGATGAACTGCGCGATGATGAACGCCGCGACGAACCCGCCGACCATGTTGCCAAGCCCGCCCAGCACGCAGATCATGAAGGTGAGCGGACCGAACTGCAGGCCGATCTGCGGGTAGATGTCGTACTGCAGAACCATCAGCGAGGCGGCGAGGCCGGCGAGCCCACCGCCGATCGCCGACGTCACGAGGTAGACCCGCCGGCTGTCGACGCCCATCAGCGGCATGATCTGGCGGTCCTGGCTGATGGCGCGGATCGCGGTGCCGATGTAGGTGCGACGCAGGAACTGCCACAGCGCCACCATGGCGGCGAGCGCCACGCCGAACGTGATGATCCGGCTCCACGAGAAGTACATGTCGGCGACGGAGACCGAGCCGAGCCGGATGCCGAGGTTCTTGAACTCGATGCCGAACGCCATCGTCGCCGCGGCCTGAAGGAAGAAGAGCACCCCGCCGGTCACGAGGAGCTGGTTGATCGGCGCGCTGTCCAGCACCGGGCGGATGACGACCGTGTGCAGGATGAGCCCCGCCACCGCGACGAGTGCGATGCCGACCACGATCGCGGCGGGCAACGGCAGGCCGAAGGTCTGGTTGGCGTAGAAGATCCCGTACATGCCGACCATGACGAGCTCGGCGTAGCAGATCCACACCACGTCGATGACGCCGAAGATGAGGTTGAGCCCCAGCGCGAGGAGCGCGAGCAGTCCGGCGAGCAGGAAGCCGTTCAGCACCGCTTCCAGGAAGAAGATGTCGAGCGAGCAGTCCATCTACGGGTCTCCGCACGGTGGATCGGCCGCGCTGCTGCGGCTCCCGGCCCGTCCCGCGGCAGGGGTGGGGGCTCGCCTCATAGGCCCATGTACGAGCGCTGGACCTCGTCCGAGGCGAGGAGCTCGGCCGACGTGCCCTGCGCCTCGATGCGGCCGACCTCAAGGAGGTACGCGCGGTCGGCGACCGCGAGCACCTGGCGCACGTTCTGCTCGACGATGAGCACGGTGTAGCCCTCCGCCCGGATGCGGCGCACGAGGTCGAACACCTGGCGCACGATCACCGGGGCGAGGCCCATGGACGGCTCGTCGAGGAGGACGAGCTTGGGGCCGCTCATCAGCGCGCGGGCGATGGCGCACATCTGCTGCTCGCCGCCGGACATCGTGCCGGCGAGCTGCTGCCGACGCTCCCGAAGCCGCGGGAACAGCTCGTAGACGTAGTCGAGCCGCTCGCGGAACCTGTCGCGCGCGGCCTTGGTGAAGGCGCCCATGCGCAGGTTGTCCTCCACCGTCAGGCGCGGGAACAGCCGCCGGCTCTCCGGCACATGCGCGATGCCGGTCTCGATGATCCTGTGCGGCGGCGTCGCTTTGAGGTCGACGCCCTCCATGACGATGGTGCCCGCACGCGCCGGCAGCATCCCCGAGATGACGCGCAGGAGCGTCGTCTTGCCGGCGCCGTTGGCACCGATGACGGCGACGGCCTCGCCCGCCTCGACGCGCATGGAGAGGTCGAACAACGCCTGGAACTGCCCGTAGCCGGCGCCGACGCCCTCGAGCTCGAGCATGGCCGCGCTCACGCGACCTCCGCGTCCGCGTCGGTGCCGAGGTAGACCTCGACCACCTTGCGGTCGGCCTGGGCGGCCTCCGGCGCGCCGTCGAAGATCACCTCGCCATGGTCGAGCACGACGACGCGATCGACCACGCGCATGAGGACGCCCATGATGTGCTCGACCCACACGATGGTGATGCCGCGCTCGCGGCGGACGCGGTCCAGCATGTCGGCCGCCTGGTCCATCTCGCCGTGGTCGAGCCCGTTGAGGCTCTCGTCGGCCAACAGGAGGCGCGGTTGGGTGGCGAGTGCCCGGGCGAGCTCGAGCTTCTTCAACGCGGAGGCGTTGAGCCCGTCGGTGCGCGCGGCCGGGTCCGTCGGCAGCCCGACGATGGACAGCGCCTCTTGCGCCTGCTCCCAAGCAGTGGCGCGCGTCACGTCCTTGCCCTGCCCGAAGTAGGACGACAGCGCGACGTTCTCGACGAGCGACAGGTTATGAAACGGCCGCGGGATCTGGTACGTGCGTCCGATGCCCGCGCGGCAGACCGCGTGCGCCGGCAGGCCGCCGATCGTGCGGCCCTCGAACACCACCGTGCCGGCGGTCGGGTTGAGCATGCCGGCGATGCAGTTGAACGTCGTGCTCTTGCCCGAGCCGTTCGGACCGATGAGGCCGAGGATCTCGCCCTCCTCCACCTCGAACGCCACGTCCTTGATGGCGGTGAAGCCACCGAACGTCTTGGTGAGCCCGGAGACCGTGAGCTTGGCCATGCCTGGCGCGTCCCGCCGGCGCACGAACGGCGCCGGGCCCGCGGGCCGACGGAGGGTCCGTCGGCTCGCCGGCGTCGGGATGCTAGTTCGCGTAGGCGTGATCGGAGGGGAGCGGCAGCACCGGCTCGACGGTCTGGATCGCTTCTGGCCAGACGATCTTGGTCTCGCCGTCGATGTACTGCATGACGACGGGGCTCGAGCGCGCGTTCTGCCCGGCCATGGGGTCGCCCGGCGGGTTGAACTTCACCCCGTAGCCCTGGATCGTGCCGCCCTCGGGGATGTCGGTCTCCAACGCCGCCTGACGCAGCGCCTCGGGGTCGACGCCGCCGTGGTCCTTGATGGCGCGCGGCAGGACGTCGGTGAATAGGATCCAGGACTGGTTGAAGCCCATGGAGGCGTGCGGCGGCACCTCCTGCACGTCGGTCTGATCCTTGTACCGCCGGACCATCTCGGCGGTGACCTCGCCCAGGCCCTCCGACAGCGTCGCCGGATCGAGGAGCTGCGCGGCGGCGGGGTCGACGTTGTAGATGTAGTTGGCGTCCTCGCCGAAGGTCTCCATCAGCTTGTCGATCTGGCCGTAGCCGGCGCCGTGGCCGATCAGCGCCTTCCAGGTCAGACCCTGCTCCTCGGCCTGGCGCAGGAACAGCGTGATGTCCGGGTTGTAGCCGGTGTGGAGGATGACGTCCGGCCGCGCGCGCCGCAGCTTGGTGACGAGCGGAGACAGGTCGGTGGAGGTGGCCGCGTAGCCCTCCTCGTGCACGATCTGCATGCCGAGCTCCTCGCACGTCACCCGGTTCCCCTCGGCGACGCCGGACCCGTACGGGCCGTCCTCGTGGATGATGGCGACGCGCACGTCCTCCACGGCGGTGCCGAGCTTCTCCTCGGCGTTCTCGGCGATGAAGAGGCACGAGGCTTCGCCGAACTGGTCGGAGTGGACCTGGGCACGGAACACGTACTTAAGGTCCTTGTCCTTGAACACGGACGAGGACACGCAGACGTTCGCCCACATGAACCGCTGCGCGGCGTCCACCTTGGCCGCCATCGGCACGCAGTGCGCCGAGGAGAAGACGCCCATGATGAGGTCGACCTTCTCGTCGTTGAGCAGCCGCTCGGCCTCGTTGATGGCGACGTCGGCCTTCGACTGCGCGTCGGCGTTGACCGGAACGATGGTGTAGCCCTCGACGCCGCCACGCTCGTTGATCATGTCGATGGCGATCTGCGTGCCGATGGCCGACGCCTGCGAGCCACCCGCCGCGAACGGACCGGTGAGGTCGTAGATGACGCCGACCTTGAGCTCCTCGGCGAGGGCCGGAGCCGCGACGACGACGAGGCCGGCGACGAGGACCCCCTTCAGCTTGGCGAGCATGCTTCCTCCAAAACGTCCCGCCGGATCGTGCGCCCGGCTTCCTCGACGTAAGGGGTCCATCTTGAAGAGACGTCCCGGGAAGATCAACCGTGCACCCACAACGCCGCGGTGACGGTGACTTCGCCGACAGGCCAACTTGCGTTCGCGCTCCTAGCGCTGTGATGACCGGGACCACGGCCGCGTCGCCGCGCACGGCCTTCGGCTGGCTTCAGCGGGTGCGACCCCATCGATCGTTTGGCGTTGCGCGGCTCGCAGAGCACCACTAGTCTCGACACAAACTCGGCGCGCGGACGGGTCAACCACGGTAGTTCCGGGGATGATCCAAGGTATCGCGATGCGTCGCTGAAGCATAAAGGTGTCAGGGGAGGGAGAAGATGGCGACCAAGAATGATCACGACCGCGTCGTCCACACCGTCGCCGGTCAGAAGATCCGGCGCCGCGACGTGGTCAAGGCAGGCCTCGCCGGGGTGAGCCTTGCGGCCACCGCAGGGCTCACCACCGGCGCCATGGCGCAGAGCCCGGAGTTCCGTTTTAGGATGCAGTCCTTCCTCGGCCCGGGGACCACGGAGTGGGACGTGCTGGTGCCGCGCTACGTGGAGCGCGTCCGCGAGATGTCGGGCGGGCGCATCGAGATCCAGGCCTTTCCGCCGGGCGCCATCGTCCCGACCTTCGAGATGCTCGACGCCGTCGGCAAGGGCGTGGTCGAGATCGGCTATGCCGCACAGGTCTACTGGCGCGGCACGATCCCCTTCACGCTGTGGACCTGGGGCGTCCCCTTCGCGTTCACCGCGCTCGACCACTATGACTACCTGTGGCACGAGACGGACCTCTTGAGCATCGTGCGCGAGGCCTTCGCCGAACAGAACCTTCACTTCCTCGGGCCGGTCTACTCAGACGAGTGGGGCGCGACCATGTCGCGCGAGAAGATGACCCGCCTGTCCGACTTCGACGGCGTGAAGATCCGCAGCTTCGGCCTCGGCGCCGAGATCTGGAAGGCGCAGGGCGCCTCGATCGTCACCATCCCTGGCGAAGAGCAGTACACCGCCATGTCCACGGGGGTGATCGACGCGTCGAACTGGGGCTCGCCGGACGGCTTCATGGCTGTGAAGCTGCACGAGGTGGCGAAGTTCTACCTCGGCCCGTCGCTCATCAAGTTCGACATGGAAGACCAGTTCATGAACATGCGGGCCTATGAGAGCCTGCCGGACGACCTCAAGACCGTCATGAACCTTGCCACCCGGGTCTATGCCCTGGAGCGCGCGTCCACCTCGACGTTCAACAGCGCTCGTGCGGTGCAGATCATGAAGGACGCCGGCGTGGAGTTCAACGCGCTGCCGCCCGAGGACATCGAGGAGATGAAGCGCATCTCCGCCGAAGCGCTCGAGCGGATGGCGGGGGATGACGAGGACACGCAGCGGGTCCTCGAGATCATCTTCGAGACGCGCGACACCCTCGCCCAGCGCCCCGCGAACATCTGATCGCAGCCAAGCGTCCAAACCCCTGCGCGACGGCCGGGCCGCGCGCAGGGACCCCCCGGACCCGGTGATGGAGCCACGATGCTTGCCATCGTAAGAGCCGCCGTGCGGTCGATCGACGGGCTGAACGGCATCGTCGGACGCGTCGCGGCGCTGTCGCTGCTCGTCCTGATCGCCCTCGTGGTGTGGGAGGTGACGCTGCGGTACGCGTTCGCCGCGCCCACCACCTGGGGCAACGAGCTGATCTCCTACATCTTCGCCGGCTACATCCTGCTGGGCGGCGGCTACACGCTGCTCCACCGCGACCACGTGGCCATGGACATCGTCTACTCGAACCTTCGCCCACGGGTGCAGGCGACCCTCGACGTGCTGACCGCCGGCTTCGTCATCATCTTCTGCTTCGTGCTCCTCCAGCAGACCTCGATCATGGCAAGCGAGGCGCTGGAACGCGGCCAACGCGCCGGGACCGACTGGGGCCCGCCGCTTTTCCCCATCTACGCGGTGCTCGCTACGGGGGCGCTGCTCATCCTGCTGCAGGCCATCGCCAAGCTCCTGCGCGACCTCCACATGGCCCTGACCGGGCAGCCGCTGCTGCCGGGTCACAGCTCCACCTCGGAAGTTGTTCCCACGCCGTGAGCATCGAACTCATCACGCTCATCCTGTTCGGGTCGTTCGTGGTCCTGATGGTCGCGGGCGTGCCTTTGGTGTTCGCGCTCGGCGGCTCTGCGGTGGTGGGCACCTACTTCCTGTGGGGTCCAAACGCGCTCTACGCGCTCGGCATCCAGACCTTCAGCTCGGCGACGAGCTTCGTGCTCCTGGCGATCCCGATGTTCATCTTCATGGGCTCGATGCTGGAGCGATCGGGCATCGCGGCCGACCTTTACGCGATGATGCAGAAGTGGTTGGGCGCGCTGAACGGGGGGCTCGCCGTCGGCACGGTCTTCGTGTGCACGATCTTCGCCGCGCTGGTCGGGGTCAGCGGCGCGGCGACGGTGACCATGGGGATGGTCGCGCTGCCTTCGATGCTGAAGCACAATTACAGCAAGAGCCTCAGCCTGGGTTGCATCGCAGGCGGCGGCGCCCTCGGCGTGCTCATCCCGCCCAGCGTCATGATGATCGTGCTGGGGCTCTACACCAACACGTCGGTGGGGATGCTCTTCCTCGGCGGCATCACCGCCGGGCTTGTCATCGTCGCCCTGTTCACGATCTACATCCTCATCCTGTGCGCGATCCGGCCGGAGCTCGGCCCTGCGCTGCCGCAGGCCGAGCGGGCCAACTGGCGCGAGCGGTTCGTCGCCCTGCGCTCGGTCATCCTGCCGCTTCTTCTGATCGCGCTCGTGCTCGGAAGCATCATCGCCGGCGCTGCGACCCCCAGCGAGGCGGCCGGCCTCGGGGCCTTGGGCGCGATGGTCTGCGCGCTCGCCAAGGGCCAGCTCAACTGGACGACGGTCTACGAGGCCTGCAAGATCACCTTGCGCCTCAGCTGCATGGTCATGTGGATCGTCTTCGCGGCAGCGATCTTCACCTCGCTCTACGCCGCCGTGGGTGCCGACCGACTGGTGAGCGACGCGCTGTCGGTGCTTCCCGGCGGCCGGTGGGGTGTGCTGTTCGGCATGCAGGTGATCTGGCTCCTGATGGGGTGCTTCCTCGATCCCATCGGCATCATGATCCTCACCACGCCGCTCTTCTTCCCCATCGCGACGAACCTTGGCTTCGACCCGGTGTGGCTCGGCGTCCTCTTCATCGTGAACATGGAGATGGCGTTCCTGACGCCGCCGTTCGGCTTCAACCTCTTCTACCTACGCAGCGTGGTGCCGGCGAGCGTCACCATGGCCGACATCTACAGGTCAGTCTTTCCCTTCGTGCTCCTTCAAGCGACCGCCCTGCTCCTCATGGTGATCTTCCCGGCGCTGATCACCTGGTTGCCTTACGAGTTGCTGCGCTGAACGGGCGCCATCATGTCGACAAGGCTGCGAGGTGGTCGGCGAAGGACGAGGCGGCACGCGATCGACCGTCCCTCGGAAAGGCGGTCACACCGTGTGCGCCCAGCCCTCCTGCACGATGCGGTAGCTGCCGCCATCGCGTGCGACGTTGGCGAAGCCGGGGAAGTGGACGTGCATGCCCGCGACGGGGATCTCCTCCGCCGACACCATCTCGAGGATCCTGCGGCGCGAGGCGATGGCGCCCTCGGGGTCCCAGTCGAACACCATCGTCGTGTCGGGCCGGGGCACCTGGATGCCGGGGACGTGAACGGTGTCTCCCCAGATGAGGAGGCTGTCGCCGCCCGAGGTGATGAGGTAGCCGGTGTGCCCTGGCGTGTGGCCGGGAAGCGGCACCGTCGTCACGCTCGGCAGCACCTCGCCGCCCGCGGCCGGCGTCCAGCGCAGGCGGTCCCTGTAGGGCGCGACGTGCGCACGGCTCCAGGTGAAGTACCGCTTGCGCCGCCGCTCGTCGACGGCCGCGGCGATGGCGTCGTCGTGCCAGAGCTTGTAGTCGGCCTCGCCGACGACGACCTCCGCGTTGGGGAAGAACGCGTTGCCCGCGGGGTCGATGAGGCCGCCGGAGTGGTCCGGGTGCATGTGGGTCAGCAGCACGGTGTCGACGTCCTCCGGCGCGACACCGGCGGCCGCCATGTTCTTCGGGAGCTGGCCGAGCGTGTCGCCCATGCAGTCCGACGAGCCGGTGTCGACGATCGCCGTGCGGCCGCCGCTGCGTACCAGGAAGGCGTTGACCGAGATCCGTGGCGGGTAGGGTTGGAGGCCACCCACCAACACCGCCTTCGCCTCGTCCTCCGAGAGGTTGCGGAAGACGTCGCAGGAGGCGTCGAGGTAGCCGTCCGACAGCGCGGTGACGAGGGTGTCACCGACGCGCCGGTGATAGACGCCCGGAACCTGTTCTGCGGGGAGCATCAGCGGCCCACGAAGCTCGGCGTGCGCTTTTCGTTGAAGGCGTTGACGCCTTCGCTTCGGTCCTGCGTCGGCACCATGCGATTGTAGGCCTCGATCTCGTAGGCGAGACCGTCCCACAAGCTCATGTCGAGACCGCGGTTGATCGACTGCTTGATCTGCCGCGTGGAGATCGGCGCGTTGGTGGCGATGCGCTTGGCCGTCTCGACGGCGGCTGGCACCAGGTCGTCCGGCTGGCAGACGCGGTTGACGAGGCCCCAGCGCTCGCCCTCCTCCGCCGTGAACGGGCTGCCGGTGAGGAGCACCTCCTTGGCGCGCCGCGCGCCCATCGCGCGGGCCATGTTCTGCGTGCCGCCGGCGCCGGGCATGATGCCGAGCGTCACCTCCGTCAGCGCAAAGCGGGCGTTCGTCGACGCGTAGACGAAGTCGCACGCGGCGGCGATCTCGCAGCCTCCGCCGTAGGCCGCGCCGTTCACCGCCGCGATGACGGGGATCGGGCATCCGACGAGCGAGCGCACCATGCGCTCGAAGATCGCATGCTGGGTCTGCCACATCTCGTCGCTCATGCCGCGCCGCTCCTTGAGGTCGCCGCCGGCGCAGAAGGCCTTGTCGCCTTGCCCGGTCATGACGATGCAGCGCGCGCCGTCGGTCGTCACCTGCATGCGCTCGAACACGGCCATCAGGTCGAGGCCCATCTGTGTGTTCATCGCGTTGCGGGCCTCCGGCCGGTCGAGCGTCACGAGGAGGACGTGCTCCTCCGGGCGGTGCAGCGCGATGGTCGTAAGGCCGGTGACCTCGGCCGGCATCGGGATCGTCATGCCTTGGTCCTTTCGTTGTGCTCGCCGAGTGCGGGAGCGGCGGTCCTCGCTCGCGGTCGCTCGCCGTCGAACGTGAGGGGGACGCCCATCAGCCTCAGCCCGTCGACATCGACGGCCATCCCGAGCGCCTCGGTCTGCGGGTGGCGGGCGACCTCGTCGGTGGCGAGCAACGGGCAGTTGGGGACGCCCGCCTCATCGAGTGCGGCGGCGAGGTCGCCCGGCGCCCACGCCGCCACCCTCTCGGCGATCATCGGCAGCAGCACGTCGCGGTTGAAGACGCGCCCGGCGTTGGTCGCGTAGGCCGGATCGTCGGCGAGGCCGAGGCCGAGCACCCGGTCGAGTCGCCGGAACAGGCGGTCGGTGCCCGCCGCGATCATCAGCCAGCCGTCCTTGGTCTCGAACGCCTGGTAGGGGCAGATCTCGCCGACGCCAGAGCCGTAGGGGCGGCGCACGTCGCCGGTCGCCTCGTAGCCAGCGAGGGGGATCGTCATCCACGCGAGGCCGGTCTCGAACAGGGAGGTGGACATGCGCGTGCCCTTGCCCGTCCGCTCGCGGGCGACGAGCGCCGAGAGCATCCCGATGACGCTCCACATGCCCGAGCCCATGTCGACAAGCGACACGCCGACGCGCACCGGCGGGCGGCCGTACTCGCCCGTCACCGACATGATGCCGGACGTCGCCTGCGCCAGCGGGTCGTAGCCGGGCTTGGACTTCAGCGGGCCGACCGCGCCGAACGCGCCGAGATCGCACCACACGAGACGCGGATTCTGCGCCATCACACCTGCGACGTCGAACTCGTACTTCTCGAGCAGGCCGGGGCGCAGGTTCTGGATCACGCCGTCCGCCGTCGCCATCAGCGCGCGCAGGCGGGCGCGCTCCGCCGGGTCAGCGTAGTCGATGGTAATGCCCTCCTTGCCGCGATTGAGCGCGGCGAAGGCGCTCGCGGTGTCGTGCCAGAAGGGCGGGCCCCACCCGCGTGCGGTGTCGCCCTTGTCCGGGTTCTCGACCTTCACGACGCGCGCGCCGAGATCGGCGAGGATCATGCCGGCGTACGGCGCGGCGACGCTGTGGCCGAGCTCGACGATCATCATCCCGGCGAGCGGCCGCGCCCCTTCGGCAGCGCCCGTCGCAGGCGCGGTTGTGGCGTCCATCCCTGACCTCTTCTTGTCTTGCCGCACCCTAGTGTCGGGCCTCTCGCTCGGTCAATGTAACGTTTCACCGTCCTCGGACCGGCCGACGAGACGGGTCAACCATCCGCAAGAGGAGGGATCGATGTGAACCGTTTCGCCTGGAAGCATGAATTCTTCCCCGTGGCGCAGCGCTTCGCGCCGCTCACTGCCCTCGTCGATGCGCAGGGCAGCCTCACCTTCGCTGAGCTGTTCGACCGGGCTGCAGGCATCGCCGCGAAGCTGATCGCGGACGGGATCGGCCCGGGGGACATGGTGGCGAGCCTCATGCCCAACGGGCGCGACGCGGTCGCCGTGCACTACGCCGTATCGATGACGGGTGCGTGCGAAGCGCCGATCAACACCGCGCTCTCGGCGGAGGAAGTCGCGCACTGCGCAGACCTCGTCGGCGCATCACTCTTCGTGACGGTGCCAGCGCTCGCCGACCGAGCAGGTGGGCTACCGGTGATCGACCCGAGCGGCATCGCGCCGGCGCGGCTGATGGATCTGCCGGCCGTCGCCGTCTCGCCGGACGACTGGTGCCGTGTTGCCTTCACATCGGGCACGACGGGCAAGCCGAAGGGCATCGCGCACTCCCACGGCGGGCGCTGGCGCGCCAACATCCTGCTCCGCGCGACGCTGCCGCTGGCGGCGACGCCGGGCCGCAACGTCCTCCTGATGACGCCGTACTCCCACGGCGCAAGCCTGATGGCGCAAGCCTTCCACGACACCGGCGCGGCGGTGACGCTGCTCCGCGGCGTGGACGAGCCGCGCGTCCGCGCCGCGCTCGAGGATCGAATGGTGGACCAGATCTTCGCCTCGCCCACCGTTCTCGTGAAGCTGTGCGAGATCTTCGCCGGCCGCGTCTTCGACCACATTCGCGCGATCTATACCGGCACCGCGCCCTTGCCGCGCGAGGTCTACCAAGCCGCGAGGGCGATCTTCGGCCCGGTCGTGCGCATCACCTACGGCAAGTCGGAGACCTACAACCCCATCACCGTCCTGACACCAGAGGAGACCGACCGGTGGTACGACGATCCACGCTCGGCCGTGACCGCGTGCGTCGGCTGGCCCGCGAGCGGGGTCGAGATCATGCTGGGCGACCCCGACGAGGGCGAGGAAGGGCCGCCCGCGGACGGGCCGGTGCCGCGGCCGATCCTCCTGCGCACGCAGCACATGCTGGCAGCGGAGATCGGCCCGAAGGGCGTCGAGGTGCGCCCGCCCGAAGCCCTGCACCGCACCGGCGACCTCGGCTATCTGGACGAGCTGGGCCGCCTGCACCTTGTGGGACGGGAGGCGGACGTCATCAAGACCGGCGGCTACCGCGTGACTCCGGACGAGATCGAGGGGGCCCTCCGCGGGGCGATGCCGGGGGGCGAGCTCATCGTCCTGTCGCTGCCGTCCTCTTACTGGGGCGAGGTCATCACCGCGGTCGCAGCCGGCGCGCCAGACGGCTGGCGCGAGGCGCTGGTGGGCGCGATGGGGCGTCTGTCCAAGCACAAGCGCCCACGGCTGTTCGCGCAGGTGGACGCCATCGCCCGCAACGGCCTCGGCAAGGTCGTGCGCGGGCGCACCCGCGAGGCGGTGCTGGCGCGCTACGACTTCATCGACGGACGTTATCCCGACCTGCGCCTCCGCGGGTGACGGGGGAGACATGCGCAAGCGATCGGACAACGCCACCATCAGGGACGTCGCGAAGGAGGCGGGCGTCTCCATCGGCACCGCCTCGCGCGTCATCAACGGCAAGGCCACCGTCCGGCCCGAGATCCGCAACGCCGTCCTCATTGCCATCGAGCGGCTCAACTTTCGGCCCAACGCGCTCGCCCAGTCGATGCGCCGTCGCTCCTCGCAGCTCGTCGGTTGCATCATCCGCGAGATCAACGTGCCCGCGCTGGCGGACTTCGTGCGCGCGCTGCACGACGTGCTCGACCAGGCGGGCTACTCGCTGGTCATCTCGAACTCCGAGGGGCTGCGCGAGAGGGAGATGGAGCTGATCGCCCGGCTCGGGCGCCTGCAGTCGGATGGACTGATCCTCGGCCCCTACACGCCCGTGGACGCGACGTTCGAGAAGGCGCTCCTCGATTTCGCAGGCCCCATCGTCCTCGTCGACCGCAGCGAGCCGGCGTGGGCGGACGCGGTGATGGCCGACCATGCCGGGTCCGTCGACTGCGCGACCACGCGCCTCCTGGAGCTCGGTCACCGCCGCATCGTGCTTCTGACGGGGCAGTCGATCATCTTTCCCGCGCGCGAGCGAGTGCGCGGCTACCGTGCCGCATTCCTGCGAGCCGGCATCCCGGTCGACGAGACACTAATCCGCACGATCAGCTTCCTCCCCGCGGAGGGGTTCCGCCAGTCCTCGTCGATCCTCGCCAGCGCCGAGCCGCCGACGGCCATCATCGCCGGCGGCATCGACATGCTGCCAGGCGTGCTGCGGGCGATCCGCATGCGCGGCCTGCGCGTGCCGGAAGACGTCTCGGTGGTGGGGTCGGGCGATTCGGAGCTGTCGGAGCTGTACGCTCCGCCGATCGCGCTCCAGCGCTGGGATCAGGCCGAGATCGGGCGGACCGCCGGCCACCTCCTCCTGCGCCGGCTCGAGGGAACCGAGGAGCGGCCGCCCGAGCAAGTCCTCCTTCCGGCCGAGTTCATCGAGCGCGGCTCACTCGCTCCGCCGCGGACGACCTGAGCCGCGCCCCCCGCCCCGCTGCCCCTCCTCGCTGCCCAGCTTGGGTCGGTACGTGACGGCGGCAGCGCTCGTCCTCCCCAACTCATCCCAGCACGAGGTCCGGCAACCACAGCGACAGCGCCGGGACGGCCATCACCGCGACGAGAAGGGCTGCGATGGCGACCACAAACGGCCAGATGCCGGAGATCACCTCCGCCAGCGGCGCCTTCGTGATCGAGGCAAGGACGAAGAGGTTGAGGCCCACCGGCGGCGTCAGCAGCGCCAACTCCATGTTGATGGTGACGATCACGCCGAACTGGATGGGGTCGATGCCGAACGCCGGCAGAAGCGGCAGGAGGATCGGCAGCGCGATCAGGAGGACTGAGAAGACCTCCAGGAACATGCCCAGCACAAACATCAGGAGGTTCACGAACACAAGGAACGCGACCGGGCTGAGGTTCTGCTCCTCCGCGAAGCGCACGATCGCCGCCGTCGCGCCGCTCTCCGTCACCCAATGGCCGAAGATCAGCGCCGTGACGATGATGATGACGATGGTCGCCGCGTTGCGCGCCGCCAGCGCCGTCAACGGCAGGATGTCGAGGACGCCGATGGTGCGGTAGAAGACGAGGCTGACCGCGATGGCCGCCGCCGCCGACAGCGCGGCCGCCTCCGTCACCGTCGCGACGCCGCCGTAGATGCCGCCCAGCACGATGACCGGGATCGACAGCGCAGGGAGGGCACGCAGGTTGACCGCCAGCATGTCGCGCCGATCCGTGCGCGCCGCCTTGCGATAGCCGCGCCGCTTGGCGATGAAGACGATCACGGCCACGATGAGCAGCGCCTGGATGAGCCCCGGCACCACGCCGGCGAGGAAGAGGCGCGGAATGGATTGGTCGGCGAGCACTCCGTAGACGACCATCGCAAGGCTCGGCGGGATGAGGATGCCGAGCGTGCCGGACGAGCCGACGACGCCGGACGCGAACGGGCGGTCGTAGCCCTCGCGCAGCATCGCTGGAACGAGGATCGTGCCCATCGCGAGCGCGGTCGCCACCGACGAGCCGCACATCGCGGCGAAGATGGTGCAAGCGAGGACGCACACGATGCCGAGCCCGCCGCGGATGTGGCCGACCCAGGTCAGCGCGGCGTCGATCAGCGCCTTGGCGACGCCGCCGCGCTCCATGAACGTCGCCGCGACGACGAAGAACGGCACCGCGATCAGCGTCTGCGAGTTGAGCTCGTCGACGATCTTCTGCGTGACCGCGATCATCGGCGTGCCGCTCGCCCACAGGAGCGCGGCCGCTGTGATGCCGAGGACGAGGTAGATCGGGAAGCCGAGGATCAGCAGGCCGCCCCCGACGGCGATGAGACCGTTCATGCCGGATCGTCCTTCGGGTCGGTGTGGCCTTCGGGTGCGCCCGTCAGGATCGCGATGGCTGCCACGGCATGCCCAAGCGCCATCGCGACTGCCGCAACCGGCAGGCACGAGTAGTAGATCCACAGCGGGAAGCGCAGCGTGGTGGCGGACACGTCGCCGAAGTCCCACGCCTCGTAGGCGACGCGGTAGCCGAACCAGGCGAGGAAGAGGGCGAAGGCGACGCCGACGAGGTTGGCGAGCACGTCGAGCGCCCGCTGCGCGCTGACAGGCATGAGTTGGACGACGAGGTCGGCGCGGATGTGCTGGCGCTCGCGCGTGACGGTCCCCACGGCGAGAAGCACGCCCCACATGACCATGTAGACCGTGACTTCCTCGGTGATGTACGGCGCGAACTCAGGCGCGAGCCATCGCGCGAGCACGGTGTACATGATGAGGATCAGCGCGCCGGCGACGAGGCCGCCGGCGATCAGCGCTTCGACCGCGCCCCAGACGCGCATCAGCGTGCCCGGCACGCCCCCCGTGCGGCTTGGACGGGCGGCGTCGTCCGTCCGGCCGGGTGTGGCGTCAGTCACCGATGCGTGCCGATTACTACAGCGCGCCGGCGTCCCTGAGGGCGTTCTGCGCCGTCTCCACGAGCTCTGGGTCGATGCCCATCTCCTCGACGAGGCCCGCCTGGAGCGGCATCAGCTTCTCGCGCGCGGCGGCAAGCTCCTCGGCGGACGGGGTGACGATCGTGATGCCGTGCTCCTCGTTGATGCGCATGGCCTCGGTCTGCGCCTCGGCAGCCGCCTTGCGCTCCTCGGCCGCCACCTCGGCCCACACCTCGGTGATCGCGGTCCGCGTCTCCTCGTCGAGGCCGTCCCAGAAGCTGGAGGCGATCATCGGCACGTACTGCGCGAAGTACTGGCGGTCGTCGTAGGCGTATGACAGGCCCGAATCCCAGAGCTGGGCGGACTTGATCGACTCGTGGGACGAGGTAACCGCGTCGACGGTCTTCGACGACAGGGCGAGCGGCACGTCCGGCCAGGCGATCGCGTTCGGGATGCCGCCGAGACCTTCGATCCGCTTGGCGTTCGCCGACCCGCCGGGGATGCGAACCTTCATGCCTTCAATGTCGGCCGTGGTCTCGATCGGGTCGGAGACGGTGAAGAAGCTCTGGAAGCCGAGGTCCAGCCACGGGCCTGGAATGTGGACGCGCAGCCGCTCCTCGGTCTTCTCGGCGATCGCCTTGCCGACGTCACCGTCGATCAGCCTGCGGGTGACCTCCTCGTCCTGGCCGTAGAACATCGGCAGCGAGGTGAGCGCGAGCGAGGGCTCGATGCCGTCCAGCACCCACGTCCCGGGGATCGCCATCTCGACCGCGCCCTGGCGCAGCGCGCGCGCCACGTCGCGGTCGCGGAAGAGCTGGGCGGAGGGGTAGACCTCGATGTCGAGCGCGTCCCCGACACGCTCCTTCAGCCGCTCGACGAACATGTCGACGTGCTGGTTGCGCACGTGGTTCGGGTTGGTGTCGAGCGAGATGCGCATCTTGGTCTGCGCCGTCGCAGGCGCGACGAGCGCGGCCGAGACGGCGAGCGTTGCGAGGATGCGGCCGAAGGTTCGTCTGTTCATTCGTTCTCTCCCTGAAAGGGCGCCGTCCTTTCAGTGGACGGTCGCTGAAGGTCGTGCCGCTCGAGCGGGCGGGTCAGCGTTAGCTGGACGCGACGAGCCGAAGCTCGCGAAGGTTGCCGATGTGTTCAAGATCGAGAAGGGCCTCCGCGAGCGCCGCGGCCGCGTCGGCGGACATCACGCGCGTCGCGCAGTCGGTAAACTTCTCGCGCAGCTCGGTGTCGCTCATGCGCCGAGTCCAGCTCCCCTTCGCGGCGCTGACGGGCTCGGCCTCGATGGTCCTCCCCTTCGCGACGACGGTCACGACGTCGTGCGGTGCGAACGGTGTGCCGGGGATCAGCTCGTCGGTGGTGGTGCAGGAGACCTTCTCGATCGCCGCCATCACCTCCGGCCGGCGAACGAACTCGTCGGTCAGCTCGGACAGGCCGACGCGGCGGGCGACGAGCGCGGAGGCCATCGCGAACTCGATGGAGAACTTGGCCTCGAGGCCCGTCTTGGGGCGGGCGTTGCGCAGCATTCGCGCCTGAGTGGAGCCGATGCGCACGCGGATCTCCTCCACGTCGTCGGGCCTGAGGTCGTGCCTTTCCACGAGGTCCAGCATCGCGTCGATGGAGCGGTGCGTGGAGTAGCACAGCGGGTAGCGCTTGACGTCGACGCCGGTGTCGGGCGTGCGCCAGACCGAGCCGAGGGCATGGTCCTTCGCGTTAAGGTCCGGTTCGCCGGAGGGGGAGTGCGCGCGCATGAAGCCGGCCGCGTGCTCCAGCGCGTCGGGCGAGGCGGTGAAGCCTTCCTCCGCGAGGCGCGCGGCGAGGACGCCGGCCTGCGCGGCGCGGCCGGCGTGCAGCGGCTTCGTCATGGTGCCGAAGTTGGCGACGAGGCCGCCCGCGAGCGAGGCGCCGATGGCGATGGCGTTGGCGGTCTCGTCCGCGTCGAGCTTGGCGAGGTGCGCGCAGGCCGCAGCCGCCGCGACGGTGCCCCACGCGGCGGTGGGGTGGAAGCCGCGGTCGTGGAGCTGTCCGGGCTCCAGCGCCTTCATCAGCGCCCAGATCTCGTAGCCGATGACGTAGGCATGGAGCGCGTCGCGGCCGGAGACGCCACGCGACCAGCCTTCGGCGAGGATCGCGGGGGCCAGCACCGTGGAGGTGTGGCCGTCCATCGCCACGTCGTCGTAGTCGAGCGCATGGGCGGCGATGCCGTTGACGAAGGCCGCGTCCTGCGGGGCGAGGTTGCGGCCGGACGGGATCTGCGGCGCGCCGGTGTTGCCTGTGGAAGTCTCCACCATCTTCGCGGCGATGATGGCGGGCGGCTCCATGCTGCCGGCGATCATGACGCCGACGCAGTCGGCGATGCCGATGCGGGCGGCCTCGAGCGCGCCATCCGGCACGTTCTCCAGCGGGTGACGCGCCGCGAACGCGGCGGTCTGGCGGGTCAGTCCTTCCATGGTGGTCACGAGCGTGTCCTCAGTAGGAGCGCGGCAGGCCGAGCACCTTGGTGCTCAAGAACGCCAGGATCATGTTGGTCGAGATCGGAGCCGTCTGGTAGAGCCGTGCCTCGCGCCACTTGCGCTCGACATCGTACTCCTTGGCGTAGGCGAAGCCGCCGAAGGTCTGCATGGTGGCCTCCGCCGCCTGCCACGTCGCCTCGGAGGCGAGCATCTTCGCCATGTTGGCGTCCGGCCCGCACGGCTTTGCGGCGTCGAACAGGGCGGCGGCGCGGCGGCACATCATCTCCGCCGCCTCCAGCGAGGCGTAGGCGCGGGCGAGCGGGAAGGCGATCGCCTGGTTCTGGCCGATGGCGCGGCCGAACACGGAGCGCTCGCCGGCGTACTCGACGCCCTTTTTCAGAAGGTAGCGCCCGTCGCCGATGCACTCCTGCGCCACAAGGATGCGCTCCGCGTTCATCCCGTCGAGGATGTACTTGAAGCCCTTGCCTTCCTCGCCGATGAGGTTCTCAGCCGGGACTTCCATGTTGTCGAAGAAGACTTCCGTGGTGTTGTGGTTGATCATCGCCTGGATCGGCTTGATCTCGCACCCATTGCCCTTCACTTGGTTGAGGTCGACCAGGAAGACGGACAGCCCGTCGGTGCGCTTCTCGCACTCCGATGCGGGCGTCGTGCGGGCGAGGAGGAGCATCATGTCCGAGTAGAGCGCACGGCTTGTCCAGACCTTTTGGCCGTTTACGATGTACTTGTCGCCCTGCCGCTCGGCACGGGTCTTCAGCTGCGTGGTGTCGGATCCGGTGGTCGGCTCGGTGACGCCGAAGGCCTGGAGGCGCAGCTCGCCCGTCGCGATCTTCGGCAGGTAGCGCTGCTTCTGCGCCTCGCTGCCGTGCCGTAGCAGCGTGCCCATGATGTACATCTGCGCGTGCGCCGGGCTTGCTGTGGCGCCGCAGGCGTTGATCTCCTCCAGGATCACCGCGGCCGCGCGCAAGGGGAGCCCGGCGCCGCCGTACTCCTCCGGGATGAGGGCGCCGAGGAAGCCGGACGTCGTCAGCGCCTCGACGAACTCGGACGGGTAGGCGGAGCGCTCCTCCAGCTCGCGCCAGTAGGCTGGCGGGTAGTCCGCGCAGATGCGGCGCACGCTGTCGCGCAGCTCGCCGTAGTCCTCGCCGAGGGTGACGACGACGTCGTCGTCGGCGGCGCTCTGGTTGAACATGTCCATGTCGGTGTTCCTTACGCGGCCTGCGCCGCTGCGGCGTGGAAGCCCTTGGGCAGGCCGGACTGGCTGAGCTGGCCGGCGAAGCGCTCTCCCGGCAACCACGCCTCGACCCGCTCGCGCAGCGCCATGAGCTTGTCGAAGTCGATGCCCGTCGCGAAGCCCATCGACTCGGCGAGGAAGGCCGCGTCCTCCAGGTTGATGTTGCCGGACGCGCCCGGCGCGAACGGGCAACCGCCGAGGCCGCCGACGGAGGCGTCGAAGAAGCGCACGCCGGCCTCGATGCCGGCGGTCATGTTGGCGAGGCCGAGGCCGCGCGTGTCGTGCAGGTGGATGACGATGGGCAGATCGCCGATCTCGCGCTTCACGCCGGCGACGATGCGCTTGACCTGCGCGGGGTTCGCGTAGCCCACGGTGTCGGCGAGGATGATCTCGTCCGCGCCCAGCCCGGCGAGCCGCGAGGCGATCTCGTAGACGCGCGCCTCGGGCACCTCGCCCTGGATGGTGCAGCCAAACGTCGTCGCGATGCCGGCGCCGAGCCTGGTGTCCGGCGCCCCAGCGTTGCGCGCCTCGACGATGCGTTCGAAGTCCTCGATGGAGGCCTCGCTGGGGCGGCGGCTGTTGGCAAGGCTGTGCTCCTCGCTCGCGGACATGACGTAGTTGAGCTTCGGGAAGCCCAGCGCGAGGCCCCGTTCGGCCCCCTTGAGGTTGGGCGTGAGCGCCGAGGGGACGTAGCCGGGGAGGCCGACGACGGCCTCCGCGACATCGCCGGCGTCGGCGAACTGCGGCGACACCTTCGGTGGTACGAGGGAGGTGACCTCCACCTCCGGTACGCCGGCGTCCACGGCGCGCCTGACCCACGCGATCTTGTGCTCGGTCGGCACGATCGCCTTGACGAGCTGGAGACCGTCCCTGGGGCCGACTTCCCTGAGCGTGATTGTTTCGGTGGGGTTCATGGAAGTGTGTCCGACTGTTGTGTCTGCCGGGGCGCGTGCGCGCAGGCCCGTCAAGCCCGGCGGTACCACCCCATAGGCCCGAACGGGGCGGACAAGGTCCCCCTCGATCGTTCCGGATGATGTCTTGATCGCGATCACCCGACGCTATGGGCGTGTTCCGACCAAGTCAATGTAACGTTTCATCGGGCGGCCCATGCGCGAAGGGAGCGCCGCGACCCTTGGATCGCGCTCCGCGAGCGCCGCACGGCATCCGACCACCGTCCCCCACGATCGGGCGCGGCTGATGGTAGGCGACGGGGCCCGTGAGTTCCGCGCCGCGCTCGTCGCGCTGCCGGAGGCGAAGGCGGTCGTGTCGGCCGAGCACTCTTCCGTCGACGGCACGTCGATCGAGGCGTCGGCCTCCATGAAGAGCGTCGCACACGCTACAACAAGGTTGCCGAGGTCGCGCTTGCACGGCGCAGGCGATCGGCGACGACGGCGGCGCTGTCCTGCCAGCGCGTCGCGCGTCGTGCCGCCCGCCGGGCGCCGTCGGCGAGCGCGCTCGCGTGATCGGCGTCGATGAGGACGTCGCGGAGCGCCGCCGCGAGCGCCCCCGCGTCGTCGACCGGCACGAGGCGCCCCGCGTCGGGGGGAACCAAGGTGGCGAGCGCGCCGGCGCGCGTTGCGACCACCGGCAGGCCGGACGCCATGGCCTCGAGGACCGCCATGCCGAACCCCTCGTGGCGAGTGGCGAGGGCGAACACGCTGGCTCGCCGGTGCAGCGCGCGGATGGCATCGTCGTCCACGGCGCCGATGAGCTCGGTGCGAGCGGTGTCCACGATCGCCGCGCGCACCGCCTCGACCGTCCGAGGGGAGCGGTCGAGGGCGCCGACGACGACGGCCCGCCAGTCAAGGTCCACCAGGTGCGACAGCGCCTCGACGAGGACGTCGAACCCCTTGCGCGGCACGACCGCGCCCACCGACACGATGAGGGGCGGCGTGTCGGGCGTGCGGTCCTGATGCCATGCGGCGTCGAGCCCCGGCTCGGCGACGCTGATGACGTCCGCGGGGAGGCCGTAGTCCGCGACGAGGGTGTCGCGCGTCGTCCCGCTGGTGGCGACGACGCCGGCGGCCCGCGCGAGGGCAGCGCGCTCCCTCGCGATGAACGCTGCGACCTCCCCGGGGCGCAGCCCCGACTCCAGCGCCAGCGGATGGTGGACCAGCGCGACCATGGGCGCCGGCCCCTCGAGCGCTTTGGCGGGCATCGCGCCGTAGGCCAGGCCGTCGACGAACGCGACGTCGCCGGGCGGCACGGTGCGCAGCGCGCGGGCGGCCTCCGACACGTCGTCCCCCGACGGCCGGGGGAACGAAGCGGGCAACGTGAGGAGGCGAACCTCGTGTCCGGCCACGCGCAGCTCGTCCGCGATGCGGCGGTCGTAGCGGTACCCACCGGTGGGCGTGTCGAGGTCGCCGGGGACGGCGAACCACACGCGCATGCTAGAGGTCGGCCTCGTACCAGCCCTTGGCGAGGTGCGACTCGGTGAGGGTCACGCGCAGCCGCGACACGCTGCGGCCGTCCTCGCCGAGCCGGTCGGCGGCGAGCTCGGCTCGCAGCGCGTCGAACACCCAGCGGCACAGCGCCTCCGTGGTGCTGCGCCGGTCGTGAAAGTCCGGCAGGTCGTCGAGGTTGCGGTAGGCGAGGGGCTCGAGCACCCGGCGCAGCGCCTCCGTCGCGGCGCCGATGTCCACCACCACGTCGTTGGGGCCGAGGTTGCGCGCGAAGAACGTCGCGTCGACCACGAACGTCGCACCGTGCAACCGCTGCGCCGGACCGAACGCCGGGCCCGGCAGGCTGTGGGCGATCATGACGTGCTCGCGGACCTCGAGGGCGTACATCAATAGCGCAGCGTGATGGCGAGGGCGCCCGTGTCGCCCGCCAGCAGCCGCGGCAGCTCGCGCGGCGCGTCCGCGAGGGCCAGCTCGTGGGTGAAGAGCGCGTCGAGGGCAGCGTCCCCGAGCAGCTCCAGCGCCTTCGCGAGGCGGCGGGCCTGCGTCCAGCGCGGCGCGCGGTGCTGCGGAACCCGTCCCACCTGGGACGAGACGAGGGCGAGCCGTAGGGAGTGGAAGGCCCCTCCGAGCGGTACCGCCGCGGTGCCGGCACCGAGCCAGCCCGCCACGACGATGCGGGCCTCGAGGGCGGCAGCGTCGATGGCGTCCGCGAGGGCCTCGCCGGAGCCCGTGGCGTCGACCACGACGTCGACGCCACGGGGCAGGCGGTCGAGGTCGGCGAAGCGGGCTCCCATGGCTCCCGCGGCGGCGGCCTTGCGCTCGTCGCGGTCGGCGACGGTGACCTCGGTGCCGGGCGTCCGCGCCAGCAGGCGCGCCGCCATGAGGCCGACGACGCCCGCGCCGAGCACCAGCACGCGGTCGCCGGGGCCGGCGCCGGAGTCCCACACCACGTTGAGCGCGGTCTCCATGTTCGCCGCGAGGGTCGCACGTCGCGGCGGAACGCCGTCCGGCACCGGGAGGATGGCCTCGCGCGGGAGGATGACGTGGGTCTGGTGCGGGTGCAGGGCGAAGGCGGTGCGGCCGACCAGGTCGAGCGGTCCCACCTCGACGCGTCCGACGAGCGCGTAACCGTACTTCACCGGGAACGGGAACGCGCCGTCCTGGTGCGGGCAGCGCATGCGCTCGGCCTCGGCCGGAGGGACGCGCCCCTCGAGGACGAGCCGCTCCGTCCCGCGGCTGACCGCGGACCACAGGGCGGCCAGGCGAACCTCACCGTCGCGCGAGGGCGGTATGGGGGCCTCGCGGAGCCCGTAGGTGCCGATCCCCTCGCACCACAGCGACGTGGCGTGCTGGACCCTCCCGTCACTGATCGGCCGCGCTTCCATGTCGCGCATGCGATAGCGCTGCGCCGGCCGACTTGTCGAGCCGCCCACGCGGCGGCCTGCTAGGGAAGGCGGCCGCGTCGGCCGTCCCACGGTCGTCCGGACCGCTCCACGAGGTGCGCTGTCGCCGACCGTCAACCGCGCAGGATGTCCGAAGGGATGCCATGAACACGATCGCGACCTCCATCTCCTCCGCCGCGCCGTCGGACGGCGGGGCGGGGCAAATCACGGCGGACCGGCAGGTGCGGACCCTTCGTCGGCGCAGGCTGGCAGTGCTGGCGCTCAACGGCGCAACGGTCGCTGCGCTTGCCCTCGTGATGGCGCTCCTCCTGGCCCACGACGGCCTCGGCGCGGTGGAGGTCGCCATGGGGCTTGCCTACCTCGTCACGCTGCCGTGGCTGTCCATTGGCTTCTGGAACGCGGTCCTCGGCACGATCCTGATGGCGCGCGGCGCACCGCACGATGACCCGCTCGCGCTGGTGGAGGACCCTGAGGCGCCGATCACGAGCCGGACGGCGGTCGTCATGACGGTGCGCAACGAGGACCCCGAGGCGGCGCTCGGCCGGCTGCGGCTCGTGCAGGACGACCTGAGCGCGACGGGCCTCGGACCCCACGTCGACGTGCACGTGCTGTCGGACACCAGCGACCCGGCGATCGCGCTCGCCGAGGAGAACCTCGTCGCGGCCTGGCGCGCGGCGCGCCCCGATGCCCCGGTGCACTACCGCAGGCGCGCCGACAACGCGGGCTACAAGGCCGGCAACCTCGAGGAGTTCTGCGCCCGCCGCGGCGCAGACTACGATTACCTCCTGCCGCTCGACGCCGACAGCCTGATGTCCGCCGAACTCGTCGCGAGGCTGGTGCGCCTGATGGAGCGTCATCCCCGGATTGGCATCCTGCAGACGCTCGCGGTGGGCACGCCGTCGCGCTCGCTGTTCACCCGCGCGTTCCAGTTCGGCATGCGGCACGGGATGCGCGCCTACACCGCCGGCTCGGTGTGGTGGACGGGCGACTGCGGGCCCTACTGGGGGCACAACGCGCTGATCCGCGTGGCCCCCTTCGCCGAGCACTGCCGGCTTCCGGTGCTGCCCGGGGACGGTCCCCTCGGCGGCCACGTCATGAGCCACGACCAGGTGGAGGCCGTCCTCATGCGCCGCGCCGGCTACCACGTGCGCGTGCTCGCCGAGGAGGGCGGCAGCTACGAGGACAACCCGCCGACGCTGCCGGACTTCATCCGGCGAGAGCTGCGCTGGTGCCGGGGCAACATGCAGTACTTCAAGCTCCTCGCCATGCCGGGGCTCCACGCGGTCAGCCGCGTCCAACTCGCGCTCGCGATCCTCATGTACCTCGCAGCGCCGGCGTGGATGGCGTTCGTGCTGCTCGGCGCGCTCGCGACGATCGCCGGCGGCGTCAGCGTCCCAGCCGGGCTCGGCGTGGCGCTCGTCGTCGTCGTCCTGACGCTGAGCTTCGCGCCGAAGCTCATGGGCCTCGCGGGGGTGCTCGCGAACGGCGCGGAGGCGGCGCGCTACGGAGGGCGAGGCCGCGCCCTGGCCGGCGGGCTGGTCGAGCTCGTCCTGTCGATGCTCATGGCCCCTGCGGTGGCCTTCGCGGTGGCGGTGTTCGCGGTGGGGCTGTTGTTCGGCGTCACGGCCGACTGGCGCGCCCAGCCGCGCTCCGCACGGCGCGTCGGTTGGGGCGAGGCGGCGCGCACCTTCCTGCCGCAGGCGGGCTTCGGGATCGCGCTCGTCGCCATCCTCTCGATCACCGCGCCGCACGTCCTGTGGTTCGCCGCGCCGGTCATCGCAGGGCTCGTGCTCGCGGCCCCGTTCGCCGTGCTGACCGCCGACCCGCGCGTGGGGACGGCCGTCACCCGCCTCGGCGTGTGCGCCATCCCGGAGGAGGCGGACCCGCCGCCGCTCCTCGCGCGGCTCGCCGCAGCGGCGTTCGCGACGGCACCGGCGCCGTCGGAGGGCCGCGGCGCCGAGGCGCCCCCCGTGGCACAGGCCCAGGTCACACCATGTCGGCGATGGTGAAGGGCAGCTTGCGCAGCCGCTTGCCCGTCGCGTGGTGGATCGCGTTGCCGATCGCCGCCGCGGTGCCGACGATGGAGAGCTCGCCGATCCCCTTCACCCCGAGCGGGTTCACGTAGGTGTCCGTCTCGGGGACGATCTCGACGCGGACCTCGCGCACGTCCGCGTTCACCGGGATGAGGTACTCGGCGATGTTGTTGTTGAGGAAGCGCGCCCGCGGAACGTCGACCTCGGTGTGCTCGTGGAGCGCGGAGGAGAGCCCCCACACGAGGCCGCCGAGGAGCTGCGAATGCGCCGTCTTGGCGTTGAGGATCGTGCCCGCGGCGAACGCCCCGTGCAGACGCGGCACGCGGATCTCCTTGGTCCAGCGGTGGACGCGGACCTCGGCGAACTCGGCGCCGAACGCGAACATGGCCATCTTGTCGGTCACGGGCCCGTAGATGCCGAGGCCGCCCTGGTAGCTCTCGGTGATCTTCGAGGGCTCCATGTCGGGGTGGGCGTACTCCCCCTCGACCTCGACCTCCTCGCGCGGCGTCGCGTTGAGCGCCTCCAACAGCGGCATCGATGTGCCGTCCGCGGCGCGTCAAGCGTGCCGTTGTCGAGCGCGATCGATGCGGGGTCCTTGCCGGAGAACGGGTTGCCCTGCGCGGCGGCGAGCGTGCGGGCGACCTCCTGGCCCAGCTTGAGGCAGGTGTTGTGCACTGCGGAGCCAGCGCTCGCCGATGTCACCGAGCCGCCGGAGATCGGCCCCAGCGGCAGCCTCGCCTCGCCGAGTGTGACGTCCACCGCCTCGACCGGCAGGCCGAGCCGCGCCGCGGCGATCTGCGCCATGATGGTGTAGGCGCCGGTGCCGACGTCGTGGGCCGAGAGCTCGACCAGCGCGCGGCCGGTTCCCTGCATCCTGACGCGTGCGGAAGAGGCGGTCATGTGCGTCGGGTAGGTCGCGGTTGCGCAGCCGTAGCCGACGAGCCAGTCGCCGTCCGTCATCGCACCGACGGCGGGGTCGCGGTCCGCCCAGCCGAAGGTCGCAGCGGCCTTGTCGTAGCAAGCGATCAGCGAGCGCGACGACCATGGCACGTCCGTCACCGGATGGCGCTCGGGCTCGTTGATGCGGCGCAGCTCGACGGGATCCATGCCGAGCTTGACCGCAAGCTCGTCCATCGCGCTCTCCGTCGCGAAGAACGTCTGCGTCTCCGCCGGCGCGCGCATGAAGCCCGGCGCGTTGGTGTCGGACCGGGCGATGTCCTCGCGCGTCCTGATGTTGGGGCACGCGTACATCGACCGCGTGATCGGCGTCCCCGCGTTGACCACGGGATCGAACTGGCACGTCTGTCCGAGCTGGATGTGCTCGAAGGCGGTCAGCCTGCCGTCGGCGGTCGCGCCGAGGCGGACCTTCTGGAAGCTCTGCGGCCGGAACGAGGCGACCGTGTACATGTCCCGCCGCGTCACCATCAGGCGAACCGGCATGCGATACCCCCTTCGCCGCCGCGATGGTGAGCGCCGCGTATTGGGTGAGGAACGCCTTGCCGCCGAACGCGCCGCCGACGAACGGCGAGATCACCTCCACCGAGGTGATCGGCAGCCCGAACGCCATCGCCGCCGCGTTCCTGAGCGAACGGACCGACTGCGACGGCATCCAGATGGTCAGCCGGTCGCCGGCGCGCCACTCCGCCGTGGTCGCGTAAAGCTCCATGGGGTTGTGATGCTCGAACGGCGTCTCATAGGTCGCGTCCACCGTCTGCGCGGCCTCGGCGAGCCCGGCCTCCACGTCGCCCTTCGTCACCTCCTTGGCGTCCGGGCGCTCGGCCGGCGCGCCGTCGCTGGCCTCGATGAGGACGTGCGCCTCCTCCTCCGCGTACTCGGCCTTGACGAGGGACGCTGCGTGGCGTGCGGCGCGCGCGGTGTCGGCGACGACGTAGGCGATCGGCTGGCCGTTGAACCGGATCTCGTCCGACGTCATCGGCCAGAAGCTCGCGGCGGCTGGGCCGCCCTGGGCGTAGCCCTTGAGCTCCTTGTACTTCGGCAGCGTCTCGTGGGTGAACACGGCGACGACGCCGGGCGCGGCCTCCGCCGCCGAGGTGTCGAGGGACGTCACGCGACCGCGTGCGATGCGCGAGGTCGCGAGCGCGCCGTGCATCATGCCCGGGGGCATGAAGTCGGCCCCGTACATCGCCTGGCCGGTGACCTTCCGCGGCGCCTCGTAGCGCGTCACCTTCTGCGAGATCGTGTCGGCCATGGTCAGCCCTCCTGCCTGGCGCGCTCGCGCGCGGTCATCAGCGCACCCGCGACCACCGAGGCCCCGAGCGGGATCTTGTAGGCGCTGCCCTCGAGCGGCACCGCGTCCGCGAACGCGGCGCGGCCGGCCTCGCGCGCCAGCTCCTCGGAGAACGTTGCGCCCCTGAGGACGTCCTCCGCGGCGCGGGCCCGCCACGGCACCGAGGCGACGCCGCCGAGCGCGACGCGCGCGTCCGACACCGTGTCGCCCTCCATGGCGAGGCCGACCGCGGCGGACGCGGAGGCGAACGCGTAGGACTCACGGTCGCGCGCCTTGAGGTAGTACGAGCCCCTCATCGCCGGCGAGCGCGGCACCTCGATGGCGACGACGACCTCGCGCGGGCCGAGCACGGTCTCGCGGGACGGGTCGTCCGCGGGCAGGACGTGGAGGTCCGCGAACGGAATGCGCCGCTCGCCGGACGGCCCCTCGACCACGACCTCAGCGTCGAACGCGATGAGCGCCTGGGCGAAGTCGCCGGGGTACATGGCGACGCACGCCTCCGAGCCGCCGAGGATCGCGTGCATGTTGGTGCGCCCCCCGTCGAGGGCGGCGCAGCCCGAGCCGGGATCACGCTTGTTGCACTGGAGGTAGTGCGTGTCGCGGAAGTACGGGCAGCGGGTGCGCTGCAGGATGTTGCCGCCGAGCGTCGCGGCCCAGCGCAGCTGCGGCGAGGCCGCCATCCAGAGCGTCTCGGTGAACACCGGCGCCATCCGGGCGAGCTCGGCGTTGTCGGCGACCGCCTGCATCTTGGCGAGGGCGCCGAACCTGATGCGGCCGTCGCCGATCGTCACCTCCGAGAGGTCCGGCAGGGCGGTGATGTCGACGAGGGCGTCGGGCGTCATGACCTCGAGCTTCATGAGGTCGACCATGGTGGTGCCGCCGGCGAGGACGTCGGCCCCGTCGCCGAGCGCGGCGATCGCGTCCTCCACCGAGGACGGCTTGGCGTAGGCGAAGTTCTTCATCGGTCAGGCCCCCCGGTCCCGGACCGCCTCGATGGCGGCGACGATGTTGGGATAGGCGCCGCAGCGGCACAGGTTGCCGGACATGTACTCGCGGATCTCATCCGCCGAGCCCGCGTGGCCCTCTTCGATGCACGCGACGGCGGACATGATCTGCCCCGGCGTGCAGTAGCCGCACTGGAACGCGTCGTGCTCGGCGAACGCCTCCTGCATGGGGTGGAGGTTGCCGACGCTGTCCGCGAGCCCCTCCACCGTGACGACGTCCGCGCCGTCGGCCTGGAGCGCGAGGACGAGGCACGAGTTCACCCGGTGCCCGTTGAGCAGCACGGTGCACGCGCCGCACTGGCCGTGGTTGCAGCCGATCTTGGTGCCGGTCAGCCCTAGACCGTCGCGCAGGAGCTCGACGAGCGTGGTGCCGGTCTCCACCGTCGCATGGCGTTGCTTGCCGTTGAGCGTCAGGCTCACCGTCGGCCGGTCGCCTGGGGCGATCGTGGTGGCTTTCGCGCTCGCCTCGCCCGCGGACAAACCCGTGGCCGCGGCAGCGAGCCCGCTCGTCTGCAGGAAGTTGCGGCGGGACAACCCACCGCGGCGCCCGTCCCGTGCTTCTGGGCCGGACCTTGGGTCGGTCCCGTTGGGCTTTGAAGGTTCGTGTGCGTCCGTCATCGCGTCCCCTCGTGTCTCCAGGTGCCAAACTGGACAAGTTCCAAGGTCGCGCAAGCTCCAAAAGCCCGCGCTGTGGGGAATGCGCGTGCCGGCAGCATGTGGACCGTGCCGGTCCGATGCGGCATTGCAGGCGTGCGAGCGTAGGAGGCCCGATGACGACCGAAGACCTGCCCACCGGGCTCGCGGCGTTCTCCCTGGCGGGACGAACCGCACTCGTCACGGGATCGAGCCGCGGCATCGGGCTCGCCATCGCCCGGGGATTGGCGAAGGCGGGAGCCGCCATCGTCCTGAACGGTCGCGACGAGGCGACGCTCGACGCCGCGGCCGACGGGCTCGAGGACGGCGGCGCGTTCGTGCGGACTTGCCCGTTCGACGTGACCGATCATGCCGCGTCGAAGGCTGCGGTGGACGACCTCGAGGCGCGCCACGGACCCGTTCACATCCTCGTCAACAACGCGGGGATGCAGCACCGGGCGCCGCTCGCCGACTTCCCGCCTGAGGCGTTCGAGCGGTTGATGGCGACCAACGTGTCCTCGGTGTTCAACGTCGGTCAGGCGGTGGCGCGCCACATGATCGCTCGCCGCCAGGGCAAGATCATCAACATCGCCTCGGTGCAGACCCTGCTCGCCCGACCGAGCGTCGGCCCGTACATGGCCACGAAGGGGGCGGTGGCGAACCTCACGCGGGCGATGGCGACGGAGTGGGCGCCGCTCGGCCTCAACGTCAACGCCATCGCGCCGGGCTACTTCGAGACCGAGCTCACCGCACCCCTCGTCGCCGATCCGACGTTCTCGGATTGGCTCGCCACGCGCACGCCGCAGGGGCGTTGGGGGCGGTTGCCGGAGCTCGTGGGTGCGGCGGTGTTCCTGTCCTCCGACGCGGCGAGCTTCGTGAACGGGCACACCCTCTTCGTGGACGGCGGCATCACGATCAGCCTCTGATCGCGCCCGTCGACCGCTCCCCGTCGCGCATCGACGGCGGCGGGGACGGTGGTGCGCCTAAGGTTTCAGGGCTGGGACGTCAGGGATGGTGGAGCCAAGGGGAGTCGAACCCCTGACCTCTTGAATGCCATTCAAGCGCTCTCCCAACTGAGCTATGGCCCCCTGGGTCGTTCGGCGGAGATAGATGATGGCGCGGCGGAGCGCAACAGGCGAGCGCCGCGCCGATCAGCGCTCCTCCTCGTCCTCGTCGGAGCCGCGGACGACGTCGGACACCTCGTCGTCGGAGTCGTCGTCGACCAGCACGTCGTCGTCGGTGACGACCGCGACGTCCTCATCTGCGGCGACGGCGATGTCCTCCTCGTCGTCGGCCGCGGCGGCATCGCCCTCGTCCTCGTCCGCCTCCTCGAGCGCGACGAGCTCGACGCCCTCGTCCTCGACGTCAACCTCGTCATCGTCCTCCTCGGCACGGGCCATCTCCCGGCGCGTAGCGACGACACCAGTGGCAAACATCACGTTGCAGCGCGGACAGATGATGGGGTCGCGATGCAGGTCGTAGTACTTGGCACCGCAGTTGGGGCACAACCGCTTGGTGCCGAGCTCAGGTTTGGCCAAGGGAGGCTCCGTGGGGTTTCGCTTGGAAGGCGTGGGGCCTTGGCACACCCCGCGGTCCACCGCAAGGTCAGGGCCGGACGCTTGCCATCCCGGGGTGGCGCTGACTCGCCGCCCCCTCTATGACATCGGCATGGCCGCTGACACCGCCGTCGCCGACCCTCGCCCCGGCAACGGGACGGGGACGCGCGAGGCCGGCAACGCCGACGTTGGGAAGATGATGGGCAAGGGTTCGCGCCGGGCAGTGACCGCGGCGCACGGCAGGCCGCTCACCGGCGACGTGCGTGTGCCGGGCGACAAGTCGATCTCGCACAGGGCGCTGATGATGGGCGCGCTCGCGGTCGGTCGCTCCCACGTCACGGGCCTCCTGATGGGGGAGGACGTGATGGCGACGGCCGCGGCCATGCGCGCGCTCGGCGCCACCGTCACGGTGCGCGGGTCGGACGTCGCCATCGACGGGGCTGGCCTCGGCGCGCTCGCCGAGCCGTCCTCGCCGCTCGACTTCGGCAACGCGGGCACGGGCGCGCGGCTCACCATGGGGCTCGTCGCCGGCCACCCGATCGCCGCGACCTTCGTCGGCGACGCCTCGCTGTCGCGTCGCCCGATGGGCCGTGTCCTCGAGCCGCTGCGCGAGATGGGCGCGACCGTCGCGGCGCGGACTGGCGACCGTCTGCCACTCACCCTGCGTGGGCCGGACTCGCTCGTGCCCATCGCCTACACGCTGCCCGTCGCCTCGGCGCAGGTGAAGTCGGCGATCCTCCTCGCTGGGCTCAACACGCCGGGCGAGACGACGGTGATCGAGCCGGTGCCGACCCGCGACCACACCGAGCGCATGCTCGCCGCCTTCGGCGCCCGCGTCCGTCGCGAGCGGACCGGCGCAGGCCTTGCGATCACCGTCGAGGGGCAGCACCCGCTCGCTCCGACGGACGTCGTCGTGCCGGCGGACCCGTCGTCGGCGGCGTTCGTCGTCGTCGCCGCGCTGATCGTGCCGGGTTCGGAGGTCGTCGTACGCGACGTCCTGCTCAACCCGTCGCGCACGGGCCTCTTCACCACGCTGCTCGAGATGGGCGCCGACCTCGCCGTCGAGGACGAGCGCGATGCCGGGGGCGAGCGGATCGGCGATGTCCGTGTGAGGGCGAGCCGCCTGTCCGGCGTCAGCGTTCCAGCCGAGCGCACGCCGTCGATGATCGACGAGTACCCGGTCCTCGCCGTCGCCGCCGCGTTCGCCGAGGGGTCGACGACGATGGCAGGGCTCTCGGAGCTGCGCGTGAAGGAGAGCGACCGGCTTGCCGCGATCGCGCGCGGCCTGGAGGCGAACGGCGTGGCACACGAGGTCGGCGAGGACTGGCTGCGCGTCGCCGGCCGCGGTGGCGGTGCGATCGGCCGCGGACACGTCGCGACGCAACTCGACCACCGCATCGCCATGAGCTTCCTCGTCCTCGGCCTTGCCGCCGACGAGCCGGTGACCGTCGACGACGGCGCGATGATCGAGACGAGCTTCCCGGGCTTCGTCGACGCCATGCGCGGCCTCGGTGGCGAGGTCATCGTGCATGAAGGCGAGCTCGTCGCGTGATCATCGCGGTGGACGGGCCGGCGGCGTCCGGCAAGGGGACGCTCGCCAAGCGCCTCGCGACGCACTACGGCCTCGCCTACCTCGACACAGGCCGCACGTACCGTGCGGTGGCGCTCGCGCTGATGGAGGACGGTGTCGCACTCGACGACGGCGAGGCGGCCGTGCGGGCAGCCGGCGCCATCGACCTTGGGGCGCTCGAGGCGCCGGCGCTCGCCACCGCGGAGGTCGGCGAGGGCGCCTCGCAGGTTGCCGTGCTGCCCGAGCTTCGCACCGTCCTCGTGGCGCGGCAGCAGGGCTTCGCGCGCGAGGCTGCGCGCGCCGGCCGCGGGGCGGTGCTCGACGGACGCGACATCGGCACCGTCGTCCTGCCGGATGCCTCGGTGAAGCTGTTCATCACCGCCGAGGTGGAGGAGCGGGCAAGACGCCGTGCGCTCGAGCTGACCGGGTCAGAGGCCGGCCCGGCCTACGAACGGCTCCTCGCGGCGCTGCGGTCCCGCGACGCCCGCGACTGCGGGCGGGCGTCGAGCCCGCTGCGCCCCGCCGCCGATGCCCACATCCTCGACACGACCCACCTCGACGCGGACGCCGCGTTTTGGCTCGCGACGAGGGTTGTGGACGAGGCGCTCGCCGCTTAGCTTGTCGCAGCTGGCGGTGTCCGCGCGCGCGGACGCCGCCGTCGTGCGTGGGCGTGTCCTTGGGGGCGTCCGGGGCGGCGACTTCGTTACCAAGCGCCCGCGAAGGGACCGCGGCGAACCCCGTCGGGGGCGCACGACACTCACACCAACCCTCGCCGCAGCGTGTTTCACGCGACCGGAGAACGAATGAGCTTATCAACCCCAACCCGTGACGACTTCGCGGCGCTGCTCGAAGCCTCGCTGAACCAGACCGAGATGGCCGAGGGGTCGGTCGTCAAGGGCATCGTCGTCGGCTTCGAGAAGGACCTCGCTGTCATCGACGTCGGCCTCAAGGTCGAGGGTCGCGTGCCGCTGAAGGAGTTCGGCGTCCGCGGCGAGGACGAGAACATCGAGGTCGGCGATGAGGTCGAGGTCTACCTCGAGCGCGTGGAGAACGCGCTCGGCGAGGCCGTGCTGTCGCGCGAGAAGGCCCGCCGCGAGGAGTCCTGGGTGAGGCTGGAGGCTGCGTTCGAGAAGAACGACAAGGTCACTGGCAAGATCTTCAACCAGGTGAAGGGTGGCTTCACCGTCGACCTCGACGGCGCGGTCGCCTTCCTGCCGCGCTCCCAGGTGGACATCCGACCGGTGCGCGACGTCGGCCCGCTGATGAACACGCCGCAGCCCTTCCAGATCCTCAAGATGGACAAGCGGCGCGGCAACATCGTCGTCTCCCGCCGCGTGGTGCTCGAGGAAACGCGCGCCGAGCAACGTCATGAGATCGTCCAGTCCCTCGAGGAGGGGCAGATCATCGAGGGCGTGGTCAAGAACATCACCGACTACGGCGCCTTCGTCGACCTCGGCGGCATCGACGGCCTCCTGCACGTCACCGATATGGCGTGGCGGCGCGTCAACCACCCCACCGAGATCCTGTCCATCGGCCAGTCGGTGAAGGTGCAGGTCATCCGGGTGAACCAGGAGACGCACCGCATCTCGCTCGGCATGAAGCAGCTCCAGGCCGACCCCTGGGAGGGCATCGAGGCGAAGTACCCGATCGACGCACGCTTCACCGGCCGCGTCACCAACATCACCGACTACGGCGCGTTCGTGGAGCTCGAGCCCGGCATCGAGGGCCTGATTCACGTGTCGGAGATGAGCTGGACCAAGAAGAACGTCCACCCGGGCAAGATCGTCGCCACTTCGCAGGAGGTGACCGTGATGATCCTCGAGGTGGACGCTGCCAAGCGGCGCATATCCCTCGGCCTGAAGCAAGTCATGGACAACCCGTGGGAGGCGTTCCTCGACGCCAACCCGCCAGGCACGGTCGTCGAGGGCGAGGTGAAGAACAAGACCGAGTTCGGTTTGTTCGTCGGCCTGGAGAACGACATTGACGGGATGGTCCACCTGTCCGACCTCGACTGGAACCGGCCAGGCGAGGAGGTCA
Source organism: Acuticoccus sp. (assembly GCF_965213555.1). Lineage (GTDB taxonomy): Bacteria > Pseudomonadota > Alphaproteobacteria > Rhizobiales > Amorphaceae > Acuticoccus. The sequence continues at coordinate 1,506,314 of NZ_OZ243890.1, read as the reverse complement.
TGGACGACTTCCAGAAGGGCCAGGTCGTCAGGGCGATCGTGCTCGAGGTCGATCCTGATAAGGAGCGCATCTCGCTGGGCATGAAGCAGCTCGGCGGCGACCCGTTCACCGAGGCGGCGGACGGAGCCGAGGTCAAGCGCGGCGCCATCGTCACCTGCGAGGTGAAGGAGGTTAAGGAGGCCGGGCTCGAGGTGCAGATCGTCGGCACCGAGCTTTCGACCTTCATGCGCCGCTCCGAGCTCGCGCGGGACCGCAACGACCAGCAGCCGAGCCGCTACAATGTCGGCCAGAAGTTCGACGCCCGCATCACCCAGTTCGACCGCAAGGCGCGGCGGGTGCAGGTGTCGATCAAGGCGCTCGAGATCGCCGAGGAGAAGGAGGCCGTGGAGCAGTACGGCTCCACCGACTCCGGCGCCTCGCTCGGCGACATCCTCGGCGCCGCGCTGCGAGCGAGGAACACCGAGAACCAGTAGCCTCCACCGCCGCCGACCGCGTCCGCCGCGGTCGGCGGCGGCCTGAGCTCGCAGTCGCAAGCTGCGCGCGAGCCTGGCAACGCGGGTCGCAGTGACGCGTGTTGCCACCGCGGCCGCGATGGCGTTGGCGTCTTCTTGGATGGACGGTTCCGTGCGGGTCCCGTGCCGGAACCCTCGCGGTTTGGGCGCCGTTCCCAGCGTCCAACCTCAAGGAAGTGCACGCGTGAACAAAAACTCCATCATCCGCCTCGCGGGCGTCGCCGTCCTCGCCGGACTGGCCGCGCCGACGCTGGCGCAGACCGCCGCCGAGCGGCTCGAACTGCCCGAGCCCGAGGCGCGGGAAGGCCGCACCATCACCGTCAATGGCGCGGACATCTTCGTGGCGGCTTCGGGCGAGGGCGAACCGGTCCTCCTTCTGCACGGCTACCCCTTGTCAGGCGCACTGTTCGAGAGGCTGCGCGATCGCCTCGACGACACGTACCAGGTCATCACGATCGACCACCGCGGGTACGGTCGCTCATCGACGCCGGCGCCGGTGGAGGACGTCGCCACCTACGCCGAGGACGCGTTGGCCGTCCTGTCCGAGCTCGGCATCGACCGGGCGGTCATCGGCGGCATGTCCATGGGCGGACCGATCGCCTTCGAAATGTACCGCCAGAACCCGGACGTGTTCGCGGGGATGATGCTCATCGACACGAACCATACTGCCGCCGGTGCCATCGAGGCTGGCATCTGGCAGGGCGCCGAGACGACGCTGGAGGAGAAGGGCTCGGTGGAGGCCATCATCCCCTTCCTGATGCCGAACATGCTCACCGGGGAGACGCGGACCGTCGAGGCGCCAGCGCAGGTCGACTACCTGACCGCCGCCATGAAGCAGGCCTCCCTCGACGGTGCCATCGGCGGCGCGAAGGTGCTCGCCGGTCGACCGGACTCCACGGAGACGCTGAAGGGCGTCGACGTCCCCGTCCTGGTGCTGGTCGGTCGTGCGGACCCGGTCTACCCGGTCGAGATCGCCCAGGAGATGGCCGATCTGGCGCCCGACGGCGAGCTCGCGATCATCGACGGCGCAAGCCACGCTGCGGTGTTCGAGCAACCGGAGGCAGCGGGGAACGCGATCGGCGAGTTCCTCGGCCGCGTTTACTGAGACGAACTGCACCGCGGCTCCCCTGCCGCGGTGCGCCCGCGGGGTCGCGCCGACGACCCACGGTCTCCGCCGCCGGACAACCTGACGGCGTAACGACCCTTCGCCCTGACGGCGACCGCGCGCTGCCTCCCGTGATGCGCAACTGGCATCCGGCCGCAGGTCGAGGCCGCGGCATGAGCACGTGGTGCGCCGACGTGCACCGCTCGCGGCGTTGGGTCGCGCGGCCCGCGGCGCTGCCCGTGCACCCGATCTCCTCGCCGGTAAGTCACCGTGCTGCCGAGGCGCGTGACGACTGCCTTAACCTGCGTCATGGCACGCATCGTCGTCGCTGCGGGGAACGAATGTTCCGTAAGCCGACTTTCCAAGCTCAGACGGCCGCGTGAGGAGGGGTGCCGATGTCTTCGGAAGCTGGATCACCGCGTCACTTCGTCAAGGCTGCCATGAGCGCGCCCTACCTCGAACGCGAGGAGGAGCATCAGCTCGCGCTCAGGTGGCGCGACGACAAGGACGAGAAGGCGCTCGGCAAGCTGACGGCAGCGCACATGCGCCTCGTCATCTCCATCGCCTCCCGCTTCCGCCACTTCGGCCTCCCCATGGGCGACCTCATCCAAGAGGGGCATGTGGGGCTGCTCGAGGCTGCCGCCCGCTTCGAGCCGGAACGTCAGGTCCGCTTCTCGACCTATGCGACATGGTGGATCCGTGCCTCCATCCAGGATTACATCCTGCGCAACTGGTCCATCGTGCGCGGTGGCACCTCGTCGACCCAGAAGGCGCTCTTCTTCAACCTCCGTCGGCTGCGCGCCAAGATGGCGCGCAACGGCGCAGGGTCGCCCGATGCCGCGATGTACGAGGCGATCGCCAACGCCATCGGCGTGTCGAAGGCGGACGTCGAGCTGATGAACTCGCGCCTGTCGGCCCCCGACACCTCGCTGAACGCTCCGGTGATCGAGAGCGACTCGACGGCGGCGGACCGGCAGGACTTCATCCCCTGCCAGCAGCCGCTGCAGGACCAGACGGTGTCGGAGTCCATCGACACCGATCGTCGCGCCCGCTGGCTCGAAAGCGCGCTGCACGAGCTCAACGAGCGCGAGCTGCGCATCGTGCGTGAGCGGCGGCTCACGGAGGAGGGGGCGACGCTGGAGTCGCTCGGCGAGAAGCTCGGCATCTCCAAGGAGCGGGTACGCCAGATCGAGAACCGCGCGCTGCAGAAGCTGCGCTCGGCACTGCTGCGCGATCACGAGCGGCAGGTGTTCGTCGCCTGATCCACGCGCGGACCGCCGACTTAGTCTTGAAGGCTTGGAACGTGACGATGTTGCGCTGCGCCGTCCGGGCCTGTGCGCTGGCGTCCATCATCCTGCTCGGGGCAGGCGACGCCAGGGCGGACGCGGTGACCGTGTTCGCCGCGGCGAGCCTGCGCGACGGGCTCGACGCGGCAGTGACGGACTTCGAGGCGTCGGCGGGGGTCGACGTCACGGTGTCCTACGCGGGCAGCTCAGTCCTCGCGCGGCAGATCGAGCAGGGCGCTCCGGCTCACCTCTTCATTTCGGCGAACGAGGCGTGGATGGACGTCCTCGCAGAGGCTGGGGAGGTTCAGGCCACGACGCGCACGGCGCTCCTCGGCAACACGCTCGTCCTCGTGGCGTCCGGCGAGCCGGAGGACGACGGGCACGCGGGCGTCCTCACCGCGAAGGCGATCGCGTCCGCCGTGGGCGACGAGCGCATCGCCATGGCGCTGGTGGAGGCGGTACCCGCCGGCATCTACGGCCGGCAGGCGCTGACCAACCTTGGGCTTTGGTCGCGCTTGGCCGAACAGGTCGTGCAGAGCGACAACGTACGCACGGCGCTGGCGTTGGTGGAGCGCGGCGAGGCCCCGTTCGGCGTGGTCTACGCCTCGGACGCCCGTCTCGGCCGTGTTCGGACCGTGGGGACGTTCCCGCCCTCGAGCCACGACCCCATCGTCTACTCCATGGCGATCGTCGCCGGACGGGACGGGGGCGCGGTGCGCGCGCTTTACGATCACCTGACCACGCCGGACGCCTGGCGTCACTTCGCGGCGGCGGGCTTCACGCGGCCCTGAGCGGTGCGGGGAGGCTCACGCCGCCGAGGGGTTCGTGCCGGATGCGGTAAGCCTTGATCGACGTCTGGCCCGTCGTCGCGCTGTCGCTTCAGGTCTCGCTGGTGGCGACCCTGGCGGCGCTGCCGCTCGCGGTCGCCGCGGCGTTCGCGCTCGCGCGGGGCCGCTTCGTCGGGCGGGCGCTGCTCAACGGGCTCGTGCACCTGCCGCTCATCCTGCCGCCGGTGGTGACCGGCTACGTGCTCCTCCTCCTGTTCGGTCGCCGTGGTCCCGTCGGAGGCTGGCTCGCTGAGCTGGGCGTCGTGTTCGCGTTCGACTGGACCGGCGCCGCCCTCGCCGCCGCGGTGATGGCGTTCCCGCTGATGGTGCGGGCGGTGCGCCTGTCCGTCGACGCGGTCGACCCCCGGCTCGAGGGGGCGGCCAGGAACCTCGGCGCGGGGCGGACGGCGACGTTCGCGTTCGTGACGCTGCCTCTCGTGGTGCCAGGGCTGCTCGCTGCCGTGGTGCTCGGCTTCGCCAAGGCGCTCGGTGAGTTCGGCGCGACGATCACCTTCGTCTCCAACATCCCCGGCGAGACGCAGACCCTGCCGCTCGCGATCTACACCGCGTTGCAGGTGCCGGGCGGCGAGGCGATGGCGGGACGGCTGGCGGCGATCTCCATCGCCATCTCCCTCGTCGCCCTCCTCGTGTCGGAGGCGCTGTCCCAGCGCGCGGCGCGGTGGGTCGCAGGCCGGTGACGCTGTCCGTCGCGCTCCGTCATCGCCGCGGCGACTTCGACCTCGACGTGTCGTTCGCCGCCGCGGACGGCATCACCGCGCTGTTCGGCCGCTCCGGCGCCGGCAAGACGACGGTGATCCAAGCGATCGCCGGGCTCCTGACGCCGACTGCCGGCCGGATCGAGGCCGGAGGCCGTGTCCTGTTCGACGGCGCGGCCGGGGTGGACGTTCCGGCACACCGCCGCGGCGCCGCCGTGGTGTTCCAGGACGGCCGCCTGTTCCCGCACATGACCGTCGCCGGCAACCTTGCCTTCGCGCGCCGCTTCGCACGCCGCCCGGCCGCGGTCGCGCCGCTCGTGGCGCTCCTCGGCCTCGGCGACCTCCTGCGTCGGCGGCCGGCGGGGCTGTCCGGCGGGGAGACGCAGCGCGTCGCCATCGCACGGGCGCTTGCGACGGGTCCTGCGCTCCTCCTGCTCGACGAGCCGCTCGCCTCCCTCGACGAGGCACGCAGGGCCGAGATCCTGCCGTACCTCGAGCGGCTACGCGCTGAGGCGCGGCTGCCCATGGTGTACGTCAGCCATCAGGTGAGCGAGGTTGCTCGGCTCGCCGATACCGTGGTGGTCCTGCGCGAGGGGCGGGTCGCCGCGGCGGGGCCGGCGGCAACCGTGTTCGCCGACGCGCTCGCGGCCGCCCAGATGGGTCCGCGGGACGCCGGCGTGCTCCTCGAGGGGCGCATCGCGGCGCACCATGCGGTGGACGGGCTCAGCGAGGTGCGCCTGTCGGCCGCCACGTTGACCCTGCCCATGGTGCAAGCCGGCATCGGCACGACGGTGCGCCTCAGGTTGCGTGCGACGGACGTCATCCTCGCCCGTCCCGGCGTCGTGGCATCCACGCAGAACGTTCTGCCGGTGACGGTGACCTCCGTTACGGACGGCGTCGGGCCAGGCGCGCTGGTCGGCCTCGCCTGCGGGAAGGACAGGATCCTCGCGCGGCTCACCCAGCGCTCGGTGCGCGAGCTCGGCCTCGCCCCGGGGACGCAGTGTGTTGCGTTGCTGAAGGCGCTCGCGGTGGCGCCGGAGGACGTGGTCGTGCTCGGCCGATGAACGGGTGCGACCTTCTGGCCGGAACTCAGGTGCCGACGACCCCATTCTGTGCCGCGGGCGACGCGCCCGTTGGGAGAATTGTCATGGCGATGAAATCGCTGCACGACCTCTTCGTCCATACCCTTCGCGACATCTACCATGCGGAGAAGCAGGGCCTGAAGGCCATGCGTCAGATGTCGCGCAAGGTCACCTCACCCGAGTTGAAGAGCCTTCTGGAGACTCACCACGAGGAGACCGAGCATCAGGTCGAGGAGCTCGAACACGTGTTCGAGAGCCTGTCCATGCGGCCCCGCGGCACGAACTGCGAGGCGGTGCACGGCCTCCTCGAGGAGGCCCGCGAGCTCATGGAGGAGGCGGCCGACGATCGCACGCGCGACGCTGGCATCGTCGCCGCGGTACAGGCCGTCGAGCATTACGAGATCGCCCGCTACGGCACGCTGGTAGCGTGGGGCGAAGCGCTCGGCCATTCCGACGCCGTGGAGGCGCTGCGGCGCATCCGCGACCAGGAGATGGCCACCGACCAGAAGCTCTCCGAGCTCGCCGAAGACACGCTCAACCCGGCGGCCGACACCGGCGAGGGCGAGGATGGCGGTGCGACGGACGGCACCGCGCCGACCCAGGTCGAGGCCGAGGCCATCGAGGAGGAGACCGCCGAGCAGGACGAGCCGGTCGACGCCATGGCCGACGTGAAGGAGAACGCCGAGCTGGCGGACGCCGAGCAGGAGGACGGCGAGGACGAGGGCGTCGTCGACCTCGGCGAGGAGCGCTCCGGGCGCAGCGGCAAGCGCGGCAAGGGTCGCGGCAAGCGCGCCGCCTAGGCCGAAGGCGCTCGCTCGGCCCGCGCTCGGCCGGGCAAGGCGCTGCGGAGGAAACGGCAGGGCTCCTCCGCAGACGCCGCCGCGGTCCAAGTCCGTGGCGCTCGCCATTGTCGGTCAGGCAGCGCCGTGCGATGCCTCGGCAGCGCTTCACGCCCCCGCGGACGGCCAAAGCGTCGCTGAGCCGGGGGACCGATGTTCCACCACCCATCGTTCGACGATCACGAGGCGGTGCTGCACGCGCGCGACGCCGCGAGCGGACTGTCGGCGATCATCGCCATCCACAACACCGCCCGCGGGCCGGCGCTCGGAGGGTGCCGCGTGTGGACCTACGTGGACGACGACGCGGCGCTGACCGACGCGCTGCGGCTGTCGCGCGGCATGACGTACAAGGCGGCGATGGCGGACCTGCCGCTTGGCGGCGGCAAGTCCGTGGTGATCGTGCCCGCACGGGGTGCGACTTCGCCGGCGATGTTCGAGGCGCTGGGTCAGGCCATCGAGACGCTGTCGGGGCGCTACATCGTCGCCGAGGACGTCGGCTCGTCGCCGTCCGACCTCGCGCACACCCGCCGCCACACGCACCACGTGACGGGGCTCGACCCCAAAGACGGTGGGCGCGGCGACCCGTCGCCGACCACGGCGAGGGGCTGTTACATCGGCCTCCTGGCCACCGCCCGCGCGGCCGGCCTCGGCCCGCCGTCGGGGCTTCACGTCGCCGTGCAGGGCCTCGGCAACGTCGGGTACGGCCTGGCGAGGCACCTCGCGGAGGCCGGCGCACGGCTCACGGTGACGGACATCTCGCTCGAGCGGACGACGCTGGCGGAGCGCGAGCTCGGCGCCAAGGGGGTGCCGCCGGAGGACATCGGCCTCGTCGAGGCGGACCTCTTCTCGCCCAACGCGCTCGGTGCGACGCTGAACGCGACGACGATCCCAGCGCTGAAGGTCCGCGCGGTGGCGGGCGGCGCCAACAACCAGCTCGCGACGCCCGACGACGGCGCGGCGCTTGCCGGCCGCGGCATCCTCTACGCGCCGGACTACGTGCTGAACGCTGGCGGCGTCATCAAGATGGCGGGCGAGTACTACGGCTGGGACGACGCGGAGGTCGACCGTCGGGTCGACGCCATCGCTGATAGGCTGGACGAGGTGTTCGAGGAGGCCGCGCGCACCGCGACGCCCACCCATGCCGTCGCCGACCGATTGGCCGAGGCTCGGTTCGGTCGCGGCTGACCCGCGCTCAGCAGCGGCGCAGGTGCCGCGGAGGGAGGCTCCGTGACCGGAACGGACGGCGAGCGGCCGCGAGCCGGCGCCGAGGCTCGCGCGTCGACCGAACCTCCGCAGGTAAAAGGGTCGGCATCCGTCGGGGTGGTCGGCGCGGTGGCGCTCGGGGTGGTCGGGGTCGCGATCTTCGCCGGTACGTTGCCGGCGACCCGGCTCGCGGTGGCGGAGCTCGACCCCATGTTCGTGACCTTCGGCCGCGCTGCGGTCGCAGCGCTCCTTGCAGCACCCCTCCTCGCCCTCGGCGGGACGCCTCTACCAAGGGGGAAGGGCCTCGCGTGGCTTGCGGGGGCGAGCCTGTTCCTGATCGTCGGCTTTCCGCTTTCGATGGCGTTCGCGATGACGAGCGTGTCGGCGGGGCACGGCGGAGTGGTGCTCGCGATCCTGCCGCTCACCACCGCGCTCGCAGCGACGGCGGTCTCCGGCGAGCGTCCGGGCAGCGCGTTCTGGGCGCTGTCGGCAGCCGGTGGCGCGACGGTGCTCGCCTTCGTCCTAGCTCAGGGCGGCGGGACGATCTCGGCCGGCGACATCTTTCTCCTGTTCGCGGCGTGCGCGGCGGCGTTCGGTTACGCCTTCTCGGGCAACCTCTCGCGCACGATGCCGGGTTGGGCCGTGATCTCGTGGGCGCTGGTCCTCTCCTTCCCGGTGACGGCGCCGCTCGCCGTCCTCCTCGCCCCCGCCGCTCCGGCCGGCGTGGGCGCGAGCGCATGGGCGGGCTTCGCCTACGTCGCCCTCTTCTCGATGTTCCTCGGCTTCTTCTTCTGGAACGCGGCGATGGCGCTGGGCGGCGTCGCCAAGGTCGGCCAGCTCCAGCTCCTCCAGCCGTTCCTGACGATCCTCATCGCGGCGGTGGTGGCCGGTGAGGCGGTGTCGGCGACGACGCTCGTCTTCGCCGCTGCCGTGGTCGCGATCGTCGCGCTCGCTCAGCGCGCCCGCGTGCGCCGCGCCGAGTGAGCGCCGGCGCGCACGCCGTCAGTGCGCCTCGGCCCAGCTCGCGCCGGCGCGGGCGTCGACCTCCAGGGGGACGGCAAGCTTCACCGCGGGCTCGGCCGCGCCGGCCATGACCCGGCGGATCACCGCGATTGCCCGGTCCGCCTCCTCCACCGGCGCCTCAAACAGGAGCTCGTCGTGCACCTGGAGGAGCATCTTCGTCGACAGCCCCGCCTCGGCGAGCGCCGGCTCCAAGCGCACCATCGCCCGGCGGATGATGTCGGCGGCCGAGCCCTGGATCGGCGCGTTGATCGCCGCCCGCTCGTAGAACGCGCGCATCGACGGGTTGGAGGTGTCGATCTCCGGGTAGTGCGCGCGGCGGCCGAACAGCGTCGTCACGTAGCCGTGCTCGCGCACGGTGCGCTTGGTGGCGTCCATGTAGTCGCGGATGCCGGGGAAGCGCTCGAAGTAGCGCTTGATGTAGGCGCCGGCCTCCTCGCGCGGGATGGACAGCTGGTTGGCGAGGCCGAAGGCGGAGATGCCGTAGATGATCCCGAAGTTGATCGCCTTGGCGCGGCGACGGACCATCGGGTCCATCCCCTCCACCGGCAGCCCGAACATCTCCGAGGCGGTCATCGCGTGGATGTCGAGCCCGTCGGCGAACGCTTGGCGCAGCTGCGGGATGTCGGCGATGTGGGCGAGCACGCGCAGCTCGATCTGCCCGTAGTCCGCAGCGATCAGCGTCGTGCCAGGCTCGGCCACGAACGCGGTGCGGATCTTGCGTCCCTCCTCGGTGCGGATCGGGATGTTCTGCAGGTTCGGATCGGTGGAGGAGAGCCGCCCCGTGGTGGTGGAGGCCATCGAGAACGTCGTGTGGACGCGCCCGGTCTCCGGGTGGATCTCGGTGGGCAGCGCGTCGGTGTACGTGGACTTCAGCTTGTTGATGTGGCGCCACTCGAGGATCTTGGTGGGCAGCAGGTGCCCCTCGGCGGCGAGCTCCTCCAGCACCTGCGCGCCGGTGGACCAGGCGCCGGTCTTGGTCTTGCGCCCGCCCGGCAGGCCGAGCTTGCCGAACAGGACGTCGGAGAGCTGCTTGGTGGAGCCGATGTTGAACGGCTCGCCCGCCATCTCGTAGATCTCCGCCTCGATGCGGGCGAGGGTCTGCGAGAAGTCGCCCGACATGCGCGAGAGGATGTCGCGGTCGACGCGGATGCCGTGCTCCTCCATGCGCGCGAGGACGGGCAGGAGCGGGCGCTCCAGCGTCTCGTAGACGGTAACGACGCGCTTGGCGACGAGGCGCTGGCGCAGCACCGGAAGGAGGCGCAGCGCGATGTCGGCCTCCTCGGCGGCGTGCCGGGTCGCGGCGTCGAGGGGCACCTCGGCGAAGGGGATGCGCTTCTGTCCCGTACCCATGACGTCGCGGTCGTCGATGGGGACGTGGCCGAGGAAGCGCTTGGAGAGGCTCGCGAGGTCGTGCTGCCCCGCTCCGGCGTCGGCCGCGTAGGACAGCAGCCCGGTGTCGTCGAGCGGCGCCAGCGCGAGGCCGGCGCGGCGCAGGGCGAGGTAGTCCCGCTTGAGGTTGCTAGAGACCTTCATGATGGAGCGGTCGGCGAGCGGGGCGGCGAGGAGCGCCAGCGCCTCGGCCGGATCGAGCCCATTCGGCGCGCTGACGAGGTCGCCGGCGGTGTGGGCGAGCGGCACGTAGCATGCCGTGTTCGGGGCGAGGGCGAGGGCGACGCCGGCAAGGGCGGAGCGCATGGGCGGACCGTCGGCGAGGCGCACCGCAAGCCCCATCCGGCCGGTCTCGCGCGCCGCCCCGATCCAGGTCGCCAGGCGCTCGGCGCTGCCCACGGTCTCGTACCTCGCGTGGTCGAAGGCGGCGCCGGACGCCTCGCGCTCGAGCTCCGCGGCGAGCGCGGAGGGCGTCGCCGGCCCGTCGTTTCGCGGCGTCGCGTCGTCCGGCTCGGACGCGGCTGCGGGGCCGAGGTGGAGGTAGCGCGCGTCGGCTTCGACCCGCGCGTGATCGACCTCGAAGTCCTCCGCCGCGCGGCGCGTCAGCGTGCCGAAGTCCATCGCCTTGAAGAACGCGATCAGCGGCTCGGCGGGCACCTCGTGGAGGGTGAGCGCCGCCAGCGGATCGTCCACCGCCACCGCCTCGTCGAGCCGGACGAGCTCGCGCGACAGGCGCGCCTGGTCGGCGAACGCGAGGAGGTTCTCGCGGCGCTTGGGCTGGGAGATCGTCCCGGCCTCGGCGAGCAGCGTGTCGAGGTCGCCGAACTCGTCGATGAGCTGGGCGGCGGTCTTCTTGCCGATCCCCGGGACGCCGGGGACGTTGTCCGTGGCGTCCCCGACCAGCGCCTGCACGTCGACGACGCGCTCCGGCATGACGCCGAAGTACTCGACGACCTCGTCGACCCCGATGCGCCGCTCCGCACGCACCCCCATGCGCCCCGTCCCCGGCCGTCGCCCCTCGCCGGACGCGGGGTCGTACATCGTCACGCGCTCGTTGACGAGCTGCATGAGGTCCTTGTCGGCCGAGACGATGACGACGTCCGCCCCCGCGTCCGCCGCCTGCCTCGCGTAGGTGGCGATGATGTCGTCGGCCTCGAAGCCGGCCTTCTCGATGGGCTTCAGGCCGAACGCCTCGACCGCCGCGCGCATCAGCGGGAACTGCGGCACGAGGTCGTCCGGCGGCGCTGAGCGGTTCGCCTTGTACTCAGGGTAGATCTCGTTGCGGAACGAGACCTCGGACTTGTCGAAGATGATCGCGAGGTGCGACGGCCGAACGTCCGCCGCACCCTCCTTGATGAACTGGTAAATCTTGTTGCAGAACAGGCGGACCGCGCCGGTCGGAAGGCCGTCGGCGCGGTAGTTGTACTTGCGATCCTGGTTCATGGACTGGAAGTACGCGCGGAAGACGAACGAGGAGCCGTCCACCAAGAAGACGGTGTCGCCCGGGCCGGGCGCGCGGGGTTCGGTCATGACGGCCTCCATCAGCGCGGCGACCATGGGGACTGGGTGATGGCCGATCAAGGTGGCGCAGCGCGGCGCTCGCAGCCAGCCCGCAAACGCTCCCCCTCGTCGCGCACGCCCGTGCTGTCGCGCGGCACCGGGCGTCATGGTAACTCACCGCGGCTGGGGTCGTCGTGATCGTCTCGCGGGAGGGCTGGGTTTGGTACGAAGGACGGACGGTGGCCGGTCGAGCGGATCGCCGCAGGGTGAGCGGCGCGCGCCGAGCCTCGCGAAGGGTTCGGGCGCGGCTGGCCCGAGGCCCCCTGGGCCGTCGGAGCGCGGCCCCGGTCCGCGAGCGGCCACGCGCCCGGCGACGCCGGCGGCTGGTGAGCGAGCCAAGCAGGCCGGCCCGGCCCGACGACGCCCGCCTCGCCGACGCCGCTTCCGCCTGCTGCGCCTCGCCGTGAGGCTGTCGCTCACGCTCGCGATCCTCGGCCTCGTTGGGGTCGGCGCCATCATAGCGTATTACGCGGCGACGCTGCCCCCGGCCGCCGAGTGGGCGGTGCCCGACCGGCCGCCCAACGTCGCCATCCTGTCGGAGGACGGCGCGCTCATCGCGAACCGCGGCGACACCGGCGGCCGAGCCGTGTCCCTCACCGAACTGCCGGACCACGTGCCGCAGGCGGTCATCGCCATCGAGGACCGGAGGTACTACAGCCACTTCGGCATCGACCCCATCGGCCTCGCCCGCGCGATGGTCGCCAACCTTTCCGCGGGCCGCCTCGAGCAGGGCGGCTCGACGCTGACCCAGCAGCTCGCCAAGAACATGTTCCTCGATCCCTCGCGCACGCTGGAGCGCAAGATTCAGGAGATGATCTTCGCGGTCTGGCTGGAGGTGCAGTACTCCAAGGATGAGATCCTGGAGATGTACCTCAACCGCGTCTACCTCGGCGCCGGTGCGACGGGCATCGACGGTGCGGCGCGGCGCTACTTCGGCAAGCCGGCGGAGGAGCTCGAGCTGTCCGAGGCGGCGCTGATCGCGGGCCTCCTGCGCGCGCCCTCGTACTACGCGCCGACCACCGACCTCACCCGGGCGAACGAGCGCGCTGCGACGGTGCTCGCGGCGATGCGCGACGTCGGCTTCATCGACCCCATCGCGCACGCCTACGCCCGCGCGAACCCTGCGACGCTCGCGACGCCGGACGTGGCGCCATCGAGCGGCTACGTCGCCGACTGGGTGAACGAGGTGCTGCCCGAGTTCGCGGGCTCGGTTGAGGACGACGTCGTGGTGGAGACCACGGTCAACCTCGAGCTGCAGGAGCTCGCCGAGCAGGCGCTGCGCGAGATGCTCGACGGGGAGGGGGCCGAGAAGAACGTCTCCCAGGGCGCCGTCGTGGTGCTCGACGGCTCGGGCGCGGTGAAGGCGCTCGTCGGCGGTCGGCAGTACGGCGACAGCCAGTACAACCGCGCGGTGGCGGCGGCGCGGCAGCCTGGCTCCGCGTTCAAGCCGTTCGTCTTCCTCGCCGCGCTGGAGCATGGGTTGACGCCGGCGACGATGCGGATCGACCAGCCGACCCGGATCGGCGACTGGACGCCGGAGAACTACACCAAGGAGTACGTCGGACCCGTCTCGCTGACCCGGGCGCTGGCGCACTCGCTCAACACGATCGCGGCGCAGCTCACCGCGGAGGTGGGCCCCGGCACCGTCGCCGCGGTGGCGAGCCGGCTCGGCATCCGCTCGCCGCTGGCGGCCAACGCGTCCATCGCGCTCGGCACGTCCGAGGTGACCCTCCTCGAGCTCACCACCGCGTACGTGCCGTTCTCCAACGGCGGCATCGGCGTCGTCCCGCACATCGTGCGGCGCATCCGCACCGCGGACGGCCAACTCCTCTACGAACAGCGCAGCGGCGGGCCCGGCCCGGTGGTGGCGCTCGAGGACGTCGGTGCGATGAACACCATGCTGTCGGCGGCGCTGGAGTCCGGTACGGCGCGCCGCGCCCAGCTCGACGACTGGCAGGCCGCCGGCAAGACGGGCACCAGCCAATCTTGGCGGGACGCGTGGTTCGTGGGCTACACCGCGTACTTCACGACCGGGGTGTGGCTCGGCAACGACGACAACACGCCGACGCTGAAGGCGACGGGCGGCTCGCTGCCGGCGGAGCTGTGGAAGACGCTGATGATGAAGGTCCACGAGGGCATGGTCCCCGCGGGCCTGCCGGCGATGGACGTCGCGCCTGAGCCGCTCGCCCCTGCCCCCGACGCCGTCGCGGTCGGCGCCTGGGGGGCGCCGGCCGCGTCCGCGGCCGGGCCGCCTCGTGGCACCGCCGCCCGGGACGCGCGGGACTGGCTGCGCCCGGCACCCCAGGAGGAAGGGACCCGCAGTTTCTTCGGACGGCTGTTCGGGGGGTGACATTCACTCGGCGAGGGCAGCGAGCACCTGCGGCAGCAGGTCCGCGTCCCCGACGGCGACGACGTCGCCGCGGAAGTCCGTCAGCAGGCGATGCCCGAAGGGCGCGCCTTGCCAATCGGTCACCGTCCCCCCCGCGGCGGTGATCATCGGCACGAACGGCGCGATGTCCACTACCTTCAGCCCGGCCTCGACGACGACGTCGATGTGCCCCGCGGCCACCATCGCATACCCGTAGCAGTCGGTCCCGTAGCGCACCATGCGGCAGGCCGCGGCGAGCGTTGCGAACCGCTCCCTGCGGCTGACATCGAAGTGCTGTGGCCCGGTCGATGCGAGGACGGCCTCACCGAGCGTCGCGCACCGGCGCGCGGCGAGGGCGTGCTGCTGCGAGCCGCGCGACCAGTAAGCCCCGTCCGGTCCGCCGACGAAGCGTTCGCCGACGAACGGCTGGGCCATCATCCCACGCACGGCACTCCCGTCCTCCGCGAGCGCGATGAGGACGCCCCAGGTCGGCAGCCCGGCGATGAAGGCGCGCGTCCCGTCGATGGGGTCGAGGATCCAGGTCCGCCCGCTGGTGCCACGCGCCTCGGCGAGCTCCTCGCCGACGACGGCGTCGTCCGGCCGCTCCCGGGCGAGGATCGCGCGCATGGCAGCCTCCGCCTCGCGGTCGGCGACGGTGACCGGGTCGAAGCCCTCGCTCGCCTTGTTGTCCACGTAGGCGAGTTGGCGGAAGTGCGGCAGCACTGCCGCCTCGGCGGCATCCGCGAGCGCATGAAGCAGGTCCGCGTCGGCGATCATGGCCTTGCATGGGAGCCATGCGCGCGGCTCGTCACACAGCGCGCGCGCGCGATCCTCGCGCAACGCGCTCCGCAAACCGCTGATAAGGCTCGGCGCATCGGCGATGCCCACGACGCGAACGTCGCTGCATGGCTGCTCTGCGCATTTGCTAGGCAGCATTTTGCGTTGGCTACCAAATCGGCACCTTGACGATTGTGCGTTGCGGCTTCATTTGTTGCAGCGCGGGACGACGTTGTCGTCTCGCTGCCCTCCTTGGGCGTTTCCTCCCTAGACTTAAGGCCGCTCTTCGGGGCGGCCTTTTTTTTCGTCGACTACTCCGCGGCCTGTGGCCAGTCGTACGCCGGCTGCCGCTGAAGGTACCACTTGACCAGCCCGGCGCAGGCGTCCGTCAAGATGCTCCGCAACGGATGGTAGTTCGCGGTGCGCACGAACGTGCCCTCGTCCATGTACAGCGCGCGGTTGACCTCGAGCTGGATCGCATGGACAAGCGGCGGCCGTCCGTGCCGCTCGGTGATGTAACCGCCGGCGTAAGGCCTGTTGCGGCCCACCGCGAGGCCACCGCGGCGCAGCAGGCGGGCGAACTCATCGGCCAGCCCAGGCGCGCAGCTCCGTCCGTAGCGATCGCCGAGGATGACGTCGCAACGCGGCCCGCCCGGCGTCTCCACGCGCACTGCACCGGACGGCATCGAGTGGCAGTCGATGAGGACGGCGGAGCCGAAGGCCTCGACGGCGCCTGTGACCGCCTCGTCGAGCGCTGCGTGGTAGGGTCGATAGCAGGTGGAAAGCCGGTCCGCCGCCTCTTGGGCGGGGAGCGGCGCATCGTAGATGTCCTGACCTTCGCCGACGATGCGTGCGATGACCCCCAGCCCCCCCGCGACCCGGGCGCTGTCGCCGACTACTGGGACGCTGACCGGCCCGTCGAACATGGTCCGGTCGAGCTCCGCCGGATCGCGGTTGAGGTCCACGTAGACGCGCGGAAAATGCGCCTTGAGGAGCGGTGCGCCGAGCGCGCCGACGCCGGCGAACAGGTCGTCCACGAACGTGTCCTCGGAGCGCCGGAGGGTAAGCCGGCTGAGCTTGGTGCGCTGCAGGAGCGAGCGGGGATAGACGGTCCCGCTGTGCGGCGCGCTGAAGACGAACGGCACGGCCGGCGCCGACGGGGTCACGAGCGCGAAGGTCGCGTCGGCCACGAAGTCGTCAATGATGTCCATCGAGGGCTCCTTGGAACCTCGCTTAGGGCGGCGCCGATCCATCGACCGCCTCACTCCCGCTGCGTCGAATTAAGCATGCACCGGTAAGCCGCTCCTAAGCCACACGCTTGACCGCGACTTAAACGGCCCCGTCGCACACTCCCCCGCACGCACACCACGACACAGGGACGCGGCACGATCGGCCGCGCGGACATGATGCGCATACTGTTGGCCGAAGACGACGAGGACATGCGGCGCTTCCTGCACCGCGCGCTGGAGCGCGCCGGGTATGACGTCGTTTCGGTAGAGGACGGTGAGCTCGCCTACGAACGCCTGCGCGAAGAGCCGTTCTCCCTCCTCCTCACCGACATCGTGATGCCGAACATGAACGGCATCGAGCTCGCGCGCCGCGCCACGCGCCTCGACCCTGACCTTGCGGTGATGTTCATCACCGGCTTCGCGGCGGTGGCGCTCGACGGTGAGCACGGTGCGCCGCCGGGGGCGAAGGTGCTGTCCAAGCCGTTTCACCTGCGCGAGCTGGTCCGCGAGGTGGGTCGCTTGCTTGAGTACGCGTGACGCGCTTGTGCAGCGACCCGGCGCCGGCTATGACGACGCTCCGCTGCACACGCCCGGGCGGTTAGCTCAGCGGGAGAGCGCTGCCTTGACACGGCAGAGGTCACTGGTTCAATCCCAGTACCGCCCACCATCCATGTTTGACATGTAGGATGCTTCCGCCGTCGGCCGACCCGCCGCTGCTGAGCACGCGCGGAGCAACGTCCGGCGGAGGTCAGCTTTTGCCGGCAGAGACGGGGAGCGGCGAAAGGCCGGCTCGCTCGCCCTTGGCAGCGATGGCCTCGGCGATCTCGGCTGGCAGCGGGATACCGGAGGCAAGGCGCACCCGCTCCGTCTGTGCCTCGCGCTCGCCCGGCACCAGGATCGCATCGAAACCCTCGGCGCGAGGCTGCGCCTTCACCGCAAGGACGAACTCGTCCATGCGCTCGCGGAAGCGCTCCAGCGGCATGAAGAGGTCGGGCCGGAAACAGACGAAGAGGTGCCCGACATCCTGCGGCCGGTCGAACGAGGTATGCGGGTTGCCGACGTTGCCGGCAAACGCCGCGCCCGACAGGACGCCGCCGAAGATGTCCATCAGCATTGCCAGCGCCGAGCCCTTCACGCCGCCGAAGGGCAGCATCGTGCCGCCGTCGATGAGGGCCTGCGGGTCGGTGGTCGGCCGCCCGGCGCCGTCGAGCGCCAGTCCCGGCGGGATCGCCCGCCCGGTCTTCGCGGCGACGTAGACGTTGCCGCGGGCGAGCACGCTCATCGCCATGTCGAGGACGTAGGGCGGCTGCCGGCCGGCAGGGACGGCGACCGCGAACGGGCTCGTTCCAAGGAACGGCGCCCGCCCGCCCCACGGCGGCAGCGCCGGCGAGGCGTTGGTGAACGCCATCCCGACGAGCCCCGCCTCGAGTGCCTGCAGCACGTAGTACGCGGCCATGCCGTAGTGGTTGGAGTGGCGGATCGAGACGAGCGCGACGCCGCCCTCGCCCGCGATCGCGATGGCCTCGCCCATGGCACGCGTGCCGACCACCGCGCCCATGCCGTTGTCGCCGTCGACGTGGGCGGCGGCGTGCCCGACCCGCTCGACCGCGATCCGCGGCTGCGGATTGTTGAGGCCGGCCCGCAGCCGCTCGAGGTAGGTTGCGACCCGGAACACGCCGTGCGTGTCCACCCCGCGCAGGTTCGCCCGCACCAGGCAGTCGGCCACCGTGGCAGCGTCGCCCTCGGGCAGGCCAGCGTGGACGAACAGCGCCGTAACGTGTCGCAGCAGATCGTCCGCTGCGACTATAACCGCCGGTCGTTCGCGACCTTCATCACCGCCGCGGGGGAGGTTCGCGTCCGTCGAAGTCGCCGGAGTGTTCGTCAACTGCGCCACACTGCATCCCTCATTGCATACCATACCGTACAGTCCTACGCTCCGAGACAAACGAGAAACTCGGGAGGATCCAACATGACCATCAGAACATTGCTGGCCGCCGGGGCCGTCGCTGCGATGGTTGCGGCCGCACCCGCTGGGCTTTCGGCCCAGGAGGTCGACTTCTCGGGCGACCGCATCGAGTGGATCGTGCCCTTCGGCGAGGGCGGCGGCACCGACACGATGGCGCGGTTCCTGTCGCCCATCTTCGCCAAGCACCTGCCCGGCGAGCCGACCATCATCGTGCGCAACGTGCCAGGCGGCGGGTCGACGCTGGGGGCCAACCAGTTCGCAAACCGTGCCGAGCCGGATGGCCGGACCGTGCTGCAGACGGGCGGCTCGACCGTGATGCCCTACCTCCTCGGCGACCCGCGGGTGGAGTACGACTATCGCGACTTCGAGCCGGTGATGGCGACCGCGAGCGGCGCCGTCGTCTACATCCAGCCCGACCTCGGCGTGTCCGACACGTCCGAGATCCAGGACCTCAAGGGCCAGACGCTGCGCTTCGGCAGCCAAGGTGCCTCGTCGCTGGACCTCCTCGCGCTGTGGGCGTTCCGCATGCTCGACCTCGACGTCCAGCCGGTGTTCGGGATGGAGGGCTCTGGCCCGAAGCGCCTCGCCTTCGAGCGCGGCGAGAGCCAGATCGACATGCAGACCTCGGCCGGATACATCGACCACGTCCAGCCGCGCGAGGAAGCCGGCGAGGTCGTGCCGCTGTGGGCCTGGGGCGTCGTCAACGACGAGGGCGAACTCGAGCGCGACCCGTCCTTCCCGCAGATCCCCCACTTCGGCGAGGCCTACGAGGCGCTGCACGGCGAGCCCCCGTCGGGCGAGGACTTCGAGGTCATGAAGGCGCTGATCGAGGCCGGCTACGGCACGGAGAAGTTCATCTTTCTGCCCGGTGGAACGCCGGACGAGATCGTGCAGGCGTGGCGAGATGCGGCCGCCAAGGTCGTCGAGGATCCCGCCTACCTCGAGGGACGCGAGAGCATCCTCGGCAAGAACCCGCACGTCGTCGCACCGCGGGTGGAGCGTGCGCTCGAGCGGGCGACGAGCCTCGATGACGACACGCGACGGGAGATCGTGGACTGGCTCGCCGAGGAGTACGACTACCGGCTCTGACGGAGGAACGACCCGAGGGAGGCTGAGCGCCCGGGTCACGCATCCATGGACATCATCCAGGGCGCCTTCGGCACGCTGCTGTCGGGCTCGCACCCCGTCTACCTGATCTTCGGCGTGCTCTTGGGTCTGGCGGTCGGCGTCTTCCCCGGGCTCGGCGGGGCGGCCGGCATCTCGCTGGTCATCCCGTTCGTCTACGGCATGGATCCGACGTCGGCGCTGGCGCTGATGATCGGCCTCCTCGCGGTGGTCTCCACCGGCGACACGTTCACCTCGGTGCTGATGGGCATCCCCGGGTCGGCGGCCGCCCAGGCGACCGTCATGGACGGGTTTCCCCTCGCCCGCCAGGGACAGGCGGCGCGGGCGCTCAGCGCCGCGTTCCTGTCGTCCATGATCGGCGGCGTGTTCGGAGCCCTGCTCCTCACGCTCTTCATCCAGGTCGCGCGGCCGCTGGTGCTCGCGTTCGGCTCGGCGGAACTCCTGATGCTGTCGATCCTCGGGCTCAGCGTCGTCGGCGCGCTCTCCGGGCGCAGCATCGAGAAGGGGTTGATCGCGGCGGGCCTCGGCCTCCTCCTAGGCGCGGTCGGCGGTGCACCCGCGACCGGCGAAATCCGCATGACCGGGGGCTCGGTCTACCTCTCGGACGGGCTGTCGCTGGTCGTGCTCGGCCTCGGCCTGTTCGCCGTCCCCGAGATCATCGACCTGTTGTCGCGCGGCAAGGCGATCGCCGAGCACACGCGCCTCGGCAGCGGCTGGGGCCAAGGCCTGCGCGACGTTGTCAGCAACCGCTGGCTGGTGCTGCGCTGCTCAGCGCTCGGCTCGTTGCTCGGCGCGATCCCTGGCATCGGCGGCACCGTCATCGACTGGATCGCCTACGCCCACGTGGTCCAGGTTACGAAGGACCGCAGCGGGTTCGGCAAGGGCGAGATCCGTGGCGTCATCGCACCCGAGTCGGCGAACAACGCCAAGGAAGGCGGCGCCCTGGTTCCCACCCTGATCTTCGGCATCCCGGGTTCCGGCGCGACCGCCATCTTCCTCGGCGCGCTGATCCTCATCGGCGTCCAGCCCGGCGTCACCATGATCCGCAGCGACCTCGAGACGGTCTACGTGATCATCTGGTCGCTGGCGCTCGCCAACATCATCGGCGCGGGGCTGTGCGTGGTGCTTGCGCGGCCGGTGGCGCGGCTGACGGAGATCCCGTTCTCCTACCTCGCGCCCTTCATCCTTTCGATGATCTGCTTCGCCGCGTTCCAGGCGACACGCTCGTTCGGCGACCTCGTGCTGCTCGCGGTCATGGGGCTGCTCGGCATCGTCATGAAGCGGCTCGGCTGGCCGCGCCCGGCGCTCCTCATCGGCTTCGTGTTGTCGGCGGGGGTGGAGCGGTACCTCTACCAGTCCATGCAGTTCTATGGCTGGAGCTGGTTCGAGCGGCCCATCGTGCTGGTGCTCGGGCTCATGTCCCTTGCGTCCATCATCCTCGGAGTGCGCATCGCACGCAGCGTCTCCACCGAGGGGGAGACCGCGCCGAACCGAGGGGCAGAGCTGGGGTTCCTGGCGGTCGTCCTCGTCGGTCTCGTCGCTGCGGGGATGGATAGCATCGACCGCGCCTTCCTCGGTCGCATCTTTCCGCTGGGCGTCGTCGCCGCGACCGGCGCCCTCTGGCTGATCTTCGTGGCGCGGACGCGGCCGTGGCGGCCGTCTCCGGCCGGGGATGAGGACGCGACCGCCGCCGAACAACGCCAGTATCCGCTGACATTGCTCTTCGCCGGCTTCGCGGCCTTCATCGCGGCGATCTTCGTCGTCGGGTTTCTGCCAGCCATGGTCCTCCTGTTCGCTGTGGTGCTCTACGGCATGATCCGAGCGCGGATCGTCGTGGTGGCGGGACTGACGGCGTTCGCGGTGATCGGCATGATGCTCGTCGCCGAGGCACTGAACCTGCGCCTGCCGGAGGGCCTCGTGATGGATCTTCTGACATGAGCAGCGAGTCCCCGCGCCGACCCCGGGAGCTGACGAGCGGGAGCGCCGTCCTCGCGCCCTTCCGCCGCATGACCACGCTCGCGGCCCTCGCCTCCTCGCGCGGCGGAACCCGTCTCATCTACCCGCTCTCGTTCGTGCTCGGGCTCCTCGTCTGGGAAGTCGTCGCGAGCCTGCTGCCGCGCGTCGTCTTCGCCGCGCCGAGCCGCGTCTTCTGGGCGATGGTCGATGGCTTCGCCAGCGGCGCCATCCCCCTCGGCTTCCTCAACTCGCTGCAGCACATGGTGGCGGGCCTAGCGCTCGCCATTGCCGTCGCGATGCCGCTCGGGTTCCTGCTCGGACGCAACCGCACCGCGGCGACCATGTTCGACCCCGTCGTAAACGCGTTCTTCGCGATCCCCTCGGTCGCCTTCGTGCCGTTCATCATGATCTGGTTCGGCCTGTTCTACGAGGCTCGGGTCGCCCTGGTGTTCTTCATGTGCGTGTTCGACGTCCTCATCACCGTGTCGGCGGGCGCGCGCAACATCGACCCCGCCGTGCTCAACGTGGCCCGCTCGTTCCAGGTCACCGGCCTCGCGCGCCTTCGCAAGGTGTTGTTGCCGGCGAGCCTTCCCTTCGTGTTCACCGCCCTGCGCATCGGCGTGGTGCGCGCCGTCAACGCGATGATCACGGCCGAGCTGTTCTTCGCGGCCGTCAACCTCGGTGCCATCATGCAGACGGCGTCGAGCCGGTTCGATGCGCCGACGATGCTCGGCGTCGTCTTCCTCGTCAGCCTGTTCGGGCTCGCCCTGCAGGAGGTGGTGAAGCGGGCGGAGGTGCGGCTTCTTCCCTGGAGCGTGAGGGACGCCTGATGGATCGCCTGCGTGACCTTGCCCTCAAGCTCAGCGGGATCGCGATCGTCGTCGTCGCTTGGGAGATCGTGGGGCGCTCGCTCGGCGAGTTCCTGCTCGCGGCGCCGAGCATCGTCCTGCCGCTGCTCATCGACATGATCGCCCGTGGCGACATCTTGGTCGAGCTCGCCGGCTCGCTGCGGCAGATGCTGATCGGCTTCGGCCTCGCGTGCCTCGTCGGCATGCCGCTCGGCACGCTGATGGGTCGCGTCGCGTGGATCGACGCCTTCGTCCACCCGTGGGTGGGAATGATCGTCGTCACCTCCATCGCCGCGCTGGTGCCGATCTTCATGCTGCTGTTCGGCACCGGGCTCGCGATGCGGATCGCCATCGTGTTCGTCGGCTCGGTGGGCTACATCGTCATGACCGCCTACCACGGCGCCCGCGGCATCGACGTGCGCTACGTCAATGCCGCACGGTCCTTCTCGGTCGGCGGCATCGCGCTCTACCGCAAGGTGCTGCTGCCAGCGCTCTTCCCCTACCTCATCACCGGGGCGCGGCTCGGTCTCGTGCACGCGATCCGCGCGATGGTGGTGGCCGAGATGTTCGTCATCACCGGGTACGGCGGGCTCATCTTCCAGACGGGGCTCGACCTCTCGGTCGCGCCCCTGCTCGCCTACCTCATCTTGCTGATGGTCGTGAGCCTCGCCGGCAACGCACTGCTTGCAGGTGCAGGCGAGCGGATCGCCCCTTGGTACACCGCGCGGCAGGGGATGCGCGGAGGCCAACCATGACAGACAAAACGGAGGGAACGACATGACGCACAGAACCAGCCTGAGGGTCGCCGGCGCGGTCGCCGGCGCCGCACTCCTTGCGACGGGTGGGCTCGCGCACGCCCAGGATGAGCGCACGCTCGACGTCGACATCGTCGCCAACTCGCTCGGGATCCACATCCCCTACATGGCAGCCCTGAACGAGGTCCTGCCGGAGATGGAGGGCTACGGCGCGCCCAACGTCGAGCGCAACAGCAAGCTGGAGGTCATCACACAATCGGTCCTCACCGGCTCGTCGGAGTTCGGTGCGGGTGACGCGATCAGCACGCTGCGCGCCGTAGAAGCAGGCGCCGACCTCAAGATCATCGGCAACGCGTTCACCAACACGAGCCTCGTGTTCGTGGCGAACGCCGAGACGATCAAGGAGATGAAGGACCTCGAGAAGGACGGCGTGACGGTCGCCGTCAACTCGCCGGGTGACTTCACCCACGTGATGCTCATCAAGCCGCTGCAGGACGCCGGCGTGGACATCGACGAGGTGAACGTCATCACCATGGGGGGCTCGGGCACGCGACTGCGCGCGCTGCTGGCCGGCCGCGTCGACGCCGTGCCGATCCACTTCGACCAGGCGCAGCAGCTGCCGCAGGATCAGTACACGGTGCTCATCGAGCCGTGGGGCGTCTACGACAACTTCCTCGGCGAGGTGTGGATGGCGAGCGGGGAGTGGCTCGAGGACGAGGCCAACCAGCGCGCTGCCGTCGACCTCCTGAAGGCCAACATCAAGGCCTTCCGGCGCGCCCAGGAGGACCCCGAGTGGTACGCCGCAGCGTTCCGCGAGTACGGCACTCAGGACACCATGGCGACGGCCAGCGAGGAGGAGATCGAGGCGATCCGCATGCAGCTTGCCAACGAAGTGAATGCTTGGCCGCGCGACATGAACCATCGCGTGGCGGTCTACGAGGAGCTGATGCCGATCTACAAGGCGGCCGGCGCGGTCGAAGGGACGGTCGACCTCGACACCGTCATCGACACAAGCTTCGTCGAACAGGCGTTGAAGGAACTGGAGGCTGAATGAGCCCTCCAAAGCTCGAGGTCCGCAACGTCTCCAAGAGCTACGGCCGGGGCGGCGGCGATGCGATCCGCGTCGTCGACGGCCTCGACCTTGCGGTGCCGGACCTCGAGTTCCTCGCCATCCTGGGGCCTAGCGGCTGTGGCAAGTCCACGCTGCTCCGCCTCATCGACGGGCTCGTGCCGCCCGACAGCGGCGCGATCCTCCTGGACGGCCGCGACGTGACGGGAACCGTGGGCGGCGAGGGCCGCGGCATGGTGTTCCAGAGCTTCGACCTGTTTCCCTGGCGCACCACGCTCGGCAACGTCGAGTTCGGCCTCGAGGCGCAGTCCGTCTCGCGGGCCGAGCGGCGCGACATCGCGCAACACTACATCGACATGGTCGGCCTCGGCGGGTTCGAGGCGGCCTACCCGCACGAGCTGAGCGGCGGCATGCAGCAGCGCGTCGGCCTCGCCCGTGCGCTCGCCATCAAGCCGAACATCCTCCTGATGGACGAGCCGTTCGGCGCGCTCGATGTTCAGACGCGCGACATCCTCCAGGATGAGCTGCTGCGCATCTGGAACCAGGAGCGCAAGACGGTGCTCTTCGTAACCCACTCCATCGAGGAGGCGCTCTACCTGGCCGACCGGGTGGCGGTCATCACCCCGCGCCCGGCGCGGGTGGACCGCCTGATCCCGGTCCCCTTCGGCCGCCCCCGCGGCGAGGACGTGAAGGCGGACCCTGCCTTCGTCGACCTCCGACAGACCATCTGGCACACCTTGAAGGCGGGCGTGCGGGTCTAATTCCGTTCTTCGGCGCCTTAGAGCGGTTTGGGGTTAGGTGGAACCACCAAACCCTAAAAAGACCGCCTTTAATCAAGGAGCTAGAGCATCTTATCTGGGTCTGAGAAGACCCAGGATGCTCTAGAGGTGGCGCATGTTCAGGCGGCGGAGGATGTCCGCAAGCTCGCGGCCGCTGCGTAGGCGCTGGTTCCAGTGGATCTCCCTCGCGGCCACAGCGTCGCCCGCCGCGATCGCCTCCACCAGCCGACGATGGTTCTGGGTGGAGGTCGTCGGCGCCGGTCGCAGGCGCAGCGTCACCGCGCGCGCCCGGCTCGTCTGCTCGGCGAACTGGCGCACGGTGGCAACGAGCTGGCGGTTGCCGGAGACTTCCGCCAGCGCCGTGTGGAAGACGGCGTCCGCCTCGGCCCAGAGGTCGAGGTCCCCTTCTTCGAGCGCGGCGGCGAGTCCATCGGCGGCGGCACCGAGCCGCGCCATCTCGCTCGCCGTCGGCCCGCGCTCGATGATGAGCTCGATCGCCACCGCCTCGAGCCCGGCAAGGATCTGGTAGATGTCCAGCATCCCCTGCGCCGACATGCCGAGCACCCGGAACCCATAGCGCGGCACGAGCTCAACGAGCCGTTCCTTCTCGAGCCGGATCAACGCGTCGCGGATCGGCGTGCGGCTCATTCCGAGCTCGGCGGAGACCTCCTGCACCGGGACGGTGGCGCTGGGGGCATAGAAGTTGTCCACGATCCGCCGCTTCAGGACCGCGTAGGCGTGACTGGCGTTCGAAGTCGGCGCTTCGTCCGGCGATGGGGGGGCGGGCGTAAGCAGCGCATCGGCGCCGTCGCGTCGGATCGTGGTCACGTGCCCAGCACCGCCCCAGGCATTCCTACTCACCGGCCTGCAGGTTGGCCGCCACCGCCTCGGCGAAGCGGCGGGTCGAGCCGTTCCCGCCGAGGTCGCCTGTACGGCTGTCGGCGACGCCGAGCGCCGCGTCGACCCCGCCTTCGATGGCGCTCGCCGCCGCACCGAAGGCGGGGCTCTGATGCGTCGTCCCCAGCCACCGCAGGAGGAGCGCCGCCGACATGATGAGCCCGCTCGGATTGGCGATGCCCTGGCCCGCGATGTCGGGCGCCGAGCCGTGGCCCGCGTTCGCCGCCGCGTGCCGGTCTCCGACGTTGAGCGCCGCGGCGAGCCCGAGCCCGCCCGACAGCGCCGCGGCGAGGTTGGAGAGGATGTCGCCGAACATGTTGGTGGTGAGGATCACGTCGAACCGCTCGGGCCGCAGGTAGATGTCCGCCGCCATCGCGTCGACGTCGATCTCGTTGAGCTCGATGCCCGGGAAGTCGGCGGCCGCGGCCTCGACCTCGCGCATGAACAGTCCGTCCGTCACCTGAAGCACGTGCCGCTTGCCGACCATGGTGACGTGGCCGTTGCGCTCGCGCGCCACCTCGCAGGCCGCGCGGCCGATCCGCCGCGATGCCTTGGCGGTGATCTTGCGCAGCGACAGCGCGACATCCTCCGTCGGCATGAACTCACCGTAGCCCATGAACAGGCTGCGGTCGGCGTAGAAGCCCTCGGTGTTCTCGCGCACGATCACTGCGTCGAGGCCGGGACGGGCGTTCGGCACGCCGGGCCGGGAGCGGGCCGGCCGGATGTTGGCGTAAAGGTCCAGCTCCTTGCGGATGGTGCCGGGGATGTTGATGCCGCCCTCCTCGCGCGGGGGATAGAGCGTCATCCCGCCCGGGCCGAGGACGATGCCGTCCGCCGCCCGCGCCGCCTGCAGCACGCCGTCCGGCAGCGTCGTCCCGTTCTTGCGATGCGAGGCCATGCCGACCTCGTGGACGTCGACGTCGAGTCCGAGCCCGAACGCCCGGTCGGCCGCCTCGAGCACCACCAGAGTGGCGTCCGTGATCTCGGGCCCGATGTCGTCACCGGGAAGGACCGCGAGCTTCATCTTCTGTCCACAGGGTTGCGGCGGCCATGCGGCGGCCATGGCTGCATTGTGCATACGTTGTTGCATACTGCGCAGCCATCCGCCAAACCTTGGCGTTGCGCGGCAAGACCGACGGCGGCGCCAGGGGCCGGAGCGGAGCGCATGTTCGTCTACGTGGGGTGCCGTACCACCCGGGAGCGCGGGGCGCAGGGCCGCGGCATCGAGGTGTTCGCCGAGGACGACGGCGGCCGGTGGCGGCACGTTGAGACCGTCGGCGATCTCGTCAACCCGTCCTTCCTGACGCTCGACCGGACGGGGCGCACCCTTTACGCCGTCCACGGCGACCGGAGCGAGGCGAGCGCCTTCGCACGCGACCCGAAGACGGGCCGGCTGTCGTTCCTCGGTCGAGGGTCGACCGGAGGACGCAATCCGGTGCACCTCGCGCTCGACCCCACCGGCCGCTGGCTCATCACGGTGAACTACGCGACCGGCACCGTGGCGAGCCTTCCCGTGGATGACGGTGGGGCCCTCGGCCCGCCCGCGCACCTCCTCGACGTTCCCGGAGAGATCGGACCGCATCGCGTGGAGCAGGCGGGGGCGCACCCCCATCATTGCCCCTTCGACCCTGGTGGACGCTTCATCGTGGTGCCGGACAAGGGTCTCGACCGGGTGTTCGTGCTCGGGCTCGACGTCGCGACGGGGACGCTCGCCCTCGCCGATCCCGGCTGGGTGGCGACGCGCGAGGCTGCCGGGCCGCGCCACGTCGCCTTCCATCCCGGCCGTCCGTTCGCCTTCGTCGCCAACGAGCTCGACTCCACCGTGACCACCTACGGCTTCGACGCCGAAAGAGGAACGCTGACGCCGCTGTTCGTGGTGCCGACGCTGCCGCGTGAGTTCACCGCGAACAACCGCGTGGCGGGCATCGTGACCGGCGCCGACGGCTCCACGATCTACGTGTCCAACCGAGGCCACGACAGCGTGGCGGTGCTGGCGTGCGACCCGGACTCGGGCGCGCTGTCGCCGCGCAGCTGGCGCCCGTCGGGCGGCACGACGCCACGCTTCATCACCCTCGATCCGCGCGGGACGACGCTGCACGTGGCGAACGAGACGAGCCACACCGTCGTCTCGTTTCCCGTCGATCCGCGCGACGGATCGCTTGGGGAGCCCTCCCGCGCCGTGGAGACCGGCAGCCCGACCTGCATCGTCTTCGCATCACCGTCGGCATCGTAGGAGAGGCTCGCCGAGCTCCATCCCCGTCGGCGGCGGTACCGCGACCACGCCCGTCGGCGCAGAGGGGGTGCTTGCCCCGAACGGTCCTCGACGACGCCGTGTTGTCAGAAGTCGCTTGAAATGACGTGGCTGGGCGCGACGCAGGTCGCCTGCAAGCCGCCATCGACGACGAGCTCGGTCGCCGTGATGTACTTTGCCTCGTCCGAGGCGAGGAAGGCGACGGCGTGCGCGACGTCCCAGCCATCGCCCATGTGCCCCATCGGCACCTGCGCGTGGCGCGCGGCGATCAGCCTGTCGGCATCTCCGCCGCCGCGCTGGCCAGCGAGGCGGACGGTCACGAGGGGTGTGTTCATCAGCCCCGGCACGACCGTATTCACCCGGACGTGCTGGCGCGCGTACTTGACGGCGGTGACCTGCCCCATCTTGATCAGCCCGGCCTTGGCGGCTGCATAGGCGACGCAGTCCGGGCCGAAGAAGCGCAGCGCCGCGATGGACGCAAGGTTGACGATGGCACCGCCGCCCTGCTCAACCATGATCGGCACGACGCGCTTCATCGTCTCGAACACGTAGTTGATGTTGTGGTCGAACTGCGCATCCCAAGCTTCGGACGGCAGACCGACGACGTCGCCAGGGACCGAGCCGCCGACATTGTTGACGAGGATGTCGATCCGGCCGAAGGCCTGTCGGCAGGCTTCGATGGCTGTGTCGAGATCGGCAGTGCTGGTGATGTCGCAAGGAGCGCTCTCCATGCGCCCGTGCTCGGCCACCATCTTCACGGTGCGGGCGAGCGCGGCCGTGTCGCGGTCGGTGCCGAAGACCCGCGCGCCCTCACGCAGCATCACGGCCGCGGTGGCGCGGCCATTGCCCCAGCCGTCGCCGACCGATCCCGCGCCGAAGATCAACGCCGTCTTGCCCTGCAGCCTTGCCATGCATCCTCCCGCTTGCACTCCAATACTATCCGGCGAGCGATGCCGGGCCAATGGAAGGGCGCATCGCAGGCGATGGCCTCGGCGCGCGCGCTTCGGGCCAGCGCATCGCCTCGGCGTTGGGACGGACGGGCGGGTCGGGCCATCGCGGCGCATGGTCGCGGTCGGCCGTTCTTGAGCACACGAGGTTCAACCTTGCGCGTTTGCAGGGGGAGCGCCGCTTGCGCCGAATGAACACCGTCCGCCGCGCGCCCGCGTCGCTGGCGGACGAACTCTCGGAGGAAGCTCTTGCGCGTGCTCGTCACCGGAGGCGCCGGCTACGTCGGCTCCCACGCGGTCCTTTCCCTCCTTGGCGCGGGCCACGCCGTCGCGTTGGTCGACAACTACGCCAACGCCTCGCGAGACGTGGTCGAGCGGCTGCGCATGCTTGGCGAAAGACCGTTCGCGGCCTACGAGGCCGACATCCGCGACGCCCGCGCCCTCGACGCCGTCCTCCACGAGGTGCGGCCCCAGTGCGTCGTCCACTTCGCTGGGCTGAAGGCGGTGGTCGACAGCCAGGCCGATCCGCTCGCGTACTACGACACCAACCTTCATGGGACCATCGAGCTGCTGCGCGCCATGAACCGGCACGGCTGCCGGCGCATGGTGTTTTCCTCCTCCGCGGTGGTCTATGGGCCGGCGCGGTACCTGCCGGTGGACGAGGCGCACCCCGTCGCCCCGTCGAACCCCTACGGGCGGACCAAGCTGTTCAACGAGGCCCTCATCGAGGACTGGGTGGCGGCGACCGCCGGTGCGGCGGCGGTCCTCCTGCGCTACTTCAACCCCGTCGGCGCACATCCGTCGGGGCTCATCGGCGAGGAGCCATGCGGCGTGCCTTCGAACCTCATGCCGGTCCTCCTTGAGGTGGCGAGCGGCCAGCGCGCCGAGCTGACGGTCTACGGCCACGACTGGCCGACCCGCGATGGGACCGGGCTGCGCGACTTCATCCACGTCACGGACCTTGCCGAGGCCCATGCGGCGGCGCTGGAGTTCGTCGGAGGAGAGCGCGACGCCCACGTGTTCAACGTCGGGACAGGACGCGGCGCGACGGTGCTCGAGCTCGTGCACGCCTTTCGGACGGCCACGGGCATCGACATCGCGGTCCGCGAGGAGGCGCGCAGGGCCAACGACATCGGGGCCTCGGTGGCCGACCCGTCGAAGGCGGAGCGTGCCCTCGGATGGTCGGCGCTGCGCGACCTCGACGACATGTGCCGCAGCGCTTGGCGCTGGCAGCTCAACCGGGCGGCGGTGAGGCATGGCATGGTGCCAAGGCTCGAGCCGCACGCCGCCTCGTTGGCGCGCTGAGTTTCGGACCGGGCAGCACGTTGGACGAGGCCGACGGTTCCATCGGCGCGACCTTGGCGCGGCCGTCGATGGGGTGCGCCAGCGTGGCGCGGTCGCGCTCCGGGCCGAGCGGGCCGCTTCGTCGGGGCCTAGCTCCTCCCTGGCGAGGTCGTGGGCGACGAGTACGGGGATGCGTATCAACTCTCCGTTGACTGGGTTAACCGTGTAGAGGTCGCCACCCATGCCGTCCACCTCGCCCACGACTGCTCGGTGCGCGTCTCGCGAACGCGTCCGGTGCGCCGCTCATCCAAGCGAAAGTGGCGTCGCTATGATACATTCCTTGGACGAGGTGCCTTTAGTTCAGTGCATGGAATGTGATCTGCCGGCACGACCGATCGTGTGCCCGATGGATGCGGATCGTGCCAAAGATGCGCTGGCTGGGATCGAACACATCAGACGATTAAGCGACGTTGCTGGAGAAGGACGTATCGATCGGGCGATCCAGCACATTCTGAGCAAGCACGTCATTGAACTTTGCACTGATCGAGTGACGATAATTCTAAAGGGTCAACATGTAGAACTCATTCAGGGACCGTCATAACGGACTTCAAATGGTATGAATTTCAGGTTCAGGTAGGTCTGTGTTTTAGCGATGTCTCGCCGAGCGTCAAAGACTTTGAACGTAAGATCCCAAGGGCTGATACCATACTCGATCGCGGTGAGAGTGATAGGGTTCGGATGCTTCCCCGCCACAACCTCATCAGTTACCGGTCTGACGCGATGCCATGGAACGCGCCGCTCCTAGACCATTGGACTCATCTAGAAGATAGATTCGTCGGAAAGCACGACTCGCTGATTAAGTTGTCGCAGGCTTGTTCGAGGGCCACATGTTCCATCATCGTGAGCTCGTGCAGTCGCTTCTGGTCGAATGCTAGACTTTCTTCATCTGATTGACGCTTATGTCGAAATCGTCCTTCGGAAGGACGACACGACAGATGACTAACAGTATGACTTATCGTCTTCATGTGTGAGTGCGTTAGGAAAGCGAGGCGACGTCCGCTTGACAGGCTACACAGCGGTCCGCTCTAGACCGGACGCTCGCTCAGCGGGCGAGCTCGTCGGCCAGCCGGGCGATGGTCCGCTGGTACACGTCGGCGCGGTTCCACTGCGCGATGATTCGGTAGTTCGCCGTCCCTGGGCTCCAAGCCGCACCGCGGCGCCAGCCCTGACGGGAGAACCAGTTCGCCGTCGAGGCGAGGACGTCCGGCACCGAGCGCATCAGGTCGCGTCGACCGTCCCCGTCGAAGTCCACCGCGTAGTTCAGGTAGCGCTCGGCGAGGAACTGCGTCTGACCGATCTCGCCGGCCCACGCGCCCACCATCGCCTCCGGCCGCATGTCGCCTCGGTCGACGATCTTGAGCGCGGCGAGGAGCTCGCCCGTGAAGAACTCCGAGCGACGGCAGTCGTAGGCGAGGGTCGCCAGAGAGCGCATGATCGGCAGCGAGCCGACGTCGCGGCCGAAGCCGGTCTCGAGCGCCCACACCGCGACGAGGATGGGCCCGGGCACGCCGTAGCGCGCCTCGATGCGCTCGATCATCGCGCGTTGGTCGGCAAGGTAGCGTCGTCCGCGCTCGATCATGCGGCGGTCGACGCGGCGGCGCCAGAACTCGTCGAAGGAGAGGCGGAAGGACTTCTGGTTCCTGTCGAAGCCGATCACCCGCTTCGAGTACGACACGTCGCCGAGGGCGCGCTCGACGGTCCGCGCGCTCACCCCCTCGCGCATGGCTCGGTCCTTGAAGTCGGCGAGCCAGGCGGCGAACCCGGCCGGGCCGTCGCCGCACGGAGCCGCCGCAGCCGGTCCCAACGCGAGGCCGAGGACCATCAGGAGGAAGCGGAAGCGGATCATCAGGACGCCACCTTGACCTGTGCGATGCCTTGGGGATCACGCTCGGGGCGCACCGCGGAGGCCCCATGCGACCCTACCAGATCCTCGACGTCTTCACCCATCGTCCGCTTGCCGGCAACCCGCTCGCCGTGGTGTTCGAGGCGGACGAGCTCGACGCTGCCGCGATGCAAGCGATTGCCGGCGAGTTCAACCTGTCGGAGACGGTGTTCGTCAAGCGGCCGGCGGACGCGGACAACACCGCAGCGGCGCGCATCTTCACGCCGAAGGCCGAGATGCCCTTCGCGGGCCATCCGACGCTGGGGACCGCCGTGGCGCTCGCGCGGCTGCGCGGACTGGCGAACGTGCGGCTGGAGCTGAAGGCGGGGCTGGCGGTGTGCGAGGTCGCGCCCGGCCCGCTGGGGCTCGCCACGGTCACGGCGCCGCGGGTGCCGACGCTCGAGGACACGCCGTTGGACCTTGCGGCGGTTGCGTCCGCCCTGTCGCTCGAGCCGGATGACCTCGCGACGGACTGGCACGCGCCGGTGGTTGGGACGAGCGGCCCGCGCTTCACCCTGGTGCCCCTTGCCTCCCTCGACGCGCTCGCTCGAGCTGCCGCCGCCATGGGGCACTGGGACGCCTTCCCCGCCGGCGCGGACGGCGTGTTCCTGGCGGTGCGGACCGGGCCGAACACCCTGCGAGCCCGCATGTTCGCGCCGACCCATGGCGTCGCCGAGGATCCAGCGACGGGCTCGGCCGCGGTTGGCCTCGCGGCGCTCATCGCCAGGACCGACCGGCTCGGCGAGGGGCGCACCGAGTTCGCCATCACGCAGGGCGT
This sequence comes from Acuticoccus sp., assembly GCF_965213555.1. Classification (GTDB taxonomy): domain Bacteria; phylum Pseudomonadota; class Alphaproteobacteria; order Rhizobiales; family Amorphaceae; genus Acuticoccus. The sequence goes on along the minus strand of NZ_OZ243890.1, from coordinate 1,473,801 downwards.
CGAGATGGGCCGCCCCTCCGGGATCGGCCTCGCGCTGACGCTGGCAGGAGGCTCGTTGACCGCCGTCGACCTCAGCGGGACCGCCGTGCTGGTCGCCGAGGGGCGGCTCCTCGTCTGAGGCGCGGACCGGAAGCGCTGCTCCCGCGCAAGGTCAGCGCGGCAGGACGACGAGCCGGTCGTCGTTGCCCTGGTTGGCGAGGACGGCGAGCGCTCGACGCGTCTCGGCCGTCGAGCCGGCCCTGTCGAGCGCCCGGAAGAGGCGTGCCGCGGAGCGCAGGTCGCCGGCGTCGCGGTAGGCGAAGCCTTGCAGCAGCATCAGGTCCTTTTGCAGCGGAGCGATGCGGTTGCGTTGGTCGAGGTGGTGCAACGCCTCGATGGAGCGCCCATCGCGGTTCGCGGCGATGGCCCGCTGGGTCAGGAGGGCGATCTGGAGCTCCGTGCGACGGGGACGCGACAGCGGCACAGCGGTTGCAGCCACGCCCGCTTCTGCGGTGAGGTCGGCCGCGATGAGCGACAGCGTGGCGCCGTACACCGCATCGGCCGCCGCGCTGGTGTCTGCCCGCGAGCGCGCCCTGGCGAGCTGGAAGGCCTGAGCCGCCTCCACCGGGCGGCGCAGCTGGAGGAGGCAGAAGCCGCGAGCGGAGGCGTCGGTGGCGGTCAGCGTGCCGTCGGCGATGCCACGATCGGTGAGCGCGACGCAGCGGGAGAACGCGTTCGCGGTGAGCGCACGCTGCGCTGCCGTGCCCCCCGGCGCCCCAGGGGACCGCGGCGAGCCGCGCGGACGGCTTACGATGCGGCGGACCTCGGCGTCGACGCCGGCGTCGCCGCGCACGCGCCGTTCCACGGTGGAAGGGTCGCTCGGAGCCGTCCTGTCCGTCCCCCGCACCACCGTTCCAGCGCGGTCCGGCTGCGCCTCGCTGCGGCGCAGCCTGCTCCGCCGCACCGTCGTCCTGTCGCGGGTGTCCCTGAACCGAGGATCGCGCTCCAGCGCGCGCCGGCGGACGGCGCTCTCGGAGCGATCGTCGGCACCCGGCGTCGGCTCAGCGTTCGGCGTTGGAACCGGCGCCTGGACCGTCCGCAGTCCTTCGGGTCGCGGCGGACGTGGGCTGATGACCGCAGAGCCACGCGCGATGGCCCGAAGGGTCCCTGCGTCGGTGCGGTCGTCGCCGGCGCGACCGGCCGCGGTGAGCGAGCCGGCCTCGGTGAAGGTGAGCGGTCCGTCGTTGGCGCGGTCCTGATCGTCGACGATGAGCTGGCGGAGCCGCTCGCGCTCCTCGGGATCGCAGATCACCGAATCGACGCCGACCTCGTCGGTCGGGTCGTCCCGCCCGCCGGTCACGGGGTCTGCCGGGTCGAGCGCCTCACCGCCGCTCGCCAGCGAGGCCACGGAGGCGTAGAGCGGACCCCACTCTCCGACGACGTCCCTGAATCCCTCCTCATCGCCGAGGCGCAGGCGGGTCAGCGCAAGACCGTAGACCGCGGCCTCGGTGGGCACCCAGTTCGCCGAGGATATGAACCACTCCTCGGCGATGATGAACTGGCACGTGTTGAACGCGTACCAGCCGAGGGCCTGGGCCCCGTTCGGGTCGCGCTGCGCGATGACGACGGGGACGAAGCGGTCGACGATGGGCTGCTCGACGTCCGCCAGCGACGTCTGGCCGCGGGCGTCCGCGGTAAGGATCGTCGACACCGCATCGAGGTAGGCCTCCATCAGCTCCGGGGTCTCCTCCCGCCACTGGTAGGCCACCTCGCGCGCCAGCGCGGCATCCTCGCGATCCCCGGTCGCCCGCAGCGCGACGATGTAGCCCTCCGCCGCGTCCGCGCCGAGCCCCGCGTCGAGGGCGAAGCGGAACCACTGCGCGGCCTCCACCGGGCTGCCCTGCCGGTAGAGGTAGTAGCCGATCAGCATGGCGTCCTCGAGGTTCACCCCCGTGCGGGCGAACTCGGCGAGGAGGTCGAGCCACTCGGGCGGGATCGCCGATCCCTCGCCACCCGCCTCGCCCGCCCGCGCCACGGCCGCGCGGATGATGTCGAGCCGCGCGGCCTCGAACGCGTCGGCGCCCTCGCCTCCGGTGTCGCCGAGCGCGAAGAGCTGCGTGAGTGGCGCGACGTCGACCTCGCCGGCCGCCTTCTGCAGCGTCGAGGCGCGCACTGCCTGATCCGTGCAGTTGGTGATCACGTAGGCGTACGCGTCGTAGGCGCGCTGTGGCCGCTCGGTCCGGGCGAATGCCTCGGCAACACGCCACAGCGAGTCGGGATCCTCGCACGTGAGGATTGCCTCGTTCTCCCGGCCGATGGCGAGGACGCGCCGGAAGTTGTCCACCTCCGAAGCCTCGCGCAGGCGCAGGCGCGCGTCCGCAAGGTCGAGCAGCGTGACGAGGCGGTCGGGTGGGACGAAGGACGGGTCGCGCTGCTGGCGCTCGGCGAGCGCCTGGCGCGCCGCCGCGTACTCCTGGCGACCGACGAGGTTGTAGACCCGCTGGAGCTCGGCGTCCTCGGCGCCGGGATCGAGGAGGTCCGAGGGCGGTTGCCACCCGGGATAAAGGCTGCGCAGGCGGCGCAGCTCCGCCTCCAGCCGCTCGACGTCGCCCTCGCGAGCGAAGTAGCGCAGCGCCGCGCGGTCGGCCTCGGAGGGCTCGGCGAGGCCGGCACCGGGTGGCAGCTGCAGGGCCAACGGCGGGGCTGAAGGGGCTGCAGGGGCGGGGGGGGCCGCCTCCTGTGCGTCGGCGGGACCGAGCAACGGACCGCTTACAAGCGTCCACGGTCCGACATCGAGCACGAAGCCGAGGGACAGCGCGGCAATCGCGCCCAGGATCACCGGTCGCACCGGCACCCTTTGCACGCCGCGGGGGGCCCGCCACAGCCTGCCCCCCATCCGTCGCACGAGCCTTGCCGGACCGTCCATCGTCTCGTACCGCGCTGGCGGTGCGACGTCGTCGGTCGTCCCACGTTGTCGAACCATCCGAACCCCGCGACGCATCCCCGACATCCATCCGCGGCGGCGCGGATGGATGCATCCCCAACGTCCATCCGCGGTGGCGCGGATGATGGCGACCGATCCCAGGCATGGTACCGTGCCCGAGGCTCGCCGAATATAGTTAACGTACGATGGATTCACGCGGGCGGCGAAACGGGCCGCTCCCCGGGGCGCGGCCCGTCAGTTGCGTCGTCCGAGGGGGCGCACGAGGAACCTCGACAGAACGCCGAAGGCCAGCGCGACGATGACCAGCGCGATGGCGTAGACGCCGTTGTTGAGCGAGAACCAGTTGGCTGCGATGAGGCGGATGTTGGTGAAGGACAGCGGCAGCGTGGCGATGTAGCTGACCCGCTCCACTGGGATGACCTCGACCTCATTGGTCTCGAGGGCGTAGGCCGTAACGCGCCCATCGATGCGCTCCCACACATCGGCTGCAGTGAGTGCCGCGAGGGAGGTCGACAACAACTCGGCGGTCGGCGCGGTGACGAGCGTCCACGCCGCACGGTCGCCCGCCGGCGCCGGCGCCTGTGCCATGACGAGCGTGCTGTCCGGTGCGACGAGCGGTGCCGTGAACGCCTCGCCCACGGTCGTCGTCCCACGGTCGAGCTCGAGGTCGAGCGCGGCACGCAGCCGACGGACCGAACTCGCGACGAGGCCGGAAAGCCCGTCGCCACCGGACAGGTCGTCGAACCAACGCTCGCCGCGGTCCGCGACGTCCTCCAGGGGAGGCGGGACGGGCTCGGCGACCCCAGGCGTGCCTCGGTCGACGGGGACGTCCTCCTGACGAAGCTGTTGCCGCAGTCGGCGCAGGATGGCGTCGTAGCGCTCCAGCCCCTCCGGCTCGTCGCCCGCCGCCCCAGCAGGCATCGTGGACAGCCAGTTGGCCGGGATCACGTCGGCAACGTCCGTCGCCTGCAGCACCTGGCTCGGCACCTCGGGGAGCGGCGCGACCACCACGACGCCAGCGTCCCGCCAGGGGCCGACGTCCTCCACCAGGTCGACGGAGAGCGCCGCGCCGCGGCTCACCGCGAGGCGGGCGAACAGCGTGCCAGCCGCGCCGAGCGTGTCGAGGGAGGCGCCGCCGACGCGCACCCGCACCGGCTCGGGCGACAGCGGGTAGGGAAAGCCGTTCGTGGCGAACGAGGCGAGGTTGGGGAGCTGTCCGATGCGCGCGAACTCGGGGAAGGCGAGGCGCGTCGAGGCGAACAGGACGAAGCGGTCCTCCGTGGGGACGGTGCCGCCCGGCAGGCACGCGCGGTCCGCCTCGGCGTCGAGCTCGGCGGCGAGCTCCACGGTGTTGATGCCCGGCCGGAACGCCTGCATGCCGAGGTGCACGGGATAGCTCTCGAAGCGCCTGCCGTTGGAGGAGGTGAAGCTCACCGACGTCGATGGGACGCCGTTGACGAACACGGTGAGCTGGCTGCTCGGCTCGATGGTGCGCGAGTACGCCGCGTCGAGGAGCAGCGTCGCCTCGCCATACGCGGACGCGTAGAAGTCCGCGGGGAGGGTCACATTGAAGGCAGTGCGGAAGCGACGGCCTGAGAAGTCGAGGTCGCCGAGCCCCGCCTCGCGCAGCGTCACCTCGTCGGCGCTCTCGATGCGCGCGGCCCCTGGCACGAGCCAAGGCGGGGTCGCTTCGATCCCTCCACCCTCGGTCGCGGTGCGCGCCGGCGTCTCGAAGTGCGCAAGGGCTGCCTCGACGTCGCGCTCGGTCGGTCCGCTGATGATCACCGTCGGACCCATCGGGCCGTCGACGAGGTCGACGAACGGTGCCTGGCTCGCGGAGTTCGGCACCGCAGGAACGGTGCGGCGCAGGGCCTCGTAGGAGCCGACGACGAGGTTCACCGTGCCGGGCACCGTCGCAAGTTCCGTACCGGGCTGGACCACCTCCACGAGGGGCTGCACGAAGCGCCCGCGCAGCGCGATGGCCTGTGCGGCGCGCAGGACGCGCGCGGTGTCGGCGGGATCGCCAGGCCGCGGTACGAGGACACGCACGCGCGTCGCGCCGGTGGTCCCAACGCCCACCGCCGGCAGGTCGGAGAGCCCGGCGAGTGCTGGCGCGCGGCCGTCTGCGGAGAAGCCTGTGAGGCGCGTGTCGATGCGCGTCCACAGCTCGTAGGTCGCCTCGACCGAGCAGTCGATGCGATGGCGCATGTCCGCCTCGAGCCGCACGGCGTTCTCGCCGGTGCGCAGGAGCTCGGCCGGGACGGGAAGCACGATCACCTTCGTGCGGTCGGGCGAATCGATCGCGGTCTGCGCGATCAGCCGCCCGTTGAGGAGGACGCGCAGCCGCGAGGCCTCCGGCAGGACGAGGACGGAGTTGGTGAACGCCACCGACAGCGTGCCGCCACGCGCTGCCTCGGACGTCGACAGGAACACCGTCCACGAGCTCGCGGCGACCTCGCCGTCGAGCCGCAGCGTCCGGTCTGGCACGATGGGGCGGTCGACGATGGGCTCGGCGGACTGCGCCTCGCCGTCGACGACGACCCGCAGCTCGCGCACCGTTCCGGCGTCCTCGCGAAGGATGCGGACCAGCTCCCGCCGCTCCGGTGCGCTCAGCGCGTTGAGGGGGACCGCGTCGGGTCGTTCAGCGCCGTTCGCCAGCGACGAGATCGTGGTGGACGGGCGGGACACGTTCTGCTGGCGGTTGTTCGGCAGCACCGTGGCAGAAGCGGCACCGTCGCCATCCACATCGAACGGGACCGGGCGAGCGAACGATCCCGTGAGCGGCCGTGCGACGTCCGGCAGCGCCGCGGGCGGAGCGGGAAGGCGCAGCGGCGCAGCCTGGGCAGACCCACGCGGCGCGGTCAACCCAAGTAGTGCCGCGTCGCGCGGCGCCCGTTGCGGGGCCAGACCGTCCGGCGCAGCCGTGGTGTCGACCGTGGCCTTTGGCGCGGCGTCCGTCGGCTCGCCGATCCGGAACGGGGCCTGCGCCGCCGCATCCCCGGCGATCGCGGCGAGGAGGACGGCGCCGACCATCGCGGCACGGGCGGCGCGAGGATGCGCCCGATCGCCGCCGCTCGCGGCGTCGACATGCATGGTGAACCTCACCGGTCGACCGCTGGGTTGAGCGAGCGCGTCACAGCGCTGCCGGCGACGATTGCTGGAGGGTTCCCCGTCGTGACGACGGCGCTCGGATCGGCACCAGGGAAACGCGTCACCCGCGCACCGCGCTGGATCGGCGCAGTGCGCTCCTCCTCTCCGCCAACCTCAGCCGCCCCCTTCGGCGCGGACGAGGTGAGGAGGTACGACAGCCCGCGCACGGTCTGGTAGAGCGAGAGCTGCACGAACTCGACGGTGCCGCGCACGACGCCGATGCCCTCGCGACGGGCTGCTTGGAAGCGCACCCACTCCTGCGAGTCGGCGAACACCAGGTCGGCGACAAGGGCGTACTGCTTGGGATCCGCAACGGCGAACTCGGCGCCGAGCGCCATCCCGGCGTCATCGCGCAGCACCGAGCGGACGGTCAACGGCAGCTCGTTGGAGGCCAGCGGCGCCGCGGGCTTGAAGCGCATCACGACGTCGTCGCCAGGCCTCACCTGCCTGATGCCGTTGGCAGGGACGAGGATGCGCGCGCCGGTGATGGAGACGTCGTCGATCCGCGCAGGGATGACGCGGTCGCCGAAGATGATCTCCGCCGGCCGCTCGATGGCGACGCGCTGGGACGTCCTCAGTTGCCGGCGCTCCGCGACCACCCCGAGCGCCGCACCCATGAGGAGGAGGTTGAACAGGTTCCAGCCGCCGACGACGAGGGCGATGTCGGCGTTGGACGGCTGTGCCACCACGCGCCAACCCATGGCCACGACGCCCGCCGCCAGGAGGAAAAAGATCACGTAGAACGGCGCCCCGAGCTCGGAGATGCGGCTGGCGCGGTTGGTCTCCCCCTTCGCGGTGACGCGGAACGTCGGCCGCTTCGGACTGACAAGGACCGAGCCGAGCGCGCGAACGAGGTAGACCGACTGGATCGTCTCGTAAAGCTCGGAGATGAACGGCCAGCGGACGCCGCTCCACAGGTAGTTCTGCAAGAGGACGTTCACCGCAAGGTAGGTGATCGTGTAGCCCGCGAACTCGGCGCCCGACGCCTCGAAGATCGACAGCCCGAAGAACAGGTAGCACAGCGGCGCGAACAGGAAGATCGTCCTCGCGAGCGGGAACAGCCAGTAGCACATGGACGACAGGTAGGACAGCCGCTGCGCCACGCTGAGGCCCGGGCGCAGGAGCGGATTGCGCAGCATGAGGATCTGCGTCATGCCCTGGCACCAGCGCGAGCGCTGGCCGATGAAGTTGGCGAACGTCTCGGGCTGCAGCCCGGCGATCATCGGCCGCTCGACGTAGGCCGAGTTCCAGCCCCGCGCGTGCAGTTCGAGGGAGGTCTCGGCATCCTCCGTCACCGACGTGCCGGCGAAGCCGCCAATCTCCTCGAGGGCGGAGCGACGCAGGACGGCCGCCGAGCCGCAGAAGAACGACGCGTTCCACTTGTCGAGCCCCTTCTGGATCACGCCGTAGAACATCTCGTTCTCCGACGGCATGCGGTTCCAGGTCTCGAGGTTGTGCTCCAGCGGATCGGGGTTGATGAAGAAGTGCGGCGTCTGGACGAGGAACAGGCGCTCGTCGTCGGCGAAGTGCCCGAGCGTCTCGTTGAGGAAGTCCCGCGCCGGGGCGTGATCGGCATCGAAGACCACGACGAACTCGCCGCACGAATGCGCGAGCCCGTTGTTGAGGTTGCCAGCCTTGGCGTTGATGTTCGCGCCGCGGGTAAGGTACTTGACCCCGAGCTTGTGGGCCAGCGCCTGGAGTTCCTTGCGGCGGTTCCGCGCGGCCTCCGCGACCGCGGGGTCCGCCGCCTCACGTCGCTCGTCGGTGCCGCCGTCGTCGAGCAGGTAAACCGCGAGGCGGTCGGACGGGTAGTCGAGCTGCTTGGCGGCCGACAGCGTGGTGGCGAGGAACTGCGCGCCCTCGTTGAGCGACGGGACGAACACGTCCACCGTCGGTCGTACATCGTCCTGGCTCAACGCCCTGCGAGGGCGGTCGAACGGGTCCGCGATCGTGAAGAGGGCCAGGAACAGCATGAGCACCGAGTACATCTCGGCGAGGTAGAGCAGGATGCCGGGGACGAAGTTCGTCAACTCCGTCACCGGCGGGATGGTGGATGTCGTCCGCCAGTACACGTAGCGCAGCACGACGGCGGCGCCGAGCGCCAGCACGATGGCCCGCAGGACGCCGCGACGGTCGAACATCTTCAGCACCGCGATCACGATGATGACGATCATCGCGGTGACGAAGTGGGTGTTGAGGCTGACCGGCTGGATGACCAGGAACACGATCACGCCGAAGGTCACGAGCCACGCGAGGAATGCCACGAACTTCATGATGCGTTCCTCTTACCGCATGACGCCTGCCCGAGGCTCGCCAAACTTTCGCCGCCTTTGCGGGATCGAAAAGTTGCACGGGGTCGTTGCGCGCCAGCCCTTCGGCCGCGAGGTCGACGACGGTCCCTTCATGGTCGTCGCGCGAGATCATGCGTCGGATCGTCCGAGCACGTTCGTTGATACTGGATTAAAGTCCGCCGATCAACGCGCGCCGGGGTTGCTGCCACGGACCCGACGAACAGGTGCCGCACTCCGCCGACCTCCGTCCCCTCACCCCGCCGCCTGCCACGGCTGGGACGATGAGGGTGCCACGTGGTCGGCTTGGGAAGAAAGGCGTGTCTGCATCGGCCAACGATTAACGTTAATCCTTCTCAAGGTTAATGCGTCGGCAAGCGTCCTGCGATCCCCGTCCGCGCGGTGGGTTGAATGGGACGGATCGACAGAACGAGGGCTTGCAGTGATGGTCAGGAACCGGCGACGATCGCAACTGGGACGCCGGGCGATGACGGTCCTCGCGATGGTTCTCGTCGGTGGCTGCTCCTCAGCGCCCCACGGTGGCGTGGTCCGCAGCGCGACCTTGGAGCACGCGCTGTCGCCGTCCGAGGCCTTCATCTCGCCGCCTCCTGGAGGGCCGGGCGTCATCGCCGTCACCGAGACGCGCTACGCCAACGCGCTTGCCCAGACCATCATCCTCGAGAACCGCACGGACGCGGCGGGCCAGAACCTCATCCTGGTGCGCGCCTATGGCCCCATGGGACGGGACGCGGGCGTCGGGACGCTGCCGGACGACCGGATCACCATGACTACGATCCGCCGGGAGCTGCGCGAGCGCTTCCCGGGAACCGCCATGGAGGTGTCGGGCCTTTACGCGCAGAACCGCTACGGTCCGTTCTCCTACGCCACCGGCCGGACGCCTTCCGGCACGAACTGCGTCTACGCCTGGCAGAGGATCGCCGCCGAGCCTGCGCTCATCTCGACCCGGCGCGGTGCCGTCACCTGGCGGCTCAGGGTGTGCGACGGGCGGACGGACACGCGCACGCTCCTGCTCCTCGCCTACGGGCTGACGACCAACGGCTACTTCCTCTCCAAGCGGTGGAACCCCTACGGCGATCCGCCGCCACCCGACCCGCGGATCGGCGTCCCAGGCGCGACGATCATCCCGGAGCAGGCGGTGGACCCGACCGTCGTCGCGCCATCGTCCTTCCACGAGGCCGCGCGTCCGGTCAACGCAGCGCCCCGCCGGGGACCGGCCGCGTCGCGACCGTCGCGGCGCCAGCCGGCGGTGGAGGCGGCGCAACCGAGAGTGCTCAACCGACCGGTGGAGGGCGCAGCCGTCGTCCCACGTCCGCAGGACACGGACCTCACCGAGCCGGACCTGGAAGGCTCCAACCTTCCCGAGGCCGGCCTCACCGCTGGCGAGGCGCCGCCGCCGATCGTCGGGGACGATATCCGGGTGCCCAGGCCGCCAGGCCCTGACGCCGCCCCGTCGGCGCCGACGACCCCGACCGTGCCTACGCCGACGGTCCCGGGAACACCCACCGTGCCGGTTCCGCTACCCGAGGAGGATGCGTCGAGGGTCGAGCTGCCGGATGCAGGCGCAGTCCGCCGACGCGTCGTCCGACTTCAGCCGCGTTGACCGAGCCGCGCCGCCCATCGGTGGCACTGGGAAGGTTCACGACGACCGGCGGCCGGGAGGCGCTGGCGACGCCAGCGGCCCGCGCATGGGTCTTTTTACGAACTCGCCTTTGGTCCCGCTAGGCGCCGAACCCATGAACGAATGGCTTTCGATTGTGAGGGATGCTGCGGGCGCCGAGGGAGGGCGCCATGGCATCGCAGTTCTGGCGTTCCGATCAACAGTTTGCACGGCTGAAGCCGCTCTTGCCGACCGACGTGAGGGGCGTGCCGCGCGTCGACGATCGCAGGGTCATCTGCGGCATCGTGCACGTGCTGCGCTCCGGGTGCCGCTGGTGCGACGTACCGGCCTGCTACGAGCCGCGCACGACGCTCTACAACCGCTTCGTGCGGTGGGCTGAGCGAGGCATCGGGAACGACCTCTTCAAGGCGTTGGCACAAGAGGGCGGAGCCCGGCGACACTCGTGCTGGATGCCACCAGCGCGAAGGCTCACCGCTGCGCCGCCGGCGGAAAAGGGGGGCGGACGCCCAGGCCATCGGTCGCTCGCGAGGCGGGCGCACCACCAAGATCCCCATGGCGGTGGATGGCGCTGGACGCCCCCGACGCCTGATCGTTCGCCCTGGCCATCGCGGCGACGCGCCAGTGGCCGCCGAATGGCCGCCGACCTCATCGGCTCCTTCGCTCCGCGTGGGGGCCTCGCCGATGGGGCCTACGACGCCAAGGCTCTCGACGCCAAGGCCCTGCGCACGCTGGTCAGCGATCGCGGTGGCCTGCCGGTCATCCCCAACAACCCGACGAGGCGGACGAAGCACCCCTTCGATCCGGTGCTCGACCGCGAACGCAACGTCGTTGAACGATCATTCCGCCGACTGAAGGACTGGCGGCGCGTCGCCACACGATCCGACAAGCTGGCACGAAACCATCTCGCCGCGCTGACCATCGCCGCCATCGTCGCATTCTGGTTATGGGTCTGGAGCCTAGAGCGGTTCGGGGTTGGGTCGAACCGTCCAACCCCAAGACGACCGCTCTCAATCAACGCGCTAGCGCAGCTTATCTGGGTCCGAAAAGATCCTGCAAGCTCTAGCCCATGGCTGCGGACAGGACATCGCGCATGGGGTCCGGCCACGGCGTGGGGCGGCGGCCGTCCCGCGTCACCAGGACATGGGTGAACGTTGCGTCGGCCGCGGCGGTCGCTTCCGCCTGACCGTCCGCGGCGAACAGGCCAGCGTGCCACGTCACGCTCGAAGTCCCGAGCCTTGCCACCTTCAACGCGACCTCGATGTCGTGGGGGAAGGCGAGCGGCTGGTGGTAGCGGCACCCGGTTTCCACCACGAGGGCAATCAACGGGCCGCCGTGAATGTCGATCCCCGCCTTGGCGATCATGAAGCGGTTCACCGCGGTGTCGATGAGGCCGTAGTACGCGGCGTTGTTCACGTGACCGTAGACGTCGTTGTCGGCCCAACGGGTGGTGAACGTCTCGACGAGGGAGAAGTCCGCGCGGCGGGAGGGAGGGGGACGCATCAAGTCTCCTCGGCTGTCGTCCGCTCAGCCTAGGGCGGTTGAAGGTGCGGTGGAACCGACCTCCACCTAGGGCAACCGGTTTCGGACGCGCGATTTTCCGCGAGGTCTCGAACGCACGAGTGGCGCCGTCGCGTCGGCGGCGGCGCCACTCGAGAACCGGTCCGCGCCCCATGCGCCAACCCTTGGAAGGCGGCGCATGGGGGTGTGCGTTCGATCAGACCGCGTTCTCTTCCGCGACCTCGACCATCCAGGGCTCGGGCTTGCCGAGGATGCCGCCGATGACCCCCGCGAGCAGGCCGAGCGCCAGCGCCAGCGACGTCCAACCGGCGGCGGCGCCGACGGCCTCTGCCGCGTTCTCAGCGGCCTGCGCAGCTTCCTCGCGCAGCTCCGCGGCCTGGGCCTGCAGCTGCTCCAGCGCGTCGTCCACCCCCGCCACTGCGGCCTCGTAGCGCTGCTGCCAGTTGTCGACGATGCGCTCGGCCTCCTGGTCGGTCAGGTTGAACTGCTGCTGCAGGACGTTGAGCGCCTGCTCCCGATCCTCCTCGCCAAAGGTGCCGCCGGCGGCGAACAGGCGGTCGACGAGGGCGTTGAGGTCCTGTCCGATGTCGCCCGGCGAGCGCGCGATGTCGGCCGCGGCGGACTGCACGGCTTGCGTGGCGGCCTCCTGCTCCTGGCGGCTCACGACCTGCCGGTAGAGCTGCCTCGCCTCGTTGCGGATCGAGCGCATGACCGACTGGCGCTGCTGCCCAGCTTCGGTCACCGCGGTGTTGCCCGGGGCGAGAGCCGGGACGTTCGGGATGTCGATGTTGCCGGCCAGGCCGCCAACGGCGCTGGCGGTCGCTTGGCCGATCTGCCCCACCGCGCCGAACGCGCCGGAGACCACCGTGGACAGCGTGGTCGTGGCGAGCCACACGGTGAGCAGCGTCGCAAGCGCCCACACCGACGCGCCGTGGATCGCTGCGGTCAGTCGGATCGGAACGCCCGCCAAGCGCCCGGCGATCCAGCCGCCGACGATGAGCGAGATGATGGCCGACAGGCCCCACCAGATGCCCGCGCCGATGCCGAACGAGCCGATGTTGCCCTCCGACAGGTCGACGGCGGCGAGCCCCAGGCCGAGCCCGACGAGGTTGAGCAGGAGCTGCAGCGCGAAGGCACACAAGGTCCCCGCGATGATGCTGCCCCAAGAGATGCGTGAGAACGGCGGTGCAGCAACCACCGCGTCCACGCGTGCAGTGTGGTCTACCATTGATGCCTCCAAAGTGAGCTGATGGTGCGTATCCTGCCGGACGGCCGGACGGGAACCGTTAGCCGCTTCGCGCGGCTCGGTGAACCTCGTGGTCGCGCATGGGAGGGGGCACTTCCGCGCTCGCCTCACCATGCTCGCGAGAGGGCTCCGAGCCCGCGACCGGCGGCGCGTCGGCGTGCGTGGCGAGGTAGCGAAGAAGGATCTCGTCCGTCTGGCGCATGATGTCGGCGTCGCGCTGCAGGTGGAAGCCCTTCAGGCTCACCGACCGCGCGATCGCCAGGAGCCGCGTCGCGAAGCTCTTTATCCTGCGCCCCGACTTCTCGTCGATGATCGCGTACTCGGGGTCGATGCGTGTGCCCAGTGCCTTGATGTTGAACCTGTCGAACCGGCGCTCGTGGTCGTCCGAATCCCACTGGTGGTAGACGTCCTCGAACACGATGTTCTCGACCGCCGAGCCGCCCTGGCGAAGGTCCTCGGCAATGAGCTCGAGGCGCTTGGGGTCGAAGTTGTTGTCGAGCTCGCCGTTCAGGATCGCCACGGGCGCGCCCGTCGTCGTGTAGTCCTCCAGCCGCGGCACGGTCGGCCCGTAGTACGAAACGTGGGCGGCGAACTTGTCGTCCGACGCGACGAAAAGCCGGCGGAGCTGCTCGTAGGCGGTCAAGACGCAGATCATGCCGCCATAGGAGAAGCCGATGTTGTAGATGCGTTTGGCGTCTACGTCGTCGCGCTCGGCGAGCCAGGTGAGGCCGGCGAACGCGTCCGCGAGCATCATCGACTCCGTCACGTTGATCGCGCGGATGGGATGAGGCGCCGTGTCGAAGCCGCGCGACTTGAACGAATCGACAACCAGCGCGACGAACCCATTCTGCGCCAGGAAGCGGCCGTAGCGCCGCTCGCGCGCCGTCTTGACCCCGCCCAGTCCCTCCGAGACCACGACCGCCGGGAAGGGCGGCTTCAGCGTCGCCGGCTTGTAGAGCTCGGCCTCGAGGACCGCCTCGGTGCTCTCTCGCCCGAAGTCCGTCAGCACGAAGGGGTTCGCGGTCGGAATGCGCACGCGTTCGTAGCCAACGTCATCCATGATCGGCGGACCTCCTCCAGCTCTGTAGGCGACCGCCGACGCGCACACCTGTCGTCAAACGCGGATGGAACCAGCAAGTTTCATGAACTGCTCACGAACGTCATCGTTGAGCACCACGCGGGGGACCTTGTTCTGCCCGCCGAGCTTGCCGCGCTCGCGCATCCAGTTCGCGAAGGCGCCGGGAGACACGAAGCGCACCACCGGCGGCCGGAGCTGGAAGTCCCTCCGCCGGTGGACCTCGTAGTCCTCGTTGCCCGCCTTCAGCGTCTCGTCGAGGACGCGCGCGAAGGCGGCCTCGTCGTCCACCGGCCCGTCGAGCTCGACGACGAAGAGGTGCCGTCCGGCCGCGCCGTCCTCCCCATCGCCGTCGCCGGGATAGAGCGGCGTCACCGCGTACTCGGCGACCGTGCGTCCGGCGTGCCGCGCCGCCTCGAGCACGGCCAGCTCGATCTCGCGGCCGGACAGGTGCTCGCCGAACGCCGACAGGTAGTACGACGTGCGACCCGTCACCCTGACACGGGGCACGTCGCCGGGGACGAGCTCGACCACGTCGCCGATCCTGTAGGACCACAGCCCCGCGCAGGTGGTCAGGACGAGCCCGTACTCGCCGGCCGGCGCATCTGCGACCGTGTAGCGCGTCGGCGCCTCGGCCTCCCACTCCGCCATCGGCACGAACTCATAGAACAGCCCGACGTCGAGGTTGAGCCGCATCCCCTCGTCGACGCCGAGGTCGGCGCTGGCGACGAAGCCCTCGGACGCCGAGTAGACCTCGCGCCAGTCGACGACACCGTCGCCGAACCAGCCTTGGAACGTCTCGCGATAGGGCGCGAAGCTCATGCCGCCGTACACCATGAGGTCGAGGTTGGGGTAGAACGCGCGGACGTTCCTGCCCTGGCCGGTGATCTCGGCCAGTCGCTCGAAGAACAGGAGGAGCCACGACGGCGTGCCCGCGATGCAGCGGATCGGCTCCCTGAGGGACAGGCGGGCGAGGCGGTCGATCTTCGCCTCCCAATCCGCCTCGAGCGCCTCATCGATGGAAGGGAACACGTAGGGCGTCGACCAGCGCGGGTTGTTGAGCCGCGCGATGCCCGACAGGTCGCCCGACTTCACCCCGTCCGCCAGCGTCTCCATGGCGACCGAGCCGCCCAGCATGAAGCTCTTGCCGGCGAGGACGCGGCTCTTCGGGTTGCGTCGGACGTGGTGGGCGAGGAGATCGGTCCCCGCGCGGGCGTTGGAGCGCACCATGTCGCGCGAGACCGGGATGTGCTTGGTGCGCCCGCTCGACGTTCCCGAGGACACGGCGAAGTAGGGGATGGTGCCCGGCCAGGTCACGTCGGTCAGCACCGGGAAGGCATCCTTGAAGTAGGCCTCGTTGAGGTCCTCGAACGAGCGCAGGGGGACGCGCTCCTGGTAGTCCCTCACCGTGCGGATCGACGCAAAGTCGTGGTCGCGGCCGAAGCGCGTCGCCTCGGCCCGGCGCACCAGGCGAAGGAGCTGGGACGACTGCATCGCCGCGGCGCTGCGGCGCGCCAGGCGGCGCATGCGCAGCTTGCCGTAGCCCCTGAGGAGGGGCGTCGCGTCAAACATGCGCCGCTACCCGTGCGGCCGCAGAAGGCTCGACCTTGGTCACGTTCGTGAACTCGGAGTCGAGCCCGGTCCGCGAGAAGGGCAGCCGCAGCGCCTCACCGCGCCGCCAGGCGCCGACCATGTCGAACATCGTGCGCGAGCCCGGCCATCCGTCCTGGCCGCCGAGGAGCAGCGCGTAGGTCTCGTCCTCGCCCGAAAGGTCGGCGATGAAGCGGGCGTTCGCGCCGAAGTTGGTCGCGTGCCGGCGCTGGGTGAACGGGTGCATCGACTTCATCACGGTGTCGTTGGAGCCGCCGGACGGGAAGTCGAGCGTCGGCAGGCGCGCCGACATCCACGGCAGCCGCGCGAACGGGTGCGCGAGGCGGACCCTGTGCATGTCCCCCCAGGTCTTGTGGCGGGCGAACGGCTTCTCGGCGGAGCGCGCCGCCTCGGCGAGCACTTCGGAGAGCTCCTCGTCCGGCGCCGCGCCGACGAGCAGCGTCAGGCGGGAGAACGGCCGCCAGTAGGGGCTGACGAAGCGCTTCTCCGAGCGCGCCTCGAGCGCCTTGACGAGCGGCTCGGCGAGGAGCTCGAACGCGAGCGCGCCTGCCGAGCCTGCGGCGTAGTCGCCGTCCCAGCCGGCGATCGCCTCGATCACCGGTCCACCGAGGCCGACCTCCGCCGCGACGCGGGCGACCCGTTGGGCGATGTCGTGCGCCGCCTCGTGGTGGACGTCCTGGTGCAGCCGCCGCATGTCCGCGACGGTGTGGTCACGCCGCGCCCCGAGGAGGTCGCCGATCCGGCGGAACCTCAGGTCGGAGGCGAAGAACAGGCTGATCGTCACCGGGGGGTCCTCGGGCGCCTCGTTGGACGAGACGACGAAGCCCGCCTCCGGGTCGACGGTCATGGGCAGGTCGCGGCCGGTCACCATGCGCGTCCACTGCGTGTGCGCCGCGTCGGGGGTGATGACGAGGTCGTCGGGCGTCGCGAGCGGGCGCGAGGGCACGTGCGCGCCGATCATCTTGCCGATGCGACCTGACGCACCGGCCCACAGCATGTTGAGCCCCGGCAGCGCGTAGCCGTCCACCGAGGCGGCGAACTCCTCCCAGCTCGTCGCCCGCATCATGTCGCGGAACGGGGTGAACTCGTCCGAAGGGCGGTGGCCGAGCCAGTGCAGCGCCACGGTGTCCTGACGCATGCGGAACGGGCGCGCATCGCTGATGATCGGGCCGAGGCGCGACTGGCGCGTGGTGACGCTGCGGGTCCGCCCGCGCGTGCGGATCGACACGGGGACCTCGTCGATCGCCTCGCCCGACACGTTGACGAGCTCGGACGACGTGGCGTGGAGGTTCGTCCCGCCCCACGCACCGTGGGCGTTGCGCCCCACGCCGAAGATCGGCAGTGCCGGGATCATGAAGCCCCAGACGGCGAGGTCGGGCGTGCGGAAACCCGCGATGAGCCACAGGTTCGGCGCCGTGATGATGTGGTGCGGGTCGCAGGCGAGCATCGGCGCCCCGCTCGCCGTGCGCGAGCCTGCGAGGGCGAGGCAGTTGGAGCCGGCGCGGTCGAACACGTGCGGCAGCGCGTCCTCGAGGTTGTCGGCGCCGATGGGGATGTCCTCGTCCGCCACCGCCGCGACGCCGATGAGGTCGGCCCACATGCGTGCCCACTCCGGATCCTCGCGCAGCGGGTTCAACGTGCGCCAGACCTTCCACGCGTAGTCCGCCGAGCACAGCCGCGAGACGGCGAAGAGGTCCGCCTCGCTCCACGGCTCGAACTCGATCCCGAGGACGTCGAACTCCGGCGGCCGCCGCGCCGCGCCGGCGGCGTTGATGCCGTCGGAGAAGCCCGCGATCCAGGCGCGCGTGGCATCAGGCATCAGTGCGAGCGACGCCTCGGTCACGCGCGGGAAGTCGATGAGGCGGAGCAGGCGGTCGAGCTCCAGCGCGGCATCTCCGGCGACCTCGGAGACGCGGCCGAGCGCGGCGCGGCGCATGAGCTCCATCTGCGCGAGGCGCAGGTGACCGTGGACGATGCCGAGGCCGACCGCTGCATCGCGGTCGCAGCCCGCCTCCACGAACGGCACGTGGTGGTCGTTCCACCGGATGGTGAGCGGCGATTGGAGCGGCGCGGCCGTGGGCAGCATCGCGAGGCGGTCGGCCAGCGTCGTCGCTGGGAAGCGGCGTCCGAGGGAGCGTCGCAGCACCCCCGAGGCGAGGCCGGCCAGGCCGAACGCCTGCCGGCTGCGGCGGCCGATCTTGCTGAGTGAGGAGGGCTTCATGCTACGGGCAAAAACCGCGGCGACCGGGCAACGGTTCCCCACCGCTCCGGCCGAGGGCGGCCGGCGTCGCAAGGGCGGACGGCGCGACGGGACGAAGAACACCCTGCCAACGGCGATCCGACGGGATAAGGGGGTCGGGACCATGCCGCCCGTGCGGCGCTCCCCGCTCGCCCCTGCGGTGCGGTGGGCGCACAAGCGGGTGGACGCGGCGAACGCGGATGGGAAGGGCGATGGCAGAGGGATCCAGGAGCGGCGACGGCGGCGTGCATCGTCCTAGGGCGAAGCGGGGCAGGGCCCGTGCGGCAACCGCACCGCGGCCCGCAGGATGACGCTCGACCCAGTCACCCTCGTCGTCTTTGCGCTGGCCGTGGCGCTGCTCGGGCTCTCCAAGGGCGGACTGTCCGGCGTCGGCATGATGGCCATGCCCCTGATGCTGTTCGTGATGCCGCCAACCGCCGCGGCAAGCGTCATCCTGCCGGTCCTCCTCACGCAGGACGCGTTCTCGGTCTGGCTCTATCGCGGCCGCTGGGACGTCGGCAACCTGAAGCTGCTCCTGCCCGCGGCGGCCGTCGGCATCGTCGTCGGCGTGCTCTCGTTCGCGGTCCTGCCGCGCGAGGCGCTCCTCGTCCTGCTCGGCGTGGTCACCCTGGTGTTCGCCCTGCGCGGCCTGGCACGGCGCGGGGCGGCCGCGAGCGTCGCCCACCCTGCCACCGGCCTCCTCCTCGGCGCGCTGTCTGGCTTCACGTCCACCGTGCTCCACCACGGTGGGCCGCCCTTCCAGATGTACCTCCTGCCCCAAAAGCTGCCGCGCGACGTGTTCGTCGCCACCAGCGTGGCGTTCTTCGCGACCGTGAACTGGCTGAAGGTGCCTGGCTTCCTGGCGCTGGGCCAGCTCACCCGCGAGGTGCTTACCATCGCGCTCGTCGCGGCGCCCTACGCACTGGCGATGACCCTTCTGGGCGCCCGCCTCGTGCGGCGCATCGCGCCGGAAAGGTTCTACGTCCTCATCCACCTGATCCTCGTCGCGGTGAGCATCAAGCTCATCGCCGACGGCGCGCTGTGACGCGTCGCCTTCCCGGCCCCGTTGCACCGCGGTGGGGGCTGCTGCGCGCTGACGGGGCGAACGACCTCGGCGTGGTCTGGCTCGACGGGCACGGCGAGTTCAACACGCCGGAGACCGTCTCAGGGGACTTCCTCGACAACGAGGCTCAGCACGCTACGGGGCGCTGCTGGCGAGCCCTGCGGGCACCGTGCCGGCATCTTGCGCGCTGCCGGACGCGCGCGTGACGCTCGTCGGCGCGCACGGGGTGGACGCGGGCGCCGTGCGGGGGCGGCGCGTCTGCGGTCGTCGGTGCCGCGGGGGCGCTCTTCGATCCCGCCCTCGATCGCAGCGGCCGTTTCGGAGGGGCGGCGCTGGCGCTGCTCCGGCGAGCTGCGGCCGGATAGAAAAGCCGACCAGGGGTGCTCGCCAAAGCCCGCGATGCCGTCGGCATTGAAGGGGCGGCCAGCCCATGGTGAGGTGCTGCCGCTCAACGGGAGGGACCGATGCGCGTCCTCATCATCGGCGGCGGCGGCTTCCTCGGGCAGAAGATCGCCCGCGCCCTCGCCGCGTCCGGCAGGCTCAACGGCGCGCCGATCACCCACGTCGCGCTCGCCGACCTCGCGGCGCCAGCGCCGGTCGAGGCGCCGTTCGGCGTCAGCGCGCACGCCGCCGACATCGGCGACGCGGCGCAGGCGAGGGCGCTGTTCGAGGCCTCACCCGACGTCGTCTTCCACCTCGCCGCGGTGGTCTCCGGCCAGGCGGAGGCCGAGTTCGACCTCGGCATGCGGGTCAACGTCGACGGGACGCGCAACGTCTTCGAGGCGGCGCGCGCGCTCGGCACGTCCCCCGTCGTGGTCTTCACCTCGTCCTGCGCGGTCTACGGCGGCGAGATCCCCGAAGCGATCGAGGACTGGACGCAGGTGAACCCGCAGACCTCCTACGGCGCCCAGAAGGCGATCGGCGAGCTCCTGTGCACGGACTACTCGCGCAAGGGCTTCATCGACGGCCGGGCGCCGCGCCTGCCGACGGTGACGATCCGCCCCGGCCGGCCCAACGCCGCCGCATCCTCGTTCATGTCCTCCATCTTCCGCGAGCCGCTGCAGGGGGAGGAGGCGGTCTGCCCGGTCGAGGAGGACTACGCGCTGTGGTACGCCTCGCCGCGGGCGACGGTCGCGAACCTCATCGCCTGCGCGGAGGTCGACGCCGCGGCGCTCGGCGAGAACCGAGCCTTCGCGCTGCCCGGACGCGTCGGCACCATCGGCGAGATGATCGAGGCCATGCGCCGCGTCGCCGGCGACGACCCGGTGCGCCGCATCCGCTTCGAGCCTGACGAGACGATCCGCGCCATCGTCTCCGGTTGGCGCCCGCACATCAACCCGCGCAAGGCGCTGATGCTGGGGCTGACCGCGGACGCCTCCTTCGAGGACAACGTGCGCTACTTCCTGGAGGACGACGTGCGCCGCGAGCCGGCCTGATCGCCACCGGTCCCTCGCCTCATGCCACGGGGGTGATGAGCGGGTCGCCGGCGAAGTGGGCCTTGAGGTTGCGTACGACGAGGTCGCCCATCATCCAGCGCGTCTTGCGCGTGGCCGAGCCCTGGTGCGGCGACAGGACGACGTTCTGCATCGTCCGCAGCGCCTCGGGCACGTGGGGCTCGTCCTCGAACACGTCGAGCGCTGCACCGGCGATGCGGCCCTCCGAGAGCGCGGCGATGAGCGCCGCCTCGTCCACCGTCGAGCCGCGCCCGACGTTGACGAGGTAGCCCTCCTCACCCAGCGCGTCGAACACGGCGCCGCCCAGCATCTTGTCCGTCGCGGCGCCGCCGGGGGTGATGTTGACCAGCCAGTCCGCCGCCTGCGCCATCTCGACGAGGTCGGCGTAGTACCGGTAGGGCTCGAAGGGCTGCTCGTGCCGGCCATGGTAGACGACCTGCATCTTGAACGCCTGGGCGCGGCGGGCGACCTCCTTGCCGATGCGGCCGAGGCCGACGATGCCGAGCGTCTTGCCGGTCAGCTCGGCGGTGAGCTTGTAGTTCGCCTCGCTCCAGCGTCCGGACCGTACGTAGGCGTCCGCTTGGGGGATCTCGCGGGCGAGGGCGATCATCAGGCCCAGCGTCGTCTCCGCCATGGCATCGTTGAGCACGTCCGGCGTGTTGGTGACGCGCAGACCCCGCTCACGGCAGTAGCCGAGGTCGAGGCCGTCGTAGCCGACGCCGAACGAGGAGATCATCTGGAGCTTCGGCAGCCGGTCGAGCACGGACTTGGGCGCGCCCTTGCCGCCCGCCGTCAGGAGCCCCCGCACCTCTCCTCCGACCTCATCGAGAAGCGCGTCCTTGTCGGCGGCCGCGGTGAGGTCATGCAGGATGAAGTCCGGGCGCAACGCCTCGACGACGCTGTCCATCATCGGGTCGGCCATCAGGACGTGCGGCCCGCTCACGCCGCCACCACCGTCTGACGCTGCTCGCCGAGCCCGTCGATGCCGAGCGTCATGACGTCGCCGACCTTGAGGTACTGCGGCGGCTTCATCCCCATGCCGACGCCGGGGGGCGTGCCGGTGGCGATGACGTCGCCTGGCTTCAAGGTCATGAACTGCGACAGGTAGGACACGACGGTGGGCACGTTGAAGATGAGCGTCGACGTCGACCCGTTCTGCCGCCGCTCGCCATTGACGTCGAGCCACATGGACAGGTTGTGCGGGTCGGCGACCTCGTCGGGGGTGACGAGCCATGGGCCGAGGGGGCCGAACGTGTCGTGGCTCTTGCCCTTGGTCCACTGGCCCTCGCGCTTCGTCTGGAAGGTGCGCTCGGACACGTCGTTGAACAGCGCGAAGCCGGCCACGTGGTCCATCGCGTCGGCCTCGGACACGTACTTCGCCTCGCGCCCGACGATGACGGCGAGCTCCACCTCCCAGTCGAGCGCGTCGGAGCCTCGAGGCAGCTCCACGTCTTCGTTGGGGCCACAGATCGCGGTCACCGCCTTGCTGAACACGATGGGCTCGGACGGCGGGCTCGCGCCGGTCTCGGCGGCGTGATCGGAGTAGTTGAGGCCGATGCAGATGACCTTGCCCGGGTGGCCGACGCACGGCCCGATGCGGCCCGGATCGGCGATGACCGGCAGCCCGTCGACGTCGGTGGTGCGGATCGTCTCGAACATCTGTGGCGCGATGGTGGCCGAGCTGATGTCGGAGATCACCCCGGACAAGTCGCGCGTGGTGCCGTCGGGCGCGATGCACGCCGGCTTCTCGTGGCCCGCCGGGCCGTATCGCAGGAGCTTCAAGGACGTCCTCCAGGGTTCGGCGGCGGGCGCCGGGTTTGCTTTGGGACCCGTCGGGGTGGCGTCAGCCGACGCTCCAGCCGCCGTCGATGACCATCGCCTGCCCGGTCACGAAGGCCGACTCGTCGGAGGCAAGGTAGACCGCGAGGGCGGCGATCTCCTCGGCGGTGGCGATCCGACCCATGGGCTGGCGGGCGATGAACGCCTTCATCGCGGCGTCGTAATCCCCCGTCGCACGTAGGCGGTCGTGCAGCGAGGGCGAGTCGACGGTGCCGGGACAGATGGCGTTCACCCTGATGCCCTGGGTGACGAAGTCCACCGCGACCGACTTGGTGAGCCCGATGACGGCCGCCTTCGACGCGCCGTACACGCACCGGTTCGGCGCGCCGATCACCGAGGAGGCGGCCGAGGAGATGTTGATGATCGAGCCGCCGCCGCGCTCCAGCATCCCCGGGACCACCGCGCGGCAGGCTCGGAACATCGACTTCACGTTCAACGCGAACGCGAAGTCGAACTCCTCGTCCGTGGCGTCGAGCACGGTGCCATGGTGGACGTAGCCGGCGCAGTTGAACAGGACGTCGGGCCGCGCGCGCTCGATGGCCGCCTCGAGCGCCTCCCGGTCGAGGACGTCGAGGGCGAACGCCTCGACCCCGTCCGGCAGGCCGGCGAGCGCCGCCTCGTTGAGGTCGGTGGCAAACACCTGCGCGCCCTCCGCTGCGAAAACCGCGGCGGTGGCCCGCCCGATGCCCTGCGCGGCGGCGGTGAGGAGGCAACGTTTTCCCTTGAGGCGCATGGGCGATCGGTCTCGCGGTTGGTTTCGTCCCACGCCATGGGTGGCACACCGGGCCGGCCGACGGCAATCGGCTCAACCCCGTTCGGCCCTCCGCCGACCTCGTCGCTCAGGCGGCGCGCATGAAGTTGAAGTCGACCATGACGTGTTCAGGGTAGGCCGAGCGGCTGCGCAGCCGCTCGTAGTACGACGACAGCGCCGGCAGGTCGGCCCGGGCGATCTCGAGCTCGTGGTAGCGGTAGAGGAAGGTTCCGAACGCGATGTCGGCGATGGTGAGGTGGTCGCCGGCGAGGAAGGGCTGCCGCGCGAGCTGCTCGTGCGCCACGCGCATGGCCCGGGTGAGGGCCCTGTGCTCGGCCTCCATCAGGGCGGTGTTGCGCTCGGCAGGAGGGGTGCGCACGTAGGAGACGAAGAGGACCTGCATCGGACGCTGCACGGCGACGGCGGCCCACTCGGCCCACTGGTCTGCGTCGGCTTGCAACTGGCCCGACGCCGGCCACAGCCGTCGCTCCGGATCGTGCCGTGCGAGGTAGCGCACCACCGCGTTCGACTCCCACAGGATGACGCCGTCCTCGGTGCGCACCGTCGGAATCAGCCCGTGCGGGTTCATGGCAAGGTAGTCCGGCGCGTCGAGCCCGCCGAACTGGCCGCCGACGTCGAAGCGCTCGTGGGCGAGGCCGAGCTCGCCGATCACCCACATCACCTTCTGTACGTTGACCGAGCTCGCCCGGCCCCAGACCGTCAACATAGTGCGCATCCCCCCGCGTCCGCGGCCGTTATGCCGCGGCGCGGGCGGGCGCGCCAGATCACTCGGCGGCGGCGGCGGCGAGGCCCCTCTTCGCGGCGGCCTTCTGAACCTCGTAGATGGAGCCCCTCGTGGAGGGCTGCGGTTGGGGCACGCGCACCGGGACGGGCTCGAGCCGTGGCCGCGTCGTCGGCTCGCCGCACAACAGACGCGCGTCGTAGTCCTCGAACGACAGCGCGCCCGTCATCGAACCCAGGACGGGGAACGCGTCGGCCGCCATCATCTCCAGGAACAGGACGCCGCGGTCGCGCGGCGAGCGGTTGGTGTCCGACCCGTGCACGATCCGCGCGTGGTGGATCGAGATCGAGCCCGCCGGCGCCTTCAGCTTGACGGCATCCGCCATGTCGAGCCCGCTCGCCTCGAGGTCCATGGTGCCAGCGAACACGCCGCCGGAGTGATGGTCGTAGATCGCGGCGCGGTGGCTGCCCGGGAACACCATCAGCGGGCCGTTCTGCTCGTCGACGTCGTCGAGCATGACGCCCACCGCGAGGAGGTCGTCGTTGGTGTGCGGGTAGAACGCGAAGTCCTGGTGCCAGTCCACCGGGGCGCCGTAGCGCGCGGATTTCACGTTGAGCTTGGTGGTATGGAGGCGCACGCTCGGGCCGACGAGGTCGCGCACCGGGGCGAGGACGATGTCTGAGCGCAGGAGCTCGTTCACCACCGTGCTCTGGGTGTGGGGCAGCTTCACGCGGCGCACGCGCGGCTCGTCCGGCTTGTGGCTGTCCTCAAGATCGAGCTTGTCGTCGCTCGCCGTCATGCCGCGCGCCGCTTCTTGGAAGCGCGCGAGCTCGGCCTTGAGCGCCGCCACCGTCTCGGCAGGAACCCGTCGCTCGAGGACGACGTAGCCGTTCTCGTCGTAGGATGCGACCTCTTCGGCGCTGAGGACCTCCCGCGAGGTGCTGCGAGGAGCTGCCATGGTACCCTCCCTTGGTTTTGGGGAAGGTACGCCTCACGCACCGTCGTGGGAAGTTCAGCCCGTCGACAGGGACGCGACGGCGCTGATCACGGCTTCGGCCTCGGCGACGGTCCGCGCGACGATGTCGGCGGCCGTCGGGCGATCGTAAATGAGGCCCGCCGCCTCGCCGACGAAGACGCCGACCTCCTCGGGATCCCCCGCGCGGAACGCCTCGGTATAGCCCTCGCGCTGGGCGGCTGCCGCGGCGCGATGCTCCTGCGGGCGACCCCCCCAACGGCGCACGAAGGCGTTGTCGAGGACTCGCGCGGTGTAGGCGTCCGGCCAGTCGTAGCCCCTTGCGATGTCGGTGGCGCGCTGGCGCACGGTGCCGTCGCCGTCCGCCGCGATGGCTGCCGCCACGTGCCGCTCGTGCGTGAGGGCCTCCGCGCTCGCCCAGAAGCGCGAGCCCATGAGGACGCCGTCGGCGCCCAGCGCGAGGGCGGAGGCGAGGCCGCGACCGTCCGCGATCCCGCCGGCGGCGACGAGCAGCGGCTCGGGTCCCAAGGCGTCGCGCACCTCGGGCACCAGCGTCATGGTTGCGCGCGTTGCGCCGTGCCCGCCGGCCTCCGCGCCCTGCGCGACGATCACGTCCGCCCCCGCCGCCCGCGCGAGCCGTGCGCTGGGCAGGTCCTGCACCTGGCAGATGAGGAGCGCCCCGGCGTCCCGCACCGCGGCGGCGTAGGGGGACGGATCGCCGAAGGAGAGCATGACGGCAACGGGCCGACGCTCGAGCGCGAGGCGCAGCGTGTCGGGATGCTCGGGCAGACGCCACGTGATGAAGCCGCAGCCGACCCGCGTGTTGCCGGCGTCGCGGAACGCCGCCTCCACGAACGCAGGATCGCCGTAGCCACCGCCGATGAGGCCGAGGCCACCGGCACGCGTCACCGCCGCGGCGAGCGCGCCTCCAGACGCGAACGCCATCGGTGCGGACAGGATCGGCGCCTCGATGGAGAGCGCCCGCGTCAGCCTCGTCGCGATCAACGGACCGCGCCGAGCGTTGAGATCAGCCGGCGTAGCCCTGACGCTCGGCGTTCGCCTGGGCCGCGTCGCGCGACTTGAAGCCCGACGGCGCGGCGCCGACGATCTTGCCGTTGGAGGCCACGCGCCGCCATCGCCAGTTGCCCGCCTTGTCCTCGTAGAACTCCCACTTGTCCTTGGCGTTCTTGCTGCGCTTGGCGTTCTTCTCGCAGTCCGCGCGCGAGACGTAGCCCTCGCAAGCCGCCCCGACCACCCCGCCATCCGAGGCCTTCATGCGCCAGCGCCACTCGCCGCGCCGGTCCTGGTAGAACTCGACCGTGTCCTTCGTCGTTGCCATGCCGATGCTTCCGCTGCCGCTCGGGCCCGTCGCCCGGTCCGTCAATGGTGCGCGCTATGGTCGCACCTCGCAACAATGCGTGATGGTCGTACGGCAATCAAGCGTGAATTCGTTCCCGCAGGCGCAACATCAGCGGATCGCATCCGCGGACGTGCGTGGCACCGTCGGTCAATCGTCCGCCGTCTCATCGTCCTCCTCGGGCTGGCGAGCTTGGCGCTCGTTTGCCGCCTTGACGCGGTTGGCGAACGCATTGGCCCGTCGAGTCGCCTGCTTCTCCCGCAGCATCTCGGGGGCGAGCGCCTCGCGGGTCGTGACCTTCGGCTCGGGCAGCACTAGCCCGAACGCCTCGCCGAACCAGTCGACGTCCGCCCTCGACTGCTCGCGCAGGCGATCGAGGGCCGCAGCGCTGAGGGCGAACTTCGGTCCCTCCAGCTTGCGCAGGAGCCTTGCCTTCATGGTGCGCTGCGCCCGTTGCAGCGGTACGTTCTCGGCCTTGAGCTTGCGGTTCAGCGCGTCGGCCACCTGGACCGCGTTCATCGAGAGCGACGTGTTCTTGCGCCTGATCTCGAGCGCCTGCGCGGCGTCGGAGACCCCGAGCGTCTCGAGCACGTCGTGCTCCACGGCGCCGAGCTTCGCCACTGCCTCGTCGTAGGACCGCAGCACGAGCGCATCGCGGCCGAACGTTTTCGCGAAGGTTTCGATGCCGCGACGCAGGTGTCCGTCGTACCCCTCCGCCTCGACATCAGCAGAGGTGGCGTAGGTACGCTTGATGCGCTCCTGCCCGTTGCTGATCGTGTACCCCACGGGGTGGCGGATGTAGGCGAGGATCTTCACGGGGATCCCCGGGAACATCTCGTCCGCCATCTCCTTCAGGATGGCCGCGCGCCTTGGCGTGGACTTGAACAGCGACTCGGTGGAGAACATGAACGTGCCGTCACTGAAGTCCGCGGCCTCCGCCTTGGCGAGGTTCAGCCGGTGCAGCGCCTTCTGCGCCGTCGCCCCGGACCACTTGTTCTGTGCGTCGTCGAAGCCGAACCGGTCGGCGTAGCGCAGCGAGAAGGACAGGAACGCGTGGTTCCGCGCCATCGACGCGTAGTGCAGTCCTCGCGCGGCCAACGCAGCCCGTGCTCGGCTGAACGAGTCCTGCACGGACGTCGAGCCGGTCTTGAGCGAGCCGATGTGGATGACAGCTTGGCGCATGGGAGCCTCGTGGTCTGCTGACGGGTTACATCACCGCGCCGATCTGCCAAGGCACGAACTCGTGGTCGCCGAGCCCCTGGGCCTCGGACTTCGTGGCCTCGCCCGAGGCGACGGCGAGGATGCGCTCGTAGATCTGCCGGCCGACCTCCTCGACGCTCGCCTCGCCCGTGAGGATCGTGCCGGCGTCGACGTCCATGTCCTCGTCCATCGTGCGGGCGAGCTCGCGCGTCGTCGCTACCTTGATGGTCGGCGCGGGCTTGGAGCCGAACGCCGAGCCGCGCCCGGTGGTGAAGACGACGACGTTGCAGCCCGACGCAATCTGGCCCGTCACCGAGGCGGGATCGTAGCCCGGCGAGTCCATGAACGCGAAGCCCGGCGCCGCGATGGGCTCGGCGTACTCGTAGACCCCCGTCAGCGGCGTCGTGCCGCCCTTCGCCGCCGCGCCGAGGGACTTCTCCAGGATCGTCGTCAGGCCGCCGCGCTTGTTGCCTGGCGAGGGGTTGTTGTCCATGGACCCCTTGTTGCGCGCCACGTAATCCTCCCACCACCTAATGCGCGCGATGAGCCGCTCGCCGACCTCGGGCGTCGCGGCGCGCTCGGCGAGGAGGTGCTCCGCGCCGTAGATCTCCGGCGTCTCGGCCAGCACGCCAGTGCCGCCCTGGGCGACCAGGAGGTCGCAGGCGTGGCCGAGGGCGGGGTTGGCGGTGATGCCCGACCAGGCGTCCGACCCGCCGCACTGCAGCGCCACGGTGAGCCTTGCGGCCGGGCACGGCTCGCGGCCGGCGTCGTTCACCAGCGGCAGCATCGCCTCGACCTTGGCGATGCCGGCCGCCACCGTGCGGCGCAGCCCCGCGACGTCCTGGATGTTCATCGCCGCGAAGGTCGGCCCCTCCTTCAGGCCGTAGGCTTCCAGGAGCCAGGCGATCTGGTTCATCTCGCAGCCGAGGCCGACCATCACGACGCCGCCGAGGTTCGGGTGCCGCGCGATGCCCCACATGACGCGCTGGAGCGCGGCGAAGCCGTCGCCGGAGCCGGCCATGCCGCAGCCCGTCCCGTGGGCGAAGGCGACGACGCCGTCGACGTTGGGGTAGGCGGCCAGGCGCTCCGGGGTGAAGTGGTCGGCGATCTTGTGCGCCGCGGTCGCCGAGCAGTTCACGCTGGTGAGGAGGGCGATGTAGTTGCGCGTGCCCACCGCGCCTGACGCCCGCCGGTAACCGGCGAAGGTGTCCTCGCGCGCCGGCTTCGCTGCGGGACGAAGGTTTGTGCCGAAGCGATAGGTGCCGGCCGTCGCCACGAAGGCGAGGTTGTGGTCGTGCACGTGCTCGCCGGCGGCGATGTCGCGCTTGGCGGTACCGATCACTTGGGCGTACTTGCGCACTTGGTTGCCGGCGGCGACGTCGCGCGTCGCCACCTTGTGCCCGCGCGGAATGAGGGATCCTGTGGCCACCCCCTCGACGGTTGCACCCGCCTCGAGCGGACGCGTCACCGTGACGACGTCGTCCACCGGATCGAGCCGCACGAACACGGGCGCGACCGACGCGCTCGCCTCGCGTTCCAACTCATCGGTCGTTGCCATCTGAACCCCCACCGTGCGCTGACCGGGCCCATTAAGCGCGCCACGGCGCCGTTGACCAGCCTGGCACCGATGGACGGCAGGACCGCGCTCGCCTATGCCGGTCGCCGCCTCAGCACCGCGCCTTGCCCGCCCTCCTCGCCCGGACCCGTCGCTCGATGTCCGCACGCCCCATCCTGTTGACCGGCAGCGCGGGGTTCGTCGGCCGCACGATCGCGCCGATGCTGCGCGAGGCGTTCCCGGGCCGTGCGCTCGTCGAGGTCGTGCGCTCGCCCCCCGCGCCTGCGGGAGGCGCTGCCGTGGACCTCACCGGCCGTGCCGCCACCGACCGCCTCGTGCGCGACGCCGCGCCGGGCATCGTCGTCCACCTCGCCGCGTACTCCTCGGTCGGGCTTGCGCGGCGCGACCCGGACGCCGTGTGGCGCGACAACGTCGACGCCTCGCTCTGGGTCGCGCGCGCCGTAGCGCAGCACGTGCCGGACGCCCTCGTCCTCGCCACGAGCACCGCCGAGGTCTACGGCCGCGCCCTCGTCGGTGGCGCGGTGGACGAGGCGACCGTGCCCCGCCCGAACGGACCCTACGCGTGCTCCAAGCTCGCCTCCGAACACGCCTTCGTCGCGACGCTCCCGGCGAGCGTCAAATTGATCCTCGCCCGCCCGTTCAACCACACGGGCCCGGGGCAGTCCGAGAACTTCGCGATCCCCTCATTCGCCGCGCAGCTCGCCCGGATGGAGGCCGGGCTCGTCCCGCCCCGCCTCAAGGTCGGCAACCTCAAGGCGGCACGCGACTTCCTCCACGTGGCCGACGTTGCGGCGACCTACGTCAGGCTCCTCGCCATGGCCGATCGGCTGCCCCAGCGCACCCTCCTCAACGTCGCGCGCGGCGTCGCGACCCCCATCGAGGCCATGCTCGACGTCCTGTTGCGGCTCGCGACCGTGGACGTCGCCGTCGAGGTCGACCCCGCGAGGCTCCGACCGAACGAGATCCCCGTCGCCACCACGCGCACCGAACGCATCTCGCGGCTCATGGACTGGCCGCCGAGGCGTTGTCTGGTCGACATCCTGCGCGACGTGCTCGACGACAAGCGCGCGGAGGTGCGGGCTGCTGGCTGAGCCAAGGACTTCGCGCCGTTGCGTGAGCGTGATAGGCGCGCCCAACGGTCGGCGCACGGGGTGTCGTCCACCAAGGGAGCAGGTCATGCGCATCGACGCGATCCCCATCGGCACGAACCCGCCCGAGGACGTCAACGTCATCATCGAGGTGCCCGTCGGCGGCGAGCCCATCAAGTACGAGCTCGACAAGGCGTCCGGCACCTTATGGGTCGACCGCTTCCTCTACACGTCCATGCGCTACCCAGTGAACTACGGCTTCGTCCCGCACACGCTATCGGACGACGGCGACCCGCTCGACGTGATGATCGCCTCGACGCGGCCGATCGCGCCCGGCGCGGTGATGAACGCGCGGCCCATCGGCGTGCTCAACATGGAGGACGACGGAGGGGTGGACGAGAAGGTGCTCGCCGTCCCGGTCACCAAACTCACGCGGCGCTACGAGAACGTGCGCTCCTACCAGGACATGCCGCAGATCACCATCGAGCAGATTCAGCACTTCTTCGAGCACTACAAGGACCTCGAGCCCGGCAAGTGGGTCAAGATGCTCGGCTGGGGCGACGTGGAGGAGGCCAAGGCCAAGGTGGTCGAGGCCATCGAGCGCGCCCGCCGCGAGGGCGAGAAGGAGGTCGCCACCATCAAGGCCGCCGAGTAGCCGGCCCGGCTCACACGAAGACAAGCGTCAGCGCGGGGAACAGCACGACGAGCATCAGGACGAAGAGCTGCAGCACGATGAAGGGCAGGAAGCCCTGGAAGATCTGCGGCAGCGTGATGTGCGGTGGTGCGACGGACTTCAGGTAGAACGCGGCCGGCCCGAACGGTGGCGACAGGAACGACACCTGCATGTTCACGCAGAACAGGATGCCGAACCAGATGCGCACCTCCGTCGGCGAGAGGCCGAGGTCGAGCTGCAGCACGATGGGCAGGAACACCGGCATCACGAGGAGCACGATCCCGACCCAGTCCATCAGCGCGCCGAGGAACAGGAAGATCGCCATCATGATGAGGATGACGGTCATCGGCGCCAGCTCCGCCCCGGTGATGAGGTTGGCGACGTAGGCCGGGCCGCCGGCGATGGAGTACGCCCCGGCGAGCGCGGTGGCGCCGAACGTCACCATCAAGATCGTGCCGGTGGATTTGAACGTGCGCTGCAGCGACTGGTAGAACAGCGGCCACGTCATCTCGCCGCGCAGCACGATGAAGATGAGGACCGCGACGGTGCCCATGCCCGCCGCCTCGGTGATGCCGGTCACGCCGCCGTAGATCGACCCCAGGACCACGAACACGACGACGAGGGGCGCGACGAGGCCCTTGCCCATGTTCCACGACTCCACCGCGCGGCCCGCGCCGAAGCCGGCGAACAGCACCAGCGCCGCCGCGACGGATACGGCGAGGAGGAACGTCACGTCGTCGAGTGGGGCGGCGAGGAACAGTCCGGTGGTGCGCGCGCCGAAGGTCGACTGGGCGTAGACGAGGGCCGCCGCGACGAGGCTGGCGAACGAGACGAGCGTCAGCACGAAGGCGAGGAAGCGCACGGGCTTCGACCAGCCGACGAGGTCGTCGTCGTGCGTATCAGGGAGCGGGGCGAGGGACGGGTTCAGCTGCGTGCGCACGACGATGTAGATCAAGTAGCACGCGGCGAGGATGAAGCCCGGCAGGAACGCCGCGGTGAACAGCGCCTGGATCGAGGTCTCCGTCACCAAGCCGTAGATGATGAGGACGATGGACGGCGGGATCATCGTGCCGAGCGAGCCGGAGGCGCAGATGGTGCCGATGGCGAGGTTCTGGTTGTAGCCGAGGCGCAGCATCTGCGGCAGCGCGATGAGGCCGAGGAGTACCACCTCGCCACCGATGATGCCGCTCATCGCCGCCATGATGATCGCCATGATCGACGTCACCAGCGCGATGCCGCCGCGCGTGCGAGACAGCCAGACGTTGAGCGAGGTGTACATGTCTCGCGCGAGGCCGGAGCGCTCGAGCAGCGAGGCCATGAAGATGAACAGCGGCACCGAGATGATGACGTAGTCCGTCATCAACCCGTAGATGCGCTGGGACAGGATCGAGAACGGGCCGGTGCCGAACTCGCGGAACAGCACGTCCGGCCCGAACTTCAAGTACAGCACCGCGACGGCGAGGAAACCCGACGCGAAGCCCAGCGGCATGCCGATGGCGAGGAGCACGATGATGCCGACGAGGACGAGCACCGACAGCGGCGCGATCGCCACGCCGGAGACCTTCGGCAGGCCGGCGTAGGCGGCCCAGAACGCGTCCCGCAGGGGTTGGGTATTCGGCCCGCTCGCCACCTCGGGAGGCAGGACGAAGATGAGCACGGTCGCCGCCACTGCGAGGAGGATGGCCGCCGCCACGTCCTGCCGGCGGACCGAAAGAACGATGAAGGCGGCGAGGGCGACGAGGAGGGCGATCAGCCAGGGGATGAAGGGCATCAAATGCTCTGTGGCGCGGCGCGGCGACGCCTCTTCGAGGAAATGTGGGCAGGAAGGCGCCCCGCTGGCGCTGAGGGACGGCCCCGCATCGACGACGCGGGCGACGACGGCCCGGCGCAGGGCCAGCGCACCGCGCCTTGTAGCCGGTGCGCTCGACCCCTGACGCCAGCGGCCATCCTAGTCGTGCCGATCGGTGACGGTCTGGCGGTAGGCGCTCTTCAGCTCGCCCACCTCGTCCGCGTCCACGTGGCCCTCCGGCACCGGCGTCTCGTTCCAGTCCGCGATGAGGTTGGCGATCGCCTGCAAGATGATGAGCGCGGCGATGATGAGGATGGCGGGCTTCATCGTCGCGGGGATCGGCGGATCCCAGGCGGTGCCGAAGGTCTCCCACCGGTCGTACTTCTGGACCGCCTCGTTGAACCCACCGTGGATGATCATCGCCCCGAAGATGACGATGCACACGGTCGAGATGACGTCGAACACCCGTTGCAGCCAGCGCGGCACCGCATCGTAGAGCAGCGTGATGCGGATGTGCCCACGCTGTTGTAGCACGTAGAGCGCCGCGAGGAGGTAGATGAACCCGCCGATCCATAGGCTCATCTCGTTGACCCACAGCGTCGGCTTCTCGAAGAAGTAGCGCATGACCACTTCGTAGAACATGATCGCGACGATGACGGCGACGAGAAACATGCCGACCCGGCTGATGCCGAGGCTGATGTAGTCGATCGCGGTCTTGGGTCTCACCTCGATCACTGGCGTCCTCCGCCGGGACCGCCCTCAGGGCGCCGTCCCCATGCCTTCACCATCGGACGCCCGAGCCGCCGGCGGCTCGGGCGTCGCGCCCGCCTACTGAGACGTGCCGCCTGAGGCGCCGGTGTTAGCGTCGGCCTCGCTGGAGCCGTCGCCGAACAGGCCGATGGTCGTGAGGAACTCCTTGTGCTGCTCGACCATGGCCTTCGACTGCTCGGTCGTCGCGAACTCGTCCCACGCCGCGATCGCCGCATCGCGGAAGGTGCGGCGGTCCTCCTCGGACCAGTCGTGCATGGTGACGCCGGCCGCCTCGAGCTCGTTCGCGGCGCGCTGGATATCCACCTGGTAGGCAAGCGTCGTGCGGAAGGCGAGCTTCTGCATGGCGACGTCGAGGATGCGCTGCAGGTCCTCGGGCATCGCATCCCACACGTCCTTGCGGATCGCGAGGTGGTCGGCCGGCATCGAGTGGAAGCCGGGGTACGTGGCGTGCTTGACGACGTCGTAGATCCCGACCGACTGGCTGGTGGACAGGTTCGAGTGGTCCGTCCCCTCGATGATGCCGGACTCCAGCGCGGTGAACACCTCGGTGAAGTCCATCACGATGGGCGATGCGCCAAGGTTGGCGAAGATCATCGTCTCCATCCCCGGCGGCGAGCGGAACTTCCAGTTCTCGAGCGCCGCGGGGTCCGCGATCGGGCTCGACGAGGCGAGCGACTCTTGGCCGGGGATCCACCAGCCGATGAGCTGCATGCCGTACTCGTTGTACAGCGCCTGCGCTGCCTCCAGGCCGCCGCCGTTGTACAGGAAGGCGTACATCTGCCAGGGCGTGTCGTAGCCCCCCATGGGGTCGCCGACGAACTGGAAGGCGGGGTCCTTGCCGGTCTGGTACGCGCCGCCCGTCATGTCGGCGTCGAGGATCCCGTTGACCGCCGCGTCGAACGTCTCGACGGACTTCACCACGGCCGACGAGTAGAACGGTTCGATGGCGATGCGCCCGCCCGACATCGTCGTCACATCGTCGAAGAACTGCGCCGCGCTGCGGCCCGACAAGGACTCGGGCGACAGGTGCGTCTGGATGCGCAGGGTGAACTCGGCATCCTGCGCGAGGGCGCCCGAGGCGAGTGCGGCGACGGCGGTGCCGGCCACAAGTGTGCGGATCATGGTCTCTCCCTATGGCGCAGGCGTTGGGTCGCCCGGCTTCTCATGGTCGTTCCTGGGACGGCGTCGCACGCTCTGCAGCGCCGTCCCAAGGCTTTCGTAAGGTTAGCCAAACCGCGTGCCTGCCGCAACGATCGTGGCTGTTGGGCCGGCGCCTAGCGGTCGTCGGTTAGCCCGATGGTCGCCTGGAACTCCTTGTGCAGGTCGATCAGCTCGCGCGCGGCGTCGGTGGTGGCGAAGTCGCTCCATGCGGCGACTGCGGCCTCGCGGAACGTGCGCCGGTCTTCCTGCGACCAGTCATGGATCGTCACGCCCTGGGCCTCGAGGTCGGAGGCGGCCTGCAGCGTCTCCACCGAGCCGGTCAACGTGATGCGGAAGGCGAGCTTCTGCATGGCGACGTCGATGATCCGCTGCAGGTCCTCGGGCATGGAGTCCCAGAGGTCCTTGCGGATGGCGAAGTGGTCCGCCGGCATGGAGTGGAACCCGGGGAAGGTGGCGTGCTTGACGACGTCGTAGAGGCCGGAGGACTTGTTCACCGCCAGGTTCGACATGTCCGCCCCCTCGATGATGCCGGACTCCAGCGAGGTGAACACCTCGGTGAAGTCCATCACGATGGGGGAGGCGCCGAGGTCGGCGAAGATCTGCGTCTGCATCCCGGGCGGCGAGCGGAACTTCCACCCCTCAAGGTCCGCCGGCGACGTCAGCGGCCGGGCGGATGCGAGCGACTCGGGCGCGGCGATCCACCAGCCGATGAGCTGCATGCCGTACTCGTTGTACAGCGCCTGCGCCGCCTCGAGCCCGCCGCCGTTGTACAGGAAGGCGTACATCTGCCACGGCGTGTCGTAGCCCCCCATGGGGTCGCCGACGAACTGGAAGGCCGAGTCCTTGCCGGTCTGGTAGGCGCCCGACGTGAGGTCGCCGTCGAGGATGCCGTTCATCGCCGCATCGAACGTCTCCGCCGACTTCACGACGGCCGAGGCGTAGAACGGCTCGATGGCGATGCGCCCGCCCGACATGGTCTCTACGTCGTCGTAGAACTGCGCCGCGCTCTTGCCGGCGATGGACTCCGGCGAGTGGTGCGTCTGGATGCGCAGCGTGAACTCGGCATCCTGAGCCGACACGGCCGTCGCGCCGAAGGCGGCGAGCGCGACGCCGGCCATGATCGTACGGTTCATGTGATCCTCCCATTGCGCTGGACTCCGCCAGCTTTCTGCGTCGACGACGCCGCGGCGACGCTAGCCGAGCGTCGGCTTTGCCGCAACGAGAAGCATGAGGCGCAGGAACTTGATTACAGCGATGGGAGTTCTTCCCCATTCCACATCACTAGGAGGACTTCATGCGTATTGTCACGGCGACCGTGCTCGCCTGCGCCTTTGTATCCGCTCCCGCCGTCGCACAGGAGACCGTCGTGGTCCCCGAGACGGACATCATGCTGACCGCGCCGACCGTGGAGGTCGGGGGCTATGAGCGTGTCGACGTCGTCGCGCAGCCCCTCGGCGAGGACGAGATCGAGGATGCTGAGGTCTGGTCCACGG
The DNA here is from genome assembly GCF_965213555.1 of Acuticoccus sp. GTDB lineage: Bacteria > Pseudomonadota > Alphaproteobacteria > Rhizobiales > Amorphaceae > Acuticoccus. The sequence goes on along the minus strand of NZ_OZ243890.1, from coordinate 1,438,182 downwards.
TGACCAACGAGAACATCGGCAGCGTCGACGACATGACCACCGACACCGCTGGCACCACCTACCTCGAGCTCGAGATCGGCGGCTTCCTCGGGATCGGCGACAAGGAGATCATCGTCCCCCTCGATCAGGTCGCCGTGTACCGAGGCGAGGACGTGCGCGTGTACATCGACGCCACCGAGGAGGAGCTGGAAGCCTACCCGACCTACGAGGACGACGACTGACGGTTGAGGGGCTGCCGAGCGTCCGGTGAAGAACGCTCGGCTCGGCTCGAAGGGTCGAGACGCCGGCGCGCGGCCTACTGCGCGCCGGTGGTGACGAGGCCGATCTCGTTCATGAACTCGAGGTGCTTGTCGACCAGCGCCTTCGCCTGCTCAGTGGTCGCGAACTCACTCCACGCCTGCCGCGCCCCTTCGCGGAAGGTCGCACGATCCTCCTCCGACCAATCATGGAACGTCACCTCGCCCTGCAGCTCGTTGACCGCGTTCTGGATGTCCACCGAGTAGTCCAGGGTCGTGCGGAACGAGTTCTTCTGCGCCGCCACCTCCATGATGCGCTGGATGTCCTCGGGCAGCCCATTCCAGACGTTGAGGTTGATCGAGAAGTGGTCGGCGGGCATCGAGTGGAAGCCCGGGTAGGTGGTGTGCTTGACGAGGTCGTAGATGCCCATCGACCGGTTCGTGGACACGTTGGAGACGTCCGCGCCGTCGATGATGCCGGTCTCGAGCGAGGTGAACACCTCGGTGAAGTCGATGACGATGGGCGAGGCGCCGAGGGTCTCGAAGATCATCGTCTCCATGCCCGGCGGCGAGCGGAACTTCCAGTCCTTGAGGTCCTCCGGGCCCGTCAGCGGCACCGAGGCGTTGAGCGATTCCGGTCCCGGGATCTGCCAGCCGAGGAGGTACATCCCGTACTCCTCGTAGAGCGCCTGGGTGAGCTCCATGCCGCCGCCCTCGTAGAGCCAGGCGTAGAACTGCCATGGGGTCTCGTAGCCGCCCATCACGTCCGAGACGAACTGGAACGCCGGGTCCTTGCCCGTCAGGTACGAGGCGTTGGTGAAGTCCCCGTCGACGATGCCGCTGATCGCAGCGTCGAAGGTCTCGGCCGACTTCACGATCGCGGACGAGTAGAACATCTCGATGTCGACGCGTCCGCCCGACATCGTCTCCACGTCGTCCACCCACTGGGCGATGTTCTTGCCGGACAGCGACTCCGGGCTCTGGTGGTTCTGGATGCGCAGCGTGAACTCCTGCGCGGATGCTGCGGCGAGCCCTAGGCCGAGCGCGGTCGTGGCGACGAGCGTGGTGCGGATCATCAACGTCCTCCCTGGTGCGGGGCGTTACGCCCTCTCGCCGGCACGGTAGTCGGCGAGCCCCTCGAAGACAACGGCGCGCGAGTGGCGCGCGCCGTTGAAAGTGTGATGTGCGTCAAGGGGACGGGCGTCGCCGCGGGCCGTGTCGGGGACGCCGGGGCGATGAACCCCCGCCCCGTCGCACCACACCTTCCCCTACTCCGGCAGCGGGATGAATTCCTCCGCGTCGCCGGGCACGGTGTCGAAGCGGCCGGCCTTCCACTCCGCCTTGGCCTGCTCGATCCGCTCGCGGCGCGAGGAGACGAAGTTCCACCAGATGTAGCGTGGGCCGTCCATCGTCGCGCCGCCGACCAGCGCGAAGCGGGCTTCGCCCTCGCCGACGTTGCGCACCGTGATCGGATCGCCGGGGCGCAGCACCAGGAGGGCGCCCGGCTCGTGGCGTTGGCCGCCGATCTCGATGCTGCCGGCGACGGTGTAGAGCGCGCGCTCCTCGTAGGATGCGTCCACCGGGACGGCGGCGGCGGGGGCGAGCGCCACGTCGGCGTAGATCATGTCGGACTGCGCGCGCAGCGGCGACGTCGCGCCCCACGCCGATCCCGCCACAAGGCGCGCGCGGACGCCGTCCGCCTCGACGACGGGCAGCTCGTCCGCGCCGTGGTGCTTGAAGGCAGGCTCCATCTCCTCGTGCTCGCGCGGCAGCGCCACCCACGTCTGCAGGCCGAAGAGCCTCGCGCCGCGCGACTTGACGTCCGGCGCCGTGCGCTCGGAGTGGACGATGCCGCGCCCCGCGGTCATGAGGTTCACCGCGCCCGGCCGGATCGCGATCTCGGTGCCCAGCGAGTCGCGGTGCATGATCTCCCCGTCGAACAGGTAGGTCACGGTGGCAAGGTTGATGTGCGGGTGCGGCCGCACGTCGATCCCCTCGCCGAGCACGAACTCGGACGGTCCCATCTGGTCGAAGAAGATGAACGGGCCGACCATCTGGCGCTTCGGCGAGGGCAGCGCGCGGCGCACCTCGAAGCCGCCGAGGTCGCGGGCGCGGGGGATGATGACGGTCTCGATCGCGTCGGCGGCCCGCGCATCTCCGGGTGCTGGGTCGGGGCAGGGCATGTAGCTCATCGCGAGGCCTCGTGATCCACGAAGGCGCTGCCATAGCAAAACGCCGCGGTTCGCGTCAGGGCGGAACGGGCCCGTCGCTGGTACCGTTCGCGCCGGCATGGAGCAGATGAACCTCACGATCGGGATCTGTGCCGTGGCCGTCATCGCGCTCGGCCTCGTCTCGGCCACCATCGAGCGCGCCCCGCTGTCGACGCCACTCCTCGCCTTCGCCATCGGCCTTGCCGTCGGACCGCAGGCGCTCGGGCTGATCGACCCGGCCATGTGGCCGAACAGCCATGCGATCGTCATGCACGCCGCGGGCATCACGCTCGCCATCAGCGTGACGGGCATCGCGCTGCGAACGCCCATCGGAGACTACGCCCGGGTGCTGCGCCCCGTCGCGCTGCTCGTCACCGTCGGCATGGTCCTCATGTGGCTTGCAAGCGCCGGGCTCGCGGTGGAGGTGCTCGGCGTGCCGCTCCTCGCTGGGCTCGCCATCGGCGCGGTGCTGGCCCCGACCGATCCCGTCGTCGCGTCCTCCATCGTCACCGGCGAGGCGGCCGAGCGCGCGCTGCCCGGACGCACCCGCTCCACGCTCTCCCTGGAGTCGGGCGCCAACGACGGCCTCGCCTACGCCATCGTCCTCCTGCCCGTCGCCCTCCTTACGCCGGGCGACGGCGACCTGTGGCGCCAGTGGGTGTGGGACGCGCTCGTCGTCGGGATCGCGATCGCGGTGCTCCTCGGCGCGCTCGCCGGGGCGGCGGCCGGCGCGCTGCTGTCGGAGGCGTCCCACGTGGGCTGGGTCCAGCGTCACTCGCTGTTCGGCATGTCCGTCGCGCTGTCCTTGGGGGCGCTCGCCCTTGCGACGTTCGCCGGGTCGGACGGCATCCTCGCCGCCTTCGCGGCCGGCGTCGCCTTCCGCTTCATCATCGACAGGCAGGACGAGCGCAGCGAAGGGGACGTGCAGGAGACCATCGCGAACCTCGTCAACCTGCCGATCTTCGTGCTGTTCGGCGCCGCGCTCCCCGTGGCGGCGTGGCTGGAGCGCGGACCGCAGCTCCTCCTCTTCGCCGTGCTGATCCTCCTCGTGCGTCGACCCCTCTCCCTCCTCGTCCTGCGCCCAGCGCTCGGGGCAGGGCTGGCGCGGCCCGACGTCGCCTTCCTCGGCTGGTTCGGACCGATGGGGGTCGCGGCGATGTACTACGCCCTCCTCGTGCGCGAGGAGACCGGGGACGCCACCGCTTGGGAGGTGACGAGCGCGGTGGTCGCCGCCTCGCTCGTGGCCCACGGGGTCACGTCCGGACCCGGCCTCGTGCTCTACGAGTGGCTGCGCCCCCGCAGGGCCTCCGCCGGCGCCGCGGCGGGGGCCTCCCAGACCGCCATGCGCCGGTCGTAGTCCGGGTGGATCGTGCCGAACACCCGGTCCCAGAACGAGAAGTGGTTGGCATAGTTCGTGCTGAACGTCGCGTGGTGCATGTCGTGGAAGGTCACCGACGCCAGTGGCCAGGGGGCGCGCGAGGCCGGACCCGCCGCCACCTCGTAGCCGGAGTGGCCGATCATGCCGTTGAAGTGGTCGAACACGCGGTGCACGACGAACACCTCCACCGGGAAAGGCGTGAGCAGCGGCATCGCCAGGAAGTAGCCCTGCTGGGTGAAGGCGTCGAAGGCGGTGTCGGAGTAGTTGCTCCACACCGTCGGCGCCACCGACTGGTGGTGCAGGAGGTGCCAGCGCTTGAACGGCGCGGTGTGGGCGAGCCTGTGCACGGCGTAGAACCACGCGTCGAACAGCACGACGGAGGCGGCGAACATCAAAGGCGCCGACCACCAGGACAGCGAGGCGGCGTCGAACAGCCGCACGCCATAAGTGGCGAGGGTGAGCCCCCCGGCGAAGCACGCGCAGGTGACGACGAGGGAGCGGGCCGAGGCGCGGATCTCCGCGTCGCGCCGCTTGAGCCCGTCCCGCCGCGGCTGGATCTTGCGCTCCCCCCGACCCCGCGCCCAAACGGTGAATGCCCAGCCGAACGCCAGGTAGGAGCCGAACACGAGGGCGTAGGTGAGGGCCCACACGCTGAGGAAGGTCAGCCAAGGCTCGATCATGGGCTGCTCCACACGCAGTCCGCTCCGTCCTTCCACATCCGTGGCGATCGCGCCAGCGCTCCCTCGCACGACTGTTGCGCGATAGTCGCAACGGCCGGCGACGATGTCCGCCAGCCTGCCCGCGAGCTTGCTTGAGACGTAGACCGCTTCACAAGTGAATGGCGTCGTGGTGTGGAGCGTCCTTGTCCCAACTGGTTCGATACGCGTGCGTGGCGCTCGTCACGCTGCTCGCGCTCCCGGCGCCGGCGCTCGCCATCGAGATTTTCGGCTACCGCTTCTTCGAGGACGAGCCCGAGGTGCCGGAGGGCGGCGTCGCCTACACCGTAGAGTTCGAGGTGTTCGGCGACGACCGCGGGCTGACACGGCGCATCGAGCGCGCCTCGGCGCTGGAGGAGGAGAGCGACGAGCCGAGCCCCGGCGCGGGCGCGCTCATCGCCCGGGCGCAGTCGGACTACCAACGCATCCTCGCCGCGCTCTACGCCGACGGGCGCTACGGACCGACGATCTCCATCCTCGTGGACGGACGCGAGGCGGCGACGCTCCCCATCGACACCACGCTCGGCGAGGCGGCCGAGGTGTACGTCACGGTGGACCCTGGCCCGGTCTACGCGTTCGCCGACGTGGACATCGCCAACCGGCCAGGCGAGGTCCCGGACGACGACGACGTCCCGAAGACCGTCGAGGAGCTCGGACTGCGGCCCGGTGAGCCGGCGCTGTCGGGCGTGGTGCTCGCGTCCGAGGCCGCGCTGGTCGGCCGCTGGCGCGAGCTCGGCTACCCCAAGGCGGCGATCGCGGACCGCGACGCCACCGCCCGGCATGACGACGACGCGCTCGACGTCGGCATCGCCGTCGAGCCGGGCCGGCCCGCCGTGTTCGGGACGACGACGGTGTCCGGCACCACCCGCATGGACCCCGGCTTCGTCGCGTACTACGCCGGCATCGAGCCCGGCGAGCCGTTCGACCCGGACGACCTTGAGCGCGCGCGCGACCAGCTCCGGCGGCTCGAGGTGTTCCGCGCCATCCGCATCGTCGAGGCGGACGCCATCGGCCCGGACGGCACGCTCGACGTCGATCTGCAGCTCGCCGAGCGGCCGCCCCGCGTGTTCGGCGCCGGCGTGAAGTTCTCCTCGCTCGACGGCATCGGCGGCGAGGCGTACTGGCGCCACCGCAACCTGTTCGGCCGCGCCGAGAAGCTCGACCTGCGCGCCAGCGTCGGCGGCATCAACGGTGAGGACCCCGACCTCTACAACTACCGGGTCGCTGCGACCTTCATCAAGCCGGGCGTCTTCACGCCCTACACGGACTTCACCGCACTTCTGTTCGCCGAGCAGCTCGCCCCCGACACCTTCCGCGCACGCACCGTCGGCGCCCGCGCAGGGCTGACAAACCGCGTCACCGAGCGCCTCACCGTGTCCGCGTTCGGCTCGGTCGAGGTGTCCACCATCGACGAGACCGAGGTGGGCGATGGCGACTTCGTGTTCCTGTCCTTGCCGGTGACGGTGGAGTACGACGGCTCCAACGACCGCTACGATCCGACCCGCGGCTACCGCGCGAGCCTGCGCCTCGAGCCGTTCTACGAGGCGGTCAACTCCAACGTCGGTGGCATCACCGAGGTGGAGGGTTCGGTGTACTACGGCCTCGCCGACGACCGACTGGTGCTCGCCGCGCGGGGCGCCGTCGGCTCGATCTTCGGCACACCCTACGACGAGACGCCGGCGACCAAGCTGTTCCACATCGGCGGCGGCGGCTCGATCCGCGGCTACCCGTACAAGGGCGTCGGACCGCGCGACGATGACGACGACGTCGTCGGCGGGCGCAGCTACCTCGAGGGCTCGCTGGAGGCGCGCATCCGCGTCACCGACAAGATCGGCGTCGTCCCCTTCGTCGACGTCGGCAACGCCTTCGAGGACGAGTTGCCGGACTTCTCCGAGCCGCTGAAGGTGGGCGTCGGGCTCGGCCTGCGCTATCGCACCGGCCTCGGTCCGCTGCGGGCCGACGTCGCGTTCCCCCTCGACCCGTTCGACGGCGACCCTGCCGTCGCCTTCTACCTCGGCCTCGGGCAGGCGTTCTGATGCCCGACGCGGCCGCCACCGAGGGAGCGCCATGCGCCGCATCCTGATCGCCCTCCTCGGCATCGGCCTCGCCTGTGCCGGCATCGCGCTCGCGCAGGAGGAGGAGGAGTCGGGCCGCTTCGTGCGCTTCGTGGAGCGGCAGATCTCGACGCCCGACCGGCAGATCGACCTCGGCCCCATCGACGGCGCGCTCTCCTCGGACGTCATGATCGAGTACATCACCATCGCCGACCGCGAGGGCGTATGGCTGCGCGTCGAGGACGTCCACCTCGTGTGGTCGCGCCTGGCGCTCGTGCGGGGGCGGCTCGACGTGGACCTCCTCGAGGCGGACCGCATCCTCATCAGCCGACCGCCGCTGCCGGCCGAGGACGACACCCCCATCGAGCCGGGTGCCGAGGAGTTCGCGCTGCCGGACCTGCCGGTCGCCATCGAACTCGACCGCCTGGCCGTCGAGCGCATCGAGATCGCCGAGGGCATTGCCGGCCCGGCAGCGGCGCTCTCCATCAATGGTTCGGTCGAGCTCGACGACGGCGCCCTCGACACCGACGTCGCCATCGAGCGGATCGACCGGCCGGGCTCGCTGACGCTGGACGCCTCGTTCGACAACGACAGCCGGCAGCTCGCCATCGACCTCGACCTCACCGAGCCGGAGGGCGGCGTCGTCGCGAGCGCGCTCAACATCGAGGGGCGGCCGCCCATCCAGCTGACCGTGGCCGGCGAGGGACCGCTGTCGGACTACGTCGCCGAGATCGCGCTCGTCGCGGACGGCGACACGCTGCTGTCGGGCACCACCGAGATCGAGGGTGTGGATGACGGGCTGCGGCTGCGCGCGAACCTGTCGGGCACGTTGGACCGGCTGGTCCCCGAGCTCTACGAGCCGTTCGTCGGCGGCGGCAGCGAGCTCGTGGTGGACGCGGTGCGCCGCGACGACGGCTCCATCGTGGTGAGCGAGGGGCGCCTCGCGTCCGGCGTCGCAACGCTCGCGTTCAGCGCGGCGCTCGCGCCCGACGGCGTGCCGACGGCGCTCACCGTCGACGGCACGCTCCGGCGCGAGGACGGGACGCCGATCCCGCTGCCGGGCGGCGGCGGCGAATCCACCATCGGCAGCGCCACCATCGACGTCGCCCTCGGCGGCGGCAGCGATGCGTTCGAGGCGACGATCGCGCTCACCGACCTCGACACGTCACTGATCGCCGCACCGTCCGTGGCGATCCGCGCCACCGGCGAGGCGGCGAACCTGTCCGACCCGGCGACCCGAAGCGTCACCTTCGCCGTGGATGGGGACGCCGAGGGCCTTGGCTCGGACAGGGCGGGCATCGCCGACGCGCTCGGTTCCGCCCTCGCCATCGACGCGTCCGGCTCGTGGCAGGCCGGCGCGCCGGTGACGGTCGACAACGCCTCGGTGGTGACCGACACGGTGGAGGCGCGCTTCGCCGGCACCGTGGGCGACGCGCTCGACGGCACCTACCGGCTGGCCGCGGAGGACCTGTCGGCGTTCGCCGCCCTCGCGGGACGGCCCCTCGACGGGGGCGCCGACCTCGACGCGCGTGGGACCATCGGCTTCGACGGCACCTTCGACCTCACCGTCGACGGCGAGGCGAACGACCTCGCGCTGGGCGTGGCGGCGGCGGACGGGCTCCTCGCGGGACAGACGACGCTCGACGGGCGTGCGGCCAACACCGAGGCGGGCGTCGTGTTCGAGGACTTCCGCCTCGCGAACCCTCAGCTCACCGTGTCGGCCGACGGCCGCGTCACGGACGCCGAGGCGAGCCTCACCGCCGAGGTCGCGCTCGCCGACCTCGGCGCGGTGGAGGACGCCGCGTCCGGCCCCGTCGCGGCCTCGCTCACCGTCACCGGAGCGCCGACGGCCCCCTCCGTCGCCGCGCGCGTCACGAGCCCCGGCATCACGGTGCAGGACCAGCGCATCGACGACCTCGCGGTCGCGTTCGACGGCACGCTCGACCGCACCACGGAGGTCGCGCTCGACCTCGACGGGCAGCTCCAGGTCGACGGGACGCTGGACGGCGCGCCGATCGCCGTCGCCGCGACGCTCGCCACCGGCCCCGACGCCCGCGCGCTGCAGGACCTGTCGGCCGAGGTCGCCGGCGCGCGCGTCGCCGGCGACGCCGCGCTCCTCGCCACCGGCCTCGTCACCGGCAACCTCGACGTCGACGTGCCGGACCTCGGGCGCCTCGCCGCGCTCGCGCTGCAGGAGGCGTCCGGCGCCATCGACGCCGAGGTGACGCTGCAGGCGAGCGAGGGCGCCCAGGTGGTCGCGGTCGACGGCACCGTGCGCGACCTTTCCGTCGCCGGCGTCACGCTGGCCGAGGCCGACGCCGACATCGTGGTGGACGACGCGTTCGGCGTGCCGGCGCTCGACGGCCGGGCGAGCCTGCGTGGCCTCTCCGCCGCGGGCTACGACGTGCCGAGCGCGGACCTCGTCGCCGAGCGGCAGGGCGCAACCACCTCACTTTCCCTCGACGCGGACCTTGGCTCGGGCGTCCTGTCGGCCGCCGGCGACCTCACCCGCACGGACGCGGGCTTCGCCGCGGCGCTGTCCTCCTTCCGCCTCGCCGACCGCGGGCTCGAGGCAAGGCTCGCCCAGCCCACGACCGTCGACGTCTCCGGCCAGACCATCGTCGTCGGCGCCACGCGTCTCACCATCGGGGACGGCACCATCGTGGTGGAGGGCACCTTCGGCGACACGCTCGACCTCACCGCGCAGCTTCAGGACCTGCCGCTGCGCGTCGCGAACCTCGTTCGGCCGTCCCTCGAGGCGGGTGGCGTCGTCTCCGGCACCGTGGAGGTCGGCGGCACCCGGGAGGACCCCACCGCGACTGCCGACGTGGAGGCGCGCGACGTCACCGCGGCTCTGCTGGCCGAGCGCGGCATCGAGCCGCTGACCGTCGTCGCTCGCGGCTCCTACGCCGACGGCACCGCCACCTTGGAGCGCTTCTCGACCAACGTCGGCGGCGGGGCCATCGAGGCCTCCGGCACCGTCGGCGAGGCGCTCGACCTCACCGCCTCAGTGCGCGACCTGCCGCTCGCCCTCGCCAACGCGGTGCGGCCGGAGCTCGAGGCGTCCGGCACCCTGTCTGGCGAGGCGACCGTCAACGGCTCCCTCGCCGAGCCGTCCGCCACCTTCGACGTGCGGGTGAGCGAGGCCGACGCCGCGCCGCTGCGCGCGGCCGAGCTCGAGCCGCTGAACGCCACCGCCGTCGGCCGCTACGCCGACGGGACCGCGCAGCTCGACACCTTCCGCACCACCGTCGGCGGCGGCACGGTCACCGCCTCCGGCTCGATCGGCGAGAGCCTCGACGTCACCGCCGAGGTCGCGGACCTGCCGCTCGCGCTGGTCGAGGCCGTGCGGCCCGACCTCGACGCCACCGGCACGCTGTCGGGGACCGTCGCGGCGCAAGGCACGCTCGCCGATCCGCGGGCGACCTTCGACGTCACCGTCGACGACGCGTCGGTGGCCGCGCTGCGCGCCTCCGGCGTCCCGGCGCTCGACGCGGTCGCCACCGGCAGCTTCGCGGACGGCACCGCCCGGCTCGACCGGGTCGAGGCGAGCGTCGGCGAGGGGCGGCTGACCGCCTCGGGCACGGTCGGCGAGGCGCTCGACCTCGACGTCGCCGTCGACGCCCTGCCGCTGGCGCTCGCCGACGCGGTCGCCCCCGACCTCGGCCTGACGGGCACGCTGTCGGGCGAGGCGGACCTCACCGGCGTGCTCGCCGACCCCTCTGCGACGTTCTCCGTTCGTGTGGCCGACGCCTCGGCCCGCCGGCTCGACGGCACGGGCGTCGGCGCCATCTCCGCCGAGGTCGCCGGACGCTACGCCGACGGCGTCGCGACCCTCGAGACCGCCGAGGCCGCCATCGGCACCGGCGCGGTCCGCGCGTCCGGCACCGTCGGTCCGGACACGCTCGACGTCACCGCCGAGCTCGACGCGCTGCCGCTCGGCATCGTCAACGCGGTGCGGCCGGAGCTTCAGGTGTCGGGCACGCTGTCGGGCCGCGTCGTCGCCACTGGCTCGCCGAGCGATCCACGGGTGACGTTCGAGGTCGTCGCCCCGGAGGTGACCGCGCAACCGATCCGCGACGCCGGTCTCCCGCCCGCCGCGATCGAGGCGGACGGCGCCTTCGCGGACGGCACGGTGGAGCTCGAGGACGCGCGGGTGCGGCTCGGCGGCGGCCTCGTGACGGCGCAGGGCCGCGTCGGCGAGGCCCTCGACGTCGACTTGACGGTAACCGACCTGCCCCTCGGCCTGGCCAACGGCGTGCGTCCCGGCCTCGGCATCACCGGCACGCTGTCGGGCACGGCGAGCGCGTCCGGCAGCCTCGCGGACCCGCAGGCGCGCTTCGACCTCGCCGCCCGCGGGGTGTCGGCGGCACCGCTGGGCAACGTCGGCGTCGACCCCGTCTCCATCGACGTCGCCGGCACCTTCGCGGACGGCGCCGTCGAGCTCGCCTCGCTGCGGGCGGACGGTGGCGGGCTCGACGTCGCCGCTTCCGGCACGGTGCCGCTGTCGGGTCCCGGCCTCGACGTCACCGTCGACGCCACGGCCCCCTTGTCGCTCGCCGACCGCTTCCTCATCGAGCGGGGCGCGAGCCTCGACGGCACCGCGACGGTCCGTGCGCGCGCGACGGGCTCGCTCGCCGACCCACAAATCACCGGCGACCTGTCGGCCGCCAACGTCTCCTTCACCGACCCGCAGTCCAACCTGTCCCTGACGGGAGCCTCGCTCGATGCCTCCCTCACGGGCGACCGCGTCGTCATCGACCGCCTTACCGCGACGCTCGGCGAGGGGACGGTCTCGGTGGCTGGCTCCATCGGCCTCGGCGACGGGTTCCCCGCCGACCTCACCGTTACGGCCCGCAACGCGCGCTACGCCGACGGTCGGCTGATCGCGGTCACCTTCGACGCCTCGCTCACCGTGACGGGACCCCTCGCGGCCGGGCCGACCATCGCCGGCAACGTCGCCGTCGACCGCGCCGAGATCTCCGTGCCGACCCGCCTGTCGGGGACCGCGGCGCTCCTCGAGGTCGCGCACATCGCGACGCCCCCGGACGTCCTCGAGACCCTGCGCCGCGCCGACGCCGGGCCGTTCGCCGAAGATCCGGATGCGAACGGCGGAGACGGCGCGTCGGGCCTCACCCTTGACGTCACCATCGACGCACCGCGCCGCGTCTTCATCCGCGGTCGCGGCATCGACGCGGAGCTCGGCGGGCGGGTGCGTCTGACGGGGCCGATCTCCGACGTCAGCCCGGTCGGGCGCTTCGAGCTCATCCGCGGCCGCGTCGTCATCCTCACCCAGCGCATCGAGCTCACCGAGGGCGAGGTGACGCTGTTCGGCGACCTCAACCCGATCATCCGCCTCGTCGCCGAGACGCGGAACCGGGGGGTCACGGTGCGCGTCGTCGTCGACGGGCCAGCCAGGGACCCGCAGATCCGCTTCGAGTCCGACCCTGACCTGCCGCAGGACGAGGTGCTGGCGCAGCTCATCTTCGGCCGCTCGGTCGCGGACCTGTCGCCGTTCCAGCTCGCCCAGCTCGCCGCCGCGGTGGCCGAGCTCGCCGGCGCAGGCAGCGGTCCCTCGATCATCGACCAGGTGCGTGCCTTCTCCGGCCTCGACAACCTCGAGATCATCACCACCCCGTCCGGCGGCACCGCCGTGGAGGCCGGGCGCTACATCGCCGACAACGTCTACGTGGGCGTGCGCGCGGGGCCGCGCTCCACGGGCGTCACCGTCAACCTCGACCTCACTCGGGGCCTCACCGCCCGCGCCGAGGCGTTCACTGACGAAGCCTCGGTCGGCCTGTACTACGAGCGCGAGTACTAGGATTGCATTGTTCTAGTTCAATGTAGTTCGGCAGCTACTTTTGTATTCGTCCAACTCCGATCTTTGCGTTGAACGTTGACCGAAGTTCTTCTGGCAACTAGGTCCGCATGCAACGCAGGCTCGGAGGACCTAATGAGAAGAACACTTTTGACGCTCGCCGTGTTGGCGATCGCTGGCCCGGCGGCGGCCCAGGGCGAGGTCAACCTGTACTCCTCGCGGCACTACGACACGGACGAGGCGCTCTACGACAACTTCACCGAGCGTACCGGGATCGAGGTCAACCGCATCGAGGACGAGGCCGACATCCTCATCGAGCGCATGATGTCGGAGGGGGAACTGTCGCCCGCCGACGTCTTCATCACGGTGGACGCGGGGCGGTTGCGACGCGCCGACGAGGCAGGGCTCCTGCAACCCCTCGACGTTCCGAAGGTGGGGGAGGTCGTCCCCGAAAGCCTCAGGACGCCGAACTGGGCTGCGGTGACGACCCGCGCGCGGCTCATCTTCTACGACGAGAACGACGTCTCCAACCCGCCGCAGACGTACCAGGCGCTCGCCGATCCCAAGTACGAAGGCATGGTCTGCACGCGCTCCTCATCCAACGTCTACATGCTCGGGCTGCTCGCCTCGATCATCATCCACGACGGGGAGGAGGCCGCGCGCCAGTGGGCCGAGGGGGTGAAGGACAACCTCGCCCGCGCGCCCGAGGGCGGCGACACCGATCAGCTTCGCGCGATCGTCTCCGGCGAGTGCGACATCGTCCTCTCCAACCACTACTACTACGCACGCGCCGCTCGGAAGGAGGTCGCCGGCCTCTCCGAGGGGCTCGACCAGATCGGCGTCGTCTTCCCCAACCGGGAGACGACGGGCACGCACATCAACGTTTCCGGCATGGGGATCGCCGCGAACTCGCCGAACCTCGACAATGCCAAGGCGTTCGTCGCGTACCTGTTGTCGCCCGAGGCGCAGAAGCTCATCGCCGACGGCAACGACGAGTACCCGGTCCTGCCCGAGGTCGAGCCATCCGAGGCCGTGCAGGAGATGGGAGACTTCGTCGCGGACGACCTCCCCGTCGCCGAGTTCGCCGACATGACGGACGTGGCGCAGCGCATCTACAACGAGGTCGGCTACGATTGACCGGACGCCACGCCGGTTGCCCCGAGGTTCGCAGGTGAAAACGGGGTCGCGTCCATCCTACTATAAGGGGGATCGTCCGCGTCCATCGGGGCGCGGACGGGCTCGCGAGTGCGTGGTTCTGGAGGCGACGCGTGAACCTTCCCCCCTTGCAGGAGGAGTTCGTCCTGCACTTCGGCGAGATGGGGTCGCGGTGGGGCATCAACCGCACCGTCGGCCAGATCTACGCGCTCTTGTTCGTCAACGAGCATCCACTCAACGCCGAGGACATCGCCGATCGGCTGGGCTTCTCGCGCTCCAACGTTTCCATGGGGCTGAAGGAGCTGCAGGCTTGGCAACTCGTGCGCCTCAAGCACTTCCCCGGTGACCGCCGGGAGTACTTCACCACCCCGACCGACCTTTGGGAGATCGTCCGCACCCTCGTCGAGGAGCGCAAGCGGCGGGAGATCGACCCGACGCTGTCCAAGTTGCGTGAGCTGCAGATGGCCAAGCACTCCGCGGAGGGCGACGTTTACGCGCGCGCCCGCATCGAGGAGCTGACGGGGCTCATCGAGCTCCTCACCGGCTGGTACGACGACATGAGCGCGGTGCGCACCGAGCGGCTGATCCAGCTCCTCAGCCTCGGTGCACGGGTGACGGAGCTCGTCACCAAGCGGGGCAACGTGCTGCCGCTGCGCCGCCCGCGGCCGGCGAGCAACGACCCGGACCGGGACCCCTCGCCTTAGGCGCGCGTCGCGGGCTAGATGCGCGCCACGAACCGGGGAAGGGGAGGCGCGCCATGCGGGCACTGATCGTCGACAAGTCGGACAGCGGGGTCTCCGCTTCCGTCGAGGAGATCGACGAGGCGCGGCTGCCCTCCGACGCGGACGGCGATCCCCTCGTCACGGTGGGCGTCAGCCATTCGACGGTGAACTACAAGGACGGGCTGTGCGTCACCGGGGGCGGCGGCCTGGTGCGCAATTACCCGCACGTGCCCGGGATCGACTTCGCCGGCACGGTCGAAGCGTCGGACGACCCGCGCTACCAGCCGGGCGACGCGGTGGTGTTGACCGGCTGGCGCGTCGGCGAGGCCTGGTGGGGCGGCTACGCCGACAAGGCGCGGGTCAAGGGAGAGTGGCTGGTGCCGCTGCCGGACGGGCTCACCGCGCGCCAGGCGATGGCGGTCGGCACCGCGGGCTTCACCGCCATGCTCGCCGTGATGGCGCTGGAGGACCACGGCGTGCGGCCCGGCGGCAAGCCGATCCTCGTCACCGGCGCCTCCGGCGGCGTCGGCTCGGTGGCGACCGCGATCCTCGCCAAGCTCGGCTACGAGGTGGCTGCGGTGACCGGCCGGCCGGAGGGGGCCGACTACCTGAAGTCCCTGGGCGCCAGCACCATCGTCCCTCGCGGCGACCTTGCCGATCCGCCGCTGCGCCCGCTCGGCCGCGAGACCTACGCGGGCGGCATCGACGCGGTGGGCGGCGCCATGCTCGCTCACGCCTTGACGCTCCTCACCTACGGCGGCTCCATCGCCGCGGTGGGCCTTGCCGGCGGCGCCAAGCTCGACGGCGCGACGGTGGTCCCGTTCCTGCTGCGCGGGGTGAACCTCCTCGGCATTGATTCGGTAATGCAGCCCCGCGAGGCCCGCCTCACCGCCTGGCAGCGCGTGGCACGGGACCTGCCCCTCGACCTGTTGGAGACGATGGTGGACGAGGCCTCCCTCGAGGACGTGCCGCAGCTCGGCCGCGACATCCTGGAAGGCAAGGTGCGCGGCCGCGTGGTGGTCGACCTGTCGCGCTGATCGAACGCCTGCGCTCGCCGGGCCGTTGAGGAAGCCTACGTCAGAGGTCCGCCTCATCGCGGACCGCCCGCACCGCGAGCTTGGCGAAGCGGGTCAGGTCGCCCCGCGTCGCGCCGTTTCGCGCCATGACGCTCATGGCGACCGTCTGTCCGGCCAGGAAGCGCGCGAGGTCGTCCGGCGCTTGGGCTCCCGCCCGCGCAAGGCGGTCGCGCAGCGCGGCGAGGTTCTCGGCGAGCGCGGCCTCCACGGTCCGTCGCAGCGGGCCATCCTCGAGCGCGCTGCAGTCGCTGGACGCCGTGGCAAGGAGGCAGCCCGGCGCCGAATTCGTGCGGGTGTGGAGGGCTGCGAACGCCCCGAGGTAGCGCGTCGCCACCTCCTCCAGCGACCCATCCCCGGCCAACGCCTCGCGCAGCGGCGCCTCGATCGTGCATAGGTAGCGCTCCAGGGCCCGTACCGTCAGCGCCTCCTTGCCGCCGAACGCGCGCGCGAGCGCGGGCTTGGAGGCGCCGGTGCGCGCGGCGATCTCGTTCAGCGAGGTGGCGCGGACGCCCTCGCGGGAGAGGATCTCGACCACCGCATCCAGCGTGGCCTCCGCATCGAACGTCTTGGGTCGTCCGACAGCCATCGTGGCATCCCACCGCGGATTTTTGTACCTTTTGGTACGTTACCCCTTGAACCCATCCTCGCCCAGCATTTAGTACCGGTCGGTCGCAAACGCCATCCGCGCGCAGCGACGCCGGGTGACGGTCGAACGCCGCGCCCGCTCACCGGAGGATGACCCGTGATCCAGCTCAACGGAAAGTCGGCGCTGATCCTCGGCGGCAGCCGCGGCATCGGCGCCGAGACGGCGCTGCTCCTCGCGCGCCTCGGCGCCGACGTCGCGATCACCTATGCGCGATCGGCCGAGCGCGCCGAACGCGTCGTCGAGGCGATCCGCGACGAAGGCCGACGCGGCCTCGCCATCGCCGCGGACGCTGCCGAGCGCGGCGCCAGCGCCGGGGCCGTCACGCGCACCGTCGAAGAGTTCGGCGGGCTCGACGTCCTCGTCGCGTCCGCCGGGACGTTCGATGCTGGACCCTTGGAGGGCACCGACGACGCGCGCTACGATGCGAGCTTCGACCTCCACGTCCGCAGCGTCCCCGAGGCGGTGCGCACGGCGGAGGCGCACCTTGCGGACGGCGGCGCGGTGGTCGTCATCGGCTCAATCTTCGGCGACACCGCGCCGTTCCCGGGACTATCGCTGTACACTGCTTCCAAGGCGGCCGAGGCAGGGCTCGCGAGGGCGCTGGCACGCGAGCTCGGCGCGCGCGGCATCACGGTCAACGCGGTGCAGCCCGGACCCATCGACACGGAGATGAACCCCGCGAACGTCGACGCCAACCCGATGGCGGCCGAGATGATCGGGCGGACCGCGCTCGGCCGCTTCGGCACGCCACGCGAGGTGGGCGCGCTCGTCGCGTTCCTCGCCTCCGACCACGCGCGCTACGTCACCGGACAAACGATCAACGTCGACGGCGGGTGGACCGCTTGACCTGAGCCGCAGCGCCACGCGCCTGCCCGGGCTGATGACCGGACGCCTGCCCACCGGCGCGAGGACCGGCGAAGGGACGCTGTGATGTCAACGCGGCTGCCGGCCGTCGACGCGACGAGGCACACGTGTCCGCTCCAGGCATGCTGCCCCGCGTCCGCACCAGCCTCGCCGTCGTTGGAGCGCGCGGTCGCCGTCGGACATGTTGCCGGGCGCACCCGTGCGGTCACGCCGCGATGTCGGAGCGCACGCGCCGGTTGGCCAGGTGAGGTGGGCGAACGCGCCGTAGAGGGCGCCGCCGTGCGTCCGCATTGCCCTTGCCGGCGGCGGTGCGCACGCGGTCGCCGTCGGACATGAGGCTGGGTGCGGCCGCGTGCGGTCACGCCGCGATGCCGGAGCGCACGTGGCCTCGTCGACGCGACGAGGCACGGGTGGCCGCTCCAGGCGTGCTGCCGCGCGTCCGCACCGCCCTCGCCGGTGGCGGTGCGCACGCGGTCGCCGTCGGACATGAGGCCGGGTGCGGCCGCGTGCGGTCACGCCGCGATGCCGGAGCACATGCGGCCTCGTCGACGCGACGAGGCAGGGGTGGCCGCTCCAGGCGTGCTGCCGCGCGTCCGCACCGCCCTCGCCGGTAACGGTGCGCACGCGGTCGCCGTCGGACATGAGGCCGGGTGCGGCCGCGTGCGGTCACGCCGCGATGTCGGAGCGCATGCGGCCGGTTGGCCAAGCGAGGTGGGCGAGCGCGCCGTGAAGGGCGCCGCCGCGCGTCCGCACCGCCCTCGCCGGTGGCGGTGCGCACGCGGTCGCCGTTGGACATGAGGCCGGGTGCGGCCGCGTGCGGTCACGCCGCGATGTCGGAGCGCATGCGGCCGGTTGGCCAGGAGAGGTGGGCGAGCGCGCCGTAGACGCGCTGCCGTGCGTCCGCGACGTCGTCGCCGGTGGCGACCGCGGTGAGGACGCGGCCGCCGTCGGACACGATGTCGGGCCCCTCGTAGCGGGTGGCGGCGTGGTAGATCGTGGCGCCCGCGGCCTCGACCAGCGCCAGCCCACCGATCGCGTCGCCGGTGTGGACCACGCCGGGGTAGCCGTCCGCTGCGACGACGACGCCCACGGCGCTCCGCGGGGACAGCTCGATTGGCGCGTCGGCCAGCCGTCCGGTCGCCGTCGCGTGAAGGAGCACGAACGGGTCGCTCCGCACGAGCGGCCAGATCACCTGGCACTCAGGATCGCCGAAGCGCACGTTGTACTCGATGAGCTTGGGGCCGTCCCGGGTCAGCATCAGCCCGGCGTAGAGCACGCCCACGTAGGGGTTGGCGCGCTCGGCGAGCCAGCCCAGCGTCGGCCGCACGATGCGCTCCATCGCAGCCTCGCGAGCCTCCATCGAAAAGCCCGGTGCGGGGCAGACGGCTCCCATGCCACCCGTGTTGGGGCCGGTGTTCCCGTCGAACGCGCGCTTGTAGTCGCGGGCCGAGGCGAGGGGGCGCGCGGTGTGCCCGTCGCAAAGCACGAACAGGCTGACCTCCGGGCCCTCCAGCCGCTCCTCGACGACGACTTGTGCCCCGGCGCCGCCGAACGCACCGTCGAAGCACACCGAGACCGCTCGCTCCGCCTCGGCGAGGGTCTGCGCGACGACGACGCCCTTGCCGGCGGCGAGCCCGTCCGCCTTGACGACCACGGGGGCGCCCATCCGGCGCACGGCTGCCAGCCCCTCATGCAGCGAGCCCGCGAGGGTGGCAGCCGCCGTGGGGATGCCGACCTCGGCGCACATCGACTTCGTGTAAGACTTGGACGCCTCGAGCCTCGCCGCGGCGGCGGACGGCCCGAAGACGGCGACACCCACGCTGCGCAGGCGGTCGGCCAGGCCGTCCACCAGCGGCGCCTCGGGGCCGATGACGACGAGGTTGCGGCCGAGCGCCTCCTCCTCGACGCGGTCGGCGTCGACCCGGGTTGCGATGGCCTCGAGACCGGCGTTGGCGCCGCCGGCGAAGGCGAGGCGGTCGACGAGCGGCGAGCGACGCACGGCGGCAGCGAGCGCGTGCTCGCGTCCGCCGGAACCCACGATGAGGACGCTGGCGCCACCCCGGCCGCTGGTGCGCGCCGTGGTGTCCCGAGGCTCCACCGAAGCCGCGGCGCCCCGCGGCGCCGCCGATGCCACGGAGCTGCCCTGCGCGCCGAGAACCGCGCCGTCCCGCGTGCCCAGGCCGACCGCAACCCCGCCGGCCTTGTGGGCTACGGGTCCGCCGGTGAGCTCGTCGGCCCGTGCGGACATGCCGTCGCTGGACATGGCGTCAGCGCTCCCCATCAAGCCGTCGAGCTGCGTCACCGCGCTCCCTTGGTGGAACCCTTAGACCGTACGACTTGCACGAGGCCATCGTCGCGCCGACCTTTCGCCTACGAACCATCCTTGACCGAGAGGCTCGGAGCGCCTTCGTGACGCCAAGCAACCAGCCCGCGAAGGTGGCGGACGCGCCGCCGCGCAACCTCGCCGACCGCGCGTTGCCCGCGCCGTTCCTGCCCTACGCACGGCTGGCGCGCCTCGACCGTCCCATCGGCTGGTGGCTGCTCCTGTGGCCTTGCTGGTGGGGCGTCGCGCTCGCCGCCGTCGCCGCCGAGGCCGCCCCGAACCCTTGGCACCTCCTCCTCTTCTTCGTCGGCGCGGTGGTGATGCGCGGCGCCGGCTGCACCTACAACGACATCCTCGACCGCGACATCGACGCCAACGTCGAGCGCACGCGCTCCCGCCCCATCCCGTCGGGGCAGGTCCGCGTCAACGCCGCGCTCCTGTTCATGCTCGGCCTTGCCTTCGTCGGGCTGGCGGTGGTGCTCCAGTTCAACGCGTTCACCGTCGTCCTGTCGTGCGGCTCGCTCGCCATCGTGGCGCTCTACCCGCTCGCCAAGCGGGTGACCGACTGGCCACAGGTGGTGCTCGGATTCGCGTTCTCCTGGGGCGCGCTCCTCGGCTGGTCGGCCACCTTTGCCTCGCTCGCCGCGGCGCCCGTCCTCCTGTACGCCGGCGCGATCGCGTGGACGGTGGGCTACGACACCATCTACGCGCACCAGGATCGTCGCGACGACGCGATCATCGGCGTGCGCTCCACCGCGCGGCTGTTCGCCTCGCGCACGCGGCTCGCCGTGGGGATCGCCTACGGCCTCACGATCGCGCTGTTCGCCGGGGCGATCGCGCTCGCCGGGGGCGGGCTGCTCTCCGTGCTTGGCCTCGGCGCGTTCGCAGCTCACCTCGCAGCACAGCTCGCGAGGGTGTCGACCGACGACCCGGCCTCGTGCCTCGCGGCGTTCCGCTCCAACCGGGTCGCCGGATGGCTCCTGTTCGCGGGTCTCGGCTCCGACGCGCTGGCGGCAGCGTACGGCTAGAGCATCCTGGGTCTCCTCAGACCCAGATAAGATGCTCCAGCTCCTGGGGTGGAATAAGAGCGGTCTTCCTGGGGTTAGGTGGTTCCACCTAACCCCAAACCGCTCTAGGAGCGACGCCTCGCCGTCATACCAGGATGTCGATGAACTCGGCGTCGGCGAGGCCGAGGCCCTCCAGGACGAGCTTGCCCCATCGCCCGAACGTCAGCTCCAGCGCACCGTTCACCTCACGCGCTCCCGCGGACAGGTCGGCGAGCGATGGGCGCCGCAGGCCGGTGAGGTCGAGCGCGTCTTCGCCGGGCGCGAAGTCGACGATGACGTCGTGGCCGCCGCGCCTGCCGACGACGAAGACGTCCCGTCCCTGCCCTCCGGCCAGCGTGTCGTCGCCGCGCTGCCCGCCGAGGATGTTGTCGCCGGCGTTGCCGAAGATCGCGTCGTCGCCCCGCGAGCCGGTGGCGCACAGGTCGGCGTCGCCGATGAGACGCGCGTGCTCGACGAAGCGGTGATTCGACAGGACGAGGTCGACCGTTCGGGCCTCCACGACGTCCTCTCCCCCGCGACGCGACTCGTGGATGCGGTCGCCGGGATCGTCGATCCGGTAGAGGTCGTCCCCGCGCCCGCCGTTGAGCGTGTCCGCGCCCGCTCCGCCGTCGAGGGTGTCCGCGCCCCCTCCGCCCCACAGCGCGTTGCGCCCCGAGTTGCCGGCCAGGGCGTTCGCCGCTGACGTGCCGGCGGCGGACAGGTCCCCCTCCCCGGTGAGGCGCGCGTCCTCCACCTCGGAGTAGTGCGCCACGACGAGGTCGATCACGGCACTCGAGATCGCGTCGCGACCCTCGCCGGGAAGCTCGACCACGACATCGCCGTGGTCGTCGACGACGTAGACGTCGTCCGCCGCGCCGCCGACGAGCGTGTCCGCGCCGGCACCGCCGTCGAGCACGTTCCGTGCATCGTTGCCGATGAGGAGGTCGTCGCCGCCACCGCCCGTCGCATCCTCGAGGACGACCCCCGCCGCGATGGTGAGCCCACCGAGGACGCCCTCCACGGACGACACCCTGCCTCCGCCCCCCTCGCACGGACCGAGCGTCGCAGCGCGCATGTCGATGACCGCCGACGCGTGGCCCGGAGCGACGACGGTGTCGTGCCCTCCGGTGTCCCACACCGAAGCGTAGCCGGCGCCGGGACCGGTGGCGCTTGGCAGCATGTACACGTCGTCCCCGGCGCGGTGCGTCCCGTTGGTCCCGTACTTCGCTTGGATCACCGCGATGTCGAGCGGCGCCAGCGTCTCAGCAAAGCCGTAGGCGCTGTCGGTGGACACGCCGTCCGGCCCGTCGAACCACGATGGGTTGTAGCTCATGACCGTGAAGATGCCCTGGTCAAGGCCGCGTCCGAACACCTCGAGCGCCATCACGTCCGAGCCCCCCTCCGCCTCGTGGGGATGGGCGAGGCCGAGGGCGTGCCCGAACTCGTGCAGCAGGGTGGTGAACGCGTAGGACCCCGGGTCCAAGAGGCCGCCCTCGGCGTCCGACCACGACCGCGGATGGTTGTTCAGCCACAGGACCGCCTGGGGCCGCCCCGCTGCCGCGTCCGGTGCGAAGTAGAGCCCCGCGTCGCCGCCGAGCAGCCGGCCCTGGACGAGCACGATGTCCGCGTCCGAGGGGTCGGTCGCCTCACGCACCTCGAGCGCGGAGACGTCCTGGTAGGCAGCGAGGGCTCCGAACACCGCCGCGCGCTCGTAGGGCGACCAGGGCGCCTCGTTGCGCAGCGGTCCGAAGCGCTCGTCCTCGGCGGCGAAGTAGACGGACAGCTCGGGCGCCGGGAGCGCCGTGCCGGCGTCGATCGCCCGCAGCGGGTCGGGATCGTCGATCGTGTGGGCGGTGAGCCGGTAGCCGCCGTGGCGCCCGAGGAGGGTGGAGGCGGGTGCGACGTAGTACGTCGCCGCAGCCGCGCTGTAGAGGATCAGTTCAGCCGCCCCGCCGTCGATGCCCGAGCGACTGGCCACCACCGCGCCGTCCGCGTCGTGGATTGCG
This sequence comes from Acuticoccus sp., assembly GCF_965213555.1. Taxonomy (GTDB): domain Bacteria; phylum Pseudomonadota; class Alphaproteobacteria; order Rhizobiales; family Amorphaceae; genus Acuticoccus. The sequence continues at coordinate 1,415,932 of NZ_OZ243890.1, read as the reverse complement.
AGCGCGGGCGCGGTGAGCCTGCGTCCCAGCACAGGCGTTGCGGACAGCTCGAAGCGCGTGAATGCGTTGGCAGGGACGTCGACCGCGAACCAGTCTTCGTCCCAGGGGTCGTCGATGGCGCCGTCGGCGGCGCCTCCGAGGTCGAGGCGTCCGGCGGTCTGCGGCGTCTGGCCGACGTCGGGTGGCGCGTCATCGAGCGGTGCCGGACCAGCGCTCGCAGGCACCGGTGTTGGGCCGACGGACAAGAGCACCGCAGGTTCGTCGAGCGCCGTGCCGGGTGAGCGGTCGCTCGGCACGCTTTCCGCTCGAACCTTACTCGCGTCCCACTCAGTCCCCATGCCGGTTCCTCGCGCTGCCCCACCGTCGTGCGCCGCGGGGGGAAGTGCCCAACGCTGCGCGCGAGGCATTATACTACGCCGGCCTTGGTATCACCATAGTTCAGCCTTCGTTGGGTCTCGGTAGATCAGCGGCCGGTCACATCTGCGCGGTGATCTCCCGCTCGCCGGAGAACGTGCGGCGCTCAGCTTCGGGGCGCAGGACGGCGCGGGCGGCGCGGCGGCGGCCGTAGCGCGAGCGCCGTCCGACCAGCGGCGAGCCCCTGCGCCGGGGGGAGGGGCGCTCGGCGAGCACCACGCCCAATGCGGTGAGCTCGGCGTGCACCGTCCCGTCCGCCTCCACCGCGATGAGCGGCAGGTCGAGCGCCTTCGCCCAGGACTGCCACTCGCGGGCGATGGCCGCCGCGTCGGTTCCCGTGGACAGCGGGATCGACAGGCGCGGGTTCTCGTGCAGCAGTGCGAGGCCGAACACCGGCTCCACCTCGCCGCGCTGCACGGTGCAGGCAACGCCGCGGAAGGCGGACCGGCGGGACGGGGCGGCCCCCGCAAGGGCCTCGGCGGGCCGCACCGTTGCAGCCTCGCGTGCCCCATCCACCGCCTTGCGCTCGCGAGCTGACCGGATCGGGGACCGCGCGGGTTGCGCAGCCGACGAGCGACCCGCGGGCCCCGTGTCGTTGGCCGCGTTCCAGCGCAGGGCGGCCACGGCCGCGGGACCACTTGACGGCAGGACGACGGCGACAGGCACGGAACCGACGACTTTCATGGGGATGACGCTCTCCGGCGATGACCTCATCGACGCGCCGACCGTAGCGGTTCGCCGTTTGCCCCCTCGCTAAGTCGCCGCCCCCAATCGCCGGACCCGTGTTGACGTCCCCGTAACCAATCGCCGCCGATCGCCGCGGAACGCCTGCCGATCGCCCCGCCGCCTTGCCGCCGCGGTTAAGGGTTCCTACACCACGTCGCATGACCACCGCCCCGACCGTCGCACGGGACGCCGCCCTCGGCGTCGATCCCGAACCCCTCCTGCGCCTCGCCGACGAGGCGCTCGCCGCGGCGACGCGCGCCGGTGCGGACGGCGCGGACGCCGTCGTGCTGGTGAGCCGGGCCACCTCCGTCACGCTGCGCAACGGCACCGTGGAGGAGATCGAGAGCGCCGAGGGCACCGACATCGGGCTGCGCGTCTTCGTCGGCGCCCGCAACGCGCTGGTCGGCGTCGGTGCGGCGCGCGACCTCGCCGCGGCCGCCGAGCGCGCCGTCGCCATGGCGAGGGCGGCGCCGGAGGATGAGAGCGTCGCGCTCGCGCCCGCGCGACTGTTGGCGGACGCGGCACGCTCCCCATCCCTCGACATCGACGACGGCACGATGCCGGACGCGGACGCGCTGGTTGAGCGCACGCGCGTACTGGAAAAGGCGATGGGTACCGTCCCCGGGTTACCAACTCCAACGGCGTCTCGGCGAGCGCGCGGCGGGCGATCCGGGCCTTCGCGACCGCCGAGGGGTTCCGCGCCGCCTACGCCACCACGACGCACAGCCACGTCGCGAGTGCCGTCGCCGGTGATGGGACGCGCATGGAGCGGGACTACTGGGCGAGCGTGCGCCGCCACCTTGCCGACCTCGCCCCCGCCGAGGAGGTCGGACGCATCGCAGGCGAGCGCGCGGTGCGCCGGCTCGACGCCGAGCAGCTCACGACGCGCAGGGCGCCGGTGCTGTTCGAGCCCCGCGCGGCCTCGGGCTTCCTCGGCCACCTCCTGTCGGCGGCGAACGGCGCGGCCGTGGCGCGCGGCGCGAGCCTCCTCGCGGACCGCCGCGGCACGAGGGTGCTCGCCGAGGGCATCACCGTGCGCGACGACCCGACGGTGGAGCGTGGCCTCGCCTCGCGCCCGTTCGACGGCGAGGGGATCGCAAGCGCTCCGGTGGACCTCGTCGTCGACGGCGTGCTCGCGGCCTTCCTGCTCGACCTTGCCACGGCACGCCGCCTCGGCCTGGAGGGCAACGGTCGCGCCTACCGCGGCACCGGGGCACCGAGCCCCTCGGCGACCAATGTCGCGGTCACCGGCGGCGCGGGCGACCTCGCGTCGCTGATGCGCGAGGCAGGGACGGGCCTCCTCGTCACGGACCTCATCGGCATGGGCGCCAACATCGTGAGCGGGAACTACAGCCGCGGCGCCGCGGGCTTCTGGTTCGAGAACGGCGAGGTCGTCCGCCCGGTGGCGGAGGTCACCATCGCCGGTCACCTGTCGGACATGTTCGCGGCGGCACGCTTCGGCGACGATGCGCCGGGCCTATCGGCCGTCGACGCCCCCTCGGTGCTCGTCGAGGGGCTGACCATCGGTGGACGCTGACGAGGACGACCTTGCCCTCCTCGTGGAGGCCGTCGAGGCGGGCGGCGCGGAGGCGCTGCGCCGCCCCGGGCCGGACGTGCGAACCTGGAACAAGGCCGACGGCAGCCCGGTGTCGGACGCGGACCTTGCCGTGAACGGGCTCCTGCGGGGACGGCTGACGGCGGCGCGGCCGGACTACGGCTGGCTGTCGGAGGAGGACGGCCCCGCGAGCGGTGCGTCGGCGCGCACCTTCGTCGTCGACCCCATCGACGGCACGCGCGCCTTCCTGCGCGGCGAGACGGCCTGGACCGTGGTCGCCGCCGTGATCGAGCACGGGCGCCCCGTCGCTGCGGCGATCCTGCGCCCGGCCTACGGCACGCTCTACACCGCCCGGCGCGGATGGCGGGGCGCGGCGCAACGGCCAGCCGATCGCCGTCTCGGCGCGGTGTCAGCTTCCCGGGGCGCGGGTCGCCATGCCCGGGGCGGTCTACCGCGATGCGGGGCTGCGCGAGGCGGGCGTCAGCCGGGCCGACAACGTCGCCTCCCTCGCCCTGCGGCTCGCCAAGGTGGCGAGCGGTCGGCTGGACGCGGTGCTCACCAAGCCCGGGCCGCACCACTGGGACCTTGCGGCCGCCGACTTGATCGTGCACGAGGCCGGCGGAACGCTGGGCGGGCTCGACGGCCGGACGCTCGACTACGCCGCGCCCGCAACGGCGCACGGCCCGACGGTGGCGGGACCCGCAGCCCTGGTCGCGGCGCTGCGGGCGCACGCGGCCGAGCACGTCGGTTAGGCACCAGCGCGAACTTCGAGAAGGACAACGGACTGCGACGATGGCTGAGACGGCGAGCAGCGAAAAGCAACTCCTTCACCTCGTGCTGGGCGGCGAGCTCGCCGACCTCAAGGGCATCACCTTCCGCGACCTCTCGAAGGTCGACATCGTCGGGATCTATCCGAACTACGCGACCGCCCATCGGGCCTGGCAGGCGAAGGCGCAGCAGTCCGTGGACAACGCCCACATGCGCTACTTCATCGTGCACCTCCACCGCCTGCTCGATCCGGAGACCGACCGCGCCCCATGAGCGCGGCGCCCTGGCCGCTGTACGGCGCGGCCGGACGCCTCGCCGCCCCCTTAGCGGCGCTCTACCTCACGCGCCGCGCCGCCCGCGGCCGGGAGGACACGGCGCGGACGGCCGAGAAGCGGGGTGTGGCTTCGCACGCCCCGTTCGATGCGCCGCCGGTGTGGCTCCACGCGGTGAGCGTCGGCGAGGCGGTCGCGGGCCTCGCCCTCGCCGAACGGCTGGTGCCGTCCTCGCCCGTGCTCCTCACCACGGCGACGCCAGGCGCGGCGGCGCGCGTCGCCCCAAGGCTGTCGCCGAGGCTCGTCCACCAGTACGCGCCGCTGGACGCGCCGCCCTTCGTCGAGCGCTTCCTGGCGCACTGGCGACCCCGTGCCGCCGTGTTCGTCGAGGCGGAGGTGTGGCCGACGACGCTGTTCGCCCTCGCCCGGCTTGGCGTCCCCCGCGCGCACGTCAACGCGCGCCTGTCGGACCGATCATACGCGCGGTGGCGCCGGGGCCTGCGGCTCGCGAAGCCGCTGTTCGGCACCATCGACCTGGCGCTCGCGCCGTCCGGCATGCAGGCGCTGCGCTTCGCGAGCCTTGGCGCCCGCGAGGCGGTGGTCACCGGGAACCTCAAGTTCGATGCCGAGCCGCCACCGGCCGACGCTCACGCGGTGGCCGAGCTCGTCCGTGCCGTAGGCGATCGGCCCGTGTGGCTCGCGGCAAGCACCCACCCGGGGGAGGAGGAGGTCGTGCTCAAGGCGCAGCGGCGCATCGCCGCTGTCCGGCCCGACGTGCTCACCCTCATCGCGCCGCGGCACCCAGAGCGCGGCGCCGCGGTCGCCGAGCTCGCCGCGGCGGCGGGGCGGGTCACGCGCCGCAGCCGCGGCGAGCCGCCCGATGGGACGATCCACGTGATCGACACGCTCGGCGAGCTCGGCACGCTGTACAGCGCCTGCGACGTCGTCTTCCTGGGCGGATCGCTGGTGCCGTGCGGCGGGCACAACCCGGGCGAACCCGCGGCGTACGATGCGGCGATCCTCACCGGACCGTCCCACGGCAGCATGCTCGCGCCCTTCCTCGACCGGGGCGCCGCGCGCGTGGTCGCGGACGCGTCCGGCCTCGCAGCCGCCGTCCTGGAGCTCCTCGACGACCGCGGCGCGCGCGCCGCGATGGGCGCGGCGGCGCGCCGGACGCTCGAGGCCGAGCGCGGCGCGGTGGAGCGGACCATGGCGCGGCTCGGACCGTGGCTCGACGGCGCCGGTTGAGGGCGCCGGCGTTCTGGTGGACCGCGCCGGGGCCGGCCGCCGCTGCGCTGGCCCCCATCGGCTGGGCGGTGGGCGCCGTCGCAGCCCGCCGCCTGGCCGCGCCGCCGCGCGAGCGGCTCGCCATCCCGGTCGTCTGCATCGGCAACCCGACGGTGGGTGGCGCTGGCAAGACGCCGGTGGCCATCGCCGTCGCCCGCACCCTCGCCGAGGTGGGCCGCTCACCCGTCTTCCTCACCCGCGGCTACGGCGGGTCGATGCGCGGCCCCGTCCTGGTCGCGGGGCACGACGCCAGCGAGGTGGGGGACGAGGCGGTCCTCCTCGCCGCCGCAGCGCCGACCGTTGTGTCGGCGGACAGGGCGGCGGGCGGCCGCCTCGCCTCGCGCCACGGCGACGTCGTCGTCATGGACGACGGGTTCCAGAACCCTCAGCTCGCCAAGGACTGGTCCGCGCTGTTGATCGACGCGACGGTGGGCCTCGGCAACCGCAGGGTCACGCCGGCGGGCCCGCTGCGGGCGCCCCTGCGAGCCCAGGCGGCTCGTGCCGATGCGGTGGTCGTCGTCGAGGGGGACGACCCGGACCGCGCGCCGCTCCCAATGCTGCCCCTGCCGACGTTCCGCGTCCACCTTCGCGCGTCGTGCGACGTGGCGCTGGAAGGCCAGTCCGTCACGGCGTTCGCGGGCATCGGCCGGCCGGACAAGTTCTTCGCCAGCGTCGCGGCACTCGGCGCGGACGTCGTGGCGACGCGCGCCTTCGCCGACCATCAGCCCTACACCGAGCGTCAGGCCGGAGCCCTGCTCGCCTCCGCCGGGCAGCCCGTCACGACCCGCAAGGACGTCGTCCGCCTCGCCGCTGGCGGACCGCTGGCGCGCCGCCTCGCCGAGGTCGCCGCGGTGGTCGACGTGGTCGCGGTGCTCGATCCTGCGCTGGTCGAGGCCGTCCGCCGCGTCGTGGAACGCCGGCTCAGCGGACGCGGCGGCTGACGAAGGCCTGGTGCGCGGCAGTCGCGTCGGCGTAGGCCTCCTGGTCGTCGACGCTCCAGTAGCGCAGCTCGGCGAGCGGGATCGGCCGGCCGGTGACCGCGCAGCGCACGAAGCTTCCGGGCGACAGGACCTGGAAGTCGCCGTCGAGGTAGCGCAGCTTGGCCTCTGCGCCGGGTCCGCCGGCCCTGAGGTCGTGCCGGTTCACTGGGTGGGCGCGGGGTAGAGCCGCTTCAGCACGCGGAAGTGCTCATCCGCCTGCACCTTCATGACCTGACGCATCTGCCGTGCGGTGTGGTCGACGACCTCTTGTGGCATGATGTTGAGCGGCAACCCGGTCGATTGGGCGAGCACCTGCTGCCGGGCCGCACGCTCCAGGTAGTAGAGGTCGTCGAACGCCTCGGCGACGGAGGGGCCGCACACCGTGACGCCGTGGTGGGCGAGGAAGAAGACGTCCGCCCCGTCGTCGGCCCGGGCGGAGGCGGCGATCGCCGCGCCCTCCTCCTCGTCGAGCGCGAGGCCGCCGAAGGCCTCGACGTAGGCGAGGCGTCCGGCGAACCGGCAGGCGGTCTGGTGCGCCATCTCAAGCTGCCCGCCCTCGACCATGGTGAGGGCCGTGCAATGCGGCATGTGGGTGTGCATCACCGCGGCGTGGCGCGGGTTCGCCCGATGCGCCGCCACGTGGATGTGCCGCGCGGTAGCCTCCACCTCGCCCTCGCCGTCGATCACGCGGCCGTCGCCGTCGATGAGGAGGAGGTGGTCCGGCCGCATCTCCGACCAGTGCACCCCGTACGGGTTGATGAGGTAGCGCTCCTCCCCGCCCGGCATGGCGAACGAGAAGTGGTTGCAGATGCCCTCGTTCAGCTCCATCGCCGCGGCGACGCGGAGCGCCGTGGCGAGATCGTCTCGGGCGGTGTCGAGTTGCGTGCTGTCCATGGGCGGACGCTAGGTCCAGTCGGGGGCGGCCGCAAGCACCGAAGGTCGGCGCTCACGCGGCCTGTTCGACGGCATGCGCCCTCAGGTGCTCCAGCTCCACCTCGTCAAGCGCGCGCTCGTGGCACGCCTCGAGGAACACGGGCGGCGCGACCCCTGCGAGGCGCGCCTCCTCCCAGCGCGAGGCGCACAGGCACCATCGGTCGCCGGGCGAGAGGCCCGGGAAGCTGGAGCGCGGCGTCGAAAGGTCGTTGCCACGCCCGGCGGTGAACGACAGGAACTCCTCGCTGACCACCGCGCAGACGGTGTGGCTGCCGGGGTCGTCGGACCCCGTCTCGCAGGAGCCGGAGCGGGTGTACCCGGTCATCGGCGTGCAGCCGCACACCGTCAGGGGACCGCCCAGCACGTTCTGGCTCATGATCGCCTCCATGGACGCCACTCAAAACCTCCGCGACGGCCGTCCGCTGGCGCCGTGCGCGTCGACCTGAGCTATGGCGCTGAAGCGGAGCGACAACCGACGGATCACGCGAGCAGCGGCGCGAAGAAGTCCCTGATCAGCGGCGCGGCGAGGCCGGGCGCGTCGGCGGTGATCGTGTGCGTCACGTCCTGAAGTTCGTGGTGCGGCACGTCGTGGGCCTCGAGGAAGGCACGCGTCGCGTCCGGCACCGTGCGGCGCGACCAGACGTAGCGCGTCGGCAGGCCCCGCGCGGCGAGGCCGGCCATGGCATGGCCGAAGGCGTCGCCCTCGCTGCGGCGCTTCGCGTCGCGCCCCAGCGCCCAGACCGTCGCGGGGTCGCACAGCGCGAAGGAGGCCGCCCAGCGCCGTCGCGACGGGTCGTCCGCTGCGCGGTGGAACGCCCGCCCGCCGAGCGCGGTGACGAAGTCGTCCGCGGTGGCGTGGTCCGCGGCGCGACCCGAAAGGTACGCGTCCTCCGCGGTGAGGTTGCCCTCCAGCGACATCAGCGCGGCGACGCGCTCAGGCTCGGCGGCGACGAGGTCGAGGGCGACGGTCGCGCCGATGGAGTGCGCCAGGAGGCCGATCCGCCGGTCCGGGGCGAGGGTGGTGGCGACCTTGCGGGCCGCCTCCGCAAGGCCGGCGATGGTGGGTTCGGCGATGGGTGGCGAGGCGCCGGACCCGGGCAGGTCCGGCGCGAGGATCTCCAGCGGGCCGAGGTCCTGCGCGGCGAGCGGGGCGAACACGCGCCCGTCGTCGCCGAACCCGTGGAGCGCGAGGACGGGCGCGCCGCCGGGCCGGCCGAGCCGGCGCACCAGGACGTTGCCCGCGAGCGCCAGGCGCACGCTCATGCGCGGAGCGTCCTCAGGCCTCGGTCCCGCCCACCGTCATGGCGTTGATGCGGATCGTCGGCTGCCCGACGCCGACGGGGACCCACTGGCCCGCCTTGCCGCAGGTCCCGACGCCGTCGTCGAGCGCCATGTCGTTGCCGACGGCGGCGATCCGGGTCAGCGCGTCCGGCCCGTTGCCGATCAGCATCGCGCCGCGCACGGGCTCGGCGACCTTGCCGTCGCGCAGGCGATACCCCTCGGTGCACGAGAACACGAACTTGCCGCTCGTGATGTCCACCTGCCCGCCGCCGAACGCCACCATGTAGAGCCCGTCCTTGACGCCGGCGCGGATCTCCTCGGGGTTTTGGTCGCCGCTTTTCATCACGGTGTTCGTCATGCGCGGCATGATGGTGTGGGCGTAGGACTGGCGACGCCCGTTGCCCGTGGGGGTCATCCCCATGAGCCGGGCGTTCTGCCGGTCCTGCATGTACTGGACGAGCCTGCCATCCTCGATGAGCACGGTCTCGTTGGTCGGCGTGCCCTCGTCGTCCACGGTGAGCGAGCCGCGCCGGTCGGGCCGCGTGCCGTCGTCCACCACGGTGACACCGGGCGCGGCGACCCGCTCGCCCATCAGGCCGGCGAACGCGCTCGTGCGGCGCCGATTGAAGTCGCCCTCCAGGCCGTGGCCCACCGCCTCGTGCAAGAGGATGCCGGGCCAGCCCGGGCCAAGCACCACGTCGAAGGTGCCGGCGGGCGCCGGTGCCGCGTCGAGGTTGACGAGGGCGCGGCGCAGCGCCTCGTCGACGGCGGCCTGCCAGGTCCCGTCGGCGATGAAGCGGGCGTAGGGCTCCCGGCCGCCGGCTCCGGTGGTGCCCGTCTCCATCCGCGTGCCGTCGCCGACCATGACCGTGACGTTGAACCGCACGAGGGGACGGCGGTCGGTGATGAGCTGTCCGTCCGGCCGCAGGATCGCGACCTCCTGCCGCTCGGCGGCGAGGGAGACGGACACCTGCCGCACCCGAGGGTCGCGCCCGCGAGCGTAGGCGTCGATGGCGGCGAGCAGCGCGGCCTTCTCGGCAAAATCAGGCGCCTCGATGGGGTCGATGTCGGCGTAGAGCCGGCGGTTGGTGCCGGCGGGCGCGACGTCGAGCGTCCCTTCGCGGTTGCGCGCCACCACGGACACCGCGTCCGCGGCGCGGCGCAGCGCCGCCTCCGACACGTCCGAGGCGTGCGCGACGGCGACCGCCTCGCCGGCGACGGCGCGCAGGCCGAAGCCGTCCGACACGTCGAACGCCGCCGACTTCATGCGCCCGTCGTCGAACACGAGCGTCTCGGACGTGCGGTGCTCAAGGAAGAGCTCGCCGTCGTCGACGCCGGAGAGGGCGTCCGCGACGATCGCCTCGGCGCGGGAGGCGTCGAGGCCGTGCCGGTCGAAAAGGGAGTGCGTCATGGATGCGTCCTCACTTGGTGCACCCCACGTGGCGTGACGCCCGGCGCACGGCAACCGCGGTCCGGCAGCGCCTCACGACGAGCGGGGTTGGCGCGTGCGTGGGGCGGGCGAACGGATGGGGCGCGGTCCGTCGTCCGGCGCCTCCCGTCGTGGCTCCACCGGCGGGGCGAGCCGCGGCGTCGCCCGCCCGCCCGGAGCGCCTTCCTCGGGGGCGGCCTCCGCGCGGTCTACGGCGCTCGGCCGCGCCGGCGGCACGGGCTCGCTGCGCAGCTCCTCGGCTGGCGCGGCGCGCTGCGTCACAGGCTCGACCTTGGCTGTCGCCTGCCGTCGGCCGCGACGCCGACCCCAGAGGACCAGGGCGAGGACGATGAGGAGGAGGACGGCAGCGACCACGCCGGCGGCGTAGGGGAACAGCTCGTCCTCCAGCAGGCGGTCGAGTGGGCTGCGCTCGTCCACCTGGGGGGCGAAGGCGACGGCCTCAGGCCCGCCGGGGCGCTCCACCACGCGGGTGTCCGCCTCGATGGGGGCACGCGGCACGTCGAGGTCGGCGGCGAGGGTGTCCGTGGGAGGGTCCTCCAGCGCGGCGAAGCCCTCGCCGAAGCCGTCCAGCGAGATCGGGATGCCGATCCCCTCCTCCGGCGTCTGGAAGATCGAGAAGGTTGCCGTCTCACCCGCCTGGAAGCGCTGGATGAGGCCGTCGTCGAGCTGCACCTCCGCGACGCAGCCGGACGTCAGGCAGCGCACGAAGCCGGCGAGGCCGACCTCGTTCCCATCGATGGACAGGCCGAGCCCAGGGGGCAGCAGGACGCCGAGCGGGGCAAGCACCCGCAGGATCTGGACCTGCTGGTCCGCGGTGCGCAGGAAGAGCACGCTGAGCGACACGTTGGCCCGGTCCTGAGCCTGGACGTTCTGGATCAGCGCGCACTGCTCGCCGGGTGCCCCGACGTCGCGGTCGCAGCGGATCTGCCAGTCGCCGTGGCGCGCGACGATGCGCCCCTGCGCCGCCGCCGGCGGCGGCACCGCGAGCGCGGCGATGGCGAACGCGGCGAGGAGGAGGGACGTCCGGAGCAGGGCCATACGCAACAGTCCTTGTCGTGCCTCGTCCTTAGCACAGCTTCATCACGCTCCCAGGGGCAAGGATTGCCCATCAGGCGGCAGATCCTGCGAACCAGCCCACCGAGCTCGCCGATCCTTGCCGGCGCCCGGGTCGCGGATCACCTTCCGTTGTAAGGCTGCCGTGGCAAGCCTGTGGCCATGAGCGGCGCGACGGATTAGGAGAAGCACGGAGTGGAGGCACGGTGCGGCGTTGCGCCTTGGCTCCACCCCTCGGTCGCGTGTGGACGCGTCGGCGGGGCGTTGCTAAGTTTCTGGACGTACCGAAATGCGCGGCGGCCCGATGCGGACCGGACCTGCGGTCGGTGACAACCCAACGACCTTGGATGGGGCTGAAGGATGGCAAGGGCGATCGCAGGGGGCCGGCGTACGGTGGGGGCATGGTTCGCCGTCGTCGGCGTCGTGATGGCAGCTTTGTCGCTAGGCGGCGCGACGGGCGCGGTCGCGGCGCAGCCATCGCCGTGGGGGATGTTCTTTCAGGAGCCTGCGACGGAGATCATGGGCCAGATCGCCTGGTTCGAGATTTACTCGCGCGGCATCCTCTTCCTCGTCACAATGACGGTGTTCGGGCTGCTCGTCGCCGTGGTCGTGCGCTACAGGGCGCACCGCAACCCGACGCCGTCGACCACGTCGCACAACACGGTGATCGAGGTGATCTGGACCATCGTGCCGGTCCTCATCCTCGTCGTGATCGCGTTTCCCTCCTTCCGCCTCCTCTACAACCAGACCACCATCCCCGAGCCGGACCTCACGGTGAAGGCCATCGGCAAGCAGTGGTTTTGGAACTACGATTACATGGACGAGGAGCTCGAGGCGCTGCCGATGATTTCCTCCAACATGCTGAACGAGGACCAGCGGCGCGAGCGGATCGAGACGTACAACCTCGCGGACGCGGAGGCGCCGCGCCTCCTCGCCACGGACTACCCGCTCGTCGTTCCCGTGGACGCGGTCGTCCACGTCCTGACGACGTCCGAGGACGTCAACCACGCGGTCGCGGTGCCCGCCTTCGGCATCAAGGCGGACGCGGTCGGCGGCCGGCTCAACGAGACGTGGTTTCGGGCGACCGCGCCGGGGGTGTACTACGGGCAGTGCTCCGAGCTGTGCGGTCGGAGCCACGCCTTCATGCCCCTCGAGGTCCACGTCCTCGAGCCGGAGCGCTTCGAGGAGTGGGCGGCGCTGGCGGTGGACGACCTCGACGCGGCACAGGACCAGCTCATCCGCTGGCACGCAGAGCGCAACGACCTCGTGGATGGTGGCCCTGAGGTCGCCTCGCGTTAGGGGTGGATCGCCTCGACGGTGGCGACCGCGCACGGGCGCCTTCGCCGCGAGCGCTTCGAACAGAACGGTCGTGGGCCGAGCGTCGGCCCGACGAGGCTAAAGCAATGATGGTGGGGCTTGCCCCATACACGGTGGGAGAAGGCTGATGGCCTACGCGGCGGCGGACCACGCACACGATCACCCGACAGGGCTGAAGCGTTGGTTGTTTTCGACCAACCACAAGGACATCGGGACGCTCTACCTGCTGTTCTCAATCTTCGCGGGCTTCGTCGGCTTCGGGTTGTCCGTGGCGATGCGCATGGAGCTGCAGGAGCCGGGCCTGCAGATCTTCCAGAACCCGCACATGTACAACGTGTTCACCACGAGCCATGGCCTCGTCATGGTCTTCTTCATGGTGATGCCGGCGATGATCGGCGGGTTCGGCAACTGGTTCGTGCCGATCATGATCGGCGCGCCCGACATGGCGTTCCCGCGCATGAACAACATGTCGTTCTGGCTGCTGGTGGCGAGCTTCCTGCTGCTCATCACCTCGCTGTTCCTGCCGGGCCCTGCCGGCGGTGACGGGTTCGGGGGGGGCTGGACGATCTACCCGCCGCTGTCGACCACGGGGAACCCGGGACCTGCGATGGACTTCGCCATCCTGTCCCTGCACGTGGCGGGCGCGGCCTCGATCCTTGGCGCGATCAACTTCATCACGACGATCTTCAACATGCGCGCGCCCGGCATGACGCTGCACAAGATGCCGCTGTTCGTGTGGTCGCAGCTCGTGACCGCGTTCCTCCTGCTCCTGTCGCTCCCGGTGCTCGCCGGCGCGATCACCATGCTGCTCACCGACCGCAACTTCGGCACCGCGTTCTTCGACCCGGCGGACGGCGGCGATCCGGTGCTGTTCCAGCACCTATTCTGGTTCTTCGGGCACCCTGAGGTCTACATCCTGATCCTGCCGGGCTTCGGCATGATCAGCCACGTGGTGGCGACGTTCTCCAAAAAGCCGGTGTTCGGCTACCTTGGGATGGCCTACGCCATGGTGGCGATCGGCGTCGTCGGCTTCGTCGTGTGGGCGCACCACATGTACACCACCGGCCTGTCGCCCGACACGCAGGCGTACTTCACCTTCGCGACCCTCGTCATCGCGGTGCCCACGGGCATCAAGGTGTTCTCCTGGATCGCGACGATGTGGGGCGGCTCGGTGGAGTTCAAGACGCCCATGCTGTGGGCGTTCGGCTTCATCTTCCTGTTCACCGTCGGCGGCATCACCGGTGTGCAGCTCGCCAACGCCGGCCTCGACCGGGCCTTCCAGGATACCTACTACGTCGTGGCGCACTTCCACTATGTCCTGTCGATGGGTGCCGTGTTCGCGATCTTCGCAGGCTGGTACTACTGGTACCCGAAGATCTTCGGGCACACCTACAACGAGGTGCTCGGCAAGCTGCACTTCTGGCTGATGTTCATCGGCGTCAACGTTGTCTTCTTCCCGCACCACTTCCTCGGACTGCAGGGCATGCCGCGGCGGTACGTGGATTATCCCGACGCGTTCGGTGGCTGGAACCTCGTGTCGTCCATCGGTGCCTACATCACCCTCGCTGCCATGGTGGTGTTCATCTGGAAGGTGGTCGACGCCGTCGTGCGCAACCGGAAGGCGGCGGACAATCCTTGGGGGGTGGGTGCGACCACGCTCGAGTGGACGCTGTCCTCTCCGCCGCCCTACCACCAGTTCGAGACGCTGCCGCACGTGCGCTGAGGCGGCGGCAGGTTGCAGCGACGGTCGTCGGCGTCCTAGGGCGTGCGGCGGCCCTGGGGCGACGGCCGAACGGCGCTTGAGAACGAAGGACGGGACGACGCGATGACGGTGCGGGACGGCGAGACGTTGGTCATGGTGGGAGCGGGTCCACGGGATTACGTGGACCTCTTGAAGCCGCGCGTGATGTCGCTCGTCGTCTTCACCGCCTTCGCGGGGATCGTGTTGGCCCCCGGTGGCATGCACCCGGTCCTCGCGCTCGTCGCCCTCCTCGCCATCGCGGTGGGGGCCGGCGCATCGGGCGCCCTCAACATGGGGCTCGACGCGGACATCGACGCGGTGATGTCGCGCACCGCGAGCCGCCCCGTGCCGTCGGGCCGGGTGACGCGCGAGGCGGCCCTCGGCTTCGGCACCGTCCTCGCCGCGGGCTCGGTGATCCTCCTCGCCCTCGCGACCAACTGGGCGGCGGGCGCGCTCCTTGCCCTCACCATCGCGTTCTACGTCGTCGTCTACACCATGTGGCTGAAGCGGCGGACGGCACAGAATATCGTCATCGGCGGCGCCGCCGGGGCGCTGCCGCCCGTGGTCGGCTGGGCGGCCATCACCGGCGACGTCACGTTGGAGCCGATGGTGCTGTTCGCGATCATCCTCCTGTGGACGCCTGCGCACTTCTGGGCGCTCGCCATCTTGAAGCGCGACGACTACGCGAGGGCGCGCGTCCCCATGCTGCCCGTCGTCGCCAGCCGACGCACGACGAGCGCGCACGTCCTTGCCTACGCCGTGCTCACGGCGTTCGCCGGCGTCCTCCCCGCCGCGCTCGGCTTTGCGAGCCTCGGCTACGCCGTCGTCGCCGCCGGGCTCGGCGGCTGGCTCGTCCACCGCGCCGTCGCGCTCCATCGGGCCGGCTTGGACGCCGAGCGCGCCGCGGCCGGGCGCGTGTTCGGCGTCTCCATCCTCTACCTGTTCGCGCTGTTCGGAGCGCTGGTCGCCGACCACCTTCTAAGGGGGATGCTGTGATGGCCGAGCGGCGCATCCCCGCGGACGCCGAGCGCCGGCGACGCCAGCGGCAGCGCTCCCTCGCCATCGGGGCGGCGCTCGTCGCCCTCGCCGTCGTGTTCTACATCATCACCATCATCCAACTGGGGTCGAGCTCGGGAGCCGTGTCATGACCTCCACCCCGACGCCGTCGCGCCACGTCAGGGTCGCTGCCGCCTGCGCGCTGTTCGTCTGCGTCATGGTCGGCGCGGCGTTCGCCTCCGTGCCGCTCTACGACCTGTTCTGCCGCGTGACCGGGTTCGACGGGACGCCGTCCCTTGCCACCGTGGACGTGGTGCCTGGGCTCGAGGTCGGCGAGCGCGAGGTCACCATCCGCTTCGACGCCAACGTCCAGCCCGAGCTGCCGTGGGAGTTCCGTCCCGTCCAGCGCAAGATGACCGTGCGGGTCGGCGAGGTCGTCACCGCGCACTACGACGTGACCAACCTCACGGACGAGCGGACCGTCGGCTCCTCGGTGTTCAACGTGACGCCGTTCCAGGGCGGCGGCTACTTTACCAAGATCGACTGCTTCTGCTTCGAGGCTCAGCCCCTCGGCGCGAACGAGACGCGCAGGATGCCGGTGGTGTTCTACGTGGACCCTGAGTTCGCCGAGGACGCCGACGCCGACGGAGTGAGCGTCATCACGCTGTCCTACACGTTCTACAAGGCTCGCGGGACGGGGGCAGGCTGAGGCTTCACCGCGACGCCGGGCTGTGGCACCAGGGCGCGTCGCGGGAAGTTGGAGCGCCTTCGGGCGCACGCGACCGGCAACGTATCCACGACACACTGCGCTGCGGAGAGGGACACCCATGGCAGGCGCCGCCAAGCCGAACCACGACTACCACATCCTCGACCCGAGCCCCTGGCCCATCGTCGGGTCGGTCGGCGCCTTCGTGATGATGTTCGGCGCCGTCGCGTTGATGCGCTGGAACTCCGGCTCCTCGCTCGAGGTCGGCGGCGTCGACGTCGCCGGCTACGGTCTCTTCGCCGTCGGGCTTGCCATCGTCGTCACCACGATGATCGGCTGGTGGACCGACACGACGCGCGAGTCCCTGCGCGGCGACCACACGCCGGTGGTGAAGCTGCACCTGCGCTACGGGATGATCCTGTTCATCGCGTCGGAGGTGATGTTCTTCGTCGCTTGGTTCTGGGCCTACTTCGACGTCGCGTTGTTCCCCGACGTCATCCACCAGCCGGCACGGCTCGAGCAGACCGGTGGCGTGTGGCCGCCGGAGGCCATCGAGACGTTCGACCCGTTCCACCTGCCGCTGTTCAACACGCTCATCCTCCTGCTGTCGGGGACGACGGTGACCTGGGCGCACCACGCGCTGCTCGAGAACGATCGCGAGGGCGTCCTGTGGGGGCTCGTGGCGACGGTCGGCCTCGGGGCGCTGTTCTCCGTCGTGCAGGTCTACGAGTACACCCACGCCACCTTCTCGTTCTCCGGCTCGATCTACGGCGGGCCGTTCTTCATGGCGACCGGCTTCCACGGCTTCCACGTGTTCGTCGGCACCGTGTTCCTGGCGGTGTGCCTGTGGCGGGCGTATCAGCAGCAGTTCACGGCGCAGCGCCACTTCGGCTTCGAGGCGGCCGCCTGGTACTGGCACTTCGTCGACGTCGTCTGGCTGTTCCTGTTCATCGCGATCTACGTGTGGGGCGCGAGCCCGGTCACGCACTGACGGGCGGCCGCGGCGCCGTGCTGCGCCGCGCGCTCCTCGGCGTCGTCATCCTCGCAGCGTTCGCGATCCTCGTCGGCCTGGGCACCTGGCAGCTCGAGCGCCTCGCCTGGAAGGAGGAGCTGGTCGCGGCGGCGCAGGAGCGCCCGAACGCTGCGCCCGTGCCGGCGCCCGGTCCCACGACCTGGGACGACCTCGCCATCGTGGACTGGCAGTACCGCCGCGTCCGACTTGCCGGCCGGTTCGGTGAAGGCGACGCGTCCGTGTGGATCGCGCTCACCGAACCACGCGGACCGGTGGGTGGGCCCGGCGCCATGACGATGGCCCCGTTCGTCACCGCGGAGGGGTGGACCGTCCTCGTCAACCGCGGCTTCGTGCCGGATGGCGCCGTGGGCGCGTCGCCGCCGGCGGGTGTCGTCACCGTCGAAGGACTGGTGCGGCCCGACGACCCGCCGAGCTTCGCGACCCCCGAGCCGGACCTTGCACGGAACCTGTTCTACGCCCGCCACATCGACGCGATCGCGCGGGCGCTCGGCGTGTCGGGTCCCGTCGCGCCCTACCAGGTCGACCTCGTCGCCGAGGAGACGCCGGCGGGCGGACTGCCCCAGGCGGGCGAGAGCCGGGTAAGCTTCACCAACAACCACCTGCAGTATGCGCTGACCTGGTACGGCCTCGCCGCCGCGCTCGTCGGGGTGGTTGGCGTCGCGCTCGTGCGCCGCCGGTCGGTCAGAAGTTGAGCGCGCGGTCGACGTCCGACATCGGCGCGGCGTCGGCGAGCGCCGCGCGGGCGTCGAGGCTGTCGGCGTCCATCTGCCTCATCAGGGCATCCATGCCGTCGAACCTCAGCTCGGGGCGCAGGAAGCGCTCCAGGGCGACGCGCATCGTGCGTCCGTAGAGGTCGCCGGACCAGTCGAACAGGAACGTCTCGAGGAGCGGTGCGCCGTTGTCGAAGGTCGGCCGCCGCCCGAAGCTTGCGACGCCGTCGTGCCACGTGCCATCCACCATCGCCCGGACGGCGTAGATGCCGTGGCGCAGTCCGTTCGCCGGGGCGAGCCCCTGGTTGGCCGTCGGGTAGCCCATCTGCCGGCCGCGCTTTTCGCCGTGCACCACCTCCCCGGTGACGGCGTAGCGCCGGCCGAGGAGGGCCGCCGCCCGCCCGAGGTCGCCCTCCGCGAGGTGGTCGCGGATGCGGGTGGAGGAGACGACGCCGTCGTCGGCGAACGCCCGCACGACGTGCGTGGCGAAGCCGAGCGCCGGCCCCTCGCGCGCCAGCATCGCGCCGTCGCCGCGCCGCTTGGCTCCGAACGAGAAGTCGTGGCCGACCACCACCGCGCGCGCGCCGAAGCGGCCGGCGAGGACGTCCGCCATGAAGGCCTCGGCCGACAGCGCTGCGAGCGACGCGTCGAACGGGACCACCACCGTGGCGTCGAGACCCAGCGCGGCGATGACGCGCGCCTTCTCCCCGGCGGACGTCAGCCGGAAGAGCGGGCGGCCGGAGAAGAAGGTTCGCGGATGGGGCTCGAACGTCAGCGCGACCACCGGGCGAAGCCGCTCCAGCGCCCGGGCGAGGACGGCCTGGTGGCCGCGGTGGACGCCGTCGAAGTTGCCGATGGCGACCGTGCCGCCGCACAGGACTTCCGGCAGCTCGTCCATCGCAACCGGGCGCGCTTCGCGCGGGTCGTCGCGTCCGGTCGAGGCGGCGGCGAGGGTGCTCACCACGCCAGCCGTGGGGCGTAGTGCGCCACCGACAGCCCCTCGCGGGCGAGCCGCTCCGCCACCTTCGCCGCGTCCGGAGCGCCGGGATCGCCGAAGTCCTCGGCGTGGATGCCGCCGGTGACGAAGAGCGCGTCAAGCCCCTCGTTGTCCGCGCCACGGATGTCGGTGGGCAACCCGTCGCCGATGACGAGGACGCGCGTCGCGGACGGCGCCCGCTCCGCCACTGCGGCGAGGGCGGCGCGGTAGATCGGCGGGTGCGGCTTGCCGAACTGGCGCACCGTCCCGCCCGCCGCCTCCACCAGCGCGGCGAGCGCGCCGGCGCAGTGGACGAGGCGATCGCCGCGCTCCACGACGATGTCAGGGTTGGCGCAGACGACGGGCAGGCCGCTCGCCGCGACCTCGTCCATCAGCGCACGGTAGTCGTCCGGCGTCTCGGTCTTGTCGTCGACGAGGCCGGCGAGCACCACCATGTCGGCGCGGTCCACGCCGTCGACGAGCGCCATCCCGTCGGCGTAGAGCCCGAGGTCGCGATCCGCGCCGACGTGGAGCACGCGCTCGGCACCGGCCTCGACGAGGTGACGGCGCACCACGTCGCCGGAGGAGACGATGGCGTCGAACGCCTCGCGGGGCGTTCCGATGGCCGCGAGCTGCTCGGCGACGGCGCCCGATGGGCGCGGCGCGTTGGTCATCAGGATCACCGGCCCGCGCTCGCGGAAGCGCCGGAGGGCGTCGGTGGCCGCCTCGTGGGGTGACAGGCCGTCGTGGACGACGCCCCAGACGTCGCACAGGATCGCCTCGTAGTCGCCGGCGATGGCGGACAGGCCGGACAGCGGCGAAGGCGGCATGGACGGAACCCCTTCGGGGCGACGAACTGTGGACGGGTCGGGCGCGGGCGCGCACGGCGGCGCTGTCCCGCCGGGCTGGCCTAGCGCAAACCGGCCACGCGTCATAGACCCGCTGGCGGGCGCGCGTTGCGCGGGTGTCGGAAGGGGAGCCTGTGGGCGAGGCGGCGAGGGGCGGCGAGGCGCGGCGTGCGGCGGCGGTGCGCCGGCTCGACGACCGCCTGGTCGACAAGATCGCCGCCGGCGAGGTCGTCGAGCGCCCTGCGAGCGTCGTCAAGGAGCTCGTGGAGAACGCCCTCGACGCGGGCGCGAGTTGGATCACCGTCACCACCGAGGCGGCGGGGACGGCGCTGATCCGCGTCGCCGACGACGGGCACGGCATCCGCGCCGACGAGCTCGCCCTTGCGGTGGAGCGGCACTGCACCTCCAAGCTCGCCACCGCGGCGGACCTTGCCGCGATCCGCACCATGGGCTTCCGCGGCGAGGCGCTCCCCTCCATCGGCGCCGTGGCGCGGCTGACGCTCACCACGCGCCACACGGACGACGACGGTGGTGCGGCCATCACCGTGGACGGCGGCCGCGCCGGGCCCGTACGGCCCGCCTCGCGCGCGACGGGCACCACCGTTGAGGTGCGCGACCTCTTCCATGCGACGCCGGCGCGGCTGAAGTTCATGAAGTCGGAGGGCGCCGAGGCGGCGGCCGTCGCCGACACCGTGCGCCGCATCGCGCTGTCGGCGCCCCACGTGGCGTTCACCCTCGTCCAGAACGGCAGGACGCGGGAATGGGCGGCGGGCAGCGCGGACGAGCGGGTGCGCGACGTCCTCGGCGCCCCGTTCGGCGACGAGGCGATCCACCTCGCAGCGGAGCGGGATGGGCTCCGCCTCACCGGACGCCTGGGTCGGCCCACCGAGGGCCGCGCCACCGCCCAGGACACGCACGCCTTCGTCAACGGCCGCGTGGTGCGCGACCGGCTGGTCGGCCAGGCGATCCGCGCGGGCTACCAGGACGTGCTGGCCCGCGACCGCCACCCGATGGCCGTCGTCTGGATCGCGGTCGACCCCGCCGCCGTCGACGTCAACGTCCACCCTGCGAAGTCGGACGTGAGGTTCCGCGACGCCCAGGCGGTGCGCGGCGCCATCGTGTCGTCGATCCGTCGGGCGCTGGCGTCCGCGGCGCCGAGGGGGGCGCGGTCCATCGCCGAGGCGGCGGTCTCGGCGCTGGCGCGCTCGGCGTTCAGCCCGAGCCGCGACGTCCCCGAGGGGCTCGCCGAGGCCGCGGCGCCGTTCGTCCACACGCGTCCCTCGACCGCGCGGGTGGTGCCGCTGCGGCCCCGCCCCTCCCCCGAGTTGCCCCCCGCGGCGCGCGCGCCGTCCCTCACGTCCGCGGAGGACGCAGCGTTCCCCCTCGGCGCCGCGGTGGCGCAGGTCCACGGCAACTACATCGTGGCGCAGACCGAGGACGGCCTCGTCCTCGTGGACCAGCACGCCGGGCACGAACGCATCGTCTACGAGGCGCTGAAGGCGGCGGCCGCCTCGCGCACGCCGCCGTCCCAGGGGCTCCTCATCCCTGAGGTGGTGGAGCTTGCGGCCGAGGACGTCGACCAGCTCGCCGCCGAGGCCGAGCGGCTCGCCGCGTTCGGCCTCGTGCTGGAGCCGTTCGGTCCGGGCGCGGTGGTGGTGCGGGCAACGCCGGCCGTCCTTGGCACCTTCGACGTGGCGCGCCTCGTGCGCACGCTCGCCGACGAGGTCGCGGCGTGGGGCGCGTCGGAGGCGGTGCAGGCGCGGCTCGACCGGGTCGCCGCCACGCTGGCGTGCCACGGCTCGGTGCGCTCGGGCCGCGCCCTCAAGGTCGACGAGATGAACGCGCTGCTGCGCCGGATCGAGGCGACGCCGTCGGGCGGGGAGTGCAACCACGGGCGTCCGACGTTCGTCAGCCTGTCGCTCGCTGACATCGAGCGCCTGTTCGCCCGCCGCTGAGCCGATGACGCCGTTCTGCTTCGAGCTCCGCGTCTACTTCGAGGACACGGACTTCTCGGGCCGCGTCTACCACGGGGCGTTCATCCGCTTCCTGGAGCGCGGGAGGACCGAGCTGCTGCGGGCGGCGGGGCTCGACCACCGGGCCCTCGCGGCCGCGGACCCTCCGGTCTACTTCACGCTGCGTCGACTCGACGCGACGTTCCACGGCCCGGCCGTCATCGACGAGCTCCTTACGGTGGAAACCGAGCCGCTGGCCGCGGGCCGCGCGTCCTTCCGGCTGCGGCAGGCGATCGTTGTTGGCACCCGTCGGCTCGTCAGCGCCGAGGCGGAGCTGTGCCTCATCGGTGCCGACGGGCGCCCCCGACGCCCGCCGCCGGACGTGCGCGCCGTGCTGGCCCCGGCCTGACCGTGAAGGGGCCTTGGAAGTCCGCCATCGCCCGTCCCTGTGGAGCGCTGGGCTGCGACAGTGCCTCCCGTGAGGGCTCCACTAGCCACACGCGGTCGATCGGGTTAGAGGACGCGGCGCCCGCCACCGACCGGCGGCCGTGCGTTGCGTGGGGATCTGTCACCGTGAGGCTGACTGCGGCTGCCCTGCCGTCGAGCCGGGGCCTATGGGATGGGTGAGGGGCTGGCCGAGGGCGCGGCGGCCGCGGCGAGCGACTTCTCCCTGGTCGCCCTATTCCTGCAAGCGCACATCGTTGTGAAGGTCGTCATGATCGGCCTCATCATCGCCTCGGTGTGGTGCTGGGCGATCATCATCTACAAGTCGTTGGCGTTCCGGCGCGTCCGGGCGCGCATCGCTGCCTTCGAGGACGACTTCTGGTCGGGTCGCTCCCTCGAGGAGCTCTACAAGGCGCGCGCGGACGCGCAGCCGGACGGCCTCTCGGCGGTCTTCGTGGCCGCCATGCGCGAGTGGAAGAAGAGCCATGAGGGGGAGAAGCCGGCGCTCGCCTCGCTCGCCCAGCGAATCGACCGGGTGATGACGATGACCGTGTCGCGCGAGGGCGAGGACATGGAGCGCGGCCTCATGGTGCTCGCCTCGACCGGATCGGCCGCGCCGTTCATCGGGCTGTTCGGCACCGTGTGGGGCATCATGAGCTCGTTCCAGGCGATCGCGGCGTCCGAGTCCACGAACCTTGCCGTCGTCGCGCCGGGCATCGCCGAGGCGCTGCTTGCGACGGCGCTCGGGCTCCTCGCGGCGATCCCGGCGACGATCTTCTACAACAAGCTCGCCACGGACGCGGCGCGCATCGCGGCGCAGATGGAGGGGTTCGCCGACGAGTTCCTCGCCATCCTGTCGCGCGAGATCGACGAGCGGATCTGACATGGGGATGGCGATGCCCGGGCCGGGCGGCGGGCGGGGTCGTCGGCGCCGCACGCGCTTCCAGCCGATGAGCGAGATCAACGTCACGCCGTTCGTGGACGTGATGCTCGTCCTCCTCATCATCTTCATGGTGGCCGCACCGCTCCTCACGGTCGGCGTGCCCATCGACCTGCCGGAGAGCCGGGCGCGGCCGCTCGAGGGCAACGTCGACCCGATCTCCATCACCATTGCGCCCGACGGGGAGATCTTCCTCGCCGAGGCGTCCGTCGGGATCGAGCAGCTCGAGGCGCGCCTCGAGCAGGCCACGGGGGGCGACCTCGAGGAGCGCATTTTGGTACGCGGCGACGCGGCAGCGAACTACGGCATCGTGATGCGCGTCATGGGGCGGCTCAACCGCGCAGGCTACAACCGCATTGCCCTCGTGACGACCGAGGAGCCTGGCTGAGGTGCGCGCCGCGTTCATCGTCTCGGGGCTGGTCCACCTCGTCCTCCTCGCCTTCGCGGTCGTGTCGCTGCCCTCGAGCGAGGGGTACGCGACGCCGCCCGTCGCGGCGCTGCCCATCGAGATCCTCACCATCGAGGAGGCGACCGAGATCACCGAGGGGCGCCCGGAGGAGACGGAGGTCGCCCTGGCGCCGGCGCCCGAGACGGTGGAGGTGCCCGAACCCCCGCCGGTGGCTGAGGCGCAGCCCGGCGCCAGCGACGCGCCGGCCGAAACCATCGCCACCGAGGAGGAGGCGATCGATTCGCCCGACCAGTCGACCGCGCCCGAGCCGTCCGGTGAGCCGGAGGTGGCCGAGCCGGAGCCCGAGCCGGAGGAGGCCGCAGAGGCCGAGGCGGCGCCGGTCGAGCCGGAGCCGACCCCACAGCCCATCGAGGCACCCCAGGACCTCGCCGAGGAGGCGGCTCCCGTGCCCGAGACCGTGGTGCCGCGCGCGCGGCCCACTCCCCCGCGGCGGACGCGCACGGCACGCATCGAGGAGCCACGGGAGGAGGAGTTCGACGCCGACACCATCTCCGCCCTGCTCAACAGGACGGCGCCGACGGGGGGTGGCACCGGCGCTGCGCAGGCGAGCGCGGGGGCCGAGGGCGGTCGGCTCGACGCGCCGCAGACCGCGGCGTGGAAGGATGCGGTGATGGATGCGCTGCGGCGCTGCTGGATCCGCCCCGCCGCGATCGACCAGCGCGAGGAGCTTGCCATCGTGGTGGAGATGACGCTCGCCCAGGATGGCAGCCTGGCACGGATCAACGATGTGCGCGCGCGGGGCATCGGGCCGATCTTCGACATCGCGGCCGACGCCGCCCGGCGCGCCGTCCTCAAGTGCACGCCCTTCGAGTTCCTGCCGCCGTCGGCTTACGAGGATTGGAAGGAGCTGCAGGTGACGTTCGACCCACGCGAGCTGATGCCATAACGTCGTGCCTTGTTGTGGCCACGCACTTCCCCAATGTGCGGCGCGGTGGTAGGTCCGGCGTCACCGCGCCGAGCCATGAGTGGACGGTGTAATGCATTGGTGAGGCAGGCCCGTCCGCTGCTTTTGCGGCGCCGGGCACCGCGAAGAGGTGTTACGACGATGATGGCGCACGCAGGCCACATTCTGGCCGTCATCGCGCTCACCCTCACCGCCCTCATCGGGCCTGCGAGGGCGCTCGTCTCCATCGAGGTGACCGGCGGGGACGTGCGGCAGCTGCCCATCGCGATCCCGTCCTTCTCCGGGCAGGTGCGCGACGACGCGCTGGGCGCGCAGATCGCCGAGGTCGTCACCAACGACCTCGTCAGCTCGGGCTTCTTCCAGGCGGTGACGCGGGAGCGTTACCCCGAGCAGACCGTCGGCGTATCGACGATCCCTGCGTTCGGCGCGTGGCGCGACACCGGCGCGGAGGCGCTCGTCACCGGCTCGGTGTCTCGTGAGACCGACGACCGTCTGAGGGTGGAGTTTCGGCTCTGGGACCCCCTTCAGGAGGCTCAGGTGGTCGGTCAGCAGTTCTACACGACGCCGGAGAACTGGCGCCGCGTCGCCCACCTCGTCTCCGACGTGATCTACGAGCGGCTCACCGGCGAGCCCGGCTACTTCGACACGCGGATCGTCTTCGTCGCCGAGTCCGGGCCGAAGGAGGCGCGCGTGAAGCGCCTCGCCATCATGGATCAGGACGGCGCCAACCTCACCTACCTGACGGACGGATCGAACCTCGTCCTCACGCCTCGCTTCAGCCCGGCGGGGCAGACGATCACCTACATGAGCTACGAGGGCTCGCAGCCGCAGGTCTACCTCCTCGACATCGAGACCGGGCGGCGACAGCTCCTCGGCGACCTGCCCAACATGAGCTTCGCGCCGCGCTTCGCGCCAAGCGGCAACACCGTCGTCATGAGCCTGCAGGAGGGCGGCAACGCCAACATCTACGCCATGGACCTCGCGACGGGGACGCCGCGGCGGCTGACGAGCTCGCCCTCCATCGACACCGCGCCGTCCTTCTCGCCCGACGGCTCCAGCATCGTCTTCGAGAGCGACCGGGGCGGCACCCAGCAGCTCTACGTGATGAACGCGGACGGGTCGGACGTGCAGCGCATCTCCCAGGGCGAGGGGCGCTACGCGACGCCGGTGTGGTCGCCGCGCGGGGACTACATCGCCTTTACCAAGCAGCACCAAGGGCGCTTCGCCATCGGCGTGATGCGGCCCGACGGCACCGGCGAGCGCATCCTGACCTCGGGCTACCACAACGAGGGGCCCACGTGGGCGCCCAACGGGCGCGTCATCGCCTTCTTCCGCGAGAGCGGCGGTGCGGAGGGTGGCGCGCGGATCTACACCGTCGACGTGACGGGCCGCAACGAGCGACGCCTGCCCACCGACACGCTGGCCTCGGACCCAGCGTGGTCGCCGCGTCGCTGATTTCGTGGCCGTCCGGTGCGGCGGCGGAGCCGCTGCTGGCGGCGTCGCCAACAGGGCGTTAACCCTCGCAGGGTAAGTTGGCGGTGAACGAGATCCTTCGGAGTCGCGTGGATGACTGAGTTCCGGTCGAGGCGATGGGTGCTCACGGGGGCGGGGGCGAGCGTCTTCGCGCTGGCGCTCGCGGGCTGCTCGCGGACGCCGCCCAGCACCGTGGCGGGGGCGGGCGCGCCGGCGACGCCGGGCTCGCCGCAGGACTTCGCCGTCAACGTCGGCGACCGGGTGTTCTTCACGGTCGATTCGTCGAACATCACGCCGACCGCCGCCGATGTCCTCAACCAGCAGGCGGCTTGGCTGCAGCGCTATCCGCAGTACCAGGTCACCGTCGAAGGGCACGCCGACGAGCGCGGCACTCGCGAGTACAACATCGCGCTCTCGGCCCGCCGCGCGGATGCGACACGCAACTACCTTGCGAGCCGCGGCGTGCCGGCGAGCCGCATGCGCACGATCTCCTTCGGCAAGGAGCGCCCCGTGGCGGTGTGCGACAACGAGACGTGCTGGAACCAGAACCGCCGCGCGGTGACGATCCTCGCCTGACGAAGCGCCGACGGTCGTCCGATCGGGCGGACGACCTGCCCTCGACCGTCGCGCCGCCCAGCGTCGCAGTGGCCCCGGTTCTCAGGACGCGATGACGACGCTATAAGCGTGGCGTTCCGCATGGAGGCTCGTCATGCGCCACACCCTCGTCGCAGGGCTTTTGGCGGCCGCCGTCGCCGCTCCGGTTGCCGCGCTCCCCCGGCTCGCGCCCTCCGCCGAGCCTGGGACTGCGCCGGCGCAGTCCCGCTTCCTGCCCAACATCTTCGGCGGCGAGCAGCAGGGCTCGGACGCGGCGGCCAACGCCGAGCTGCGCATCCAGCAGCTCGAGGCGCAGGTGCGCACGCTCACCGGGCAGGTGGAGGAGCTTACCTTCACCGTGCGGCGGCTCGAGGCTGCCATGGCCGGTACGGGTCCGGCATCCGGCGCGAACAGCACGCCGCCGCCCGGCACCGCTGGGCCCGGTGCGCCGCCGGGCACGCTCGGGCAGCTCCCGACGGACCAGGATCCCGGAGCCGCGACCCCCGGCGAGGCGGTGGCGCTGCCGCCGGGCCCGCTCGACCTGTCGGTGCTGAACGGCGAGCTCGCCGCGGCGCCCGAACCCACGAGCCCGCTGCCCACGAGCCCCGCCGCGCCGCCGCCCGCCTCGACGCCCGCGCTCGACGCCGTGCGCGACCTCCAGTCGTCGGGCCGCTACGCCATGGCGGCGGACGCGGCACGCGAGGTGCTGCGCGGCAACCCGTCCGGCGAGGTCGCCGGAGAGGCGCGCTACTTGCTCGGCGAGGCGCTGCTCGCCCAGCGCGACTTCCGCGGCGCGGCGAACCAGTTCCTCGAGACCTACACCACCGACCCGGACAACGCACGTGCCCCCGTCAGCCTGCTGCGCCTCGGCACCGCGCTGAACGGGCTCGGCGAGAGCGAGGCCGCCTGCTCGTCCCTCGAGGAGCTGTTCGGCGCCTACCCGAACGTCGACGCCGGGCTGCGGGCCGCGGCAGAGGCGGAGCGGCGGACGGCCAACTGCGTGTGAGGCCGGCGCCGGCCGCGACGGCGCCTTCCACGGTTCGCCTTGACGTCGGCCTGCTGGACGGGCTCGGCGGTCCTGTCGGCATCGCGGTGTCGGGCGGCGGCGACTCGGTCGCCCTCGCGGTGCTGATGGCCAAGGCGCGCCCCGGCGTCGCGGACGTCATCCTCACCGTCGACCACGGCCTGCGCGCGGACGGCGCCGCGGAGGCCGACGCCGTCGAGGCGCTCGGCCGTCGGCTCGGCCGTCCCGTGGTGCGTCTCAAGGTCGAGGGCCCGCCGCGGGGCTCGCTCCAAGCCTGGGCGCGGCAGGCGCGCTACAGCACGCTCGCAGCGGCCGCCTCGGCGCACGGGCTTGCCGGCATCGCGACCGGCCATACCCTGGACGACCAGGCCGAGACCGTCCTCCTGCGCCTCGCCCGCGGCAGCGGGCTGCGCGGGCTCGCCGCGATGCGACCGCGCACCGAGCTCTACGGCGTTCCCGTTGTCCGGCCGCTGCTCGCCACCCGCCGGGACGCGCTGCGCGAGGCCCTGTCGGCGCAGAAGGTGGGCTGGCTCGAGGACCCCTCGAACGGCGACCCGCGGTTCGACCGCGTCGCCATGCGCACGCTGGCGCCTCGCCTTGCCGCCGTCGGCCTCACCGCCGAGCGCCTCGCCGCGGTGGCGGGCCACCTCGCCCGGGCGAGCGACCTCGTGGACGCGCTGACCGCGGACCTCCTCGCTGAGGCGATGCGCGTGGATCGCGCTGGCGCCGTCGTGCTCGACACAAACAGGTGGGCTGCCGCGCACCCCGAGGTTCGCCTGCGGGCGCTCGCTGAGGCAGCGCGCCGCGCGGGAGGGCACGCGCCGCGCTTTGCTGCGCTCGCCAGCGCCGAGGCCGCGCTTCTCGCCGGGGCGCCGGCAACGTTGGGGCACGCCTGCGCCGCGGTCCTCGGCGCGCGCATCGTCCTGTGGCGGGAAGCGCGGGCGATCGCGCCCCTCGCCCTTGCAGCCGGCGGCCGGGGCGTGTTCGACGGCAGGTACGAGGTCGCTGCGGGCCCGCACGCGGTCGTCGTCGCGGCCCTCGGCGACCGCCTGCCGCTCCCACCGCCCAACGATGTCCACCGCCCTGCGGTAGCGACGGCGCCCGGCCTGTTCGTCGACGGCGCCCTCGTCGCGGCGCCGACGTTCGGGCTGCGCGCCAAGGCCTGGGCAAGCCAATGGGCCATCCTGTCACCGGTGCGGTGAATGGCGCGGGGGCACCCGTCGATGCAATACAGTTGGCAGGCGAAGGGGTTCTTCCTATGTTGACGGCGTGGGAACGCGGGCGTCGCGTCCGCGGGCACCCTGGTGCGGGTGCAACGCAAGGTCAGTCATGAACAACCACTTCCGCAACTTCGCGCTGTGGGTCGTGATCGCGCTTCTGTTGATCGCGCTCTTCCAGCTGTTCCAGAACCCTGGGCAGCGGGCCAACACCGCGGAGATCTCGTTCTCGCAGTTCCTGTCAGAGGTGCGCGAGGGCAACGTGCGCAACGTGACGATCCAGGAGCGTGAGATCACCGGGCAATACGATTCGGGTGGTCGCTTTTCGACGTACGCGCCGGCCAACGCGAACTACATCGACACCCTGGACAGCCAGGGCGTGACGATCCGCGCCGAGCCACCCAACGACGGCATCAGCCTGTGGGGCATCCTCGCCACGTGGTTCCCGATGCTCCTCATCCTCGGCATCTGGCTGTTCCTCATGCGTCAGATGCAGGGGGGCGGCGCCGGCAAGGCGATGGGCTTTGGCAAGTCGAAGGCCAAGCTGCTCAACGAGGCCCATGGCCGCGTGCTGTTCGAGGACGTCGCTGGCGTCGACGAGGCCAAGGAGGACCTGCAGGAGATCGTCGACTTCCTGAAGGACCCTTCGCGGTTCCAGAAGCTCGGCGGCAAGATCCCCCGCGGCGTGCTCCTGGTCGGCCCTCCGGGGACCGGCAAGACGCTGCTCGCGCGCGCCATCGCAGGCGAGGCGAACGTTCCCTTCTTCTCCATCTCGGGCTCCGACTTCGTCGAGATGTTCGTGGGTGTCGGTGCGAGCCGTGTGCGCGACATGTTCGAGCAGGCGAAGAAGAACGCCCCGTGCATCATCTTCATCGACGAGATCGACGCGGTGGGTCGCCATCGCGGCGCGGGCCTTGGCGGCGGCAACGACGAGCGCGAGCAGACGCTGAACCAGCTGCTCGTGGAGATGGACGGCTTCGAGGCCAACGAGGGCATCATCCTCATCGCGGCGACCAACCGTCCGGACGTGCTCGACCCTGCGCTGCTTCGGCCCGGCCGCTTCGACCGTCAGATCGTGGTGCCAAACCCCGACCTCGTCGGTCGCGAGAAGATCCTGAAGGTCCACGTGCGCAAGGTCCCGCTCGCGCCGGACGTGAACCTCAAGACGCTCGCGCGCGGCACGCCCGGCTTCGCCGGCGCGGACCTTGCCAACCTCGTCAACGAGGCGGCCCTGCTCGCGGCACGGCGCAACAAGCGCCTCGTCACCCACCAGGAGTTCGAGGACGCCAAGGACAAGGTGATGATGGGGGCCGAGCGGCGCACCCTCGTCATGACCGAGGATGAGAAGAAGCTCACCGCCTACCACGAGGCTGGCCACGCGCTGGTGGCGCTGCACATGCCGGCGTCGGACCCGATCCACAAGGCGACCATCATCCCGCGCGGCCGCGCGCTCGGCATGGTGATGCGCCTGCCGGAGCGCGACCAGATTTCGCTGACCCGGGCCAAGTGCAAGGCGGACCTTGCAGTGGCCATGGGCGGGCGCGTCGCCGAGGAGCTCATCTTCGGCCACGAGAAGGTCACGTCCGGGGCCTCCGCCGACATCAAGATGGCGACCAAGCTGTCCCGTGCCATGGCGACGCAGTTCGGCATGTCCGACGAGCTCGGCCCGCTGCTCTACGGCGAAAACGAGGAGGAGGTGTTCCTTGGCCACTCCGTCGCGCGCTCGCAGAACGTCTCCGAGAAGACGATGGAGACCGTCGACCGCGAGGTGAAGCGGTTCGTCCACGACGGTTACGAGACCGCGATGGCGGTGATCAAGACCCACCTCGACGACCTGCACACCATCGCGAAGGGGCTCCTCGAGTACGAGACGCTGACCGGCGACGAGATCCGCAACCTGTTGAAGGGCAAGTCGCCCGTGCGCGAGAGCGCGGACGACGATGCGCCGCCTCGTGCATCCGTGGTTCCGCCGACGGGAGCGCCCAAGCCCCGCCCCCCCGCCAACGAGGGCGGGCTGGAGCCGCAGCCCTCCTGACCGGACCACCCCGAGGGCCCCGCTGACCGGCGGGGCCCTCGTTCGTTCGGGACGACGTCGACCGTCGCGGCGCTCGCGCTCCCGTGACTTGGTCCCACATGAAATGTTGGTAAGCTTGGACCTCCGGTCTTGTCCTTCCGGCAACGCTTGATGCGACGCATCGTGCTGCCGGCTGTACGATCCGGAGGGCGGCTGAGGATCGAACGTGTTGTCCTGTAGGAGGGTTCGCGCGGTTGGACCTTTCAAGGGCGAGGACCAGCTGCGATGGATCGGCGATCCGACGGCTGCCTTGATGCAATGGAGCGACGACGCTCCCCACGAACAATCTCCATGCAGGTTGCTTCGAAAGTGGGCCGATCCGCGTTTGTCGGCTGCCGGCCGAGCGACGCCGGGACAAGGGAGAGGGTCACACCATGAAGCAGATCATCATCGGAGCGCTGTTTGCGCTGGCCGGCATGTCCGTGGCTGCGGCGCAGGACATGACGTGCGCCGAGTTCAACGCGATGAGCGAGGATGCGCAGGCGGAGGCCGTCGCGGGCCTGGCTGGCACCGTCGAGGGGCAGGGCAACATCGCCGCAGCGGTGGTGGCGGAGCGTAACGAGGCCGCGACCGACGATCCCCAGCCGGCCGACGTGACCCAGCCGCAGGACTCCCCCGGCAACGTCGAGGGAAGCGGCCCGCTCGAGGCCGCTACGGTCAATTGCGCCGAGAACCCGGACACCATGCTGAACGAGGCGATCACCGCCGGCTGACACGGTGCGGCGGACGGATCGGTCCGTCCGCCGCTTCCCGCGGCCCATCC
Source organism: Acuticoccus sp. (assembly GCF_965213555.1). Classification (GTDB taxonomy): domain Bacteria; phylum Pseudomonadota; class Alphaproteobacteria; order Rhizobiales; family Amorphaceae; genus Acuticoccus. The sequence goes on along the minus strand of NZ_OZ243890.1, from coordinate 1,385,032 downwards.
GCCGGTCGACGTCCGACGGCTCGTGCTGGAGGTCCGGACGCTGCGATGCAGGCTCAGACACCGTGGGGCGCTCGGGAGCCGACACAGCGTTGTGCCGAGGCTGCGGGCAGCTCGCCGTCGAGCGGACCCAGCCGTTGGGTCGGCCGGAGACACGCGACGGCCGCGATGCTGGGAACGGAGGCTTATCCCGAGCTTCTGCCTTCGATCCCGGTCCAGGCTGGCGCTGATGGCGGGCGACCCCGAGGCCCCTTTGAGCCGGCAGACCGTGCCTCTTGCCCGCGCTGACGAGCGGTCCCCCTTGGGTCAGGTCAGCGGCACCCGGTCTGACCGCTCCAGCGAGAAAGGCGAGCCCGACGCAGCCATGGCCGACCGACGGGGCAAGGCGCTCGGCGTCCCCTCCAAGCCCATCCTTTCTCGCCCGCGCCCGCGCCCGCACCCTCACCCGCGCCCGAGCCCTGCGCCGGACGGGGCCCCGTCCGAGCCTTCGAGGGCCCGTCCGCCGCGTCGCCACCGTACAGGACAACGCCTCATGTACCTCATCGGGTTGATCACCCAGGCGGCGGTCCTTGGCGCGGTCGTGGTTGCAGCGCTCGTCTACGAGGCGCCCCTGCGCCATCGCCTCGGCCTCGAGGCTCCGGCCGCGGACGTCGACGCTCGGCTCGCCCAGCTTTCGGCAAGGATCGACGTGCTGGCCGACGCGGTGGCGCGGCAAGGCGCAGCGAACGAGCGCGTCACCGCGGACCTTGCGGGGATCGGCGAGGCCATCGGGACGTCCGCCGACGACGAGCCGGCGCTCGAGCGGCGTCTGCGCGTGCTGGAACGGCTCGTCGCCCGCGTCGAGAGCAAGGTCGACGACGTGCGCGACGCCCAACTGTTCCCGGCTCAGGGGGAGGGCGAGGACGGCGAGCGCAGGGGCACGTCGCCCCGTTGACACGCTTCGGCCGCGATCGGATGGGTGGCGCCACCGCGTGAGGAGTTCGACGATGGCCCGCAGCTACTTCGGAACCGACGGCATCCGCGGCCCCGCCAACGGGCGCAACATGACGCCCGACGTTGCGATGCGCGTCGGCATGGCCACCGGGCTCGTCCTCGCCGAGCACGAGACGCACCAGCGCATCGTCATCGGCAAGGACACGCGGCTTTCGGGCTACATGCTGGAGAACGCGCTGTGCGCCGGCTTCACCGCGGTCGGTGCCGACGTCTTCATGCTCGGACCGATCCCGACGCCGGCGGTCGCCATGCTGACGCGCTCCCTGCGCGCGCACATCGGCGTGATGATCTCCGCCTCGCACAACGCCTTCGCCGACAACGGCATCAAGATCTTCGGTGCCGACGGCTTCAAGCTGTCCGACGACGTTGAGGCGCGCATCGAGGCGCTCATCGGAGCGGACCTGTCGCGGCGCCTTGCAACGGGCACGCGCATCGGCCGCGCGACGCGCCTGGACGGCGTGCGCGACCGCTACGTGGAGTTCGCCAAGCGCACCTTCCCCCGCCACCTGTCGCTGGAGGGCCTCCGGGTGGTGGTCGACTGCGCCAACGGCGCGGCCTACCGCGTGGCGCCCGAGGCGCTGTGGGAGCTCGGGGCGGAGGTCGTCCCGCTCGGCGTCGCCCCGGACGGCACCAACATCAACCGCGACTGCGGCTCCACCTCCCTCGAAGCCGTGCGCGCCAAGGTTCTGGAGGTGCGCGCCGACGTCGGGATCGCGCTCGACGGCGATGCGGACCGGGCCATCATCATCGACGAGAAGGGCAAGCCGGTCGACGGAGACCAGCTCCTCGCCGTCATCGCCCGCTCCTGGCAGGAGAGCGACCGCCTCCGCGGCGGCACGGTCGTGACCACGGTGATGTCGAACCTCGGCCTCGAGCGCTACCTCCGCGACTTGGGCATCCACATGGAGCGCACGAAGGTCGGCGACCGCTACGTGGCCGAGCGCATGCGGGAGGGTCGGTTCAACATCGGCGGCGAGCAGTCCGGCCACATCATCCTCACCGACTACACAACGACCGGGGACGGCCTCCTCGCCGCGCTCGAGCTGCTGTCCGTGGTAGTGCAAGGGGGACGGCCCGTGTCGGAGGTGTGCCACCGCTTCGAGCCAGTGCCGCAGATCCTCAAGAACGTGCGCTTCAACGGCGGAGCGCCGCTGGAGGCCGCGCCCGTCGTCGAGGCGATCGATGCCGCGCGCACGCGGCTCGGCGCCTCAGGCCGGCTTCTGGTGCGCCCGTCGGGCACCGAGCCTTTGATCCGCATCATGGCGGAGGGCGACGACGCGGCGATGATCGACGCGCTGGTCGATGAGCTCGCCTCCGTGGTGAGCGCGCACGGATAGGCTGCAGCGACGCAGATGCCCGACCCTCGGTCAGGCGCCTGCGCCTTCGGTCCGCCGACCAATACGGGGTTGGGGCTCAGCAGGTTGGGGCATCGCAGGCGCACCGGCGGTTCGCCGGACGCTCGCCGCGGTCGTCGCACGCGGCGCCGGCTCCGGATCGACGCGTCACCGGGTCCCAGACAGGACGTGTCGACCGCCTGCGACGTCGGTCGGCGTCCGTCGCGCCGCTGCCCGCCTTGCCCTCCATCGGTACGGTCGACGTGGCTTGCACGACGGTCCCGCCGCCTGTAGCCACCGCGGTGGGACACCCCTCCCCAACGAGGGGCGACTATCTGAAAGGATAGCACCATGATGACTGCTTTGATGCCTGGCCGCCGGCCGGGCAACCCGTGCTTCTCGTCCGGCCCCTGCGCCAAGCGCCCCGGCTGGACCCCCGGAGCCCTGGCGGATGCGCCGGTCGGGCGATCCCATCGCTCGAAGCCAGGCAAGACGAAGTTGCGGGAGGTGATCGACCGCACGCGCGTGCTGCTCGCCGTCCCGGACGCTCACCGCATCGCCATCGTCCCGGCCTCCGACACCGGCGCGATGGAGATGGCCATGTGGTCGCTGCTCGGCGCGCGACCGGTGACCATGCTTGCCTGGGAGTCCTTCGGCGAGGGCTGGGTGACGGACGCCGTCAAGCAGCTGCGGCTCGACGCGACGGTGGTGACCGCCCCCTACGGCGAGCTGCCGGACCTTGCCGCCGTCGACTGGGACCAGGACGTCGTCTTCACCTGGAACGGCACGACCTCCGGCGTGCGCGTGCCGTCGGGCGACGTCATCCCTGCCGGCCGTGCGGGCCTCACCATCTGCGACGCAACCTCCGCCGCGTTCGCGCAGCCGCTCCCCTTCGACAAGCTCGATGTCGTGACGTTCTCCTGGCAGAAGGCGCTGGGCGGGGAGGCCGCGCACGGCGTCCTCATCCTCGGCCCCCGCGCGGTGGAGAGGCTCACGACCCACGCGCCGGCATGGCCGCTGCCGAAGATCTTCCGCATGACCAAGGGCGGCAAGCTGATCGAGGGCCTCTTCGAGGGCGAGACGATCAACACGCCTTCGATGCTGGCGGTGGAGGACTGCCTCGACGCGCTGCGCTGGGCGGAGGCGCTGCCCGATTCGCTCGCGGTGCGCTCGGACCGCAACCTCGCGGTGCTGGCGGACTGGGTCGAGCGCACGCCGTGGATCGAGTTCCTCGCCAGGGACCCGGCAACGCGATCCAACACGTCGGCGTGCTTCACCATCGTCGATCCGGCGGTTGCCGGCGCGCCCGCATCGGAGCAGGCCGACTTCGCCAAGGCGCTCGCCGGGAGGCTCGAGGCGGAGGGCGTCGCCTACGACATCGGCGCCTACCGCGACGCGCCGCCGGGCCTTCGGGTGTGGGCGGGCGGCACCGTGGAGGCGGGCGACCTCGCCGCCCTCACCGAGTGGCTCGACTGGGCTTACCAGGCGACGCCCAAGCCCGCCGCCGCAGCCGCCGCCGCCGCCGCCGAGTAAGCCGAACCCCCGCCGCAGTTCCCCCGTCACCGACGCCGCGGCCGGCCGCGCCGCCGCGCGCTCGAGAGAACCCCATGCAACAGATCGCCCCTACCCAGGCCGCCTTGCCGGCGGCGCGCCCGCGCCCGGTCGTCCTCATCTCCGACAAGCTGTCCACGGCTGCGGTGGACATCTTCCGCGAGCGTGGGGTCGAGGTCGTCTACGAGCCGGACCTCGGCAAGGACAAGGACGCGCTCCACGCCGCGGTGGCGGACGTCGACGGCCTCGCCATCCGCTCCGCCACCAAGGTGACCGAGAAGGTGCTGGCGGCCGCCAAGCGGCTGAAGGTCGTCGGCCGCGCCGGCATCGGCGTCGACAACGTCGACATCCCTGCTGCCTCGCGCGCCGGCGTCATCGTCATGAACACGCCGTTCGGCAACTCCATCACCACCGCCGAGCACGCCGTCGCGATGATGTTCGCGGTGTCGCGCCAGATCGCGGCGGCCGATGCGTCGACCCAGGCCGGGCGATGGGAGAAGAACCGCTTCATGGGCCGCGAGCTCACCGGCAAGACGCTGGGCGTCGTCGGCTGCGGCAACATCGGCTCGATCGTCGCCGCGCGCGCCATCGGGCTCAAGCTGCGCGTCATCGCCTTCGACCCGTTCCTCACGGCGGAGCGCGCGATGGAGCTCGGCGTCGAGAAGGTCGAGCTCGACGAGCTGCTGCGCCGGGCCGACATCATCACGCTGCACACCCCGCTGACCGAGCGCACCCGGAACATCGTCTCGGCCGAAGCGATCGCCGCCATGAAGCAAGGCGCGATCCTGATCAACTGCGCCCGCGGCGGGCTGGTGGACGAGGCGGCGCTGCGGCGGGCGCTCGACGAGGGGCGGCTCGGCGGCGCGGGGGTGGACGTGTTCGCCGAGGAGCCCGCGACTGAGAACGTGCTGTTCGGAGCCCCGAACCTCGTTTGCACTCCCCACCTCGGCGCGGCGACCACGGAGGCGCAGGAGAACGTCGCGCTCCAGGTGGCGGAGCAGATGGCGGACTACCTGTTGCGCGGCGCCGTCTCCAACGCGCTCAACATGCCCTCCATCACGGCGGAGGAGGCGCCGATCCTCACCCCCTTCGTGGCGCTCGCCGAGGGGCTCGGCTCCTTCGCGGGGCAGCTCACGGAGACCGGCATCCGCGCCGTGCGCATCGAGTACGAGGGCGAGGTCGCGGAGCTCAACCTGCGCGCTCTGACCGCAGCCGCAGTCACGGGGCTGATGCGGCCGCTCCTCCAGGACGTGAACATGGTGTCGGCGCCGACCATCGCGCGCGACCGCGGCATCCAGGTGGAGGAGACGCGGCGCGAGCGGCAGGGGGCCTACGAGAACACCATCCGCCTTACCGTCGCCACGGAGCGCGGCGAGCGTTCGGTGGCCGGCACCGTGTTCTCCGACGGCAGGCCACGCATCATCCAGGTGAAGGGGATCAACCTCGAGGCGAACTTCGCGCCGCACATGCTCTACGTGACGAACGAGGACAAGCCCGGCTTCATCGGCTCCATCGGCACGCTGCTCGGCGCGGAGGGCGTCAACATCGCAAGCTTCACGTTGGGTCGCGAGCGTGCCGGTGCGGAGGCGATCTGCCTCGTGGAGGTCGACGGTGCGCCGGACCCCTCCATCGTTGCCAAGGTAACGGCGCTGCCCCTCGTCACCGCGGCAAGGGCGCTGGCCTTCTAGAGCATACTGGGTGTTCTCAGACCCAAGGTAAGGTGCTGTAGCTCGCGGATGAGGGCGGTCTTCTTGGGGTTGGGTGGCTCCATCTGACCCCAAACCGCGCTCGGCCACCGCCTCGCGTTCCATCGCGGCCGGTGGTTGACCGGTTCGGCCGCACGGTCCATCACGGCGGCATGGGGTCTGCGAGCACCCCGTGAGGCGACAGCCCAACGTTCGCGCCACCCCCCGTCACAGGGAGGACGCGCATGTCGTCGCCAACTGCCATCACCGTCGGCCAGCTCGGTCGCCTCGTCGGCACCCCATCCGCACCGCACGTGCTCGACGTCCGCATCGACGAGGACGTCGCCGCCGATCCCCACCTCATCCCGGGCGCGCGCCTCGTGCCGTTCGCCGACGTCGCTCGCCTTGCCGACGAGCTTGCCGGCCAGCGCATTGTGGTCGCCTGCCAGAAGGGGTTGAAGCTGAGCCAGGGCTCGGCGGCGCTCCTGCGCACGCTGGGCGCGCCGGCGGAGTTCCTCGAGGGAGGCACCGAGGCGTGGCGCCGGTCGGGCGCGCCGGCCGTCCCCATCGCGGCGCTGCCTAAGCCCATCCACGACGCGACGTTGTGGGTGACGCGCCATCGGCCGAAGATCGACCGCATCGCCTGCCCCTGGCTCGTGCGCCGGTTCGTCGACCGGCGGGCGCGCTTCCTGTTCGTCGCCCCGTCCGAGGTGGACGCGGTGGCCGACAGGTTCGGCGCCACCCCGTTCGATGTGGAGGGAGCAGCGCTCTCCCACCGCGGCGATCGCTGCAGCTTCGACACCATGGTCGAGGCGTTCGGTCTGGGCGGGGAGGCGCTCCATCGGCTGGCCACGGTGGTGCGCGCGGCGGACACCAACCGGCACGACCTTGCGCCACAGGCGGCGGGGCTCCTCGCGGTCTCGGTCGGCCTGTCACGGCTCCACAGGGACGACCTCGAGCAGCTCGAGGCGGGCATGGCGCTCTACGACGCGCTCTACCGCTGGGCGCGCGATGGCCACGAGGAGGGGCACGATTGGCCCACGGGGCGGGCGGCATGAGGGGCGCTGCCGTGCGGGCCGACCGGGCCACGGAGCGGTCGGGCGAGGGCCGCGTCTTATCGGCCGCGGGGGTTCGGCGATGACGGCGGACCGGGTCGCGGCGGACGCTACGCTGCGCGACGCCCTCGGGGTGTTCGCGCGCATCGGTGTCCTGTCCTTCGGCGGGCCGACGGCGCAGATCGCGCTGATGCACCGCATCCTCGTCGAGGAGGAGCGCTGGCTGACGGAGGACGACTTCCTCGCCGGCCTCAGCTTCTGCATGCTGCTGCCCGGCCCGGAGGCCATGCAGCTCGCCACCTACGTCGGGTGGCGGCGGCACGGCGTCGTCGGCGGCCTCGCCGCCGGGCTCTTGTTCGTGCTGCCCGGCGCCCTCGTCGTCCTCGCCCTCGCGGGCCTGTATGCAGCGGCGGGGGACGTGCCCCTCGTCGAGGCCGCGTTCGTCGGCGTCAAGGCTGCCGTCATCGCCCTCGTCGTCGAGGCGATGATCCGCATCTCCCGCCGCGCGCTGAAGGACGGCGTCGCCGTGACGCTCGCGCTCGCCTCGTTCGCGGCGCTCTTCCTGGCGGCACTTCCTTACCCGGTGATCGTCCTCGCCGCGGCAGCCGTTGGCTTCGCGCGCGGGGCGCCCGCCGCCGTGGCCGTGCCCGCGGCGCGGCCTGCCACCTCTGCGGCCGGGACGGCGCGCACCGCGGCGGTGTGGCTTGCGCTGTGGCTCGTGCCGCTCGCCGCGCTGTCCGCGTTCGAGGCGGGCCTGCTTGCCGACCTCGGGTGGTTCTTCTCGCGCCTCGCCGTCGTCACCTTCGGCGGCGCGTACGCGGTCCTCGCCTACATGGCGCAGGAAGTGGTGGCCTTGCACGGCTGGCTCGCAACCGGCGAGATGATGGACGGGCTCGGGCTCGCCGAAACGACTCCGGGCCCGCTGATCCTCGTCACCCAGTTCGTCGGCTTCCTTGCGGCCTGGAACGCCTCCGGCAGCGTCGGCTTCGCGGTCGCCGGCGCCGCCGTCGCGCTGTGGGCGACGTTCGTGCCGTGCTTCCTGTGGATCTTCGTCGGCGCCCCCTACATCGCGTGGCTCAACACGCGCGCGCGCCTGCGCGGCGCGCTCGCCGCCGTCACCGCCGCGGTGGTCGGCGTCATCGCGAGCCTCGCGCTGTGGTTCGCGCTGCACGTCCTCTTCCTCGACGTAGGTCGCCTGACTGCGGGGCCGCTCGACATGCCCTGGCCGACGACGCCGGCAGTGGATCTGGTGGCGGTCGCGCTGACCGTCCTTGGCGTCGTCCTCCTCGTCGGTTTCAAGTGGTCGATCCTCGTCGTGCTCGCCGCCTCCGCGGTGCTGGGGATCGCCGCGGAGTTCGCCTGGCCTGGATCAACCGGCCAAGCGGCCGGCTGACCGTCAGAGGACGGCGCGGCTTGGGGAGGTCCCGGCGTGTTGTTATGGTCGCGACGGTGCCCAGTCCCTGGCGCACCGCGCTGGAGGTTCCATGGGCGACATCGCAAAGGTACTCGACAACAACCGCGCCTGGGCGGAGCGCGTCACGGCAGCCGACTCAGAGTTCTTCCTGCGCCTGTCGCGCCAGCAGGCACCCGACTGGCTGTGGATCGGCTGCTCCGACAGCCGCGTGCCGGCGAACCAGATCATGGACCTTCCCCCAGGCGAGGTGTTCGTCCACCGCAACATCGCGAACGTGGTAGCGCCGTCCGACCTCAACCTGTTGTCGGTCCTGCAGTTCGCGGTGGAGATCCTGCGCGTGAAGACCGTCATCGTGTGCGGGCACTACGGCTGCGGCGGCATCGCGGCGTCGATGTCGGACGAGGACCACGGCCTCATCGACAACTGGCTGAACCACATCCGCCTCGTGCGCAGGCTGAACGCTGCCCACGTGGATGCCACGCCCCAGGAGCATCGGCTTGACCGGCTGTGCGAGCTCAACGTCATCGAGCAGGCGCGCAACGTCGCGCGCACGACGATCGTGCGCAACGCGTGGAAGCGAGGACAGGCGCTCGAGATTTACGGCCTCGTCTACGCGCTGCATGACGGTGTGCTGCGGCCGCTCGTGCGCCACACCGTCGGCAGCGGCGAGGAGCCAATGGCCGACGGGCCCGAGGGGGTTCAACCGGCGATGGCGACGTCCTAACTCACGGCCCGCGGCCGCCCTCCGCCATCCTTCCGCGCACCCTCTTGGGCCCGCGAGGACGGGCGGGACCGGGGCGATCCAGGCTCGGCTAATTTCCTAGCCGGGGGTCGACTCCGGCCGCTCAATCGAACATGAGGGTGCGGCGCGTCCGCCGCGCCGCTCCAAGACCCAGGACTCGAGAATGACGATCACGGCGCAGCAGGTGAAGGCGCTCCGCGAGAAGACCGGCGTCGGCATGATGGACTGCAAGACCGCGCTCAACGAGAGCGGTGGGGACATGGAGGCGGCGGTCGACTGGCTGCGCAAGAAGGGCCTGTCGAAGGCGGCCAAGAAGGCCGATCGCGTCGCCGCCGAGGGGCTCGTGGGGGTCGCCGGCGACGGCACCCGGGCGGCGCTGGTGGAGGTCAACTCCGAGACGGACTTCGTGGGGCGCAACGAGACCTTCCAGACCCTGGTGCGCACCATCGCGCAGGAGGGGCTGTCGGCGGGTGGCGACATCGACGCCCTGAAGGCAAAGCCCTTTCCCGACTCCGACCGCACGGTGGGCGAGGAGGTGACCGAGGCGGTGTCGACCATCGGCGAGAACCTCAACCTTCGGCGCACCGAGATGCTCGAGGTGCCCGACGGCGTGGTTTCGACCTACGTGCACAACGCGGTGGCGCCCGGGCTCGGCAAGCTCGGCGTCCTCGTCGCCATGCGCTCGTCCGGCGACAAGGACAGGCTCGACGAGCTCGGGCGCAAGGTCGCCATGCACATCGCCGCCGTCGGCCCGCTCGCGCTCAACGTGGACGAGGTGCCACCCGAGGCTGTGGAGCGCGAGCGCGCGGTCTACGCCGAGCAGGCGCGCGCCTCCGGCAAGCCCGAGGCCATCATCGAGAAGATGGTGGAGGGCCGCATGCGCAAGTTCTACGAGGAGGTCGTCCTCCTGAAGCAAAGCTTCGTCGTGAACCCCGACCAGACCGTCGAGGCGGCGGTGAAGGAGGCGGAGGGCCCGGTCGGTGCGCCCATCGAGGTCACCGGCTTTGCCCGCTTCGCGCTCGGCGAGGGCATCGCAAGGGACGAGAGCGACTTCGCGGCTGAGGTTGCCGCCGCGGCCGGCCGCTAGGTGGAGCTCAGCGATCTGAAGCCGGCGTCCGACTGGCGCCGGCTTCTCATCAAGGTGTCCGGCGAGGCGCTGATGGGCGAGGGTGCCCACGGCATCTCGCAGCCGACGCTGCAGCGCATCTGCTCGGAGATCGTCGAGGTGGTGCGCACCGGCCGGGAGGTCGGCCTCGTCATCGGCGGCGGCAACTTCCTGCGCGGAGCGAACCACGCGCTGACCGCCGTCGACCGCGTGGCGGGCGATCAGATGGGCATGCTCGCCACCGTGATGAATGCCGTCGCCGTCGCCGCGCAGCTGAGGGCGCTCGGCACCGAGGCGGTGGTGTTGTCGGCCATCGACGTGCCGGTGATCTGCGACCGCTTCACCCATCGCGGCGCGCTGCAGCACATGGCCGAGGGCCGCGTCGTCCTGTTCGCGGCGGGCACCGGGCATCCGTTCTTCACGACGGATACGGCAGCGGCGCTGCGCGCGGTGGAGATGGGCTGCGACGCGCTGCTCAAGGGCACCCAGGTCGACGGCGTCTACACCGCCGATCCCAACCGCGAGCCGACGGCGACGCGCTACGAGCGCGTCGGGCACCAGGAGGCGCTTTCCAAGAGCCTCGGGGTGATGGACGCGGCCGCCATCGCGCTGGCCCGCGACAACCGGTTGCCCATCGTGGTGTTCTCGATCAAGTCCGCCGGGGCGCTGCCTGCGGTGGCGCGTGGCGAGGGCACCTCGACCATCGTATCGGACTGATGGCTCGATCGTTCGAACGACGGCGCGAGCCCTCGCAGCCACGCGTTGTCGCCGGTGCTACAGGTTGATACGTAGGCGAACCATCCCGGCGGCTCGCCGGCGAGCGGAAGAGGACAAGTTGCATGAGCGCGGTGGACCTTGACGACCTGAGGCGGCGGATGGACGGCGCGCTCGGGGTCCTCAAGACGGAGCTTTCCGGGCTTCGGACCGGGCGGGCGTCCGCCTCGATGCTCGAGCCCGTCACCGTGCAGGCCTACGGTGCCACGATGACGCTCAACCAGGTCGCCACGGTCTCCGTGCCCGAGCCGCGGATGATCTCGGTCCACGTGTGGGACCGCTCGATGGCGCAGTCCGTCGAGAAGGCGATCCGCGAATCGTCGCTCGGCCTCAATCCTATAGTTGAGGGCCAGCTCATGCGGATTCCGATCCCCGAGCTGAACGAGGAGCGTCGCCGCGAGCTCGCGAAGGTGGCGCACAAGTACGCCGAGTCCGCGCGCGTCGCCGTGCGCCACGTGCGTCGCGACGGCATGGAGGCGGTCAAGAAGTCCGACGTCAGCGAGGACGAACAGCGCCAGGCCTCCGACCAGGTGCAAAAGCTCACCGACGAGAAGATCGGCGAGATCGACGGCATCGTCGCCCAGAAAGAGCAAGAGATCTCGCAGATCTGACGGGGGCCTCCGCCGTGAGTTCCGATCCCCTGGCCGCAACGCTCCAGCCGCTTCCGCGGGCCGTCGATCCGCCGCGCGACCTGCCGCGGCACGTCGCCATCATCATGGACGGCAACGGGCGATGGGCGGGGCGGCGCGGGCTGCCGCGCACCTTGGGACATCGGCAAGGCATCGAGGCGGTGCGGCGCACCGTGCGTCACGCCGGCGCGCGCGGCATCGCGGTCCTGACGCTGTTCGCCTTCAGCCGGGAAAACTGGAACCGGCCGCAGGCGGAGGTCAACGAGCTGATGTCGCTCCTGCGACGCTACATCAGCGCCGACCTCGACGAGCTCGATGAGAACAACGTCCGGATCACGGTGATCGGCGGACGTGCCGACCTGTCGGAGGAGCTGACGCGCCTCATCGACGACGCCGAGGCGCGGACGCGGCAGAACGATGGTCGCGACCTCGTCCTCGCCTTCAACTACGGCGGACGCGACGAGATCGTGCGCGCGGTCCAACGCGCCGCCGCAGCAGCGGCGCGCGGGGAGATCGCCCCGGACGAGCTCGACGAGGAGACGTTCAGTCGCTACCTCGATACCGCGGCGCTGCCTGACCCCGACCTTGTCATCAGGACGTCCGGCGAGCTGCGGATCTCGAACTTCCTCCTGTGGCAGTCCGCCTACGCGGAGTACGCGTTCCCCAAGACGCTTTGGCCCGACTTCTCCGAGGCGATGTTCGACGAGGCGTTGGCGGACTACGCGACGCGCCAGCGCCGTTTCGGCGCGGTGCCGGTGTCCCTCGCCAAGCCATGATCGGCCGCCGTCGGACCGACGCCCGCGTGGTCGCCCGGCCTCCGCATCGGCCGCCGTCGCGCATCCGCGAGCGGGTCCGCCGGCTGCGCGAGCGCTTCGTCTTCCAGCGCGAGATGCGGCTGCGGCTGCTGTCTGCTTCGATCCTCATCCCCGTCGTCCTCGTCACCACCTGGCTCGGGGAGGTCCCCTTTGCCGGGGTCGTCCTGTTGACCGGCCTTCTGGTGGTGTACGAGTGGCTGCGCATGGTGGGGGCCGGCGCAATGCTGGAGATCAACGCCGCGGCCTTCGTCGCGCTCGGCCTCGTCGCCGTTTCGGCGGCGACCCAGCTGGTGGCTGTGACGCTCGCCGTCCTCCTCGCGGCGGTCGCTGCGACCGTCCTCGCGGCGCTCCGCAGGCGTCCCCTGGTCGCGGTCCGCTGGGTGGCCGCGGGCGTGCTCTACGCCGGCGCCGCCATCATCGCGCTCATCGAGCTGCGCAAGGGGGCCGACGGTTTCGGCGCGGTGGTCTTTGTCTTCCTCGTCGCCTGGGCGACGGACACGGCGGCCTTCTTCGTCGGACGCAAGGTCGGCGGGCCCCGGCTGTGGCGACGCGTGTCGCCGTCCAAGACTTGGTCCGGAGCGCTCGGCGGCCTGGTCGCCGGTGCCGCGTGCGGCGGGCTCGTCGCCATCGCCCTCGACGCGCCGCTCTCGGCCGTCGCCTTCCTCGCCGCCGCCCTCGTCGCCGTTTCGGCGGAGGCCGGGGACCTCCTGGAGTCGGCCGCCAAGCGCCGCTTCGCCATCAAGGACGCCGGCTCGCTGATCCCAGGCCACGGCGGCGTGATGGACCGCGTGGACGGGCTGATCGCGGCAGCGCTCGTCACCGTGTGCCTCGGCAACCTTGCCGCCGGCGAGACGCCGGCGAGCGGGCTCCTCGCGCTGATGGGTCGCTGACGTGGCCCGCCGCGTCGTCCTCCTCGGCGCGACGGGCTCGGTGGGGACGTCCGCGCTGAAGGCCATCGAGGCCGGCGACTTCCGCCTCGTCGGCGTCGCGGCGGGGCGGGACGTCAACGCGCTGGCGCAGGTCGCCGCGGTGCACCGGCCGGAGATGACCGTCGTCGCGGACCCTGAGCGCGCGGCGGACCTGTCGGCGGCGCTCGTCCCGCTCGGCCTCGCCTGCGACGCGGGTCCCAGCGCCATGGAGGCGCTCGCCGCCATGGAGGCGGACCGCGTCATCGTCGCGATCCCGGGTTTTGCCGCGCTGCGCCCGACGCTCGCGGCGCTGGACGCTGGGCGCGTCGTCTGCCTCGCCAACAAGGAGTGCCTCGTGGCGGCCGGCGACGTCGTCATGCCCCGCGCCGCCAAGGCGGGAGCCACGCTCTTGCCGGTGGACTCCGAGCACAACGCGATCTTTCAGGTGTTCGAGCGCGGCGCCCTCGGCGCGGTGCGGCGCATCGTCCTCACCGCGTCCGGCGGGCCCTTCCGCACCTCGAGCCGCGAGGCCATGGCGGCTGCCTTGCCGCGCGACGCCCTGCGCCACCCCAACTGGTCCATGGGTGCCAAGATCACCATCGATTCGGCGACCATGATGAACAAGGGGCTCGAGGTCATCGAGGCCCATCACCTCTTCCCCGTGGGTCCGTCGCGCATCGACGTCGTCGTCCACCCGCAGTCCGTGGTGCACGGTCTCGTCGAGTACGCCGACGGCTCTTGCCTCGCCCACCTGTCGAACCCGTCGATGGTGGTGCCCATTGCGCATTGCCTCAACTGGCCGGAGCGCGCGCCCGCCCCCGTCTCACCGCTCGACCTCGTGGCGGCGAGTCCGCTGACCTTCGAGGCGCCGGACGAGGTCCGCTTCCCGGCGCTGCGGCTGGCCCGGGAGGCGCTTGCCGCCGGTGGTTCCACCACCAATGTTATGAACGCGGCCAACGAGGTGGCGGTGGCGGCCTTCCTCGCCGGCCGGATCGGCTTCCTCCACATCGCCGAGGTGGTGGAGCGGGCACTCGAGGCGATGGCAGGATCCTCGACCGCGGCGCGCACCGTGGGCGACGTGGAGGCGACCGACCGCGAGGCACGCCGCGTCGCAGAGCGCTTCACGATCGAGTGCGGCGTCGCCTGAGGTCGCCTGCGGTGCCCACCGCTCATCGGAAGCCGTATGGCCGCTCAACGCCTGAAGAGGGATTAATCAGTGCAGCTTGTGTCGTGGCTCGTGGACGTGGCGGCGTACATCCCGCCGTTCCTCTTCGTTCTTGGCATCATCATCTTCGTCCACGAGCTGGGACACTTCCTGGTCGCGCGCTGGTGCGGCGTCGCGGTGGACACCTTCTCGCTGGGCTTCGGTCCGGAGCTGTTCGGCTGGAACGACCGCGCCGGGACGCGCTGGCGCGTGGCGGCGGTTCCGTTGGGCGGCTACGTGAAGTTCGCCGGCGACGACAACGCTGCGAGCGTGCCCGACCCCAACGCCCTCGCCGCCATGGATGCGTATGAGCGCAGCCGCTCGTTCTACCTGAAGCCGCTCTGGCAGCGCGCGGCGATCGTGGCCGCCGGGCCGGCCGCCAACTTCCTCCTCGCCATAGCGATCTTCGCCATCGCCTTCCTCATCGTCGGGCGGCCCGCTGTCGACGCGCGGGTGACCGGGGTGGAGCCGGCGAGCCCTGCCGCCGAGGCCGGCTTTGCTCCAGGCGACGTCATCACCGCCATCGACGGCGAGGAGGTCGGCGCCTTCATCGACGTCCTTCGCACCGTGTCGAGCTCGGGGGGGCGCACGCTGACCTTCACCGTCACCCGGGACGGCGCCCCCGTGGAGCTCGTCGCGACGCCCGAGCAGCGCGACCTCACCGACCGCTTCGGCACCCCATACTCGGCAGGCTTCCTTGGCATCAGCAACCGGACCGAGCCGGAGGACGTGCGCCGGGAGACCTTCGGTCCCGTCGGCGCGGTGGCCGCGGGCGTCGAGGAGACGGTCTACATCACGACCCGGACCGTGGAGGTCATCGCCGGCGTCATCACCGGCGAGCAGTCCGCCAAG
The DNA here is from genome assembly GCF_965213555.1 of Acuticoccus sp. Classification (GTDB taxonomy): domain Bacteria; phylum Pseudomonadota; class Alphaproteobacteria; order Rhizobiales; family Amorphaceae; genus Acuticoccus. Next base: position 1,369,974 of record NZ_OZ243890.1, on the reverse strand, counting down.
CAGTTCGGTGGTCCGCTGCGCGTCGCCAAGATCTCGGGCGACATGGCCTCCATCGGCGTGACCGCACTGTTCACGCTCGCCGCCATGCTGTCGATCTCAATCGGCCTCATCAACCTGATGCCGATCCCAATGCTCGACGGCGGACACCTGCTGTTTTACGCCGTCGAGGCGGTACGGGGACGACCCCTGTCGCCTCGGGCGCAGGACGTGGGCTTCCGCATCGGGCTCGGCCTCGTCCTGCTCCTGATGATGTTCGCGACCTTCAACGACGTCCTGTTCCTGACGTCCTGAGGACCGTTGCGCGGCTGCAACGGTCCGCCCGCAAAGGGGCACCCGCTCCGGGACGTTGCCTTGTTTGGCAAGGTCGGGCGGATCATAGCTCGTGCGGGTCGCCCGCTGTCCGGGTGATCATGAACGACGAGCGAGGCAGCGTCCCGACCATGTTCCTTCGTCCGGGCCCCCCACTGCGTCACGCCCTCTGCGCCGCGACGCTGGTTCTCACCGTCCTCATGGGCTTCGTCGGATCGGCGGCCGCCGCCGTGGTCTCGACGATCGTCGTCGAGGGCAACCAACGCGTCGATGACGAGACGGTCCGCGCCTACGTCACGATCGAGCCCGGCGCCTCCTTCGGCCCCCGCGAGATCGACGAGAGCATCGACGCGCTGTTCGCGACGGGCCTGTTCGAGAACGTATCCATCAACCAGCGCGGCGGCACGCTCGTGGTGTCTGTGGTGGAGAACGCGGTCATCAACCGCGTGTCGTTCGAGGGCAACCGCGCGGTGAACGACGCCAACCTCGAAAGCGTCGTCGAGAGCCGCTCGCGCTCCGTGTTCCGTCGCGCCCAGGTGCAGTCCGACGTCCAGCGCATCCTCGAGGTCTACCGCCGTCGCGGCAACTACCGCGCCAGCGTTGAGCCGCAGGTGATCAACCGCGGCGAGGGACGGGTGGACCTCATCTTCGACATCACGGAGGGCGAGCGCACTGAGATCGCGCGCATCTCGTTCATCGGCAACCGCGCGTTCTCCGACAGCCGGCTACGGGACGTCATCCGCACGAAGGAGGCCGGCCTCCTCGGCTTCCTGCGCGCCACGGACACCTACGACCCCGAGCGCCTTCAGGCGGACCAGGAGCTCCTGCGCCGGTACTACTTCAACCGCGGCTTCGCCGACTTCCGCCTCCTGTCGGCGACGGCGGACTACGACCGCGAGCGCAACGCCTTCTTCGTGACCTTCACCCTGGACGAGGGGACGCAGTACGAGTTCGGCACGGTGCGCGTGGACACGACGCTCGCCGACCTCGACCCCGACGAGCTCTCCAGCCGCGTCAAGTCGCGCCCAGGACGGCGCTACTCGGCTGAGAAGATCGAGCGGTCGCTGGAGGACCTGACGCTCGAGGCGAACCGCCAGGGCTACCCGTTCGCCGCGGTGGTTCCCACCGGCGAGCGCAACTTCGAGGACGGGACCATCGACGTGGTCTACCGGGTCGACCAGGGGACGCAGGCGTTCATCGAGCGCGTCGAGATCGTCGGCAACACGACGACGCGCGACTACGTCATCCGCCGTGAGTTCGACATCGCCGAGGGCGACGCCTACAACCGCATCCTCATCGACCGTGCCGAGCGCCGGCTGCGCGCGCTCGGCTTCTTCGAGACCGTGCGGATCTCGACCAGCCCCGGCTCGGCGCCGGACCGCGTGATCGTCACCGTCGCCGTCACCGAGCAGGCCACCGGCAAGGTGTCGTTCGGCATCGGCTACTCGACGTCCGACTCGATCGTCGGCGACGTCTCCGTCGAGGAGCGCAACTTCCTCGGGCGTGGCCAGTACGTGAAGGCCTCCCTCGGCGGCGGCCTGCGCACCCAGAGCGCGGAGCTGTCGTTCACCGAGCCCTACCTGTTCGGCTATCGCCTGCAGGGCGGGTTCGACCTCTACACGCGCCGCCAGGACGACTTCGACGGCCGCGACTACACGACCAACGAGACCGGCGGCGCCCTGCGCCTCGGCGTACCGCTCACCGAGGAGACGGCGGTGCAGGTGTTCTACAACCTGTTCAACCGCGACGTCTCAGTGGACGACCAGGAGTGCGAGAGCGGCGACCTGCCCATCGCCGTGTGCGAGAGCGAGGGCTCGCGCCTCACCTCGCTGATCGGCACGTCGCTGATCTACAACAACCTCGACGACCAGTATAACCCGCGCGAGGGCATCTACGCGAAGGCGACCGCCGAGGTCGCCGGCCTCGGCGGCGACACCTACTTCGTGCGCGGCACCGCCCGCGCGCGTGCCTACCAGGAGCTCGTCCCGGCCTACGGCATCCTCGGCTTCGTCGCCATCGAGGGCGGCGCCATGGAGGCGCTCGACGACGAGCTGCGCATCCAGGACCAGTTCTTCCTCGGCGGCAGCAAGGTGCGCGGCTTCGACCCCACCGGCATCGGTCCGCGCGACGAGCTGACCGACGAGGCGCTCGGCGGGCGGTACTACGTGGCCGCCACGGTCGAGGCGACGTTCCCGGTGCCGTTCCTGCCGCCGGAGGCGAACCTCACGGCGGCGGTCTTCGCGGACGCCGGATCGCTGTGGGGCGTCGACCCGGACATCCGGTCGCGCAACGCCGGTCCCATCGTCTCCAACGACTTCGACCTACGCGCGTCCGGCGGTGTCGGGATCGCCTGGCAATCGCCGTTCGGCCCGATCCGTGCCGACTTCGCGGTGCCGTTCGCCGAGAACGAGGCCGACAAGACCCAGGTGTTCCGCCTCTCCGGCGGCACGAGGTTCTAGCCGAACGGCGCCTTCCGCTGCACTCGTCGGGTCTCGGCCCGGCGAGCGCAGCGCATCAGCCCTCGAGCGGACGCCCGTCATGAGCCGCTTCTTTCCGCCCGCCGACCCGCTCCTCCTCGGCGCCATCGCGGACGCCGTGGGCGCCACCGTGGATGGGACGGCGCGCGAGCGCATCATGTCGGACGTGATGCCCCTCGATACGGCGACCGCCGAGCACGTGTCCTTCCTCCGCAACCCCCGGCATCGTCGCGACCTCGAGACGACCCGCGCCGGCGCGGTGTTCGTGCAGCCCCGCTTCTTGGAGAGCGTGCCGGAGGGCTGCGCAGCGCTCCTCACCGAGCGGCCGGCGAACGCCTTCGGCCTCGCCGCAGCCCTGTTCCATCCCTCCGCCATGCGTCCACGACCGCTCACGAGCCGTGGCGGCGGCGAGGTCGCTTCGAGCGCCATCGTCGAGGAGCCGGGTGGCCTCGAGGCGAACGTCATCGTCGAGGCGTTCGCCGTCGTCGCCCGCGGCGTGGAGGTCGGCCGCGGCTCCGTCATCGGCCCGAACGTCGTCATCGGGCCGGGGTGCACCATCGGTCGAGGCACGGTGATCGGCGCCAACACGACGGTGCAGTGCGCTCACATCGGCGACCGCGTCATCATCCACCCGGGGGTGCGCATCGGCCAGGACGGCTTCGGCCTCGCGCGCACGCCGAAGGGCTACCAGAAGGTGCCCCAGGTGGGCGCCGTGGTGATCCAGGACGACGTCGAGATCGGCGCCAACTCGTGCGTCGACCGCGGCTCGCGGCGCGACACGGTGATCGGCAAGGGCACCAAGATCGACAACATGGTGATGGTGGGCCACAACGTGTCCATCGGGTGCCACTGCGTGATCGCCGGGTGCGTCGGCATCGCAGGCTCGGTGACCTTGGGCGATAGTGTCACAATCGGCGGCGGCTCGGGCTTGCGCGACGGCATCACCATCGGCGCGGGCGCCTCCATCGCCGGCTTCTCCGGCGTCGGCGACGACGTTCCGGAGGGCGCGACCTGGGGCGGCAACCCGGCGATTGACGCCGCACGCTACTTCAGCGAGCGCAAGCAGTACTACCGGCTCTTGCGCTCGCAGTCCGCAGCGCCAAAACCTTGACGATGGTCCCGGGCTGGGATGGCAGTGGCGTGACGGAAAGCGATGTTATGGATGTTGGCACACGGACGGAGAATGCGCCCAAGGCGAGCGTGACGCGCGCCGAGATCGGCGACATCCTCGGCTACCTGCCGCACCGCTACCCGTTCCTCATGATCGACCGTGTGATCAACATCGACGGCGACAACTCCGGCATCGGGATCAAGAACGTCACCTACAACGAGCCGCAGTTCCAAGGGCACTTCCCGGCCGAAGCCGTCATGCCGGGCGTCCTGTTGATCGAGGGGATGGCGCAGACCGCCGGCGTCCTCTGCATGGTCGCGGAGGGGCGTGAGCGGCCCTCGCTGGTCTACCTGATGACCGTCGACAAGGCGAAGTTCAGGAAGCCCGTGCGGCCTGGAGACGTCGTCGCCTACCACATGACCAAGGAGCGTCAGCGCGGCAACATCTGGCGCTTCCACGGCGAGGCGATCGTGGACGACCAGGTGGTCGCGGAGGCGGACGTCTCGGCCATGATCGTGCGCGAGTAGGCGTGGACGAGGCCGAGCGCGAGCCGAGGGTTCATCCGACGGCGATCGTGGAGGACGGGGCGAGCCTCGGCGAGGGCGTGCGCATCGGACCGCACGCCGTCGTCGGCGGTGACGTGACGCTTGGCGACGGTGTCGTCGTGGGCGCCAACGCCGTGGTGTCCGGGCGCACGACGATCGGGGCTCTGACGCGGCTCTTCCCCGGCGCGATCGTCGGCGAGCCACCACAGGACTTCAGCCACCGTGGCGAGGCGACGGAGCTGGCGATCGGCGCGCGCTGCGTCCTGCGCGAGCACGTGACGGTGCACGCCGGCACCGTGCGCGGGCGCGGGCGCACCCTGGTCGGCGACGATGCGTACTTCATGGTGGGCTCGCACGTGGGGCATGACTGCATCGTCGGTGACGGCGTCACGCTGTCGAACCACGTCCTCGTAGGCGGGCACGTGGAGCTCGGCGACCGCGTCCTCGTCGGAGGGGGCACCGCGATCCTGCAGCGCGCGCGGGTCGGCGCCCACGCGTTCGTCTCGGGCCTTGCCGGCGTGACGCGCGACGTGGTCCCTTACGCCTACGTCACCGGCCGCGTCGCCTGGGTGGAGAGCCTCAACCTCGTCGGGCTCAAGCGGCGGGGCTTCGACCGTGCCTCCGTGCAGACCCTGCGGGAGGCCTACGACATCCTCTTCGCCTCGGAGGGCGTGTTCAAGGATCGGCAGGCAGCCCTGCGCGAGCGGCTCGGTCATGAGCCCGTCGTGCGGCCGATCCTCGAGTTCATGGACGCCGCGCCGAACCGACCGTACATGCAGTCGAGGCGGGACGCCCGCGACGCCGTGGCGGTGGACCTTCTCGAATCGGGGCGATGAGCGCGGGGCCGCTCGCCATCCTCGCGGGCGCCGGGGCGCTCCCGTGGGAGGCGGCGAGCGCGCTCGCTGCCCGCCGCCCCGTCGTCGTGTTCGCGGTGGAGGGGGAGGCCGACGACGGCCCGCCCGGCGTGGAAACGCACCGCGTCGGCTACGGCGAGGTCGGCCGCCTGCGTCGGCTCATCCTCGAGCGGGGCTGCGGCGAGGTCCTGATGCTGGGCGCCATCCGTGCGCGGCCGGACTACGCGCGCATCCTGGGTGACGTCGATACCTTGAAGCTGCTGCCTCGCCTGCTGCGCGCGGCCATCGGCGGCGACGACGCCATCGTGCGCAAGGTCATCGCGCTGTTCGAGGAGGAGGGGGTGCGCGTCGTCTCCGTCGCCGAGGCGGTGCCCGAGCTCATGGCGCCGGCGGGAGCGCTCGGTCGGCACCGCCCGCGCGAGGACCACCTCGCCGACATCGACGTCGGCGCGCGCTTCCTCGAAGCGGCCGCGTCGTTCGACGTCGGCCAGGCGGCCGTCGTGGTGGCAGGGCGCGTCGTCGCCGTGGAGGCCGCTGAGGGGACGGACGCGATGCTGGCGCGCTGCGCCGAGCTGCGCCGCGCCCGCCGGTTCGCCGGCGCTCGCGGTGCGGGCGTCCTCGTCAAGCGCGCCAAGGAAGGCCAGGACATGCGCGCCGATGTGCCGGCCGTCGGCGCGGCGACGCTCGCCGGCGTCGTCGCGGCGGGGCTCGGCGGCATGGCGCTCGAGGCGGGGCGCACGGTGCTCGCCGAGCGGGCGGCGATGATCGCCGCTGCCGACCGTGCCGGCGCCTTCGTGATCGCCCGGTGAAGGCAGCGCCGTTGCGGGTCGCGATCCTCGCCGGCGAGGAATCCGGCGATCGCCTCGGCGGGGCGCTGATGACCGCGCTCGCGGCGCGCCGGACCATCGCCTGGTGCGGCGTGGGCGGCGAGGACATGGTCGCCGCGGGGCTCGATCCGCTGTTTGCCCTGCACGAGATCTCGGTGATGGGGATCGATGCCATCGTGCGCCGCCTGCCGGCGCTGCTGCGGCGGATCGCCGAGGCGACCGACGCGGTCGTCGCGTTCCGGCCCGACGTCCTCGTCGTCATCGACGCGCCGGAGTTCAACCATCGCGTCGCCCGTCGGGTCCGGCGCCGGCTGCCGCGCGTGCCCATCGTCAACTACGTCAGCCCGACGGTGTGGGCGTGGCGTCCCGGGCGCGCGCGGGCCATGCGGCCCTACGTCGACCTCGTCCTCGCGCTGTTCCCGTTCGAGCCGGCGGCGCACCAGCGCCTTGGGGGGCCGCCCTGCGTCTACGTCGGCCACCCGCTTTTCGAGGCGATGCGCAGCGTCGGCGAAGGCGCCGCGGCGGGGGACGAGAGCACGCTGCTCGTCCTGCCGGGGAGCCGCCGGGCCGAGGTCGAGCGGCTGATGCCAGTGTTCGGCGAGGCGCTCGCACGCCTCGCACCGGGCTTGCCGGTGGAGCTGCTTGCCGTGCCCCACCTCGCCGCGCGGGTCGAGGCGCTCGCTGCCGGCTGGGCGACGCCGCCGCGTATCCTCGTGGGCGCGGCGCACAAGCGGTCCGCCTTCGCGCGCGCCTACGCCGCGCTCGCGGCCTCGGGCACGGTGACGCTGGAGCTGTCCGCGGCGCGCGTGCCCATGGTCGTCGCCTACAAGCTCGACCGGGCCGCCCGGCTGGTGAAGCGGCTGAACGGCGTGATCCCCATCGTCACCGCGCCGTCGATGGTGCTCACCAACATCGCGATCGGCCGCAACGCCATCCCGGCCTACCTGGAGGAGGAGGCAACGCCCGCTGCCCTTGCCGCCGCGCTGGCGCCGCTCCTTTCGGGCGACCGCGGCGAACGGTGCGCGCAACTCGAGGCGTTCGACGAGTTCGCGGCGGCCATGCGCGTGCCGCGTCCGCCGGCCGACCTTGCTGCGGAGGCGGTGCTGTCGTTGGTCGATGCGTGAGGGTCAGTCGCGCACAACGTCCGCCGGCACGTGCCACCGGCGCACGGCGCCGTAGGGCCGGCCGACGTGCACGCGCCAGCTCCCGTCCCCGTCGCGCCACGCGGCGAACGCGCCGCCCTCGCGCAGCGTCCTGCGATCGACGACGAGTTCGGCCGGACAGCGCCGCGCGACGCCGCTGGTGACGACGACCTTGGCGAGGAGGCAGTCCTCGACGAGCGCGCGCGGTGACGTGCTGCGGGCGAGCGAGCCCGCCCCCAGCGGCAGGGTGCACCCGAGGGGATCGCAGCGGCTGGCCGACAGCTCCTTGCTCGGCGCGCGGGGATCGCCGTCCGCCTTCAGCCAGAGCGCCGCGACGAAGCCGTCCGCGTCGCCCCAGAAGCCGAGCCGACCGTCCGGGCCACGCGCGGCGACGGTGTCGCCGGTCTCGGAGACGATCACGTCGTAGCGCGGGCCGAGCGGCGCGAGGGCGAGGCCCGCCGCGATGGCGAGGAGGCCGAGGAGCCGCCAAGGCGCCGTCAGGACCGCGAGCCACAAGAGCCCCGCGACGGACAGGACCGCGGCGGCCGCCGGCACCGCGCCGGTGAGGCCCGCGTCGCCGGTCCGCTCGGCGGCCCAGCGCGCGACGGCGATGATGACTTCGAGCCCCTCGCCCATCACCTTCAACGGGATCGCCTCGAGCCCGAGCGGCATCAGCGCCAAGGCGATGACGCCCGCAGGCATCGCAAGGAGTGTTAGCACCGGCATGGCGACGAGGTTCGCGACGAGGGTCAACGGCGCCAGCCGGTTGAAGTGGTAGGCGGCAGCCGGCCCGGTGGCGAGCCCGGCGATCAGCGACGTCATGGCGAGCCCGACGACGAACGCGACGAATGGCCGGGCCCACCCCCCGCCGAGGGCGACCCGCCGCGCAGTCCACCACTCGTAGGCCCCGACGAGCGCGATGACGGCGAGGAACGACATCTGGAAGGACGGCTCGGTCACGCTGATCGGGTCCATCAGCATCACCACGACCGCGGCGGTCGCCACGGTCCGCATGGTGAGCGCCGGCCGGTCCGCCAGGATGGCGACGAGCGCCACCGCCAGCATGACGTAGGCGCGCACCGTCGCCACCGAGCCGCCCGACAGGGCGAGGTAGAACGTCGCGGCCAGGAGCCCCACCACCGCCGCCCACTTGCGGATCGGCGCGCCGAGCGCGAGCAGCGGCACGAGCGCGAGGGCGAGGCGGGCCGCCGCGAACACCGAGCCGGCGACGAGCGCCATGTGGAGCCCCGAGATCGCGAGGATGTGACCGAGCCCGCTGACCCGCAACGCCTCCACGTCGGACGGAGGCATCTCGCCGCGCCGACCGACGAGGAGGGCCGCGGCGAACGGGGCCATCTCGCCGAGCGCGACGTCGATGCGCCCCTCCACGTCCGAGCGCAGCCGATCGACCGCCGCGGACAGGCCTCCGTCCGGAGGCGCGAGGCGCGTCGGCGTGCCGTAGGCGAAGCCGGTGGCGCCGATGCCGTCGAAGTAGAGCCGCTGCGAGGCGTCGTAGCCGCCGGGCAGCACCGGCCCTTGCAGCGGGAAGAGCCGCGCCTTGAGGGAGATGGTCTCACCGACCCGCCAGTCCTCACCGCCGCGCACGCTGAGCCGCACCCGGCGGGGCGCCGTCTCTCGAAAGTCTCCGCCGGTGACGCTGACCGTGAGGCTGTGCCGCGCGTCGCCGCGCGCCTCGACGAGGTCGATGCGACCCTCCAGCGCCACGGTGGCCGGCGCCTGGAGCACCGGCGTGCCCGCCACCCTCTCCTGCACGGACAGGGCGAGCGCCCCGGCGACGACGGCGGACACCGCGAGGATCGGGCCGGCGAGCCAGGCGACCCGGCTGCGCCCCACCGCGACCCGTGCCGCGACGAGCGCCGCGAAGAGGCCGGCGAGCGGCCAGGGTGGCGGCGCGACGGGGGACAGCACCGCGGCGAAGATGCCGGCCACCGCCAGCGCCGGCAGGAGAAGCGGGAGCCGGCCGAACGCCACGTCGTGGGCGACGTTGGCGGCGACGGCGCGCAGCGTCGCGCGCCCGATCGCCACGACGTCCGGCTGAGGCTCGCGGCGCCGGCGTGCGGTGAGGGTTCGACCGTCATCCTCGTCCCCCGTGCGGGTCGACGAGCGGGCGCGCCGTTGGCTACATCATCGCCGAGGGCTCCCACACTAGCGTGCATCCGATGACAACTCAATCGAAGGTGGTGACACGGTTCGCGCCGTCGCCGACCGGCTTCCTCCACATCGGCGGCGCACGCACCGCGTTGTTCAACCTCCTGTTCGCGCGCCACCACGGTGGGACCATGCGCCTCAGGATCGAGGACACGGACCGCGCGCGCTCGACGGACGAGGCGATCGCGGCGATCCTCGACGGCCTTGCCTGGCTCGGCGTGGAGGGGGACGGCGAGCCGGTCTACCAGTCCGCCCGCGCCGAGCGTCACGCCGAAGCGGCGCGACAGCTCCTCGACGCCGGTGCGGCGTACCGCTGCTACACCTCCGCCGAGGAGCTCGTCGCCATGCGCGAGCGCGCCGCCGCCGAGGGTCGACCGCCGCGCTACGACGGCACGTGGCGCGACCGCGACCCGGCCGAGGCACCCGAGGGCGTCGCTCCGGTCATCCGGCTCAAGGCGCCGCTGGAGGGCGAGACGGTCATCCCCGACCTGGTGCAGGGCGAGGTGCGCTTCGCCAACAAGGACCTCGACGACCTCGTCGTCCTACGCTCGGACGGCACGCCCACCTACATGCTCGCCGTGGTCGTGGACGATCACGACATGGACGTGACCCACGTCATCCGCGGCGACGACCACCTGACGAACGCCGCCCGCCAGGCGCTGATCTACCGGGCGCTCGGCTGGGACGTGCCGGCGATGGCGCACATCCCGCTCATCCACGGCCCGGACGGGGCGAAGCTGTCCAAGCGCCATGGGGCGCTGGGCGTCGATTCCTACCGCGCCATGGGATACCTGCCCGAGGCCTTACGCAACTACCTGGTGCGGCTCGGCTGGTCCCACGGAGACGAGGAGTTCTTCACGACGCAGGAGATGATCGAGCACTTCGGCCTCGAGGCGGTGGGCCGCTCGCCGGCGCGCTTCGACTTCGTCAAGCTGGAGAGCATGAACGGGCACTACATGCGCCAAGCGGCGCCCGACCGCCTGATGGACGCGCTCGGCCCGGTCGTCGCAGCCCAGCCGGACGCCGCGGAGATCGAGGCCGCGCTCGAGGGCGAGGGACGGGAGCGGCTGACGCGCGCGCTGCCGTCGCTCGCCGAGCGCGCCAGGACGTTGGTGGAGCTCCTCGACAACGCGCGCTTCCTGTGGGCCGAGCGGCCCCTCGCCCTCGAGCCGAAGGCGCTGCAGCTCCTGGAGGGGGACGGGCGGCGCCATCTTGCCGCGCTGCACGAGCGGTTGTCGGCCGTCGATCCCTGGGTGGACGAGGCGCTCGAGGCGGAGGTGCGCCGCTACGCCGACGGGGCGGGCATCAAGCTCGGCCGGGCGGCGCAGCCCCTGCGCGCGGCGCTGGTGGGCCGCACGACGTCGCCCGGCATCTTCGACGTCCTCGCCGCGCTCGGCCGCGCTGAGTCGCTCGGTCGGATCGCCGATCAGGCGGCCACCGGCTGAGCCGGCAGCATCGCCGTCAGCCGCGGCGCCACGAGGGTGAACACCCCCGCCATCACGAGGCACCAGGCCGACAGCGCCAGCGCCTGGCCGGGGAAGGGGACGCCGGCGTCGATCACCGCGCCGGTGATGCCGGGGCCGAGCGCCGTCGCCATCACCATCCCAGCGCTCGCCACCGCCCTCACGCTGCCGAGCCAGCGCGTGCCGTAGAGCGTCGGCCAGATCGAACCGAGCAGCGTCACCGTGAACCCTTGGCTCGCGCCGATGCCCGCGAGCATTGCGAACCAGACCTCCACCCCGCCGGGGATCGCGAGGATCGAGATCGCGGCGGCGAGCGGCAGCAGCGCCACGGGCAGGAGCCGGGTGGGTCCGATGCGGTCCACGAGGGGCCCCGAGGCGAGCGAGCTCGCCACCGACACGCCGGCGTACATCGTGAAGCCGAGCGCCATCACCGAAAGGTCCCAGTCGCGCACGTTGGCGATGTGCACCTGATGGAAGATCGCGCAGGTGCCGATGAACGGCGGCGCGAGGAGACCCGGTAGGACCGCCCAGAACGACCAGTGCCGCACCACCTCGGCCCGGGTCCACTGGCGGCCCAGCAGCCCCGGACTGTCCGTCCCACCGCCCTCGCCCTGCGGCGTGCGACCGTGACGCAGCAGCAGGTGGAGCGACGGCAGCAGCACGAGCAGGATGGCGGCCGCGACGATGAGCCAAGTGCCGCGCCATCCGACGGCACCCAGCACGGCGACGCCGATCGAGGGGAACATCGCCTCGCCGAGCGGAAAGCCGAGCACGGCGACGGCGATCGCCTTGCCGCGGTTCGCTCGGAACCAGCGCGCGATCGCCGTCGTCGACAGGTGGGTCATCATGCCCTGGCCGCAGAAGCGCAGCCCGAACACCGCGAGCGCGAGCATCACGACGTTCTGCGATAGCGCCATGGCGCAGGCGGCAACGGCGTAGGCGAGGAGGACGATGCGCGCCAGCCGCGCGAGCGTCATGGTGTCGGCGAGGCGCCCGAGCTGGATGAGGCATAACGCCGAGGCAAGCGTTGAGACGGTGTAGAGCCCGCCCCACTCGCCGTTCGACAGGCCGAACTCCTCGCGGATCCCGCCGGCGAACAGCGCGATGAAGTAGGTTTGGCCGAACGATGAGCCGAACATGAAGAGCGCGCCGGTGCCAAGCCACCAGGCGTTCCGTCGGTAGAAGCCGAGCCGCATCCGCCTTACCCCCGCCTCCATCGGCCGTCGCGCCAGCTGCGACGCGCACGGCCCTGCCGCGCGCGCGTGGCAGGGTTGCCGGAGCCGGCGCCATCCTTAGGCTTGATGGGGCCGAGCCGTTCCGATAGTGCCGTTTGAGGACGCACGCCGCCTTGCGCGAGCTGCCGCGCGCCCCCGACCATCATCATCATCCGTGTCTCAACAGGGCGGAGCCGACAATGACAACAGACCACAGCGCTCAGTTCGCCGTCGGCACCGACACGGTGGACTACGAGTTGATGCACGGGACCGAGGGCCCGAGCGTCATCAACATCGCGTCCTTCTACAAGGACACCGGGATGTTCACCTACGATCCCGGCTTCACCTCCACCGCGGCCTGCGAGTCGAAGATCACGTACATCGACGGCGACAAGGGCGTGCTGCTCTACCGCGGCTACCCCATCGAGCAGCTCGCCGAGCACGGCGACTTCCTGGAGACGTGCTACCTCCTGCTCTACGGCGAGCTGCCGACGATGGACGAGAAGGCGGAGTTCGTGAACTCCGTCACCTACCACACGATGATCCACGAGCAGATGAACCGGTTCTATGCCGGCTTCCGCCGGGACGCGCACCCGATGGCCATCATGGTCGGCTGCGTCGGCGCACTGTCCGCATTCTACCACGACTCCACCGACATCAGGGATCCTCAGCAGCGGATGATCGCGTCCATCCGCATGATCGCCAAGATGCCGACCATCGCGGCCTGGGCGTACAAGTACTCCATCGGCCAGCCGTTCGTGTATCCGCGCAACGACCTGGACTACTCGGCGAACTTCCTGCGCATGTGCTTCTCGGTGCCGTGCGAGGACTACAAGGTCAACCCGGTGCTCTCGCGTGCCATGGACCGGATCCTTATCCTGCACGCCGACCACGAGCAGAACGCGTCGACCTCCACGGTCCGGCTCGCCGGCTCGTCGGGGGCAAACCCGTTCGCCTGCATCGCGGCGGGCATCGCCTGCCTGTGGGGGCCGGCGCACGGCGGCGCGAACGAGGCGGCGCTCCACATGCTCGAGCAGATCGGCAGCGCCGACCGCATCCCAGAGTACCTCGACCGCGCCAAGGACAAGGACGACCCATTCCGCCTGATGGGCTTCGGTCACCGCGTCTACAAGAACTACGACCCGCGCGCCCGCATCATGCAGAAGACCTGCCACGAGGTGCTCGGCGAGCTTGGCATCAAGGACGACCCGCTGCTCGAGGTCGCCATCGAGCTGGAGAAGATCGCGCTCAACGACGACTACTTCGTGTCGAAGAAGCTGTACCCGAACATCGACTTCTACTCGGGCATCACGCTGCGTGCGCTGGGCTTCCCGACGACGATGTTCACCGTGCTGTTCTCCGTCGCGCGCACGGTGGGCTGGATCGCCCAGTGGAAGGAGATGGTGGAGGACCCCTCGCAGAAGATCGGTCGTCCGCGCCAGCTCTACACCGGCGCCGCGCAGCGCGACTACACGCCCATCGCCCAGCGTCCCTGACCTCCGGCGGAGCCGGCGCCGCTCAGGTGCCGGTCGCCTCGCGCAGGGTGCGGATGAGCGCATCCTTGCGCTCGAAGCCGATACCCGGTGCGTCCGGCAGGCCGACGCGGCCGGCCTCGACCCTCGTGTCGTCCGCGAACCCGCCGAACGGGGCGAACACCTCAGGGTAGCTCTCGTTGCCGCCGAGCTTCAGCCCTGCGGCGATGGCGAGCGAGAGCTGGTGCCCCCCGTGCGGGACGACGTTGCGCGTCGAGAACCCATGCTCGGGGAGGAGTGCCAGGGTACGCAGGTACTCGACCAGCCCGTAGGACAGCGCGCAGTCGAACTGCAGCCAGTCGCGGTCGGGACGCAGCCCGCCGTAGCGCAACAGGTTGCGTGCGTCCTGATGACTGAAGAGGTTCTCGCCCGTCGCCATCGGCCCGTCGTAGCGCTCAGCGAGCGCAGCTTGCAGCGCGTAGTCGAGCGGGTCGCCCGGCTCCTCGTACCAGAACAGGCCGTAGGGGGCGAGCGCATCCGCGTAGGCGAGGGCGGTGGGAAGGTCGAAGCGACCGTTGGCGTCGACGGCGAGGAAGCGGCCGTCGCCGACGACCTCGAGCACTGCCTCGATGCGGGCGCGATCCTCATCCAGCGGGGCGCCGCCGATCTTCATCTTGACCACCGCGTAGCCGAGGTCGCGGTAGCGCCGCATCTCGTCCTGGAGGGCGGCGTGGTCCTTGCCGGGGTCGTAGTAGCCACCGGCCGCGTAGACGAACACGGTGTCGTCGGCGGTGCCGTCGCCCTCGGTGTCGGCGAGGTGGCGCCAGAGCGGCACGCCGGCGATCTTGGCGACCGCGTCCCACACCGCCATGTCGAGGACGCCGACGGCGACCGAGCGCTCGCCGTGCCCGCCGGGCTTCTCGTCGGCCATCAGCGCGGCCCAGATGCGGCGGGGGTCGAGGTTGTCACCCGCCTCGTTCGCCATCGCGTCGGCGCCCATGGCGACGAGGCGGGGCAGGAAGCGCTCGGCGAGGAGCCCCGACGCTGCGTAGCGCCCGTTGGAGTTGAAGCCGTAGCCGACGACCGGTCGGCCGTCCCGCACGACGTCGGTGACAAGGGCGACGACGCTCACCGTCATCTTCGAGAAGTCGATGTAGGCGTTGCGGATGGGCGAGGCGATGGGCACCACCGCCTGCCGGACGTCGACGATCCTCATGGTGTCCCTTCGTCATGGCGAGCTGCGCCTCGTTCGCGATCGAGGGGTCGGGCGTCAAGGCGCCTCACGCGTCCTTCGTTGCCGCGAGCCAGTGGCGGGCGATGTCCGCCCGGGTCGCGAACCAGGCCCCGCCACCGCCGAGCGCCTCGATTACGCGCTCCAGGCCGGAGACCCGGGCAGGTCGGCCGATGGTGCGAAGGTGCAGGTCGGTGCTCATCATGCGCGGCGCGGCCTTCCCTTCGCGGGCGAGCCACTCGAAGGCGGCGATGACGTAGCGGGCGAAGTCCTCGCCGTGGACGAACGCGCCGCCGGGGCGGAAGCGCATGTCGTTGGTGTCGAATGCGTACGGCAGGACGAGGTGCCGATGTCCACTGACGTCCACCGTGTAGGGAGCGTCGTCGTCGTAGGCGTCGGAGTCGTAGGAGAACCCGCCGTGCTCGACGAGGAGCCGACGCGTGTTGACCGACGCCGAGGAGCGCGTGTGCCAGCCGACCGGCGGCACGCCGCAGGCCTCTGCGACGGTGGCGTAGGTGCGAGCGATGACGGCGCGCTCCTCGTCCTCGGCCATCCCCGCGTGGCGCTGCCAGCGCCACCCATGGCAGCTCACCTCATGGCCGAGGTCGACCGCCTCGCGCACGAGCCAGGGCGAACGCTCCGCTGCCCGTCCGCAAGCAGAGACCGTGGCAGGGACGCCGTGCGCCGCGAGGAGGTCGGCGATGCGGCCAGCCCACCCGCGTGCCGTAGGCGAAGTGGCTTTCCATGCACAGGTCCGGATGGGGGCCGACGTCGTCCACCGCCTCGTAGACGAGCTCGTTGCGCTGGTCGCCGTCGCCGGTGGAGAACTCGCTGCCCTCCTCGACGTTAACGACCACCGAGACGGCGACGGGCGAACCCTCCGGCCAGCGAACGTCACTGGGAGGGCGGCCGTGAAGGTCGCCGATCATGAAACCTGGAACAGGCGACCCCACCCGGTGATGGGGCTCGGGTCGTGGCCGATGGTGCGCAGCGCGCCCCACATTGCCGTCGCGACCGTGTCGTAGACTGGCACGCCCGTCGCCCGCTCGCAGGCCTCGGCGACGGGTGCGCCGCGCATGTTGGTGCAAGTGACCGCGACGGCGTCCGGTCCCGCCGCGGCGACCTCGCGGATCAGCCGGCCGACGTCCTCCTCGCCGACCGTGGCGAAGGCGTAGTTCTCGCTGATCGACAGGTGCCGCTCGGCGACGCAGTCGAGGCCGAGCGCGGCGTAGTTGGCGATGATCCTGTCCTGCACGTCCGCCGTGTAGGGCGAGACGAGGCCGAACGTCGCCGCGCCCGTGCGGCGCAGGAGCTCGTTCAGCGCGAGCATGGCGGAGGAGGCGGGCGTCCCGCTGCGCGCCTTGATCGCCTCGCAGAGCGCCTCGTCCCGGTCGAAGCCGAGCCAGCCGGCCGACGTGCCGTTCCACACGATGACGTCGACCTTGGCGTCGGCGAGGAGGTCGGCCGCCGCCAGCATGGGCGCCATCTCGAACTGGCCGAGGGCGGCGTCCGACAACGCGATCTCCACCACGCGGAAGCGGCTGAAGTGCGCCGTGACGTCCGGCAGCCCCGCGAGGATCGCCGTCGTCAACGGCTCAAGCACGGTGTTGGAGGACGGCGTCAGCATGCCGATGCGTGTCATCGGGCGGCACGCTCGCATCGCTTGACGATCGCGCGCACGGCGGATCGGACCGGCGCGATGACCGGGACCGCCAGCGACCGAGCGACCGCCTCGGCCGCATCGGCCAAGGGGCCGCCACCGATGACGACGGCCCGCGCGCCATCCGCCACGGCGCGCTCGGCGGCTTCGCCGAGCTCGGCGACGAGCGCCTTGGCATCGGCGCCGAGGACGCGTGCGCAGGAGCGCGTGTAGCGGATCGCCAAGGGTGCGGGCACGCCGTAGCGCGCCGGCAGCGCTGTGAGGACCTCGCCGAGGTCGGGCGTCGTCGTCGCGATGGCGTAGGGGCCATGCGCGGCGGCCTCCGCGAGCGCCGCCTCGGCGAGGCCGACGACGGGGCAGCCGAGCTCGACGCGCAGCGCGTCCGCGCCCGGGTCGCCGAACGCGGCGACGATCACGCCGTCGAACTCGCGCAGGTCGGGCGCCATCGAGGCGACGACTTCGGCGGCGACCGCGTAGGCGGACGGCTCGGTGATGAGGGGGACGCCGCGCGGCGCGGTGAGGCCCTCCACGACGAGCCCCTCCTTGGCGACCCCTCGCGCGATCGCGACCATCATCGCCGTGGTCTCGCGGCTCGTGTTGGGGTTGACCAGCGCGACCCTCACGGCCGGCCGTACAGGAGGTCGGGCACCACGGTGACGATCCGTGGGAACAGGATGACGAGGACCACCATCACCATCAGCGTGGCGATGAACGGCATCACGCCGATGAAGACGTCGCTCACCGGGCCGCGGCCCCGCACGCCCTGGACGACGTAGAGGTTCAGCCCCACCGGCGGGGTGATCAGCGACAGCTCCATCATGAGGACGAGGAAGATGCCGAACCACACGGGATCGATGCCGAGGTGGAGGAGGAGCGGCACGATGATGGGCACCGTTGCGACCATCATCGCCATCGTCTCGAGGAAGCAGCCGAGCAGGAGGTAGAACGGCACCATCAGCCAGACGAACACCTCCGGCGACGTGCCAAGGGAGGCGACGAACTGGGTGAGGGCGCGCGGCACCCCCATCACACCGATGACGAAGTTCAGGAAGAACGCGGACGTGATGATGAGCAGGATCATCGCGGTCGTGCGCACCGTGGCGGCGAAGGCGGCGTGCAGCATGGCGATCTTCAGCGTCCGGTTCGCTGCTGCGAAGGCGAGCGCCATGACGACGCCGACGGCGGCCGCCTCCGTGGGCGTCGCCCATCCGCCGTAGATCGAGCCCATGACGGCGAGGAAGATCGCGAGGGGAGGCGCGAGGCTTGCGATCCCCGCGAGTTGGCTCCGGCGCTGTTCGGCAGGTGCGGTGCCTGCGAACGCGGGCCGCCAGGCGCACAGCGCCGCGATGGTGAGGAGGAACAGGCCGACGAGCAGGACGCCCGGCAGGATGCCCGCCGCGAAGAGCTGGCCGATGGAGGCGTTGGCGAGTGCGCCGTAGACGATGAGGTTGATGCTGGGCGGGATGAGGATGCCGAGCGTGCCGCCTGCCGCGATCGACCCGAGCACCAGCCGCTCGCTGTAGGCGCGCTCGCGAAGCGCGGGCAACGCGACCGTGCCGATGGTGGCGGCGGTGGCGACCGAGGATCCCGACACCGCGGAGAACACGCCGGACGCTGCGATGTTGGTGTGGAGGAGCCCGCCCGGCAGGCGGCCGAGCCAGCCGGACAGACCGTCGTACATCCGCCCGGTGATGCCGCTGCGCAGGAGGATCTCGCCGAGCAGCACGAACAGCGGGATCGCGGTCAGCAAAAAGCTGTTCATCGTCGACCACAGCTGGGTGCCGTAGCTCATGAGGAGCGCCGGGCCCAGGTAGACGAGCGCGCCGAGGACGCACGCACCCATGATCGCCACCGCCACGTGCAGGCCCACGAACATCGCGCCGATCATGAGCGTGAAGCCGAGTACGACCTCGCCAGCGCTGATCACGGGCCGGCCCTCTGCGCTGCAATGACCTCGTCGAGGGAGGGGAGCGCGATCTCCGCGCTCGGAGCCCCCGGCCGCCGGACGAAGGCGATGACGCCGCGCACGAGGAGGACGAACGCGACGACGGCGAACAGCGCGAGCCCGGCGAGCCACAGGCCCTGGGGCAACCACAGCGGGGTCTGCCATGGCGTCGAGGCGCGGCTGTCGTAGCGCAGGGTCTCGCCCAGCGTCGCAGCGCCGCGCCAGGCCATGAACGCCGCCATCGCCGCGATCGCCGCCGCCGCGAGGAGGTCCAACGCTCCGCGGACGCTGCTTGCGGTGCGCCCGACGAGGATGTCGATGCGGGTGTGCGCCCTCTCCAAGAGCGCGAACGCGAAGCCGAACGCAGCCGTCACCGCGAGCGCGTAGCCACCGAGCTCGTCCGCGCCCTGGAAGGAGTAGTTGACGAGCTTGCGGGCCAGGATCTCCGCGACGATGAAGATCGACAGTGCGAGGAGGCCCCAGCCGCACGCGATGGCGATGGCCCTGGAGAGCGCCCTCAGGACACCCATCGCCTCACTCCATCGTCACGCCGCGCGCCGCGCCGATGGTCTCGTTCCAGATCGACGAGCACTCGGCGAAGGTGTCGTCGCAGGTGGCCTTGAAGGTCGGCAGCACCACCGCTTGGACCGCTTCTTTGATGGTCGCTCGGTCCTCCTGCGACGGCTCGACCAGCGTCATGTCGTAGGCGGTGTAGTTCTCGCACCCCTCGCCGCCGGTGTTGCAGGCGACGGCCCAGCCGTTGTTCTCGCGCGCGAGTTCCCAAAACTGCCGCTCGAACGAGGCGAAGGCTGTCGTCAGCTTCGCCTTCTCCTCGTCGGAGAACGCGTTCCAGGTGTCGAGGTTCATGAAGTGCCCGTTCACCGACCAGGAGATGCCGAGCGGGAAGAAGTGCGTCGTCACCTCAGGCCACTTGCCGGTGTTGCCCGACGTCGGCGAGGTGATGGCGCAGTCCGCGACGCCGCGCTGCAGGGCAGGGTACACTTCGGCGAACTGCAGCGTCACCGGGGTGCCGCCGAGGTACTCCACGAGCGCGGACATCGTGGGGGTGTAGGAGCGGACCTTGAGCCCCTCGAAGTCCTCAACGCCCGCGACCTCCGCGGCGCAGTAGAACACCTGAGGACCGTAGGGCCAAAGCGTCAGGACCTTGGCGTTGAACTTCTCGGCGACACGCGCCTCGAAGGCGGGGCGATAGGCCTCGACGGCCTCGGACAGCTCCTCCAGCGAGGTGGACACGCCGATGAGGTCGATGCCCTCGAGGAACGCGTCGTCGCGCGCGGCGGACCCGATGGTGGTCTCGACGATGTCGAAGGTGCCGTTCGCCACCAGGCGCAGCGTGTCCTGCATGTCGACGCCGACGACGTCGAGCGGGTTGAAGTTCACGGTGACGTCGACGCCGCTCTCCTCGGCGAGCGAGGCGTAGAACGCCTCCTCCAGCGCGGTGTGGAAGGTGTGCGTCGACACGAGGCCGGTTGCGCGCAGCTCGGTCTCGGCGAGTGCCGGCCCGGCGAGCGTCGCGGCGAGCGCGGCGGCGATCAGACGGTTCATGCGGGTCTCCTTGTCGGTCGCTCTCCCGCGCTCGCAAGCGCCGTGCCAACCCCCCGCGGTACCCTCTCCGCGAACGCGCTCACGATGGCATGGCGCGGGGCGACCCAGACGCGCTCGCCGAGCGCGGTGAGGCGAGCCAAGATCGCCCTGAACGCCACGAAGCGCGCCGGACGCCCGCAGATCCGCAGGTGGAAGCCGAGGCTCAGCACGGCGCTGCGTCCGCGTTCGGCCTCGTCGAGGAGCACGGCGAGCGCGTCGTCCACGTACTCGACGAGCTCGACCGAACGCACGAAGCCGTTGGGATGGGCGAACCGCGCGTCGTTCGTGTCGAGGGCGTAGGGCAGCACGATCAGCCCGCTGTCGTCCCAGTAGGGCAGGTCGTCGTCGAACGCGTTGGAGGTGTAGAGGAAGCCGCGCTCGGCGAGGAGCGACCGCGTGTGGTCGCTCTCCGAGCCGCGGCAGAAGAAGCCGACCGGGCGTCGGCCGGTGGCGTCCGCGATGGCGGCCACCGTGCGATCGAGGTCAGCTGCCTCCGCCGCGCGGTCGCCGTAGGCCGCGTGCGGCTGCCACAGCCAGCCGTGGCACGCCGCCTCATGCCCGGCGTCGGCGATGGCAGCGGCGATCCGCGGCGAGCGCGCGACGGCCCGGCCGCACATCCAGAAGGTCGCCGGCAGCCTCGCGTCGCCCAGCGCATCGAGGAAGCGCCAGACGCCGACTCGGGTGCCGTAGGCGAAGAACTGCTCCTGCCCGCGGTCGCGCACCCCCTCCGGCACCACGCTCGCGAACTCTCCGACGCGCTCAGAGCGCGGGTCCCCGTCGCCCACCTGGTGTTCGGCACCCTCCTCGAGGTTGACGGCGATGTTGACCGCGAGCCGTGCGCCGTTCGGCCAAACGATCTCGGGCGGTCGCGTGCCGTAGCCGACGAGGTCGCGGCTCACAGGAGCGCCTCTAGCGTGCGCGCGAGGACACGCGTCGCAGCGGCGAAGTCCTCCATGCGCATGGCCTCGTCCGGGTTGTGGCTGCCGTTCTGGTTGCACACGAACAGCATCGCGCTCGGCACGCCCTGGCCGGCGAACGTCGCGCAGTCGTGCCCTCCGCCGGACGGCATCCTGCGGTGCGGCACGCCGAGCGCCGCGGCGCCTTCCTCGAGCAGCCTCATCAGACGCTCGTCCATGAGGGCCGGCTCCGCGTTGGTCGGCGCGCCGAGGTCGATCGTCACGCCGTGCGCCTCGCCGATGCGGCGGGCGGCGCCGCGAAGCGCGTCGTCGGCCCACCACAGGAGTGCGTTGTCGAGGCTCCGCATGTCGAGGGTGAAGCGCACGTGACCGGGCACCTTGGTGAGGCCGTGCATCGTGGGATCGGTCCAGAACTCACCGAAGGTGGCAACGAAGTCCTCGCCCGCAGCGTCGTGCGCATCCCACAGGTCCTCGACCTCAACGACGAGCGCAGCGCCGGCGCGAACCGCGTCCGCCCGATGCTCGCGGGGCACGGCACCGGCGTGGTCCCACCGCCCGGTGATGGTGCCGTGGCGGTAGCGCAGGTTGCCGCGGATGCCCGTGACGATGCCCACCGCCTCTCCGGCCGCCTCCAGCACGGGCCCCTGCTCGATGTGCGGCTCGATGAACGCGGCGATGGTGGCCGGGTCCAGCGTGCGTCCTGCGGCGCGGAGCGCGTCGGGATCGGCGCCCACCTCGCGCATGTGGTCGGCGAGGGTGCGGCCGGTGTCGGAGCGCGCCAGCGTGGTGAGTTCGTCGCGGTCCAGCAGGCCGAAGGCCATGCGGCTTCCGCAATAGGGCGTCGGGAACCAGACGAGCTCCTCCGCCCGAATGGCCATCACGCAAAGGTCCACCGACGGCCGCACGTCCCGCTCCCGCAGCAGCGCGAGGGCGGCGAGCCCCATCACGACGCCCGCCGCCCCGTCGTAGTTGCCGCCATGGGCGACGGTGTCGACGTGGCTGCCCACGATGACGCGCGGCGCGTCGCGATCGGCGCCAGGCCACGTCATGTACTGATGGCCGGCTGCGTCGTGCGTCGTGGTACAGCCGAGGTCCGCCGCGCAGTCGGCGAGGAGGGCGTGCGCCGCGTTCTCCTGGTGCGAGAACGAGGGCCGCGTCACGCCCGGCGGATCTTGGCTCAACGCCGCCAAGCCGTCGAACAGGCGTGCTGCAAGGTCCATGGGATCGGTCATGCCGGGATGGCATGCAATTTGTTTGCCGACGGGGCGAGGCGTCCGGTCGAGGGGACCGGGCCAAAGGCACTGCGGAGACCACCACGGCACCGACGCGAGGCATCGACCGACGGCGACTCCTGAACCACCAGCGCGGCCGCGGGCGCCTTCGCGCTCGCAGCGCCCCCGATCGTGCGCGCCCAGACCAGGGAGATCGTGGTCGGCTGCGCGGCGAGCCACACGGCGTGGATGGAGGAGATCGTGATCCCGAACTTCGAGGCGAAGCACGGCGCGACGGTGCTGTTCGAGGGCACCAAGTCCACGGTCAACCTCGAGAAGATGCGCGGCAACCGCGACGATCCATACTTGTCCGTGGTGCAGATGGACGACCCCGTCATGATCCTCGCGGTGGAGGAGGGCGTCCTGGCGCCGATGTCCGCCGACGAGGTGCCCAACCTCACCAAGCTGCGCGACGGCGCGGTGCACCTCGACGGCATGTGGGCGAACTCCGTGCAACCCTGGGCGGGCATTGCCTACAACACGGGCGCGCGTGACGGCGTGATGGCTGGGCGACCGCCGCCGACTTCAACAAGATGCTGTCGGCGGAGCTGCAGGCCAAGATCGCTGAGTTCGCCTACGCGTTGCCATCCAACACCGACGTGACGGACCTCGACGTCGTGCCTGAGGGCATGCCGGTGTTCGTGCCCGACTGGGCGTTCGTCTCACGCAACCGCAGGGACTGGATCGAGCGCTTCGATCGGATGATGGCAAGCTGACGCCCCGTGCAGATGACCACGCGCGAGGCCGCGCTCGGTGCCGACGAGGGATACGTCAGCGTCGAGCGCGTGGCGAAGTCGTTCGGCGTGACGCGCGTCCTGTCGGCGCTCGACCCGCCGGTGCGGCGTGGCGAGCTCGTCTTGCTGCTCGCCTTCGGGTTGCGGGAAGACGACGCTCCTGAAGCTCGTGTGCTGGCTCGCGCTGGCCGACGCCGGGCGCATCGCCGTCGGCGGGCGCGACCTCACCAGCGTGCCGGCGCACAAGCACAACGTCTCCGTCGTCTTTCAAAACTACGCGCTGTTCCCGCACCGCGACGTCGCGGACAACGTCGCGTTCGGGCTGCGCGCCCGCGGCGTGCCCACGGCGGACATCGCGACGCGGGTCGCGGACGCGCTGCGCCTGACACGCATGGACGGTCTGGCCGAGCGTTCCGTCGCCCGATTGTCGGGCGGGCAGCAGCAGCGCGTCGCCGTCGCCGCGCGCTCGAGGTGGAGCCGGACCTCCTCTTGCTCGACGAGCCGTTCTCCGCGCTCGACCGTAAGCTGCGCGAGACGATGCAGGTGGAGCTGAAGTCGCTGCTGCGCGCCCGGCGCATCACCGCGATCTTCGTCACACACGACTAGGGGGAGGCGCTGGGCGTCTCCTCCTGCATCGCGGTGATGAACGCCGGCCGCATCGAGCAGTACGCCGACCCGATGACGCTCTACCGCAAGCCCGCCTCGCCCTTCGTGCTCGACTTCGTCGGACTGTCGACGCGCCTCGCCGACCGCGTGACCCCCCGCGAGGGGGGCGAGGTGCGCGTCGCGACCGCCTACGGCGAGCTCACCGCGCCCGGCCGCTTCGCGGTGAGCGATCCCGTCGTCATCGGCGTACGACCTTAGAACGTGCGCGTGTCGTCGTCGGCCGAGACGTCGGGTCCCCACCTCATCGTGCCCCTCGCCGACATGATGCCCTCAGCTCCAAGACGCACCTTCATGGCGCAACGCGCGGCGGGGTCAGGAGGTAGACGCACACCAGCGCGGCGACCGCCCACGCGAAGGCGAGCGCGACCCGGTCCACGTGCGTCAGGCCGCGCGCGCCGCGGTTCGCCGCACAGCCACGACGCGGTCAAGACGACGGCGATGGCGATCACGAGGAGCACCGCCGAGATCGTCGAGCCGAGCTGCGCGTCGCGGAAGTACAGGAACGAGCGGGCGATCAGCATCGACAAGTTCGACTGTCGCTCGCCGACGATGAGGCTCGGGATGACGTACATCGAGACCGACAGCGAGAACACGAACGCGGCGCCGGTGACGATGCCGGGCATCTTCGTCATGGTGATCGTCTCGTTCACGTCCTCGACGGTCTACACGCTGCCGCCGCCGGACTGGTCGCTGCGCTGGTACGAGGGCCTGTCGAGGAAGTCGAGACTGTGGGATTCGGTGGTCCTTTAGCTCAACCTTGCGCTCGTCTCCACCGCGCTGTCGCGCCTCGTCGGCACGGCGGCCATCGGCATCCAGCGCGGACGCTTCGCCGGGTGCGAGGCGGTCGCGACGTCCGTAACCTCGCCGCTCATGATGCCGGGGCTCGTCATCGGCGTCGCGCTCCTCCAGTTCCTGCGCGACATCGGGCTGCGCGACGCCTACTGGAGCCCCTGCATCGCCCACGTCGTCATCACACTGCCCTACGTGATGCGCACGCTGCTCGGCTCGGTCGCGGCGTTCGACTTCTCGCTGGTCGATGCGGCGCGCACCCTCGGCATACCCTATTGGAAGGCGGTCGTGACGGTGATGGTGCCGGTGCTCGCCCCCGCCTTTTTGACGGCCGGGCTGTTCGCGTTCCTCGCGTCCATGGACAACTACCCGATCTCCATCTTCTTCACCGACGCGCGCAACAAGACGCTGCCCATCCGCATGCTGCAGTACCTCGAGGAGACGCCGGATCCGACGATCGCGGCGATGTCGACGCTGTTGATGCTGATGGCGCTCTTCGTCCTGACGGTGAGTGCGCGGACCGTAAGGCTCAACCGGATGATCGAAGGGTGACGCGCGCACTCGGGCTGGCGGTGGGGAGCCGTGTGAGGATCCTCGTCCTCAACCCCGACACCACCCATGCGATGACCGAACGCCTCCTCGCTGCGGGTTCGGCCGTCGCGGGCCCGTCCGGTGGCGCGGGCGCTCGCCATGCAGCCCAAGCTCCTCCTGATGGACGAGCCGTTCGCCGCGCTCGACGTGCAGACCCGCGCCAAGATGCAGGACTTCCTGCTCGAGGTCTGGCGATCGTCTGGCGCGTCGGTGCTGTTCGTCACGCACCACATCGACGAGGCGGTGGCGCTCGCCGACCGCGTGGCGATCTTCACGAGCCGCCCCGGCCGCATCAAGGAGGTCGTCGCGGTGCCCATGAAGCGACCCCGCGAGCCCGCGACCCCTTCGCGCTGGAGGCGCAGGAACTGCGCCGCGAGCTCACCGCGATCCTGTCGGCGGAGGTGGACAAGGCGTTCGCCGAGCAGGAGGCGCTCGCCTGACCCCTTCGATCGCCGATCCTTCGCCCCAAGGAGCCCCCATGGCTGACTGCATCGTGCGTGGCCGCACCGTGTTCACCCGCGTCGTCGACCGGCACACCGCCGCGACGGTCGAGGACGGCGCGGTCCTGGTCCAGGACGGCCTCGTGCGCGCCGTTGGACCGTTCGAGGAGGCGCGTGCAGCCCATCCGTCGCTGACGGTCCACGGCACCGGGCGCGAGGTGGTGCTGCCAAGCTTCGTCAACGGCCACCACCACGTCGGCCTGACGCCGGTGCAGCTCGGCTCGCCCGACATGCCGCTCGAGCTGTGGTTCGTCACGCGGATGGTCTGCCGCGCCGTCGACCTCTACCTCGACACGCTCTACTCGGCGTTCGAGATGATCGCGTCGGGGTGCACCACGGTGCAGCACATCCACGGCTGGCTGCCTGGCAAGCTCGACAAGGTCATGGCCGGCGCGAACGAGGTCATCCGCGCCTGCGACGACGTCGGCATGCGCATGTCCTACTCCTTCGCGCTGCGCGACCAGAACCGCCTCGTCTACATGGACGACGCCGAGTTCGTGGCCTCGCTGCCGCAGGAGCTGCGTCCGCCCATGGAGCGGCACTTCGCCCGCTTCGGCATGGACGTCGACGACTTCATGGGAATGTTCGACGCGCTGACCCAGCAGCACCACAACAAGGACCGCGTCGGCATCGAGCTCGCGCCGGCGAACCTGCACTGGTGCTCGGACGCCGCGCTGGAGCGCCTCGCCGACGCGTCCGAGCGCACCGACACGCCGATGCACATGCACCTCCTGGAGACCCAGTACCAGAAGGAGTACGCGCGCCGCCGTGGCGGCGGCACCGCGGTGGAGTACATCGACCGCTTCAAGATGCTGGGCCCGCGGATGACGCTCGGCCACGGCGTGTGGCTGAGCGAGCGCGACATCGAGCGGATCGCCGAGACCGGCACGAACATCTGCCACAACTGCTCGTCCAACTTCCGCCTGCGCTCGGGCGTCGGCCCGCTCAACGTGTGGGAGGCCCACGGCGTCAACACCGCCATGGGCATGGACGAGGCCGGCATCAACGACGACCGCGACATGCTGCAGGAGATGCGCATGGTGCTGAACGCCCACCGCACGCCCGGCACCGACGATGGCGTGCCGACGATGGCGCAAGTCCTGCGCATGGCGACCTCCGGCGGTGCCGCGACGACGGCCTTCCGCGGCCGCATCGGCACCCTGGAACCGTCTCGCCCAGCCGTACCTCGACTCGGAAACGCCGGTGCTGGACGCCGTCCTGCAACGGGCCAAGACCGAGGCGGTCACGATGACGATGTGCGCCGGCGAGGTCATCTTTCAGAACGGGCGCTTCACCAAGGTCGACCGCGACGCCGCGCTGGAGCGCCTGCGCCAGGACCTCACGCGAGCCCTCACCGAAGAGGAGGTCGAGCGTCGGGGCCTGTCGAAACGCCTCATGCCCCACGTCGAGGCGTTCTACGCCAAGTATGTCGACGCCGCGGCGCACGAGCCATTCTACGCGCAAAGCGCGCGCCTCTGATGGCACTTAACTTGCAGGACCGAGCCGTCAGTCTTGCAGCCGTCTCGGAGGTCCCATGATCGCTCGCACCACCCTCGCCGCCCTCGTCGCGACCCCGCTGCTCCTCGCGGCACCTGCCGTCGCCGCACCCACGGTCATGCAGGTCAACTCGTCGCTGCCTGAGGGATCCTTCGCCCACGTGTTCCTCCAGGAGTTCGAGCGCCGGGTGGAGGAGGCGATGCCCGAGGAGATCGACGTCGAGGTCTTCATGGGCAACACGCTCGGCTCGGAGGAGGACGTCCTGCAGGGGCTGGGGCTCGGCACCCACCACGCCTCGCTGTCCGCCTCCGCGATCGCGCAGGTGAACCCGCGTGCGGCGGTGTTCGACCTTCCTTACCTGTTCGAGGACCGCGACGACGTTGCGACCTTCATCGACAGCGAGGCGGCAACGCTTCTCGAGGAGGGGTTCGAGGGCACCGGCATGGAGCTCCTCGCGCTGTGGGACAACGGGTTCCGCGTCATCACGAACTCCGTTCGCCCGGTGACGACGCCCGCCGACCTCGAGGGCCTGAAGATCCGCACGCCCACGAGCCGCCAGCGCGTGGAGATGTTCAACACGCTGGGCGCGAACGCCACGCCGCTGTCGTTCGGTGAGGTTTACTCGGCCCTCGATCAGGGCGTGGTGGACGGGCAGGAGAACCCGGCGCACGTGGCAGAGAGCGCCAAGTTCTTCGAGGTGCAGGACTACATGAGTCTGTCCAAGCACGTCTACTTGCCGACCTTCCTCGTCGCCGGCACTCAGTTCCTCGACCGCCTCGAGCCGGAGGTGCGCGCCGAGCTGGAGGAGATCGCGTCCGGCATGTCCGAGTGGACCTTCGACTGGGGCGACGAGACGGACGCCAGCGTGCTCGCCGAGCTCGAGGGCAAGATCGCCATCAACGAGGTGGACTTCGCAGCCTTCCAGGAGGCCGCAGCGCCGCTTTACAACAGCGCCACGTTCGTGGACGTCATCGGCAAGGACATGATCGACGCGACGCGCGCCGCGCTCGCCGAGTGACGCCATGCTCGGGCGGCTCGATCGCGCGCTGACCGCCGCGCTCGACGGGGTCGTCGTGGCGCTCGCGGGCCTCCTCCTCGTCCTACTCAACTGGGCGGTGTTCGCGCGCTTCGTGCTCAACGCGTCCGTCTCGTGGGGCGAGGAGCTGCCGGCGCACATCCTCGCCATGCTGACCTTCATCGGGGCGGCGCTCCTCACGCGCACCAACGAGCACATCGGCTTCGACGGCGTCCTGCGCATGCTGCCGTCCGCCGCGCAGCGCGTGGTGCAGGCCTTCAACCTCACCGCCATAGCGGGCTTCGCAGGGACCATGGCGTACTACGGGACCATCGCGGCCGCGAGCTTTGCCGGTCGGCCGCTGATCTCCATCGATCTTCCCATGGCGCTGTTCCGCGGCGCGATGCCGCTCGGCTGCGCGCTTGATCGTCGTCATCGCCGTCGTGCGCCTCGCCGGCCTCGTGACCGGCACGGTGGCGCCGCGCGACCTCCTGCCGGAGACGGACGAGTGATGCCCTTCGATCCAGGCATCCTGATCCTCGTCCTCCTCGTCGTCCTCGTGCTGACGGGGATGCCCATCGCCTTCGTGCTCGGCGTCACGGCGATGGTGATGATCGTCCTCGACCCCGCGGTGGTGCCGCAGATCATGGGGCTGATCCCGTTCGGCGGCGCCAACAACTACCTCCTGGTCGCCGCGCTCCTCTTCATGATCGCGGGCGAGGTCATGAACCAGGGCCGCATCGCCGAGCGGCTGATCGCGTTCGCCGGCTCGCTGGTTGGCCACATCCGCGGCGGGCTCGCCCACGTCAACATCCTCACCTCGCTGTTCTTCTCGGAGATCTCCGGCACCGCGACGTCGGACGCGGCGGCCATCGGCTCGGTGATGATCCCGCAGATGAAGAAGCGCGGCTACCCGGTCGCCTTCGCCGCGGCGGTGACGTCCACGTCGGCGACGATGGCGATCATCGTGCCGCCGAGCCTCAACCTCATCCTCTACGCCTACGTCGCCGACACCTCCATCGCGGCGTTGTTCGCCGCCGGCATCCTGCCCGGCGTCCTTGTCGCCTTCCTCCTGATGGCGACAACCTGGATCCTCGCGGTGCGGCGCGGCTACCCGACGGAGGGTCCGTTCCGGCTGCGCAACGTCGTGAGCACCGGCCGCGACGCGCTGGTGCCGATCACGCTGCCGATCCTCATCCTCTTCGGCATCCTGTCGGGCGTCTTCACCGCCACCGAGGCGGGCGCCGTCGCAGCGCTGTGGTCCATCGTGCTCGCCGCGGTGCTGTACCGCACGCTCAGCCTGCGGGGCTTCGTCGATACGCTGCGCATCGCCGGCAAGCGGAGCGCGATGCTCATGTTCATCGTCGCGACCTCGACGCTGCTCGGCTGGTACCTCACCAACCAGCGCATCCCGCAGGAGATCGCCGAGGCGATCCTCGGCATCTCCGACAACCCTTGGGTGGTGCTCGGCGCGATCAACCTGTTCTTCCTCGCGGCCGGCACCATCATCCACGGCACGCCCGCGATCCTGATGCTGGTGCCGATCTTCCTGCCGCTGGCGGACGAGCTCGGCATCGACCGCGTGCACTTCGGCCTCATCATCACGATCAACCTCGGCATCGGTCAGCAGACGCCACCGGTGGCCTCGGTGGTGCTCATCACCTGCGCCATCGCGCGCATCTCGCTCGCCGCGATCATCCCGTCGCTGATGTGGTTCATCGCGGCGATGCTGGTCGCCCTCGTCCTCGTCAACGCGATCCCCGGCCTCTCGCTGTGGCTGCCGTCCCTCCTCCTCTGACAGGGTAGCGGGCTGCGGACGCCGGCTCTGCGGTCAGCCGTCTCCGTCGCTTGCCACGGCGCGGGTACGCTTCGACCGTGCGGCGGAGACGACGGCGATGAGGACGATGAGGCCGAGCAGCGTCGCCGAGATGGGGCTCGACACGAAGATCATCGGGTCGCCACCGGAGATGTCGAACGACTGCCGGATGCTCCCCTCGAGGCGCGGCGCGAGGACGAACGCCAGGATCAGCGGCGCGACAGGGTAGCCGGCCCCCTTCATGAGGAACGCGACGACCCCGGCGATCAGCATGACCCACACGTCGAACACCGAGTTGTTCACGCTGTAGGCGCCGACGATGCAGACGACCGCGATGACGGGGATGAGGATCGCAGGCGGGATGCGCAGGAGCTGCACCAGGAACGGGATGATCGCGAGCCCCACTAGGACGGCCACCATGTTGCCGATGTACATGGAGGAGATGAGCCCCCAGACGAAGTCCGGGCGAGTCTCGAACAGCAGCGGGCCGGGCTGCACGCCCCACATCATGAGGCCGCCGAGGAGGACGGCGGAGGTCCCCGACCCTGGGATGCCGAGGGACAGGAGGGGAGCGAAGGAGCCAGCCGCGGCGCCGTTGTTGCCGGCCTCGGAGGCGGCGACGCCCTGGGGCGCGCCCTTCCCCATCTGCGCGCCGGCGCGGCCGATCCTGCGCTCCAGCACGTACGACAGGAAAGCCCCCGTGGTCGCCCCGGCGCCCGGCAGGATGCCGACGAACGTGCCGAGGACGCCGGAGCGCAGCGTCACGGGCACGAGGCGGGCAAGGTCGGCCCTCGGGAGGATGCTCTCGCGCAGCGTGATGCGGCCGCCCTCCAGGCGGGCCTCGTGCCGCTGGGTCATGAGTTCGAGGAGCTGGCTGAAGCCGAACATGCCGATGACGAGCGGGATGAACGACACCCCGTTGAGGAGCTGCATCGTGTCGAGCGTGAAGCGCGGCTGGCCGAACGTGATGCCGATCCCGACGGTCGCGATGAGGATGCCGGCGAACGTCGCGATCAGGCCCTTGATGGCGTTCTCGCCGAGGAGCCACCCGATGGACGACAGAGCGAGCAGGATGAGTGCCGCCGTCTCGGGCGGGCCGAACAGGAGGCCGATCTCGGCGAGCAGCGGACCCATGAAGGTGAGGATGATGATCCCGATGGTGCCGCCGACGAAGGAGGCGATGTTGGCGGCGAACAGCGCGTGGCCGCCGCGTCCGGAGCGCGCCATCGGGTAGCCGTCGAGCGCCGTCGTGACCGCCGGGGCGTCGCCCGGGATGTTCATGAGGATCGCGCTGTAGGCGCCGCCGAACATGCAGCCGTAGTACAGCGCCCCCAGCATGATGATGGCGGTGGTGGGGTCCATGCCGAAGGTCAGCGGCAGCAAAAGCGCGACGCCGGTGACCGAGCCGAGGCCGGGGATCGCGCCGATCACGATGCCGAGCGCTGCCCCACCCAGCGCAGCGACGAGGTTGGTCGGCGACAAGCGAGGTGGAGAACCCGGCGAGCAGGGCCTCGAGGGACTCCATCGGCGCCTCCCGTCACGCTGGGCTCAGATGCCGAGCATTCCTGCAGGAAAGATCACGTTGAGCCACAGGACGAACACGAGCCAGATGCCGATCCCAAGGCCGACCGCGACGGCGAGGGACGTCACGAGGCGCCGCCGCTCCACCACCACGAGCCACAGGAGCGCGAAGGCCACCATGGCGCCGATCATCCCCAGGAGCGCGATCGCGGCGACGGCGACGGCGGCCGCTGCGGCGGGAGCGAAGTTCACCAGGCGGACCGGCTCGCCGCCCGTGCCGGGACGGACCAGCTCGTAGAGCGCGAACAACGCCATAAGTCCGCCGAACAAGGCCGGGAAGAAGCCCGGTCCCGGCCCGTTGTTCTGCCACAGCCCGTACCGGGCGACGCCGCCGTAGAGGAACCAGAGCCCGAGCGCGAGGATCGCGACCGTCACCGCGGTGGTGACGGTGCGTCGGGGGCGCAGCTGGGGCCCGTCGGCTCGCATGGGAGGGCTCGTCATCGTTGAGCGCCGCGGATCGCCCGAGGGGCTGAGCCCCGCGGACGGCCCGTCTTACTCCATGAAGCCCGACTCCTTGAGGAGCGTGCGGTACTTCTCCTCCTCCTCGGCGTAGAAGCTCTGGCTCTCGTCGGCGCCCATGGTCGCCTGCATGAGGCCGCTCTGCCCGACGTAGTCGTTCACCCACATGTCGGTCGCGCCTGCCTCCTGCAGGACGCCTTCCCAGTAGGCCACCGCCTCCTCCGGCATGTCGGGCGGGCCGACGTAGCCCCGGAACATGACGAAGGTCGCCTCGGGATGGCCCATCTCGGCGAACGTCGGGACCTCGTCGAAGGGTGCGTCCAGCCGCTCTTCGGACAGCGAGCCGATCGGCCTCACACGCCCGGCCTCGACCTGCGCGGCGATCTCGCTGGGATTGAAGATCCCGGCGTTGATGTGACCGCCGAGCAGCGCCGACAGCGTCTCGCCGCTGCCCTCGAAGGGCACGTACTGGAGCTCCGTCCCCGCCGCGTCCTCGATCATCGTGAAGACGAGGTTGTCCTCGCTGCCGCGCGCCGCGCCACCGACGGTGAAGGGCTCGCCCTGCGCCTCGGCGGCGGCGACCATGTCCTCGAAGCTGTCGATCCCGGCGTCCCCGGCGACGACGAGGAGAAGTGTGTCGAGGGCGAGCGTACCGAGCGGCGTCAGGTTCTCGAGCTTGACCTGCGCGTCGTTGGACAGCGTGCTCATCATCTGACCCGAGTTGAAGGTCATGATGGTGTGCCCGTCGCCACGCTTGGCGAAGGTGTAGGCGTTGCCGACGGCGCCCGACCCGCCGGGCCGGTTGAGCACCACGATCTCGCCGTCAACAAGGTCGTTCTGCCGCATCGTCTCGACGAGCATGCGCGCGTTGCTGTCGCTGCCGCCGCCCGCGCTGTAGGGGACGACAAACTCGACCGTCTTTTGCGGCGACCACTGCGCAGCGGCGGATGAGGCCGCGAACGCCACGACGAGCGTGGCGGCGAGGCTGGCGACGGGTATCTTCATGGTGTCCTCCCTCGTTCTTGTTCGGCCGGCCAGCTTGGCCGGCCCTGCGTTCACCAACAAGGGGACAGGCCGAGCTCCGGTTCCGTCGCGAGCTACGCAGGTGCGATCGCCGGCGCTCCGGAACCCACCAGGACGCAGCGCGCCCGGTGGGAGGCGCTCGCGTCGCGCTCGGCTGGCACGCCGTCGAGGCACGGGGCATGGGCGTGGGCGCACCGAGGCGCGAACATGCAGCGGTCCGGCGCGCTCGTCAGCGCCGGCGGGGCGCCGGGGATCGGGTCGAGCCGTTCCCCGCGCACCGCGCCGTGGACCGTCGAGCGCATGAGGCCGACGGTGTAGGGGTGAGCGCCCCGCTTCAGGACGTCCGCGGCGGTGCCATGCTCCACCACCGTCCCGGCGTACATGACCGCGACGCGGTCGGCGATCTCGGCCGCGACGCCCACGTCGTGGGTCACGAAGATGACGGCCATGCCGAGCGTCTCCTGCAGCTCGCGCAGAAGGAGGAGGATCTGGATCTGCACCGTAGCGTCAAGCGCCGTGGTCGGCTCGTCCGCGAGGAGCACCTTCGGCCGCGCCGACAGGGCGAGCGCCGTCATCGCGCGCTGACGCATCCCGCCGGAGAGCTCGTTGGGGAACGCGTCGAGCCGCCGCTCGGGGAGGGGGATGCGGACCCGCTCGAACAGCGCACGGGCGCGCTCGCGAGCCTCGGCCGCGCTCACCCTTTCATGACGGCGGATCATCTCGGTGATCTGCCGGCCGATGCGCACGATGGGATCCAGCGCCAGCCCAGGCTCCTGGAAGATCATGGAGACGACGGGGCCGCGAAGGTCCGTCAGCCGCCGCTCCGACATCGAGAGGATGTCGTGTCCATCCAGCACGACGCGTCCTGACACCACCGCATGCCTCGGCAGCAGGCGCATGACCGAGCGCAGGGTGACGCTCTTGCCCGAACCCGACTCGCCGAGGATCGCAAGCACCTCGCCGGGACGCAGCTCAAGGCTCACCCCGTTGACCGCGTGGACGTCCGCGTCGACGCCCCGGAAGCGCACCGAGAGGTCCTCGATGGTGAGGAGCGGCTCTACCTCCGCCACGGGATCGGCGGCGGCAGCGTCGAGCGCTGCCGTCATGCGCCCGGCACGCGGCGGTGCCAGTCGGTGTGCGTCTGGTAGCGGTGGGCGACGTTGAGCAGCCTCGCCTCGTCGAAGGGCCGGCCGATGAGCTGGAAGGCGACCGGCAGGTCCCGGACGAAACCGCAGGGCACGGACACGGCCGGCAAGCCGAGGTAGTTGACGGGCCTGCTGCACTGGGTGATCGGACCGAGCATCGACGGAACTCGTGCCGGGTCCTGGACATCCGTGTCCGCGCGCTTCGGAGCAGGCGTCAAGATCATCGGCGCGAGCAGGACGTCCGCCTCGCCCAGCATCGTCTCGACGAAGTGGCGGGTGATGCCTGCACGTCGGCTCGCCGCCTCCAGGTACGCGGGCGCGGGGATGAAGAAGCCGCCCTCGATGCGGGAGCGGACCTGAGCCGAGTAGTCCTGCGGCCGCTCGCGCAGCATCGGGCCGTGGATCGCAGCCGCTTCGGGCTTCATGATGAGGTTGGCGAGGGCGCCGAGGGGCACGAAGTCGAACGAGGGCGCCTCGGAAAGCCTTGCGCCATCGCCGGCAAGGACGTCGGCGGCCGCCTCGATGGCCGCGGCGACCGCCGGGTCGAGCCCGTCGCACAGGTCGCCGGAGAGGAGGACGGCCACGCGCAGGCCCTCGAGCGGAGCGTCGAGCTCAGCGTTGAAGTCGGGCACGGGGCGCTGCGAGGTGGTGGGATCGGCCGGGTCCGCGCCGGCGATGGCGGCAAGCATCAGCGCGGCGTCCCCGGCGGTGCGGCACAGCGGGCCGATGGTGTCGAGGGAGAAGGAGAGCGGCATCGCGCCCGAGCGCGGCACGCGGCCCTGGGTCGGCTTGACGCCGACGACGCCGCAGTACGCGGCCGGCAGGCGCACCGATCCGCCGGTGTCCGACCCCAGCGCGCCGTAGACGAGGCGTGCTGCAACCGCCGCTCCCGAGCCGCTGGACGAACCGCCCGTCACGCGCTCGGTGTCCCACGGGTTCGCGCAGTCGCCCACGTGGACGTTGTGCCCGGTGGGCCCGAACGCCCATTCCGCCATGTTGAGCCGGCCGAGGTTGACCGCGCCGGCGGCATCGAGCCGGGTCAGAACCGTCGCGGTGGTCCCTGCGCGGTGCTCGCGGCGGATCACGCTGCCGCACGAGGAAAGGCCCCCTTCGCGGTAGAACATGTCCTTGTGTGCCAGGGGCACGCCGTGGAGCGGTCCGGGCTCGGCGCCCTTCGCAAGCGCATGGTCGGCGGCGTCCGCCGCGGCCAGCGCGCCGTCCGCGTCGAGGTGGATGAAGGCGTTGAGGTGGGCAGCGCGCTCCACCGCGTCGAGGCACGCCTGCGTGACCTCACGCGAGGAGACCTGCTTCGTGGCGATGGCGGCGGCGGCCTCCGTCAGGGACCATGCCGTGAGGTCGGCTTCGAGCGTCTCGCTCATGCTCCGTCCCCCAGCGGCGGCGCCAGCGCCTCGAGGGTGGCGACGAAGCCGGCGGGCTCGTCCTCGAACGTCAGGTGGCGCGCCGCCTCCACGCCGATGGCGAGCGTCGCGGCGATTTCCGCCGCGAGGGTCTCGGCGCGCTCCGGCGTCAGGGCGATGGCGCCCGGGCGTCGGGCGAGGGCAAGTAGCGTCTCGGCATCCATGGCGTCACCTCGTCGGGCTGCGGCTGTGGGAGGAGTTCGGCTGGTTCATGAGGCAGGCGTCGAGGTGCCCCGCGTCGCCCAGGAGGGCCGGTGACTCCGTGGCGCAAACGTCCTCGACGAAGGCGCAGCGGGTGCGAAAGCGGCAGCCCGACGGCGGGTCCACGGGGTTGGGCGGGTCGCCGGCCAGCGGTGCCTCGGTGGTGCGCACGTCCGGGTCATGGGTCGGCATCGCACCGAGGAGGGCGCGCGTGTAGGGATGGCGCGGGTCGGCGAACACGTCCTCCACGGGTCCCACCTCGGCGACGCGGCCGAGGTACATGACGAGCACGCGGTCGGCGACGTAGCGCACGACGTTGAGGTCGTGGCTGATGAACACGTAGGTAAGGCCAAAGTCCGCCTTGAGCTCGACCAGCAGGTTGAGCACCTGCGCCTCCACCGACTTGTCGAGCGCGCTCGTCGGCTCGTCGAACACCACGAGGCGCGGCTCGAGCGCGAGCGCCCGGGCAATGTTCACGCGCTGGCGTTGCCCGCCGGAGAGCTCGTGCGGGTAGCGATTGGCGAAGCGGTCGGGGTCGAGCCCGCAGCGGGCGAGGAGGTCGCGCGCCCGTGCCCTTGCCTCGGAGCGCGGCGTGCCGTGGACGACCGGGCCGAAGGCGATGGTGTCCGCCACCGTGAGCCGCGGGTTGAGCGATGCGTAGGAGTCCTGGAAGACCATCTGGACGTCGCGCCGCACCGACTTCCAGGGCAGCGCGCGCGTGTCGACGAGCTCGCCGTCGAGGATCAACCGCCCGCCCGTCCGCGGCACGAGGCCCAGCATGAGCCGAGCCGCCGTCGACTTGCCGCAGCCGCTCTCCCCCACGATGGCGAGGGTCTCCCCCTTCGCCACCTCGAAGCTGACGCCGTCCACCGCGCGGACACGGCGTCCGCCACGCAGCGGGAAGTGCTTGACGAGGTCCTCCACGATGAGGAGCGGCTGGCGCGGCCCGCCGACGTCCCGCGGCGGCGTGGCGCCGTCGTGGCGGGTCGCGATGCTCATTGCGCCTTCACGTCCATGGCCTGGCGCAGCCCGTCGCTGAACAGGTTGAACGCGAGGGAGGTGGCGAAGATCATCACCCCGGGAAGCGCCGCGACCCAGGGGCTGACGTAGATCGACTGGCGCAGCGTGTTCAGCATCAACCCCCACTCGGGCTCCGGCGGCACCACGCCGAGCCCGAGGAACGAGAGCCCCGACGCGAGGATGATGCTCACCGAGATGAGCCCCGTCGCGTAGATGAAGATCGGGCCGAGGACGTTGGGCAGCACGTGGACGCGGATGACGGTGACCGTGCCGGCGCCGCTGGCGCGCGCCGCCTCCACGTAGTCCGCGGTCCTCACCTGCGTCGTCACGCTCTCCGCCACCCTGACGAGCGGGGGCGTGAAGACGACGGTGAGCGAGACGATGGCGTTGAGCAGGCCCGCCCCCAGGGCGCCGGAGATCGCGATGGCCAGAAGGACCGAGGGGAAGGCGTAGAACACGTCCACCACGCGCATGATGGTCATGTTGAGCGCGCCGCCCACGTAACCCGCCAAGAGGCCGAGCGCGCCGCCGATGATCAGCGCGTTGACCACCGGCAGGATGCCCATGAAGAGCGACAGCCTGCCGCCGTGCAGCAGGCGCGAGAGCATGTCGCGGCCGAGCTCGTCCGCGCCGAGGGGATACCCCGGCGTTCCGATCGGCTTCAGCCGGTCCATCATCGACGTGTCGTAGGGATCGGCGGGCGAGATCCATGGCGCGAGGATCGCGCTCAGCACGATGGCGACGAGGACGGTGAGGCAGCCCATGGTCGTCCTGTCGCGGCGCACCCGCCGCAGGACGCTCGCCCAATATCCCCGTGCTGCGGTGACAGGGGCCGGCTCGTCCGCGGCGAGCGGCGCGGGGCGGATGGCGGGTTGCGCGACGTCGGCCATCGGTCAGCCCCTTCGCATGCGCGGGTCGAGGAGGACCTGCGCGAGGTCGACGACGAGGTTGAGCGCGACGAAGAAGAGCGCGAGCACCAGGATCGTGCTCTGCAGGAGCGGGATGTCCCGCTTGAAGATCGCGTCGTTGAGCAGGAAGCCCGTGCCGGGCCAGGCGAACACGGTCTCGACGAGGATCGAGCCTCCCAGGAGGTAGCCGAGCTGCAACCCCATCACGGCGAGCGCGGTCGCGGCGACGTTGCCGACCACGTGCATCATGACGCCGGGTGTGCGCAGTCCCCTGGCGCGCAGGCCCTGGATGAACTCCTGGCTCAGCACCTCCGCGACGGCAGCCCGGATGGTCCGCGCGATGATGCCCATGGGGATCACCGAGAGCGTGACCACGGGCAGGACAAGGTGGCGCAGGTGCTCCACGTCCCAGGCCCACCCGCTCGATCCGCCGGGTCCCATCCCCATCGCGGGCAAGGTGTTGAGCTCGACGGCGAAGATGATCACGAGCACGATGCCGAGCCAGTAGTGCGGGACCGACACGCCGGTCACCGCGATGGCGGTCACCACCTTGTCGATCCAGCTCCCCTGGAAGGCCCCGGCGATGCCGCCGAGGACGGCGCCGAGCGTGAAGCCGAGGAGCGTCGCGCCGACGGCGAGGATCAGCGTATTGACCACCGCGGTGCCGATCTGCGGCGCGATGGGTCGACCCGTGGCGACCGAGACGCCGAGGTCGCCGGTGAGGACGTTGCCGACCCAGTAGGCGTACTGGACCGGCAACGGCCGGTCGAATCCGTACTGCGCCTTGAGCCGCTCCACCGCCTCCGCCGGAGCATCCGGCGAGACCACCGCGTTGAGCGGGTCGCCGGGCGCCAGGTGGACGAGCGCGAAGACGAGGACGGTGACACCGAACACGATCGGCAGGACGTAGAGCACGCGTCGCACGACGTAGTTCAGCACACCGGCCTCCCCGGGCTACCGAGCCCGTGCCTCACTCCGCGATCGTCACGGGCGTCAGGTCCTGGAACCAGTTCCGGGCCTGGACGAAGCCCTCCACCTTGGGCGCGATGGCGCGCGGGGCGACGTCGTGCACGACCCACAGGAAGGCGGCGTCGTCCACAAGCTTGGTGTGGAGCCGGGCGAGCGTCTCGTCCCGCTCCGCGTCGGTGGCGCTCTCCTGGGCCTCTTTCAGCAGGGCATCGACCTCCGGATCGACGAAGTAGCCCCAGTTGACCCCGTTCGGCGCGTGAAGGTCCGACTTGACCAACCTGGTGAACGCCGAGAACGGGTCCTGCGTCGTGTAGCTGACGTTGATGGCGTCGCCGCCCAGGCTCGCCTCATCCTTGGCGCCGGCGCGCCAGCGATCGAGCAGCGACTGCCACTCCATCACCTCGAAGTCGACGTTGATGCCGACGTCGGCAAGGTTCTGCTGGATGTACTCGTTCATGGGGAGCGGCATCATCTGCCCCGATCCCGACGCCGAGATCAGGATCTTGGCCTCGACCGGGTTGTCCGGCCCGTGGCCCGCCTCGGCGAGCAGCTCCTTCGCGCGCTCCGGGTCGAAGCTGATGTCGAAGCTCGGCGCGCCGAACCACGGATCGCTCTCGCTTACGTGGCCCTTGGCCGCCACCGCGTAGCCGCCGAGGAGCGCGAGGATGCCCTCGCGGTCGATGGCAAGGTTCGCCGCCTTGCGCACGTTGATGTCGTTCCAGGGCGAGCCCTCGACGCGTGACAGGTGGTACGGCCAGATGTGCGGGTACTGGTTGGAGACGACCTCGAACCCAGCGCCCTCGATGCGGGGGATGGCGTCGGGCGAGGGGGCCTCGATCCAGTCCACCTGACCCGAAAGGAGAGCCGCGGTGCGGGCCGTCGGCTCCGGGATCGGCAGGAGGACGAGGCGGTCCACCTCGGGGACACGCTCCTCGTCCCAGTACTCGGTGTTCGGCACCAGGACGGCGCGCTCGCGCGGCACGAGCTCCTCAAGCTTCCAGGGCCCGGTCCCCGAGGGATCGTCGGCGAACGCCTCCCAGCTTCCGCCGAGCGCCTCCCAGTGCGCCGGGCTCGCCATCAGGATGTAGGAGACTTGGAACGGGAAGAAGCTGTCGGGCTCGTGCGTGGTGAACTCCACCGTCATGTCGTCCACCTTGCGGTAGGACGCGACGGAAGGCACGCGGAAGGCGACCAGGGACACCTGACGCGGATCGTACTGCGGCGCGTCCTCGTTGAGGATCTTGTCGTAGTTCCAGATCACGGCATCGGCGTTGAACGGCGACCCGTCGTGGAAGGTCACGTCCTCTCGCAGCTCCATCGTCCACTTGGTGGCGTCCTCGGGGTCGACGGTCCACGAGGTCGCGAGCCCGGGCATCAGCTTGGAAGGCGCGTCGGCCTGCGAAAGGTCCCAGTTGATGAGCGAGTCGTAGAGCGTATAGCCCATGAACCGGAAGCCCTCGAAGCCGTTGTCCGGCTGACCGACGGTGAGGGGAATGTCCGCCGCCGTCATGCCGACGCGCAGCTCGGTCTGGTCCTGGGCGAGGGCGGGCGTCGGCGCGTCGACCCACGCGATGGCGGTGATGGCGGCACCGATCGTGCCGTGGAGAAGGCCCTTTGTCAGCATCGTCGTCCCCGTTCGGAAAGCGTCTGATCCGAGGAGCGTCGTTGCAAGGGGTGTGCCAGTGGCAAGGGCCGGTCCCTCTGAGGTCCTCAATCCTTCCTCGGCCGGTCCATCTGGCGGCCGAGCCAACGCACGATGTCGGGGAAGGCGACGGGGAGCGCGGGCGTCAGCGTCGCCGACGAAGAACCCCAGTCGCGGCCGGAGAAGGACGCTAGGGTGGGGGCTCTCCGCTGCGTTCTACGCCCGTCCGTCAGGGGGTAGCGCCGACGGTTGGGCTGCCGTGCCAAGGCATCCGTCCCTCTAGCTGCAGCTCGCGGGACGCCACTTCGACGAGGCGCTCGTCCTGAAGGTCGGGCGTGCCTTCGCGACGCTCACCCCCTGGCGCCAGCGCCGGCCGAAGCTTAAGCCGGCGGCACGCGTGCATGCCTCAGCCTGATCCGGCACGGCACGCGCTGCCGGACCGAGGGCCTCGACGTCGTGACCGACTGGCTGTGGGTGATCTTCACCCTCGTCGCCGCCGCCTCGCAGACGGCGCGCAACTCCATGCAGAAGGAGCTGACGTCGACGATCGGCACGGTGGCGGCCACGCAGGCGCGCTTCCTGTTCGGGCTGCCGTTCGCGGTCCTCTTCCTCGCGGTGAGCTCGGCGGTCCTCGGCGCACCGCCTAGCATCCTCGCCGCCGACACGCTGGCCTTCACGTTCGCCGGCGGCCTCACCCAGGTGTTCGCGACGGCCATGATGCTGGCCGCCATGCGCACGCGCAGCTTCGTCGTCACCATCACCTACACGAAGATCGAGCCGGTGATCGTGCTCCTGTTCGCGCTGGTGTTCCTGTCCGAGCTGCCGACACCGGCGGCGATCCTGGGCGTCATCATCACGACGGTCGGCGTCCTCGTCATGTCGTGGCCGCGCGGGGCGACGCGGGCCGAGGGCTGGCTGCTCACGACGGCGCTCGGCCTCGGCGCCGGCGCGTTGTTCGCCGCCTCGGCGGTGTTCTACCGCGGCGGCATCCTGTCCCTGCCGGACGGCCCGTTCGTGCTCAATGCGACGGCGACCCTCGTCACCGCCCTCGCGTTCCAGAGCGTCGCGGTCACGCTCTACCTCGCGATCTTCGACCGTCCGGCGCTGGTCGCGCTCCTGCGTGCCTGGCGACGCTCGCTGCCGGCGGGCTTCTTCGGCGCGCTCGCCTCCCAGTTCTGGTTCCTCGCCTTCGCGATCCAGAGCGCATCCCTCGTGCGGGCGCTGGCGCTGGTGGAAATCCTGTTCGCCCAGGCCATCTCGCGACGGCTCTTCCAGCAGACGACGAGCGGGCGCGAGCTCTTCGGCATCGTCCTCATCGTCGCCGGCGTCCTCGTCCTCCTCCTCGCCGGGACCTGACGGGCACGACCGGCGCCTCAGTGCGTCGGATGGAACGGAGCGGTGGGGGGCCGCGGTTCCCCGTCAGGCGGTCGGCGAGCCGACCGGCGACAGCAAGGACCGAACCGATGCCGACGCTCTACACCATGCCGGGGACCTGCTCCCTCGCGCCCAACATCGCGGTCGCGTGGCTCGACGCCCCGATCACCGTCAACAACATGGCCTACGGCGACCACAAGAAGGACGAATACCTGGCGATCAACGCGAAGGGTAAGGTCCCCGCAATGCGCTTTGAGGACGGCGACGTCCTCACCGAGGCCGCCGCGATCCTCGCCTACATCGGCGCCGAGCACGGCGGCGCAGGCTATGCGCGCGACACGGCGCTCGGCCGCAAGGAGGCCGAG
The DNA here is from genome assembly GCF_965213555.1 of Acuticoccus sp. GTDB lineage: Bacteria > Pseudomonadota > Alphaproteobacteria > Rhizobiales > Amorphaceae > Acuticoccus. The sequence continues at coordinate 1,328,049 of NZ_OZ243890.1, read as the reverse complement.
GCGCTGTCCTACATGACAAGCGAGGTGCACGCCGACTTCGGGCCGCACTTCGCCGCCGCCGCGTTCGCCGACGGTGAGGCGGCGCAGGAGGCTGTGAAGGCCAAGGCGTACGAGAAGATCGGCGAGCACTACCGCTACATGGAAGGCATCCTTCAGGCGAACGGCGGGACGTGGTACCTCGGGCAGAAGAGCTTCGCCGACGCGTACCTCTATGTGCTGACACGCTGGGCCGAGCAGACGCCGGTCAACCTGTCCGACACACCTGCGCTCGCCGACCACCGGGCGAGGATGGAGGCGGACGATGGCGTGGGGCTGGCGTTGCGGCGGCAGGACATGGAGCCCGTCGGCTGACGCTGCGCGTCGCTCCAGCGCGACCCAACGGGGAGAGCTGCCATGACGGACGTTCCGACGCAGGTGCGGATCAACGAGGAAGGGCCGCGCGAGGGCTTCCAGTTCGAGCGCGGACCGATCGCCACCGACGCCAAGATCGCGCTGGTCGACGCCCTGTCCAAGACCGGCCTCCGCCAGATCCAGGTGTGCTCGTTCGTGAACCCCGAGCGCGTGCCCGGCATGGCCGACGCCGACGCGGTGGCGACGGGCTTCGCGCGGCACGAGGGCGTCGCCTACACCGCGCTGTGGCTGAACGAGCGGGGCTTCGAGCGGGCGCTCGCGGTGGGCACGCTCGACCTTGCTGGTTCGATTTCCATGGGCGCGTCCGAGGCGTTCATGTGGCGCAACCAGAACCGCGGGTTCGCCGAGAACACCGTGGTCCAGGACCGCATGGTGAAGCGCTACCTCGCCGCGGGGCTCAAGGTCGAGCGCGCGTCGATGATGGCGGCGTTCGGCTGCAACTTCGAGGGGGACGTGCCGGTCGCGCGGGTGCTCGACCTCGTCGAGGAGACCATGCGCATCGCCGCGGCGAACGGCGTCGCGATCAAGGTCTACTCGTTCGCCGACACCATGGCCTGGGCGACGCCCGACCGGGTGCGCCGCCTGGTCGGCGCGGTGCGCGAGCGCTGGCCGGAGCTTCAGGTCGCGCTGCACCTGCACGACACGCGCGGCATGGGGATCGCCAACGCCTACGCCGGGCTCGAGATGGGGGTCGCGATCTTCGACGCCTCCATCGCGGGGCTCGGCGGGTGCCCGTTCGCCGGGCACACGGCCGCGGCCGGCAACGTGTGCACCGAGGACCTCGCCTTCCTGTGCGCCGAGATGGGCATCGAGACGGGCCTCGACCTCGAGGCGCTGTCCGCCGCCGCGCGGCTCGCCGAGGAGGTCGTGGGGCACCCGCTCCCCGGCAGCGTGATGAAGGCAGGCTCGCTCGCAGCCCGGCGGCGCGAGCTCGCCTAACCGGCGACGCGGCGGGCCACGGCCTCGGCGAAGCCTTGGGTCGTGCCCAGTCCGCCGACGTCCGGCGTGCGCACCATGGGGTCGGCGAGCGCGTCCGTGACCGCCGCCTCCACCGCGTGCGCAGCCTCGCCGAGCGCGCCGTCGCCGCGCCGCTCGCCGAGCCAGGCAAGGAGCAGCGCCGCGGACAGGATGAGCGCCGCGGGGTTCGCGATGCCTCGTCCCGCGATGTCGGGCGCCGCGCCGTGCACCGCCTGCGCCACGGCGTGCGACTCGGACGCGTTGAGCCCGGGCGCGAGCCCGAGCCCGCCGGCGAGCTCGCCGGCGAGGTCGGACAGGATGTCGCCGAACATGTTGGTCGTCACGACGACGTCGAAGCGCGCGGGGTCGCGCACCAGGAGCGCCGCCATCGCGTCGACGATCACCTCGTCGAGCTCCACCCGCGGGTGCTCGGCGGCGACCTCGCGCACCGAGCGCAGGAACAGGCCGTCGGTGAGGGAAAGGACGTTCGCCTTGTGGACGGCGGTGACGCGCCCACGCCGACGCTCGGCCGCGGCGAAGGCGGCGCGGGCGATCCTGAGGCTCGCGGCGCGGGTGATCTTGCGCACGGCGAGCGCCACGTCCGGCGTCGGCGCGAACTCGCCGGTGCCGGCCGCCATGAAGCGCGCCGCGTAGAAGCCCTCGGTGTTCTCGCGGTAGATGACGAGGTCGAACGCTCGCGCGGCCTCCGGCAGCCGCGGCCGCGCCGGGCGGATGTTGGCGAAGAGGTCGAGGGTCTGCCGCGTCTTGCCGGACGGGCTCGGCTGCCCCGCGGGGTACGCGTAACCGTCCACCGGGCCGAGGATCACGCCGTCCGCGGCGGCGATGCGAGCCTCGGTCCCCTCCGGCCAGGACGAGCCCTGCGCCTCGATGGCCGCGCGGCCAACGGGCACCGCGTCGAAGGCGAGGCCGAGGCGGTGGCGCTCGTCCGCCGCACGCAACACGGTGAGCGTCGCCGCGACGACGTCCGGGCCGATCCCGTCGCCCTCCATGACGGCGAGGGTGACGCTCATTCGGGACGGCTGGGCATCGCACGCACGGCGGTTGGCATGTGCTAGGCTCTCGCACGCCCGGCGATCGGCCCGCAACGTGGTTTCTCGCCCGACGCTGCCGAACGGAGGCTCCCATGCCGCTCGCCGAACTCTCCCGCGCCGTCGCCGACCTTCGCGAGCGGCCGCTCCCCCCGTCGACGGTCCACCACGCCAAGCGCGCCGTCATCGACTGGTTCGCCGCGCTCTATCCCGGCTCGGTCCAGGACCCGTGCCCGATGTTGCGCCGCGCCCTCGCCGAGGAGCTGGGCCACGGCCGCGCGGCGGTCTACCCGGACGGTACCGATGCGCCGGTGCGCACGGCAGCCTTCCTCAACGGTGCCGCCTCGCACACGGCAGAGTTCGACGACATCCACCGCGACAGCGCCGTCCATCCGGGCTGCGCGACCATCGCCGCTGCGCTCGCCGTCGCCCAGCGCGAGGGGGCCGACGGCGACACCTTCCTGCGCGCGGTGGTCGCCGGATACGAGGTGTCGGCCCGCATCGGCCTCGCCATGGGACGCGAGCACTACGCGCTGTGGCATGCGACGGCGACCATGGCGACCTTCGGGGCGAGCGCCGCGAGCTGCCTCGTCCTCGGCCTCGACGCGACGCGCACCGCCCATGCCCTGGCCAACGCGGCGACCATGGCGGCGGGGCTTCAGCAGGCGTTCCGTGGTGAGGGCATGGCAAAGCCCATCCACGCCGGCCACGCCGCGGAGGCCGGCGTCACCAGCGCGCTCGCCGCCGCCGAGGGCGTCACCGGCGCGCTCGACGTGCTCGATGGCCCCGTCGGCATGGGCGTCGCGATGAGCGGCAACGCGGACTGGTCACGCGCCACCGCGGGGCTTGGGGAGCGCTTCCTCATCGAGGAGATCACGTTCAAGAACCACGGATGTTGCGGGCACACCTTCGCCGCCATCGACGGTGCGCTCGCGCTGCAGGGAGAGTACGGCTTCGCCGCCGAGGACGTCGAGCGGGTGGAGGTCGGCACCTACAAGCCGGCGGTGGACATCTGCGCCCGCTCCGATCCCCACACGCCGCAGGAGGCGAAGTTCTCGCTCTCCTACGTCGTCGCCCACGCCCTGGTGCACGGCTCGGTGCGCCTCGCCGCCTTCGAGCCGGCGCGCATCGCTGACCCCACCGTGCGCGACCTCATGGGCAGGGTGTCGGTCGCCGTCGACGAGGCGCTCGACGCGCGCTTCCCCGGCCAGCGTGCCGCGCGGGTGCGCATCACGGCCGGCGGCACGGTGCACGAGCTGCTGCAGCCGACGCGCAAGGGCGACCCTGACATGCAGCTGACGGACGAAGAGGTGTCCGACAAGTTCCGCGAGCTCGCCGGGAGCGTCCTCGCCGCGGCCGACGCCGAGGCGCTCCTCGCCGCGCTCTGGGGCCTGGAGCGCCGCAAGTCCCTCGACCTGCCGGGCACACGGCCCGCCGAGCGCGCCACCGCGCGGGGCTAGAGCGGTTTGGGGTTAGGTGGAACCACCAAACCCCAAACCGCTCTTAATCAGGGAGCTAGAGCATCTTGTCTGGGTCTGAGAAGACCCAGGATGCTCTAGGCGGGCGCCGCGCGGCGCCTGGACAGCGCGTCGCGCACCAGGGGGAAGGCGAGGACGAGGACGGTGAGCACCGCGATGGTGAGCGAGATCGGCCGCGTCACGAACATCGTCCAGTCGTTCTGCCCGATGAGCAGCGCGAGGCGCATGTTCTCCTCCGCCATCGGCCCGAGGATGAGGCCGAGCACGGCCGGCGCGAGCGGGAAGTCGAGCCGCTCCATGGCGTAGCCCACGAGGCCGAAGCCGAGCATCATCCAGAGGTCGAACATCGAGTTGTTGATGGAGTAGACGCCGACCGCCGTCAGCCCCGCTATGAGGGAGACGAGGAGGACGCGCGGCAGCCGCAGGACGTGGATGAAGATGCGCGTGCCGATGATCCCGCCGATCAACAACAGGAGGAGCGAGGTCAGGAACATCTGGATCATGAAGCCGTAGACGATGTCGGCGTGGTCGCGGAACAGCGCCGGGCCCGGCTGCAGGCCGTGGATGAGGAGGCCGCCGAGGATGACCGCGGCCACCGAGCTCCCCGGGACGCCGAGCGTCAAAGCGGGGACCAGCGCGGCGGAGTTGTCCGCGTTGTTGCCGCACTCGCCGGCGGCGACGCCCTCCGGGTTGCCCTTGCCGAAGCTGTCCGGATCGCGCGAGGCGCGCTTCGTCTCGTTGTAGGACAGGAACGCGGCGATGTTGCCGCCGGCGCCGGGCAGCAGCCCGACGAACACGCCGATCACCGACGAGCGGACCCAGGTGCGCCACAGGCGGCGCCAATCGTCGAACATCCCGTGGGTCGCGCCCACGGCCAGCTTAGCGCGGTCGATGCCGGTCATGACGGCCTCCTCGGCCATCGCGAGCGCCGGCGGCACCGCGTAGAGCCCGGTGAGGAGCACGACGATGTGGAAGCCGTCGTGGAGCTCCAGCATGCCCAAGGTGAAGCGTTCGGCGCCGGTGATGGTGTCGATCCCCACCGTGCCGATGAGGAGGCCGATGCAGGCCGACAGGATGCCCTTCACCGGGTTCTTACCCACGAAGACCGCGATCGCCGACAGCCCGAACATCCCAACCCAGAAGTACTCCGCCGGCCCGAACGCCAGCGTCACCCGCGCGAGCGGCGGCGCCAGCGTCATCAGCACGATGGCGCTCACCATGCCGCCCAGCGCGGACGACACGACGGCGATCTGCAGCGCGCGGCCCGCCTCGCCGCGCTCGGCCATGGGGTAGCCGTCGAAGGTCGTCACGATGGAGGCGGGCGTCCCGGGGATGCGCAAAAGGACGGCGGGGATCGCGCCGCCGTACATCGCGCCGTTGTAGATGCCGGCCATCATGCCGAGGCCGACCATGGGGTCGAGCCCGAAGGTGAGGGGGATGAGGACGGCGATCCCCATGGTCGCCGACAGCCCGGGCAGCGCACCGATGGCGATGCCGAGGGCGACGCCGCCCACCATCGCCAGCGCGTTCGTCGGGGCAAAGACGAGGGGGAGCGCGTTGATGAGGCCCTCGAACATGGGATCAACCCATCCGGCGCGTCATGCGAGGAGCCCCTTGGGCAGCGGCCGCTCGAAGATCCAAACGAAGACGAACCACACGAAGGCGACGAACAGCACCGTGGAAAGGCCGAGCGTTACGCCGTCGCGGAAGCCGAGCGCCAGGGACAGGGCGACGACGAGGACGACCGTCGCGCTGAAGTAGCCGAGGACGTCGATCCCGGCGAGGTAGAGCGCCAGCGCGACGACCGTCAGCGCGAAGCGGCCGGCGTTGCGGAAGAACGGCTCGCCGAGCGTGGGGTCTGAGGCCGCCGCGGGAGCTCCGCCGAGGCGGACCGTGCGCAGGAACATGAGGACGGCGCCGATCGCCATCACCACGGCGATCATGCGTGGGAAGAGCAGCGACTTGAACGGCAGCCCACCGGCGGCAACGAACACCGCCACCGCCAGGGCGAGGAGGAGCAGCGCCGCGATGCGGTCCTTGGCGTAGGTCACGCGGGCTGCGTGCGGCTGGATGCCGGCATGACGTTCCCTCCTGCGAGCCGGCGCCTTTGGCCGGGCTTCGTCGTTGTGCGAAGCCTAGCCGACCGCTCCGCCGGCCTACAAGGGTGGGTCTGCGCGCGCGGGCGCCGGCGCGCCGAGCTCTTCCAGGATGAGCTGCGCCACGTCGTCGGGCGCCTCGTAGGGCGCCCAGTGCCCGATCCCCGGCAGCACGTGCTGCCGGGCGCCGGGGGCAAGCGAGGCGATCAACGCCTCACGCTCGTCGTGCTGCGGAGCGACGACGTCCCGCTCGCCGTAGATCGCGACGACGCGTGCGGCGACGTTCGGCAACGCGTCGCGCAGCGCCGTGGTGCGCGAGGCGAGGCGGCTCGGCGTGCGCGCCCGCGGCACGTTCGTCGCCTGGATGCGGACCGCGAGGCGGTCGATGTTGGCGGGGTCGGCAATCATCAGCGCAGCGAGGTTTGCCCTGTGCACCGCTTCGAGCGACGCCGCGTCGACGCCGCGCACCTTGTGCAGCGGCGGACGTTCGGCGATGGCGAGCCCGAGGCCCGGAGCACCGATGAGGACGAGGTGGGAGACCCGCTCGCCGAGGCGCGCTGCGATGCGCGAGGCGACGACGGCGCCGAACGAGAATCCGCCGATGGCGAGCGGCGCCGTGTCACCGACGATCTGCAGCAGCCCCTCCTCGACCGGCTGCGAAACCGCGTCGGCCAGCCCGACGCCCTCGTCGGGCATGGTCGGCGGATCGGCCGAACCCCCGAAGCCCGGGAGGTCCGGAAGGAGGAGCCGGCGATGCGCCGCGAGCGCAGGGATCATGGGCAGGAAGTGCAGCCAGGACCCGTGACCGCCATGAAACAGGGCAAGCGGCGGACCGTCGCCGAAGGCGTGCCAGAGCATCGTGCCCTCGCTGCACGGGGTCATGAAGCGCTCGGCGGCCCCCTCGAACGCGCCGAGGACGTCGGCCGGGTCGTGGTCGTCTTTCGCAGCGAGGAGGGCTGCCGCATGCATCATCGCGTCGTCGTTCATCCGTCCGTCGGTCCCCGTTCGCACCCCGTCGCGTAGCCGCTGGCGCGACGGCGCGAAAGCCTCCTCGGTTGTCATCGGCCGTGCAGCCACCGTAAGCTCGAGCGACGCCGCCAACGACGGCGCGCCGGCTCGCCGGCTCAAGGGCGCGCGCCAGCGCCCGAAGGGAGGACGCATGCACCACAAGATCGGCTCGACCATCGCGCTCGCCGCGGCCTCGACGCTCGCCTCGTTCGGCGCGGCGCTCGCGGACTATCCGGAACGCGACATCACGGTGATCGTCGGCTACTCGGCCGGCGGCGGCACCGACGTCATGGCGCGCACGATGGCGCCGTTCCTCGAGAAGTACCTCGGCAACTCGGTCTCGGTGACGGTGGAGAACCGGCCCGGCGCCGGAGGGGAGCTCGGCTTCACCGCGATCGCGACCGCCGAGCCGGACGGCTACACCATCGGGATGCTGAACATCCCCTCGTTCATCAACCCGATCATCCAGCGCGAGCCCGACTACACGATCGACAGCTTCGCGCCGATCGGCAACGTCGTGTCGGACCCCACCTCGCTCATCGTGCGCGCCGACTCCGAGTTCGAGACGCTCGACGACTTCATCGCCTACGTTGAGGAGAACCCAGGCGCGATGCCGGTGAGCAACTCCTCGCTCGGCGGTGCCACGCACACCTCGTTCCTACGCTTCCTCAACATGGCCGACCTCGAGGTCACCCACGTGCCGTTCCCCGGCGCCGCGCCGAACCGCACCGCGCTCCTCGGTGGGCACGTGGCGGCGAGCGTCATGGGCATCGGCGAGGCGGCGCCGTACGTGCGCGAGGGCCAGCTGCGCATCCTCGGCACCATGAGCGCGGAGCGCTGGGATGGGCTGCCCGACGTGCCGACCTTCACGGAGCTCGGCTATCCCGTGGTGTCCGGGTCGGACCGTGGCATGGCCGCGCCCGCCGGCATCCCGGAGGACGCGCAGGAGACGCTCACCGACGCCGTGGCGAGGATGATGGAGGACCCGGAGTTCCTCGAGGCGGCGAAGGACCAGGAGCTGCCGCTCAACTACATGCCGCCCGACGACTACAAGGCGCACATGCTGGAGACGAAGCAGGAGATGCAGGCGATCTGGGACAAGTCGCCTTGGGTCCAGTAGACGCCTCGGGGAGCGTGCGGCGGGGATGAACGGCGAGGCCGTCCTTACGAGCGTGGCGGACGGCGTCGCGACGGTGACGCTGAACCGTCCCGACAAGCGCAACGCCGTCGACGACGCGACCCGCGGCGCGCTGATCGACGCGTTGGAGGGGGTCGGCGCCGACGAGGCGGTCCGCGCGGTGGTGCTCACCGGCGCGGGCCCCGCGTTCTGCGCCGGCGGCGACATCGCCGGGATGCGCGCACGCCTCGACGCGCCGCAGGGCCGCGTCGGCTTCAACGGGTGGCGCCGGCAGAAGCGCACGCACCGCCTCATCGCGACCGTGCACGGGCTCGACAAGCCGGTCGTCGCCGCGGTGAACGGGCCGGCCTCGGGCCTCGGCTGCGACCTCGCCCTTGCGTGCGACTTCGTGATGGTGGGCCCTCACGCGACCTTCGCCATGGCGTACCTGCGGCGCGGGCTGATCCCGGACGGCGGTGGGCTCTACTTCCTGCCACGCCGCGTCGGCCTCGCGCGCGCCAAGGAGCTGATCTACTCGGCCCGGACCATCGACGCCGCGGAGGCGCTCGCCATCGGCCTCGCCGACCGCCATGCGGACGACGTGGTCCCCGCCGCGCAAGGTTGGGCCGCTGAGCTGTCGAGGGGCTCGCCCATCGCGCTCGCCCTCGCCAAGTCGATCCTCAACCGCGCCCTCGACCTCACCGCCGAGGAGGTGTTCGCCCTCGGCTCGGAGGCGCAGGCGATCTGCTACGCGACGGACGAGCACCGGGACGCGGTGCGCGCGTTCCTCGACAAGTCGGCGCGGTGAGCGACGCCTACAAGGGTCTCTTCGTCCTTGAACTCGCCCAGGGCGTCGCCGCGCCCTACTGCGGGATGCTCCTCGCCCAGCACGGCGCCGACGTCCTCAAGATCGAGCCGATGGGCGGCGATTGGAGCCGTGGCCTCGGCCGGCGGGAGGGGGACTTCTCGGCCGAGGCCATCGCGCTGAACCGCGGCAAGCGCAGCCTTGCGCTGGACCTCAAGTCCGCGGCCGGTCGCGAGGCGGCGCAGCGCCTCGCCCGCCGCGCCGACGTGCTGGTCGAGAACTATCGGCCCGGCGTCACCGGGCGGCTCGGCCTCGACCGTGCGAGCGTCGCCTCGGTCAACCCGTCGGTGATCTACGCCACCGTGACGGGCTTCGGCGAGACGGGTCCGTACCGCGACCGGCCAGCGACGGACACGGTGATGCAGGGGTTCACCGGCTTCATGGCGATCAACCGGGATCGCGAGGGCGTCCCGCAACGCGTCGGCATCCTCGCCATCGACATGGCGACGGGGCTCTACCTTTCCCAGGCCGTGGGTGCGGCGCTCTACCGCCGGGCGGTGACGGGTGAGGGTGCCCACGTCACGACGAGCCTCCTCGAGTGCGCCATGGCGTTGCAGGAGTCGCGCCTCGTCGCCCAGGTGCGCGACGGCGCTGCCGTGGCGCCGGTGGGCGCGCCCGTCGGTACGTTCCGCACCGCTGACGGCTACCTCAGCCTGAACGCACGACGCGACGCGCACTTTGCGGCGCTGTGCCGGGTCCTCGACGGTCCGCCGTGGGCGGGCGACCCACGCTTCGCGGGGGAGTCGGCGCGGCTGTCCCACGCCGCGGAGCTCAACGCCCTCGTCGCCCCGCTCATCGAGGCGCGCCCGACGCGCCACTGGCAGGACGTCCTCACCGAGGCGGACATCCTGAACGCGCCGGTCAACACCTACGACGACCTCTTCGACGATCCTCAGGTGCGCTCCGTCGAGGCGATCGGTTGGCAGGAGCTGCCCGGCCTCGGACGGCTGCCGGCGACCCGGCTGCCGGCGCTGCCGCCGCCGTCGGCGCGCCCGTTGGAGCGTGCGACGCCGCCGCGGGTGGGCGAGGGGGGACGCGCTTCGCTCCTCGCCGCGGGCTTCGCACCGAGCGAGGTCGACGCGCTCTTCGCAAGCGGAGCCGCAGCCGCGGGCGATTAGCCGCGACCGCTAGGGCGCACGGCGGGCGGCTGCCTCACCTGTCAGAAAGGTGGAAGCAACCTTCGCGTGCGTGTCACCGAGCGCACCTACCCACGGCCGTATGGTCGGCTGAGCGGCGTCTGGGTGGACACGCACGGCATCCCGACGAACAACGACGAGCCCATCGCTGCGGCGTCGACAGCGTGTTCGAACGCGTGGATGCCGCCTTCGCGGACGCGCAGATCGCGTCCATCGTCAACTGGGCGCCGATCAACACCGGGCAACCGGGACCTGCAGAACCTCGACGAGGCGGTGCCGGCGACTCGGTCGCGCCGACCATCCTCGACCACCTCGGCATCGGCTTCGACCGCGGTGGCTTCGAGAGCGGCTCGGTGCTGGAGGGTGGCGGCGATCCGTTGCCCCCGGTCGTTGCCGACTTCCTCACGCCCACCGACGAGGCGCAGTTCGTCCCCGTAGGCACCGACCTCGTCATCGAGTTCAGCGAGGCCATCCAGCTCGGAACGGGGACGATCGCCGTCCGTGAGGCGGCCGGAGGCATGCTCGTCCAGAGCGTCGACGTCGCGTCGGCCAACGTCGCCGTCGACGGCAGCACGCTCACCGTCGACCTGCCCGAAGACCTCGCGCGAGGCAGAGCTACTACGTGACCATCGACGCGGGCGCCTTGACTGACCTGCCGAGCGTCACTTGAGAGGCGAACGCGTTCAGCGGCATCGCCGATCCGGGGACCCTCAACTTCCGGACCGAGGAAGCCCTGAGCCTCACCGAGGTGTTCGCGGAGGAGTGGGAGGGCCTCGCCAGCGCGCTCGTGCCGTACGTGAGCTCGACCGAGTCGGGTGGCGACGGCACGGACTGGACCGAGGTTCCCCGGAGGGCTGGACGTTCGAGAACCAGGTCCCCGAGGGGGGGCGGCTCAGTCCGTCGAAGTCCTCCGCCAGGAGGGTGACGCAGTGGTCCCCGCCAATCTTCACCAGCGAGACCGCGATGTTGTCCACCGCCCACCACCAGTCGTTGCCGGCCTGGGGCATGTCGAAGATCATTTGCATGCCGCTCGCACCGGCCGGGCGGTCGACGTCGAGGAGGGATCGCCCCGTTGGTCGCGTCCGGCTTGAAGTCCGGGCTCGCGGGATCGGATGACCAGCGCAACGCCTCCTGGAGCTCGCCACCGTCGAACGCGACCAGGAGGCCGGCCTCCTGTGTGTCCTAGGGACGCCAGGATGAGTCGAACTGGATGCGGATCTTCTCGCCCGGCGTGCCGGCGGGTTCGATGGTCGGACTGACGAGCGCGGCGTCGTACTGATCGGGGTCGATGTCGAGGCCGTCGTCGTCCTGGTCCGGGTCGGCGACGGCGACGACGTTGGTGGCGCTGGTGAACTCGTCGCGTCGCTGGTCGCCGGCGCTCGCGGTCCACGACGCGACGTCGAGGAAGGTCCAGCCGAAGTACTCTTCTCCAACGTTTCCCGTCGCCGATCCCGACGAGTACGACGACATCGGCGACGTCGACCCTGACGAGTTCGACGCGGCGCTCACGACGCCCGCCATCGACCTCACCGGCGTCGCCACCGGGACAGTGCGGGTTGCGTTCGACAACTCGTCGGCCGGAGGACGCGCAGGTGGCCCGCCTCACCTTTGTCCTACGACGGCGGCGACCCCATCGAGGTGCTGCTCCTCCTCGAGCTCGGCAACCCCGACGGCGCGTCGAGCGCCGCGCTGAACTTCGAGGTCGTCAGCCACAACGGCCGGTGGTGGGCCATTGACAACCTAAAGGTCACCGACGTGGCAGGCGCCGCTGTTCGGCGGCGACGGGCGCGTTCGGCTCTTCGGCGGCGCCGGCGACGACCTGTTGTCGGGCGGCAGCGGCGCGGACGTTTTCTCGTTCACGGGCATGTCCGGCCAGGACACCGTGGCGGACTGGGACGGAGAGAGGGACGCGTTGGCCTATGCCGACGGGCAGCTCCAGGACCTGACGATCAGCCCGACCGCGGACGGCCTCCTGTTCCGCGTGGCGTCCGAGGGGACCGAAGCAGCGTCCTCCTCCTCGGTGCGACGTCCTTCGACGTCGACGACATCGCCTTCGCCTGAACGGCCCCCCGGAATCCGTGGCGCTGGGCTTCCCAGCGCCACCGGTCCAGCGAGGGAGCCGCGCCGGCCGTGGGTTGGTGCGGCCCCGTCAGTACTGCCGCAGGAGCGCGGTGAGGCGGCCCTGGATCCGCACCCGGTCGGCGCCGAAGATGCGCGTCTCGAACTGAGGGTTCGCCGCCTCCAGCGCGATCGTGTTCCCGCGCTTGCGGATGCGCTTCAGCGTCGCCTCCTCGTCATCGATCAACGCGACGACGATCTCGCCGGTCTCCGCTCGGTCGGTCCGGCGGACGATGACCGTGTCGCCGTCGTGGATGCCCGCGTCGACCATCGAGTCGCCGCGGACCTCCAGGGCGAAGTGCTCGCCGGGACCCAGCATGTCCGCCGGCAGGTGGACCGTGGGTCCCTTCTGCTGGATCGCCTCGATCGGGACGCCGGCGGCGATGCGGCCCATCAGCGGCACGTCGACGACGTCGGTCGCCGCGCTCACCGGGCGCAATGGCGGCCGCTTCAGGCCGACCGGCTCGCGCGAGCCCTCGATCACCGACGGCAGGAAGCCCCGCTGCCGCGGCGGAGCGGGCTCCGAGCGCGACAGGCTCTCAGGCAGACGCAGGACCTCCAACGCCCTCGCCCGGTTGGGCAGGCGGCGGATGAACCCGCGCTCCTCCAGCGCCGTAATGAGCCGGTGGATGCCTGACTTCGACTTGAGGTCCAAAGCATCCTTCATCTCCTCGAACGAAGGCGGCACGCTGGTCGCGCTCATCCTCTCATGTATGAACATGAGGAGATCGTACTGCTTCTTGGTCAGCATGGCGCGTGGGGTCCTATCCCGGGCACAGCCGGCTTTGGTGCGCGAATCACTTCATCGTGTTGGTACACGTTCATCGTGTGTTCTACAACCCCGTTCCCGTTGGAACGTCGGGCGTCGATCGGTCAGAGCGGGATGTAGCAGCATGGAGCGCCGGCCTCCGAGGCAGGCGCTCGGGGCTGGCGCACCAAGAGGACGTCCGCTTGGGACAACGTCGACAGCATCGAGGAGTCCTGCACGGGGAACGGGACGACCCGTCCAGCCTCGAGGCGCGCGCGCATGTGGTCGCGCCGCGGGCCGTTGGCGCCCACCGGCGCGCCGAGGGTGCCCTCGACGGTGGGCGGCAGCGGGTCGTTCGCACCCTGCATCGCCCGCACGAACGGGATCAGGAAGAGGATGGCGCAGACGATCGCCGAGACGGGGTTGCCCGGCAGGCCGAGGACGGGCGGACGGGACGCGAACATCAACGGCTTGCCCGGTCGCACGGCCACGCGCCAGAAGTCCGGCGTCACGCCGATGTCGGCGAGCGCGAGGCGGACGAGGTCGTGCTCGCCCACCGACGCGCCCCCCAGCGTGACGAGGACGTCGGCGGTGGTCGTACCCTCGCCGACGCGGCTCGCGAGCTCGCGCCGATCGTCGAGCGCGATGCCGAGGTCTACGGCGTCGCATCCTGCCTCGCGCAGCATCGCCGCCAGCGCACCCGAGGTGGAGGCCACGATCTGGTCGGGACCCGCCGGAGTCCCGGGGAGCACCAGCTCGTCCCCGGTGGCGAGCAGCGCGACGCGCGGCCTCGCCGCGACCACGAGCCTCGCGTGCCCGGCGGCGCCGGCGAGGGCGACGTGCCGCGCGGCGAGGGTCGTCCCCGCGTCGACGAGCCCGTCGCCGGAGCGGAAGTCGAGGCCCTCGGCGCGCACGTGGTCGCCGGGCGCGACGGCGGCGAGGGCGGTCAGCCTGTCGCCCTCGCGCGTCGCGTCCTCCTGGATCAGGACCGCGTCGGCCCCGTCCGGGACGGGTGCGCCGGTGAAGATGCGCACCGCCTCGCGTGGGCCGAGGACGCCGGACCAGCGACGCCCTGCCGCCGCCTCGCCAACGACGCGCACCGGGCCCCTCAGGTCGGCGGCGCGCACGGCGTAACCGTCCATCGCGGAGGAGGGAAACGGCGGCTGCGTGCGCAGCGCGACGACGGGCTCGCGCAGGACGCGGCCGACCGCGTCCGCCAGCGGCACCGCCTCGCCCGGCATCGAGGGGGCGGCGGCGATGAGGGCAGATTGCGCCTCGTCGACGCTGATCACCGGTCGCCTCGCCGACCGCGCGTCGGCCGTCGGGCCGGAGTCGTGCGCGAGGGCGCCGTTGCCGCGAGCGGTTGGGGGCGCACCTCGGTCAAGGGGCTCGGTAGTCGCCCGACCGGCCGCCGGACTTCTCAAGGAGCCGCAGGTCGCCGATCACCATCGCGCGGTCGAGCGCCTTCGCCATGTCATAAAGCGTGAGGCACGCAGCCGAGACCGCGGTCAACGCCTCCATCTCGACGCCAGTTCGGCCGGAGGTGGCGGCCCGGGCGCGGACCCTGTAGCCGGGCAAGGCGCGGTCCGGCTCGAGCTCCACCGAGACGGCGTCGAGGCCGATGGGATGGCACAGGGGCACGATGTCGGCGGTGCGCTTGGCGGCCATGATCCCGGCGACGCGGGCCACCGCGACCACGTCGCCCTTCGCGACGTTGCCGGCCATGATCGCGTCGAGGGTCGCGGCTGCCATGCGCACCGTCCCCTCGGCGACGGCGACGCGCTGGGTCGCGCCCTTGCCCCCGACGTCGACCATGTGGGCGGCGCCATCGGCGCGAAGGTGGGTCAGCCGGTGTCCGAGAAGGGCCCGCGTCGCGCCGGTCACGTCGCCCTGCCTCATCAAGCTCTCACCGACCAGGAAGGCAGCCGCACCAGCGGCGGTCAGGCGCGCCACGTCGGCGGCGCTCGCGATCCCCGACTCGGCGACGACGACGCGGTCCGCCGGCACGCCGGCCGCGAGCCGCTCGGTGACAGCAAGGTCGGTCACGAAGGTGCGCAGGTCGCGGTTGTTGATGCCGACGAGGGGCGAGGGGAGGGCGAGCGCGCGGGCAAGGTCGGCCTCGTCGTGCACCTCGAGCAGCGTCGCCATGCCGAGCTCGCCCGCGCACTCGACCAGCGCTCGGGCGGTGGCGTCGTCCACCGCGGTGAGGATGACGAGGATGCAGTCGGCGCCCCACGCGCGTGCCTGGAACACCTGCTCGGGCACGTAGAGGAAGTCCTTGCGCAGGACCGGCAGGTCGACCGCAGCCCGCGCAGCGACGAGGTGCTCGGCGCTCCCCATGAAGGACGGGCCATCGGTGAGCACCGACAGGCACGCCGCGCCACCCTCGGCGTAGGCCTGCGCGAGGCGCGCAGGGTCGAAGTCCGCCCGGATGAGCCCCTTCGATGGGCTCGCCTTCTTCACCTCGGCGATGAGCGCCGGACGGCCTGCGCTCGCCTCCCGCCGCAGCGCCCCGACGAAGTCGCGCGGCGGGGGTGCGTCGAGCGCCCTCGCGCGCCACTCGGCGGCGTCCTCCACGAGCCGCGCCGCAGCGATCTCCTCGCGCTTGTAGGCCTCGATGCGGGCGAGGATGTCGGGCGGGCGGTCCATCCTCAGCCCCCGTGCGCCGCGCGCCCGGGCCTCGGCCGCGCTTGGAGGCCGGGCGCGGTCATGCGTCGGCCGTCGTTGCCGCGGCCTGCGACACGGACCGCAGCGCCGCGAGCCGGTCCGCCGCCGCGCCGTCGTCCACCAGCCGGGTCGCGAGTGCGTACCCCTCCGCAAGCGTGCCAGCGCGCTCGGCCACGACGAGCGCCGCCGCGGCGTTCAGGCAGGCGATGTCGCGGTAGGCATTTAGCTCCCCCGCAAGCACAGCCTCGAGCGCCGCGGCGTTCTGCGCGGCGTCGCCGCCGACGAGGGCCGCCGCCTCCCCGGTCGCGAGGCCGGCGTCGGACGGGGACACGGTGAACTCGGTGACGGCGCCGTCCTGCACCGCGGCGACGTGGGTCGGCCCGGTCGTCGTCAGCTCGTCCAGCCCGTCGGCGCCGTGCACCACCCACGCCCGCTCCGCGCCGAGGGCGAGGAGCACCTCGGCGAGGGGGCGCACCCAGGCGCGGGCGAACACGCCGGTGACCTGCCGCGTCACGCCCGCAGGGTTCGACAACGGACCGAGGAGGTTGAACACCGTTCGCGTGCCAAGCTCTGCGCGGGCCGGACCCACGTGCCGCATCGCGGCATGGTGCGCCGGCGCGAACATGAAGCCGATGCCGGCGGTGCGGATGCAGGTGGCGACCCCCTCCGGCGACAGGTCGAGGGCGACCCCCAGGGCGGACAGGACGTCCGCCGCACCGGAGCGGGAGGACATCGCACGGTTGCCGTGCTTGGCGACGGGCACCCCCGCGGCGGCGACGATGAAGGCGGCGCAGGTGGAGACGTTGTAGCTGCCCGAGGCGTCGCCGCCGGTGCCGACGATGTCGATGGCGCCGTCGGGCGCCTCGACCTTCGTCATGCGCGCGCGCATGACCTCCACCGCACCGGTGATCTCGTCCACCGTCTCGCCGCGGACCCTGAGGCCCATCAGGAACCCGCCGATCTGCGCCGACGTCGCCTCGCCGGACATGAGGACGGCGAAGGCCTCCGACGCCTCGGCGCGCGACAGGAACTCACCCCCTGCCAATTTGGCGATGAGGCGCTTGAGGTCAGCCACCGCGCACGGCCCCCAACGGTCCCGGATCGCTGGGACGCAGGATCGCGCCGCTCGCCGGCATCAGCCCCGGCCCGACCCGACGCCGATCACGCGGTCGACGATGGGCTGGTTGACGGTCGCGCCGACCTCGGCCTGGTGCGCGGTCAACAGGTCGTAGAGCAGCGCGTTCGCGATCCCGTCGTTGAGCCGGCGCTGGATGGGGGCGACCTCCGCGGCGTCCTCGAAGAACGCGGGCTCCGACACGTCGACGACCTCGACGACGACCTGCGTGACGCCGGATCCCCGCACGGCAGCGACGTGACCGAGGGGTCCGGCGAACGCCTCGGCGGCGACGGCGTCGGCCATGCCCTCAGGCGGCGC
This sequence comes from Acuticoccus sp., assembly GCF_965213555.1. Classification (GTDB taxonomy): domain Bacteria; phylum Pseudomonadota; class Alphaproteobacteria; order Rhizobiales; family Amorphaceae; genus Acuticoccus. The sequence continues at coordinate 1,310,964 of NZ_OZ243890.1, read as the reverse complement.
GCCCGCGCTGAACGGCTCGCTCGTCGTCGCCCCGGCGCCGTAGCGTGCGGCGATGTCCGCCATCGGCGTGCCGGAGCGCACCGCCTCGGCGGCCTCCTCGGCTACCGCGGCAAGGCGCTCGGCCTGCTGGGCCTCGGTCCAGGCGAGGAGGACGTCCCCGGCCACGTCCTCGAACGGACGGACCGCGGCCTCGATGACGGTGTCGGTCTGCACCCACGTGGTCGAGGCCCCGCCCTCCTCGACGGGGACCGCGTCGTCCCCCGCAGCGGCGGCGAAGGCGGCGTCGAGCACCCCCTGCGAGGGGAGCGGTTCCGCCGCCTCGCCCGAGGCAGCGACGCCGTTCCGGTCGAGCGCCTCGACGGTGCGCACGGGAAGGTCGAAACGCTCGCCCACCTCGGCGACCGGCGCCCCGCCGGCGATGGCATCGATCACGCTGTCGGACAGGGCGCGGACCTGGCTCACCGCCTCGTCCAGGGCGAGCGAGAGGCGGATCTCGTCCTCAACCGCCTCGAACGGCTGCTTGGCAGCCGGCTCGACCTCGGACACGCGCACGAGCGTGGGTCCGAACCGGCCGTCGACCACCGTAGCGCGGCGCGGCTCGAGCGCGAACGCCGCCTCCGCGACGGCGTCGTCGACGATGTCGCCCTCCTCGACGAGGCCGAGGTCCACGTCGGCGAACTTGCGGTCCAGCTCGCGCAGGATGACGGCGAACGCGGTGCCGTCGTTGACGGCGTCGGCCGCGCGCTGGGCGAGGGCGCCATCCTCGAGGATCACCTGCTGCACGCGCCGCCGCTCGACCCCCCCGTAGGCGCCCTCCGCCTCGTAGGCGCGACGCACCGCTTCGGCCGAGACGGCGTCCGGCTCGGCGAGCGCCTCGGGCGACAGCGTCACCGTCGAGAAGGTGCGCCGTTCGGGCGCGCGGAAGCGGTCCTGGTTCGCCTCGTAGTACGCGCGCAGCTCGTCCTCGGAGGGGTCCTCGATGGTGCCCAGCGCGTCGTCAGTCAGCGTGAACGTCGCGACCTGGCGGGTCTGGTTCGCATAGCGGTTCATCGCCTCAAGGTACGCCGTCGGCGCCGTCACGCCTCCGACGAGGCTGTTGACCCAAAGGTCCTGGACGGTGGCGTCGCGCTGGAGCTCGATGAACTCGGCCTCTCCGTAGTTGAAGTCGGCGAGGAAGCGGTCGAACGCGGTCCTGTCGAACTGCCCGCCGGGCGCAAACCGCTCGCTGGTACGGATGCGCTCGGCGAGCGCCTCGTCGCTGACGTCGATGCCGAGGTCGCGGGCGGCATCCACCTGCAGCGCCTCGGTGACGAGCCCCTGCAGGACCCCTTGCGGCAGGCCGATGGCGCGCGCCTCGTCCGGCGTCAGCGACCGGCCGAGCTGCTGGGCGAAGCGGGCCGACTGCAGGCGCCACGCGCGGTCGAACTCGGCGGCCGTCACCGGCGTGTCGCCCACGCGGGCGACCTCGTTGGGGTCGACCTGGTTGACGAAGTCGGCGACGCCCCACACCGCGAAGGAGAGGACGAGCACGGCGATCAGGATCTTGGCGAAGACGCCCTTCGCGCCTCGCCGCAACGCATTCAACATAGGCCTTCGCCGGTTGCCGCTGCTCCCCTCAAGGACGTTGCGGCGCTGACTGGAGGGTCGCGGCCCGCTTTCGCCGCGTCCCCACGATGATAAGGAGGGGGGCAGACCCTCGCAAGCCGCGCGGGGCGGTGCGTGAGGGAGGGACGGGAATGCTCATCGCCGGCAACTGGAAGATGAACGGCATGCCGGACGCGATGGACGAGCTCGGCCGCATGATCGCACGCGCTCCGGAGGTCATGTCGCGCGGCGTCGACCTCCTGGTGTGCCCGCCCGCGGTGCTCATCGCGCGGTTCGCCGAGCGCGCGACGGTGTCGAAGCTGCGCATCGGCGCGCAGGACTGCCACCCCGAGGAGAAAGGCGCGCACACCGGAGACATCTCGGCCGCGATGCTGGCGGCGTGCGGCGCGACTGCGGTCATCGTCGGCCACTCGGAGCGCCGCGCCGACCACGGCGAGACGGACGAGCTCGTCGCGCGCAAGGCGGCGGCCGCCCAGCGCGCCGGGCTCGACGCCAGTCGTGTGCGTGGGCGAGAGCGAGGCCCAGCGCGACGCGGGGGAGGCGGAGGCCGTGGTGCGCCGCCAGCTCGAAGGCTCGGTGCCGGCGTCCTCGACGCCGGCCGGCTCGTCGTCGCCTACGAGCCGGTGTGGGCGATCGGCACGGGGCGCACGCCGTCGCCCCGGGACGTCGCGGCGATGCACGGGGCGATCCGCGACGCGCTCGACGCCCGCTTCGCCGCCACCGTCCCGATCCTCTACGGCGGCTCGGTGAAGCCGGACAACGCGGCCGAGCTCCTCGCCGTCGACGACGTGGACGGCGCCCTCGTGGGCGGCGCGAGCCTCAAGGCGGACGACTTCCTCGCCATCGCCCTTGCGGCGCCCTCAAGCTAGGCCCGTCGCGGCGCGCCGTGGCGGATCATCGCGACGACGAGGACGCCGAGGAGCAGCCCGTTCAAGGTGTGCCAGGCGAAGTGCGTGCCGAGGGGGAAGTCCTTGCACACCGCCATGTCGACGGTGCGGAACGCCAGCGAGACCGCGAAGATCGCCGCCGCAAGGACGAGCGCCCCGCCAGCCGCGCGCCGTCCCGCAGCGCGCAGGACGATGCCGACCGCGAAGAGCGCCACGAGCGGCGGCACGTACCCCTCCGAGCCGTTAAGCGCCTCGCCCGCGACGCGTCCGAGGAGGCCGCCGGCGAACACGGAGAACACCATGAAGGCCGCCGTCGAGAGGGCGGCGCCCCACCACGGCATCCCCGCGAAGCGCCGCATCGCGAGGGCGAAGTAGGCGACGATGAAGAGCTGGATGGGGACGACGTCGGCAAGGAGCGCCCAGCGCGTCGCCACCGTGTGGAACAGGAACGAGCCGATGCCGATGGCGACGAGGATGGCGACGAGGACCGGGATCGCCGCGTCCCGCCGTCCCTCGCGCGCGGCAACCGCGACCGCGACCGCCGCGGCGGCGATGAAGGCCGCGTTGGTGACGGCGTTGACCGGCTCGGCCCAGAAGCCGGGACCGAGCCGCTCGCAGTAGCCATCCAGCGTCTCGGTCCAGTCCATGGCGCCCCCCGGGGCGTCGGTCCTATCGCGACCGCGCGCCAGGCGCCACGTTCAGGTCCGTGGGCGCGACAGCGCGGCGTCGAGGTTGGCGCGGACGGCCGGCCACTCGTGGGCGAGGATCGAGTAGACGCAGGTGTCGCGCAGCGAGCCGTCGGGTAGGATCATGTGGCTGCGCAGGACGCCGTCGAGCTTGGCGCCGAGCCGCTCGATGGCACGCCGGCTCGCGCGGTTCATGGCGTGGGTGCGCAGCTCCACCGCGATGCAGCCGAGCGCCTCGAACGCGTGGGCGAGGAGGAGCCGCTTGGCCTGTGTGTTCAGCGCCGTCCGCTGGACGCGGGCGGCGTACCAGGTGGAGCCGATCTCCACGCGATGGTGGGTGCGGTCGACGTTCATGTAGGTCGTCATCCCCTCGACGCGTCCGTCCGGTCCAAGCACGGTGAAGGGGACCATCGAGCCTGCCTCCTGGAGGCCGAGACGGCGGTCGATCTCGGCGGCCATGCCCTCGGGCGAGGGGACGCTCGTCACCCACAACCGCCACACGTCGCCGGACCGCACGGCGTCAACCAGCCCATCATGGTGCTCTTGGGAGAGCGGCACGAGGCGCACGTGCTCGCCCTCGAGGGTGACAGGGCCGATCGCGAGCTCGGTGCCGCTCACGCGGACATGGCGGCGGCGTCCGCGTCGTCGAGCTCGTTGGACCGCCGGTAGGCATCGCGATCCGCGACGCGCGCGGCGTAAGCCTCGAAGGCGGGACGGCGGTCGATGGTGTCGAACTGCAGACCCCACAGGACCTGGGATCCGACATAGACGTCCGCCGCGCTGAACTCGTACCCGGCGATGTAGTCCTTGCCCGCCAGCGCCTCCTCCAAGGTGTCGAAGACGCGCTCGGGCGAGCCCCAGCCGATCATCGACGAGGCTTCGGGCGGGACGACGGTCTTCTGCGCCCGCGCGGTGGCGGCGGGTTCGATGCAGCCCGCGCCGAAGAACAGCCAGCGGTAGTACGAGGCGCGCTCGGCAAGCGGCGGGGCGAGGCCGGCGTCCGGGAACGCGTCGGCAAGGTAGGCGCAGATGGCGGCAGCCTCGGTGATTACCTTGCCGCCGTGGCGGATCGTCGGCAGCTTGCCCATGGGGTTGATGGCGCGGAAGTCGGCGCCCTGGGTGCCGTCCGGCCCGAAGGGCATCACCACGACCTCGTAGGGCGCGCCGGCCTCCTCCAGCATCCACCGGGCGATCCGCCCGCGCGACATGGGGTTGGTGTAGAGCGTGACGTCGGCCATGGCGTGGTCCTCCCCACCGAACGTTTAGCTGCTCTCCCGGCGCGAGAAAATGCTCGCTCCGAGCGCGCTCAGATGTCGAGCGCGTCGGCGGAGGCGAAGGCGGCGTTCTCCTGGATGAAGGCGAAGCGGGCCTCCGGCCTGTTGCCCATGAGACGGTCCACCGCGAGGCCGGTCGCCTCGCCCTCCGCCTGGATGGCGACGCGCAGCAGCGTGCGGGTCGCCGGGTCCATCGTGGTCTCCCTGAGCTGCGCCGGCATCATCTCGCCGAGCCCCTTGAAGCGGCCGACGTCGATCGGCTTGTCGCGCTTGAACTCGTCCATCAGCGCCTCCCGGTGGGCGTCGTCGCGGGCGTAGAGCGTCTTGGCGCCTTGGGTCAGGCGGTAGAGCGGCGGCACGGCGAGGTAGAGGTGGCCCGCGTCGACGAGGGTGCGCATCTCGCGGTAGAAGAAGGTGATGAGGAGCGAGGCGATGTGCGCGCCGTCGACGTCGGCATCGGTCATCACGATGACCTTCTCGTAGCGCAGCTTGGTGAGGTCGAAGTCGCGGCCGACGCCGCAGCCCAGCGCGAGCACGAGGTCGGCGAGCTGCTGGTTCGCCATCACCTTCTCCCGCGCAGCACTCGCGACGTTGAGGATCTTGCCGCGCAGGGGCAGCACCGCCTGGGTCGCGCGCTGGCGCGCCTGCTTGGCCGAGCCACCGGCCGAGTCGCCCTCCACGATGAAGATCTCGGTGCCCTCCGCGCGGCCCTGCGTGCAGTCGGCGAGCTTGCCGGGCAGGCGCGTGCGGCGCGTGGCGGAGCGCCGGGCGACGTCCTTCTCAGCCCGGCGCCGCAGCCGCTCGTCGGCCTTCTCGACGACGGCGTCGAGCACGAGGCCGGCGCGCGCGGCGTCGGACGCCAGCCACTCCTCAAACGCCTCGCGCACCGCAGCCTCCACCTGGCGCGTCGCCGACTGGGTCGAGAGCTTGTCCTTGGTCTGGCCGACGAACTCGGGCTCGCGCACGAAGACCGACAGCATGGCCGCGCAGGCGTCCATCACATCCTCGCCGGTGACCTGGGCCGACTTCTTGTGTCCGACCCGCTCGGCGTGGGACTTCAGGCCCTTGAGGAGCGCGGTGCGCAGCCCCGCCTCGTGGGTGCCGCCCTCCGGGGTCGGGATCGTGTTGCAGTAGGAGCGGACGAACTCGTCCACGGGGACGAAGCCGACGGCCCACTCCACCGCGCCGCGCGTGCCGGGCGTCCCAGCGGTGCCGGCGAAGAGGCCGTCCAAGACGGTGGGCCGGCCCCTCAGCTCGTCGGCCAGGTAGTCGGCGAGGCCGCCCGGAAAGCGGAACGTCGCCTCGGCCGGCGGCGCCTTCGGCCCCGTCAGGAGCTCCGGATCGGCGCGCCACCGCAGCTCGACGTTCGCGAACAGGTACGCCTTCGCCCGCGTCTGGGCGAACAGGCGGGACGGATCGAAGGCGAGGGAGCCGAAGATCTCAGGGTCGGGGCGGAAGGCCACCGTCGTGCCGCGCCGGTTCGGCGCCGCGCCCACCTCCTCGAGCGCGCTCGTCGCAAGTCCCCTGGAGAAGCTCTGGCGGTAGAGCTTCTTGCCCCGCGCGACCTCGACGACGAGCTCCTCCGACAGCGCGTTCACCACCGAGACCCCGACGCCGTGCAGCCCGCCGGACGCCTCGTAGGCCTTGGAATCGAACTTTCCGCCCGCGTGGAGCGTGGTCATGATGACCTCGAGCGCCGACCGGTCGGGAAAGCGCGGATGCGACTCGACGGGGATGCCGCGGCCGTTGTCGGACACGGCGAGTAGGTCCGGCGTGAGGCGGACCTCGATCCACGAGGCGTGGCCGGCGACGGCCTCGTCCATGGCGTTGTCGAGCACCTCGGCGAACAGGTGATGGAGGGCGCGCTCGTCGGTGCCGCCGATGTACATGCCGGGCCTGCGGCGGACCGGCTCGAGGCCTTCCAGCACCTCGATGTCGGCGGCGGTGTAGCCTGCCTCGGCGTCGGATGGCGCGGCGGTGCCCCGTGCCTTCTCGCGGCTCGGCGTCGACGTGCGCCGACCAGAGCTCGCAGTGCTGCGAGGGCTGCGCGCGTCGGACGGCTCGTCGCCGAAGAGGTCCTTCTCCGCCATAGGCTCCTTCGCCGCCCGTCCCGACCGGTAGGTCGCGGGATGGTCCCCCCGATCAAGCGACCGTAAGTAGCGCCTCCACAAGGCGAAAGCGATGACGGCGTGGCGATTGACCCCAGGAACCGCGAGCGAGCTATCCACACCGGAGGCCGTCGCGGAGCGCCGCCGCCGGCTTGGCGAGCTGCACGTCGCTCCGCTGGCCGAGCTGGCCGCGGCGCTGTCCCGCGACGGGCCGGTGCCCATGCCGGACCCCAGCGACGGCGGGGTCGAGGCGACCATGCTGTTCCTGCTGGAGAAGCCCGGAGCGGGCGCAGCGACCGGCTTCGTTAGCCGGGACAACCCCTCGGGCACCTCGCGGGCGCTGCGCGCGATGACGGCGGCTGCAGGCATCGACCGCGCAGCCACGCTGCTGTGGAACGCGGTGCCGTGGTGGAACGGGACGCCCGTCGTGCGCCGCGCCGAGCTCGCCCGAGGGGCACAGGCGCTCGGCGCGCTGCTCCCGCTCATGCCCCGCCTTGCCGTCGTCGTCACCCTCGGCCGCACCGCGGAGCGGGCGTGGCGGCTCGGCGGCATCGCCGGGCTGCCGGCCGTCGCCTGCGCACACCCCTCGCCGCAGGTGCGCGCCGCCTTCCCCGAGCGCTGGGCCGCTATCCCCTCCGCCTTCGCCGAGGCGGCACGGATCGCCCGAACCCGTCAGCCGAGACGTCGTCCGTCGTAGCGGGTGCCGAAGATGCGGTCCCAGAATGTCCAGAACAGGCCGAAGTTGGAGTTCTCGTCGCGGTAGTGGTGCAGCATGTGGTGCCGCTTCACGATCGCGAGCAGCCGGTTGTCCATGGGAAGCTGGTGCGTGCCGAAGTGGACGAGCTCCTGCGTCATGTAGTTCATGGCGCCGGCGAGCGTCGCGATGAGCGCGAAGCCGGGCACCACGTCGAGCGACAGGAAGAACGCGGCGATGGCGCTGGCGAGCATCACGACCGGTACTTGATTGCCGTTGATGGCGCCGCCGTACTTCGCCGGCTCGCGGTGGTGGTTCATGTGGTGCCGCCCGACGTCGGCCGTCAGCCGGCGTACCCAGCGGTTCTGCGGCTCCCAATGGTACAGGAAGCGGTGCATCAGGTACTCGATGAGGCTGTAGAGCAAGATGCCGTAGACCACCGCGGCAGTGGCGACGATCGCGGAGGAGACGTGCCACAGCCCGAGCCCTCCCACGACGAGCGCGTAGGGCGTCCACACCAGGATGAGCTTGCGCGTCTTGGGGTAGATGATGAGGTCGCGCAGGCCGCGATCGCGCGCTGCCACAGCCCGTCGCGCGTCGGGCCGATGTGGGGAGGTTGGAGCCTCGGTCATCGCGCCCTCTGCGGCTGAGCCCACGACCTGCTACCCTGACGCCGAGTGCGAGACAACCGCGCGTGGCGCAACGCACGAAGGAGTTGCAGATGGACGAACGATCGATGCCGGCGCCGGACTTCTCGCTGCCGTCGACCGGAGGTGAGGCGGTGTCCCTCGCCGACGTGTCCGGCGCGCGCGGCACCGTCGTCGCGTTCATCTGCAACCACTGCCCCTACGTGGTGTCGTCCGCGCGGCGCATGGTGGACGACGCGCGCACCCTCATGGGCGACGGGTTCGGCTTCGTGGCGATCTGCTCCAACGACGCGACCCGGTACCCCGCCGACGCGTTCGACCGCATGGGGGTGTTCGCGAACAGCTACGGCTTCCCCTTCCCCTACCTGCATGACGAAGCCCAGGAAGTCGCGACCGCCTACGGCGCGAGGGTGACGCCGGACTACTTCGGGCTCGATGCGTCCGGCATCATCCGTTACCGCGGAAGGCTGGACGCCGGGCAGACGAGCCCGCCGCCGGCCGGCTCGCCCCGCGAGCTCGTGGAGGCGATGCGCCAGATCGCCGACACGGGGGAGGGTCCGGCGAACCAGCAGCCTCCCGTCGGCTGCTCCATCAAGTGGAGGTGACGCAACGCCCGTCATCGTGGCGAAGGTCCTGGTGTTCGCCGACACCGTCAGCGTCGCCCATGTGGTTCGGCCCATGCGCGTCGCGACGATGCTCCAGGCGCTCGGGCACGAGGTGGTCTTCGCGCTGCCCGAGGCCGGGCGTGCGCTCCTGCGGACCCTGGATGTCCCGTCGGTCCCAGTTTATGGGATGGCGCTCGACAGGTTCCACCGCGCGCTGCGGCTCCTCGTGCCGCCGTTCGACCGCGTCGGGCTCGACCTGTGCCTCGCCGATGATCTGAGGGCGATCGATCGCGTCCGACCGGACGCGGTGGTGCGCGACATGCGCCCGTCGGTGGTGGTCGCCGCGCACCTGAGGCAGGTCCCCTGCGTCACGCTGCTCAACGCCTATTGGAGCCCGCACTCGCCGCGCCGGCTCGAGGTGTCCGACAACGTGCTGACGCGGATCTTCGGCCACGACCTCACCCGGGCGTCGCTGTCGCACACCGGGGCGCCGACGATGCGCCACGTCCTCGCGCCGGTGAACGCCCAGCGCGCCGCGCACGGCCTCGTGCCCCACGGCGGCGACGTTTTCGCGGTGTTCGCCGCGGGCGACCGCACGGTCCTGCTCGACCATCCGGGCTTCGTGCCGCTCGCCGCGGATGTCGCCGGGCAGTGCATCGGCCCGGTCCTCTGGAACGCGGACGAGGGCGACGCCCCGCCCACCGAGCGGCCGTTCGTCTACGTCCCGGTCGGCTCCAGCGGCGCGCCCTCCCTCGCCCGCGCCGTGGTGCGTGCGCTCGCTGCGAGCGATGCCAATGTTCTCGTGGCCGCGGGCCGCCATTACGACAAGCTCGCGGACCTTGCAGGCCCTCGGGTCGTCGCCGCGCGCACGGTGGACGGGGAGGCGGCGTGCGGCGCGGCGCGCCTCGTGATCTCGAACGGCGGATCGCCGCAGCTCTGGCAGGCGCTGGAGGTGGGAACGCCCGTGTTCGGCCTGCCGAGCAACATCGATCAGGCGCTCAACTCACGCTACGCCGACCGCACCGGTGCCGCCCGAAGCCTGCATGCCCTGCGCGCGACGCCTCGCCGCCTGCGCGAGGCGCTCGACGCGGCGCTCGCCGACCGCGGCCTGTGCGAGGCCGCCCAAGCGCAGGCCGGACGGGTCGCCGCGCTCGATCAGCCGGAGCGGCTGCGCCTGGCACTCCATGGCATCCTGTAGGAGGCTTTGGGACGAACCTAGGGGTCCGCTACTCGACCCAAAGGACGTCGAGACCGAAGCCGACGGCATCGAACGGTGCGGAGCGCACCTCCTCGGCCTCCCGCCACGCGCCGAGCAGCGTCCACCCGGCCTCGCCGCTCGCGAACGCCTCCAGCGTCCGCGCCGCAGGGTCCACGAACCACAGGTGCCCGACGCCGTGCGCCCCGTAGATCCGCCGCTTGCGCGTCAGGTCGAGTGAACGGGTGGAGGGCGACAGCACCTCGCACACCCAGTCCGGCGGCGTCTCGATGCCCACCTCATCGGGGATCTTCGGCAACCGCTCGCGCCGCCAGCCCGCGATGTCGGGGACCACGACGTGGCCTCCGAGGTGCAGCTCCGGCTCGTCCATGAAGATCCAGCCGCCGGGTCCGTCGATCCCACGCTGGAACGGTCGGTGGACCACCGAACCGAGCGCGATGCTGGCGACCGAATGCCGAGGCAGGGGGCGCGGGTGGAGGTAGAGCGTCCCGTCGATGATCTCCGCGACCATGCTTTCCGGCGCGTCGATCACGTCCTGGTACGTCGCTGCCTCCTTCGTGACAGGCTCTTCTAGCGCCACGCGAACGCCTCCTCACACGCCTTCGCCGGACGTCCCAATGCCGGCACTCCGCTCGAAGGGATCATAGCATGGCGCGACATCGAGGTCCGCTGACCCGTAGCGTGCGTTGCCTTCGGCCCCGAAAGGCGGAATGAAGGAGCAGACACGCTGAGGACACGCCCATGGACGCCCGCACCCTCATCAAGGACCGCCTGCCGAGCCGCCACGTCACCGAGGGTCCGACCCGCGCGCCGCACCGCTCCTACCTCTACGCCATGGGCCTGACCAAGGAGGAGATCCACCAGCCCCTCGTCGGCGTGGCGAGCTGCTGGAACGAGGCAGCGCCGTGCAACATCGCGCTGATGCGCCAGGCGCAGGCGGTGAAGAAGGGCGTCGCCGCCGCCAGCGGGACGCCGCGCGAGTTCTGCACCATCACCGTGACCGACGGCATCGCCATGGGCCACGAGGGCATGAAGTCCTCGCTCGCCTCGCGCGAGGTCATCGCCGACTCCGTCGAGCTCACCATGCGCGGGCACTGCTACGATGCGCTCGTCGGCCTCGCTGGCTGCGACAAGTCGTTGCCGGGCATGATGATGGCGATGCTGCGGCTCAACGTGCCGTCGATCTTCCTCTACGGCGGCTCGATCCTGCCCGGCTCCTACCGCGGGCGCCAGGTCACGGTGCAGGACCTCTTCGAGGCGGTGGGCCAGCACTCGGTCGGCGCGATGTCGGACGACGACCTCGACGAGCTCGAGCAGGTCGCCTGCCCGTCCGCCGGCGCGTGCGGAGCGCAGTTCACCGCCAACACCATGGCGACGGTGTCCGAGGCGATCGGGCTCGCGCTGCCCTACTCGGCCGGCGCGCCCGCGCCCTACGAGATCCGCGACCGGTTCTGCTACACCGCGGGCGAGGGCGTCATGCGCCTGGTGCGCGACCAGGTCCGGCCGCGCGACATCTGCACCCGCGAGGCCTTCGAGAACGCGGCGACGGTGGTCGCGGCGACGGGCGGCTCCACCAACGCGGGGCTGCACCTGCCGGCGATGGCGCACGAGGCGGGCATCGCCTTCGACCTCCACGACGTCGCGGAGGTGTTCCGCCGCACGCCGTACATCGCCGACCTCAAGCCCGGCGGCCGCTACGTCGCCAAGGACCTGTTCGAGGCGGGCGGCATTCCCCTCATCATGAAGACGTTGCTCGAGCACGGCTTCCTGCACGGCGACTGCATGACCGTCACCGGCCGCACGCTGGCGCAGAACATGGAGGCGGTGCGCTGGAACAGCGAGCAGGACGTGGTCCGACCGGCGAACACCCCGATCACGCCGACGGGGGGCGTCGTCGGCCTCAAGGGCAACCTCGCCCCCGAGGGCGCGATCGTGAAGGTCGCGGGCATGGAGAAGCAGCGCTTCTCCGGTCCCGCACGGTGCTTCGATTCGGAGGAGGAGGCGTTCGCCGCCGTCTCCCGGCGCGAGTACCGCGAGGGGGAGGTGCTCGTCATCCGCTACGAGGGGCCGCGCGGCGGACCCGGCATGCGCGAGATGCTGTCCACCACCGCCGCGCTCTACGGCCAGGGGATGGGCGACAAGGTGGCGCTCATCACCGACGGGCGGTTCTCCGGCGCGACTCGCGGCTTCTGCATCGGCCACGTCGGGCCCGAGGCGGCCGTGGGCGGGCCCATCGGCCTCTTGCGCGACGGCGACGTCATCACCATCGACGCGGTCGCTGGCACGATGGAGGTCGAGTTGACCGACGGCGAGCTCGACGAGCGCCGGTCCGCTTGGGCGCCCCGTCCGTCCGCGTTCGGCTCGGGGGCGCTGTGGAAGTACGCGCAGACCGTCGGCCCGGCCGAGAAGGGCGCCGTCACCCACCCGGGCGGGACCGAGGAGGTCCGCGCCTACGCCGACGTTTGAGAAGCGCGCGTGCAAAGCATCGGCCGCGACGACCCGTCGCGCCTCGTCGTGGGGTGCGGTGCGCATCGTCGCCAACCGCGCGCCAGGCAACGACGTTTCCATGTCGACCGTCGGAGGCGGCGGGTTATGACCGATCATCGAGCAGAATTGGTCAAACATTGCGCTTGAGCACGGCAGGTCGGCCGTCCACATTCCTGTCTCAACCTGAGGAGAAGCGATATGCGGACCATTCTGGCTGCCCTCTTCGTCGCCGGCGTCGCCACCTCCGCCGCGGCCCAGGACGCTCCGACGTCAGCTGCAGCGCCGGCGCCCGCCGAGGCGTCCGTCCCGGTCGCTCAGACGAGCACCTCCACCGCGGCCGCGCGGGCGATGACCCCGGTGCCGGCCAGCACCACGACGCGCAAGAGCGGCTGCGGCTACGGACAGACCGCGCAGGCGCCGATCTCCTAAGGCGCTCGGCGAACGCAACAGCGAGCGGCGAGAGATGGAAGGCGCGCCGGGCGGCACCCGCCCGGCGCGAGCCTGTATGGTGAAGGCGCTCATCTTCGACGTGTTCGGCACGCTGGTGGACTGGCGCCAGTCGGTGGCTCGGCACCTCGTTCCGTACATCGACGATCGGGGTCAGCGGCTCGCCTTCGCCGATGCGTGGCGGGCGCGCTACCAGCCCGCCATGGAGGAGGTGCGCTCCGGTCGGCGGCCGTTCGTGCCGCTCGACGTCCTCCACCGGGAGAACCTCGACGCGGTGGTCGACGCTTTCGATGCGCCCATCGACGAGCCCGAGCGCGACGCGCTGAACCTTGCATGGCATGCGCTCGACGCTTGGCCCGACGTCAACGACGGGCTCGCCCAGCTCGGGCGACGCTTCCTGCTCGCGCCGCACTCCAACGGCAACGTGCGGCTGATGGCCGACATGGCACGCCACAACGGCTGGCGCTGGGACGCGATCCTCGGCGCCGAGACGACCGGCTACTACAAGCCACGCCCCGAGAGCTACACGCGCGCGGCCGAGATCCTGATGCTGCCGCCCGGCGAGGTGATGATGGTCGCCGCCCATAACAACGACCTCGCGGCCGCGCGCGCCTGCGGGCTCGCAACCGCGTTCGTGCCACGCCCCACCGAGCACGGGCCGGGGCAGTCCACCGACCTGTCCCCGGCGCAGGAGTGGGACGTCCTCGCCCACGACGTCATGGACCTTGCTGCCCGGCTGGTCGACTGACCGCCTCGCCCTGCCGGCGCCCAGCGCTTCAGGCGTCGAGGACGACCTCGAAGCCGCCGAAGATCATCCGCTTGCCGTCGAACGGCATCGGGTTGCGGTCCGGCTGCATCCGAGGGTCGGCCATCATCGCCGCCATGCCAGCATCCCGCGTCGCCTTGTCGGGCCATGTGATCCAGGCGAACACCACCGTCTCGTCGGGCGCCTTGCGCACCGCCATCGGGAAGGAGGTGACCTCGCCGTCGGGCACGTCGTCGCCCCAGCACTCCGCGACGGACAGCGCGCCGTTGTCCCTGAACACCGCCGCGGCGACGCGCGCGTGCTCGATGTAACGCTCTCGGTTCGCGGTCGGCACCGCAGCGACGAAGCCGTCGACGTAGGTCATGGTTTCCCCTCCTGTCACCCGTTCGCGCGGCGCAGCGCCGAACGTGCGTTGCCCATCGCCACGCGAACTCCCCTCGCGACGACAAGAGGGCGCAGCCGCTCGTTGCGAGCTTGCATTGGCGGCGAATCATGACAACATCGCGGCTGTGTTCAACGCAGCGAAAGGAGGTGATCCAATGTCGAGTGGGATTCTCAAGCGGGCGGCGACGTCTGGATCGGATCGGGTGACGTTAGAGCAGCCTCTTTCGCTCAACTGACGAGATCGGGCACACGCCGGACGTGACCGTCCGCGCGAGCTCACGGGGGGACCGCAGCGCGGTCCCCCTTCGCGTTTTCAAGGACCGCGAAGCGCCGCTCGGACCTTCAGATGTCGAGCACCGCGCTGACCGGGACGTGGTCCGACGGCTTCGGCCAGCCGCGGGTGTGCTTGTCGACCGCGACGCGTTCCAGCCGGTCGGCGGCGCCCGGCGACAGCATCAGGTGGTCGATGCGGATTCCGTTGTTCCTCTGCCAGGCGCCCGCCTGGTAGTCCCAGAACGTGTAGAGGTCGCCCGAGCGGTCCACCGCGCGCTGGGCGTCGAGGTAGCCGAGGTGGGCGAGCGCCCTGTGCCGCGCGCGGCTCTCGGGCTGGAACAGCGCGTCGTCGGTCCACCGCTCCGGGAAGCGCGCGTCCTCGGGCTCGGGGATGACGTTGTAGTCACCGGCCAGCACCACCGGCTCGTCGTTCGCGAGCAGCGCCTCGGCGTGGGCGAGCAGGCGGTCCATCCACGCGAGCTTGTAGCCGAACTTGTCGCTGGCGACGGGGTTGCCGTTCGGCAGGTAGAGGCTCGCGATCCGCACCGCGCCGCGCTCGGTCGACACCGTCGCCTCGATCCACCGCGCGTGCACGTCGCCATCATCGCCCGGCAGTCCCCGGGTGACGTCCTCGAGCGGGCGCTTGGCGAGGAGCGCGACGCCGTTGAACCCCTTCTGCCCGTGGGTTGCGACGTTGTAGCCGAGCCGCTCGACGGCCTCGACCGGGAACGCCTCGTCGACGGACTTGATCTCCTGCAGGCAGGCGATGTCCGGGGAAGCCTCCTCGAGCCATCGCGTCAGGGACTCCAGTCGCGCCTTGACCCCGTTGATGTTCCACGTGGCGACGGTCAGCATACGCCGGACGGAAAGCGCGTCAGAACAGCGAGAACGAGGTGCCGCAGCCGCAGCTCGCCTGGGCGTTCGGGTTCCTGATCTGGAACGACTGCCCCATGAGGTCGTCCACGTAGTCGAGCTCGGCCCCGGCGAGGAAGGGGAGGGACACGGGATCGACGACCACCGTGGCGTCCGCTCCAGCGATGACGAGGTCGTCCCCGTCCGGTCCTGCCACCAGGTCGTAGCGGTACTGGAAGCCGGAGCAGCCGCCGCCCTCCACCGAGACGCGCAGCGCCGTGGCCGGCTCGTCCGCGAGGATCGTCGCGACGCGGCTCAGCGCGCGGGGGGTGACATGAAAGGATGCGTCTGTCACGGCGCGCCTCCTCCTTGATTGAGCCCCCCTCATATAGGGTTGGAGGGGGCCGTCCAACGATGCCTACCCTTCGATGTCCTCCTTCGGCCGGCGGTCCATGTGGGCGATCGCCTCGCGGCAGAGGGGGACGACGAGGAAGGTGATGAGCGGCACTGTCACCGACGTGGAGATGAGTACCGACAGCCAGGTCGCAAGGTCCAGCGGGTCGAGCGCGTAGGTGAGCACCAGGACCGCGGGGTAGACCCCGAGCCAAACGCCGAGCATGACCCTCAGCTTGTCCGCGTTCATGCCGAGCCCCTCCGATCGTCGCACACCTTGCCCACCCACAAGCCTCGCGAGACGGCAGCGTTCCGGCGCAAGGGGGACGAAGGCGCCGCGACGGGTGCGGGCCGCCGAGGAATCGGGTGTTGTCGGCCGGCGGACAGGGACGGACGGGGCCAGACGGAGGGGAGATCGATGCAGAGCGTGCGCCCTTCGCCGCGCATCCTTGCGCCCTACGCCACGCGACCCGAGGCGAGCCGCGGCCGGCGCATCGCCGAGCCTGCGTCGGCCACGCGCACGCCGTTCCAGCGCGACCGCGACCGCATCGTCCACTCCACCGCGTTCCGCCGGCTGACCCACAAGACGCAGGTCTTCATCACCACCGACGGCGACCACTTCCGCACCCGCCTCACGCACTCCCTGGAGGTGGCGCAGATCGCCTCCTCCATCGCCCGGGTCCTGTCGCTGGACGAGGACCTCGCGGAGGCGCTGGCGCTCGCCCACGACTTCGGGCACACCCCGTTCGGGCACGAAGGGGAGGCCGTGCTCGACCGGCTGATGGCGCCCTACGGCGGGTTCGACCACAACGTCCAAGCCTATCGCATCGTCACGCGACTGGAGCGCCGCTACGCCCGCTTCGATGGGATGAACCTCACCTACGAGATGCTTGAGGGCCTCTTGAAGCACAACGGCCCGCCGGGACCTGGCGCGGTCCTCTTCCCGACCCATCCGGAGGTGGACGACCTCGACCTCGTCGGCCAGGCGGGGCTCGAGGCGCAGATCGCCGCGATCTCCGACGACATCGCCTACGACGCGCACGACATCGACGATGGCCTGCGCTCGGGCCTCCTGACGGTCGAGGCGCTGCGCGAGGTGCCGCTCGTCGACGAGCTCCTGCGCGAGGTGGACCGCGAGGCGCCGGGCCTCGAGGCGGCGCGGCGGACCCACGAGCTGGTCCGGCGGCTCCTGACGCGCATGATCGAGGACGTCATCGCAGAGACGGTCCGCCGCATCGCGCGCGCCGGCGTCGCCTCGGCGGCGGACGTCGCTCGGCAGGAAGGCCCCCTCGTCGCGTTCTCGTCGGCGATGGCCGAGGCGGAGGCCGCGACGAAGCGCGTCCTCCACGCGGACCTCTACCGTCATCCGAGCGTCCTCGACGCCCGCGCCAAGGCGGCACGCGTCGTGGAGGGGCTGTTCGGCGCGTTCGCTGCGGACCCTGCGCTGCTGCCGCCGTCGTGGCGGGACCCGGCCGACGGCGAGGCGCGGCGCCTGCGCCGCACCTGCGACTACCTCGCCGGCATGACGGATCGCTTCGCGCTCGGCGAGCACCGCCGCCTCATCGGTGGCACGCCTGACCTTGGCTGATCCGAAGGTCGGCTGACCCGAGGCTCGCGCTCGTGACGTGGCGACGCTATGAACCGGGCCGTCGCGCCACGGAAGCCCCATGCCCCTGCTCGAGCTCCTCAAGGACCGCATCTGCGCCATCGCCCGCGCCGAGGGGCTCGACGAGGGGCTCGCGCGCGTCGCCGTCGAGACGCCGCGGGACCCCTCCCACGGCGACCTTTCGACCAACGCGGCGATGGTCCTCGCCAAGCCGGCACGGCGCAACCCGCGCGAGCTCGGCGAGGCGATCGCGGCGCGGCTCGCCGACGATCCTCTGGTGGCCGACGCGTCCGTGGCCGGCCCGGGCTTCGTCAACCTGCGCGTCACGCCCGAGGCCGTCGCGCGCGTCGTCGGCGCGGCCCTCGCGGGCGACCTCTCCGCGGGAGCGCTGACCGACGCCCGTCAGTCGGTCAACGTTGAGTACGTGTCGGCGAACCCCACCGGGCCGCTCCACGTCGGCCATGCCCGCGGCGCGGTGGTCGGGGATGCGCTGGCCCGCCTGCTCGAGCGCCGCGGGCATCGCGTCACGCGCGAGTACTACGTCAACGACGCGGGCGCGCAGGTCGACGTGCTCGCGCGCTCGGCGTACCTGCGCTACCGCGAGGCGCGCGGTGAGGCGATCGCGATCCCCTCCGGCCTTTACCCCGGCGACTACCTGGTGCCCGTCGGCGCGGCGCTGTCGGATGAGCACGGCGCAGCCTTGATGGAGGCGCCGGAGGAGGTCTGGCTGCCCATCGTGCGCGAGCGCGCCATCGCAGCGATGATGGATGCGATCCGTGGCGACCTTGCGCTCATCGACATCCACCACGACGTGTTCGCCTCCGAGCGGGCGCTGCAGGTCCCCGTCGACCGCGTCGCGGCGACCATCGCGCGCCTCGCGGACGAGGGGCTGATCTACGAGGGCGTGCTGCCGCGGCCCAAGGGGCAGGCGGAGGACTGGGAGGATCGTGAGCAGACGCTGTTCCGCTCCACGCGGTACGGCGACGACATCGACCGCGCGCTGAGGAAGTCGGACGGCTCCTACACCTACTTCGCCTCCGACATCGCTTACCACGGCGACAAGGTCGGCCGCGGCTTCGACCGGCTGGTCGACGTCCTCGGGGCCGACCACGGCGGCTACGTGAAGCGCATGACCGCCGCCGTGGCCGCGCTCAGCCACGAGCACGTGCGGCTCGACTGCCTCATGTGCCAGATCGTGAAGCTGACGCGCGGCGGCGAGCCTGTGAAGATGAGCAAGCGCTCCGGCGACTTCGTCACTCTACGTGAGGTGGTGGAGGAGGTAGGCGTCGACGCGGTGCGGTTCATGATGCTGTACCGCAAGTCCGACGCGCCGCTCGACTTCGACTTCGTGGCGGTGACCGAGCAGAGCCGGGACAACCCGGTGTTCTACGTGCAGTACGCCCACGCACGTTGCTCGTCGGTGCGGCGGCAGGCGGTGGAGGCGTTCGACGCCTCGGTCCTCGACGACCTCCAGTCCGCCGATGCGACGCAGCTTGTCGACGACGGGGAGCGGACGCTGGCCATCAAGCTTGCGCAGTGGCCGCAAGCGCTCGCCGGGGCGGCCGATGCCGCCGAGCCGCACCGGGTCGCCTTCTACTTGCACGACCTGTCTGCAACCTTGCATACCCAATGGAACCGAGGCAAGGATGAGCCGTCGCTACGGTTCGTTAACACCTCGTCGCGAGAGTTGACCAGGGGGCGACTCGCGCTGGTGGAGAGCGTCCGCTCGGTGATCGCGGATGGGCTCTCGACCCTCGGCGTGTCCGCCCCAGACGAGATGCGGTGATCGGCGAGCAGGACCAGCCCGCCGGCTCCGGCGGACTCGGAGCGTGGAGGGCTCGGCTCGTCCGGGTCCAGAGCGTCGGGATCCTCCCGCCGCATGGGATGGCAACGTGAGTGGCGGGCGAGCGATGAACGGTCCGACACGATCCTCGGCCTTCGATCGGCGCACCGCGCTGGGTGCGTCCCACGGCCGCGCGAAGGAAATCGTCGACGAGCTCGACCAGTTCGTCGACTCCGAGCCTGTCGCTTGGCTGCCGGTGGGTCGCTCCGGCCGCCGGCCCGCCGGAATGTTTGCGCCCGAGCGGAGCGACGAGCCGGAGCAAGCAGTGAACGATGACGGGGACGTGCGGGTGGAGGACGCAGGCGCCGCCTTCAGCCACGAGGGTTCGGGCCGGCGCGCGGCCTTCGCGCGGCGGCTCGACGAGGAGCTTTCCAGGCCAGCGGCGTCGCCTGCGGCGCGATGCGAGCCGGTCCCTGCGGGCGACGGGACCGCGGTCGAGGGTGCGGGAGTAGCGGTCGAGGACGGCGAGCTCACAGCCCCGGCTGAGATGCAGGCCAGTGAGCGCGACGACGCGCCGACCGACGCGCTCGACCTCGAGCTGAACGACGCCATCGGCGCCATCATCGCCCGACGCAGCATGCGTGCCGATGCCCCGCCAGCGGGGCCAGCCGAACCTGCGCAGCGAGTTGCCCCGGGTCCATCGCGGCCGGCCCGACCGCGCAGCCTCGCGACCCCGGTGCCTCCCGGCATGAGGCCGCTTGCCCCGCCGATCGGCCCGCCACGGCCTGCGCCGCTCGCGCCACCACCGGCGCCGCCCGCGCCCGTCGCGCCCCTGCCGTCCGTCGCGCCGATCGGCGGCAAGCGGCTGAAGCCGATCCCCACCTTCAACTACCAGCGGCGTGAGGAGCCCGAGCCGTTCCCCGCGGCGCCGCCCGACCTCGACGATCCCCTCGCGAGCGTGCTGTTCGCCGACGCCCGCGACGCGCTCGACGCTGCGCGGCTGTCGGCCCGTGCGGCGGGGTTCGACGAGGACGGCGCCTACGCCGCCGGCGCCGAGGCGGACGACGATCTGCCGGCCTCGCTGCGCCGCGCGGACGGACGAGCGCATCGTCGGCCCGCCTGGCGGTCGCCGATCGTCGGGGTCGCGCTTGCCGTGTTCGTGGTCGCTGGCCTCGGGCTCGTCGCGTTCAACACGCTCGCGGGATCGGATGCGTCCGGCGAGGAGCCGCGGCTCATCCGGGCGGACGCGAGGGACGTGAAGGTGCGGCCGGCGGACGACCCCAGCGGCATGGCGCAGCCCGACATCTCCGAGCGGACGGCGCTCGGCGAGAGCGACCAGCTTGTGATCCCCGACCCGGTGCAGATCGCCGCGCAGGGCGAGCCGTGGGAGGCCCTGCCTGCCGACGGCAGCGCGCCTCGCCAGGTCCGCACCGTCGTCGTCCGACCCGACGGCACCATCGTGCCCACGGTGGCCCGCGACGAGGTGGCGACGGACGAGGCCCCCGACCCTGGGTTCGGATCGTCGGGAGATCACGACGTGGCGTCCTCGACGAGGGACGCCACCGTGCGCGACGATGCGTTGCGGGCCGAAGCGCCCGACGGCCTGAACGAGGACACGTCGCTCGGCGCGGACGCCGGGGGCGCGGACGACGGGGACGTGGGCGCCGTCACGTCCGGACCCGAGCCGGTCGACGCCGGCCGTGACGCGGCCTTCGCGGCCTACGCCCCAAGCAATCCCCTCGACGACCCGGTGCCAGCCGCAGGTGCCGGTGCCGAAGTGGGCGAGCTGCCGGCGCCGTCCGCCGATCCCATCGATGGGGACGCTTCGGGCGCGGTGATCGTGCCCCGTCCGCGCCCGTCGCCACCGCTCCGCACGACGAGCGCGTCCAGCGCCAACGCGCCCGATGCGTCCCTCGAGGCCCGCGCGCCGGCCGGCCCGCAGACGCCGTCCGAGGACGGCACCCTCGACGTCGCGACGGCGGAAGAGGCTCGCATGCCGTGGGGCGTCCAGCTCGCCGCGCAACGCAGCCGCGGTGACGCCGAGGCGTCCGCCCGTCGCATCACGCAGAAGTACGCGGGCGTCCTCGCCGGCGCGCAGCCTAGCATCGTCCGGGCCACGGTCGGGGACCGAGGCGAGTTCTGGCGCGTCCGTGTGGGCAAGCCGTCCCGCGGCGAGGCGGCGGCGCTCTGCGAGGCGCTGAAGGGCGCCGGCGCGGACTGCTTCGTCGGCCGCAACTGATGACCGCTCCCCTCATCGTCGGGCTCGCCGGCACGGTCCTGACGGGCGAGGAGCGCGCCTTCCTCGCAAAGGTGCGCCCGCTCGGCGTGATCCTGTTTCGTCGCAACGTCGCCGACGCCGACCAGCTCGCAGCCCTCGTCGCGGAGGCGCGGGCGGCCTCGGGCGCCGGCCTCGTCCTCGTCGACCAGGAGGGCGGACGCGTACAGCGCATCGGCCCGCCGCTCGCACCGCGCCATCCTCCCGCCGCCGCCATCGGCGCGCTCCGCTCACGCGAGCCCGAGGCGGGGCGACGGGCGGCGTGGCTGTCCGGCCGGTTGATCGCCGCGGACCTCGCACCTTACGGCATCAACGTGCCGTGCCTGCCGGTCGCGGACGTGCCGGCCGACGGGGCGCACGACGTCATCGGTGACCGCGCCTACGCGCGTGAGCCGGACGCGGTCGCTACGCTCGCCGCCGCGGTCGCCCAGGGCGTCCTCGACGGGGGCGCCCTGCCCGTCGTCAAGCATGTGCCCGGCCACGGCCGCGCGCGCAGCGACAGCCACGTGGTTTGCCCGGTGGTGGACGCCTCGCGTGCGGAGCTCGAGCGCGACCTCGCCCCGTTCCGCGCCCTCGCCAAGCTGCCGCTCGCGATGACCGCCCACGTCGTCTACACCGCGCTCGACGCCACGCGTCCCGCGACCCTGTCGCCGGACGTGATGGCGCTCGTGCGCGAGGACATCGGCTTCGACGGGCTTCTGATGACGGACGACATCTCCATGGGGGCGCTGTCCGGCGACGTCGCGACGGACGGCGCTGCGGCGCTCGCCGCGGGGTGCGACTGTGTGCTGCACTGCAACGGCGACCTCAGCGAGGCCCGCCGCCTGGCGGACGCGCTGCCGCCGCTGTCGGGGGCGGCGGAGCGCCGCCTGGCCGCCGCGCTGGCGCACCTCGCCGACCCCAGCGAAGACGTCGGCCCGCTGCGCGAGGAGTTCGCGTCCCTCGTCGCGGTTGAGGCATGAGCGAGGCTGATCCGTTCGAGGCCGCACCACGCGAGGCCGACGTGGACGAGGTCCTCACCGTCGACGTCGCAGGCTACGAGGGTCCCCTCGACCTCTTGCTCGACCTCGCGCGGCGCAACCAGGTCGACCTCACGCGCATCGCGATCCTGCCGCTGGCCGAGCAGTACCTCGCGTTCGTACGTCGCGCCGCACCGCTGCGCATCGAGCTCGCCGCCGACTACCTGGTGATGGCAGCTTGGCTCGCCTACCTGAAAAGCCGGCTGATCGCGCCGCAGGACGGCGACGACGGTGCCAAGGGGGAGGAGCTTGCCGAGGATCTCGCCTTCCGCCTGCGCCGGCTCGAGGCCATGTGCGAGGCTGCGGACGCGCTGTTCGCACGGCCGCGCCTCGGGCACGACGTGTTCGCGCGAGGCATGCCCACGGTCCGCCACATCGCGAGCCGTCCGCGCACCCGAGCGAGCCTCTACGACCTCCTCGCCGCGTACGGCGCGATCCGTCAGGCCGAGATCGTGCGCACCATGACCATGGAGAAGCGCCCGGTGTTCTCCCTCGTCGACGCGCGCCGCGTCATGGAGCGCCTAGTCGGCGGGAACGCCCGCTGGCTCCCCCTGTCCACCCTCGTCGCGGCGATGCCGCGCCACGACCGGCCGGCGACCGTGGTGGCGTCGACCTTCGGGGCGGCGCTGGAGATGGCGCGCGAGGGGCGCATCGCCGTGCGTCAGAGCGCCCCGTTCGCGCCGCTCTACGTGCGTGCGCTCGCCGCCGCGGAGGAGTAGGATGGCGCAGACGGTCCCGTTGTTCGGCGGCGACCCGGCGGATGGGGAGGCGCTGCGGGCGCTGGAGGCGGTGCTGTTCGCCTCGGCGACGCCGCTCACCGAGGCAGCGCTCGCCGAGCGGCTGCCCGACGAGGGCGACCTTGCGACCCGCCTGCGCCAGCTTCAGACGACCTACGCCAACCGCGGCGTGAACCTGATCGCCGTGGCCGGTGGTTGGGCGTTCCGCACCGCGCCCGATGTTGCCGGCGTCCTGGCGCCCGAGCGCACGCAGGAGCGCCGACTGTCGCGCGCGGCGATGGAGACGCTCGCCATCATCGCCTACCACCAGCCCGTCACCCGCGCCGAGATCGAGGAGGTGCGCGGTGTCGCCGTCGCCAAGGGGACGCTCGACATCCTCCTCGAGACCGGCTGGGTGCGGCTGCGCGGTCGCCGGCGGGTGCCGGGCCGGCCGGTGACGTTCGGCACGACAGCGGCGTTCCTCGACGCCTTCCAGCTCCCCGCCATCGGCGACTTGCCAGGGCTCGAGGACCTGCGCGGAGCGGGGCTCCTCGAGGGCACCCCACCGGCCGGGTTCGCCGTCCCGCAGCCGCGCGACGACGACGCGCCGGATGCCGACGAGGACCCGCTCGAGGACGGCACCGACGAGGCAGGCGGTCCTCGCGCTGGCAAGATCGACGACGACGGCGATGCCGACGCTCGCGCGTGAGCGGCCGACGGCCGACGCGGCGGTCGCGCAGCTCGCCCTCGACCGCGTCGGCTTCGAGATCGCCGGGCGCCCCATCCTGTCGGACCTGTCCCTCGAGGTCCGCTCGCGTGAGACCGTGTGCCTGCTCGGCCCTTCGGGCTGCGGCAAGACCACGCTGCTGCGGGTTGCGGCGGGCATCGAGCGGCAGGGCACCGGCCGCGTCGCCGTCGGCGGCCGCACGGTGGCCGATGCGTCGACCTTCGTGCCGCCGGAGGCGCGGCGGCTCGGCTTCGTCTTCCAGGACCTTGCGCTGTTTCCCCACCTCCGCGTCGCCGACAACGTCGCCTACGGGCTGACCGGCGTCCGCCGCGGTGAGGCGCTGCGCCGCGCGGCGGAGGCGCTCGAGGGGGTCGGCCTGTCTGGCTACGAGCGCGCCTACCCGCACGAGCTGTCCGGCGGACAGCAGCAGCGTGTGGCGCTCGCCCGCGCGCTCCTGCCGGCCCCGCAGGTGGTGCTGTTCGACGAGCCGTTCTCCGGGCTCGACCGCGACCTGCGCGACGCGGTGCGCGCAGACGTCATCGCCGTCCTCAGGGAGCGCGGGGCAACCGCCCTCCTCGTCACCCACGACCCCGAGGAGGCCCTGGCCGTCGCCTCGCGGATCGCGCTCATGCGTGAGGGCGCCATCGTGCAGCTCGCGACGCCCGAGGAGATCTGGCGCTGGCCAGTGGACCTTGCGGCGGCGCGGGTGTTCTCGCCGGTGAACGCCTTCCATGCGCGCGTGGCGGGCGGGCTGGCCGACACCCCCGTCGGCCGCGTGCCCGTCGGAGCCGAGCGGGAGGGCGAGCGGCTCACCATCGCGTTCCGCCCCGAGGCGCTGCGCGTCTTCCCCAACGAGCGCGCGGCGGGCGTGCAGGCGAGCGTGGAGCGCCGCCGCTTCTTCGGGACGCACGTGGAGATCACCGCGCGAGCGCCGTCCGGCCACCGGCTCGTTCTGCGCGCCGACCCCTACCAGGTGCCCCACGCGTCGACGGTGCGCGTCGTCCCCGACCTCAGGCAGGCCATCGTGCTTTCCGGCGAGCAGTGAGCCGCAAGCAATAGGTGTTGGTGCGCGCGCCCAAGGCGCGCTATAGCTGCCGGCCGGCGACGTCGCCGGGGCACAGGTCATCGGTCACATCACCGTGAAGACGCACCACGGTGCGTGATGCCCCGCGCGACCCACATGAACGACGCATGGCCCCGCGGACGTCCGCGGGGAGCGAAGGGAACGGATCCATGGGTATCAGCGTCTGGCAGATCCTCATCATCGGGATCATCCTCGTGCTCCTGTTCGGGCGCGGGAAGATCTCCGAGCTGATGGGCGACGTCGCCAAGGGCATCAAGAGCTTCAAGAAGGGCATGGCGGAGGACGAGGACGACAAGTCCGATCCGCGCACCATCGACCACTCCCCCGTGCACAACGTGCAGGCGAAGGACACCGAGCGCCACAACGCGTAACTCCGGCGGGGTTCAGCGCCCGTGTTTGACATCGCCTGGACGGAGATCCTCGTCGTCGCGGTGATCGCGATCCTCGTGGTCGGACCGAAGGAGCTGCCGGGGATGCTGCGTGCGTTCGGCAAGACCTTCGGTCAGGTCCGCCGCACCGCGCGCGAGTTCCAATCCACCTTCAACGACGCGCTGCGCGAGGCGGAGCGGCAGGCCAAGCTCGACGACGTGAAGCGCGACCTCGACGAGGTCCGCTCCATCGACCCGACCCGCAGCCTGCGCAAGGGCCTCGACGAGACGAAGCGGCAGCTCGCCGGCAAGGTGGACGACGCGGCGCCACCGCAGCCGGACGTGGTGCCGCTCAAGGGCGTCGAGCCGACGGCCTCGCCCCCCTCCCGCGAGGCGAGCGACCAGGAGGGTGAGGCTCGGCCGCGCGCGGCGGCCGGAGGCGAGCGTTGACGCAGGACGACATCGACTCCTCACGGGCGCCGCTCATCGAGCACCTCATCGAGCTGCGTTCGCGACTCATCAGGTCGGTGATCGCGATCGCCATCGCGTTCGTCGTCTGCTTCTACTTCGCCGCCGACATCTTCAACATCCTCGTGGTGCCCTACGAGCGGGCGGCGGGGGAGGCGCGCGACATCCGCCTGATCTACACGGCACCGCAGGAGTACTTCTTCACCCAGCTGAAGCTCGCGCTGTTCGGCGCGTTGTTCCTGGCGTTCCCGGTCCTCGCGGCACAGGTCTACATGTTCGTGGCGCCGGGGCTCTACCACAACGAGCGCGGCGCGTTCCGGCCGTTCCTCGTCGCGACGCCCATCCTGTTCGCGGCGGGAGCGGCGCTCGTCTACTTCGTCATCATGCCACTGGCCATGGCGTTCTTCCTGTCCATGGAGCAGGCCGGCGCGGGGGACCAGCCGCAGATCCAAATGCTGGCGCGAACATCGGAGTACCTCGGCCTCATCATGGTGCTGATCTTCGCGTTCGGCATCGTGTTCCAGACGCCGGTGATCCTGACGCTGCTCGGTCGCGCCGGGCTCGTCTCCGCGGCCGACCTCAGGAAGCGGCGCAAGTACGCCATCGTCATCGTGTTCATCCTCGCCGCGGTGCTGACGCCGCCGGACCCGGTCAGCCAGATCGGCCTCGCGGTGCCCGGCCTTCTCCTCTACGAGGTCTCGATCCTGTGCGTGCGGCAGATCGAGAAGGCTCGTGAGCGGCGCGAGGCGGCGGCGGCCGCCGTTTGAGGCGCGGCCTCGCCAGGCCGTGGTCGAGCCGCTAAGACGCCCGCGACCATCTTTGACGGATCCCCGATGTTCGACATCCGCGCCGTCCGCGATGCCCCGGACGCGTTCGACGCCGCCCTCGCCAAGCGCGGGGTCGCGCCCGTCGCCGCGCGGCTCGTCGAGCTCGACGACGAGCGCCGGGCGGTCGTCACGCGCCTGCAGGAGGTCCAGACCGCGCGCAACGCCGCCTCCAAGGCCATCGGAAAGGCGAAGGCCGCCCGCGACGAGGCCGAGGCGGAGCGCCTCATCGCCGAGGTCGCGGCGCTCAAGGGGGCGATCCAGTCGGGCGAGGAGGCGGAGCGCGACGTCGCCCAGCGCCTGGAGGCCGAGCTCGCCGGGCTGCCCAACCCGCCGCTCGAGGACGTCCCCGTCGGCGGGGACGAGTCCGGCAACGTCGAGCTGCGCCGCGTCGGCGAGCCGCGCAGGTTCGACTTCGCGCCCAAGGAGCACGACGCGCTCGGCGCCGCGCTCGGCCTGATGGACGCCGAGCGTGCCGGCCGCATCGCCGGCTCGCGCTTCACGATCCTCACCGGACGCCTCGCGCGGCTGGAGCGCGCGCTCGGCCAGTTCATGATCGATCTCCACGTCGCCGAGCACGGCTACACCGAGGTGAGCCCGCCGCTCCTGGTGCGCCACGAGGCCGTGTTCGGCACCGCGCAGCTCCCGAAGTTCGCGGGCGACCTGTTCGCCACGACGGACGGCCGCTGGCTGATCCCCACCGCGGAGGTGCCGCTCACCAACCTCGTGCGCGACGAGATCCTGTCCGCCGCCGACCTGCCGCTGCGGGTGACGGCGCTGACGCCGTGCTTCCGCTCCGAGGCGGGGTCTGCGGGGCGAGACGTGCGGGGCATGCTGCGCCAGCACCAGTTCCAGAAGTGCGAGCTCGTGTCGATCGTGGCGCCCGGGGACGCGCTCGGCGAGCAGGAGCGCATGACGGGCTGCGCCGAGAGGGTGCTCGCGGCGCTCGGCCTCGCCTACCGCGTGGTGAACCTTTGCACCGGCGACCTCGGGTTCGCCGCCCGGCGCACCTACGACATCGAGGTCTGGCTGCCGGGGCAGGGGGCCTACCGGGAGATCTCGTCCTGCTCGGTGTGCGGCGACTTCCAGGCACGGCGGATGAACGCACGCTACCGCCCATCCGCCGAGGCCCCGCCGGCCTACGTGCACACGCTCAACGGCTCGGGCGTCGCGGTGGGCCGCGCGCTCATCGCCGTCATGGAGACGTACCAGGAGGCGGACGGCACCATTCGCGTCCCGGACGCGCTGGTCCGCTACACGGGCTTCACCGAGGTCCCTCCGCCATGACCGACGAGGAGGAACGCGAGGCGCTCGCGGCGCTCGTCATGCACCTGCGCCGGCGCAACGTGGCCGGCCGGCGTGTGCTCGCGGCCCTCGAGGGTGTGCCGCGCTCGCTGTTCCTCGATGCGCGGCACAGGGGCCTTGCCTACGCCGACCGGGCGGCCCCCATCGACTGCGGGCAGACCGTCTCCCAGCCCACCGTCGTCGCCATGATGACCGAGGCACTGGAGCCGGGCGAGGCCCACAGGGTGCTCGAGATCGGCACGGGCTCGGGCTACCAGACGGCGATCCTGGCGCGTCTCGTCGCGCACGTCTTCACCGTCGAGCGCTACCGTCGCCTGTCGGACCTTGCCGCGGAGCGGTTCGCCGTGCTGCGCCTTGCGAACGTCACGCGGTCCGTCGCGGACGGCCACGACGGCTGGGCCGAGCACGCACCCTACGATCGCATCATGGTGACCGCCGCGGCGCCTGCGGTGCCGCAGGCCCTTGTCGACCAGCTCGCGCCCGACGGCATCCTCGTCGCGCCGGTGGGCGAGCAGGACGGCGTTCAGGAGCTCGTCAGGTGCCGGCTCGGCCCCGACGGGCTCATCGGCGAGCGCCTCGCGGACGTCCGCTTCGTGCCGATGGTCCCAGGGGTCGCGACGCGCTTGTGATCCTGCCGCAACACCCGCCAAAGGCTTCCGACCGGTGAGGCGGTTTCGTCGCAATTGGCACGAGGTCGACCCTTTGCGTTAGGGAGCCGGTAATCGGCCGACCGCCTCTATGCGCGCATGTCTGCAGCAGCGGCTTGGCGAGGCAGAAGGAGGTTCCCAGCATGCGCAAGGGGTTGACGGCGATCGGCGGGACGACCGGGAGGATCGCTGCCTGCGCGTCCCTGGCCGCCTTCGTGGCGGGCTGCTCGGCAAACGTCGAGCGTACCGCCGGAACGTCGCTCCTTGCGGGTCATGGCGGGCCGGCAACCGCCGGCGCCCCCATCGAGTCGCGCGACCTCGCGCCCCTCGGCTATGCGCCCCCGGGAGCGATGGGGACGGCCGGCACGCCCGGCAGCCTGCGCGAGCGCGGCTGGATCGTTGAGGGTGCGCCGATCGTCACGGTCTCGGCGGGCGACACGGCCAACTCGCTGTCCCAAGGGTTCGGTGTGCCGGCCAGCATCATCCTGGAGGCGAACGGGCTGATGAGCGCGCAGGAGGTGCGGCCTGGACAGCGCCTCGTCATCCCGACCTACGTTTACCGCGAGGCCGACGTCGCGACGGCGGCGCCGACGCCCGCCGCGGTCGGCCTCGGCGCGCCGCCGAGCACGCTCGCCGCCCAGGCCGCCGAGGGTCGCCACGTCGTCCAACCGGGCGAGACGCTGACCTTGATCGCCGCGGCTCACCGTGTCCCCCAGGCGGACCTCGCGATGCTGAACGGCCTCGCCGTCGACGCCGCGTTGACGCCCGGCCAGCGGCTGCGCGTCCCACCGGCCGCGGTGGTCGTCGCCGCACCGGCGCCGGCTCCGCCCGCGCCGTCCATCGAGCCTTCGCCGGTCGCGCCGTCCCCGGAGCCGGTGGTGGCCGCCGCCCCCGACCCGTCGCCCCAGGTAGCGCCGGTGGCCGCCGAGGCGCAAGCGCCGACGGTGACCGCCGCGGTGGTGGACCGCCCGCAGGCACCCGCGGCGGCTGCGCCTGCGGCCGAGGGGGAGGCGGGCTTCCGCTGGCCGGTGCGCGGGCGCATCATCGCGGGCTTCGGCAAGCAGGCCGACGGCAATCGCAACGACGGCATCAACCTCTCCGTGCCGGCGGGCACGGCGGTCCACGCGGCGCAGGACGGCACGGTGATCTACGCCGGCGACGAGCTCGAGGGCTACGGCAACCTCATCCTCGTCCAGCACGAGGACGACTGGGTGTCCGCCTACGCGCACAACGAGGCGCTGAAGGTGTCGCGTGGCGACACCGTGCGCCGCGGCCAGCCCATTGCAAGCGTCGGCGCCACGGGCTCGGTCGACCAGCCGCAGCTCCACTTCGAGCTGCGTCGCAAGTCCAAGCCCGTCGACCCGCTGCCCCACCTCAAGGGCTGACGCCGAGCGCGAACCGAACGCGCACGCCGACGTCGGCGTGCGCGTCAGGGAATGCTCCAGCGCCAGTGATCGAGGCTGGATCAACGACCGCAGCTAGGTTCATCCCCTTACTAGGTTCATCCCCTCATACGTCGCCGACATGTCGGCAAGCATCGCTGGAACGCCCTAGGGGCGAACAGGCATGCACATGGTCGTCCGGTAAACCGTTCGGTGGGTGGCACCCATCCCGCGCGGCTCAAGCGAGCCGCACTCCCGTGCGGCCGGCGAGGTCCTGCACGAACTGCCAGGCGACGCGGCCCGAGCGCGAGCCGCGCGTCGTCGCCCACTCCAGCGCGTCGCGGCGCAGCGCGTCCGCCTCCGCGGGGATCGCGAACGCCTCCACGTAGCCCCTCACCATGGCGAGGTACTCGTCCTGGCTGCAGCGGTGGAAGCCGAGCCACAACCCGAACCGATCCGACAGCGAGACCTTCTCCTCCACCGCATCGCCGGGGTTGATCGCCGTGCCGCGCTCGTTCTCCACCATGTCGCGGGCGAGGATGTGCCGCCGGTTGGAGGTGGCGTAGAACAGGACGTTGTCCGGCCGCCCCTCGACGCCGCCGTCAAGCGCCGCCTTCAGCGACTTGTAGGAGGTCTCGCCGGCATCGAAGGAGAGGTCGTCGCACAGGATGAGGAAGCGGTGCGGCGCACCCCGCACCAGCGCCATGAGCGCGGGCAGCGAGCCGATGTCCTCGCGATGGATCTCGACGAGCTTGAGGCCGGGGATCGTGGCGTGCACCGCCTTCACCAGGGAGGACTTCCCCATGCCCCGCGCGCCCCACAGCAGCGCGTTGTTCGCCGGCAGCCTGTCGGCGAAGCGCTGCGTGTTTTGAAGCAGCGCGTCGCGGTTGGCGTCGATGCCCTTGAGGAGCTCAAGGTCGACGCGGCTCACCACAGGGACGGGCGCGAGCCGTTCATCCTCGGCGTGCCACAGGAAGGCATCTGCGGCGTCGAGGTTCGCCGGCGGACGCCGGGGCGGCGCCCACCGCTCGAGGATCGCGACGAGGGCGTCGAGCCGGGCGATGAGGTCGGGATCGGTCGTCATGGGCTCGTCCGGCGGTGCGGCAGGGATGGGTGCGCCGCGCGACGAGGCGGTGCGCGACGCAGGCTGCGTCCTTAGCGCGGCGAGGGGAGGACCGGCAAACTTGGCGCCGGCAGGGGCGTGGCACCGCGGGTCCCGCCGTGACGAGGCGCCGCCGTGCGTTGCAAACGGCGGCTCGAACGTCTAACTCGGGCCGAACCGGAGGCTCGGCGCATGCGCCTGCAGCCTCACGTCCATAAGGTCGCCCCATGCTCATCACCGAAGCCTTCGCTCAGGCTCCCGGCGCCGGCGGTGGCGCGAGTTTCCTCGTTCAGCTCGCGCCCTTCCTTCTCATCTTCGTCATCATGTACTTCCTCATCATCCGCCCGCAGCGCCAGCGCATGAAGGCGCACGCGGCGATGATCTCGGCGGTCAAGCGCAACGACACCGTGGTCACATCCGGCGGCCTCATCGGCAAGGTGACGAAGGTCGTCGATGAGGGCGAGGTCGAGATCAAGTTCGGCGACAACGAGCCGGTGCGCGTGGTCCGCAACACGATCTCCGAGGTGAGGGCGAAGCCCGAGCCCGCCGCCAACGACTGACGGCGCGATGCTGCACGTCCCTCGCTGGCAGGTCGTCCTCATCCTCCTTGTGATCCTCGTCGGGACGGCGGCGGTGTTGCCGAACCTCCTGCCGCGCGCGTGGGTGGCGGCGCTGCCCTCGTGGCTGCCCAAGGAGCGCATCGTCCTGGGGCTCGACCTGCAGGGCGGGGCCTACCTGCTCTACGAGGTCGACCGGCAGGACTACATCGACACGCGCCTCGCCTCGGTGACCAGCGACGTGCGCCAGGCGCTCCTCGAGGAACCGCGGATCGGCTACAGCGGCCTCGGCGTGGTCGACGGCGGTGTCCAGGTGAGGATCCGCGATGCGACGCAGCTCGAGGCGGCGCGCGATCGGCTCGAGGACCTGCGGAACCCCCTAGGGCAGGGGCTGTTCGCAGGGAGCGGCACCAACGAGTTCGACCTCACCGAGGGCTCGAACGGCGTCCTGCGGCTCGACTTCACCTCCGAGGGCCTCGCCCAGCGCGTGCGCTCCGTGGTCGACCAGTCCATCGAGGTGGTGCGCCGGCGCGTCGACGAGCTCGGCACCACCGAGCCCAACATCCAGCGCGAGGGCGAGGACCGCATCCTTGTCGAAGCGCCCGGCGGCGACCCCGAGCAGCTGAAGGCGCTCGTCGGCACCACCGCGCAGCTCACCTTCCACCTCGTCGACACCTCGATCTCCGGCGAGGAGGCGCTGCAGACGCGCCCGCCCGCAGGCACCATGGTGCTCCTCACGTCCGAGGACGACGAGGTCGAGCCGGCCCGTCCCTACGTCCTCGACGAGGCTCCGCTGATCACCGGCGAGGACCTCACCGACGCGCAGCCCGCCTTCGAGCCGCAGACCAACGAGCCGGTCGTCACCTTTCAGCTCACCACGGGAGGCTCGCGCCGCTTCTGCCAGGTGACGACGCAGAACGTCGGCACGCCGTTCGCCATCGTGCTCGACGACGAGATCGTCTCCGCGCCGAGGATCAACGAGCCCATCTGCGGCGGCGCTGGGCAGATCTCCGGCTCGTTCACCGTGCAGTCGGCCAACGACCTCGCCATCCTGCTGCGCGCCGGCGCGCTGCCCGCCGCACTCACACTCGTCGAGGAGCGCACCGTGGGTCCCGGCCTCGGCGCCGACTCGATCGCCGCCGGCGAGCTCGCCGCGGTGGTGGCGGCGGTCCTCGTCGGCGTCTCGATGGTGGCGGTCTACGGCCTCTTCGGCGTGTTCGCGAACCTTGCCCTTGTGACCAACATCGTCCTGATCCTGGGGCTCCTGTCGCTGCTGGGCGCGACGCTGACCCTGCCAGGCATCGCTGGCATCGTCCTCACCATGGGCATGGCGGTCGACGCGAACGTGCTCATCTACGAGCGCATCCGCGAGGAGGGGCGTGCCGGCCGCTCGCCCATCCTTGCCATCGATGCGGGGTTCAGCCGCGCGCTCTCGACCATCCTCGACGCGAACATCACGACGCTGATCGCCGCCGTCATCCTGTTCCAGCTCGGCTCCGGCCCGGTCCGCGGCTTCGCCGTGACGCTCGCCATCGGCGTGCTGACCACGGTGTTCACCGCGTTCCTGTTCACCCGGCTGATGGTCGCGACCTGGGTGCGACGGCGCCGCCCGACCGCGGTCCCGGTGTAGCGCCATGCGGCTCATCACGCTCCCCACCGACACGCGCATCAGCTTCATGCGCTGGCGCACGCCGGCGATCGTCGTCTCGCTCGCCCTGTGCGTCCTGTCCCTCGTCCTGTTCGCGCTGCCCCAGGTGGGGATGAATTACGGCATCGACTTCCGCGGCGGCACCATGGTCGAGCTGCGCTTCGACGAGCCGCGCGACATCGGCGACGTGCGGGCCGAGATCGGCGACCTCGGCCTCGGCGACGTGCAGATCGTCGAGTTCGGCGAGCCGACGGACGTCTTGATCCGCGTCGAGGAGCAGCCCGGTGGCGAGGAGGCACAGCAGCTCGCCGTCATCCAGCTGCGTGATCTCTACGGCGAGGCTGCCGAGTTTCGCCGCGTCGAGGTGGTCGGCCCCCGCGTGTCGGGGGAGCTCGCCCGCGCGGGCACCATCGGCGTCGTCGTCGCGCTCCTCGCCATCATGATCTACATCTGGCTGCGCTTCGAGTGGCACTTCGCGGTGGGCGCCGTGCTGACGACGCTGCACGACGTCATCCTCACCATCGGCCTGTTCGCGGCGACGCAGATCGAGTTCAACCTGTCCTCCATCGCCGCGGTCCTCACCATCGTCGGCTACTCGCTGAACGACACCGTCGTCGTGTACGACCGCGTCCGCGAGAACCTGAGGCGCTACAAGCGTCTGCCGATGTCCGAGCTCATCGACCTGTCGGTCAACCAGATGCTGTCGCGCACGCTGATGACGTCGGTGACGACGCTGCTCGCGCTCGGCGCGCTGTTCGTGTTCGGCGGCGAGGTGATCCGCTCGTTCACCTTCGCGATGATCTGGGGCATCGTAGTGGGCACCTACTCCTCGATCTTCATCGCCGCGCCGCTCCTCATCACGCTGAACCTCAGGCCGGGTCGCACTCCCGGCGACACCCCGGACACCCCGGACAAGGAGCCCGGCGAGCCGCAGCCGGCCACGGTGTAGGTCGGACCGCGTGGGCGGGCTCGTCATCCGCGACGCGCACTTCCCCGGGCGGGCGCCCATCGACGCCTACGGCAACGGCGGCTTCAGGTTCGCCGACATGAGCCACGTGGGGTCGATCCTGTGCGTGCCGTCCGGCATCTACGGCTGGCCGCCGACCTCCCGCGAGGAGGTGACGGCGGACGCGCTGTCCCGTGTGGTGGCGGAGCGCGGCGACATCGACGTCCTCCTCCTCGGCGTCGGGCTGCTGCCTGTGCCACCGACCGCGGCGACCGCGGCGGCGCTGCGCGAGGCTGGGGTGAGGTTCGACACGATGACGACGGGCGCGGCGGTGCGCACCTACAACGTGATGGTGTCGGAGGAGCGTCGCGTCGCCGCTGCGCTCCTCGCCGTCGAAGGATGACGCTCGAGGACGAGGTCCGCACCCGCGACCGCACCCAGTGGCTCGCCGCCCTCTTCGCCCCGGAGCCAGCGCGGCCCGCGCTCCACGCCCTCGCCGCCTACGGCCTTGAGCTCGACCGCATCGTCGCCACCGTGCGCGAGCCGCTTGCAGCGGAGGTGCGCCTCCAGTGGTGGCGCGACGCGATCCGCAACGAGGGGTACGGGGAGGGCGCGTCGGTGCCGCTGGTCGACGCGCTGCGCGACGGGCAGGCGCGCTACGCGTGGCCCGCCGACACCCTGTGCGCCATGAGCGAGGCACGCCTCCACGACCTCTACGCCGACCCGTTCGAGGACTGGACCGCGTTCGACGGGTACGCGGGCGAGGTGCACGGCGCGCCGGTGCAGCTCGGCGCCATGGCGCTCGGCGTCGAAGCGCTCGGCCGCGAGGACGGGCTCGCCGCCGCGCGTACGGCAGCGACCGCGGCCGGTTGGGGCGGCGTCGCTCTGGCCACCGCCGGCGCCGCCGAGGCGTTCGCCGCCCGTGCGGCACTGGGCCACACGAGGCTGCCCGCCTCCGCCTGGCGGGAGGCGACCGGCGGCGACCTCGCAACGGACCTTGCGGCGGGGCGCGTCGCACCGCGCGCCTGCGAAGCGGTCGCAGCCCTCGTACGGCACGGCACGGCCGCAGACGCGGCGATGCGCGAGCTGCTGCCAGCCGTCGCCGGCGAGGTCCGTGCGGCGTTCCTTCCGGCGCTCCTGGCACGGTCGCGCCTCGAGGCGGCTCGCCGCTCGCCGGCGGAGCCGCGCGTGCCGTCGGCGTGGCGGGCGCAGCTTGCGTTGTGGCGCGAGGCACGCCGTCTGCGCCGGGCCCGCTGAATGCCTGAGTGATGATGCGCTACGCCTGCCTCGTCGATGCGACGCCCAAGCTCTACTGGGAGGCACTCGTCTTCCGCCGTGCGATCACCGAGGTCGCCGGCGTCCCATCCGAACACATCACCATCGCCGCGACGACGCGGGTGCCATCCGAGGTCAGCCGCCGGCTTGCCGGACCGTGCGCGTCGCGCGTGGTCGCCGTCGCCGTCGCCGTCGCCGATCCATGTAACAAGGTGCATCAGCTCGCGGCGCCTTGGGAGGACGACGTCGCGTTCCTCGACGTCGACATGATCGTGCTGTCCCCGCTCGACCCACCGCACGGCGACACGGTGGAGGGCGTGCCCGTGTTCGGCCCGTCGCCGTCCGAGGCCGTGCTGCGGCCGCTCTATGCGCGGCGGGCCTGCACCGCGGCAAGGCCCGCCGACTGGGTCGCCCGCACCGCGCTCGACGGCACGCCCTTCGTGACCCACCGCAACCACCTGAACGGCGGGCTCTACGTCGTCCCGCAACCCCTCATCGCCCCGTTCGGGAGTGCTTGGGCGGACGAGCTCGTGCGCGTCGGCGCGGTCGACGGCGTCGCCCCGTACGCCGACCAGGTCGCCGCAGGACTCGCGCTGGCCGGCCTCGGCCTCACGGCGCGCCACCGTGAGGCCGGCGACAACTGCCCGCCGTGGTTGGCCCGTCGCCGTCCGGCCCGCGCGATCCACGACTTCGCCAAGTTCTCGCCGACGGACCGTGACGCGGCCGGGCACTTCTCCACGAGCGCGGACGTCTCCGCCCTGCCCGAGCGGTCCGCGCTCGCTTCGATCATCGACGCGGCGAACGCAGACGCGGACGGCGCGACCTTCGCCGCCTACCGCCGCTTCCGCTACGCGCTTTACGCGGACGACTTCGCGCTCGCCGCTCGCGAGGTCGAGCGCACCGCCGACACGCGTCACGCCGGCGAGGCCTTCATCGAGGACATGCGCACGCACCTTGTGGCCTACCGGCGGATGCGCGCGGGCGGCTGAACCTCGTGCGGTGCGCCGTGCGCTGTGGCATCACGCGGGCATGGCCCACGACACCATCCTCATCGTCGACTTCGGCAGCCAGGTGACGCAGCTCATCGCGCGGCGGGTGCGCGAGGCGGGCGTCTTCTCGGTCGTCGCACCGTTCCACGAGGCGGCCGGCGCCTTCGCCGAGCACGGCCCGGTCGGCGTCATCCTGTCGGGCGGCCCGGCGTCGACCCATGCGCAGGGTTCCCCCCGCGTGCCGCAGGAGATCGTCGAGGCGGGCGTCCCGCTGCTCGGCATCTGCTACGGCCAGATGGCGATGACGACGCAGCTCGGCGGACGCGCCGAGGCGGCCGACCATCGCGAGTTCGGCCGCGCGGAGGTCGAGGTCGTCGCCGCGAGCCCGCTCATCGAGGGGATCTGGTCGCCCGGCGAGCACCACACCGTGTGGATGAGCCACGGCGACCGCGTGGTCGAGCCTGCGCCCGGGTTCGAGGTGATCGCCCGCTCCGCCGGCGCGCCCTACGCGGTCATCGCCAACGAGGACCGGCGCGCCTACGGGATGATGTTCCACCCCGAGGTGATCCATACGCCCGACGGGGCCCGCCTCATCGAGGCGTTCGTGCGCCGCATCGCGGGAGCCACCGGCGACTGGACCATGGCCGCGTTCCGCGAGGAGGCGGTGGCGCGC
The DNA here is from genome assembly GCF_965213555.1 of Acuticoccus sp. Taxonomy (GTDB): domain Bacteria; phylum Pseudomonadota; class Alphaproteobacteria; order Rhizobiales; family Amorphaceae; genus Acuticoccus. The sequence continues at coordinate 1,274,246 of NZ_OZ243890.1, read as the reverse complement.
ATCCGCGAGAGCGTCGGCGACGGGCGGGTGATCTGCGGCCTCTCGGGCGGCGTCGATTCGACGGTGACGGCCGTCCTCATCGCGGAGGCCATCGGGGACCGGCTCAACTGCATCTTCGTGGACCACGGCCTCCTGCGGCAAAACGAGGCGGCCGAGGTTGAGGCGATGTTCGCCGGCCGCAACGACGTCGTCTTCCAGAAGGTGGACGCGGCGGACGCCTTCCTCGAGGCGCTCGACGGCGTCGCCGACCCCGAGGCCAAGCGCAAGACCATCGGCCGCCTCTTCGTCGAGGTCTTCGAGCGCGAGGCGAAGGCGGTCGGCGGCGACTTCCTCGCCCAGGGCACGCTCTACCCCGACGTCATCGAGAGCGTGTCGGCGACGGGCGGCCCCTCCGTCACCATCAAGAGCCACCACAACGTCGGCGGGCTGCCCGAGCGCATGGGCCTCAAGCTGGTCGAGCCCCTGCGCCTCCTGTTCAAGGACGAGGTCCGCGCGCTCGGCCGCGAGCTTGGCCTCGCCGAGGGCTTCGTCGGGCGCCACCCGTTCCCCGGACCGGGCCTTGCCATCCGCCATCCGGGGCCGGTCACGCGCGAGGGGCTCGCCGTGCTGCGCCGCGCCGACGCGATCTTCATCGAGGAGATCCGCGCGGCGGGGCTCTACGAAGTGATCTGGCAGGCCTTCTCGGTCCTCCTGCCGGTGGAGAGCGTCGGCGTCATGGGGGACGCGCGCACCTACGAGAGGGTGCTCGCGCTGCGCGCGGTCACCTCCACGGACGGCATGACGGCGGACATCTACCCCTTCGACACTGCCTTCCTCGGCCGCGTCGCCGGCCGTATCGTCAACGAGGTGCGTGGGATCAACCGCGTCGTCTACGACGTCACGTCGAAGCCGCCGGGGACCATCGAGTGGGAGTGAGCCGCGCCGTGCCTCGACAAGCGGCGCTCCTCCGTCGTTAGTTGGGCCAGCGGACGGGCGAAGGGACGGTGGGGATGGCGGACTTCGACGGGCGCGTCGCGGTGGTGACCGGCGGCGCGCAGGGGATCGGCGGAGCGGTGGCGACGGCGCTCGGGGAAGCGGGCGCGTCTGTGGCGCTGTGGGACCTCGACCTCAGCCTCGGAGAGAGCCACGCCGCGACGCTGCCGCGGGCCGCCGCCTTCGAGGTCGACGTCGCGGACTACGCCTCGGTGGAGGCGGCGCACCGGGCGACCGTCGACGCGCTCGGGGAGGTAGACGTCTTGGTCAACTCCGCCGGCGTCGCCGGGATGAACGCCACGGTGGCGGACTATCCCGTGGATGAGTTCGCCCGCATCTGCGCGATCAACCTCCTCGGCACCTTCCACACCAACAAGGTCGTGGTGCCTGCCATGCGCGCACGCGGCTACGGCCGGATCGTCAACATCGCCTCCATTGCCGGCAAGGAGGGCAACCCCAACGCGTCGGCCTACTCGGCATCCAAGGCGGGGGTCATCGGCTTCACCAAGAGCCTCGGCAAGGAGCTCGCCGACGTCGACGTGGCGGTGAACTGCGTGACGCCGGCCGCCGCCCGCACACGCATCTTCGACCAGATGAGCGAGGAGCACATCGCGTACATGCTCGGGAAGATCCCGCGCGGCCGCTTCCTGGAGGTCGACGAGGCAGCTGCCATGATCGTGTGGCTGGCGAGCCCGGCGAACACCTTCGCGACGGGCGCCGTGTTCGACCTGTCGGGCGGACGCGCGACCTACTGAGCCTCGCCCTTCGGCGCACGCTCGCGCGGCCCTGCCCGGAAGGCACCAGCAGTGCGCCGCGACGACGAGGACACCGAGCGCGAGACGAACGCCGGCATAGGGGCGCAAGGGGCGCACACACCGTCGAGCGGCGAGCTCGTGGCGGCTGCGCTCGCCGCGTCGGCGCGGTCGACGACGGGGGAGTACAAGTCGCTTCGGCTCAGGCGCGTGCGTTCATGGCTTGACGAGGATGCGCACGTTCTCCGGCCCCACCGTCATGACGAGCTCGAACAGCGTGCGCGCGTCGCCGGGGTGGAGGCGGACGCACCCGTGCGAGGCGGGGCTTCCCAGGCTGGGCAGCTCCCAGGAGCCGTGGATCGCGTACCCCCGATCGTAGAAGATCGCGTTCGGCATCGCCGCGTCGTCGTACTGGCGCGAGTAGTACTCCTCGTACATCCGCATCGGCCGGAACGACCCGGTGGGCGTGGAGAACCCGGCGCGCCCCGTCGAGACGGGGTAGCGCGCCAGCGCCTCGCCCTTGTAGACCACCGTGAGGCGTTGGTCGGACAGGTCCACCTCGGCGACCAGCGGCTTCGCCGCCACCGGCGCGGCCAGGCACAGCGCGAGGGCGATCGGCGTCAACGGGCGCACTCGGCTCCTTCCCAACGCTCTGGTGCGGGCTCGGCGACTGGGATAACCCACGGACGTCGTCGGCGCGATGCCGCGGCCGCAACAGTCGGGCGGCGATGTGGCGATCGCCAACACGCCGCTCCGCCAACCGGCCGAATGAGGGAGGCCCCATGCTCATCCTGATCGTCGGGCTCGTCCTGTTCCTCGGCCTGCACTCGCTCCAGATCGTGCGGCCGGCGCACGACGGTGCCGTGGCCGCGATGGGGGACACGCCCTACCGCCTCACGTACTCTTTGGCCTCGCTTGCCGGGCTCGTCCTCGTCGCGCAGGGCTACAGTGCCTGGCGCTGGGAGGGCAGCGCGCCGATCCTCTACGTCCCGCCGGCGTGGGCGAGCCACGTCACGCTCCTCCTCATGGCGTTCGCGTTCGTGGCGCTCGCGGCGGCCTACGCACCGGGGCACATCAAGCGGACGCTGAAGCATCCCATGCTCGTCGCGGTGAAGGTGTGGGCGGTGGCGCACCTCCTCGCAAACGGCAACGCGGCCGCGGTCCTCCTGTTCGGCGCGTTCCTTGCCTGGGCGGTCGCCGACCGCATCTCGGTCAAGCGGCGCGAGCGTGCAGGGCTGATCGCTCCAGCCGACTTCGAGCCGCGCTGGCAGGCGGACCTTGCCGCGGTGGCCATCGGACTCACCGTTTACGGATTGTTTGTGTGGAAGCTTCACCTATGGCTGATAGGGGTCTCGCCGGTGGCGATGACGCCGGCCGCTTGAGCGCATCGGGCCCGGTACCGCGATGACGGACATCTTCGACGAGGTTGCGGAGGACCTGCGGCGCGAGCGCTTGAAGCGGGCGTGGGATCGGTTCGGGATCTACGTGATCCTGGTCGCCGTCCTCATCGTCGCGCTGACGGCGGGCTGGCGCGGCTACGAGTGGTGGCGGGTCAACTCCGAGCGGACGGCGGGGGAGGCCTACGTGGGGGTGCTGTCCGAGGTCGAGGGCGCCGGCACCGCCGGGTCGGCCGAGGCGCTGACGCAGTTCGCCGAAGGCGCGCCGGACGGCTTCGCGCTGCTTGCCGAGTTCCGCGCTGCAACGCAGTACGCCGCGGTGGGCGAGGCGGACGCTGCGCGCGAGGTCTTGTCGGGAATCGTCCAAGACGGCGACGTCCCCGCGCTCTACCGGGACCTCGCCCGCCTGCGCCTTGCCCACGTGCTCATCGACATCGGCGACCACCCGCAGGCGCAGGAGACGATCCTGGAGCTCGCCGAGGACGCTGGGAGCCCGTTCCACAGGTCGGCGCAGGAGCTGATGGGCTTGGCCGCCTACGCGGCCGACGACTTCGACGCCGGGCGGCGCTGGTTCACCGCCGTCGAGGGCGGGGCGGGCACCTCCGCCGCCATGCGGGAGCGCGCGCAGGACATGCTCGGCCTCCTCGATCGCGTCGCGCCCGAGCCCGCCGGTACGGGCGAGGAGGCTGCGCCGTCCGGCGAGGATCCCGCTTCCGACACCGCCTCCGCCACCGAGGAGACCAACTGATGCGCGTTCCGGCCGTCGCCCTTCTACTCGCGTTGGCCCTCGCAGGGTGCGGCGCCATCGGCGAGATGAACCCGTTCGGCGCCAAGGACGAGCGCCTCATCGGCGAGCGCGAGTCGGTGTTCTCCTCCGCCGGCACCCTCGTCGAGGACGGTGCAGCGCGGTCGGCCACCGTCGGCCCCGTCCGCGCCAACGCGGACTGGCCGCAGCCCGGCGGCAACGCGCAGAACGCGCCGGGCCACCTCGCCTTCGACGGCGCTGGCGCGCGGGCGTGGCGGACCAACCTGTCCGGCCTCAACACGTCGGTCACGCGCGGCACGCTGCGCATCGCGGCGCGCCCCGTGGTGTCGGGCGACCGCGTGTTCGTCTACGCGCCCGACGGGACGGTGACGGCGCTGTCGGCCTCCGGCGGCGGTAGCGTCTGGCGCACGTCGCTGAAGCCGGAGGGCGAGAACGACGCCGCGGCGGGTGGCGGGCTCACGGTTGAGGGTGGTCGCGTCTACGTGGCGACCGGCTACGGCGAAGTCGTCGCCCTCGAGGCCGCGGACGGCTCGGTCGTCTGGAGGCGGGACGTCGGCGTCCCGCTGCGCGGCGCACCCACCGCGGGCGCTGGAAAGGTGTTCGTCGTCTCCCAGAAGAACCAGGTCCATGCCGTCAACCAGGAGGACGGCAGCGAGGCCTTCACCTACGACGGCATCCCCGAGCAGGCCGGCCTCCTCGCCTCCGCCTCGCCGGCGGTCTCCGGCGACATGGTCGTGATCCCCTACTCGTCGGGCGAGGTCATGGCGTTCTCCGTCGCCGAGGGCGAGCCGGTGTGGCAGAACTTCGTCACCCGGACCATGCGCACCATGGCGATCACCGGCCTCAACGACGTTTCCGGAAGCCCGGTGATCGAGGACGGCACGGTCTACGCGACGGGCCTCGCGGGCCGCACCATCGCGGTGCGTCTTTCGGATGGCGAGGAGCTGTGGGAGGCCGACGTCGGGTCGGCGCACACGCCGGTGGTGTCCGGCGACGCAGTGTTCCTCATCGACATCGCGAACCGCATGGTGGCGCTTGACCGTGCGACCGGCGAGCCGCTGTGGACGACCCAGCTGCCGCGCAAGGGGAAGCGCGACGCCGCCTACGCCGGACCGGTCCTCGCCGGCGGGTCGCTGTGGGCGATCTCCAACGACGGGCGGATGGTCCAGCTCGATCCGTCCAGCGGGAAGGTGACCGTCGACCGCTCCATCGGCGCATCGGCGTACACCGCGCCCGTCGTCGCCGGCGGCCGAATGATCTTCGTCTCCGACGCCGGTGAGATCACCGCGCTCCGCTGATGGGAGGGCTGGCCGAGCGTCAGCCTGCCCGTGTGGATGTCCGGCGCGGCGGCGGACCGGCGACGCGGGAGGGACGCGGAGCGGATCGGCGCCGGTGCAACCGTCGCCGTTCAACGCATGGCCGACGGGAGCGAGGCCGGTCGGGCGGGAGCTGGACCACCTGGTCCGACCGCGCGGCTGGTCGGCGACCCTCGTCAGCGACACCGGTACGGAGCCGAGGCTGGCGTCGAGGTCGGTTGGTGCACGCCTCACCGTGTCGACGAGCGTCTCTGGAACAGAGCCTTCAGGACATGATCGAGCCCTCCCTCGTCAACTTCCTCGGGCACGGGCTTGAACGGCCCGAGTGCGTGCTCGCCCATGCCTCCGGCCACCTGTTCGCGGCCGACTGGCGTGGTGACGGGGGCGTGGCGGTGGTCGCGCCTGATGGGTCCGTTCGGCGCATCACGGCGCACGGGGTCCCGACCCCCCTCCGACCCAACGGCATCGCGTTGCAGGCGGAGGGGACGTTCCTCCTCGCCCACCTCGGTGACGAGCGCGGCGGCGTCTTCCGTCTGTTCGCGGACGGCCGCACGGAGGCAGTGCTGACCGAGGTCGAGGGCCGGCCCCTGCCACCGGCGAACTTCGTGCTCCTCGACCGAAGCGGGCGGCTGTGGGTGACGGTAAGCACCCGGCGGGTGCCGAGGCACGACGCGGCACGTCCGGGCGTCGCCGACGGCTTCATCGTCGTGATGCCGCCCGGCGGTCCGCCGCGGATCGTCGCCGACGGCCTCGGCTACACCAACGAGTGCGTCGTCTCCGTGGACGGCCGGCACCTCTACGTCAACGAGACGTTCGGCAAGCGCTTGTCGCGCTTCGAAATCGAGGACGACGGCTCGCTCGGCCCCCGCGAGACCGTGGCGGTCTTCGGCGAAGGAACCTTCCCCGATGGTCTCGCGGCCGACGCCGAGGGTGGCCTCTGGATCACCAGCATCGTCTCGAACCGGGTCGTCCGCGTCGCGCCGGACGGCACGGCGGAGACGGTCCTTGAGGACTGCGATCGGTCGCTCGTCGCACAGACCGAGGCGATGTTCCGTCGCGACGGCCTCGATACTGCGCGGCTCGGCCTGCGCCACGGGAAGGTCCTCGCCAACCTGTCGAGCCTGGCGTTCGGGGGCGAAGGGCTGCGGACGGCCTACCTCGGCTGCCTCGCCGGCGACGCCATCGCGAGCGTCGATGTGCCGATCGCGGGGGCCGAGCTGGTCCACTGGCGTGCCGACCTTGCTCCGCTGGAGGAGGCGGGCGTCATCGTCGCACCACAAGGCCAGCCGACCGCCGCGGCCTCTTACCCTCCTCTGTCCGATTGAGGAGGCGGCGCCGTCCGGACGGGTCAGTGCGCCTCGGCGAAGCGGGCGATCGAGAACGGGGCAAGCGGGGCGTTGGTCTGGCCGTTCGCGATCAGCTCGGCCATGACCGAGCCGACGGCGGTGACCACCACCAGCGGCGCCACCATGAAGGTGGCGAACGCGTTGGTGAAGAGGTTGGCGAAGGCGCCGTTCCTCATTGGATCACCCCCGCAAAGCCACGTTCGACGAGGCTGTTCCAAGCGATCATCATGACGAGGACGGCGACGAGCAACGTCACGGCGATCGCGGCCCCGAGCGGCCAGTTCAACATGTTCAGGATCTCGTCGTACACGGTCATCGCAACTACCTTCACACGGCGCCCCTGCGGCGTCGCGAACGCGCTCGCCGACAGGGAGAACACGATCAGCGATCCCGGCAGCACGCCCGGCATCGCCTGGGGCAGGACCGCGCGGCGGAACACCGTTGCGGAACGTGCGCCAAGGGACTGCGCCGTGCGCTGCGTCGCAGGGTCCTGGCGCTGCAGCGCCGCCCAGACGGTAAGCACCATGAACGGCACCCCGTTGCGGGCGAGGACGCGGAGGTGCTCGTTCGCCCAGGCCAGGTGGACGGCGGCACCGGCGTGCGGCTCGTCGTGACCGGCGTTGCGCCGGGTGATGACGAGCTCCCCCAACGGGGTCGCGATCTTGAACAGCCACTCGTCGCCGAGGAAGACGCGCTCCACGACCGTGCCAAAGAGCGGGGCGTTCGCCGGGTCGACAAACTCGGTCCGCTCCGGCCGCAACGCGACCGTGACGGGACCCTGCGCTCGTTCTCGGCCGGTCCTGGAAGGATGATGCGTTCGCCCGTCACGAGGCCCTCGCCGTCCACCCGCGCCTCGATCGCATTGGACTTACCGAGGAAGTGCGAGGCCATACCGAAATGGTCTAACCGTCCCGGCGGAGCGGTGCGGTGGCGCGGGCGAACATCCGGCAGATCGAGGCGTTCAACGCGGTCATGAAGTCGGGCTCCGTCACCGGGGCAGCGGTGACGCTGTTCCTCGGCCAACCGGCGGTGACGCAGCTCCTCAAGGCCGTCGATGACGCCTGCGGCTTCGCCCTGTTCGAGCGCCGCTCCGGACGTTCGTGGGCGACCCGAGGCGCGCCAGCTCTTCGCGAGACGGAGTCGCTCGAGGTCCTGGCCGAGCCGGTCGTGACGACGATCTGGGTGTAACGCTTAGCCAGGTGGCCCCCGCACGCCTCGCTGCAGAGGCGCTCGACCTCGTCGCTGAAGCCATCGACCGGCTCGACCGCCGAGCCCACCCGAGCTCGCCCGGTCGAACGTGTTACGGCGTGCCGCCTGATCGCAGGTGCTGGTTCGGCTGGACCTCCAGCCTACGCTCGATGCCGAGCTTTGTGGGTCGGTCGGCGAACACGGCGCCGACGCCGATGAGGACCGGCGCCTCGCCAAATCCGCGAGCAGCGTCGGGCAGCTCGTCCAGGCGCCCGCGCCAAGCCCGCTCGTCGGGGCGTGAGATCGCGGCCACCGCGACGGCAGGGGTGTCCGGCGGTGCACCTGCGGCGAGCGCCCGCGCCACCCACTCCTTGCAGGTTCGCACGCCCATGTAGACGATCGCCGTCCGGTCGGCGCCAACGAGCGCACCGACGTCGAGCGCCTCCGGCAGCGCGCCGTGTCGTGAGTGACCCGTCACGAAGCTCACGACCTGGGCGTGATCGCGATGGGTCAACGAAACTCCGAGGCGGGCCGCCATCGCCGAGGCACTGGTGACACCGGGAACGACGTCCACCTCGATCCCCTCCGCACGCAGCGCCGCGATCTCCTCGCCGGAGCGGCCGAAGACGGAAGGATCCCCGGACTTCAGGCGGACGACGCTGCGCCCTGCCTTGGCGAGCTGGATCATCAGCGCGGTGATGTCCTCCTGGCGGCACGACTGACGGGCGCCCCGCTTGCCGACGGCGATGCGCTTCGCCTCGCGCCGCGCCAGCTCCAGCACGTCGTCGGAGACCAGGTCGTCGAACAGGATGACGTCGCACGCCTGGAGCGCGCGCACGGCGTTCAGCGTGAGCAACCCCGCATCGCCCGGTCCCGCGCCGACGAGCACCACCTTGCCCCCGGCGTCGGCCGCGCTGCCACCGATCAGCGCGTTGACCGCACCAGCGTCGGGCGCACCGCAGGCGAACGCGAGGTCGACGAAGCGCTCCCAGAACGCGCGGCGCGGCCGGCCGGCTGCGAGGCGCTCGAGGACGGTGGCGCGGAGACGCTCGCCGAGCGCGGCCCAGCCGGCCAGTCCAGGCGGCAGCAGCGTTTCGATCCGCCGGCGGACTGCTTGGCTGAGGATCGGCGCCGCGCCGCTCGTGGAGATGCCGACGACGAGCGGCGAGCGGTTCACGATCGCACCGAAATTGTATGTGCAGAAGGCCGGCCTGTCGATGACGTTCACCGGGACGCCCGCGGCGCGCGCCGCGCACGCGAAGGCGCGAGCCTCGCCCTCCGTCTCGGCATCGCAGACGGCGAGCGCCGCACCGGCGAGGCACCCCGCATCCCAGGGCTGCCGCACGATGGTGATGGTCCCAGCGGAGGCCCCACGGTCGGCAAGATCGCGCATCTCGGACGACGGCTCGGCGCAGAACACCTCTACGTGGGCTCCCGCTGCCGCGACGAGCTCGGCCTTCCAGGCGGCCGCGTCGCTGCCGCCCGCGAGCACCACGCGCTTGCCCGCGAGGCCGACGAAGATCGGCAGCGTGGAGAGGGCGTCGAGGCGGCGCAGCTTGGCCTCGATGGGCGAGCGAACGGGCGTCAGCGTCATGGGAAGGCACCCCTTGCGTCGAAGGCAGGCGGTCGAGACGGACCGCGACCTCGGTGCTTGACGTGCCGCAATCGGGCCCAGCGGACAACCGATCGCCACCGTCGGCAACTCATGTGAGCCTCGACAGGGGACGCTCGCCCTTTGCGCCGTCCGATGGCATTGGACCGTCACCCCGTGCTCTGGAATGTCGCATGCATCGAGTGGAGGGCAAGGCGACGGCGGTCCGACGTTGGCACGCCCACTGCGGCTTGGTTGCTTGTGGCTCGATGAGTCCGTCTAAGGTGGTGTTCAGGCACGCCCGGACGCCCGGCGCGCGGCTCAACGCGACGCGGCGGACGGCCGCGCACAACGAGGGAAGATCATGAGACCAATCCGAGCGATTCTTGCAGCCGCCGCGCTGGCGGCGCTGCCCGTCGTGGCGCCTGCCTTCGCGCAGACCCCCGACGACGTCCTAGTCATCGCCAACCGCATCGACGACATCACCTCGCTCGACCCGGCCGAGTCGTTCGAGTTCGCCGGCTCCGACGTCCTGCGCAACGTCTACGGCAACCTCGTCAACTTCGATCCGGAGAACCTCGAGGCGGGCTACCAGCCCGACCTTGCGGAGAGCTGGGAGGTGTCGGACGATGGCATGTCGATCACATTCACGATGCGCGACGGGATCACCTTCCACTCCGGCAACCCGGTGCGGGCCGAGGACGCCGAGTTCAGCCTCGAGCGCGTCGTGAAGCTCAACCTCACCCCGTCCTTCATCCTCACCCAGTTCGGCTTCACGCCGGAGAACGTCGAGGAGAAGATCACCGTCGAGGGCAGCACGGTCACGCTGGAGCTCGACAAGCCGTACGCCGAGTCGTTCGTGCTCAACGTGCTCACCGCCACGGTGGGGTCGATCGTCGACAAGGAGCTCGTGCTAAAGAACGAGGCGGACGGCGACCTCGGCAACAACTGGCTCAAGACGAACTCCGCCGGCTCCTACGCCTACAAGCTCGCCCAGTGGCGTCCCGCCGAGGTGGTGGTGCTCGAAGCGAACCCTGACTTCTACGAAGGCGCTCCGGCGATGCAGCGCGTGATCGTGCGCCACATCACCGAGAGCGCGAACCAGCGCCTCCTCCTGGAGCGCGGCGACATCGACGTCGCTCGCGACCTCAACCCCGAGGACGTCGCCGGGATCGAGGGCGCGGAAGGCATCAAGGTCACCGACGAGCTGCGCGGGCGCATCATGTACGTCGGCCTCAATCAGCAGAACGAGGCGCTCGCCAACCCACAGGTCGTCGAGGCGCTGAAGTACGCCGTCGACTACGAGGGCATGGCGAACTCCTTCCTGAAGGGGCAGTTCGCGATCCACCAGACCTTCCTGCCGCAGACCTACTTCGGCGCGCTCGACGCGACGCCCTACTCGTTCGACCTCGAGAAGGCGCAGGCGTTGATTGAGGAGAGCGGCGTCGAGACGCCAGTGACGCTCGGGGTTGGCGTGCGCGACGCGCAGGAGCGCATCGAGATCGCGCAGTCGCTGCAGAACACGTTCGGCGAGCTCGGCCTCAACCTCGACATCACCGTCGGCACGGGCGCGCAGACCCTTGCCAAGTACCGGGCGCGCGAGCTCGACGTCTACGTCGGCGAGTGGGGGCCGGACTACCCGGACCCGAACACCAACGCCGCGACGTTCGCCTACAACCCCGACAACACGGACGAGGCGAACGCCACTGGCCTGCTCGCGTGGCGCAACTCGTACGATCCGGGCGAGCTGACCCGAAAGACCGAGGCGGCCGTCACCGAGGGGGACACCGAGGCGCGCCGGCAGATGTACGAGGAGATGCAGCAGGAGTTCCTCGACACCGCGCCGTTCATCATCATGTTCCAGCAAATCGAGCAGGCGGCCATGAAGGAGAACGTCGAGGGCCTGTCGCTCGGGCAGGCGATCACCGCCGTATCCTACTGGAACGTGACGAAGTAGGTGGCCACCGCAGAACGCGGTCGACGGAGGGGGCGCATGCCCCTTCCGCCTTGGAGCCTGAAGCTCGCCTCGACGCTCGGGACGATCCTCGTCACGCTTCTCGGGCTCCTGTTCGTCACCTTCGTGATCGGGCGGCTGATGCCCATCGACCCGGTCCTCGCGGTCGTCGGCGAACGGGCCAGCCAGTCCACCTACGACCAGGTCTACCGCGAGATGGGCCTCGACCAGCCCGTCATCGTCCAGTTCCTGTACTACCTCGGCGACGTCCTCACCGGAGACTTCGGCCGCTCGCTCACCACCGCGCGTCCGGTCATCGAGGACATCGCCCGTGTCTTCCCCGCGACGCTCGAGCTTGCGACGCTCGGGACGCTCATCGGCGTCGTCGTCGGCGTCCCGTTAGGCGTGCTGGCTGCGGTGCAGCGCGGCTCGGCGGTCGACCAGGTCGCCCGGGTCCTCGCGCTGGTCGGCTATTCGGCACCCATCTTCTGGCTCGGCCTGCTCGGGCTCAACCTGTTCTACGGGACCCTCGGCTGGGTCGCAGGTCCAGGGCGCGTCTCGATCTTCTACATGGACCTTGTACCGACGGTGACCGGCCTCATCCTGGTCGACGCGATCATCGCCGACAACTGGGGGGTGTTCTGGGATGCGGTCAGCCACATCATCCTGCCCGCCTCGCTGCTTGGGTACTACTCCCTCGCCTACATCAGCCGCATGACGCGCTCATTCATGCTGGAGCAGATGTCGGCGGAGTACATCACCACGGCCCGGGTGAAGGGCGCGCCGGAGTGGCGTGTCATCTGGGGACACGCGTTCCGCAACATCCGGGTGCAGCTCATCACGGTCATCGCGCTGTCCTATGCGGCGCTCCTGGAGGGCTCGGTGCTGACGGAGATCATCTTCGCCTGGCCCGGCATCGGGAACTACATCGCGACGGCACTCCTCTCGGCCGACCTCAACGCTGTGCTCGGCGGGACCATCGTCGTCGGCGTGGTGTTCGTCGGCCTCAACCTGTTCGCCGACCTGCTCTACCGCTACTTCGATCCGAGGGCGCGATGACGGACCGCACCGCTCGCACCCCGACCGCGCCGGGTCCGGCGTCGCCCGCGGCGCCGGAAGCCCCGGCGACCGCAGCCGGGCCCTCGACCCAGGCCGAGGCGGCCGCGGCGACGTCGTGGCGGACGTGGCTCCTCACCGACACGCCGACCTCACGCGCGCACGCGCGGATGGCGTCCGCCTACGGCGGCTGGCTCGCCTTCCGCGCCAACGGGCTCGCGATGATCGGGCTCGGCATCCTCATTGCGCTGGTCGTCGTGGCGGTCGTCGCGCCATGGATCGCGCCGCACGATCCCTTCGCCCAGGACCTCAGCAACCGCCTCCAGCCCATCGGAGCAACGGGGCACCCCCTCGGCACCGACTCCCTCGGCCGCGACATCCTCTCGCGCCTGCTCTACGGCTCGCGCATCACGTTGCTGATCGTCGTCCTGGTCGCCGTCATCGCGGCGCCCCTTGGGCTCATCGTCGGCACGCTTGCGGGCTACGCGGGGGGCTTCGTGGACGCGCTCCTCATGCGCATCACGGACATCTTCCTCGCCTTCCCTCGCCTCGTCCTCGCCCTCGCCTTCGTCGCCGCGCTCGGCACGGGGATCGAGAACGCGATCCTCGCCATCGCCGTCACCGCGTGGCCACCCTACGCCCGCATCGCGCGCGCCGAGACGCTGACCATCCGCAACTCGGACTTCATCAGCGCCATCCGCCTGCAGGGTGCGGGGCCGGTGCGCATCGTCACCCGCCACATCTGGCCGCTGTGCGTGTCCTCGGTCATCGTGCGGGTGACGCTCGACATGGCGGGCATCATCCTCGTCGCAGCGGGGCTCGGCTTCCTCGGCCTCGGAGCGCAGCCGCCGTCGCCGGAGTGGGGCGCGATGATCTCCGAGGGCCGCCGCTTCATCTTGGACCACTGGTGGGTCGCCGCGATGCCCGGCGCCGCGATCTTCATCGTCAGCCTGGCGTTCAATCTGCTCGGCGACGGCCTGCGCGACGTGCTCGACCCGCGGGACACCAAGTCGTGAGCAGCGCACCCCTCCTCGACGTGAAGAACCTCACGGTGACGTTCCCGACGCGGACGGGAACGTTCGAGGCGGTGCGCGGCACCTCCTTCACGCTCGGGCGCGAGCGCCTCGGCATCGTCGGTGAGTCGGGCTCGGGCAAGTCGATGACCGGCCGGGCCATCCTGCGGCTCATCCGTCCGCCCGGTCGCGTCGTCGCCGACCACATCATGCTCGTCGGCGAGGACCTCCTCGGCAAGTCGGAGCGCGCGATGCGCCGCGTCCGCGGGGAGCGCATCTCCATGGTGATGCAGGACCCGAAGTTCTCGCTGAACCCGGTGATGACGGTGGGCGACCAGATCGTCGAGGCCTACCGCCTGCACGGCGGGTCGCGCTCGGACGCGAGGCAGAAGGCGATCGCCATGCTGGAGGCAGTGTCGATCCGCAGCCCCGAGCGCGTGCTGCGCGCCTACCCCCACGAGGTCTCCGGCGGCATGGGTCAGCGCATCATGATCGCGATGATGCTGATCCCCGAGCCGGACATCCTGATCGCGGACGAGCCCACCTCGGCGCTCGACGTCTCCGTCCAGGCGCAGGTGCTTTCGATCATGGACCGCCTGGTCAGCGAGCGCGGGATGGGGCTCATCTTCATCAGCCACGACCTCAACCTCGTCGCCTCGTTCTGCGACCGCGTCCTCATCATGTACGCGGGCCGCATCGTGGAGGCGCTGCGTGCGGACCGGCTGCACGACGCGAGCCACCCCTACACACAAGGCCTGATCGGCTCGCTGCCACGGCTCGAGGCTCCGGCCGAGCGCCTGAAGGTCCTGGAGCGGGACCCCGCCTGGCACGAGGCGCCCTCGGTGGAGGCGCGGGCGTGAGCGCGCTCGTGGTGGACGACCTCGACGTGTGGTTC